>CAVSFU010000017.1:0-562691 GCA_963727365.1 Paraconexibacteraceae bacterium | reverse complement strand
CAGCAGCGACGTCGCCGGCGCGGTGCCGGCCGCCACGGCGACGAGGTCGCAGTCGACGCGTTCGAGGCGGCGCGGTCGGCGACGCCGCTGCCATCCACGGGCGCCAGCGACGCGGCCGCCACGCGCTTGCCACCGTGCGCGCGGACGACCGTCGCGCCGCGAACCAGCCGCAAGCCGGCGTCCTCGACGCGCGTCGCGAGCGCGCCGCCACCTGCGTCGGCGCGCAGGTCGGCGACTGCGGCGACCGTCACGCCGGCCGCATGCAGCGCGAGCGCGGCGTCCAGCCCGCGGTCCGACGTCGTCGCGACGACGGCGCGCTCGCCGGGCTTGATCCCGGAGAGCGCGGCGAGGCGGCGCGCGCCCCCGGCGAGCATCACGCCCGGGAGGTCGTTGTCGGCGAACACGAACGGCTGCTCGATCACGCCGGTCGCCGCGACGTGACACGCCGCGCGGACCTGGTGCAGCGTGTCCCCTTGCCAGACCGGGACGAGCCCGTCGAAGTAGCCCAGCGCGGTGGCAGACGAGAGGATCTCCACGCCGGCGTCGCGCGCCGCCTCCGCGAGCGCGCGCGCCTGCGCGTGCCCGCCCTCGGCCAGCAGCGCGCCGCCCGGCTCGACGTCCTCGTCGGCGAGCACGACGTCGGCGCCGAGGCGCGCCGCGGCGAGCGCCGCGCTCAGCCCCGCGATCCCGCGCCGATGACGAGCACGTCGCAATGGCGGCGTCGGTACTCGCTGCGCCAGGCGCGTTCGCTGCGGCGATCGGCGGGCAGCCGGCCGAGGCCCGCGGCGCCACGCAGCACGCGCTCGTAGAACGGCCACAGCCGCCGTGGCCGGATGAACGTCTTGTAGTAGAAGCCGGGCGGGGTGAACGGTCCGCCGATCAGGTCGGTGACGCGGCGCACGTCGAACGCCAGCGACGGCCAGGCGTTCTGGTGCTCGACGTGCATGCCGTCGCGGACGCGCTGCGCGCAGCCGCGGATCCCGGGCGCGCCGTCGACGTGAAACAGCGAGTTCGCGCATTGCCCGCAGCCGCACAGCTCGCCGCGCGGACGGTGGTACTTGAACGAGCGCGAGAACGTGCGCTGTCCAGCGGCGTACAGCGCCGAGACGATCGTGTCCCCCGCGTACGCGGCACGGACGCGCCGTCGAACGTGAACGTGAGCGGCCGCTCGCGGTCGATCCGCTCGCCGGGCTGAGGAGGCAGGCGAGTCAGGGGCGTCGGGCAGGGTCGTGAGCAGCACGACGTTGGTGCGCGTGTCGCGCTCGGCGAGGAACCACGCGCGACACCCCGAGCGGTGAAACCACCATTCGCGCTGCACGCCGGCGACGTTGCGGCGGACGTAGTTGTAGGCGCCAGCTCGCGTGCCGTCGGCTGGACGGCCGGGCGATTCGTCGTCTCCCGCCGTAGGCGAAGTCGGGACCTCGCGCACCCCGCAGTTGGACATGTGAGCAGGAAGGACACTGCTCCCGAACCATACAGGAGTTGCCAGGGTGGCAGCTACTGTTGGCAAACTGGCACCCGATGACCTATCCTCGCCCGAACGAGAGAGGCACGAGGTACGCACGTGGTCATCCAGCTCAGCTGCATCGGACGGGCCGAGCCCGACGACCTGGCTGCGATCCTGCCCGCGATGGCGCCGGCCGCCGACGCCGTCGACTCGACCACTCGCGGCTCGCGGCCGTCTCGACTGGGTCCAGTACCGGAAGAACTTCCGCGCCCCCGTGATGGTCCGCCCGTTCGGGCGCGACGCGCGCCGTGGACGCCCAGCGGCCGGGTCCGCTCGCCGAGATCGCGATCGACGTGCGGCGCGCCCGCGAGATCGCCTACGAGAGCTCGTCGACCAGATCGTCGACCGCCTCTCGAAGGCGCTCGGGATCGTCCCCGACGTCCATGAGTGCATCCACCTCGAGGACTGGGTGCGCCCGAGCAAGAGCGTCATCTGGTCGTTCAACCGCAGCTACTGGCGCCACCTCGCGGCATGGGACGAGACCTTCGAGAAGGACTACGCCGCGGCGCTCCCCGGCGGCGTCTCCGACGGCACCAACCCCGACGTTCTGGGACGAGCAGATCGCAGGGCTTCATGGGCACGCTCAACCGCCTCGAGGAGTGGTCGGAGCTGCCCGACGAGCTCTACGTGCTCGAGTTCGGCGTCGGCGACGGTCAGCAGGCGCAGGTATGGCTCGACGCGTTCGCGCGCTGCGTGCGCGGCGCAGGGCGCGACTACCTCGAGCGCCTGCGCTACGTGATGGCCGACTACTCGCCGCACGTGCTCGAGGTCGCGCGCCGGCGCGTCGCCGACTACGAGCGACGTCGAGCGGCTCGAGCTCGACTTCCGCAACCCGACTCCTCGGCGCTCGCGCACCTGCGCGGCAAGGTGCTCTTCGCCCACACGTGCAACCTCTACGACAACCTCCCGACCGACGAGCTCATGCGCGTCGGCGACCGCGCCTACGAGCCGCTCGTGCGCGCAAGCATCACGCCCGGCGAGGTCGCGCGAGATCTCGCAGCGCCACGGCATCGCCGCAGGCGAGATCGTCGCGGCGATCCAGGACGTCCTGCGCCACGGCCCCGAGTATAGCGACTCGAGCGGGCGTGCACTTCTGGTCCGACGTCTGGGACGCGCGTCCACCTCGAGGAGATCTACTACGAGATCTCCGCGCCGGCGGCGATGCGCGTCGCCCCGAGCGCCGACCTCCACCTCGACGAGCTGCTCGACGAGCTGCCGGAGTGGACGCGCGTCCACGCGTCGACCGTCGCGGTCGAGAGCTTCGCCCAGACGCTGCGCTGCTGCACCACGAGGGCGTGCTCGTGGCACAGGACCTGTTCGTACGGCGACACCAGCCAGTACGCGTCTACCGCGGCCCGGGCAAGCTCGAGGGCTCGATCGTCAACTGGCTCAACGGCCCGGTCTTCCAGCTCGTCGGCGAGCGCTCGGGTTCCGCGTGACGTGGAGCCGTTCGCCCACCGCGAAGGCTCGAACACCGTCGTGCTGACCGCCCGCCATCGCGACGCGACCGAGGGTCGCCGCACCCCGACCGCGACGATGACGGCGCGATCCTCGCCGCCGCGTGATGTCGCGCCGCTACGAGGTCCTGCCCGTCGGCCGATCCGAGGCCGAGGCCGCCGCCGTTGGCCGTCCGCTGGCGATCACGATCACCTGCTCGCCCCGCCAGGGCGTCGATCGCACCGTCGATGTCGCGACGCAGATCGCCGCGCTCGGCCACACCGCAATCCCGCACCTTGCCGCGCGCGCGATCCACGACCGCGCCCACCTCGACGCGCTGCTGCGCCGGCTCACAGAAGCAGGCATCGACGACGCCTTCGTGATCGCCGGTGACAACCCCCGCCCCGCTGGCGCCATCGCGTCCGCGGTCGAGCTGCTCGCGCTGATCGCCGAGCATCCCGACCGTCCCCGCCGGCTTGGCATCGCCGCGTATCCCGAGGGCCATCCGCTGATCGAGCGGGCGACGCTGGACGCCGCACTTCCACGCAAGGCCGAGATCGCCGACTACCTCGTCACGCAGATGTGCTTCGACCCCGAGGCGCTGCTGCGCTGGATCGTCGCGACGCGCCGGTCCGGGATCGACCTCCCGCTCTACGTCGGGCTTCCCGGCGACGTCGAGCGGCGCCGTCTGCTCCAGGTCGCGATGCGGATCGGCGTCGGACCTCGATCGCGTCCTGCGCAAGCAGAACGGCATCGGCCGGCTGCTCGGACGCCCCCACGACGCGGCGGCCCACCTGCACGCGACGTTCGCGCCGCTCGTCGGCGACCGCGAGCTGGGCATCGCTGGCCTGCACTGGTTCACGTTCGGCCGCGTGCGTGCCACGCTCGCTTTCGAGGCGAGGCTCGGCGCCGACCGCGAGGCCGCGGCCGATGCGTGACGTCGGTCTGACTGCGCAGCTTGCCGCCTGCGACCGCGTGGCCGGCGTCGCGCTCGTCCCCAACGCGCGCTGGTCGAGCTGCGCGGCGCGCCCGGCCAACTCGCCGCGCTCGTGGCAGCCTTCCCTGGCGCCTGGCAGGCGACCGCGACGCACCGCGCGCTGCTGCTTGCCGACGCGCGCACGCCGACGAGCTCGCCGAGGAGATCACCGGCGCGGCCCCGGACGTCGCCGTCGCCTCGCTGTCGGACAGCCACGCCTACCGGTCCTGGCCGGTCCGCTCGCGCGCTGCCTCGCCGGCGACCCCGCCGTCGCGCTCGCGCGACCGGCGTGACCGTCTGCGAGAGCCACGAGCGATACTCATCGTCGTCGCCGGCGAGCGCGCCGACGAGCTCGTCGTGCGCTGCTCGAGGCGGGGCGCGACGACGGCGTCGTGGCGGTCGACGTGCGCGCCGCGGAGCTGCACCGGCGGCTCGCTGCTAACGCCGATCGTCTCGCCAGTGCTCGACATCGCGCGATCGTTCGCCGCGATCGCCGATCGCGGAACCAGACGAAGCCGTGGTCGCCGCGGCCTCGCGAAGCCAGTCGCGACGCGGTCGTTATCCGCGCCTGCACCGAGGACGACGCATCCAACGTCCTCCCCGCATGGCCAACGGCGCGCGAGACGCTCGGCTTGGCGTTGGTTCATCGCGCGGTCGCCGCCAGGGTTGTAACACAGCAGGCCTTCGCGTAGTCCGGCGAAACGCGCTCTAATCGGGTGAGCAAGCTAGCTCGACACCGCCCGAAGGCCAACCCCAAACCGCCCGCAACGACACCAACCCAGCGGCATCTCGCCGAATGAGGCACTAGTGCCTGAACACGCCGCCGATCCCAGCCGATGCCCACGGTCCCCGGACGCACGAATGCCCGCAAATCGGGGCATTCATCGCGAAGGGTGAGCGAGGGTGTCTGGGTTCAGGACATATGTCCCAGGTGATAGGTCGCTCATGTCTCGGGACATAGGTCACACCCGGCCGGGGTGGGTTGAGGTCGCGGCGGTCGTCGCGGAGGCGACGCCCGGAGGGCGAGTGCCGCAGCGGCGATCGCCGGCGCCGCCGCCGGGTGGGGTGGCTTGCCGGGCATGTCCCGTGCTCGTGTCGCTGTCCTTCAGGTCGTCTCCAAGCAGTTGTCGGTCACCGCGGCCGCCGCCGAGTACGGGTTCTCCCGCCGGCATCTGCACCGCCTGCTGGCCCGTTACCGAGACGGAGGCTTGGACGCGCTCGAGCCGCGGTCACGGCGCCCCAAGACGACACCGATCGCCAGCGCCCGAGACGATTCGCGCAGCGGGTCATCGAGCTGCGCCGACAGCTGACCGCCGACGGGCTGGACGCAGGACCGGTCACGATCGCCTGGCACCTGGAGCAAGAAGGCCTGCGAGTGCCAGCGCCGTCGACGATCAGCCGGATCCTGCACGCAGGCCGGGCTGATCACCCCGCAGCCACGCAAACGCCCGCGCAGCTCCTACATCGCGCTTTGAGGCCGCCCAGCCCAACGAGATGTGGCAGTCAGACTTCATCCACTGGCGCCTGGCTGACGGCACCGACGTCGAGATCCTCAACTGGCTGGATGACCACTCCCGGTTTCTGCTGTCTGCACCGCCCACCAGCCCGTCACCGGCGACGACGGTCGTCGCCACATTCCTTGCCGTCGATCGACGATCACGGCGCGCCAGCCGAGCACGCTGACCGACAACGGCCGCGTCTACACCGCCCGCTTCGGCGGCGGCCGCAACGCCTTTGAATACCTCCTACCGATGCTCGGTGTCCGCCAGAAGAACGGATCCCCAGGCCACCCGCAAACCCAAGGCAAGACCGAACGCTTCCACCAGACCCTGCAGCGCTGGCTCACGAGCCCGACCGCCGCCCGCAACGCTCCCAGAGCTGCAGCGCCAACTCGACGAGTTCCGCGAGCACTACAACGAGCAGCGACCACACCGAGCGCTGGCACCGCAGACACCCCGGGCGACGGCTACCGAGCGCACCCCGAAAGCCGCCCCGGCCAGCACCCACACGCCCAAAGCCACTACCGCCTGCGCTACGACCGCCTCGACACCAAAGGCAAGATGACCCTGCGCCGCGCCGGCCGCATGCACCACCTCGCCATCGGCGCCGAACACGCCCGCAAACGCGTCCTCGCCTTCGCCGACGACCACCACGTCACCGTCGCCGACCTCACCACCGGCGAAGTCCTCTCCAGCCATCTCATCGAACCCGACAAGAGCTACTGGCGCAACCAAAACAAAGAGCCCGGCCGCTGGCCGAGCTCTCCGAAGTGAGACCTATGACGCAACACATCTGAGACACATGTCCCGAGACATCACAAGAGGGTGAGCGAGGGGACTCGAACCCCCGACCGCCTGGACCACAACCAGGAGCTCTACCAACTGAGCTACGCCCACCGCGGAGCACCGAAGTGTAGGCGAGGGCTCGATTGAGGGTAGTCCGGGGCCATATCGGGTAAGTGCGGGTCGTGACCCACGAAGTCATCGCCCTGCTCGACCAAGACCCCGACCTCGGCCGAGCGCTCGATACCGCCCGGCACGCGACCGCCACGCGCGACGCGCGTGCGGCCGTGGTGGAGGTGAAGGCCGGGGCGTGGAAGCCGGAGCCACTGCCGCAGTCGCTGCGCGCTGGCCTTGGCCTTCTGGTGCTTGACGGCGCCGTCGTGCGCCGCATCGGCTATCGCCGCCGTGGCGGGGCCGAGCTGCTGGGTCCGGGCGACATCCTGCGCCCGTGGGACGCCGACGGTGAGTCCGGCTCGCTGACGGCGCTGCCGACCTCGTGGCGCGTGATCGAGCCGCTGCGCCTCGCGGTCCTCGACCAGCGCTTCGCAGCGCGGGTCGCGCCCTATCCCGAGATTGGTGCACGCCTTCTTGCACGCGCGACCGAGCGCGCGAAGGGGATCCTCGTGCAGATGGCGATCGCCCACCACGCACGCATCGACGAGCGCCTCTCGCTCGCGCTCTGGCACGTCGCCGAGCGCTGGGGTCGCGTCACGCCCAACGGCGTCGCGCTCACCCTCCGGCTCACGCACGAGCTACTCGCCGACCTCGTCGCCGCGCAGCGCCCGTCCGTCACGCTGAGCCTGCAGCACCTCGAGCGCGACGGCCAGATCGAGCGCCGCGACGGCGCGATCTTCCTGCTCGGCGACCCACCGTCGGCCGGCAGCGAGAACGGCCACCGCCAGCCCGCGCTCGTCGCCTAGCGGCTCACTCGTCGGCGAGCCCCTTGTCACGGAGCTCGTCGAGGGCCTCCGCGGACTTGCGCAGGTCCCCGAGGCCCAGTCCACGCAGGACGCCGGGCGCCTTCGTGAACTGGACGTCGGCGTACTCGACGACCTGCACGTGGTTGCCCCACGGGTCGTCGAAGTCGACGGACCCCGACGCCTGCGCCGTGACGCCGGCCTCGCGCAGCGCCGCGCGCACGCCCTCCTTGTTGTCGACGACAAGCCCGAAATGGCGCTCCTGGTCGGCGGGCTGAGTGCGCCCAGCCGCCAGCGCCAGGAACTGGTCGCCCATGTCGATGAACGCCATCCGCTGCCCGATCCGCCCGCGCAGCTCGAACTCGAAGAAGCGGCCGTACCAGGCAAGCGCCTCGTCGAGATCCCCGACCTCCAGCGCGACGTGGTTGATGCCGACGAGCCTGGCCACAACACCCCCGCGAGGACTCGAACCTCGAACCTGCCGGGTAGAAGCCGGCTGCTCTATCCAGTTGAGCTACGGGGGCCGATAGTCGGGGCGGCCGGATTTGAACCGGCGGCCCCCTCGACCCAAACGAGGTGCGCTACCAGGCTGCGCCACGCCCCGACGAGTCCCAGAGTCTAAAGCCACTCGGCGCTGATGCAGTCAATCCACGCCTGCAGCCGCGCGCGGAACAGGGTGTCGGCTGTTCGGACCATCAGCACCCCGTTCACCGAACGCCAGGTGCGCCATTGCAGCTGGCCGCTGTTCGACTTGCGCTGAACGGCGATAACGGACGTCCGACTGCGCTTGTACCCCTCAGCGATGTAGAGGCAGACGAAGTCCCGGAACGTCGGCTCCGCGCAGAGCTCGACGAACTCAGCGCGACCGCGCGCGTACGCCTCCTCGCGCAGCAGCCGGTACTTCCGCTGCATCGCCTCGTTGCCGAGGCGCTGACCGGCGTTCGCGCGCCGCGGCGGCGCCGGCAGATCGCAGATCCAGTACCAGACCGTCGTCTTCGGCAACGCCAAGCGCTCGGCGATGTCGTCGAGGGTCATCCGCCGCTCCACGCGCATCTGGCGGGCCTTCTCGCGCAGATACGGTGGGTGGGTCACGAACGTATGTTCGCACGGTCGGCGGATGGAATTCAGTACCGTCGCGCCCCGCCATGGCGCACATCCACCCGCTCCTCGCCCTCCGCTACGACCTCGACGTCACCGGCGGGCTCGATCCCGTCGTCGCTCCGCCCTACGACGTCATCGACCCAGAGCAGCGCCAGGCGCTGCAGCAGCGCTCGCCCTACAACGTCGTCGGCATCGACCTCCCCGAGGACCCCGACGGAGGCGACCCCTACGCGCACGCCGCGAAGCTCGTCGCCCAATGGGAGCAGGACGGCGCGCTCACCCACGACCAGGAGCCGGCGATCTACGCGCTCGTGCAGGACTACGTCGCGCCCGACGGCGGCCAGCGCACGCGCAAGGGCTTCCTCGCACGCGTGCGCGTCGAGGAGTACGGCGCCGGGCGCATCCGCCCGCACGAGCGCACGCACCCCGGCCCGAAAGAGGACCGGCTCCGCCTCACGCGCGCCACGAAGGCGAACCTCTCCCCGATCTTCAGCCTCTACTCCGACCCCCAGCAAGCCGCTTGGCGCGCGCTCGAGCCGTTCATCACGGAGACGCCCTGGGGCAGCGCGACCGACGACGACGGCACCGTCAACCGCGTCTGGCGGATCACCGATCCGCAGGCAATCGAGGCGACCCAGGCCGCGCTCGAACCCCGCCGAGCTGCTGATCGCCGACGGCCACCACCGCTACGAGACCGCCCGCGTCTACGCGGAGGAGATCGGCGGCGAGGGCGCGCACCGCTTCGTGCTGATGTGCCTCGTCGCGCTCGAGGACCCGGGGCTGCTGGTCTTCCCGACGCACCGCCTCGTCAACAACCTCAAGGACGACCCCGCCAAGCAGGAGGCGCTCGGCGCGACGCTCAAGGAGCACTTCGACATCGAGCCGATCGAGCATTCCGAGCTGCGCCCGCCCGACGGCACCGGCCCGCTGACGATCGGCTACATCGACAGCCATCTCAAGCAGGCCTACCGCTGCACGCTGAAGTCGCAGTCGATCGCCGACGCCGTCCTCCCCGGCATGCCCGACGCCTACCGCACGCTCGACACCGCGGTGCTCGAGGCGCTCATCCTGATGGGGCCGCTGGAGCTGACCGAGGACGACATCTCCCACCTCAACGGCCTCGGCTACAGCCGCACCGACGAGGAGGCGCTCGACCTGATCCTCGACGGCACCTACGACGCCGGCTTCTTCCTGCGCGCAAGCCCCGTCAGCCAGGTCCAGGACATCGCCGCGGCCGGCGTGAACATGCCGCCGAAGTCGACGTTCTTCTACCCCAAGGTCCCGACCGGCTTGGTGCTGAATCCGCTTGTCTAACATCGAAGGCATGAAGGCCAACGCAGCTCGGGCGGGTACGTACAAGCAACTCGTCACCGTCCGCGACCACAAGCTGTGGGTGGACGAGCAGCAGGCCGACGGCGGCGACGACGCCGGTCCCACGCCGCAGGAGCTGCTCGCAGCGAGCCTCGCCACCTGCACCGCCATCACGATGGAGATGTACGCCCAGCGCAAGGGCTGGCAGATCGGCCACGTCGAGGTCTCGTGCGAGTACACGCCCGCCGACCGCGGCTGCCCGACACGCTTCGTGCTCGTCCTCAAGCTCCCCGACGACCTCCCCGAGGAGCAGATCGAGCGCCTGCGCATCATCGCCGCGAAGTGCCCCGTGCACCGCACGCTCGACGGCGAAGTCATGTTCGACGAGCGCATCGAGCTCGTCTCGATGGCGCGCTGATGTCCCGCGAGGAGCTGGCGCACACGCTGCGCGCCGTCCTGCTCGATCCCGCGGAGGCGGCCGCGCTGGACGTCCACGGGCGCATCGACGCGGCCGTGCTTGTCCCGCTGTACCTCAGCGCCGACGGACGCATCCGCGCGGTCTTCACCAAGCGCCGCGACGACATGCGCCGCCACCCCGGCGAGATCTCGTTTCCCGGCGGGCGCCAGGACGACGAGGAGTCCGACCTGCGCGACACGGCGATCCGCGAGGCCCACGAGGAGATCGGCCTGCCGCCCGACGCCGTCGAGCTCGTCGGCGCGCTGCAACCCACGCCGACGATCGCCACCAACTACGCCGTCTACCCCTTCGTCGGGCTGATCGAGCCCGGCCACGCATGGGTCCCCAGCGCCACCGAGGTCGCCGCCGTGCTCGAGTTCGCCCTCGACGACCTGCGCGACGGCTACGGGCGGCGGCGCCTGATGCGCCGCGGCGTCCCGTTTCGCACCGACGTCTACGTCGTCGGCGACCACCTCATCTGGGGCGCCACCGCACGCATGCTCGGCGACCTGCTCGAGCGCCTGCCGCCCGAGCTGCTGGCCCGCCCCGCCGCCGGCTAGCTCAGACCAACGACTCGCGGCGCCGCCCCGCGAGCAGCTCCTCGATGCACGCCCGCGCGGCGGCGACCCACGCAGCACGGTCACCGCGCGGGTCCGCTTCCAGCAGCCGGAACGGGATCTCGTTCGTGCGGTTGGCGTGGCGGATCTCCTCCACGCCCGTCTCGAACCCAACCTCGTAGACGACACCGCGCACCGTCGAGTCGGTGATCTTCTCGAGCATCATCCGCAGCCGCGTGCCGTGCAGCGGCGCGACGTCGACCGTGCCCAGCAGCCACATCAGCACCGTCACGTTCTCGGGCGCGTAGCGCAGCGTGCCGATGCGGTCGGGATCGCCGATCCAGCACTCCGCGCCGGCGTCCTCGATCTCCGCGCGCCGGTCCTCGCTGCGCGTGACGACGCGGACCGCGTGTCCCTCGACGACGAGCGCGCGCGCGAGCTCCAGCCCGCGGCAGCCGCCGCCCACCATGAGGACCCTCACTTCAGGGACGCTTTGTAGTCGTCGACCGACAGTGGTGGCAGTCCCTTCTTGGCGCGGCGCTTGTTCTTGACCTCGAGCATCTGCACGACGTCGAGATCGGCGAGGTATTGGTCACGGCGCTTCACGGTCTCCGCCGTGGCCTCCTGCATCTGGGCCGTTAGCCCGTCCTCGGTCAGCTCGGGCCGCCCACTCGCGCGCCGCCGCCTGTTAGCCGCCTCGAGCATCTGGTCGAGATCGTCGATCTCGTTCTGGATCTCCTGCTCCGGCGAGCGCGTCGGCTGCCAGCGGATCGCCTCGTGACCCGACCCCGGATAGAAGCGCCCAAGCAGGTAGAGCGCTATGAACATGCCGGCGCAGCCGCCGAGGATGATCACGGCGAAGGGATCCATCCGGCGAGTGTACGCTCGCCAGCATGGATTTCGACCTCGACGACGAGCAGCAGCTCGTGCGTGAGACCGCTCGCGACTTCTCGCAGAAGGAGATCGCGCCACGTGCGCGCGAGAACAACCGCGAACACCGCTACGACACCGATTTGGTGGCGAAGATGGCCGCGCAGGGCTATCTCGGCGCGATCGTGCCGAAGGAGTACAACGGCCCCGGCCTCGGCTACCTCACCTACGGGCTGATCGTCGAGGAGATCGGGCGCGCATGCAGCGGCATGCGGACCGTGGTCTCCGTGCAGACCTCGCTCGTCGGCTCGGCGATCCTCAAGTGGGGAAGCGAGGAGCAGAAGCACGCCTACCTGCCGGGCATCGTCAGCGGCGAGGCACTCGGCTGCTTTGCGCTGACCGAGCCCGACACGGGCTCTGACGCAGCCAACCAGAAGACGCGTGCTCTGAAGCAGGACGACGGCAGCTGGCTGCTCAACGGCTCGAAGATGTGGATCTCGCTGGGCAACGTCGCGAAGTTCGCGCTCGTGTTCGCGCAGACCGATCCCGAGCTCGGACACAAGGGCGTCGCGTGCTTCCTCGTCGACACCGACCAGCCCGGCTACCAGCCCACCCCCATCCACGGGAAGATGGGCATGCACGCCGTCGACACCGCGGCGATCAGCCTGATCGACGTGAAGGCGACGGAGATGCTCGGCGGCATCGGCGACGGCTTCAAGGTCGCGATGGGTGCGCTTGACTCCGGGCGCTTCAGCGTCGCCGCCGGGTGCGTCGGCATCGCCGAGGGCTGCCTGCAGGAGTCAGTGAGCTACGCGACCGAGCGCACGCAGTTCGGCCGCCCGATCGCCGCGTTCCAGCTCGTGCAGGCCAAGATCGCCGACATGCGCGTGCGCACCGACGCCTCGCGCATGCTGGTCTACCGCGCCGGCTGGTTGAAGGACCAGGGACGCCCGAACACGACCGAGACGTCGATCGCGAAGTACTACGCCACGGAGACCGCCGTCTGGGCGGCACACGAGGCGATCCAGATCCACGGCGGCGCCGGCTACGTCGACGACCACCCCGTCGAGCGCTACTACCGCGACTCGCGCGTGACGACGATCTACGAGGGCACCTCGCAGATCCAGCAGATGATCATCGGGCGCGCGGAAACCGGCATCAACGCGCTGATCCCTGCATGAGCGAGCCGGCGCAGGTCGTAGGCGTCGTCGGTGCCGGCACGATGGGCGCCGGCATCGCGCAGCTCGCCGCCTCCTACGGCGCGCACACGCTGCTGCACGACCCGCTCGCCGACGCGCTCGAAGGCGGGCTGGCGAAGGCACGCGGCGGCCTGGAGAAGTGGCGCGAGAAGGGCAAGCTCAGCGGCGAGCCCGGTCCGCTCGACGCGGCCGGCGCGCTGCAGGACCTGGCCGGCTGCGACCTGATCGTCGAGGCCGCGCCCGAGCGCCTGGACCTCAAGCGCGAGCTCTTCGGCTCGCTCTCGAACATCGCGCCCAACGCCGTGCTCGCGACGAACACGTCGAGCATCCCGGTGTCGGCGATCGCGCCGGCGGCAGCCGACCCGTCGCGCGTTGTCGGCATGCACTTCTTCAACCCGCCGCCGCTGATGGCGCTCGTCGAGGTCATCGCCGGGCTCGACTCCTCCGAGGACGCGCTCGCGCTCGCGCGCGCGACCGGCGAGGCGATGGGCAAGCGCGTCATCGACGCCGCCGACGTCACCGGCTTTCTCGTCAACCGCTGCGCACGGCCCTTCGGCCTGGAGGCGCTGCGCACCGTCGAGACCCGCCAGGCCGACGTCGAGACCGTCGACATGCTCGTGCGCGCCGCCGGCTTTCGGATGGGGCCGTTCGAGCTGCAAGACCTCGTCGGCATCGACGTCGGCTTCGAGGTCTCGCAGTCGTTCCACGAGCAGAGCTTCGGCGAGCCGCGCTGGCGTCCCTCGCCGCTGAGCGCACGCCTGGTTGCCGCGGGCCGCAACGGCCGCAAGGCCGGGCGCGGCTGGTACGTCTACGAGGACGGCAAGCCGCACCGCCCCGAGGACGCGCCCGCACCCGAGGCGGGCAACGGCGACGGCCGCCTCGTCGTCATCGCCGGCGACCTCGCGATCGCCCACGACCTGCGCGACCGCGCCGAGACGCACGGCTGGGAGGTCGTCGAGGAGGCGGGCGGCGACGTCCCGTTCCTGTGCGTCGATGCCGGCCACGAGGTCGGCGAGGAGGAGCCGCTGCAGGGCGCGCCGCAGCTGCTGCTGTGCGCCGACGGCTCGCTGCACCAGCTCGACCCCGGCGGCGGCGCCGCCGGCTTCCACGCGCTCGCGCCGCTGGAGCCGGGAATGCCCGTGGAGCTCACGCGCGGCATGTACACCACGCAGGTCGCGCTGGAGCGCTCGGTCGAGTTCTTCTCGTCGCTTGGCCTGCGCACGTTCGGCGTGAAGGACGGGCCGGGGCTCGTGCTCGGCCGCATCGTCTGCCAGCTGATCAACGAGTGCGTGTTCGCGCTGCAGGACGGCGTCACCGACGACCCGGCGGCGATCGACGACGGCCTCACGCTCGGGCTCAACCACCCGCGCGGCGCGCTGCGCTGGGGCGACCAGATCGGCCTGGACCACGTGCTGATGGTGCTCGACGCGCTGCGCGCGGAGACCGGCGAGGAGCGCTACCGCGCCGCCCCGCTGCTGCGGCGGATGGTGTCCGAGGGACTGCACGGCGAGCTCGTCGGCCACGGCTTTCACCTCTACGAATCTCACGAACACGAGCACTGAGGCGTTGTACGGGCAGTGAGCTCCCTGCCGCCGTTTCAGCGATTCCTCGACGAGCATCGCGAGATCGTCTGGCGGTACCTCGTCGGGACGGTTGGGAGACAAGACGCCGACGACGTGTTTCAGGAGACCTTCATGGCTGCCCTGCGCGCCTATCCACGTGCCCACCCCAAGAACCTGCGCTCGTGGGTGATGACGATCGCCCACAACAAGGCGATGGACCACTTCACCGCGCGCCGGCCCGTGCCGGTTGCCGAGCTGCCGGAGACGCCCGTCCATGACGACGCCATGCCCGACACCGAGCTGTGGGATCGCGTGCGCGAGCTCCCGCCGAAGATGCGGGCGGCCGTGACGCTGCGCTACGTCGGCGATTTCACCCACAAGGAGATCGCGGGCGTGCTCGGCTGCAGCGAGGCGGCGGCCCGGCGGTCACTGTTCGAGAGGATTGGAGCGGTTGCGATGAGCGACTCCGCCGCAGCTGCCGCACGCTTCGTCGCCGCCGCCGCGCCCGACGTCGACGTCACCTACACGGTCACCGACTCGCCGCTGGGGCCGCTGCTGCTGGCCGCGACGCCGCGCGGGCTCGTGACGATCGCCTACGACGACCCCGACAGCGCGCTGGACCGGCTTGCACGCAAGCTCTCGCCGCGGATCCTCGAGGCGCCCGCTCGCCTGGACGAGCCGCGCCGCGAGCTGGACGAGTACTTCGCCCGGCAGCGCACGCGCTTCGACGTGCCGATCGACTGGGCGCTGGCGTCGGACTTCGGGCGGCGCATCCTCGGCGCGACCGCCGCCGTCCCCTTCGGCGAGACCGCCACCTACGGCGCCGTCGCGGCCGCGGCGGGCAACCCGAAGGCCGCGCGCGCCGCGGGCCGCGCGCTGAACACGAACCCGATCCCGATCATCGTCCCCTGCCACCGCATCGTCGGATCCAACGGCGCGCTCGTCGGCTACGCCGGCGGGCTGGATCGCAAGGTCACGCTTCTGGAGCTAGAGGGTCGCCGACCCTGATCGTGCCGCCGCGCAGCAGCGACGCGCGCAGCCCGGCGCGGTGCACCAGCGGGCGCAGCACGCCGCCGCCGTTGGCGCGGTCGAGCACGGCGCAGGGCTCGGCGAGCCGCTCGCCGCGGCAGCGCACCTCCCCGACCGTGAACTCGCGCCCGACGAGCGCGTTGAGGTCGGTGCCGCGCACGACGACGTTGCGGCGGTGGTCGAACGGGCCGAGCTCGTCGAGCACGGCGGCGTCGATCAGCGTCAGCTCGCTGCCCGGGCGGCCGGACTCAAACGTGCCGCGCCCCTCGAAGTAGCGGTCGTCCTCCAGGCCGCGGCCGGGCGACTGCGACGACCTCCTCGCGCGCCTGCATCGCAGCCTGCGCGTCGGTTGCGACCAGGAGTCCCTCGACGACGCCGTTGCCTGGATCTCCCGAGCTGCGCGGCCGTCCACAGCGACACGTCCAGCGGCGCGACGAGGAAGCCTTCGCTGATCGGCGCGTCCGTCGGACCGGCCGGCTCGTAGATCGGCGCGGACGGAACGCCGAACATCACGCACGCCTCTCCCGCGCGGATCGCGATCCACGGTCCGGCCCATGCGAACTCGTCGGGTTCTGCGATCGGGACGAGCCCCAGCGCGCGCCGCGCGAGCCACAGGCGCGCGTCCTCGGCGGGCGGCTCCCCCACGATGCTCCGGATACAGGCGTGCAGGGACGACATCGTCCGTGCAGAAGATCACAGATGGCTCCGTAACTGGGGAGGAACTTGCGCGTTGTTCCCCCAGAACGACGATGACCAACCACCAGTACATGTATCCGAAGGTCACGCCGGTCCCGCGGCCCGCGCCGCCGGCGACTCCGGCCCCCGTCCGCCGCTGAGCGCGCCGCCGGGTCGCTAGGGTCCGTCTGAATGCAGGCGGTCACCTTCCAGGCGCCGGGCGAGGTCCGCGTCGAGGACAAGCCCGAGCCCGAGCTGCTGGCACCCGACGACGCGATCGTCCGGATCACCGCCACCGGCGTCTGCGGCTCGGACCTCCACATCTACCACGGGCGCGTCCAGATCGAGCCCGGCTTCACGATCGGCCACGAGTACGTCGGCGAGGTCGTGGCAGCCGGCGACGCGGTCAAGAACGTCGCCGTCGGCGATCGCGTGCTCGGGTGCTTCCAGACGGCCTGCGGCCGCTGCTGGTTCTGCCGCCACGGCCACTTCCACAAGTGCGACCACTCGCGGACCTTCGGCCACGGCGCGACGCTCGGCTCGCTGCAGGGCACGCAGGCTGAGCTCGCGCTCGTCCCGACGGCCAACGTCACGCTGCGCAAGGTGCCCGAGGGACTGTCCGACGACGTCGCGCTGTTTGCCGGCGACGTCATGGGCACCGGCTACCACGCCGTCGTCAACGCCGGCATCACGCCCGGCGACACAGTCGCGATCCTCGGCCTCGGGCCGGTTGGGTTGTGCGCGGTGCAGGCCGCGCGCGTGGCGGGCGCCTCGCAGGTGATCGCGATCGACACCGTCCCCGACCGCCTCGAGATGGCCAAGCGCTTCGGCGCCCAGCCCGTCCACCTCACCGAGGAGGACCCGCGCGCCGCGGTCAAGGTCGCGACCGAGGGTCGGGGCGTCAACCTCGCCGTCGACGCCGTCGGCGACCCGCGCGCGCTGGAGCTTGCGATCCGTCTGGCCGGCAACTGCGGCACCGTCAGCGTCGTCGGCGTCTACGCCGAGCGCTGCGAGGTCCACATGGGCCTGTTCTGGATCAAGTCCCAGAGCATGTGCGGCGGTCAAGCCAACGTGATCGGCCACCTCGACAACGTGCTGGCGCTGATGGGGTCGGGCGCGCTCGACCCCACGCCGCTGGTCAGCCACCACATGAAGCTCGAAGATGCGCCGGAGGCGTACGCGATGTACGACCGCCGGGAAGCCCTCAAGATCGTTCTGGAGCCATAGCCATGAGCACCGTCGCCACACTCCCTGACCAGCTGTCCGACCCCGCGCGTGCGTTTGCGTCGAGGGACTTCGGCACCGCCGCTGACGGGCGCACGTTCGAGGTCTTCGATCCCGCGACGGGCGCCGTCATCACGACGGTGCCTCAGGGCGGGCAGGCCGAGGTCGACGCCGCCGTCGCCGCCGCGCGCGCGGCGTTTGCCGACGACGCCCCCTGGCGGACGATGAGCGCGATGCAGCGCGGGCGGCTGATGATCAAGTTCGCCGACGCGATCGAGGCGCACGCCGACGAGCTCGCCGAGCTCGAGTCGCTGGACAACGGCAAGCCGGTGAAGTTCGCGCGCCACGTCGACGTCGCCGGCGCGATCGGCCACCTGCACTACTACGCGGGCTGGACGACGAAGATCGACGGCGCGACGAAGCCGATCAGCACGCCGAACGTCTTCTGCTACACCCGCAAGGAGCCCGTCGGCGTCTGCGGGCAGATCATCCCGTGGAACTTCCCGCTGCTGATGGCGGCGTGGAAGCTCGGGCCGTCGCTTGCGGCCGGGTGCACCGTCGTGCTGAAGCCCGCCGAGCAGACGCCGCTGACGGCGCTGCGCATCGCCGAGCTCGCGCTCGAGGCCGGCTTCCCCGAGGGCGTGCTCAACGTCGTCACCGGCGACGGCGAGACCGGCGCGCTGCTGGTCGACCACCCGGGCATCGACAAGATCGCGTTCACCGGCTCCACCGCCGTCGGCCGCCAGATCGCCGAGCGCGCCGGGCGCCAGCTCAAGCGCGTGACGCTGGAGCTCGGCGGCAAGTCGCCGAACATCATCCTGCCCGACGCCGACATCCCGGCGGCGGTCAAGGGCTCGTTCGCCGGCCTCTACTTCAACTCCGGCCAGGCGTGCAACGCGGCCTCGCGGCTGTTCGTCCCGAAGGACCAGTTCGACGACGTCGTCGGCGCCCTCGCCGAGGCCGCCAACGGCACGATCCCCGGGCCCGGGCTGGCGCCCGACACGTTCGTCGGGCCGCTCGTCTCCGCAGAGCAGCACGCGCGCGTCGCGAGCTACATCGACGCCGGCAAGGCCGAGGCCGAGCTCGTCGCGGGTGGCGACACGCGGCCGCTGGACTCCGACGGCTACTACATCGCCCCCACGCTCTTCACCTCGACGGACGACGACGCGAAGATCGTGCAGGAGGAGATCTTCGGGCCGGTGCTCGTCGCGCAGCCTTACGAGACGCTCGAGGAGGTCGCGGCGCGCGCCAACGCGTCGGACTACGGCCTCGCCGCCGGCGTCTGGACGCGCGACGTCTCCAACGCGCACAAGCTCGCCGCGCTGCTGCGCGCGGGCTCGGTCTACGTCAACGCCTGGGGCCTCGTCGACCCGAGCGCCCCGTTCGGCGGCTTCAAGTCCTCAGGCCTCGGCCGCGAGCACGGCTACGAGGGCCTGTCCGCCTACCTCGAGGACAAGTCGGTCTTCATCCAGCTGTAGGCACACGCGCGCCGTCGGCAGCGGCGGCGTGCGACGCGACCGCGTCGATGATCTGCGGCCACGCCCCGCGCGGGAGGTCGTGGGCCATGCCCTCGATCATCGTCGAGCTTCGCGCCCGGGATCGCGGCGGCCGTGGCGCGGCCGCCGGAGGGACGGACGAGCCGGTCCTTGGTGCCGTGGATCACGAGCGTCGGCGCGGTGATGCCGCGCAGTGCGGCGGTGCGGTCGCCGGAGGCGACGATCGCCGCGAGCTGGCGGCCCGGGCCGGCGGGTGAGTGGCCGCGCTCCCACGAGCGCTCGGCGAGCGCGCGCAGCGCATCCTCGTCGCGCTCGAAGCCGGGCGAGCCGATGGCGCGCCCGACCTTCAGCAGCATCGCGGTGTACTGCTCCTTGGACTGCGCCGGACGGCGCGAGCAGCAGCGGAAACGCGCGCGCAGCGGGCTGGCCCTTCCAGCGGTTGCCGGTGGTCGACATGATCGACACCAGCGAACGCACGCGCGACGGGTGCCGGGCCGCGAGCGTCTGCCCGATCATCCCGCCCATCGAGACGCCGACGACGTGCGCGTCGGCGAGCCCGAGCGCGTCGAGCAGGCCGACCGCGTCGTCGGCCATCGTCTCGCAGCGTGTACGCCGGCTTCTTGATGCGGCGCGTCAGCAGCTCGCGCACGCGCGGCGGGCGCACGTCGTCAAAGCGCGTCGAGCGCCCGATGTCGCGGTTGTCGAAGCGGATGACGAAGAACCCGCGGCCCGCGAGCTGCTCGCAGAACTCGTCGGGCCAGGCGACCATCTGGGTCGCCAGGCCCATGACCAGCAGCAGCGGCGGGTCGTCGGAGGATCCCGAACGTCTCGTAGCAGAGCCGGACGTCGCCGACGTCCGCGAACTGCTCAGTCACGACTGGTCGGCCACCGGCGCCCACTGGGCCTCGGCGAGATCGCCCTCCGGCATGCCCTGCGGCGTCGGCACTTCGGGCGTGTCGCGCAGGTACCACTCGGCGTCGAGGGCGGACTGGCAGCCCGACCCGGCGGCGGTGATCGCCTGGCGGTAGGTGTGGTCGACGAGGTCGCCGGCAGCGAAGACGCCCGGCAGGTTCGTCCGCGTCGAGCGGCCCTGCGTGATCACGTAGCCCTCGTCGTCGGTGTCGATCTGTCCGTGCACGAGCTGCGACTGCGGCTCATGGCCGATCGCGATGAACGACCCGGCGTCCTCGATCACGCGCTCCTCGCCGGTCTCGACGTGCTTGAGGCGGACCGTCGGCAGCGCGCCACCCTCGGCCTCGTCGAAGCTCTCGACGACGTAGGGCGTCACGAACTCGATGTTCTCGCTGGCGCGGGCACGCTCGAGCATGATCTTCGACGCGCGGAACTCGTCGCGACGGTTCACGATCGTCACCTTGGTGCCGAACTTCGCGAGGAAGATCGCCTCCTCCATCGCGGAGTCGCCACCGCCGACCACGACGATGTGCTTGTCGCGGAAGAACGCCGCGTCGCACGTCGCGCAGTAGGACACGCCGCGGCCGCCGAGCTCCTCCTCGCCGGGCACGTCGAGCTTCTTGTGCTCGGCACCCATCGCGAGGATGACGGTGCGCGCGAGGTAGGTCTCGTCGCCGACGGTGACCTTGTGGACGCCGCCGGGCTCGGTCGCGAGCTCGACGGTCTCGGCCATGTCGGTCACGAGCTTCGCGCCGAAGCGCTCGGCCTGCGAACGCATCTCGTCCATCAGCGCGGGGCCCGTGATGCCCTCGCGGAAGCCGGGGTAGTTCTCGACCTCGGTGGTCTGCTGCAGCAGGCCGCCCCAGGCGAAGCCCTCGATCACGACGGGCTCGAGGTTCGCGCGCGCCGTGTAGAGCGCCGCCGTGTAGCCCGCCGGGCCACTGCCGACGATCACGACGTTCTCGATGCGCTGCTGCTCCATGTCTGCTCCAGAGGTCAAGAGGGACTCACTTCACTTTGTATAGTACCCGGAGCGGCAATGGCGTTACGCGGCCGCTCCAGACGCCAGCGCGCGACCGTGCGCCGCAGCTGGAAGTAGGCCACCGCGCCGGGCAGCGACGGCAGCCAGAACGCGAACAGACGGTACGACAGCACGGCGACGACCGCGAGCGAGCTCGACACGCCGAACGCCGCGAACGTCCCGATCATCCCAGCGTCCACCCCGCCGATGCCACCGGGCAGCGGCAGCAGGTTCGCGAGCATCCCGACGAAGTAGCCCTGCACGACGACGGCCAGCGGCGGCGCGTGCGCCGAACGCCTCGAAGCACGCGTAGAGCACGGCGATGTTGAAGCCCCACCAGCCGACCGTGCCGAGCAGCGCGAGGTCGGGATGGCGGATCTGCTTCAGCGCAAAGCGCGCGCCGTCGCCGAGCCGCGCCGGCACGGTCGCCAGCACGCCGAGCACGCGCCCCATCCGCGAGCTGCGCGGCTGGTAGGTCGCCATCCGCCGCTCGATGTCCTTCGGCAGGAACGCGATCGCGAGGAAGATCAGGAACGAGACGACGCCGATCCACGCCGGGATGATCGTCAGCGCAAACGGCGCCTTGCCGTGGAAGAACCCCCAGCGCAGCCCGAAGCCGCAGGCGATCAGCGCGAGCATGTAGATCGCGTAGGTCAGCGCGAGGAACGCGATCATCCGCGTCGCGACGTCCTTGCGCTCCATCCCGGCGCGCCGCAGCGCCCACGCCGTCAGCGCCACGCCGCCGGCGCCGCCCGCCGCGAACAGCCGCGTCGCGGCCAGCGAGGCCATCGTGATCTGGTAGGTCTCCTTGAACTTGATCGGGAAGCCCGGGCGGGACGTGGACGTCCTTGAAGACGATCATGTAGCAGGCCATCGCGGCGATCTGCATGAGCAGCGCGACGAACAGCCAGCCGGGCTCGCCTTCGCTCAGCCGGCCCCACGTGTCGCGCACGTCGCCGAGCTGTGGGAGGACGACGTAGAGGAACGCGATCGCGCTCGCGACGAACAGCGCGAACAGCGCCGTCCGACGGCGCGTCATCGTGAACTTCGGCGCCTCCTCGTCCTCGTCGAGCGCCGGGTTGAGTGTGCGGTCGTCCTCGCTCATCGGCGGCCCGACCGGACACTGTAGAGGGGCGCCCAGCGGCGGCGAGGCGCATTCGGGTACAACGGATGGGTCTTGACCGAGCTCGTAGAGGGTGATGAGTTCGCCGGCCACCGCATCGAGGGCGTGGCCGGACGCGGCGGCATGGGCGTCGTCTACCGCGCGCGCCAGCTCGACCTCGACCGCGTCGTCGCGCTGAAGCTGATCGCGCCGGCGCTGGCGCAGGACGACGCGTTTCGCGAGCGCTTCATCGCCGAGTCGCGCGCCGCGGCCGCGATCGAGCACCCCAACGTCGTGCCGATCTACTACGCCGGCGAGGCCGACGGCCGCCTCTACATCGCGATGCGCTTCGTCGAGGGCGAGAACCTGCGCGCGCGTGTGCGTCGCGAGGGACGTCTGTCGCCGGACGCCGCCGCTGACGTCACCGCGCAGGTCGGTGCGGCCCTCGATGCCGCGCACGCGCGCGGGCTGGTGCATCGCGACGTCAAGCCCGCGAACGTCCTGTACGGCGAGCGCGACCACGTCTACCTCACCGACTTCGGGCTGACCAAGCGCGTCAACTCCTCGGGCGGCGCGACGCGCACCGGCGGCTGGGTCGGCACGCTCGGCTACGTCTCGCCCGAGCAGATCCGCGGCGAGCGGACCGACGCGCGCGCGGACGTCTACGCGCTCGGCTGCGTCCTCTACCACGCGCTGACCGGTTCGACGCCCTACCAGCGCGACTCCGACGAGGCGACGTTGTGGGCGCACCTCAACGATCCGCCGCCGCCGGTCACGAGCGCGGTGCCCGATGCGCCACCGGAGTTCGAGAACGTGATCGCGCGCGCGCTCGCGAAGGATCCCGACGAGCGCTTCCAGTCGGCCGGCGACCTCGGGCGCGCCGCGCTGGCGGCGACCGGGCGCAGCGAGGCGATGGCGCCCGAGCGGATCGTTGCCGTCGGCCCTGCCGCGCCCGAGCGCTACGACGGCGAGACCGTGATCTCGCCCGAGCACGCGCAGACCGTGCAGCAAACCGCGGCGCTCGACGCGCGTCGCCAGCGCACGACGTCCGCGCGCGGGGCTTGATCGCGGCCGGCGCGATCGCGCTGCTGCTCGTTGCCGGTGGCGCGGCGGCGGTGGTGCTCTCCGGCGATGACGAGCGACGGCGGCGGCGGGACGATCACTGCAACGCGCACGACATCCACCCGATCACCGCTGGCGACCTCGTCGGCCAAGCGATCCCGGTCGGCCTGCGACCGAACGGCATCGTCGCGACCCGCAAGTACGTCTGGACGATCTCCAGTCGCATCTTCGTCGCCTCGCTGATCGGTTCGCAGGCGCGGCGAACGCTCCGTCGCGCACGCCCGACGTCGGCGCCGGCGCCACGGCCATCGCCGCGGGCTTCGGTCGCGTGTGGATCGCGAAGGGCAACACGCGCGCGGTCGTGCCGTACGGCATCGTCGACCCGGTCCGCAAGGGCAACGTGCTGACCGTGCCGCAGGGCGAGCCGGTCGCGATCGCCGCCGCGAAGGGCGCCGTCTGGGTCGGCAGTCGCGACCGCCAGAACCCGCTCGGCCCCGGGTACCTCTTCAAGTTCGACCCCGACAGCGGCGCACTACTCGCGACGATCGGCCTGCCGCGCGGCCTGCAGAACCTCGCCGTCGGCGAGGGCGGCGTCTGGGTCATCGACGGACGGCGCGACGAGATCACCCGCTACGGCATCGCGACGGCCAGCCGACGCCGTCCGATCCGCACCGGCGCCGGCGCGTATGCGGTCGCCGTCGGTGACGAGATATGTCTGGGTCAGCAACGAGACGCAGAGCACCGTGTCGCGCATCAACCCGCGCACGCCGCGAGACGAAGACGATCAAGGTCGGCGCCGGGCCGAAGGGCATCGAGTTCGGCGGCGACGCCGTCTGGGTCGCCAACAGCCTCGACCGCACGGTCACGCGGATCGACGCGCGGGAGCGCGCGGTCGTCGGCCGGCCGGTCCGCGTCGGCGAGACGGCCCTTCGCCGTGCGGTGCGTGGCAAGCACCGCGTGGGTGACGCTGCTGGACGACAACAGCGTCGCGCGCGTGCGCTTCGCTAGACATCACGAGCGGTGTGTCGGCTCCGGGCTGAGGCACGATTCGGCTCTTCCTCCATCGTACGAGGGAACCCCGGCACTTCGCGCGTGACGCTCAGCTCGTCACGCGGGCGCTGGAGGATTGGCATCGTGGGGCGCTCGCTAGAGCCGGTGGTCGAGCCTTCGCGTCACAAGCCCCGCATACCGTTAACCGGGTACCAACCCGGCGCTGCTCTCCGCCGGCGCGATCCACGAGTGATGGCTACTCGTCCTATATGAACGGATAGCTGTCACTGGTGGCCGCGGAGAGACCGGCGAACGCTTCGCACCCGGTGAACTCGGGGAGACCGGGCGCGTCGGCGCGAAGCGCGATTGCGGCCGCCACCCTGCGGCCCTCCACTACACCGCTCCCCCTCAATGCGCAGTTGCTCGCGCAGCGGCCAACCGCACGGGCCACCACATCGGATGAACCACCCTAGAGATCGCGGACGGCGATCACGCCGGACTGCAGCGCTTCCGCCACGAGGCGCGAGCGCTTCTGGTTCTGCGCCAGGTGCTCGATCCCGAAGCGCTGGAAGAGCGTGCGCAGGTGCGACTTCACCGCGTCGATCGAGAGGTGCAGCTCGTCGGCGATGTCCTGGTTGGTCGCCGGCGTCGCGAACTCGTCGTGCTTGTAGGGCCGCGCGAGCGCCGTCAGCACCTGGCGCTGCGTGGCCGACAGCGACTCGACCGTCACGTGCGCACCCGCGATCTGCGTCGGGCGCGACTCGTCGACCGCCTCGGGACGGCGGAACGCGATCGTCGTCCGGCCCACGCGCACGACGTCGCCGTCGCGCAGGCGCTGGCGCCCGGAGATCCGCGAGCCGTTGAAGAACGTGCCGTTGCGCGAGAGGCCGTCGTCGGAGACGGTCCACTCGCCCGCGGTCACCTCGAGCTCGGCGTGCAACCGTGAGACCTCGTCGTCCCACGGCAGGTCGATGTCGTTGCCCGTCGCGCGACCGATGCTGAGGCGCTTGGTCTTCGCGCCGTCCAGCTCGACGATGCGCTGACCGCCCGCGTCATCGCGTAGGACGACGAACGGCAGGCCGCGGCGCTCGGCCTCGATGCGGTCCCGAAGCTCCGCGGGCGACGCGGCGTGAGCGGCGATCGGCGAATCGGACACGTCGTTCAGCCTAGCCAGGTGGGGAGATGCAACACCTGGGTGGCATGGGCGAAGCCCCTCTGCGGCCCGAAGCTGTCGTCATGCCCCAGACCGCCTCCCTCCCGCTCACCGACGCCGATCTCGTCGGCGCCGTGCGCGCCGGCTCGACGCGTGCCTTCGAGCGCGTCGTCAGCCGCTACGAGGCGCCGCTGACCGCATACGCCCGCCAGATCCTCGGCGGCTCACACCACGACGCCGAGGAAGTCGTCCAGGACGCCTTCGTCAAGGCGCTCGGCGCGCTGCGCCGCGACGTCGACCGCGAGATCGCGCTGAAGCCGTGGCTTTACGCGATCACGCGCAACGCCTGCCTCGACCGCCTGCGCCGCAACGGCGCCCGTGGGTGCTCGACATCGAGCCGCTGCAGGCCGTCCTGCACGACCGCCGCGGCGACCCGACCGCGGCCGCCGAGCGCCGCGAGCGCCTGCGGCTGCTCGTCGGCGGCCTCAACGAGCTGCCCACGCGCCAGCGCGACGCGCTGGTGATGCACGAGCTCGAGGGCCGCTCGCACGAGGAGATGGCCCAGCGCCTCGGCGTCTCCGTGGGCGCCAGCAAGGCGCTCGTGTGCCGCGCCCGTCAGGGCGTCGCGCACCTCAAGGACGCGGCATAGCGGCCTCGACCAGCGCGGCGATCACGCGCGAGGCCTCGTCGGCCTCGGGGTGCCACTGCACGCCGAGGACGAAGCGGCAGCGCGGGATCTCGACGGCCTCGATGAGGTCGTCGACGACCGCGCGGCCGGACACGACGAGCCCGTCGCCGAGCTCGTCGACGCCCTGGTGGTGGTGGGAGAACGAGCGGTGGTCCAGCTCGCCCGCCGCGCGCGCGGCAAGCGAGCCCTCGTCGAGGCGCACCGGGTGGTCGTTGCCGTCGAACGTCCCGACGTTGAGCCGGTGGCCGTAGTGGCCGACGTGGTTGGGCAGGTGCTGGTAGCAGCGTGCCGCCCTGCGCGACGTTGAGGATCTGCATCCCGCGGCAGACCCCGAGCACCGGCATGTCGCGCGCGACCGCGCGCTGCGCCAGCGCGATCTCGAACTCGTCGCGCGCGAGCACCGAGCCGCTCGGTCTCCGGGTCGGGCTCCTCTCCGTAGGTGGACGGGTCGACGTCGACGCCGCCCGCCAGGATCAGCCCGTCGACGAGCTCGAGCCAGGCGTCCGGGTCCTCGGCCGCCGAGCGGATCGGGCGGCAGCAGCAGGGCCATGCCGCCGGCGCGCTGGACGGCGGTGACGTAGGGCAGCGGCGTCAGCGCGGCGACCTCGGTCCACGCTCCGAAGCGCGCCGAGCTCCAGCGCCGGTGCAGATGCCGATCACGGGACGCGCCACGTGCACCACCTTACAAGTTGAATCCAGTTCACTATTGTCCCGCGCCATGAGCGACTACGAGCTGGCGCACGAGTACGAGACCGTCAACCTCTGGCGTGACGGAGGCGCGGCGAAGATCGAGCTCAACCGGCCCGACGTGATGAACGCCTGGAACCTGCAGTTCGGCGCCGACCTGCTGGCCGCGATCGACGAGTGCCACTACGACGACACGATCCGCGCGGTCATGGTCACCGGCGCCGGCCGCGGCGTTCTCCAGCGGCGCCGACCTGCGCTCGCTCGACGCGACGACGACGCCGAACGGGCGCCCCGACGTCTACAAGCGCCTGACGCAGCGCTACCACCCCGATCATCCGCGGTCTGCGCACCATGCCCAAGCCCGTGCTCGCGGCCGTCAACGGCCCGGCTGTCGGGATCGGCCTGTCGCTTGCGCTGGCGTCAGACCTCGTCGTCGCGCGTGAGTCCGCGTACTTCCTGCTGGCGTTCGTGAACATCGGCCTCGTGCCCGACGGCGGCTCGTCGGTGTTCGTCCCGACGAAGGTCGGCTTCCAGCGCGCGACCGAGATGGCGATGCTCGGCGAGAAGCTCCCGGCGCCGAAGGCACTGCGAGTGGGGACTCATCAACCGCGTCTTCGCCGACGACGAGTTCGAGGCCGAGGCCGAGGCGCTGCTGCAGCGCCTGGCGAGCGGGCCGACGAAGTCCTACGCGGGCACCAAGCGCCAGCTCAACGCCTGGGTCTACCGCGGCTTCGAGGACCAGCTGGAGCTCGAGGCGTCGATCCAGCGCGAGATGGCGGCGTCCGACGACTTCCTCGAGGGCGTGATGGCGTTCATGGAGAAGCGCGAGCGCTCCTTCAAGGGCAGCTAGGAGTCCCGAGGACCGCACGCGCGCGCCGCCGCCGCGTGAATAGAATCCTCGCGCCTTGCGACCCAACGCCCAAGCCCTCCCCCGCAGCCGCGCTTTTGCGCTCCTGCTCGGGGCCGCCGCGCTGCTGTTCCTGCTGCTCACTGGGACCGCAAGCGCCGACCTGTTGACGCCGGAGTCGGGCGGGTCGCCGAACGCCGACAAGATCGACACGCTCTACAAGCTGATCCTCGGCGTCGCCATCGTCGTGTTCGTCGGCGTCGAGGGCGCGCTGTTCTACTCGCTCTTCAAGTTCCGCGCGCGCAAGGGCGCCGTCGCGGCCCAGATCCGCGGCAACACGCGCCTGGAGATCGGCTGGACGATCGGCGCGGCCGTCATCCTCGTCGTGCTCGCGGTGTTCACGTTCGCCGCGCTCGGCGGCATCCGCAACCCCGAGAACTCCGACGCGGCGGCACTGGCATCGGTGCCGAGCGAGGCGATCGTCGGTCCATCAGACGACAACCGCCTGCCCGACGGCGGCAAGTCGCTGAACATCTGCGTCAACGGCCAGCAGTACGTCTGGCGCTACAACTACGCCAAGAACTGCAGCGACATCCCGCTCGACGCCGTCTTCTCCTACGAGGAGCTGGTCGTGCCGACCGGCGTCACGGTGACGCTCGACATCACCGCGCAGGACGTCGCGCACTCCTGGTGGATCCCGCGCCTCGGCGGCAAGTTCGACGCCATCCCCGGCTACACGAACCACACCTGGTTCAAGGTCCCCAGCAAGCACGCCGGCCACGTCTTCACCGGCCAGTGCGCCGAGCTGTGCGGCCGCAACCACGCGAACATGACCGCGCGGGTGCGGGCGCTGTCGCCCGAGGACTTCAAGGCCTGGTACGCCAAGCAGGGTGACGACATCAAGGCGGCGACGACGCCGCGGCTGCCGAGCGCCGGCAAGCAAGCGAAGAAGCCGGCCAAGCCAACGAGGGCGAGTGAACATGGCTACCCAGACCGCAACTGACGTCGCACCCGTCCCGCAGATCGTCGCCCATGACGTCAAGCGCGAGCCCACGGGCTGGACCTCGTGGGTCACCACGACCGACCACAAGCGCATCGGGATCATGTACCTGGTCCTGACGTTCGTCTTCTTCATCCTGGGCGGGGTCGAGGCGCTGATGATGCGCCTGCAGCTGGCCCAGGCGGACAACACGCTGCTGGACCCGCAGACGTACAACGAGCTGTTCACGATGCACGGGACGACGATGATCTTCCTGTTCGTCGTCCCGATCATGGCCGGCTTCGGCAACTACTTCGTGCCGCTGATGATCGGCGCGCGCGACATGGCGTTCCCGAAGCTCAACGCGCTGTCGTTCTGGCTGCTGGCCGCCGGCGGCCTGGTCTTCTACGCGTCGATCTTCTTCTCCCCGCCGGAGTGCGGCTGGACGTGTTACGCGCCGCTGAGCTCGTCGGAGTACCTGCCGTCGGGCGGCGTCGACGCCTGGATCTTCCTCGATCCACCTCACCGGCCTGTCCTCGCTGGTCGGCGCGATCAACTTCTACGCGACGATCGCGAACATGCGCGCGCCCGGCATGGGCTGGGGTCGCCTGCCGCTGTTCGTCTGGACGATCCTCGTCTACGCGATCCTGCTGATCCTCGCGCTGCCGGTGATCGCCGCGGCCGTGACGCTGCTGCTGACCGACCGGCACTTCGGGACGCACTTCTACGACGCGACGGAGGGCGGATCACCGCTGCTGTGGCAGCACCTGTTCTGGTTCTTCGGCCACCCCGAGGTCTACATCATGGTGCTGCCGGGCTTCGGGATCATCTCCGAGGTCCTGCCGGTCTTCGCGCGCAAGCCGATCTTCGGCTACAAGGCGATCGCCGCAGCGACGGTCGTGATCGCGTTCCTGGGCCTGCTGGTCTGGGCGCACCACATGTTCTCGACGCCGAGCCCGACGGTCGTGCTCGTCTTCTTCATGCTCAGCTCGTTCCTGATCGCGGTGCCGACGGGCGTGAAGATGTTCAACTGGATCGCCACGCTCTGGCGAGGGACGATCGAGTTCAAGATCGCGCTGCTGTTCGCCTGCGGCTTCATCGGCACGTTCCTGATCGGCGGCATCACCGGCATCTTCCTCGCCGTCTTCCCCGTCGACTGGCAGCTGACCGACACGTACTTCGTCGTCGCCCACCTGCACTACGTGCTCGTCGGCGGCGCGGTGCTCGCGATCTTCTCGGGCATCTACTACTGGTTCCCGAAGATCACCGGCCGGATGCTCAGCGAGCCGCTCGGCAAGCTCAGCTTCTGGCTGATGCTGATCGGCTTCCACGTGACGTTCCTGATCCAGCACTCGATCGGCCTGGACGGCATGCCGCGGCGCGTCTTCGAGTACCCCGACGTCGGGCACCTCGAGCTGTACAACCTGATCTCGACGATCGGCTCGTTCATCCTCGCGCTCGGCGTGCTGGTGACGGTGATCAACGTCGTGCGCTCGGTGAAGCGCGGCGCGGTCGCCGGGCCGGACCCGTGGAAGGCGAACACGCTCGAGTGGTTCACGCCCTCGCCGCCGCCGGTGAACAACTTCGACACCGTCCCGCGCATCCGCTCGGTCGAGCCGATGAAGGACATCCGCCGGCAGATCCAGCGCCAGACGGAGCAGCCCACCGAGGCCTAGGGCGTGTCCGCCCCGACCGCAACCGCCGTCGCCGTCAGCCCGGCCCGTCAGCTCGTCTCCGACTACGTCGAGCTGACGAAGCCGAAGGTCCAGTCGCTGCTGCTGTTCACGACGGTGACGACGATGCTCGTCGCCGGCGACCCGTCGCTGCAGCTGATCGTCTTGACCTGCGTCGGCGGCTACCTGTCCGCCGGTGGCGCGGGCGCGGTGAACCACTGGTTCGACCGCGACATCGACGCGGCGATGGAGCGCACCGCCAACCGCCCGGTGCCGTCGGGACGCGTGTCGCCGCGCGCGGCGCTGACGTACGGGATCGTGCTGTGCGCGCTGTCGTTCCTGCTGATGGCGACGACCATCAACGTGCTGGCGGCGACCCTGTCGCTGGCCGGGTTCGCCGGCTACGTCGGCGTCTACACGATCTGGCTCAAGCGCCGCACGCCGCAGAACATCGTCATCGGCGGCGCCGCCGGCGCGGTCCCCCCGCTCGTCGGCTGGGCGGCAACGACCGGCCAAGTCGAGTGGATGGCCGTCTACCTCTTCGCGATCGTCTTCTTCTGGACGCCGCCGCACTTCTGGGCGCTGTCGCTGCTGATGAAGGACGAGTACGCGAAGGTCGGCGTCCCGATGCTGCCGGTCGTGCGCGGCGAGGACGAGACGCGGCGTCAGATCCTGCTCTACACGATCCTCCTGTACGCCGTGACGCAGCTGCCGTTCTGCGCCGGCTCGATGGGCGCGATCTACCTCGTCGGCTCGCTGAGCCTCGGCATCGCGTTCATCGCGGGCGCCGTGCTGCTGCAGCGCCGCGCGGACCGCGCGACCGCGCTGAAGGTGTACCTGTTCTCCCTTGCCTACCTCGCAGCGCTGTTCGCCGCGATGGTCCTCGACGCCAAGCTCTGATAGGAACCGACCTCGTATGGACCGCCAGCTCGCCCGCAAGAACGTCCGCTCCGGCATGCTCGTCGGCGCGCTGTGCTTCTTCATGTTCGGCATGACGTTCGTTGCCGCGATCATCTACGTCGCCTGATGGCCGAGATCGAGAACAAGGTCCCGCCCGTCGGCGAGGAGATCCACCTCCCCGGCGGCTCCATCCAGCCGCTGCTGCTGACGATCGGCATCACGATCCTGCTCGTCGGCGTGACGTTCCACATCTCGCTCGTGATCGGCGGCGCCATCCTGTCGCTGTGGGTCATCGCGCGCTGGATCGCGGACACCCGCCGCGACATCGAAGAGCTCCCCGCCTCGCACGGCGACGAGCACTAACGAAGAGACCTCTCTGACACTGACGAACGGCCGCGCGCGTCATAGCGTGCCGCTCATGTTCGGCAAGAAGAAGAAGCAGGCGGAAAACCTCGTCGCGAGCGGAGCGACCGCGGTCGGCACGATCACGGCTGTCCGCGACACCGGGATGACGATCAACGACAACCCGCGCGTCGAGCTGGTCTTCCGCATCGACCCGCTCGACGGCTCAGCGCCGTTCGAGGGCGTGAAGAAGGCGACGGTCTCGCGCGTGCGCATCCCGCAGCCCGGCCAGCGCTACCCGGTCTTCTACGACGCCGCGGACCCGGCGACGTTCGCGTTCATCGAGTCGCTGGCCGACGAGAGCGGCCGCGCGCTGATCCTGCAGAAGTTCGGCGACGCGTTCGGCGCTGATGCGTCAGGGATCGGGCAGGTCGGAGTTGCGGCTGCTCCCGCGGAAGCAGCCCCCGCCTCAGACCCGGTGGCGCAGATCGAGCGGCTCGCGGCGCTGCACGCGTCAGGCGCGCTGACCGACGCCGAGTTCGCCGAGCAGAAGCAGCGCATCCTCGCTGCGATGTAGGGCTCGCGGAACGAACGTGGTCATGGTGACCAGGTTCGTTCCACGGACGACGACGAGCGCCGGCAGCGCCCTGGCGCCTCACCCTCTAAGCGGCTGTTCGCCAACGGAAGCGCCCGGCGAGCAGCTACGCGGAAACCGCCGGGATCTCGCAGGTCGCGCCATCGTCCGTCCAGACACGGACGATGTCGCGAACAGACAGGATGCCGACGATCTCGGCGCCCTCGGTCACCACGAGGTGGCGAAAGCCGCCCTTGACCATCTCGCCGGCGGCGGTCTCCAGCGACCAGTCGGGCGCCGCGAAGACGAGGTCGGAGCTGAGGTGCGTCCCCACGGTCTCGGTGTCGGGATCCTGACCCGTGCCGAGCGACAGGAGGATGTCGCGCTCGGTGATGATCCCGTGGCCCGGACCGTCCGGATCGAGCACGACGGCGGCGCCGACCTTGCGGTCGGCCATCAGCTTGGCGGCCTGGCGCAGCGTGTGGCCCGGACCGACCGTCAGCACCATCCTGCTCATCCCGTCACGCACCTGCATCCATCGGCCTCCTTGGTCTCAATCGACTTTGCAACGTTTGCCTCAAACTATCGTGAGGATAGAGTGCGAACGCGCCAACTTCCTGCGGCGTACCCGTGATGCAGAGACCCGACACGCTGCGCCATCGCACGACGCTCTATGAGGAAGCCGCGGCCATCGTCGAGGCGGACTACGCGCAGGAGCTCACGCTCGACGAGGTCGCGCGGCGCGTCGCGGCCTCCCGCCGCCAGCTGCAGCGCGCCTACCTCGAGGTCGGCGAGACGACGTTCCGCGAGCACCTCGCGGCCGTCCGGATGGCCCGCGCGGCGGAGCTGCTCAGCACGCGAACGCTGACCGTCCGCGAGATCGCGCTGCGCGTCGGATACCGCCAGGCGGCGCAGTTCGCGAAGACGTTCCGGCGCCATCAGGGTCTGTCGCCAACCGCCTACCGGGCGCAGCGACGCAGCTGATTGCCGTTCGTCGCGCCGGACCCATAGGATCACGCCCCTATGGCAGGAGGAGAGGAGACGCCACGCGGGCCCGTCAGCCGGGCGACCATCGTGCAGATGGTCGTCATCGGCGTCGTCGCCTCGGCGATCGGCATCGTTCTGGGCCTGTGGATCGACTGGTTCCCGACCTCGGCGTCGACCCAGGCAGACGACATCGACACGCTCTGGGACGTCCTGCTGATCGTCTCGGTGCCGGTCTTCGTGCTCGTCACGATCGTCGTCCTCTTCGCCGCCAAGGAGTTCCGCCAGCGGCCCGGCGAGGAGAACCTCGACGGCCCGCCGATCCACGGCAACACGCGCCTGGAGGTCATCTGGACCGCGATCCCGGCGATCATCCTCGTCGTCCTCTGCGGGTACGCCTACAAGGTGCTGCACGACATCGAGAAGGCCCCGGCCAATGCCGCGCAGGAGCGCAAGGTCCAGGTCTACGGCCAGCAGTTCACCTGGACCTTCCAGTACAACGAGGGCGGCAAGAAATTCACGACGTCACGCCTCTACCTCCCCGAGGGCGAGTCCGTGAAGTTCGAGGTCCACTCCAAGGACGTGCTGCACGACTTCTGGATCCCGGCGATGCGCATGAAGATCGACGCCGTCCCGGGCATCACGACGAGCTTCCGCGTGACGCCGAGCAAGACGGGCCGCTTCCCGATCGTCTGCGCCGAGCTCTGTGGCCTCGGACACGCGTTCATGCGCCAGACCGTCTACGTGATGGCGCCCGCCGAGTTCGACAAGTGGCTCGACGAGAAGCTCAACCCGCCCGCCCAGGAGGGCGGCGGTGGTGGCGCCGGCGCGGCTGACGGCAAGACGATCTTCACCGAAGGCACGCAGGACGGCGCGAGCGCGTGCGGCCAGTGCCACCAGCTCGCAGACGCCGGCACCGGCCAGGGCATCGGACCCGACCTCGACAAGGCGCTCGCAGGCAAGGACGAGGCGTTCATCCGCGAGTCGATCGTCGACCCCGCAGCGGCCATCGCCAAGGGCTTCCCCGCCAACGTGATGCCGCCCAACTACGGCCAGGTCCTCAAGCCGGCTGAGCTCGACGCCCTCGTCAAGTACCTCTCCGACGTCACGAGCAAGTGAGAACGATGCGAGACGCCCTGACAAAGCCCGGCTGGTACCGCGCCGCGTTCTTCATCGTCCTCGGCATCGCGTTCTCCTACGCGCTGTCGATCGGTGCCCGCGCCGGCCTCGACTACGACCCGCTGCTGGACGGCGAGAGCGTGCTGCAGATCGCGCTGCTGGCGACGCCGCTGTTCTTCTTCGTCGGCATCGGCCTGTTCGACTACTGGTTCTACTGGGCCTCCGGCCGGCCGACGCGGCCCGAGGACCACTCCGGCCACGGCGCGCGCAGCTGGAAGGACTACTTCCTCCCCAACACCGACCACAAGGTGATCGGCGTCCAGTACGTCGTCACGTCGTTCTTCTTCCTCTTCGTCGGCGGCCTCTTCGCGATGCTGATCCGCGCCGAGCTCGCCGCGCCCGGCCGCCAGTTCATCGACGCGAACACGTTCAACGGCGTCTTCTCCGTCCACGCGTCGATCCTGATCTTCCTGTTCATCATCCCGGTCTTCGCGGGCCTGGCGAACTTCGTGCTGCCGCTGATGATCGGCGCGCCGGACATGGCGTTCCCGCGGCTGAACGCGCTGTCGTTCTGGATGCTGCCGGCGGCGGGCGTGATGATGCTCGGCTCGTTCTTCGCGCCGGGCGGCTCGTTCGCGTCGGGCTGGACGGCCTACGCGCCGCTCTCGGACACCGCGCCGATAGGCCAAGTCTTCTTCACCATAGGTGTGCAGTTCGCCGGGGCCAGTTCGATCGCGACCGCGCTGAACTTCCTGGTCACGATCATCACGATGCGCGCGCCCGGGATGTCGTTCTTCCGGATGCCGCTGCTGGTGTGGGCGAACTTCTCGACGTCGCTGCTGGTCGTCATCGCGACGCCGTTCATCGCCGCCTCGCAGTTCTTCGTCCTGCTCGACAGAGGACTGGGCTTCAACTTCTTCGACGCGAGCCAGGGCGGCGACGTCCTGATGTACCAGCACGTCTTCTGGTTCTACTCGCACCCGGCCGTCTACATCATGATGCTGCCGGGCTTCGGGATCATCTCGGAGATCCTTGCGGTCAAGGCCCGAAAACCGATCTTCGGATATCGGATGATGGCCTTCTCGCTGTTGGCGATCGTGATCCTCGGATTCACGGTCTGGGCCCACCACATGTTCGTCTCGGGCATGCAGACGTGGATCCGGATACCGATGATGGTCACGACGGCGATCATCGCCGTGCCGACCGGCATCAAGGTCTTCTCGTGGCTGGCGACGCTGTGGCGAGGTGTGCTGAAGCTGGATACGCCGATGCTGTTTGCGCTCGGCTTCCTGACGATGTTCACGCTTGGCGGCATATCCGGCGTGATGCTGGCGATGGTGCCCCTGGACATCCACGTCTCGGACACCTACTTCATCGTCGCCCACATCCACTACGTGCTCTTCGGCGGCTCGTTGCTGACGATCTTCGCCGGCACCTATTACTGGTTCCCGAAGATGACGGGCCGGATGTACGACGAGCGGCTCGGGCGCATCCACTTCTGGCTGACGTTCGTGTTCTTCAACGCGACGTTCGCGCCGATGCACCTGATCGGCGTGCAGGGCATGCCACGACGCGTCGCCGACTACGCAGACCAGTTCGCGGAGTGGAACCTGATCATCTCGCTGGCCTCGTTCGCGCTTGGCCTCGCGCAGCTGATCTTCGTCTACAACGTGGTCTCGTCGTGGCGGACGGGCACGCGCGCGGCGGCCAACCCGTGGCGCGCGCTGACGCTCGAGTGGCAGGTGTCCTCGCCGCCGCCGATCTTCAACTTCGACCACATCCCCACCGTGGTCGGCGGGCCGTACGAGTACGGCGTGCCGGGCGCGGTCCACGGGGTCTTCAAGGCACCCGAACCCGCGGCCACCCCAGCCGGCGGCGGCGGTGAAGCGAGTCACGGAGCGAGAGAATGAAGACGATCCTCGTCGTCGCAAACCAGACGATCGGTGCGCCGACGCTGCTCGAGCGCATCCGCGAGAAGGCCGCTGACGGCAAAGCCCGCGTGGTTGCCTGCGTGCCGCGCCAGGAGCCGAAGTACGGCAACGTCGTCTACGACGACGCCGTCTACGACGCCGCCCGCGTGCGCATCGACCTCGCGCGCGGCTTCATGCGCGACCACGGCGTCGAGGTCGTCGGCGACGTCGGCGACCCCGACCCCTACTCGGCAACGATGGACGCGATCGCCGAGCATCACCCCGACGAGATCATCATCTCGACGCTGCCGACGACCTCGTCGGGCTGGCAGCGTCGCGACCTCGTCGAGCGCGTCAGCGCCGCGACGCGGATCCCGGTGGAGCACGTCGAGGTGGACATCGACAGCGAGGGCGTCGCCGTCCACGTCACGCTCGTGATCGCCGCGCGCACGGCGTCGGGCGACGAGCTGATCGAGCGCCTCAAGTCGCGCTCGGCGGACAAGCCGCAGGCGTTCATCGTCGTCGTGCCGCAGGAAGGTGGCGAGGGCATCCACACCAAGCAGGCGCGGGCGCGCCTGAACCAGGTGCTCGACCGGATGCGCTCAGGCGGCATGCTCGCTGCCGGCATCATCGGCGACCCGGACCCCTACACGGCCGCGATGAACGCGCTCGACCTCTTCCGGATCGACGACGTGATCATCTCCACGCTGCCCGCCACGCGATCGGGCTGGCTGCGCGCGGACCTCATCGAGCGCGTGCGCAACGCGTCCAACAAGCCCGTCGAGCACGTCGAAGCCGCGGCGCCCGCCACCGTCTGATCAGGAGCCCTCGATGGAAGCCGCAGCGATCTCGCACGCACACGACCACCACGGTCCGCCCCCGGCCAACCAGTCCAGCCGGGTCGATCCCCCGCTGCTGGGGATGTTGCTTTTCATCATCAGCGAGATCATGGTCTTCGGGGCCTTCTTCACCGCGTACTTCTTCATTCGCGTGGTGGCAGAGCCCGGCGGCTGGTTCCCGATGGAGGACCACGAGCTGCCGAAGGCGATCGCCGGCGTCAACACCGCGATCCTCGTCTCCTCGTCGTTCACGCTGCACTGGGCCGAGACGGCGCTGAAGAGCGGCAACCGCGAGGGCTTCAAGGCGGGGATGCTGACGACGTTCCTGCTCGGCGCGACGTTCCTCTTCATCCAGATCAACGAGTACGTCCACATCGGCTTCGCGCCGCACGACTTCGCGCAGGGCTCGGTCTTCTATGGGCTGACCGGCCTGCACGGCGCGCACGTGTTCATCGGCCTCGTGTTGCTGGCGATGGTGACGGTGCGCGCGTTCCGCGGCCATTTCTCCGAGCACTCGCACCGCGGCGTGCAGATCCCGGGGATCTACTGGCACTTCGTCGACATCATGTGGATCATCGTCTACGCCTCCGTGTACCTCCTGTAGATGGTGGAGCGGCGGCCGTGGTGGGACCGGGCGCTGGACCCGCTGCGCTATGAGGCGTCGATGTTCCGCGTGCTGCTGTACGTGATCGCGGTCGCGATCACGCTGGTCCTCGCGGTCACGCTGATCCGCGCGATCTCGTGAGCGTCGTCCTCGTCACCGGCGGCAGCGGCACGTTCGGCACGCCGCTGGTCGCGACGCTGCGCAAGCGCGGCCACGACGTGCGCGTGCTGTCGCGCCGTGAGGGGGCCGGGACGCACGTCGGCGACCTGCAGACCGGCGCCGGTGTCGCGGAAGCCGTAGCGGGCGCTGACGTGGTCGTGCATGCGGCTACTGACTCGCGCAAGCAGGGCAAGGGCGACCTCGCGCAGACCGAGCACCTGCTGCAAGCGGCGACCGGCGTGGCGCACCTGGTCTACGTCTCGATCGTCGGGATCGAGGAGATCCCTTTCCCCTACTACAAGCGCAAGCTCGCCTGCGAGCGCGCGATCGAGGCAAGCGGCGTTCCCGCGACGATCCAGCGCGCAACGCAGTTCCATCAGCTGCTCGAGATGGTGCTGTCCGGCGTGTCGCGCTTCCCGATGACCGCGCTACCGCTGCGCTTCAAGTTCCAGCTGATGGCTGCCGCGGAGGTAGCTGAGCACGTCGCCGGGCTGGTGGATCAGCCGCCCGCGGGCCGCGCGACGGACATCGGCGGGCCGCAGGTGCAGACGCTGCGCGAGATCGTCGGCGAGTGGCGCAGCGAGCGCGGGCGCCCACGCGTCGTGCTGCCGCTGCCGTTTCCCGGCAGGATCGGGCGCGGCTTTCGCGAGGGACGCAACACCTGCCCCGACCAAGCGGTCGGCCGGCAGACGTGGCGCGACTACCTCGCTATTTGACGGTCAGCGTGCCCTTCATGCCGGCGGCCTCGTGGCCCGGCACGGAGCAGAAGTACTGGTACTTGCCGGCGGTGAAGGAGGCGCTGAACGACGAGGCGCCGGAGGTGACGACCTTGCCGCGGCCCTTGCCGTCGATGACGATGTCGTGCGCGACGCCCGAGCGGTTGGGCATCTCGACCTCGAGCTCGCCGGCCGGCGCCTCGGCTGTGGCGTTGACGTAGGCGAGGTTGCCCGACGGGTCGGCGGGGATCGTCAGCACGCCGTTCTTCGCGACGGCGGGCTTGTTGGAGGTCTGCGCCTTGACGGCGGTGGCGAGCAGGCCGGTGTCCTTGCCGGGCTTGGCAACGCTCATCGCCACGTAGGCCGCGACGTTCTGGGCGTCCTCGCCCTTGACGAGGCCGGCGGGCATCTTGCCCGTCTCGCCGCCGAAGCCGCCGCGCGCGGGGTACAGCGTCTGCTTGAGCACGACGCTGCGAATCGCGTCCTCGCCGAAGTCCTCGGCCAGCGACTGGTGAAACGCCTCGTCGAGGTTCGGGCCGGCGGTGCCCTTCGTGCCGGCGCGGCTGAGCACGTGGCACGAGCCGCATTTCTGCACGAACAGCTGCTTGCCGGCCACCACGTCGTGGTTGTCGTCCTTGGCCGAGCAGCCGGACGCAACAAGCGCGGCGGCAAGCGCCGCGGCAGTACCCAGGACAACTCCTCCTCGCATCGCGCGCAAGACTATTGATCGCGCTGGATGGGCGGCAACACGCCACCGCGGCGGGCCGTTTGACGTCCTTGGCCGATAGAGTCCGGGGCCGTGAGCAGCAATCCGCGATACCGGCTGCGTACCCCGTCGACGGGGCGCGAGCAGATCTTCGAGGCCGAGCCGGGCGTCATCTACCGCGACCGCGACACCGACGAGGTGCTCGAGGTCATCGGGAAGGTGCTTCCCCTGCCGCCGTCGAAGTCTCAGCTGCCATGGGCCGTGGAGAACCTGCGCTTCTGCCCCTGGTGCGACCAGACGGCGCAGAAGGACCTGAACGACTGCCCGACGTGCGGGCGCCGCATGGGCCCGCTCGGGGTCGCCTGAGCGCGATGCTCCTTCCGGCCGGCCGCTCGCTGGCCGCGCTGCTTTGCGGCGCTGCGCTGAGCCTCGGCGTGGTTGCCTGCGGCGGTGGCCAGGACACGGCGCACGACGCCGTTCCGAAGTCGCTGCCCGACCTCACGACGCCAGGCGACGCCGAGCTGGCGCCGGACACGGCCGCCAGCAACAACAACACGTCCACGACGTCGACGACCGACACCACGGACACGACGACCACGGACACCGGCGCAGCCGACACGGGCGCGGCCGACAGCGGCACCGCCGCTCCGCCCCCGCCCCCACCGCCGGCCGCCGCAGGCACGGGCGACACCGGCGGCGCGGGCACCGGCGACACCGGTGACACCGGCGACACCGGCGACACGGGCGGCGCTGGCGACACCGGGGGCGCCGGTGGCACCGGCGGCTCGTTCGACGAGTTCTGTACCGAGAACCCCGGCGCCTGCTGAGAGCGTCGCTCTCTAGTCGGCGTAGCGCTGGAGGCCGCGGACTGCGAACCAGCCGAGCAGCGCGAGCAAGCCGAGCACGGCGACGAAGCCCGGCCACGTCTCGCTGAACGTGACGTCGCCGACGAAGCCCTGACGGACGGCCTCGAGCACGTGCGTCACCGGGTTGATCGTCGCGACGATCTCCAGCCAGCGCTGCAGCAGCTCCTTCGGCGCGTAGGACGTCGTGAACAGCACGGCAATGAAGTTGCCCATCTGCATCAGCGGCGCCGCCTGCTGCGTGCGGAAGCGCAGCGCCAGCGTCACGCCCCAGCAGGCCATCACCGCCGCGATCCCCATCATCAGCAGGAGCGCGATCAGCAGCCCGTCGATGCCGGGCCACGGCACGCCGAGCGCAAAGCCGACCGTCAGCAGCACCGTCGCGGGCAGCAGGCAGCGCAGGCAGGCGCTGGCGACGATCCCCGCCAGCAGTGCCGTGCGCGGCGCGGAGACCACGTACAGGCGGTCAAACCAGCCCTGCTCGATGTCGCGCGCGAGGTTGACCCCGGTCGCGGCGCCGGTGAAGCCCGCGCCCTGCAGCAGGCCGACCGGGACGATGAACGCGAGCATCGAGTCGGTGGGAAAGCCCGGCAGGCTTGCGGCCTCGGAGAAGACGCTCGAGAGGCCGAGCATGAAGATCGTCGGCGCAAGCACGCCGGGGATCGCTGCGCCGGGCACGCGCAGGATCTCGTTGAGCGCACGGCGCACGAGCGCGCGGATGATGATCAGGTCGCTGCTCACGCGTCACGCAGCCGCGTTCGCAGGGCAATCACGCACAGCGCGCCAAACACGAGCACGATGCCGCCGGCGGCGGCGAAGCCCTCGAGGATCGGCTCGGCGCTTGCGCTCGAGATGATCGGGTCGCGCAGGCCGTCGGCGAGGTAGGACAGCGGGTTGTACTGCGCGAGCGTGTCGAGCGGTTCGGCGAGCAGCTTCTGCGGAAAGAACGCCGTCGAGATGAAGAGCACGACGAAGACGAGCGGGAAGATCCCCTGCACCGTCGAGGCGCTGCGTGCACGCAGCGCGATCGTCTGGCCGATCGCGCCGAATCCGACCCCGGCGAGGATCCCCATCGAGAGCACGGCGACCACGCCGACCACCCCGCCCTCGAAGTGTGCGCCGAAGATCAGCCCGAGCACGAGGAAGTAGACGACCTGCACCGCCGCGAGGGCGCCGCCCGCGACCAGGCGTCCGAAGACGATCGCCACACGCGGGATCGGCGACGCGACAAGCCGGTCGAAGAACCCGCCCTCGATCTCCAGCGCCGTCGCGATCCCGGTCATCACGCCGCCGAGCAGCAGCGACTGGGTCATCGCCGCGGCAAGCTGGAAGTCGAGGAAGCCGTTGACCTCAGGGAAGCCCGGCAGGTCTGTCGAGCGCGAGAGGCCACCGGTGTTCACCGCGAGAAACAGCGAGGGGAAGATCACCAACGGCGCGAGGAACTGTGGGCGGCGCAGCCAGCCGCGCAGCGCGCGTGCCGCCAGCGCGAGGACGGTGCGGGTCATACAGGCGCCGCGACGTCCTCTTCGAGGTGCTGCCCGGTCTTCTCGACGAAGACGTCGTCCAGCGTCGGTTCGACGAGATCAAGCGACGCGACCCGAAAGCCGGCCTCGTCGAGCGCACGTACGATCGGAGCGATCGCCGCGGCACCCGTGCCGACGCAGACCGACACGTCGACGTTGCGCGGCGGCGGGCGCAGATCGCCAAAGCCGGTGAGCACCTCGCGCGCGCGGTCGAGGTCCGAGCATGCATCGAACGTCAGGTCGATGTGGGTGCGCCCAGCCTCCGCTTTCAGCGCGGCCGGCGTCCCCTCGGCGACGATCACGCCCGCGCTGATGATGCCGACGCGGTCGGCGAGCTGGTCGGCCTCCTCGAGGTACTGCGTCGTCAGGAAGACGGTGGTGCCGTCGTCCTTCAGGCGGCGAACCTCGTCCCACAGCGTCATCCGCGACACCGGGTCAAGGCCCGTGGTCGGCTCGTCGAGGAAGAGCACCTGCGGCTCGTGGATCAACGCCATCGCGAGATCCAAGCGCCGGCGCATCCGCCCGAGTAGGTGGCGACGCGGCGCTCCTGTGCATCCTGCAGCCCGACGCGCTCGATCAGGTCCGAGGCGCGCTTGGCGACGTCGCGCGCGGGAATCCCGTGCAACGTCGCCTGCAGCTCCATCAGCTCGCGACCGGTCATCAGCAGATCCAGCGCCGCCTCCTGCAGCGCAACACCGATGTGCTTGCGTACTTCGCTGGGCTGTGTGGCCACATCGAAGCCCGCCACGGTCGCGCTGCCGCCCGTCGGGCGCAGCAGCGTGACGAGCATTCGCACCGTCGTCGTCTTGCCGGCGCCGTTCGGGCCGAGGAAGCCGTAGACCTCCCCGGGAGCGACGTGAAGGTCGATTCCGTTGACCGCTTTGAGCCCGCCTTTGTACTCGCGCTCGAGCCCGTGCACCGCAATTGCCCCGCTCATCACCGCGTCCAGCCTAGTGACCCACTCCGCAACTCCGCCGCTCACTCGTGTTCAATGGTGGTGATGAAGATCCTGACCTCGGCTGCCGGGGTCGCCATCGCGGCGTCCCTTGCGGTCCCGGCGGTGGCGGCGCCGCCCATTCAGGAGCTCGGCGAGTTCGACCAGACCGTCAAGGGCGCCTGCCCGGCGAAGCCGTGCTTCGCCTTCAGCCGCACCACCGGCTACCAGGCCAAGATCGGCGACTCACGCTCGCCGATGGTGGCGCCTGCCGACGGCCGCATCGTCGCGTTCACCGTCGGGCTCGGCAAGCCCGGAACCAAGCAGACCGCCTACTTCGAGGACCGGCTCGGCGGCAAGCCGTCGCTGCAGGTCACGATCCTCAACCCGCCCAAGAAGCTGCGCTCACGCGCCGTCGCGCACAGCAAGGCGATCAACCCGGCGCGCTACTTCGGCACGACCGCGACCTTCGCGCTGAAGGAGTCGGTGCCGGTGAAGAAAGGCCAGATCGTCGGCCTGACGTCGACGACGTGGGCACCGGTGCTGCAGGTCAACCAGCCGGCGACGACGTCGTGGCGCGCATCGCGCAACAAGGGCACCTGCGACGACGTCGAGGCGCAGACCGCGCAGACGGCCGAGAACCAGCTCGCGCGCTACTACTGCCTCTACAAGAACGTGCGCCTGGCCTACTCGGCCACGTTCATCCCGAACCCGACGCCCGCGAAGTAGCCGACCGCGACGACGCGGCGCTGGTGGATTGGCATCGTGAGCGCCAGTTCGGGCCGCAAGGTCGAGGCTTCGCGAGAACGGCCGCTTTGAGCGGAGGGTGTCGTGCAGGGCGCGCGTCGCGGGCGTCGGGCTCGCGGTGGTCGCGCCTCGCGTCCACACGCCCGAGGGCGCGGTCGTCAACCGGGTGCAAGAGCTGGTCCTCACCACGAGTGATAGCTACTCGTCCTATATGAACGGATAGCTGTCACCCGTCGCGCGATTGCCGGCCGAGCCGTGTCGGCCCATGCTGCACGCCTCCCTCGCTGTGCCGGTTGCTCGCGCAGCGGGCCAAACCGACGGCCCAAGCAGGCGCGGCACGATGCCAATCCACCAGCTACCGCTAGCGCAGCTTCAGCGTCGCGGTCGCCGGCGCGTTGGGCAGCGTGTCGACGCAGCTGACGCGCGTGCAGCCCGGCTTTGTCGACTCGACCGCGAAGCGGATCGTTTCCTTCGGGTTGCCGACGCGGCTGCGCGCGAACTTCAGCACGAGCGTGCGCGAGGACTTGCGCGACAGTGCCGCGCTGCCGATGCGCCGCGGCTGCGCGTTGACGCGCTCGCCGCTGATCGTGGCGCGCAGCTTGCCGTCCTTGTCGGCGGTGACGCAGACGAGGAAGTCCGGCGGGACGGTGCCCGGCGCAGTCAGCGTCCACAGGCGCAGGCAGACCGAGCCGGGCGGGCCGCTCTTGGCGCGCAGGCTCTTCGGGTCCAGCGCCTTCGCGAGCGTGACGACCGCGCGCAGGCGCCCGTCCGAGCCGACCCCGAGCTGCAGGCGCACGGGGTCAGGAGCGCCGCTGGCGGCGTCGCCGGCGGCTTCGCGCACGACGACCGGCGTGGCCGCGTCCTGCGCAAGCGCCAGCGGCGCGCAGAGGATCAGGCCGCCAGCGACGACGGCGGCGAAGCGTGCCGCGCGAGATGCGCGAGCACCGCGGTTGCCGACTCCTGCTCGGCGTCCGTGGTCAGCATGTGCCCGCATGCGGGAATCATGACGAGCTGCGCTGCAGGGATCGCCACTGCAAGCTCGTCTGCACGTGCCGGCGGCACGAGCGCGTCCTCGGCCCCGTGGATGATCGTGACGCCGAGGCCGTCCAGCTCGGCGAGGCGGCCCCTCGTGTCGTGCCAGGGAATCGCCGCCAGCTGCGCCAGGAACGTCAGCGACGGCGTCGGGCGCCCGTTGCGGATCTTCAGGTCCTCGCGGATCCGCTCGGGGTGCTCGCGGCGCGTGCGCTCGGCGTAGAGCGAGGGCTTCACGAGCTCCCAGGTGCGCTTGGGCCCGAGCAGCGGGCGCAGCGCGCTGGCGGCCAGCATCCGCACGGGCGGCTGGCCGCGCAGCCCGACCGCCGTGGTGCAGGCCAGCACGAGGCTGCGCACGCGCTCGCGATGGTCGAGCGCGAGGTGCTGGGCGACCATGCCGCCCATCGAGATCCCGATCACGTGCGCGCTGCGCTCCCCCGCCGCGTCGAGCACCGCCAGTGCGTCGGCGACCATGCCCTTCATCGTCAGCGGTGCCGTGATGCCCGGGCTGCGGCCGGTGCCGCGGTTGTCGAACGTGATCGCGCGGTGGCCTGCGCTGACGTGCGGCAGCAGGCGCGCCCAGGCGTCCGAGCTGCCGCCCAGGCCCATGATCATCAGGACCGGCTCACCGTCGCCGTGCGCGTCCCAGTGCAGCATCAGCGCCCTTCGTAGGTGGCCTTCCCAGGACCGTCGCGCAGGAACGACGCAACGGCGTTCTGCAGGTCCTCGGTTGCGAACAGGTCGCCCGACACGTCGGGCGTGACCGCGTCGGCCGCGCGCACGCCGTTCTCCGCCGCTTCGCGCACGATCCGCTTCGTGGCGGCGTGCGCCTTCGTCGGCCCGTTCGCCAGCTTCAGCGCGAACTCGCGCGCGGCCTGCGCGAAGCCCTCGTCGGGCAACACGCGGTTGACGACGTTCCAGCGCTCGAGCGTCGCGGCGTCGTAGAGCTCGCCGGTGTAGATCAGCTCGCGTGCGCGGGCCGGGCCGGCGCGCTCGGTCAGGCGCTGCGGGCCGCCCATCGACGGCGTCAAGCCGACGACGATCTCGACGAGGCCGAACTTCGCGCTGTCGGCGGCAAGCAGCAGGTCGCAGGCGAGGCTGATCTCGAACGCGGCGGTCAGGCAGAGCGCGTGCGCGGCGAAGATCGTCGGGCACGGCAGGTCCTCGAGCTTGTGCGCCATCACGAAGAGGTCGCGCCACATCTGCGCGCCGGTCTCGGGCGTCAGCGGCGCGAAGACGTTGACGTCCACGCCGGCCGACACGACGCGGCCCTCGGCGTTGATCAGCAGCGCGCGCGGCGGGTCGGCGGCGACGCGGTCGATCGCGTCACGCAGCTCGTCCATGAGCGTCTGGTCAAAGAGGTTCAGCGGCGGCGAGTCGAGCGTGATGACGGCGAGCGGCCCGTCCTGCTCCAGCGAGACCGCCATCAGGCGTTCAGCTGCTCAGCCGCAGCGGCGATCTCGTCGGGGTCGCCGGGGCCTGGGATCCAGGGCAGCTTCAGCGGGTCGTCGCTGTAGCGCGGGATCACGTGGATGTGGAAGTGAAACACCGTCTGCCAAGCGGCCGCGCCGCAGCAGTTGAGGAGGTTCACGCCACGCGCGTTGAGCTTGTCCTTCGCGCGCGCGGCAAGGCGCTGTGCGGCGACGGCGGTGTGAGCGAGATCCTCGGGATCGATCTCCAGCAGGTCGTGGCTGTGGTTGCGCGGGATCACGAGCGCGTGCCCGCGCGTGGCCGGGTTGATGTCCATGAACGCGTAGGTGTGCTCGTCCTCGTCGACCTTGGTCGAGGGCAGCTCACCGGCGAGGATCTTGCAGAAGATGCAGTCAGCCATTGGCGGAGGCTAGCCATTTCCGGGCATGGGCCAGCGCCTCGTCGCGGGTGCTGATCTCCCCGGCGTAGCGGGCGGCGGCGAGCTCGGCCAGCAGCTCACCGAGCCGCGGTCCGTGGGCCATCTGCAGCTCGGCGGCGAGCTCGTCGCCGCGCAGCAGCGGCGCGGGCGTCCCCTGTGCCTCGCGCTCCAGCGCCGCGGTCAGCAGCTCGCGGCTGACGGCCAGGTGGCCTTCGATCGCGGGGCCGGCGTTGTCGCCGCGCGTCGCGACGCGGTCGGCCAGCGACAGCAGCGTCACGTCGACGGCGACGGGCCCACAGCGCTCGAGGTACTCGTGCACCATCCGCGGCGTCAGCGGCTGGTGGTGCACAAGAAAGCCGGCGTGCAGGTGATGACGCGCAAGTGCGGCGACGTGCGCGCGCAGCTTCTCGGAGGTGCGCAGGCGGGTGAGGATCGCGCGTGCCATGTCGGCGCCGAGCGCGTCGTGCCCCGGGAAGCCGAGGATCGAGCCGTCGGAGTTGACGCGCTGGGTCTGGGGCTTGGCGATGTCGTGCAGCAGCGCGCCGAGGCGCAGCGCGCCGCCACGGTCGAGGTCGTCGCCGAAGGGCTCGTCCAGCAATGCCGCGACGGTGCGCGCGTGCTCGGGTCCGACCAGCGGCTCGGGATCGGCATGCAGATCGATCACCGCCTGCAGGACGGCAAGCGTGTGGTCGAGCACGTCGAGGTGGTGGAAGCGGTTCTGCTCGACCCCGCGCAGCGCCGCGAGCTCGGGCAGGATCGCCGCCGTCACGCCGAGGCGGTCCATCAGCTCGAAGCCGTCCAGCGCCGCCGGCGCGCCGACGACGCGCCGCAGCTCGGCGAAGATCCGCTCGGCCGACACGTCGGGCAACCGTGGCGCACGCGAGCGCGCGGCGGCCACCGTCTCCGCGTCGGGCTGCAGGTGCAGCTCGCAGGCAAAGCGCGCGAGCCGCAGCACGCGCAGCGGGTCCTCGTCGAACGCGCTCTCAGAGACCATCCGCAGGCGCCGCGCGGCGACGTCGCCGGCGCCGTCGTGCGGGTCGATCAGCTCGCCTCCGAGCAGCGGCTCGGCGATCGCGTTGACGGTGAAGTCGCGCAGCCCGAGGTCGGCGACGATCGAGCCGCCCTGCAGCGGCGACAGGTCGATCTGCCACGCGCGGTCGGGACCGATCACGCGCCACGCGCCGAACGCGTCGGACAGCGCGAACGCCGGTCCCCCGACGGCCATCGCCAGATGCCGCGCGGCGGCCTTCACGTCGCCGTCGACGGCGAGGTCGACATCCTCCAGGGGACGGCCGAGCAGGCGGTCGCGGACCGCGCCACCGACGAGCCACGCGCGCTCGTCGCGCAGCGCGTCGCGAGCGGCGTCGAGCGCCGCCGTCACACCGCCACCCGCGGCACGCGCGGGAGCAACCCGCAGGTCACCTCGTAGTTGATCGTGCCGAGCCGCTGCGCGATCTCCTCGGCGCTGATGCCGTCGCCGAGCAGCACGACCTCGTCGCCGACCTGCACGTCGCTGCCGGGCCCGAGGTCGACGGTGATGTTGTCCATCGAGACGGTGCCGACGAGCGGGTGGCGGCGGCCGTTGATGACGACCTCGGCGTTGTTGGTCAGCGCGCGGCGCCAGCCGTCGCCGTAGCCGATCGGCACCGTCGCGAGCACGCTGTCGCGCTCGGCGACGAAGCGCCGCCCGTAGCCGGCGCTTTGGCCCGGCGCGATCCCCTTGACCGCACCGACCCACGACGTCAGCCGCAGCGCGGGTTGCAGCTCGCGTTCGCCGGCGTCCTCACCGAACGGGTCGAGCCCGTACAGCGCCAGGCCGGGGCGGACCATGTCGAAGTGCGCTGCCGGGTCGCGCAGCGTCGCCGCCGAGTTGGCGGCATGGACGATCGCCTCGTGGTGGCGCTCGCGCAGCGGCGCGACCCAGTCGCAGAAGCGCGCGAGCTGCTCGCCGAAGAAGTCGTCGCCGCGCTCGTCGGCGGTCGCGAAGTGCGTCATCAGCCCGGCCAGCATCTCGCGCGCGGCGGCGCTGTCCGCAAGCCGCGTCGCGAGGTCGGGGTCGCGCGTGCCGAGGCGTCCCATGCCGCTGTCGAGCTTGATGTGCACGCGCGCACTGGAGGGCAGCGCGGCGAGGAAGCCCTCGTCCCAGACCGTCACGTCGGCGTCGGCCTCCAAAGCGACGCCGACCTCGCCGGGCGTCGTGACGCCGAGCACGAGGATCCGCGGGTTGGGCCCCGCGACCTCGCGCACCGCGGCGGCCTCGGCGGCCGTGGCCGTCGCCAGCCAGTGAGCGCCGCCCTCGCGCGCGCCGCCGACGGCATGCGCGACGCCATGACCGTAGGCGTCAGCCTTGACGACGCCACACAGCCGCACACCGTCCTGCAGCTCGCGGCGCAGCCGCGCGACGTTGGCGGCGATCGCGCCGACGTCGACCGTCGCGGTCGCGCGCCGCGTCGCGCTCACTCGTCGTCGTGGGCGAGGTAGTCGAGGACGTCGAGGCGCGTGACGACACCCACGAGGCGCCCGTGCTCGACCACCGGGAGGCGGTTGTGCTTGCGCGTCGCGATCAGCTTCGCGGCTTCCTGCACGGTTGCGTCTGGCGCAATCGTCACCGGGTCCGCCGTCATCAGATCCTTCGCGCTGGTGGCGGTGGCCTTCTTGAGGCGGCTCTCGAAGCGCTTCATCGACTCGAGGAAGACGATCCCGCCGAACAGCTCGATGTAGTGCGGCAAGTGCAGGTCGCCCTGCTCGTCGCCGATCACGAGGTCGTTCTCGGTGACGATCCCGACCAAACGGCCGCCGTCGTTGACGACGGGCACGCCCGGCAGCCCGTGCTCCTTGAGGGTGTGGAAGACCGCGTCCGCGGGCGTGTCCGGGGACACGGTCACGGGATCGGCCTGCATGATGTCGGCGACGGTGGCCATCGCCGCTCAGCTTATTGCGACGATGACGTCGGAGGCGACGACGGTCTCGGCGCGGCGCAGCTGGGCGGCGGCGCGGCCGGCCTGGCGGTGCAGCTCGACCGCGGTGGCGGCAGCGGCGAAGGCGTCGTCGCTCGTCGCGAGCAACGCCCCGCAGATCCCTGAGAGCACGTCGCCGGTGCCGGCTGTTGCCAACGCCGGCGCATCCCCACGGCTGACGGCGACGCGGCCGTCCGGCGCCGCCACGAGCGTGTCGTCGCCCTTGAGCACGACGACGGCGCCACTCGCGGCCGCCGCCGCGCGCGCGTGATGCAGCCGCCGGCGCTCGACATCGTCCACCTCCAGCAGCCGCCCAAGCTCGCCGGCGTGCGGCGTCAGCACGGTCGCGTGGCTGCGCGACCGCAGCGCTTCCAGCTGCCCGGCATGAGCGTTGAGGCCGTCAGCGTCCAGCAGCAGCGGCACCGGCGCGCGCGCCGCGAGCTCGCGAGCGAACTCCTGCGCATCGTCGCTGCGGCCAAGCCCGCAGCCGAGCACCAGCGCGCCACCGCGCTTCTCCAACGTCTCCTGGGCGGCCTCCAGCGGCTGCTTCACGGCCTCGAGCACGACAGTCTCCACGACGCGGAGGGTCTCCGCCGGCGCGCAGACCGTCACGTAGCCGGCGCCGGCGCGCTGGGCGGCTTGTGCGGCCAGGCAGACGGCGCCGCTCATGCCGGGCCAGCCGCCGACGACGGTGACATGGCCGCTCGTGAACTTCGTCGACTCCGCGCCGCGGCGTGGCAGCCCTTCAAGCACGGTCTCTTCGATCAAGCCGACGTCCGCCGGCTCGACGGGTGCGCCGCCGGGAATGCCGATCTCGATCACGCGCACGTCCCCGGCATGGGCCTTGCCGGGATGGATCCAGAGCCCCGGCTTGGCGGCGTGGAACGTCGCCGTCGCGACCGCCCGCACCGCCGTGCCCGCGACCTCGCCGCTCGCGGCGGCCACCCCGCTTGGCACATCGGCCGCGACCACCGGGAGCCCGCTGGCGCTGAGCGCGGCGATCGCGTCGGCCGCGACGCCGTGCGGCTCGCCGCTGAAGCCGGTGCCGAGGATCGCATCGATTGCGCCTGCAGCGCCCTCCAGCGCCCCAGCGCCGAACGGCTGCGGCGGCGGCCCCGGAAGGCGGTCGCGGTTGACCGCCGCGTCGCCGCCAAGTTCGTCAGACGTCGCGAGCACGTGCACGTCGCGGCCCTGGTCACGCAGCAGGCGGGCAGCGACGTAGCCGTCACCGCCGTTGTTGCCCTTGCCGCAGACGACGACGATGGCCCCGACGGCGATCCGCTCCGCGGCAAGCGCAGCGAGACCGGCGCCGGCGCGTTCCATCAGGTCCAGCGACGCCACGCCGCGCTCCTCGATCGCCCAGGCGTCGGTCGCCCGCATCCGCGCAGCGTCGGGAAGCGGCTCCCAGTTCACCGCAGCACCGCCACTGCCCCAGCGGTCTGGCGGGCGTGCGTCAGCGACACGGCGACCTCGACGCCGAGCTCGTGCGCGCGCTGTGCGGCGGCGCCGTGCAGCTGCAATGCGCCGCCGCCGAGGACCTCGACGTCCAGCGGGCGCAGCACCTCCATCCCAAGCGCCTTGCTGACCGCCTCCTTCGCGCAGAAACGCGCCGCGAGGTGCTGCCCGGGACGTGCCTTGGACGCGGCGTACTGGCGCTCGGCCTCCGTGAACAGGCGCTGTGCGAGGCTCGGGCGGCGCTCCAGCGCGCGCTCCATGCGCTCGATCTCCAGCAGGTCGAGGCCGACGCCGTTCACGTGGCGAGGCTATCGTCGCGCCATGCGCCGCGCCCTGCTCGCCATGGTCCTTGCGTTGCTTGTCGCTGCGCCCGCCGCCGACGCCAAGGGCACGAGCGGCCAGCTGCGCGCCGGCGCGGGCCAGGCGGACATCACGCCGCCGCTCACCGGGCACGCCCTCGGCGGCTGGACGCGGGCCGATCGCCGCGCGCTCGGCGTCAGCACGCGCCTGAACGCCAACACACTCGTGCTGCAGCGTGGGACGCGCAAGCTCGCGCTCGTCGCCGTCGACCTGGCGTTCGTCCTGGCCGGCCTCAGCGAGGACGTCGCACGCGAGGTCGCCGACCTCGGCTTCGACCGCACAAGCGTCCTGATCGCCGCCTCGCACACCCACTCCGGGCCGCTCGGCTACGCCAACCCGCCGCAGTACAACAGCGCCGCGCCGAGCACCGCGACGATCGGCGACCCGTCGTCGTTCGTGAACTTCTTCCTGACGCCGCCGCCCGCCGACCGCCAGCTCTACACGTTCCTCGTCAAGCAGATCGCGGCCTCGATCCGCCGCGCCAACGGCGACCGCGCGCTCGCGACCGCCGCGTGGGGCCGCAGCCAGCTGACCGACCTGACCGAGAACCGCAGCCTGTTCGCGTTCCTGCGCAACTACGGGATCGTCGTGGCGCCCGACGCGGCAAACCTCGGCATGGACCCGAAGGGCCCCGTCGACACGATCGACCCCAACGTCTGGGTGCTGCGCGTGGACAAGCTCGTGCGCCGCCGCGGCAAGACGCGGCGCGTCCCGATCGGCGCGTACTCGAACTTCGCCAACCACGGGACCGTCGTGCACTCCGAGACGCAGCTCTACAGCGGCGACCATCATGCCGCCGCCGCGCGCGTCTTCGCCGACAAGGTCCGCCGTGCGGGCAAGGTGCCGCGCAACCAGACGGTCGTCAACGTCTACCCCAACGGCAACGAGGGCGACCTGACGGCCGGCATCAAGAACGTCGGCATCGAGGCGGCGCGGCGCGTCGGCACACGTGAGGCCGAGGCGATGTACGGCGCCTGGAAGGCCGCCGGGCGCAAGCTCACGCGCACCCCGGCGCTTGACTGGCGCTGGACGCGCGCATGCTTCTGCGGGCGCGAGACGGCGGACGGCAAGGTCGACACCACCGGCCACGTGGGGATCGGCTTCCTGACGGGGTCGGAGGAAGGACGCGGGCCGCTCTACGACCTCACGCGAATCTCGTTCGAAGGCCAGGCGAGCCCGTTGAACGACCCGATCCAGGGCAACAAGCTGTTCGTCCCCGGCGTCGGCGAGGGCGCGCCGCCCGCGATCCCGCTCGGCGTCTACCGCGTCGGCGACGGCGTGATCACGACGATCCCCGGCGAGCCGACGAAGCAGACCGGCGTGCACGCCAACGCCGCGGTGCTCGAGGCGCTGCGCGGCAGCGGCGTGCGCCATTCGGTCATCGGCGGGCTTGCGTTCGACTTCATCCAGTACGTCACGACGCCCGCGGAGTACGGCTCGCAGAGCTACGAGGCGGCCTCGACGCTGTACGGCAAGCACACCGCGACGTTCATCAACGAGCGACTCGTGGAGCTGGCAAAGGCGCTGAAGGACCGCGGCGCCGCGCCGCCGCCGTATCCCTTCGACGTCAGCTACGGCATCAAGGCCGACGGCCCCGCCTACTCGCCCGGTGCCGAGCGCGGCACGATCACCGCCCAGCCGCGTGTGCGCGACGGCCTCGTCACGCTCGCCTGGCGCGGTGGCGCCAACGGCGCCGACCGTCCCGTCGACAAGGCCTTCGTGCTTGCCGAGCGGCGCGTCGGCTCGGGCTGGCGCGCGGTCGACTCAGACCTCGGCCTGAACATGATCTGGCGCGTCGACGCCCAGGGCGCCTACACGTTCGAGTGGCAGGCGCCGAAGACCCCCGGCAGCTACCGCCTGCGCGTGACGGCGAACCGCTACGCACTGACGTCCGACACGTTCACGCTGCCGTGAGGTGGGCGGCGGCGGCAGCGCTTGCGGCCCTTGCCGCCGCCACGCCGGCCACCGCCGCGACGCCGACGCGCTACGCCCTGGCCGGCGGCTGCTACGACCTCAGCGGCGCGCTGACCGCGGCGTCGGTGCGCATGCAGGCATCCGGGCTCGGGCGCTACCTGCTCTACCTGCCGGACGGGCGCTTCCTCACACCCGCCGGCCGCACGGCGCAGCCAACGCAATGGCGCTACGACGAAGCCGTCCGCTTCACCCCCGCGAGCGGCTGCGCGACCTATCCCGATGCCGAGCTCAACGCAACCGGCAAGCCGCTGCGCGGCGCCTCACCGCACGCGGAGGTGCGCGGCTTCGCCGACGGCCACACGCACTGGATCACCTACAGCTACTTCGGCGGCGACTTTCACTGCGGGCGGCCGTGGCATCCCTACGGCATTCCGTACGCGCTGCCCGACTGCGCCGACGACGAAGGACCGCAGGGCCTGGTCGCGCCCGCGCAGAACTTCTTCAACAGCGGCCTGCCGCTGGCCCCGCACGACACCGAGGGCTGGCCGACGCTTGGCGCGTGGGCGCACGACAACGTCACCTACGAGGCGATGTATCACCGCTGGGTCCAGCGCGCGTGGATGGGCGGGCTGCGCCTGATGGTCGTGCCCTTCAACGAGACGCGCTTTCTCTGCGAGCTCGTCGTCAAACGCCACCTGCCGTGTGACGAGATGAACACGATCCGCCGCCAGATTCCCGACATCTTCGAGCTGCGCGACTACATCGACGCCCAGGCCGGCGGCCCGGGCAAGGGCTTCATGCGGATCGTCACCGACCCGTTCCAGGCGCGGCGCGCGATCAACGCCGGCAAGCTCGCGGTCGTGCTCGAGGTCGAGATCTCCGAGCTGTTCGGGTGCCGCTCCTTCGAGCATCCCCAGTGCACGCGCGCCGACGTCGACGCCGGCCTGGACTGGCTGCACGCAAAAGGCGTGCGCTCGCTGTTCCTCGTCAACAAGCTCGACAACGCGTTCGGCGGCGTGCGTATGAACGGCGGTGCCGACGGCGTCGTGGTCAACGTCGGCAACCGCGTCTCCGACGGCAGCTTCTGGCAGGTGAAGACCTGCAGCGGCGACCGCACGGACAACGAGGTCCTGACCGGCAACGCCGCGACCGACGTGCTGCTACGCAGCGGCCTCAACAGCCTGATCCCGCCGGGCGTGCTGCCGGTGTACCCGCGCGCGCCGCACTGCAATGCGCGTGGGCTCAGCCCGCTCGGCGCCTACCTCGAGAACCGCCTGATCGACAAGCGCATGATCGTCAACCTCGACCACCTCAGCTCCGCAGGCGTCGACGCCGGCCTGAAGATCGCCGAGCAGCGCGGCTACTCCGGCGTCGTCTCGCCGCACGGCTGGATGGACCCGCGCGACTGGTCGCGAGTGTGGGCGCTCGGCGGCTGGGTCGCCCCGAAGGCCGGCGACGCGGCGAGCTTCGCGGCGACCTGGCAGCGCTGGCGCCCGGCGCGCACCGGCTTCGCGTTCGGCTTGGGCTGGGGCGCCGACGTCGGCGGGCTTGCCGTGCAGCCGGCCCCGCGCAGCGGCCCGAACCCCGTCAGCTACCCGTACAAGAGCTTCGACGGCGGCGTCACGCTCGATCGCCAGCGAACCGGCGTACGCGTCTTCGACGTCACGCGCGACGGCGTCGCGCACTACGGCATGTACCCCGACTGGGTCGAGGACCTGCGCCACATCGCCGGCCAGCGCATCGTCGACGACCTCGCACGCGGCGCGGAGGCCTACCTGCAGATGTGGGAGCGCGCTGTCGGCGTCGCCCGCGAGCGCTGCCTGTCGCGGCGCCAGCGGGGTGCGATCCGCCGCGGCATGACCGCCGAACGCGTGCTGCGCACCGCGGGCCAGCCACGCACGCGCAGCGGGCGGCGCTTCAGCTACCGCCGCTGCGGCGGCGGGCGCGTCGCGGTGACCTTCTCGAAGGCCGGCCGCGTCACTCGACGGTGACGGTCTTGGCGAGGTTGCGCGGCTGATCGACGTTGAGCCCGCGCTTGCGCGCGATGCCGTAGGCCAGCAGCTGCAGCGGGATCGTCGCAAGCAACGGCTGCAGCATCCAGTCGGTCTTCGGCACCCTGATCACGGTCTCGGCGTGCTCGGCGATCGCGTCGTTGCCCTCCGTCGCCACGGCGATCACGTGCGCACCGCGCGCGCGGACCTCCTGCATGTTGGAGATCATCTTCTCGAGGATCGGCGAGTCGGTCGCGACGCAGACGACGGGCGTGGACTCGTCCAGCAGCGCGATCGGGCCGTGCTTCATCTCCCCCGCCGCGTACGCGTCGGTCGCGATGTAGCTGATCTCCTTGAGCTTCAGCGCACCCTCGAGCGCAACCGCACGGCCGACGTGGCGCCCGAGGTAGAGGAAGAACTCACCCTTGTAGTGCTGCTCGGCGATTGCGTCGACATCGACGGTCTTGAGCATCTCGTCCACCGTGTGCGGGAGGTGCTTGAGCTCACGCACGAGGTTCGCGAGGTGCTCGGGGTCGATCGTGCCGCGCAGCTCCGCCAGGCGCAGCGCGAGCAGGTAGAGCACCGCGACCTGGCAGACGAAGGTCTTCGTCGCGGCCACCGACACCTCCAGGCCGGCGCGCGTGTAGAGCACGCCGTCGGCGTCGCGCGTGGCCTGCGAGCCCATGATGTTCGTGATCGCGAGGACACGCGCGCCCTTCTCGCGCGCCAGCCGCATCGCCGCGAGCGTGTCCGCGGTCTCGCCCGACTGCGTGATGCCGATGACGAGGTCGCGCTCGGTCAGCACCGGGTTGCGGTAGCGAAACTCCGAGGCGACATCCATGTCGACCGCCATCCGCGCCCACTCCTCGATCGCGTAGCGACCGATGATGCCGGCGTTGAATGACGTGCCGCAGGCGACGATCGTGATGCGGTCGATGTCCTGCAGCAGCGTCTCGTCGAAGCTCAGCTCCTCGGCGAGGTCGACGCCGTCGGGACGCACGGTGCGGTCGAAGATCGTCTCTGCCAGGACGTCTGCCTGCTCGTAGATCTCCTTGAGCATGAACGTCTCGTAGCCGCCCTTGACGGCGGTGTCCTCGTCCCAGTCGATCTCGACGACCTCGCGGTCCAGCTCGGCGCCGTCGGCACCGATGAAGGTCGTCCCCTCGGAGGTGATGACGACGATCTCGCCGTCCTCGATGTACTGGACCTTGCGCGTGTGCGCCAGGAACGCGGGGATCGCGGACGCGAGGTAGGTCTCGTCCTCGCCGCGGCCGACGATCAGCGGGCACTCCTTGCGCGCGCCGACGAGCACGCCGGGCTCGTCCAGCGACATCGCGACGAACGCGTAGTGGCCCTCGAGCTCTGCGAAGGCGCGCTGCACGGCGCTGCGGAGGTCGCCGCTGGCGAGGTGGTGGGCGACGAGGTGGGCGATGACCTCCGCGTCGGTCTCGCTCGTGAAGACGGCACCCATGTCGAGCATGCGGTTCTTCAGCGCCAGGTAGTTCTCGACGATCCCGTTGACGACGATGTGGACACGGTCGTTGGTGTCGTAGTGCGGGTGGGCGTTCTCCTCGTTGACGCGTCCGTGCGTCGCCCAGCGCGTGTGTCCGATGCCGGTGGTCGCGGGTGCCGCGCCGTTCATCGCTGCCTCGAGGTTGTCGAGGTTGCCGACCGCGCGGACCGCGTCGATCCTGTCGCCGTCGATGACCGAGATCCCGGCCGAGTCGTAGCCGCGGTACTCGAGCTTGCGCAGCCCCGCGAGCAGCCGCTCATCGACTTCGACGGGCTTGCCACCGACGTATCCCACGATTCCGCACATGAGCGCTACAGGCTACGGCGTTCGCTCTACATGCCCTGAACGTTATATACTTGAGGCGTCATGTTCGACGTCCTGGCCGAGCCGACGCGGCGGCGCATCCTCGATCTCCTGCTCGAGCGGCCGCGCCCCGTGGGCGAGCTCGTCGACGCATTGCAGATCAGCCAGCCCGGCACGTCCAAGCACCTGCGCGTGCTGCGCGAGGCGGGCTTGGTGCGGGTCGACAAGCAGGCGCAGCGGCGGATCTACTCGATCTCCCCTGCGCCGCTGCGCGAGCTCGACGCCTGGCTTGCCCCCTACCGGCAGCTGTGGGCTGAGCGCCTGGACGCCCTCGAACGCCACCTCGACGCGAAGGAGCAGAGCGATGGACCTCGGGACGGTCAAGCAGCGTGACGGCAAGCAGGTGATCCGCTTCGAGCGCCACCTACGCCATCCGATCGAGCGGGTCTGGGAGGTGCTCACCGATCCCGCAGAGCTGATCGGCTGGTGGGGCCGCGTTCAGCGTGACCTGCGTGTCGGCGGCGAGTTCGTCGTCACCTGGCTGAACACGCGCGATCACGAGGGCAACGAGATCCCTGAGCCGTTCACGATGGCCGCGACGATCACCGCGCTGCAGGCGCCGACGCTGCTGGAGATGGAGAGCGACGAGCACGGCGTGCTGCGCTTCGACCTCGCCGCCACCCACGACGGCACGTTCCTGCGCTTCTCGGCGACCGGTGACGTGCCGGAGGAGTTCAAGCTCCCCGCGCTGACCGGCTGGCACATGCACCTCGATGCGCTGGCAACGGTGCTCGACGGCGGCAGCGTCGATCTCGTCGCGATCCCGCAGTGGGACGTGATCAGGGCGCGCTACTGACGGCGAGCAGCTGCCAGCTGTCGGGCACGCCCTTCAGCTCGTGCGTGCCGCGATCATCGAAGGTGATCCCCGAACCCGCGACGAGGTCCTTCACCGTCCGCGAAACGAGCACCTCGCGCGCACCGGCCTCGGCGCTGACGCGGGCGGCGATGTGGACGGCGATGCCGCCGATGTCGTCGCCCATCACCTCGCACTCACCGGTGTGGATGCCGGCGCGGACGGGGATCGCCGAGCCGTCGATGATCGCCTGCGCGCCGCGGATCGCCCGTGCCGGCCCGTCGAACGTCGCCAGGAAGCCGTCTCCGAGTGACTTGACCTCGCGCCCACCGTGGCGCTCGAGCGCCTCGCGGAAGACCTTCGTGTGCGCCTCGAGCAGCTCGCGCCAGCGCGCGTCGCCGACGTCCGCGGCGGTCTTCGTGGAGTCGACGACGTCGGTGAAGAGGACCGTCGCGAGCGTGCGCTGCGGCTCGGGGACGGCCCGCGCGCCGGTGAGGAACTCCTGCACAGCACCGAGCGCCTCCACGCGCGCCTCGTAGTAGGGAATGTGGTCGCTGCCGGGCATCTCCAGCAACCGGGCACCGGGAATGTGCTCGGCCAGCCAGCGGCTGTGACGGACGTTGACGAGGCGATCGTGGGTGCGGTGCACGACCAGCGTCGGAACCTTGACGCTCGGGCAGATGTCGCGCACGTCGATCTCCAGGAACATCGCGATCAGCTGGCCGATCATCCCCGGGCTCGCGCTGGAGCGCTCCATGCGTCCGTAGAACGCCCGCACCTCGTCGTTGCCCTCCTGGCTGGGTGCGGCGATCTCGACGACCGCGCCGGCGCCCCATTGCGGCGCGATCAGCTCGCCCATCGACTCGAAGAGCGCCTGCGGCGGCGCACCCCACGGGTAGTCCTCGGCCCATGCCGTGCGCGCCATCCCGCCGGCAAGGATCAGCGCCTGCGTGCGCTCGGGGTGCGTCGCGGCGAAGAGGATCGCCATCGACGCGCCCTCCGATGCGCCGATGATCGCCGCGCGCTGGGAGCCCGCGGCGCCGAGCACGGCGATCAGGTCCTCCATGCGCTGCTCGAGCGTCGGCGCCTCGGCCACACGGTCGGACAGGCCCGACCCGCGGCGGTCGAACGTGATCACGCGCGCGAAGCTCGCGAGTCCCTCGAAGAAGCGCCGCGCCGGCTCGTGCTCCCAGAGGAGCTCGATGTGACTGGTGAACCCGGCGACGTAGACGAGGTCGATGTCGCCCTCGCCGAACACCTGATAGGCGACGTGGACGCCGTCGGCGCAGCGCGCGTACTTCGTCTCCGGCACGGCGCCAGTCTAGGCGCCGGCCTCCACGACGGCCACGAGTCGCGCGCAGATCGCGTGCGCCTCGTCCTCCGTCGGTGCTTCGACCATCACACGCACGAGCTGCTCGGTGCCCGACGGGCGCACGAGCACGCGGCCGCGGCCCTCGAGCTCCTGTTCGGCGCCGGCGCTGGCCTCGGTCAGCGCGGCCGAGGCCATCGCGGCGTCGCGGTCGGCGACCGGCACGTTGACGAGCGTCTGCGGCAGCTTGCGCATCCCGTGGCGGTCGGCGAGGTCCTCGTCGCCGAGTGCCTCCAGCGTCAGCAGCGCGCTGGCGATGCCGTCGCCTGACGGGACGAAGCCCATGTCGATGATGTGCCCGGACTGCTCGCCGCCGAGCGCCCAGCCGCGGTTGCGCAGCTCCTCGAGCACGTAGCGGTCGCCGACGCTCGTGATCGCGACCTCGATCTCGGCCTCGCGCATCGCGGCATGAAAGCCGTAGTTCGTCATCACCGTCACGACGACGCCGTCGCCCTGCAGGCGCCCGGAGCGGCGCAGGTGCAGCGCCGCGAGCGCGATCAGCTCGTCGCCGTCGACGACCTGGCCGTTGCGGTCGGCTGCGAGCACGCGATCGCCGTCGCCGTCGAACGCGAAGCCGAGGTCGTGACCACCGGCACGCACGGCCTGCGCGAGCGCGTCGACGTGCGTCGAGCCGCAGCCGTCGTTGATGTTGCGCCCGTCGGGTGCGTCGGCCAGCGTCGTGACGGTTGCGCCGAGGCGGCGGAAGATCTCCGGCGCCGCGCGGTAGGTCGCGCCGTTGGCGCAGTCCAGCAGGATGTCGCGGCCCGCGAGGTCGAGGTCTGCGAAGCGCGTGTGCAGCTCGCGCAGGTAGTCCTCGTGCGTGCCGTGGAGCGTGCGGACGCGGCCGACGGCCTCGCGCGGCCCGTCGGGGTCCTCCAGCCGCCGCTCGATCGCCAGCTCGGTCTCGTCGGAGAGCTTCAGCCCGTCGGGGCCGAAGAACTTGATGCCGTTGTCGCGGAAGGGGTTGTGCGAGGCGCTGATGACGGCAGCGACGTCGAAGCCGTAGCGCGTCAGCAGCAGGGGAGCGGCCGGCGTCGGCAGGACGCCGCCGAGCAGCACGTCGCCGCCGGCGCTGGTGACGCCCGCCGCCAGCGCGGTCTCGAGCATCTCGCCGGACTCGCGCGTGTCGCGGATGACCAGCACGCGCGGCGCGTCTGCAGCCGACTCGAGCGTGACGGCGCGGCCGAGCTGCAGCGCGAGCTCCGCGCTGAGGACGGTCCCCGCGACACCGCGGACCCCGTCCGTCCCGAACAGCTTTCGGGCCAAGGCCCTAGCGCTTGGAGAACTGCGGCCGCTTACGGGCCTTCTTGAGACCAGCCTTCTTGCGCTCCTTCACACGCGAGTCGCGCGTGAGGAAGCCGCGGCGCTTGAGCTCGCCACGAAGGTTGGGGTCGGCCTCGAGCAGTGCGCGGGAGATGCCGTGGCGCAGCGCGCCGGCCTGTGCTGAGACGCCACCGCCGTGCATCCGGCAGACGACGTCCATGCGCGTCTCGTAGGCGACGGCCTCGAGCGGCTGGCGGATCGTGCGCTGCAGCGTCTCGCGCGGGAAGAACTCGTCGAGCGTGCGGCCGTTGATCGTGTACGCGCCGGTGCCGGGCTTGAGGATCACGCGGGCGACGGCGGTCTTGCGCTTGCCCGTCGCGCGGTAGCGCGCGTCGGCGGCGAGCTCGATCGTCGCGGCGATCGGCTGGAGGTCGACGACGTCGTCGTCCTCGGCCGGGGTCTCGGCGTCGGCGTCGGGGTCGTAGTCCTCGTCGTACTCGGCGGGACGGCCGAGCGGATCCTGGCCCTCCGTGACGATGTCGACCTCGAGGTCGGCGCCGGGGATCGCGGGCTTGACGCGCGGGGTCTCGTCGGCGACCTCCTCGTCGTCGCCGGCGGCGGCGGCCGGCCTCGGCGGCGGGTCGGCCTCGGGCGGGTGCGGCCTCAGCGGCGGGCTGCTCCTCAGCGGCGGGAGTCTCCTCGGCCTCGGCCGCAGGCTGCTCCTCAACCGCGGGAGTCTCCTCGGCCGCAGGCTGCTCCTCAGCGGCCGGAGTCTCCTCGGCCGCAGGCTGCTCCTCAGCGGCCGGAGTCTCCTCGGCCGCAGGCTGCTCCTCGGCGGCCGGCTGCTGCGGCTCTTCCTCGGGCACGTTCGGCGTCTCGTCGGACATCAAGTTGCGATCTCCATCGGTGTCGGCTGCTGCGCCGCGTGCGGATGCTCAGGACCCGCGTAGACCTTGAGCTTGGTGAGCTGCTTGCGTGCGAGGCGGTTGCGGGGCATCATGCCCTTCACCGCGATGCGGATGACCTCTGCGGGCTGGCGCTCGAGCATCTCGCCGAGCGTCCTCGAGCGAAGGCCGCCCGGGTAGCCGGAGTGGCGGTAGTAGCGCTTCTGCGCACGCTTGTCACCGGTCACGCTGATCTTCTCGGCGTTGATCACGACGACGAAGTCACCCGTGTCGACGTGCGGCGTGTACTCGGGCTTGCGCTTGCCGCGGAGGGCGTCTGCGATCTGCGTCGCGAGACGGCCGAGCGTCAGCCCGGTGGCGTCCACGACGAGCCAGTTGCGCTCGCGGTTCTCGGAATTGGCGACGTAGGTCTTCACGGCTCAAAAAAGGCGGCGCGAGGGCCGCTTCGAAAAGGTCCACGCAAGACTGCGCGGCGGTCGAGAAGCATAGCGCCCATCTACGCGCGGGCGCTTTGCGACCTCGCCCCTCGTTTCGGGCGATGCGTCATGTCGACGCAGTATGCTGCCGCGCACGCCGAACACGTACGTGCCGTCGTACGTGGCGGGGGAACCACGGAAGCGTCTGCTTCAGGGGCGAATCCGGGCGGATGCCCGGTAGCGCGGAACGGCCGCGCGAGCCCGTCAGCTCACCCCGTAGGCCGTCAACCGCATCGTGACCCGCCTGTCCACACGCGCAGTCGTGACCGGCTCGGCTCTAGCCGCGGCGGTCATCGCGCCCCCCGCGGCGTCGGCTGCGGCTGATCCCAGCGTCCGCCCCGTCGCCGACGCGCTTACGTGCCGCAACAGCTGCCAGGCGATCGATGCTGCGGTTCCCGGCAGCCTCGTCCAGGTGTCGGGCCAGAACGTCGGCGCCGTCACGAAGGTCATCCTCCTCGGCCGGCCGGGCGCGCGCGACGACAAGACCGTCGCGGCAGCCCCGACCTCGCCGACGTCGACGCTCATCACGGTCCCGGCGGGCGCGCGGACCGGCCCGGTGCGCCTGATCACGAGCAACGGCGTGCGCTCGGCGCGCTCGACGCGCCGGCTGATGATCGGCCGGCGCGGCGGCAGGCTGCGCCGCGGACCGCTGTTGCAGGCGCGCGCGGACGTGCGCCGGGTGACGGCCGACGCCGTGCCGTCGGTGAGCTTCTTCGTGCGCTCACGGCGCCCGCAGGACGTGGCCGTGGACGTGCTGCGCAACGGGCAGCCCGTTGCGCACTGGGACGTGCCGGCGGTGCCCGGCGGCACCGTGCAGTCGATCGCGTGGACCGCCAGCGGCCAGCCCGAGGGCCGCTACACCTGGCGCGTCTGGCCGAAGGCCGACGCCGATGCCGCCGCGGCGATGGCGCCGTCGAAGGCCGGGGGCGGCGCCGTCGCGCCGACCGCATCCACCGCGGCCGCTGCCGTCGTCCGGGGTCCGTCGTTCTACGTCGTACGCCACGTCTTCCCGATCGCCGGGCCGCACACCTACGGGGGCGGTGGCGGGCGCTTCGGCGCGGCCCGCGACGGCCACTCCCACCAGGGCCAGGACGTCTTCGCCAAGTGCGGCACACCGCTCGTCGCGGTCACGAGCGGGACGATCAAGCAGCACGCCGTCGAGGCGCGCGCAGGCAACTACATCGTGCTCGCCGGCGACGACGGCACGGACTACGCGTACATGCACCTGCGTACGCCGTCACCCGTGCGCAAGGGCACGAAGGTCACAGCCGGCCAGCGCGTCGGCGAGGTCGGCGAGACCGGCGTCGCCTACGGCTGCCACCTGCACTTCGAGATCTGGCCCGCGCCGGGCTGGTACACGGGCGGGTCGCCGATCGACCCGTTCGCGACGCTCAAGAGCTGGGACGCCTAGGGTCGCGCCACATCTGCGTCTGCGGCGGCGAGCCGGCGCGGCGCAGCTCGCCGATGACCTCGAAGCCGAAGCGCGCGTAGTACGGGATGTTCGCGGGGTTGGAGGACTCCAGGTAGGCCGGGATCCCGTCGCGATCGCACTCGTCGAGCACCGGCTGGATGACCGCTTGACCGTGACCCTGCCCGCGGCGCGCCGGGTCGGAGCCGACCATGAACAGGTACCAGTGCGGCTCCTTCGGGTGCTCGCGGTCCATCAGGTCGAGCACCGCCATCACGCGCGGCGCGCGCAACCCCCATCCGAGCAGGTCCGGCACCATCCGCAGCTGGTCGCGCGCGGTCAGCGGCTGCTCGCCCGGCGGCATCCACAGGGCGATCGCGCCACCGTTCCACAGCGGGCGTGCCCGCGGGCGAGTGAGGCGCAGCATGCGGGCCACCATCCGCCGGTGACGCCCGTGGCGGCGTTTGGCGTTCGGATACATCCACCCCACGAACGGGTCGTCGTAGAACGCGTCAGCGAGCACCGTTGCCGCGGCGGGCTCGTCGCGCTCGGTCAGCGGCAGCGCCGCGAGCGTCATTCCCATTCGATCGTGCCGGGTGGCTTGGACGTGATGTCCAGCACCACCCGGTTGACGTCGCGCAGCTCGCCGATCATGCGCGCGGCGATCGTCTCGAGCAGGTCGTACGGCAGGCGCGCCCAGTCGGCGGTCATCGCGTCGTCAGATGTCACGGCGCGGATCACGATGACGTTGCCGTAGGTGCGCTCGTCGCCCTGCACGCCGACCGTGCGGACATCCGGCAGCACGCAGAAGGACTGCCAGAGGTCGCGGTACAGGCCGGCCTTGCGGATCTCGTCCTGCAGCACATAGTCGGCGTCGCGCAGGAGGTCGAGGCGCTCCTTCGTGGCCTCTCCCCCGACGATGCGGATCGCCAACCCTGGGCCGGGGAACGGCTGGCGCCAGACAAGGCGCTCGGGCAGCCCGAGCTCGGCGCCGACGGCGCGGACCTCGTCCTTGAACAGCGCGCGCAGCGGCTCGACGAGCCCGAACTCGATGTCGTCGGGCAGGCCGCCGACGTTGTGGTGCGACTTGATCGTCGCGGCGCCGGTGCCGCCGCCGGACTCGATGACGTCGGAGTAGAGCGTGCCCTGAACGAGGAACTTCGCGTCGCCGAGCTTGGCGGCCTCTTCCTCGAAGACGCGGATGAACTCCGTGCCGATGATCTTGCGCTTGGTCTCGGGCTCGCTCACGCCCGCGAGCTTCTTGAGGAAGCGGTCCTCGGCGTCGACGGCGACGAGCGGGATCTTGTACTGGTCGCGGAAGGAGGCGACGACCTGCTCGCCCTCGCCCTTTCGCATCAGCCCGTGGTCGACGAAGATGCACGTCAGCTGGTCGCCGACTGCCTTGTGCACGAGCACCGCGGCGACGCTGGAGTCGACGCCGCCGGAGAGGCCGCAGATGACCTTGCCGCCGCCGACCTGTGCGCGGATGCGCGCGATCTGGTCCTCGACGATGCTCGCCGCCGACCACGTCATGTCGCACTCGCAGATCTCGCCGAGGAAGCGCTTGAGCGTGTCCTGCCCGAAGGGCGTGTGGACGACCTCGGGGTGGTACTGGATGCCGTAGATCCCGCGCTCGACGCTCTCCAGCGCCGCGACCGGAGAGACGGTGGACGACCCGAGCGCGGTGAAGCCGGGCGGCGCGTCGAAGACGGTGTCGCGGTGCGACATCCAACAGGCCTGCTCGGCGGGCTGGCCGGCGAGCAGGCGGCCGTGCTCGGTGATCGTCAGCTGCGAGCGCCCGTACTCCCCGACCTCTGCGGACTCGACGCGCCCACCGAGCTCCAGCGCGATCAGCTGCATCCCGTAGCAAATGCCGAGCACCGGAATCCCGAGCTCCAGCAGTGCCTTGTCGAGCTTCGGCGCGCCGGGCGCGTAGACCGACGCGGGCCCGCCGGAGAGGATCAGGCCCTTCGGCTTGCGCCGCGCGACCTCTTCGGCGCCGACGTGGTGGGGCAGCAGCTCTGAGAAGACGCCGCACTCGCGCACGCGGCGCGCGATCAGCTGGGAGTACTGCCCGCCGTAGTCGAGGACGACGACCTCGTCGACCTGGCGTGGAGCCTCGACCGGCGCCGACTCATCGGCCAGCTCGGTGGCCGCTGTCGATGCCGTGACGACGTGGTCGGTCAACTACGCCTCAGCCAGCGCCGGCGTCTTGTCGGACGTCTCGCCAGAGCCGTGCGCCTCAGCCGAGGCGCCGCGCGAGCCCATCCCAACCTGCTGCGAGGACTGCAGCTGCTTGCCCTCGGTCTGCAGCGCCGGCGCGACCATGATCTCGGCGCGGTTGAACTCCGCACGGTCCTGGTAGCCGCAGGTTGCCATCGAGGTCCGCAGCGCGCCCATCAGGTTGAACGTGCCGTCGTTCTCGTGCGCGGGACCGTTGACGATCTGCTCGAGCGAGCCGTTCTGCACGGTCTGCACGCGCGCACCGCGCGGCAGTGACGGGTGGAACGTGGCCATGCCCCAGTGGTAGCCGCGGCCGGGCGCCTCGTAGGCGCGGGCGAAGGGCGAGCCGACCATCACGGCGTCGGCGCCGCAGGCGATCGCCTTGGAGATGTCGCCACCGGTACGCATGCCACCGTCAGCGATGACCTGGACGTACTCGCCGGTTTCGAGCATGTGCGTCGAGCGCGCGCCCGCGACGTCGGCGATTGCCGTCGCCTGCGGGACACCGAGGCCGAGGACACCGCGCGTGGTGCACGCCGCTCCGGGTCCGACGCCGACGAGCACGCCGGCCGCGCCGGTGCGCATCAGGTGCAGACCGGTGTGGTAGCTGGCGCAGCCGCCGACGATCACCGGGATGTCGGCGTTGGGGATGAATTCCTTCAGGTTCAGCGGCTCGCTCGTCATCGACACGTGCTCGGCCGAGACGACCGTGCCCTGGACCACGAGGATGTCGAGCCCGGCCTCGAGCGCGAGCTCGTAGTACTTGGCGACGCGCTGGGGCGTCAGCGAGGCGGCGCAGACGACGCCCTGCTTCTTGATCTCGCGGACGCGCTCGGCGATCAGCTCGGGCTTCAGCGGCTCCTGGTAGATCGCCTGCATCTCACGCGTCGCGACCTCCTTGGGGAGGTGCGAGATGCGCTCGAGCTGGTCCTCGGCGTCCTCGTAGCGCGTGAAGATGCCCTCGAGGTTGAGGACGGCCAGTCCGCCGAGCTTGCCGATGATCCCGGCCGTGGTCGGTGACACCACGCCGTCCATCGCGGACGCCAGCAGCGGGAGATCGAAGCGGTACGGGCCAAGCTTCCAGCTGATGTCGACGTCGTCAGGGTCGCGGGTGCGGCGGCTGGGCACGATCGCGATGTCGTCGAATCCGTACGCGCGGCGGGCCTTCTTCCCGCGACCGATCTCGATCTCCATTGAATGATCCTAGGGCTGTGGGCGGACGAAAAGACCCCGCGCAAGCGGGGTCGTGAGAGGACTGCTGGAACGACCTGTGAGGCGGCAACTCACGGTCCGGTCGAGGATATCAGCGGACTCGGCGGGAGCCGTGGCGCTCAGCTGACCTCGGCCGCGGCGGACAGCCGCTCGACCACCGTTTCAGCCTCGATCCGGTCCACCAACGCGGGATCCACGAGGCCTGCGCCGAGATGCTGCGTGGACTCCGCGCCGCAGGCGACGCCGTGGCGCAGGCACTCCTCCATCGGCCGTCCGGCGTAGCGGCCGGCGACGACGCCGGCCAGGAAGGCGTCGCCTGAGCCGACGGGCGCGACGGTCTCGCGCTCCTCGACGCGGACGCGCAGCAGCGTGCGCTCGCCGTGCGGGTCGATCGCCGAGGCGATGCAGCCGTCGGGCACCGTCAGGATCGCCTCGCGCGCACCGAGCGAGACCATCTCGCCGACGGCGATCTTGCGGTCCTCGTCGTCGGAGAACTCGTGCCCGACGAGCTCCTCGGCCTCCAGTGAGTTCGGCGCGATCAGGTCGGGCTCGGCGCGCACGGCCTGGCGCAGCGGCTCGCCGTCGGTGTCGACGACGATCAGCACGTCCATGCGCTTGAGCTCGCGGATCAGCGACGCGTAGAGATCGGCGTCGATCCCGCGCGGCAGCGATCCGGCGAAGACGACGACCGCGGCGCCGCTGGCGAGGTAGAGCAGCTTGTCGCGGAAGAGCTCGACCTCCTTGAGGCTGACCGCTGGACCGCGCTCGTTGATCTCGGTGACGTCGCCGTTGGTCGGGTCGGACACCGCCATGTTCGTCCGCGACTCCTCGCGGATGCGCACGAAGTCGTTGAGGATCGACTCCTCGGTGAGCTGCTCGACGATCCGCGTGCCGGTCGGGCCGCCCTGGAAGCCGGTGGCGATCACGGGCAGGCCGAGCAGCTTCAGCGAGCGCGCGATGTTGACGCCCTTGCCGCCGGCCGACGTGCGCTGCTCGACGGTGCGGTGGCGGCGGCCGAGCCGGAAGCTCGGGACCGAGAGCGATTTGTCGATCGCCGCGTTGAGGGTGACCGTGATGATCATGCGACTCCCGCCTGGCGAGGCCCCCGCCTGATGATGCGACGCCGCAACAGCACCAAGACGAGGCTACACCCCACCAAGGCCGCGAGCGCCAGGATCGTTCCGAAGCGGCTGAGGAAGTCGCTCAGGCGCTGGGTCGCAGTCGCTTCGCTGACGGCGCGCGCCGTCACCAGTGGCACGCGATCTACTGTTTTTCCGCGGTAGCGCACGTCGATCGTGCCGACGCGCGCACCCTGATCGAGGGGGCCATCGAGCTCGGTCGGGACGTTGCGCAGGCGGGTGAAGGTCTCCTCCCCGCGCCGGATCGTGTGGCGCACGGTCCGCGCGGCGACGAGATCGACGGTCTCGTCGCGGTAGCGCAGCTTGGCTGCGGCGAAGCGCTGGCCCTTCTTCAGCGCCGTCGCGACGCGGTAGCGCGCGGTCGCGTAGCGCAGCAGGCGCAGCGTGTCTTGATCGCGCGCGGCCTCGGAGGGATCGCCGAGCACCGCCGACACGACGGTGATGCCCGCACGCGTGGCGGCGCCGACGAGGATGTAGCCGGCGGTGTTGGTGTGCCCGGTCTTGACGCCGTTGACGAATGGCACGTTGCGCACCAGGCGGTTGCGGTTGGCGATCGTGCGGGCGCGGTCGTTGATGCGGACCTTGGCGGTGGCCATGTCCATCGTGTCGCGCAGGAAGCGGTTCTCGCGCAGCAGCAGCGCGAGCTTCACGAGGTCCGCCGCGCTGGAGTAGTTGTTGGGACTGTCCAGGCCGATCGGGTTGGCGTAGCGCGTGTCGGTGAGCTTGAGCTCGCGGGCGCGCTCGTTCATCAGCTTGACGAAAGCCGACGTGGAGCCGGCGACGCGCTGGGCGAGCGTGTTGGCGGCGTCGTTGGCGCTCGTGAGCATCAGCGCGCGCAGGTAGTCGCGCACCGTCATGCGCTGCCCCGAGCGCAGCCCGAGGACCGACTCGGCGGGCTGGGCGTTGTAGGGCGCGGCCGACAGGACGTCGTCGAGCGAGAGCCGCTCGACGGTGAGCAGCGCGGTCATCATCTTCGTCGTCGACGCCATCGGCAGGCGCTTGGTTGCCCGGCGCTCGTAGACGACGTCCCCGGTCGCGGGCTCGACGGCGATCGCCGACGGCGCGACCACGCGCGGCGGCGTCGCCGCGTCGGCGGCGGGCGCGAGCGCGGCGGCGACCAGCGCTGCCGGCAGACAGCGCCACATGCGGCGAACGTCAGGCATCTAGGAGGCTTGCGGCTTTCGCAGCTTGAGCTTCTGGCCCGCACGCAGGGCGTTTGCGTCGATCGATGGGTTCAGCTCCTGGAGGTCGGCCAGCGAGATCCCGGTGCGGTCGGAGATCGCCGAGAGCGTGTCCCCGGCCCGGACGACGTAGGTCGCGCGTGCGGCACCGCGGGGCTTGGAGATCGCTGTCGTGGTCGTTCGCGCGGGCGCGTCCGAGGACGGATCGTCGCCCATTCCCGACTGCACGATCAGGTACACCGCGGTCGCCGCGACCACCACGGCAACGGGCGCCAAAAAGCGGCTGGGACTGCGGCGCTGCACAGGCGAAGGGTACGGCGCCGCAGTGAATATGCGCCGTCAGGCAAGCGTCCATGCGAGTGCCCGCAACCGCTCAGCCTCGGCCCGCGCGGCGTCGGCAGGCGTGCCGCCGGCGGTCTCGTGCGCGCCCACGATCGAGCGCGAGGCGGTGATCAGGCCACCGGCCGGGCCGGGGGCGAAGGCTGGGGCAAGGTCCTCGACGCGGCCGCCCTGGGCGCCGACGCCGGGGAGCAGGAACGGCGTCGACGGCATCAGCTCGCGGGCGCGGGCGAGGTGCTCAGGCACGGTGGCGCCGACGACGGCCCCGACGTCTTGGAGCTGTCCCTCGCCGATCGCGTCGACCATCTGCGCGACGCGCTCCCAGACGCGGCCGCCGTCGCGCAGCTCGAGGTCCTCGATGTCCTTCGCCCCGGGGTTGGAGGTCCGCACGAGGACGAAGATGCCCGCCCCGTGGGGCCGGCCGGCCTCCAGCAGCGGCGCGAGCGTGTCCGCCCCCATGTACGGATTCGCGGTGAGCGCGTCGGCGCCGAAGCCGGAGATCGCCCCGAACGGCGTGTCTGTCTCCCCCAGCCACGCTTCGGCATAGGCCTTGGCGGTGACGTCGATGTCGCCGCGCTTGGCGTCGGCGATGACGAGCAGGCCGCGCTCGCGGGCGTAGTGGGCGACGGGGACGGCGAGCGCGGTGCCCGCCGGACCGAGGCGCTCGAAGCAGGCGATCTGCAGCTTGATCGCGACGACGTGCTCGGCGACCGCGTCGATCACCGCGCGGCAATGCGCGACGACGGCGAGCGCCGCCTGCGGTCCGGCACCCCCGCTTGTGGGCGCGTTGCTGACCTCGACCGGCCAGAGGCGCTGGGGATCGGGGTCGAGGCCGACGACGATGTTCGTCTCGCGCTCGGCGACGGCTGCGGCGAGCCGCTCGCCGAAGGGCAGCACCGTCACGCCTTCACGGCTTTCTTGAGCGCCGAGCCCGGCGTGAAGCGCGGCACGGTGCTGGGGCCGATCTGCATCTTCTCGCCGGTGCGCGGGTTGACGCCCTGGCGCGCACCGCGCACGGCCGAGTGGAACTTGCCGAAGCCGGTGAGCGTGACCTCGCCGCCCTGTGACAGCGTCGTGGCGATCACGCCGAGCGTCGCCTCGACGGCGGCGGCGGCGTCCTGCCTGGCGAGGCCGCTCTGAACGGCGACCTCGTCGATCAGCTCCTGCTTGGTCACGCCCCGCAAGCTAGCGGGTCCGCAGGTCGCCGAGGATCGACCGCAGGTCCACCTCGAGCAGGCGCTGCAGCGCGTGCGGGCCGGTCTCGACGTGGATCGCGTGCTGGTCGTCGGCGACGGACCGGCTGCTCGCGCCGACCGCCGCGGGATCGCCGGCGAGCAGGCGACCGTCGGGGGTCGTGATCGCGGCGCGGCGCACGTCGACCGACAGCGTGGCGAGGTACGCGAGCGCGACTTCAGGGGACATCGTCATCGCGATCCACGACACTACGCGCATGCCTCTCGCCCGCGCCTGGTGGTTGGGGACCGCGGTCATCTGCGCGATCGCCGCCGTGATCCTGCTCGTCTCGGGCTACCAGGGCTACGGCGCGGTGGTGATCGCCGTCGGCGCGGCCGCGGCGATCAACCTGCTCTAGTCGTGAGCGGGCTCTGACCCGGGCGCAGACGGTGCTCGGGCTCGAGGTGGAAGAGCACCTCGGCGTTGCCCAGGCGCGCCGCGATCGCGTCCTGCAGCTCGTGAGACATGCGGTGCGCGTCGTCCAGCGACATGCCGGCGCGGAACTGCAGGTGCATGTCGATGTAGCGGTGGTTGCCCGCGCGCCGTGCGCGCAACGCGTGGAAGCCGACGACGCCGCGGTCGGCGAAGCCGGCGACCTCCTCGCAGATCGCGTCGAGCTCCTCCTGGGGCAGCGCCTCGTCGATCAGCACGCGCGATGCCTGGCGCAGGATCCGCAACCCGGCGATGCTGATCCAGCCCGCGACGACGAGGGCGACGACCGGGTCGATCCACTCCTCGTCGGTGATGACGACGAGCACCAGCCCGACGAGCACGCCGACCGAGGACACCATGTCGGTGCGCAGGTGCTCGGCGTCGGCCTCGAGCGCCGGCGAGCCCGTCGCGCGGGCACGCGCGAACAGCCACGTCGAGACGATCAGGTTGACGGCGATCGACAGCGCGATCACGCCGATGCCGAAGCCGAGCTGGTCGACGACGTGCCCGCCCTCAACCAGCCGCCGCACGGCCTCGAAGACGATGACCCCGGAGCCGACGAGGATCAGCATCCCCTCGATGGCCGCGGCCATGTGCTCGATCTTCTCGTGGCCGTAGGGGTGGTCCTCGTCGGCCGGCTCGTCGGCCTTGCGGACGCTGAAGAACGCGACGATCGACGCGATCAGGTCGATCAGCGAGTGCAGCGCCTCGGTGAGGATCGACACCGAGCCGGTGATCGTGCCGGCGGCGACCTTCAGCAGGATCAGGAACGTGTTGGACGCGACGGAGACAGCCGCCGCCGCGGCCTTGCCGGCCCCGCGCGGAGCTGGCGGACCGCCGCCCGCCGCCGCCGCGCCGCTCAGCTCTGCGTCCGCAGCCATCGCTCGAACGCCCGCACCGCACGCCCGCGGTGGCTGATCGCGTCCTTCTCGTCGGGGTCGAGCTGCGCCATCGTGCGTCCGTCGGCGACGTCGTCGGGGACGAAGCACGGGTCGTAGCCGAAGCCGTTGGTCTCCGCGCACGTCCGGATCCAGGGTGCCCGTGCAGCGACCCTCGAACACCTGCTCCGCGCCGTCCGAGCCGACGAACGCCAGCGCGCAGACATACGCCAGCGCGCTGCCCGCCGGTGCCTCCGCGACGAGCTTGGCGAGGTTCTCCCCGTCGCCGGCGCCCTCGCCCGCAAAGCGCGCCGAGTAGACACCCGGCCGGCCGCCGAGCGCCTCGGACTCGATGCCGCTGTCGTCGGCGATCGCCGCCTCGCCGGTCCCTGCGGCCGCAGTCCGCGCCTTCACGAGCGCGTTCTCGGCGAACGTCGTGCCAGTCTCGGGCGGCAGCTCGACATCGTCGGGCAGTGCCACGACGTCGTGCTCTTCAAGCAGCCCGCCGACCTCGCGCAGCTTGTGCGCATTGCGGGTGGCGAGCACCAGCCGCATCACGCCGCCGCTGCGGCGAGCGCGTCGTGCTGCGCGGTCTTGAGCCGCTCGATCCCGCTTTCGGCCAGCGCCAGCAGGTCATCGAGGTGCGCGCGCGACAGCGGTGTGCGCTCGGCCGTGGCCTGGACCTCGACGAGGCCGCCGTCGCCGGTCATCACGACGTTCGCGTCGACCTCGGCGGTCGAGTCCTCGCTGTAGTCGAGGTCCAGCAACGGGACACCGTCCACCATCCCGCAGGAGACCGCCGCGACGCTCGTGGTCAGCGGATCGGACGTCAGCGAGCCGGCGGACTGCAGCCGTTGCACCGCGAGGCCAAGCGCGACATACGCGCCGGTGATCGCTGCGCAGCGCGTGCCGCCGTCGGCGGTGAGCACGTCGCAATCGAGGTACACCGTGCGCTCGCCGAGCGCAGCGAAGTCCACGACGCCGCGCAGCGAGCGGCCGATCAGACGCTGGATCTCGACGCTGCGCCCGTCGACCTTGCCCTTGCTGGAGTCGCGCTGCTTGCGCTGTCCGGTGGACGCCGGAAGCATCGCGTACTCCGCGGTGACCCAGCCGGTGCCGCGCCCGCGCATCCAGCGCGGCACGTCCTCGTCGACGGACGCCGTGCAGATCACGCGCGTCTCCCCGCAGGCGATCAAGCAGCTGCCGGTGGCCGTCGCGACGAAGTGCGGGGTGATCGTGATCGGGCGCAGCTCGTCGGCGGCGCGGTCGTAAGAGCGAGTCACGCCACCGACTCCAGCACAGTGCTGAGCGTGACCTGGTCCACGCTCGTGAGGGGCAACTGCAGGAAGCGCGTGCCGGCGCTTGCGAACGGGACGGGGTCGCCGGTCGTCAGGAAGCGGTAGTCGCCCTCCCCTTCACGCGTGGCTGCGAGGCCACGCGCGCCGAGCACGTGCTCCACCGAGCGCGCGAGTGGCTCGCCCGAGCTGACGATCTGCACGTCGGGCCCGAGCGTGCGCTGCAGCATCGGCCGCAGCAGCGGGTAGTGCGTGCAGCCCAGGATCACCGTGTCGACCGCGGCCTCACGCAACGGCGCACAGGCATCGCGGACACGTGCCAGCACCTCGTCGTCGAAGGTCCCGCGCTCGACCTGCTGCGCGAGGTCCGGGCAAGCGACCTCGGTCAGCCCGACATGCGGCTCGGCGGCCTGCAGCGCCTCGCGATAGGCGCCGCTGGTAACCGTTGCCTGCGTCGCGAGCAGCCCGACCTTGCCGTTGCGTGTGGCAGCGACAGCGTGGATCGCGCCGGGACGCACGACGCCGATCACGTCGACGCCGAGCGTGGTCTGCATCATCCGCGCGCTCAGCGCCGGCAGCGCCGCCGCGGCGGCGCTGTTGCAGGCGACCACGAGCAGCTTCACGCGGCGGCGCACGAGCTCGTCGGCGATCTGCAGGCTGAAGCGCTCCAGCTCGGCCTGGGTGCGCGGCCCGTAGGGAAAGCGCGCGGTGTCCGCGAGGTAGACGAAGTCCTCGTGCGGGAGGCGGACGAGCAGCTCGTGAAGCACGGTCAACCCGCCCACGCCGGAGTCGAAGACGCCGATCGGGCGGTCGCGTGGATCCGCGGGTGCAGGTGCCTCGGGCACGCGCCCATCCTACGGCGCGTGCCCGTACGCGGCCGGGGCACGCTACTTGCCGCCGACCTTGTCGAGGGTCTCCTTCAGCGTGTTGCCGATCTTCTTGGTGACGCCGAAGTCGTTGCCCTTTCCGGCGGCGACGACCGCAGCGAAGATCGCGCCGAGCAGGAACAGCAGCGCGACGTATTCGACGGTGCCCTGGCCGCTCTGCGAGCGCAGCGCGCTGAGCACGCGGGCGTGGAGATGTCCTTGGAGGCGATAGCCCATGACGACGTCCTTCCGGGGTGGGAGATGAGGTGACGCCGTCGATGGTCGGGCCGATGCCTGTTACGTCTCTACCACCAGGTTGCTACGAATCTGCAACAAATGCGCGCGCTCGTCGTCACAAACATGTGGCCGTCAGACGGGAATCCCGCGTTGGGCAGCTTCGTGCGTGACCAGGTTCACGCGCTGCGCGCGCTCGACGAGGTCGACGTCGACGTCTTCGCGTTCGCCCCTGGCGACTACGTCCAGGCGGCGCGACGCCTGCGCCGCGAGCACCGCGGCGGCGACTACGACGTCGTCCACGCGCATTTCGGCCTGACGGCGTGGGTCGCGCTGGCGCTCCGCGGCGCGCCGCGGGCGGTGACGCTGCACGGGACCGACGTCCGCCACCCGCGCTCCGGGCGGATCACGCGCGCGGCCCTGCCGCTCATGGACCTTGTCGCGACCGCTTCGGCCGAGCTGGCGGGCGAGCTGCGCGGCGCCGGGACACGACGGCCCGTCGCGGTCCTGCCATGCGGTGTCGACATGGACCGCTTCCGGCCGCTCCCGCGCGCCGATGCCCGCCGCGAGCTGGGGCTTGACCCCGACGAGCCGTGCCTGCTCTTCCCCGCCGACCCGTCGCGCGCGGTGAAGCGCCACGACCGCGCGCTCGCGGTCGCCGACGGCACGCGGCTGCACGCGCTCGGCGCGGTCGCTCCAGACGTCGTGCCGTTGTGGATCAACGCGGCAAACGCGGTCCTCGTGCCGTCTGAAAGCGAAGGCTTCGGGCTCGCGGTGCTCGAGGCGCTGGCGTGTGACGTGCCGGTGCTCGCGACGCCGGTGGGTGCCCACCCACTCGCACTCAGCGACGTAGCGGGCACGCTCTGCGCCGAGTTCGACGCGACCGCGTGGAAGGCCGCACTGGCCCCACATCTGGCCGATCCCGACCCGCGTGTCGTCGGCCGCGAGCGCGCATCGCTGTTCTCCGCCGAACGCATGGCGCGGCGGGTTGCCGCCGCCTGGTCGGAGCTGTCGGGGGCACCGGTGTACTCTCTGCCCGAGGCGCCCTCCGATGGCGCCGTTGTCACATGAGGGGACTTCCGAAGATCCGCCGCAACCGCGACGAGCCGACCGCGTCTGAGCAGCCGACCGAGGTCGCTGCCCAGGCGCCGTACGTCTCGCCAGACGACCAACCGACGGTCGCGTACAGCTCACCCCTTGTGGCGCCGCAGCCGCCGGCCGAGACGCCGACCGCCACCCAGCCCGCGGTCACCGGCGTGCCGCCCGCGGACATGGACCCCGCGGCGATGCAGGTCGCAAGCGCCCCGAGCTTCCGCGACCGCGGCCGCCTGCGCCGCCGGCTCGCCTACCTGCGGCGCGTGCGCGAGCTTGGCTTCCGCGACCTCGGTGGCCTCGTCTTCGACCTCCATCGCTTCGGGCGGCAAGGACAGCAGCTCGTCGACGCGAAGCTCAACGCGCTGGCGATCGTCGACCGCGAGCTGCGTGCGCTCGAGCGTGTCCTCAGGGACAAGCCGCTGTACATGGACCTGCGCGAGCCGGGGATCGCGGCGTGCCCGCGCTGTGCCGCGCTGCATGGCAGCGACGCGCGCTTCTGCCCGTCGTGCGGGATCAAGCTGACCGGCCCGCTCGGAATCGGCGAGGTCGGCGGCGTCGTGCCCCCGCCCCCGCCGCCTGCGCCGGCCGCGGCAGCGCCCGCCGAGCCGATCGTCCCGGTCGAGGCGTCCGCACCACCACCACCGCCTCCTCCGCCTCCGCCTCCGCCGCCGCCGCCGGAGCCCCCCGCGCCGCCGGCACCCGAGCCGCCGACGTTCGTCGCACCGCCTCCGCCGCCCGTGCCGGAGCCTGAGCCAGAGCCGCCCGCGCCTGAGCCAGAGCCGCCCGCGCCTGAGCCAGAGCCCGAGCCGCCTGCGCCAGAGCCGGAGCCCGAACCGGAGCCCGAGCCCGAGCCCGAACCGGAACCCGAGCCAGAGCCCGAGCCGGAGCCGGAGCCGGAGCCGCCGACGGGCATCGCACCGCCCGAGCCACCCGCAGCCGAGTCCGCGTCCGAGCTCGACGCCGAGCCGCTGCCGGAGCCCGAGCCCGAGCCCGAGGACGTCGTCGACGAGTCGCAGAAGAAGCGGCGATTTGGCCTGCGGCGCCACAAGGACGAGCCGACCGCAGAGCCGGAGCTCGAAGCCGAAGCCGTCGAACCGGAGCCGGAGCCGGAAGCTGCGGAGCCTGAGCCGCCGACGTTCGTCGCGCCGCCCGAGCCCCTCGCACCGGAGCCCGAGCCTGAGCACGACGCCGACGAAGCCGAGGCCGAGGCCGCGATGGCGGAGCCGGAGGAGCCCGCCGAGGAGACGCCGAAGAAGCGCCGGTTCGGGCGGGGTCGCCGCAAGGCCGAGCCGGCCGCGGACGAGGTCGACGTGGAGCCGGAAGCCGACATGGAGCCGGAAGCCGACGCGGAGCCGGAGGCCGACGCGGAGCCCTACGCCGACGAGCCCGACGCCGACGACCCCGAGCAGCAGCAGGATTGGGAGCAACCGACCGTCGAAGGTCCGGCTGCGTGGGACGTCGGCGGCCTGGAGCGTCGCCGGATCGCGGCCGACCCGGAGCCCGACGACCCGGACTACCCGCAGCAGTCGTGAGCACGACACCGCCGCCCCCGGGCTCGGTCCGCTGCCCGCGCTGTGACGCGATCCTCGGGCCCGAGCAGGACTGGTGCCTGAACTGCGGCGCACCGGCCCGCACCCGTCTCGCACCACGACCGAACTGGAAGGCGCCGGTCGCGATCGTCGCCACCCTCGCCGTGCTCTCGGGCATCGCGCTCGCGGTCGCGTTCGTCTCGCTCACCGGCGACGACGACAACGAGCCCAAGCAGGCGACCACCGCGACCACCACGACGCCGGCGGGCACCACGCTCCCGGGTCAACCCGGCGCGCTCACCGTGCCGACGACCCCGGTCATCACGACCCCCGTGACGACGCCGCCGCCGGCGACAACCACGCCACCCGCGACGACCACGCCACCGGCGACAACGACACCGCCGGCGACGACGTTCACGACGCCGGCAACGACCACCACCCCCTAGGTCGCCAGCGCGAACCACGGCGCGACGCGCTCACGCGCCGCAAGCGCCAGCGGATGCACGTCACCTACCGGCGCCACCACCTCGTCCGCCGACAGCGTGCTCAGCGTCTGCACCATCCCGCGCGTCAGCGCACCGAGGTCATAGCCACCCTCCAGCACGACGCCGACCGGCACGCCGGCGTCCTGCGCCGCCAGCCGCAGCGCCGCCGTCATCGCCGCGTACCCCGCGTCGGTCACGGCGCACGACGCCAGCGGGTCGTCGACATGCGCGTCGAACCCCGCGGAGATCAGCAGCAGTCCAGCCCCCGACGCCCCGAGCAGCGGCGCCGCCACATCACGCACCAACGACACGAACGTCTCATCCCCCGACCCCGGCGGCACGGGCAGGTTCACCGTCCACCCCACACCCGCACCGACACCGACCTCGGAGGCCGCACCCGTCCCCGGATACAGCGGCGACTGATGGATCGACAGGAACAGGACCTCGTCCGACGCACTGAAGATCGCGTCGGTCCCGTTGCCGTGATGGACGTCCCAGTCGACGATCATCACCTTCCCCACACCGTACGCATCCAGCGCGTGGCGCGCCGCCACCGCGACGTTGCCGAACAGGCAGAACCCCATCGCCCGCGCAGCCTCGGCGTGATGCCCTGGCGGCCGGTGCACCGCAGCGCCCCACGGCACGCCCTCGCCGAGCAGCGCGTCGACCATCGCGCACGTTCCGCCCGCGCCGTGCAGCGCCGCGCCGTACGAGGCGCCAGACACGACCGTGTCCGAGTCGATCCAGCCGCCACCGCCCTCACACAGCGAGCGGATCCGGTCCACGTACGCAACTGGATGCACGGCATGCAGCACGTCCAAAGCAACCGCCGGGGACTCGCGCACGTCCCAACCGAGCCAGTCGCGCGCGGCCAGCTCACGCTCCAGCGCGACGATCCGCTCGACGCGCTCCGGATGCCCGGCGCCCGTGTCGTGCTCGACGGACGACGGGTGGTGAAAGAGGACCGGCGCGGCCATGAATCCATACGCTACCCCGATCTCGGAGCCCTCCCCGATCCGTACCGACGTCGCCGTGGTCGGCGCCGGCGGCGCCGGCCTGTACGCCGCGCTCAACGTCGCCCGCACCGGAGCACGCGTCGTGCTGATCTCCGCCACCCCGCTGGCGTTCACCTCGAGCTACTGGGCCCAGGGCGGGATTGCGGCCGCGCTGGCGATCGAGGACTCCCCCGACCGCCACCGCGCCGACACCGAGCAGGCCGGCCGCGGCCTCGTCCGCCGCTCAGCCGCCAACGCGCTCGTGCGCGAGGCCACGCGCATCGTCGACGACCTCCAGCAGCTCGGCGTGCGCTTCGACGCCGACCGCCACGGCAACCTCGCGCTTGGCCTCGAGGGCGGGCACTCCGTCCGCCGCGTGGTCCACGCCGGCGGCAGCGCCACCGGCCGCCGCGTCGTCCGCCAGCTCTCCGCGCTCGTCGCCGAGGACCGCCGCGTCACCGTCTACGAAGGCGCCCGCGCCGCGCAGCTGTGGCTCGACGACGACGGCCGCTGCGCCGGCGTCGTCTGCGAGGACGGGCGCGCCGTCCGCGCACGCGCGACGATCCTCGCCAGCGGCGGCGCCGCGGCACTGTGGTCGCGCACGACCAACCCGCCGGGCTCCGTCGGCATCGGCATGCAGCTTGCCCACGCCGCCGGTGCTGCGCTCGCTGATCTCGAGTTCGTGCAGTTCCACCCGACCGCCGTCACCGGCATCAAGGGCCGCGAGGGCTTCCTCATCACCGAGGCGATTCGCGGCGAGGGCGCCACGCTGCACGGCGCCGACGGCGAGCGCTTCGTCGAGGAGCTCAAGCCGCGCGACGAGGTCGCACGCGCCGTCGTCGAGCGGATGCGCGCCGACGGCTCCACTCACGTCGACCTCGACATGCGCGCGATCGACCCCGCCCGCTTCCCCAACGTCGTCACCGCCCTGCGCGAGTCGGGCCTTGACCCAGCCACCGAGTTCGTGCCCGTCGCCCCCGCCGCGCATTACTTCATGGGCGGCGTCGTCGCCGACCTCGACGGCGCCACGAGCGTTCCCGGGCTCTACGCGATCGGCGAGACGTCCTGCACCGGGCTGCACGGCGCCAACCGCCTCGCCTCCAACTCGCTGACCGAGTGCTTCGTGTGGGGTCGCCGTGCGGCGCTTGCCGCGCTGGACGAGCCCGAGGCCGGCGACTCGCCGGCGCCCGCGGGCCACGCGATCGAGCTGCCTTCCCGCGAGACGCGCAAGGCGATGTGGCAGCACGCGGGCCTGGAACGCGAGCCCGAGTCGCTGAGGCTGCTGCTGGACGACCCGCACCCCCTTGCGCGCCTGGTCGCCGCCTGCGCGCTGCACCGCGAAGAGAGCCGCGGCGCCCACTGGCGCACCGATCGCCCGGAAACCGTAGGGTCGCTTGACGGCCAGCACACCGTGCTCCGCAACGGCGGTCCGCCTGCATACGAACCCTGGCGTTGAGACGCCCGTCTTAATCTGAACTCAACATGCGCCTCGTTGGGGGCTTCATACGGGCACCCCATACTGCGCACTCGGGGTGTCGGGGGAGCTCGACGGATCGACGGATCGACGGAGAGGTCATGTATCAGTTCTCGAGGGCCATTTATCGCGAGCTAGCGACGGAGATCGCTGTGAATCGCGACGAGCAGCACGCACACGAAGTCGTGCTGCGCGCATGTGAAGCAACCATGGACCGGTTGGCGCAGGACCGCCACTACTTCGCGCGGCCCGCCCGGACCCTGTTCAACGACATCCGGGCGTTCTTCCCGCTCAGCGCGCAGGCGCGGGTATGGCAGACATGCGTCCGCTACATCGCGTGCGCGGAGGAGTGGCTGTCACGACAGCCGCGCCACGGCGTCGACGCCGACGGCAACGCGCTGCAGTGCCGTGCCACGACCCGTCGTGGGACGCCGTGCCAGCGCGAGCCGCTGCCGCGCAACGGCTACTGCCCGTCCCATCAGCACCTCGCTGAGACCGAGAACCGCGAGGCCGTTCTCGCCGCGTAGGCGGCGGGGGCATACGATCCCCCGATCGGGGGGAAGCGCCAACACGATTTGCCGCGCGTCGCCGTCGTCGGCGCCGGGCCTGCCGGCCTGGCTGCCCTCGCCGAGCTGACGCGCGCGGGCATCGACGCCCACGGCTTCGAGATCGCTGACCGCGTCGGCGGTCTGTGGGCCTATGGCGCGCCGCTGTCAGGCGCCTACCGCTCGCTGCATCTGAACACCAGCCGCGCGCGCACGGAGCTCGCGCGCCACCCGATGCCGGCGGACTGGCCGGACTTCCCCAGCCACGCGCGCATCGGCGAGTGGCTGCAGTCCTACGCCGACACAGCCGGGATCAGCGAGCGCATCAGCCTCTCGACGCCGGTCGAGCACGCCGCGCGCCAGGACGGCTGGGAGCTGACGCTCGGCGGCGCCCGCGCGGGTGAGCGCGAGCGGTTCGACGCGCTCGTCGTCGCCAGCGGCCACAACTGGCAGCCGCGCCTGCCGGACCCGCCGTACCCCGGCGAGTTCGCGGGCGAGCAGGTCCACGCCCACGACTACCGCGAGGCCGACCAGCTCGCCGGCAAGCGCGTGCTCGTCGTCGGGATCGGCAACTCGGCGATGGACATCGCCGTCGAGTCGTCCACGGTGGCGCAGCGCACCTACCTGTCGACTCGCCGCGGCACGCGGATCGTGCCGAAGTACGTCTTTGGCAAGCCCGCCGACCAGACGACCTCGCCGCTGATGGCGCGCCTGCCGTGGCAGCTGCGCCAGCCGATCACCCACGCGATCCTGCGCGTCGCGGTCGGGCGCCCGGAGACCTATGGGCTGCCGCCGGCAAGCCACGGCTTCCTGCGCGGCCATCCGACGATCTCCGACGCGATCCTCTCGCGGCTGACGCACGGCGAGATCACGCCGAAGCCGGGGATCGCCGAGCTCGCCGGCACGGAGGTCCGCTTCAGCGACGGCACGAGCGAGGCGATCGACGTGATCGTCTGGTGCACCGGCTACACCGTCAGCGTGCCGTACATCGACGCCGAGGTCCTCGGCGCTGCGCCAGCCGACCTGTCGCTCTACAAGCGGATCTTCCACCACGAGCTCGACGACCTCTTCTTCATCGGCCTCGTGCAGACGACGGGCTCGGCGATCCCGGTCGTGGAGCGCCAGTCTGAGCTGCTCGCCGAGTACCTGACCGGCCGCTACGGCCTGCCTGACGCCGCGCGTCGCCGCAAGGACGCCGACAAGCGCGCCCGCGCGTCGGCCAAGCGTTATGGCGACCACGGCCGCCCGCACCTGCGCGTCGAATTCGACGGCTTCATGCGCGAGCTGGAGATCGAGCTGAAGAAGGGCCGGCGACGCGCGGCATGACACGCGTGCTCATCACCGGGGCGGCTGGTGCGATCGGCGGCGCGACGGTCGCGGCGCTGCGCGAGCGCAGCTGCCAGGTCGTCGGGCTCGACCTCCAGCCTGGCGACGACATCCTCGCCTGCGACGTCACCGACCCCGCGTCGGCGCAAGCCGCGGTCACTCAAGCGATCGCGCAGCTCGGCGGCCTCGACGTGCTGATCAACAACGCCGGCATCGGCGGTCCCGCCTCCGCGGGCAGCGTGCCGGACACGCGCGCCCGTGCGATCGTCGAGGTCAACCTCTTCGGCGCCTGGAACGTCACCGCCGCCGCGATCGACGCGCTCGTCGAGAGCCGCGGGCGCGTGGTGTTCGTCGCGTCACGCATGGCGTTCCTCGGGCTGCCGCTCGGTGCCGCCTACGCGGTCTCCAAGCGCGGGCTCACCGCCTACGCCGACTGCGTCCGCGCCGAGTTCGGCACGCACGTGAAGGTCGCGTCGGTGCACCCGGCGATGGTGCGCACGCCGATCCACGACACGACGAAGGCCGCGGGGTTGAGCCTGGACGGCGTCTCGACCGAGGAGCCGCTGGAGCTTGTCGTCCAGCGCATCGTCGAGGCCTCGCTGGACGCCCGCGCCAAGCGCGACGCCGCCGTCTCGCGCGCCGGCAAGCTGCAGCTGTGGGTGGCGCGCCACGCGCCGAGGCTCGTCGACCGTGTCGTCGCACGCCAGGTGCGCAGCCGCGTCGAGGCCGGCGCGTTCGACGACGCGCCGCTTGCCGAGGGGTTGCGTGCGCGCCACGGGAGGCAGTCCTAGAGGGTGCTGCTCGGCGTCGACGTCGGAGGGACCTTCACGGACGCCGTCCTCGTCGACGGCGCGCGCGTCGTGACCGCGAAGGCGCCGACGACGCCGGACGACCAGTCCGAGGGCGTGCTTGCGGCGATCACCGCGGCGCTCAGAGCAGCCGATGCCACGCCGGACGACGTCGAGCTGTTCGCGCACGGGATGACCGTCGCGACGAACGCGCTGCTCGAGGGCAAGGGCGCGCGCACGGTGCTGCTCGCGACCGAGGGCTTCACCGACGTCGTCGAGCTGGGCCGCCAGGCCCGCGCCGAGCTCTACCGCCTGTGCGCCGAGCACCCCGAGCCGCTCGTCCCGCCCGAGCTGCGGGTCGCGGTGCCCGAGCGGATGGCTCCCGACGGCGTGGTCACGCCGCTTGCCGACGCGGCCGCGGTTGCCGTCGCCGCGCTAGCGCTAGAGCCCGAGGCGATCGCCGTCTGCCTGTTGCACGCCGACCGCCATCCCGAGCACGAGCGCCGGCTGGCCGAGGCCCTCGCCGAGGCCGGCGTGCATGTATCGCTCTCCCACGAGGTCGTCGGCACGTTTCGCGAGTACGAGCGCGCCGCGACAACCGAGGTCGACGCCGCCCTGTCGCCACTGCTCGCCGGCTACCTGCGCGCACTGATCGACCGCGCTTGCGATGCCGGCCTGCCCGAGCCGGCGATCATGCAGTCCAGCGGCGGCCTGACCGACGCCGCCGGCGCCGCCGCACACGCCGCGTTCACCGTCCTCTCCGGGCCTGCGGGCGGCGCGGCCGCCGCAGCGCTGGTGGCGGCCGCGAGCGACGAGCCCAACCTGCTCTGCTTCGACATGGGCGGCACGTCGTGCGACGTCTGCGTCGTGCAGGACGGTGCGGTGCGCGAGACGGCGGGTCGTGAGGTCGGCGGGCGCGCGCTCGCGCTGCCGATGGTGGACATCCACACCGTCGGCGCCGGCGGCGGCTCGATCGGCTGGGTCGATCCCGGCGGCGCGCTGCGCGTCGGCCCGCAGAGCGCCGGGGCCGTGCCGGGTCCCGCGTGCTACGGGCGCGGCGGCACGGAGCCAACGGTCACCGACGCGCACCTCGTGCTCGGCCACCTCGATGCAGCCACGCCACTCGCCGGCGGGATCGAGCTGGACGCAGACGCCGCCCGAGACGCAGTCCAGCGGCTCGCCGAGCGCCTCGACCTCAGCGTCGAGGACTGCGCCGCGGGCATCGTGCGCGTCGCCGACGCCGAGATGCTGCGCGCGCTGCGCGTGATGACCGTCGAGCAGGGGATCGACCCGCGCGGCTTTGCGCTGCTCGCGTTCGGCGGCGCCGGCCCGCTGCACGCCTGCGGGCTCGCCGATGCGCTGCAGATCGACCGCGTGATCGTCCCGCGCGCCGGCGGCGTGCTGAGCGCACTCGGTCTCGCCGCCGCCGACCGCCGCCGCGACGAGGCGCAGACCGTGCTGCTGCGCGACCTGGACAACCTCGAGGCGCTTGCCGGCGACGCCGACGAGGTCGCCTGGGACGTGCGCTACGTCGGCCAGTCCTTCGAGCTGACGGTCCGCGACGTCGCCGAGTTCCACGACGTGCACGAGGAGCGCTACGGCTACGCCGACCGCGACGCGCCGATCGAGCTGGTCACGGTGCGCCGCACGTGGCGCGAGCCGGGACCCGAGGTCGACCTGCGCGGCAGCAACGCCGAACACCGCGCGACCGGCCCCGACGTGCTGCGCCTGCCGGAGACGACGATCGTCGTGCCCGACGACTGGACCGCGACCGAGGACGACGCCGGCACCGTGAGGCTGACCCATGCTTGACGCCGTCGCGTTGCAAATCGCCACCGGCGCGCTGCGCGCCGCGTGCGAGGAGATGGGCGCGGTGCTGATCCGCAGCGCACACTCGGCGAACATCAAGGAGCGCCGCGACTGCTCGACCGCGCTCTTCGATCCCGACGGCCAGATGGTGATGCAGGCCGAGCACATCCCCGTCCACCTCGGTGCGATGCCGGCCGCCGTCGCCGCGATCCTCGAGGAGGACCACCGCCCCGGCGTCAGCTGGATCCTCAACGACCCGTTTCGCGGCGGCACGCACCTGCCGGACATCACGGTCGTCACACCCGTCTTCGCGAGCAAGCAGCTGCTCGGATTCGCCGCCAACCGTGCGCACCACGCCGACGTCGGCGCGAAGGTCCCGGGCTCGATGCCGGCCGACAGCCGCACGCTCGAGGAGGAGGGCGTCGTGATCGCGCCGCGCGTGCTGGACGACGACGCGATCGCCGAGCTCGCGGCGCAGATGCGCGCTCCCGAGCAGCGGCGCGCCGACCTGCGCGCCCAGCTCGCCGCCAACCGCGTCGGCGCGCAGCGCCTGCAGCAGCTGACCGATCACGGCGCGGTCTACGCGGCGGTCCTCGACTACGCCGAGCGCCGCACACGTGCGTGCCTCGAGGCGCTGCCCGACGGCACCTACGAGGCCGAGGACGTCCTCGAGGGGATCGACGGCGACATCCCGCTGCGCCTGCGCGCGACGGTCGCCGGCGACGAGGTCACGCTCGACTTCGGCGACGGCCCGCCGCTCGACGACGGCAACCTCAACTGCCCGCTCGCCGTCACGCGCAGCGCCTGCTACTTCGCGATCCGCGTCCTCACCGATCCCGACATCCCGCCAAGCGCCGGCGCCTATCGCCCGGTGGATGTGCGCGCTCCCGCGGGCACGCTGCTGCACGCCGCACCGCGCGCGGACGGCACGCTCCCGGCGGTTGCGGGCGGCAACGTCGAGACCTCCAGCCGCGTGGCCGACCTCGTGCTGCAGGCCTTCGGGCGCGCCTGCGGGCAGGGGACGATGAACAACCTCACGCTCGGCAGCGACGACTTCGCGTACTACGAGACGCTCGGCGGCGGCCAGGGCGCGTGCTCGGACGCGGACGGCCCGTCCGGCGTGCACGTCGCGATGTCCAACACGCTGAACACCCCGGTCGAGGCGCTCGAGCTCGAGTTCCCGCTGCGCGTCACGCGCTACGAAGTGCGTCGCGGCAGCGGCGGCGCAGGTGCGCAGCGCGGTGGCGACGGCGTCGTCCGCGAGCTCGAGGCGCTTGCGCCGATGACGTACTCGCTGATCACCGAGCGCCGCCGCCACGCACCGCCCGGCGCCGCCGGCGGCGACCCCGGCAGCCCCGGGCGCAACCTCGTCGACGACGAAGAAGTCCCTGCAAAGGCCACGGGTTCGCTCAACGCGGGACAGCGCCTGCGGTTGGAAACGCCCGGCGGCGGCGGATACGGTCGCCCGTGATGCCACGCCTCGGCCAACGATTCCCGTTCCTGCGCTGGTCCTTCCTGCGGGTGCTGCTCGGGATGCGCAAGCTCACCACCGAATGGCAGGTCGGTGACGGCCGCGAGCAGGCGCTCGCCGACTACGTCGTCGCCAACGCCCGCCAAGGCGATGTCGACGACGCGATCCGCACGATCGACGAGTTCGCCGTGACCAAGAGCTTCCTCATCAACGTCGGCGACGAGAAAGGCGAGCTGCTCGACGCGGCGATCCGCAAGGCCGCACCGCGGCAGCTGCTCGAGCTCGGCACGTACTGCGGCTACAGCGCGCTGCGCACAGCCCGCGTGATGCCGGCGGGCGCGCGCCTCGTCTCGCTGGAGTTCAACGCCGACAACGCCGCGATCGCGCGCCGCATCTGGGACCACGCCGGCCTCGGCGACGAGGTCACGGTCGTCGTCGGCACGCTCGGCGACGGCGGCGCGACGATCGCCCGCCTGCGCGACGAGCACGGCTTCGGCGCCGGCACGCTGGGCTTCGCCTTCTTCGACCACGACAAGAACGCCTACCTCGCCGATCTCGAGCGCATCGTCGCCGAGGGCTGGCTGCGCGCGGGCGCGATCGTCGTGGCCGACAACATCAAGTTCCCCGGCGCGCCGTCCTACCGCAAGCACATGCAGGACGCCGAGGGCACGCGGTGGCGCAGCACCGAGCACCAGACCCACGCCGAGTATCAGACGCTCCTCAAGGACATCGTCCTGGAGTCCGAGTTCCTCGGGTAAGGGGTCCCCTCAGCCAACTAAGGGGTCCGCCCCCGCAACACGCTGCGAACGCCCGATGTAAGGCCCCACCCCTCAGGGCCACCATGCAAGACGTGCCGTTCCCCAACTCAAGGAGCACCACGTCATGCACTCCGATCTCCATCTCCACTACGCCGCGTCGCGCCGCCCAGCCGATCACGTTCAGCGCCGCGCGACCGCACGCCGTGGGCTCCGTGGCCGCCTCGCGCGATACTTCGGTGCACATGGCCAGTCGCGTCTCCAGCACGAGAATCGTCGGCCGCTCGGCGGAGCTGGCGGAGCTCGAGGCCGCACTCCAGGACGCGGCCGAGGGGCGCCCCTCTCTGGCGTTCGTCGCGGGTGAGTCGGGCGTCGGCAAGACGCGGCTGATCGCTGAGCTCGAGCGCCGCTCCGCTGAACGGCATGGCGCTCGGGTGATCGGCGGCGACTGCGTCGAACTGGGCGAGGGCGAGCTTCCATACGCCCCGCTCGTCGCGGCGCTCCGCCCACTCGTCCGTCGCGGCGACTCTGTCTTCGACGCGGTCGATCCCTCCGTCCGCGCCGAGCTCGCTGCGCTCGCTCCGGCCCTCGCTGCCCCGGACACCCTCTCCTCCGGGGCGGCGAGGACGCCGTTGGACGACTCCGAGGCACGCGGGCGCCTGTTCGAGGCGCTGCTCGCGCTGCTCGAGGCGCTCGCCACGGACAACCCCCTTTTGCTCGTCATCGAGGACATCCACTGGGCGGATGCCTCGACGCGGGCCTTCCTCTCCTACCTCGCCGCGAGCCTCTGCGCCGAGAAGGTGCTCGTCGTCTGCACCTACCGCCCCGACGAGCTGCACCGTCGCCACCCACTGCGCCCGCTGCTCGCCGAGCTGGAGCGCGACCATCGCGCGCGCCGCGTGGACCTGCCGCCGTTGACACGCGACGAGCTGGGCCTGCAGCTCGAGGGCATCATCGGCGCGCCGGGGGAGCCCGGCCTCATCGACCGCCTCTGGCGGCGCACCGAGGGCAACCCGCTCTTCACCGAGGAGCTGCTCGCCGCCGGCCTCGACGGCCGCAGCGCGCTCCCGCCGACGCTGCGAGATGCGCTGATGGTGCGCATCGAGCGCCTCGATCGCGACGCACAGGAGCTGCTGCGCGTCGTCGCCGCCGCCACGCGCGCCGATCACGACTTGCTGGCCGACGCCGCCGGGCTCGACGCGCGCGCGCTGCGCGACGCGCTGCGCGAGGTCGTCGCCGCCAACCTGCTGATCGTCGACGACGCCGGCCGCTACGCCTTCCGTCACGCGCTGCTGCGCGAGGTCGTCGCCGACGACCTGCTGCCCGGCGAGGCCGCCGAGCTGCACCGTGCGCTGGCCCGCGCGCTGGAGCCGCGCGTGCGCGACGGGGGGACTGCCCAGCTCGCATCGGCGCTGGCCCAGCACTACCTCGCCGCTGGTGACCGCGAGGCCGCGCTGCGCGCCAGCATCGGCGCCGCCAAGGCGGCGCGCGAGGTCTACGCCTTCCAGGAGTCCGCGCACATGCTCGACCACGCGCTCGAGCTGTGGTCGAAGGTCGAGAACCCCGAAGAGCTGGCGGGCATGGACAAGGTCGACGTGCTCTCGCTGGCCGCCTTCAGCCGCGACGTCGACGGCGACGTCCAGCGCCAGGAGCAGTTGCTGCGCCACGCGCTCGACGAGGTCAACGAGCAGGCCGACACCGAGCGCGCCGCCAAGCTGCTGGCGCGCCTGCACCGCGCGCAGTTCGTCCTCAACCGCCAGGACGAGTCGATCGAGACGCTCGAGCGCGGGCTGGCACTCGTGCCGCCCGGCGTCCCGAGCTACGCCCGCGCGTCCCTGCTCACGCAGAAGGCCAAGACGGCGATGCTGCGCTCGCGCTTCGGCGAGTCGATCGAGGCCGCGCGCGAGGCGATCGCCGCCGCACAGGCGGTCGGCGACATCGTCTTCGAGGGCCGCTCGCGCAACGCGCTCGGCACCTCGCTGATGGGCGTCGGCGAGCTCGAGGAGGGCGCCGCCGAGCTGCGCAAGGCATGGGCGATGGCGCTGGAGTACGAGGACCCGCGCGACGTCGGCTCGGCAGCCGTGAACCTCTCCGATCAGCTCAACCTCCACGGCCGCACGCGCGAAGCGATCGAGGTCGCCCGCGAGGCCTTGGCGGCGGTCGAGCCGCTGCCGTCGAGCGCGGAGTGGCTGCGCATGGCAATCGGCGAGTACCAGTGGGACGCCGGCGAGTGGGACGAGTCAGCCGCGTCCGTCCCGGCACGCCTGCGCCGCAGCGTCGGGACGACGATCCTCTTCCGCCATCTGCGCCTCGGCGAGATCGCGCTCGGCCGCGACGACCGCGAGGCCGCACGCGAGGAGCTCGACGCCGTCAACGCGCTGATTGCCGACTCGATCGAGCCGCAGTTCCTCGGCACCGCCGGCGCGCTGATCGGCGAGCTGCGCCGCCGCGACAGCGACCTCGAGGGCGCACGCCAGGCCGTCGAGGACGCGCTGGAGCGCATCGAGTACTGCTCCGAGGACGCCGCCCGCATCGCGCGCGCCGCGACGGTCGGCGTGAAGATCGAGGCCGACATCGCCCAGCAGGGGCGCGACACCGGCGACGAGGACCTCGTGAAGGACGCGATCTTCCGCGCCGAGCTGCTCGAATCCCGCGTCGAGGCCGCCGCGGCCGGGCCTGAGCGCCCCGTCGAGGCTGCCTACGTCCTCACGGCGCAGGCCGAGCTGTCGCGCGCCCGCGGCGAGCAGGACCCCGCGCCCTGGACCGCCGCAGCCGCCGCCTGGGAGGCGCTGGAGCGCCCCTACCTCGCCGCGCAGGTGCGCTGGCGCGAGGCCGAGGCGCTGTTCGCTGCCGGCGACCGCGACGGCGCGACGGCATCGGCGATCGCTGCGCGCGAGATCGCCGTCCAGCTCGGGTCAGCGTGGCTGCGCGCGGAGGTCGAGAGCTTCGCCGCCCGCGCGCGGCTGCGCGTCGGCGAGCTGCCCACGACCTCGGACGAGCCCGAGGAGCCCGTCGGCGACGAGGACCCCTTCGGCTTGACGCCGCGCGAGCGCCAGGTGCTGACGCTGGTCGCCCGCGGCGCGACGAACCGCGAGATCGGCGAAGCCCTCTTCATGGCCGAGAAGACCGCGAGCGTCCACGTCTCGCGGATCCTCGCCAAGCTGGACGTGCGCAGCCGCACCGAGGCGGCCGGTGTTGCCCACCGGCTCGGCCTCGACGAAGCGCCGGTCTGACGTTTGCGAGGATCGGCGGCATGACCGTCGCCTTCCTCGGACTCGGGATCATGGGCTCGCGCATGGCCGCCAACCTCGCGCGCGCCGGCCACGACCTGCGTGTGTGGACGCGCACCAGCGAGAAGGCGGACGCCTTCGCGGCCGAGCACGGCGCACTCGCGGCGCCGAGCCCGGCCGACGCAGCGGACGGTGCGCAGGTCGTCATCACGATGCTCGTCGACGGTCCCCAGGTGGCCGCGGCGCTCGACGGCGCCGGCGCGGCAGGGACGCTCGTCGCGGACATGTCGACGATCGGGCCCGCCGCGGCGCGCGAGATCGCGGCGTCGCTGCAGGCGCGCGGGCTGCGCTTCGTCGACGCGCCCGTCACCGGCTCGTCTCCGAAGGCCGAGGACGGCACGCTGACGATCATGTGCGGCGGCGAGGCCGACGACGTCGAGCAGCTGCGGCCGCTGCTCGAGGCGATGGGCACGCTCGTCGTGCACGCCGGGCCGGTGGGTCACGGCCAGCTCGTGAAGGTCATCAACAACGCCGTCGCGGCCGCGAACACCGCGACGGTGGCGCAGGCGCTGCTCGTCGCGAGCGGCGCCGGTGCCGACCTCGACGCGCTCGTCGAGGTGATGGGCGCGGGCTCCGGGGCGAGCACGATGCTCGCGCTGAAGGGCCCCGCGATGCGCGCGCACGACTACGCGCCGCTGTTCAAGCTCGAGCACATGCTCAAGGACGTGAACCTGTGCCTCGACGAGGCACGCGCAGCTGGTGTGCCGTTCGCGGCCGCGGAGGCCGCCGCCTACGCCTTGGCGGCCGCGCAGGACCGCGGGTTCGGCGCTGAGGACTTCGCGGCGCTGCTCGAGAGCTACGAGAACGCCGCCGATCGTCGCCTCTAGACACCCGAAGTGAGCGCCAACGCGCCAGGCTACGGTCGCGTAACCCGCTAATTTGCAGGGATATTTGGGGATTTGGGTCGATTTTTGCGACAATGCAGGGGGTTGGTGCTTCGGCGGCCGCCGTTCGCGGTCGTTTGGTTTGACGCACTCACCTATCCCTGTCTGGTTGAAAACTCTCCCTTGAAACACGTATGCCTATCGCTTTGAAGGAATGGGCGGTCACCGTCCGCGCTCTCGCCGAAGGCGAGCAACTCCTGACCCTCCGCAAAGGTGGCGTCCGGGAAGACAACAAGCACTTCGCGCTGCGCGAGGACCGCTTCTTCCTCTATCCCACGTTCGACCACCAGCGCAACGACCTCGTCCGCGAGTCGCACAAGACGGAGATGCGTCGTGCGCTCGAGGAGGGCGTGTGGCCTGATGGCGACCCGCACCCGAACGCGATCCTGCAGGACGGCGGCATCTCGCAGCCCGACCGCGTTCGCGTTCGTGCATGGGCCGAGGTTGCCGGTCACTTCACGGTGACCGACCCGCGGATCCTCAACGACCTCTCGCCGTTCCACGTCTGGACGCCGGACTACGCGCACAAGCGCCTGGCGTGGAAGCCGCGCCACCCGCTGCACGTGCTGCTGCTGCGCACGTACCGCATCCCGCGCCCGGTGACCGTGAAGGTGCGCGAGGAGTTCGGCGGCTGCCGCTCCTGGCTGGACATCGCCCGCGAGCTGCCCTTCGAGGGCACGCCGGTGCTGGCCGACGCCGAGTTCGCAGCTGTCGCCAGCGAGATCGAAGCGATCTGCGCCGGCGCCACCGTCGCCGAGCTCGTCTAAGACGCTTGCTTCCCCGGGGCGGCTCCGTGCCGCCCCGGTGCTTTCTGCACTAGGCGCGCCGATAGCTCATCGCGAGATCGTCGTGCCACTCGCCCGGCGTCCGCGCAAGCTGCCAGAGCCCGGCGAAGCGGTCGGGCTGCGGCCGCGCCGAGAAGCGCTGGTCGAAGCCTTCGTGGTCGCGCCAGATGCGTAGCTCGCCGGCCGCGAACGCGACCTCGTAGGTGCGGCGAACGCCACGCGAGTCGAAGTACTCCGAGATCAGCCCGTCGCCGTCCTCCGGCGGGCCGATGATGCTGAGGTTGTCCGGGAACAGCTCGTGCTCGGTGGTTCCGCGCATGATCAGGAAGTGGCCGCCTTCCAGCCACTCGAACGTCACGCGGCCGGCGACGACGCCATCGAACTGCGGATGCGTCGCCTCGGTGACCCACGTGCCGATCAGCTGGTCGAACGCTTCGAGGGAAGGGTGTCGCTCGGTCATCAAGCAGGGACACTACGACCAGCAGCGAACGGCGGAACGTGGGGTCCTGGGTCGAGACCACGTCGCCGCACTTCGTGGCGCGGCACGACGCCGTCGACGAGGACGACGTCGTCGGCGTGCTCGAGCTGCTCGAGGGGATGCGCGAGAAGCTCGCGAAGGTCTTCCCGACCGTGCCCGAGGACCTCGACGTGATCCTGCACGGCTCGCGCACGCAGCTCTACACCGCACAACCCGAGCTGCCGGTCGTCCTGCGCATGACCGCGCCGGCCGCGCGGCGCTACCTCACGGGCTGGCCGAGCACGCGCGAGATCCATCTGCTTGCCCCACGCCACCTCAGGTCGCGTGCCTCGAACGTCCCCGGCTCGCGCGAGATGGCGGAGCTGGCACCGGCCGCGCTGTATGCGCAGGTCGTCGTCGGCGCCAGCAACCCGTCGCTGCCGCCGCCGTTTCGGCCACGGACGTTCCGGCGGATGCTGCAGTGGGGCTGGCTGTGGGCCGGCGCCGGCCAATGGCTCAGCGGTCAGACGGCCCACGCACGCCCGGCGATCGCCCGGCGTTTGCGCGAGGGCGCCGAGCCGAGGTTCCCGCCGTCGTTGAGCGACGCGCTGCTGCTCGGCGGCAGCGTGCTCGACCTGCTCGCCCGCGAGGAGGGACCCAAGGCCGTCGTCAAGCTCGCCTGCGACCCGAACCCCGGAACGCCTCAGCGAGCACTCGAGCGCGCCTTCGGCGGCCGCGACCTGATGCACACCGCCGGCACCTGGCGCGCGCACCTCTCGCACATGGCTAGCTCAGCGGATTGATGCGCACGTGGATGTGGTCGTCGTGGTGCGGGATCGCCTGCACGATCGCCGGCGGCCCGCCCAGTCCGACGTTGAGACCGACGAACGCGAACCGCGCACCCGCCTCCACGAAGGTATTCACGAGCGCCTGGCTCAGCCGGCGGTCGACCTTGTCGATGCTTTCCGGCGGACGCTCCGCCCGATCGAGCCGCGGGTACATGACGTCAACGTCCAGCCCGTTCTGGTGGCTGGCGTGCCCGAGGCCGCCGAACTGCGTGCCGAACGGCCCGCCCTGCGGCAACGACAGGTCGCCGATCCCGATCCGCGGCGCCTGCGGATACTTCGCGCGGAAGTAGCGCAGCACGCCCTGCAGCCACGTCACGAGCGTGTCCGTGCCGACACGCCGCCAGTCGGGGTTGGGCTGCGACTGGGACGGCCCGTCCCAGGTGAAGTGGTCGGGCCCCGACGCCGGCAGGACGACGCCGCCCTCCAGGCGCCCGTCGTTCGGGCGCCCGATCGCGCGCGAGCGATGCGGGATCGTGATGCGCTCGCTGCGGCGACGCTGGCGCGGCACCGCAAGCGGCTTCACCGCGGCCGGCGCCGGCGACGCGGTGACGGGCTCGGGGTGTTGCTCGAGGCTGACTGCCGCAGCCGGCTGCAGGTCTGCGGCCGGCTGCGAGCGGCCGCCGCCTGAGACGACGGCCGCCGTCGCGGCGGCCCCAGAAGCCACCAAACCGGCAAGCACGAGCAGCAGCCGCAGGCTCACCCGCTGAGCTGCCCCCACAGCCAGATCGCCACCGGGCTCAGCCCGGCCACTGCCAGCACCCCCGCCAACACAAGTGCAAGGGTACGCGTCGAGCGCGTTGTCGTGTGCACCGTCGCGCCTTGCGGTGCGGGCACGTAGTGCTCGGCGGTCGCCAGCACCTCACGCGCGGTCTGCACGCCGGACTCGGGCACGAGCATGTCGCGCGGCCCCGCAAACATCATGTCGGGCACGTCGAAGCCCGCGGAGCGACGCAGCATCGACGGCACGCCCTCCTCGAGCAGCAGGCCCTGGATCAGCTCCGCCTCGGCCTGGTGGCGCGCCGAGGCGACCGTCACCAGCCGCCCGTCGGTGAACTGCGGCTTGATCTTGCGCGCACGCTCGTGCGACTCGGTCACCGGCTGGTCGACACCGGTTGCGCCGGAGTAGACCAGCGGCATCCCGCACTTCGGGCAGAAGCGCTCGCTCGAGCGGATGCGTCGACGCGCAGGTCGGGCAGACGAGCGGCTCAGCCGTCATCCACGGGACCTCGACCTCGGTGACGTCGGCCGTCACCGATGAGCCACGAGCGCACGTCGGCCGTCCCGTTCTTGAGGCCGACGATGATCCACTCCACCCCCGGCCAGTTCACGCGCGAAGTTGATGTCCGTCTGCGACGGAACCGGCTCCGAGCGCGTGTGCGAGTGGTAGATCGCGCCGAGGTCCTCGCCGTCGTCGGAGAGCTCGTAGATCTCCAGCGGGTCGACCTCGAAGCGCATCGGGCGAGGGCCGCCGGTTCTCGAGCTCATGCACTGCGTCGGCGACGCCGTCGCGCGTCAGCACGATCCCGCAGCACTCGTTCGGCGCGTCGCGCTGGGCGTGGCGACGATCTGCTCCAGCAGCTCTGGGGCGATCTGCATCGCCCCTCAGGATAGGACGCTACTCGCCGCGGAGTCGCCTGGCGCTCGTCGTCGTCGCGGTTGTCGCCGGAGATCGATTCCTTGAACTCGCGCATGCCGTTGACCGAGCGACTGCCCACCTCAGGCAGCTTCTTCGGCCCGAGCACGATCAGCGCGATGATCAGGACGATCACGAGCTCCATTGGCCCCACGTTCGGAAACGGCATGCGCTGAGCGTAGCGCGGCCGGATTGCGAGGGTCGTTACCACCAGACGGTCGAGTCGAGGTTCTCGACCTCGTCGACCGGCAGCGTGTAGATGCCCGAGCTGAGGTATTTCCAGCCGTCGTCGCAGACGATGAAGACGACGTTGCCCTCGTCCATCTCGTTGGCGATGCGCACGGCGATCGAGGCGATCGCGCCGGACGAGACGCCCGCGAACAGGCCTTCCTCGTCGAGCAGCTTGCGCGTCCAGATGATCGCGTCGCGGTTGGTGACGAAGATCTTGCGGTCCAGCACGCTCAGAGTCGATGATCGGCGGGATGAAGCCGTCGTCCAGCGAGCGCAGGCCCTGGACGGGCTCGCCCTGCATCGGCTCGGCGGCGACGATCTTCACGCGGTCGCCGAGCTCCTCCTTGAAGCGCCGGCCGTTGCCCATCAGCGTGCCGCCGGTGCCGAGACCGGCGACGAACGCGTCGACCTGACCGTCGAGCTCCTCGAGGATCTCCAGCGCGGTGCCGTTGTAGTGCGCGTTGCGGATTGGCCTCGTTGCCGTACTGGTAGGGCATGTAGTACGAGGCGTCGGCCTCGCGCCATCTCCAGCGCCATCGCGACGGCGCCGTTGGAGCCCTGGTCGCCCGGCGAGTAGACGATCTCCGCGCCGTACATCTGGCAGCAGCTGCGTGCGCTCGGGCGTGACGTTGTCGGGCATGACGACCTTGAGCTTGTAGCCCTTGCGCTGGCAGATCATCGCCAGCGAGATCCCCGTGTTGCCCGACGTCGGCTCGAGGATCGTCTGGCCGGGCCCGATCAGCGCCCTTCTCCTCGGCGTCCTCGATCAGCGCGCGCGCGACGCGGTCCTTCACCGAGCCGGTCGGGTTGGCGGACTCGAGCTTCGCCCAGATGCGCACGCCCGGGCTTGGGACTACAGGCGCTTGAGCTCGACCAGCGGCGTGTTGCCGATCGCCTGGACGATGTCGCCGTAGCGCCCGCCGCAGGGCCGGTTCTCCATGGGAGGCAGAGCCATGACTTCACGAAATATAGCGATGCACCTGGCCATACGCTGCGGTCACGTGAGCCGTACCGACCCGCGCACCGTCCGCACGACGGCGGCCGTCCTCGACGCCGCCGAGCAGCTGTTTCGCGAGCGCGGCTTCCACGACGCGACGATGGACGAGATCGCCGAGCGCGCGGGCGTGGCCGTCGGGTCGATCTACTTTCACTTCGGCAACAAGGAGACGCTGCACCTCGCGCTCGTCGAGCGCGCCCTGGACGTCAACGAGCGCTACATGGCGGCCGCCTACGGCGACGGCCGCAGCGCGCTCGAGGAGGTGCTCGCCGCGGGTGACGCGTACCTGCGCTTTCACCTCGAGCACCCGGGGTACTTCCGCATGATCGCGCTGGCGCCCGAGGTCAACCCGGCGGAGGGCCAGCGTCAGATCGCCGACCGCGTCGAGCGGCTCGTGGCTGCGGTGGGCGATGCGCTCGCGCGCGCGGCCGCTGCCGGCGAGCTCGTCGTCGACAGCCCGCAGGACGCAGCGGTCTTCCTGGGGGCGCCTGGAACGGCGTCGTCGCGCTGCACCAGCGGGAGGATCGACTGGGACTCGACGAGGAGCGGCTGGTCGAGATCCTCGAGCTTGGCAAGCGCATCGTCACCGAAGGCCTGGCCCCGCGATAGTTCTTGTAGTAGCGTTCAAAATATGCCCCGGGTCGCTGCGGTCCAGCTCGAAGTGGTCGTTGCCGAGGTCGACGCCAACCTCGCGGCGTGCGAGCGACTTGCCGACGCCGCGGGCGCCGCAGGCGCGGAGGTGATCGCGCTGCCGGAGTTCTTCACCACCGGCATCGGCTTCCTCCCCGAGCTCGCCGCCTGCGCCCTGGCGCCTGACGGCGCGGCGACGCAGCTGCTGCGCGATCTCGCGCGCCGTCACGGCGCGCTCGTCGGCGGCTCGTTCCTCGGTCGCGACGACGACGGCCACGTCCGCAACGCCTACATGCTCGCGACAGCCTGAGGGCCTCGCCGGGCGCCACGACAAGGACCTCCCGACGATGTGGGAGAACGCGTTCTACGTCGGCGGCGCAGCCGGCGACGACGGCGTCATGGAAGCGGGCGAGCTGAACGCTCGGCACCGCGATGTGCTGGGAGCTCATGCGCACGCAGACCGTCGGCGGCTGCGCGGGCGCATCGACCTCGTGATGGCCGGCTCGGGATGGTGGTCGATCCCGTGGGCGCCGCCGCTGGAGACACGCAACGCCACCCGCGCGCGCAGGTCCGTAGCCACGTTCTCGACGTATGTCGGCGCGCCGCTCGTCCACGCCGCGCATGCCGGCCGCGTCGCCTGCCGCTGGCCGTGGCTCGGTCTGCCCCACCGCGGCCACTTCCAGGGCGCGACGATGATCACCGACGCCCGCGGCACCGTCCTGGCCGAGCGCGTCCTGGCGCGAGGGCGAGGGCATCGTCGTCGCCGAGGTCGAGCTCGGCCGCGCGACGGCGAGCGCCGAGCCACCCGACCGCTTCTGGCTGCACGACCGCGGCGCGATCGCGGCGTTCGCGTGGTGGTACCAGCGTCTGCACGGCCGCCGCTACTACGCACGCCACGTGGCCGCGTGAGCACGCTCGCGCAGATCGCGCATCTGCGAGCTCGCGCTCGGCGCCGTGCTCGGCTGGCTCGTCACCGTCGGGCGCGAGCGGCCGGAGTGGCTGACGCGCCTGGGCATCACGTCACGCCGCCGCGTCCTGCAGTGCCACATCGACTACCTGATGATGGCGGCTGATCCTGATCGCCGTCGACAGCGTCCTGCCCGGCCTGGCGACGATCTGGCAGGTGCTGCTCGTGGCGGGCACGATCCTCAACCCGGCGCTGTTCTTCGTGCTGGCCTTCGGCGAGGAGCGCTCGGACGCGCCGATCTACCGTGCGACCGCGCTGCTGTCCTTCACGATGACGAGCGGCAGCCTCGCTGCGCCGCCGCGGTGACGGCGCTCTAGCGCGCGCCGCCGGCCATCGCCGGGCAGGATGACGAGCGTGTCGCCCTCGCCCACGCTGGTGTCCAGCCCGTCGAGGACGCGCACGTCCTCGTCGTTGAGGTAGACGTTGACGTAGCGGTTCAGCTCGCCATCGTCGCCGAACAGCTGGGCCTCGGTGTCCGGGTGCGCCGTCGGCCAGCGCGCGCAGGACCTCGCCGACGTCGCGCCCTCGGCAGTCGACCTCGCGCTCGCCGCCGACCGACGGCCGCAGGACCGGGGGGATTCGGATCGTTGCCATTGCGTCGGAGACCCTAGCCCGCGGCGGCGCAGAACGCCTCGTAGTCGGGGAACACGCCCAGCTCGTCGTCGGAGATCGTCCTCCGGATCGCGCGAGCAGATCGGGCACTCCGGGTCGCGGCGGACCTTGAGCTCGGTCGTCGTCGCGTCGAGCGCGTCGTACATCAGCAGGCGGCCGATCAGCGGATCGCCGGCGCCGATGATGAGCTTGATGACCTCGGTGGCCTGCAGCAGGCCCATCGTGCCGGGCAGCACGCCGAGGACGCCGTTGGCGCCGCAGGACGGCGCGAGCTCGGCGGGCGGCGGCACGCGGAAGAGGCAGCGGTAGCACGGGCCCTCGTAGGGGGCGAAGACGCTGAGCTGGCCCTCGAAGCCGAGGATCGCGGCGCGAGACGACCGGGATCTTCAGGCGGACCGTCGCGTCGTTGAGCAGGTAGCGCGTCGGGAAGTTGTCGACGCCGTCGACGACGATGTCGTAGTCCTTGATGATCTCGACGATGTTCGAGGCGTCCAGGCGCGTCTCGTACTTGTTGACCTTGACGTCGGGGTTCAGCGCGTTGATCGACTCCTCGGCGCTGTCGACCTTCGGCACGCCGACGCGCTCGGTCGTTGTGGATCACCTGGCGCTGGAGGTTGGAGACGTCGACGACGTCGTCGTCGACGATGCCCGAGCGTGCCGACGCCCGCGGCCGCGAGGTAGAGCGCGGTCGGCGAGCCGAGGCCGCCGGCGCCGAGCAGCAGGACCTTGGCGTCGAGCAGCTTCTGCTGGCCCTCCTCGCCGACCTCGGGGAGCAGGAAGTGGCGGCTGTAGCGCTGGCGCTGCTCGGGCGTGAACGTGCGCGGGACCTGTCGACCTCGTAGCCGCGGTCCTTCCACAGCGTGTAGCCGCCGGTCATCGACTCGACGTGCTCGTAGCCGAGGTCCTTGATCAGCGTGTTGGCGGCCAGCGCGCGAGCGGTTGCCCGAGGCGCAGTAGAGGATCACGCGCTGGCTGCGGTCCGGAACCGCGGCCTCGATGCGGGACTCGAGGTAGCCGCGCGGGACGTGGTTGGCGCCGGGCAGCTGGCCGGCGACGACCTCGTCGGTCTCGCGGACGTCGATGATCGCGACGCCTTCGTGCGAGCAGCTCGTTGACCTCAGAGGGGTCGATCTCGCTCGACCTCGGACCTGACCTGCTTGATGAACTCGGCTGCCGGAGGGACTCATTCTGAAGGAAATCACTTTAAATCCAGTCGGGATTACTTCAAAAAGTGTAGCGACCTCGAAACGACGAAGGCCCGGCGTCCCCCCGCGGGACGCCGGGCCTTGCGTGAGCCAGGTCCAGTTGCGGCAGCGAACCGAGTCTTCTGAGGGGGTGGCGGCCGGGGAGCCCGTGTGCTTTCTCCCCGGCCATGCCCTGGTTCCTGCTTGCAAATGGGGTATCGGACCCACCTCGTGGCGCCGATATGGGGTCTAGGCCCGATATGCGCCGACCCGCCCTCTCGACCCAAATCCTCGCGGTCAACACCGCCCTCATCGCCGCCACCGTCTTCGCCGGCGCCGCCGCCGCGAAGCTCTCGCTGGACGGTGCGCTGTCCGAGCGGCGCCAGCTGGCGGTGCTGCTGTCGCGCGATCCTCGCGACCGTGCTGGTCAACGGCTTCGTGCTGCGCCGGCGCTTCGCCGCGCTGCAGGCGCTGATCGACACGATGGAGCGCGTCGACCTCGCCCGCCCGGGCATGCGCTGCCGCCGCCGCAGTCGACGGACTCCGACGAGGTCGTGCGTCTCAACAGCGCGTTCAACCGCATGCTCGTGCGCCTGGAGCAGGAGCGCGCGCAGACCGCCAGCGCCGTGCTGCGCGCGCAGGAGGACGAGCGCGCGCGCCTGGCGCGCGACCTGCACGACGAGGTCAACCAGGCGCTGACGGGCGTGCTGCTGCGCCTGCAGGCAAGCGTGCAGGGCGCGCCGCCCGAGCTGCGCCGCGGAGCTGCGCGAGACGCGCGACGTCGCCGCGCGCGCGATGGACGAGCTGCGCGCGCTTGCGCACGAGCTGCGTCCGACCGCGCTGGACGACCTCGGGTTGAGCGCGGCGCTGCGAACCCTGACCGACGACTTCAACCGCAAGAGCGGAGTGCTGATGACGCTGGAGCTTGCCGGACCTGTCGACGAGTTCCGGCCCGACGAGCAGATCGTCGTCTACCGCGTCATCCAGGAGTCGCTGTCCAACGCGGCGCGCCACGCGGGGGCCGAGCGCGTGCACGTCGAGGTGCGACGCAAGGGCGCGCGCGGCGTCGTGCGCGTGATCGACGACGGGCGCGGGATCGACGTCAACGCGAGCTCGGGCCACGGGCTGACCGGCATGCGCGAGCGCGCGCTGCAGGCCGGCGGGCGGTTGGACGTGCACTCGGCACCCGGGGCGGGCACGACGGTCGAGCTACTGCTCGGCCGCACCGCGCCGGTTCCTGCTGCCACCGGACGGAGGGTTTGGGCATGAAGCTGTTGATCGCTGACGACCACGGCGTCGTGCGCGGCGGGTTGAAGCTGTTGCTGGATCGCCAGCCGGACCTCGAGGTCGTGGCCGAGGCCGGGGACGGCGCGGAGGCGGTGGCAGTCGCGCTGGCGCAGCGGCCTGACCTCTGCATCCTCGATGTGTCGATGCCCAAGCTGACGGGCATCCAGGCGACGCGCGAGATCAAGGCGCACGCGCCGGACATCGATGTCCTGATCCTCTCGATGCACGACGACGAGCGCTACATCTTCGAGGCGCTGAAGGCGGGGGCGTCGGGATACGTGCTCAAGCGCGAGGCCGACCACGACCTCGTCGAGGCGGTGCGGGCGGTCGGTCGTGGCGAGCCCTTCCTGACGAACGCCGCGCAGCGGCGGCTCGTGCGGGAGTGGATGGCCGATCCGAGCGCCGGCCCGTCGGAGCCGCTGACGCCGCGCGAGCAGGAGGTGCTCAAGCTGATCGCCGAGGCGCACACCAACAAGGAGATCGGCGAGATCCTGCACCTGTCCGAGAAGACCGTCGAGTCGCACCGCGGCAACCTGCTGCGCAAGCTCGGCATGCGTGACCGCGTCGAGCTCGTGCGCTACGCGATCCGCCGCGGGCTCGTCGAGCCCTAGCGCGTGGCGATGAGCAGGCGATAGCCGAGGTCGATCTCGGTCATCTGCAGCAGGTCGGCGTGGCGGCGCGCCCACTCGCCGTCGGCCAGGTCTTCTTCGAGGGCACGCAGGCCGGGCTCGAGCTGCTCCTCGGTGCGCAGCGCGAACGTCGAGATGCCGGCGCGGACCTCGGGGTCCAGGAACGCCGCGGGGCGGCGCCAATGGGCGCCCATGAAGCCGTCCTGGCAGTCGTGCGGGATCAGGACTGTCGCGATTCGGTCGGCGCCGATCGCCGCGGCTTGGTCCTCGATGGTCGGGAAGCGGGCGATGTCGTCGCGCCAGAGGTCGGGGAAGTATTCGGGGCCCAGCCACATGCGCTGTGCGGACGCGGGGTCCCAGGTGAAGACGACGACACGCTCGCGGGCGACCCGGCGCAGCTCGGCGGCGCCGGCACGCCAATCGGTCCAGTGGTGCAGCGTGAGGATCGCGAGCGCAGCGTCGAAGCTGCCCGCTGCGAACGGCAGCGCCTCGGCTTGGGCGTCGAGGCACATCGCGGCGTCGTCTGGGCGCTGCGCGCGCATCGTCGCGCTGGGCTCGACGGCGGTGACGTCGCGGTCGCGCGGCTCGTAGGAGCCGGTACCCGCGCCGACGTTGAGCACGGTGCGGGCGGCGCTGAGCGCGGCGTGGATCTGCGCCGCGATGCGCGGGTCCGCACGCCGCGTGGACGTGTACGTGCGGCCGATCTCGTCGTAGCGGACGCTCACGGCGTCTTCGCGAGCAGCCCCTGGACGGCGCCGGCGAACGCGGCGGTCGTGAAGCAGGACGGCTCGGCGAACTCCTCGAGCGTGATCGCGTGGTCCCAGCTGGCGTCGGCGGCGGCGCGCAGCAGTGGCTTGGTCATCTGCAGCGCATGGCTTGGCAGGGCGGCGACGCGGTCGCAGAACGCGTCGGCGGCCTGGAGCAGCTCGTCGTGTGGGACGACCTGCTGGACGAGCCCGAGCTCGAGCGCCTTGTGCGCGTCGATGTGCTCGCCGGAGACGTAGTAGCCGAAGGCGCCCTGGTAGCCGAGCGCGCGGGTCAGGGCCCAGCTCGTCCCGACCTCGGGGAGCAAGCCGAGGCGGCCGAACGCGGGCACGATGATCGCGCGTTCCGAGGCGATTGCGTGGTCGCAGGTGAGCGCCCACGCGAGCCCGACGCCGGCGGCGGGGCCGTTGATCGCGGCGACGAAGGCCTTGTCGGTGCGGGCGACGAGGCGCGCGATCGCGCCGAACTCGTTGCGGATCCAGCGCCAGATGTCCGCGCTGCCGTGGGGGTTGTCGAGGTTCTCGACGGCGCCTTCCATCATGCGCAGGTCGCCGCCGGCGCTGAAGCCGGGGTCCTCGCCGGTGAGGACGATCGAGCGCAGGTCGCGGTCAGCCGCGAGGTCGGTGAGCACGAGCTTGAGCTGCTGCACGAGCGCGGCGCTGAGCACGTTGAGCTTGTCGGGGTCGGCGAGCGTGACGAGCGCACGGTCGCCGCGACGCTTGACGTGCACGAAGACCTGCGCGTCGCTGAGCCCGTCTTCGACGAGCTGCTCGTAGAACGCGGTCATGGTTGGTCCTTTCTGAGCGCCTGCCATGCCGCCTCGGCCAGGATGTCGGCCGTCTCCTTCGGGACGGCCTTCTCGCCGGAGTGCAGCCAGTGGCGCAGGTGGTCGAGGGTCGGGCCGAGCCAGAGGCTCGACACGAGTGGGAACTCGAGCGTGCGCAGGACGCCGTAGTGGGCGTGACCCCAGTACCAGCGTCCGACGCGGGAGAAGAAGTCCTTGTTGACCGCGGCGAGGGCCGCCGTGTCGGCGTCCGCACGGCCGCCGAACAGCAGGCGCGCCTCGGCCGGATGCTTGGCACACCAGTCGAGCGTGTGGTGGACGGCCGCGCGGATGCCTGGTTCGGCTTCCGGGTGCTCGTCGAGCACGAGGACGAACCCCTCCTGATAGGTGCGCAGGGTCTCGACGTACAGCGCTCCGGCAAGCGCGGACTTGTCGGCGAAGTGGTGATACAGCGCGCCGACGCTGACGCCCGCGTCCTGGCGGATCTCGTCGAGCGTGGCTGCCAGCGCGCCGTCGCGCGCGAAGCGCTTGAGGGCTGCATCGAGCAGGCGCTGCCTGGCGGAGGGTCGCGGTTCGGTCGCCGTGGGCGTCACCGAGCATAATTCGTAGCAGACCGAGGATTCCTCTGTCTTACGCGTGACCCGCCAGCGCCGCCGCCACGGTGGCGACGTTCGCACGCCAGTGGTCCTCGGGCGTCACCGGCAGCACGTCGTCCCAGATCATCGCGAAGCCGCTGGCCGCCTGGCGCAGACCGGTCGCCCGCGCCATGAACCACCAGTGCAGGTGCGCGGCGCCCTCGCCGTATCTGAGGATGTGCACACGCTCGATGCCCTGGATGCCCAGCACCGCGCGTTCGACGCGCGCAAGCATCACCCCCATCTCGGCCAGCATCTCGTCGGACAGATCGCGCGGACCGTCGACGTGCTCGCGCGGCTCGAGAATGCCGACGAACGGCAACCCGCTCGGCGGAAACGCCATCAACCGCCAACGCGCGTCGGTCCAGATGTACTCCTCGTCGGACTTGCCGCACGCCTCGCACGGCCGCCCGCCCTCCCCGTCGCGGGGCGGCTCCGGCTCGGGGGCGCGAAGCGCTTTGGGCTGCACGGGTCCCTCGAACGGCCACGAGTCCCAGTCCTCGACAGGCGGAGTCCGCAGACCGGTCGTGCCGCCTGGGCGAGGGTCGTGCGCGTGCTCGGGCATCGGGCGCATCCTAGCCCGACAACTACGCTTTCTCCGTGGAGTGGTCCGAGCAGTTCTACGCCTGGAAGGCTGGCGACGGCTGCCCCTCCTGCGACGAGGGCCGACCCGAGGCAACCGAGTGGGGAGTCCGCTTCTTCGCGGGTGCGGCGTCCGACGCGTACCTCGTGCGCGCCGACGTGCAACGCGGTTTGTCAGTCGTCGTCTTCCGCGGACGCCACGTCGTGGAGCTCACCGAGCTCACGGAGCCCGAAGCAGCCGCATACGGGCGGGACGTGCTCCTCGTCGCGCGTGCCATCCAGGACGCCTTCGCCCCGATCAAGCTCAACTACGACGTCCTGGGCAACAGCGTCCCGCACCTGCACACCCATCTCGTTCCGCGCTATGCCGACGACCCTCGGCCCGGCTGGCCGTTCCCGTTCCCCGATCCGGAGCCCGGGCCTGCGGCCGACGACGTGTTCGAACGCGATCTCGCGGCGCTGCGCGCTAGGGCTTCGTAGTCCCGACCTCAGCGCCGCCGGGGCCGCCCATCTTGGGGAGCAGCTTCTGGCACTCCTGCTCGGCCGCCTGGAAGCGCGGCGACTCGGGGTTGACGCCGGAGGGGCCGCGCTGGAGCATCCCGCCGCCGGGGCCGACCTTCGGGTCGGGCATGTTGATCCCGTTGGAGCGCATGCAGCGCGCGAACTTCAGCGCGGCGTCGCGCATCTCTTCCTGCTCCTCCTGCGACGGCGGTTGCGGCTTGAAGCCGGACTTCTTGCGGCAGTCGTCCTGGATGCGCGCGAAGCGGTTCGGCGCGGGACCCTTGCCGACCTTCGTCGTGATCTTCGTGGGACCGTTGCCAGACTGCGCGGACTCGACGTTCACGCCGTTGTCGCGCAGGCACTGCTCGAACTTCACGCGTGCCGCGTCGGAGTCGTCTGGGCCCTTGGCAGCGGGGTCGTTGTCAGACCCGCAGGCGGCGAACGCGAGTGGACAGAGCGCGAGCAGGGCGATGAGCTTCGTCATGCCCCTATCTCGACGGCGCACCCTGAGCGTTGTCTGAACGCGGCCTAGGAGGTCGGTGAGGCGACCGGGAGGGCGAGCGTCAGCTGCGCTCCTCCGCCGTCGGCCTGCTCCGCGCGCACGTCGCCGTCGTGCGCCTCCGCGACTTGGCGGACGATCGCAAGGCCCAGGCCCGACCCAGGCAAGCCACGCGCGCCCGGTGCGCGGTAGAAGCGGTCGAAGACGTGCGGGAGGTCGTCGGGATCGATCCCGGGACCGTGGTCGCGGACGGTGACCTGCCCGTCGCCGACACGGATGTCGATCGGCTCGCCTGCTGGGCTGTACTTGACCGCGTTGTCGAGCAGGTTGCGCAGCGCGCGATGCAGGCGCGCGGGGTCGGCGTCGACGACGGTCGGCTCGGCGTCGAGGCGCAGCTCGTGGTCGCGGGCATGCGGGCGCGCGGCGTCGATCGCGTCGGCGACGAGGAGGTCGAGGCGGACGGGCTCGCGCTCGCCTTCGGGCTGCGGGTCCGGCCGCGCAAGGTCGACGAGATCGCCGATCAGCACGGTCAGCTCGGCGAGCTGACCGCAGACGTCGTCGACGATCTGCTCGCGCTCTTGCGCCGGAAGATCCGGCGCGCGCGCGAGCATCTCGACGTTCGTGCGCGTCGATGCCAAAGGCGTGCGCAGCTCGTGCGAGGCGTCGGCGACGAGCTGTCGCTGCGCCTCCCGCGAGGACTCCAACGCGCCGAGCATCGTGTTGAAGGACCCACCAAGACGCGCGAGCTCGTCCTTGCCCTCGGCGGGCAGACGCGTCGAGAGATCCTGCGTCTTCGCGACGCCGTCGGCTGCCTCGGAGAGCTCACGCACAGGGCGCAGCGCACGACGCGAGACGACGATGCCGAGCGCGACCGCGAAGCCCACGCCCGCGAGGACGACCCCGAGGAGGATCCAGCGCAGGCGGCGCAGCGTGGCGTCGACCTCGGTGAGCGGGCGCACCACCTGCAGCACGTCGCCGGCCTCGGTGCGCTTCGTGAGCATGCGCAGATGCACGCCCTTGACGGTCTCGTCGCGCAGCGTCGTGCCGAGCTTGCCGGCGGCGACCGCCTTGGTCAGCTCGGTGACCGGCAGCAGATCACCGGGCTCGGGAACCGCGACCGGGTTGCCAGTGACGCCGACGACCTGCGCCACGCCCTGCGGGCCGGAGAACTCGCCCGGGGGCAGCAACGCCTCGAAGCGCGCGGTCTGCTTCATGCGCTCGCCGCCACCCGGCGCTCTCGTCACGCGTGCCGCGAACGTGACGCGGCCCGGTGCGGCGCGAAGGTCGTCGTCCACCGCGCCACGCAGCTCGTGGCGCACGAGTACGTACGTCGCGAACGAGCCCGCGATGACCGCGACCGCGACGGCGCCCGCCGTCAGCAGCACGAGCCGGCGGGAGATCGTCATGTCACCGTCGCCTTGAGGACGTAGCCGACGCCGCGCACGGTGTGGATGAGCCGCTGCTCGCCGTTGGCCTCGGTCTTGCGCCGCAGGTAGCCGACGTAGACCTCCAGCGAGTTGGACTGTGGGCCGAAGTCATAGCCCCAGACGCGGTCGAAGATCACCTCGCGGGTGAGGACCTGGCGCGGGTGGTGCATGAGCAGCTCGAGCAGCAGGAACTCGGTACGGGTCAGCTCGATCAGGCGCTCGCCGCGGCGCACCTCGTGGGCGCGTGGGTCGAGCTCGAGGTCGCCGAAGCGCAGCAGCTCGGGCGGCTCCGACCAGCCCGAGCGGCGCAGCAGCGCCTTGAGCCGGGCCAGGAGCTCCTCGAGCGCGAACGGCTTGGGCAGGTAGTCGTCCGCGCCGGCTTCGAGCCCGCGGACGCGGTCCCCGACGTCGTCGCGGGCGGTGAGCATGAGGACGGGCGTGCGGTCGCCGGTGTCGCGCAGGCGGCGGCAGACCTCGAGCCCGTCGAGGCCGGGCATCAACACGTCGAGCAGGACCGCATCGGGGCGCCCGGCGGTCACGCGGCGAATCGCGTCGCGCCCGTCGATCGCCAAGTCGACCTCGAACCCGTCGTGTCGCAGCACGCGCTCGAGGGACTCCCGCAGCGCGGGCTCGTCATCCACCACGAGGACCTTCATAAGCTCAGAAGCGTCGTGGAGCCAGATAAGAGTCACGTGAACAGGGCTGGGCGCGTCCAGCTGGCTCTCGCCGCCGTGCTCGGCTTGATCGCGATCGCACTCGGCGCGGTGCTGCTGCTCGGGGACGACGGCTCGGACGGTGACGACGGGCTGCAGATCGTCAACGGCTTCGCGGGCGCGCAGCGGTCTGCGGAGATCCCGCCGGTGCGCTTGGACCTACGCGATCAGGACGGGCGGCGGGTGACTGCCGCCGACCTGCGGGGACAGGTGACGGTGCTGACGTTCATGTACTCGACGTGCGAGGACAGTTGCCCCGTGATCGCGTCGCAGATCCGCGGGGCGCTGAACGAGGCCGGCGACGTGCCGGTGCTGGCGATCAGCGTCGACCCGCCGAACGACACGCCGCTGAGCGCGAAGCGCTTCATCAACAAGCAGTCGCTGACCGGGCGGATGCGCTTCCTGCTGGGGACGCGCTCCCAGCTTGCGCCGGTGTGGAAGGCGTTTGCGATCAAGCCCCAAGGCGAGGGCTTCGAGCACTCCGCCTACGTCGTGCTGGTCGACAGCGAAGGACGCCAGCGCGTCGCGTTCCCGTTCGACAAGCTGACGCCGGAGGGCCTCGCCCACGACATCCGCGCGCTCCGCGGTTGACGCCCGCGGCCGGTTGCTGTATTTAATTGGATCGTTAATTAACCGATCCGTCAAATGCAGACCGACCAGCTCAGCCTCACGTTCTCCGCGCTCGCCGATCCGACGCGTCGCGAGATCCTCAGCCGCCTCGCCGAGGGCGAGGCGACCGTGAGCGAGCTCGCGTCCCCATTTGCGATGAGCCTGCCGGCGATCTCCCGCCACCTCAAGGTGCTGGAGCGCGCCGGGCTGATCGTGCGCGGCCGCGAAGCCCAGTGGCGACCGAGCCGCATGCAGGTCGACCCGCTCGATGACGCAGTCACGTGGATGCAGGAGCGCAAGCGCACCTGGGAAGGGCGGATGGATCGGCTCGATGCGCATCTACGCAGCAAGGGAGAACGATGAGCGAGCAGGTGATGATCACGCGGATCTTCGACGCCCCGCGCGACGAGGTCTTCCGCGCCTGGACCGACTCGGAGGAGGTGGCGGCGTGGTACGGCCCCGATCATTTTCAGACGGAGCACGTCCACATCGACCTGCGAGTCGGCGGCCGCTACGAGCTGACCATGGTGCGCCGCGACGGCAGCGGTGAGATGCCGCTCGGCTATGAGATCGTCGAGCTCGATCCGCCCGCGCTGTTGGTCCTGCGGGCCGATGAAGGGCAGATGACCGTTCGCGTGGAGCTGCACGACCACGGCGACAAGACGCGGATGACGCTCACCGACGGTCCGCTGCCAGCCGGTTGGGCCGAGCACGCGACCTCGGGCTACGAGCAGGCGCTCGACAAGCTCGCCGCCCGCGTCGCCGCCTAAGCGACGAGCTGCTGCTGCGCGTGGGCGGCGAACGTCGTCGCCGCCGCGTCGGCCTGGTCGCGGAGCGCCAGGTAGGCCGCGTAGGTCATGGCCGAGGGCTGGCTGCACCAGCGCTCGTAGGCGCCGGATTCGTCGTCCGCCGCGATCCGCCACGCTGCGAGCAACGGGTCTCCGCTGCGATGTTCACGCAGTACGAGCTCGCCGGTGTCGCAGAGGAGCTGCATCATCGTCTCAACGGCTGAGGACGCCGTTTGTCACGCCGCCCTTCCCCGTCATCGGCGGAAACCCTGCGCGACCTGAGTGGTTGCGGTCTCCCTACTCCAGCTCGTCGGGCTCGCGCCCGCGCTCGCGGCGCGACTGGATCGCCAGCGCCACGATCACCACCAGCACCGGCATCACGTACAGCAGCGAGACGATCCAGTGGCCGGCGTGCGCGAGGACCATCACGAGCTCTGGGCGCTGAGCAGCCACAAGCCCAAGCTGGTGAACGCGACCATCACCGCGAGCATCCAGTACTGCGACCGCGTCGCGTCGCGCGCCTTGCGGTACATCGCAAGCGCGCGGTCGTGCGCAAGCACCAGACCGGCGGCGTGGCCGAGCACGAGCGCGGCGACCTGTGTGTACCAGATGCCGTTGGCGCCGATGACGCCGTAGTTGATGGTCGTGTCGGCGGTGCCGAGGATGTCCGAGCCGTCCCCGAGCGGGTCGGACATCAAGTAGAAGGTCGCCTGCCCCTGGTAGGCGATCGCCGAGAAGTAGTGCGCGATCACGTACGCCAGCGCGATCGGAATCAGCGTGTGCGTGAACTTGCGGGCCAGCTCGCTCGCGTCGTGACCGCCACCGATGCTCTTCACGCCCTGGATACCGAGCCAGTAGAGCCCGGCGATCACGCCAACCATCACCAGCAGACCGACAGTGCCGGCCGCCTCAAGAGCGTTCTCGGCGTTGAGCCCGAGGTCGCCGAAGAACGACTGCAGCTCGATGACGACGTCGTTCCACACCGGCCCCTGGCTGAAGCCGTCGAAGCTCGTTGAGCCGATCGTCGCGGCAAGCAGCGCGACGCTGCCCGCCATCGGGACGAACGACGGCGCGCCGGACAGCGGCGCACGCCAGAACAAGCGGCCCTCGCGCCAGTGCAGCGGCGACAGCCGCGCGAAGAGGCCGAAGTAGACGCCGAATGCGTCGCCACGCGTGCTCCACGCCTCGATTCCGTAGAGCGCCATGCCGACGAGCTGGATCGCCGCGTAGACCAGGGCGAAGATGACGAGGTGGCTGGGGTCGTCACGGTTGGCGTAGACGAGCTCCAGCCAGGCGAAGCACAGCAGCCCGATCGCCGCCGGCCAATGCCCGAGGCGCTTTGGGTAGGGCAGCGGCGCGGGCAATCCACCGCCCGACACCCGCCCGGCGATCCCTGCGACACCCCGCGCGAGCGCGCGCCACGGGTTGAATGCGCGGAAGACGTCGCCGAACAGCAGGCTCGCGATCGCCAGCCCGATCCAGAAGTCGATGTAGATGAACGTCGGCGCCCAGTTCGCGGTCACCGACTGCGTGCCCTCGAAGCCCGCGTAGACCGTCAGCACGAACAGGCCGATGCCGATCGCTCCAGCAAGGACCTCCCACACCAGCGTGCCGCGGATCCGCACCAGCCGTCGTTCGGGGATGTCCCCCTGGAAGCGCGGCTTGGGCCACAGCACCGCCAGCCCGACGAACGACACCACGAGCACCACGGCTGCCGCCCATGCGAACAGCCAGCGCGGGATCGGCAGGTCCTGACGCCCGACGATCCCGTGCGCCAGCGCGCTCGCCGGCGCGACGAGTGCCGCGGCGCCGAAGACGCCGCCAACGAGGAGAAGCCGGCGCCTCACGGCGAAATCGACAGCGACGCGATCTGGACGGCCGAGTGCTCGAGCTCGACCTCGTACTTGCCGTCGATGTTTGCCTCGAAGGAGAACGTCACGCTGCCGCCGGCGGCGACGTCCTTGGAGACGTCGAAGCCGTGGACGTGGACCTCCTCGGCGACATCGGAGCGCACGCGGAAGCGAATCCGGTCGCCCTTGTCGAAGCGCAGCGTCTTGACGCCGCCGACCGGCTGGCCGCCCTCGACGCGGATCGTCGGGACCGGCGGCGGCGGCGGTGGCGGCGGCGGTCTCGGTTGTCTCCGTCTCGCGTGAACGCCGCGGTCCCCGTCGCGACCGGCGTCGTGGCGGTGGCAGTGGGCTCGTCGTTGTCGTCGTCTGAGTCGCTGCCGCGGGCCAGGAAGAACCCGCCGACGAGGACTGCGAGAGCCGCGAGGATCATCGCGGCGCGTGAGCCTTGGGACACGCGGCCGTAGGCTACCCGGCTGCACGTATGCGCGTCCCCACCGACACGTCCATCCCCGCGCCGATGTTCCCCGCGAAAGCCGCGTGGGTCAACGTCGCGCCGCTGCGCATGGACAAGCAGCGCGGCCGACCCGTCCTGGTCGAGTTCTTCGACTTCCTGCGCGTCCCGTCCCTGCGCACGCTCCCCTACCTCAAGGCCTGGCACGAGCGCTACGAGCAGGCCGGGCTGCGCGTGATCCAGGTGCACTGCGGCGGCTACGAGGCCTCACGCGACGAAGACGCGATCCGCGAGGCGGTCGCGCGGCTGGGGATCGAGCACCCGGTGCTGATCGACTCGGAGTTCAAGCTCTGGCAGGCCTACGGCAACGAGGGCTGGCCCTCGCGCTACCTCTGGAACGACCTGCGCCTGTTCGAGGCGCACACCGGCGAAGGCGGCTATCTCGAGACCGAGGCAGCGATCCGCGAGCTGCTCGACGACGATGGCGACGAGGTCGGCCTGCTGCGCGAGGAGGACGACCCCGAGGCGCTGCTCGTCGTGCCGACCGAAAGCGTCGAGGGCGCCTACAACGGCCCCTACGCGGCCGGCGGCGTGTGGGGCGTCTTCGCCGGAACCGGCGACGTCGTCACCAACGGCCTGGCGATGACGCTGACGGCGCCAGGCGCGTTCCAGCTCGTCTGGCACGAGCGCCACACCGAGGGCGAGCTGACGATGGAGCTCGACGCGAGCGTCGAGTGCCTCGCCACGGTCTTCACCCCAGGTCTTGCGTGATGCGCACGAGGCGCGGCGGCCCGTCGTCGTCCAGCTCGATCGCGCGCCCGGCGAAGTAGGGACTGGCGGGGTCGTCCCCCCCGAACACCGGCTCGTGCGTCCAGCAGCCGGCGTTGTACAGCCGCGCACCGTTCACCGCGAGCCACTCGTGTGCGTGGTCTTGCGGCAAAGGCCCGGCGCGGTGCGTGTGGCCGAAGATCACGTGCTCGGCTTCGATCTCCAGGCGCCGCACGACGTCGTTGATCGCGCGCAGTGTCGCCTGGCGCAGCTCGCGGCCTGACACGTGCGGTCGCACCGGGCCGAGTCCCGCGCGATTGAGCGACCAGATCGCCGCCGGGAAGAGGGCCGCCAGCACCCGTGCGCGCACGCCCTGGCCGGTGAGCGTCTGCCAGGCGTTGCGCGAGGTCGCCTGGCCGCGGGCGCTCCAGTCGCCCCCACGCGTCTGCGCGACGGCGTGGATCCAGGAGTACACCGGCGCCACTTGCGCCTCGAAGTCGTCGGCAACCGCGCCGCGCTCGGGGATCCTTCCGACGATTCGCGACATCGCGCCGAACGCGATCCGCTCGACGGTCGGCATCGTCATGCAGCAGTCGAGATAGTGGCCGTGCATCGCGTAGACGTCGTCACGCAGCCAGACCCCGGGATAGCGGACCTCGACGTCGGCAGGCTCGAGCAATTTCACGAGTGCGCTGACTGCGCTGCGCGGGATGCGCTCGTCGAGCTTCAGCGGCGGCGGCGCGGCGCTGCGGGCGCGTCGTTCGAGCCACGGTGCCAGCAGCTGGTGGTCGTGGTTGCCGGGCAGCAGCACGATCCGTGGCACCGCGGCGCCCAGTCGCGCGAGCACCGGGGCAGCGTCGGCGAACGCGTCGCGTTGGGGGCCGTGGCGCAACTCGATCGTGTCCCCCAGCAGGACGAGGCGGTCGACGCTGCGTAGGTGCTCGACGAGTGCAGCGAGCACCGCGGGCCGGCGCAGCACGTCGCCTTGCTCGCGCAGGCCGAGGTGCAGGTCGGAGATGACGAGCGTCCGCGGCACGACGGCCGCGCACGTTACCCGTCAGACGTCCACGCGTCGCACGGTCGCCACCGCGACCGAGAACAGCACGAGCGCGACGGCGACGTTCAGCAACACGGCGACGCCGTAGGCGTATGCCGGGTCGTCCGGGAACGGCGTCATCGCCGCGAGCTGCATCGCGCTGATGCCGTACTCGGTGTACTGGCGTACAAACGACGTGAGGATCGTCTCGAGCACGACGTACGCGCCGATCGTCGCCGACACCGCGCCGCCTGCGCTGCGCGTCAGCGCGCCGAACGCGACGCCGCCGACAGCCATCGTCGACGCGACGACGATGCCGCCGAGGCCAAAGCGCAGGATCTCACCAAGCGTCCAGTGGACCTCGCCGTAGGACAGCAGCGTCACGAGCAACCCGAGCAGCATGTAGGCGACGCTGAGCGCCGCCGCGACGACGACGGCGGCCAGCGCCTTCGCCGCGATCACGCGTGTCCGGCTCGGGACGAGCGTGAACGCCGTCGCGATCGTGCGGTGCTGGTACTCGTTGGCCATCTGGATCGCGACGACGATCGTCACGAACAGGCCGATGAGGCCGGCGTTGGAGATCATGTCGCCGACCGCTTCAGGCTCGTCGCTGGAGACGTTGAGCACGAGCTTGGCGAGCGCCAGCGCCAGCACGACGCCGACGAGGTTGGTGACCCAGGTGCTGCGCAGCGTGCGCAGCTTCCCGATCTCGACACGGACGAGGGTGCTCATGCGGTCAGCTCCAGGTAGCGCTGCTCCAGCGAGGCGTGGACCTCGCTGAGATGGGTGAGTGCGATGCGGGCGTCGTTGGCGATGACACCGACCTCGGCGACCGCTGCACCCGCGACGAGCAGCGTGCCGCTGCCGTCGCTGGTGACCGTGAGGCTGTGCGCGCGCAGGTGCTCGGCCAACGCGGTGACGTCGGCGGCACCGACGCGGACACTGGCGTTGTCGGTGGCGTTCCCGTTGCTGTTGCTGGCGCGCAGCGCGCTGATCGAACCCTGCGACACGAGCCGCCCGCCGGCGATGATCACCACGTCGTCTGCCATCAGCTCCATCTCGGTCAGCAGGTGGCTGGAGACGAAGACGGTCTTGCCGGCGTCCGCCAGCTCGCGCAGGAGGTCGCGCATCCAGTTGATGCCCTCGGGGTCGAGACCGTTCGCGGGCTCGTCGGCGATGACGATCTGCGGGTCCGCCACGAGCCCCTGCGCGAGCGCCAGGCGCTGGCGCATGCCAAGCGAGAACTTGCCGACCTTGCGGTCCGCCGCGTGCGCGATGCCGACGCGCTCCAGCAGCGCCTCCGCGCGCTGCGGCGAGACGCCGGCGGCAAGCGCGTGCAGCTGCAGGACGTTGCGCGCCGTGCGCGCGGGATGAAACGCGCCGCCGTCGAGGACCGTGCCGATCAACCCCGGCGGGTTGGCGTGCGCGGCCAGCGGCTTGCCGTCGATCAGGGCACGGCCGGCGGTCGGCCGCACGAGCCCGAGCACCATCTTGATCGTTTGCGTCTTGCCGGCCCCGTTGGGACCGAGGAAGCCGGTGACCCGGCCACGCTGGACCTCGAAGCCCAGGTCGTCGACGACGGTGACGTCGCCGTAGCGCTTCGTGAGCGCCTCCACGGTGATCATGCCCTCAGTGTCGGCGCGCAACGCCGGCCGCACATCGGGCCCGAGGATGGTCTTGGGGCTCCGACTTCAGGATGACCGCGGGCGCACGAGCCCCGCGTCGTAGGCGTAGACGACCGCCTGCACGCGGTCGCGCAGCGCCAAGCTTGCGCAGGATCGCCGAGACGTGCGTCTTGACGGTCGCCTCGGTGAGCACCAGGCGCGTCGCGATCTCGGCGTTGGAGAGCGCGAACGCGACGAAGCGCAGGACCTCCACCTCGCGTGCCGTCAGCTCGTCGAGCTCGATGGCGGGCGGCGCGTCCGCAGGCAGCGACTGCGCGAAGCGGTCGAGCAGGGTGCGGGTGACGCTCGGCGCCAGCAGCGCGTCGCCACGCGCGACGACGCGGATGCCCTCGACCAGCTCGGCCGGGCGCACGTCCTTGAGCATGAAGCCGCTGGCACCTGCGCGCAGCGCGGCGAAGACGTACTCGTCGGCGTCGTAGGTCGTGAGGATCACGATCCGCGTCGCGGCACCGCTGGCAACGATCTGCTCGGTCGCCGCGATGCCGTCCGTGCCGGGCATGCGGATGTCCATGAGCACGACGTCGGGCGCGTGCTCGGCGACAAGCGCGACTGCTTCGGCGCCGTCGGCCGCCTCCCCCACCACATCGATGTCCTCGCGGTCCTCGAGGATCAACCGGAAGCCGCCGCGCACGAGCGCTTGGTCGTCGGCGATGAGGACGCGAATCATCATCAGACGGGGAGCCTCGCGTGGACGCGGTAGCCGCGCTGCGGCAGCGGGCCGGCCTCGAGCGTGCCGCCGAGCAGCACCGCGCGCTCGCGCATGCCGACCAAGCCGTTGCCGCCGCCGCTGCTGGGCGCGCCGGCGCCGCGGCCGTCGTCGACCACCTCGACCTCGACGGCGTCGTCGCCGTAGCGCAACGTGACGTCGGCGCGCGAGGCGCCGGCGTGGCGCAGCGTGTTCGTCAGCGCCTCCTGGACGATGCGGTAGGCCGACACGTCGATACCGGCGGGCAGGGTCGTCGCCGGGCCTTCGCGGCACACGACGACCTCGAGGCCGCTGGCGCGCAGCGGCTCAGCGAGCTCCTCGACGCGATCGAGCCCGGGCGCAGGGGCCGTCTGCGCATCCCCGTCACGCACCGCGCCGAGCAGCCGCCGCAGCTCGGCGAGCGCGTCGCGGCCGGCGTGCTCGATCGCGCGCAGCGCCTTGCGCGCCTCCTCGGGACGGCGCTCGAAGACGTCGTCGGCAGCCGCGGCCTGGACCACGATGACCGAGACGCTGTGGGCGATCACGTCATGCAGCTCGCGGGCGATGCGGGCCTGCTCGTCGGCGACCGCGCGCCGCTGCACCTCGGAGATCACGACGCGCCGGTTGCGCGATGCCTCGCCGATCGCCCACGCGGCGACCGCGAGACCGACGGTGAACAGCACGTCGCCGAGCGGTGAGGACCAGAGGTTGCCGAAGATCAGCGCCGCCAGCGCGCCGAGGCCGACGAGCGAGATGCGCGGCGCGCGGGCGGCAGCGAGCGAGCCGACGGCGAAGAGCCCGCCGATCGGGATCAGGATGTCCTGGTCGGCGTACATCAGCAGCACGCCGAGGTCGGCGGCGATCGTGCCGGCCAGCGCGAGCTCGGGGTGCGTGCGGCGATGCCACAGCGCCACCGTCTGCAGCACGGCAAGCGCCGCGCCGGCGAGCAGCTCGACGTCTGCGCCGCCGTCCTCGTGCGCGCCGATCGCGACGAGCAGGTAGAAGAGCCCGACGAGAATCGGGATCGCCACGTCCAGCGTCGCCGTCAGCTTCGGGTAGCGCACCGCGGCGATCGTCGCCGATCGCGCCTGCGGGCGCATCGGTCTGAAGACTGATCTACGCCTGCGCGGTGAGCGCTTGGCGGATCGTCTTCGGCAGCATGAAGCGCACGTCTTCCTGCATGACCTCGAACTCGGTGACGTCCGTGGTGCCGCGCTCGCGGAAGAAGCCGACGAGGCGCTGGACGAGCTCCTCCGGGGCGCTCGCGCCCGAGGAGATGCCGAGCGTCTTGACGTCCTCGAGCCACTCGTCGCGGACCTGCGCCTCGTTGTCGATGAGGTAGGAGCTGGCGCCGTGCTCCTGCGCAACCTGCACGAGGCGGTTGGAGTTGGAGGAGTTCTTCGAGCCGATCACGAGCACGAGGTCGCAGTGCGCGGCCATCTGCTTCACCGCTGCCTGGCGGTTGGTCGTGGCGTAGCAGATGTCGTCGGTGCGGGGACCGGTGATCTGCGGGAAGCGCTCACGCAGGCGATTGATGATCTGGAGGGTCTCGTCCACCGACAGCGTCGTCTGCGAGATGTAGGCGAGCTTCGCGGGGTCGTCGATCTCGAGCGCGTCGACGTCGGCCTCCGTCTCGACGAGGACGATGTGCTCGGGCGCCTCGCCCATCGTGCCCTCGACCTCCTCGTGGCCATCGTGGCCGATGAGGACGATCGTGTAGCCCTCCTGGGCGAACTTGATCGCCTCGCGGTGGACCTTCGTGACGAGCGGGCAGGTCGCGTCGATCGTGCGCAGCCCGCGGCGCTCGGCGTCCGCGTGCACGTGCGGCGCGACGCCGTGGGCGCTGAAGACGGTGATCGCGCCCTCGGGGATCGTGTCGTCCAGCTCCTCGACGAAGATCGCTCCACGGCCGCGGAGCTCCTCGACGACGTGCTTGTTGTGGACGATCTCCTTGCGCACGTAGACCGGCGCGCCGTAGAGGTCGAGGGCACGCTCGACCGTCTGCACGGCCCTGTCCACGCCTGCGCAATAGCCGCGCGGTGCGGCCAGCAGGATCTTCTCCGGGGTCGGAGTCACTACCTCAGGGTACGCAAAAGCTCGACCACTGTTTCACCGACGGCGTCAGCGCTCGTGCGCGACAGCTTGTCCAGCCCGTCGTTGAGGGAGTGGCCGTCATAGCTCCAGTCGATGAAGTCGACTGCGGGCACGCCGGCACGCAGGAACGGCGTGTGGTCGTCGGTGATGCCGGCGCCCGTCTCGTCGGGGAAGACGTGTCCGTAGCCGACGCGCTGCGCCGCGCTGCGTACGCGCGCCCACAGCGCCTGGTCGGAGCTCGCTTCGCGCGGCAGCCGCAGGCCCTTGTTGGCGACGTAATCGAGCAGCACCATCGCGCGCGTCTGGCCGGGATGGGCGTCGACGTAGGCGCGTGAGCCACGCAGGCCGGTCTTGTAGAAGTCCGCCTGCTCCTCGGGCAGGCCGGAGGCCGGCTCTTCGCCGTCGAACAGCACGAACTTGATCTCCGGCGCGCCTTTGGGTCGCTTGAGCTTGCCCAGCGCGCGTGCCACCTCGATGACGATCGCGCTGCCGGCCGCGCCGTTGTTCGCGCCGACGAAGCCCTGCGGCTTGACGAGCGTGTCGTAGTGCGCGCCGAGGACGATTGCGGGCCTGGCGCCGGGCATCGTGCCGACGATGTTGCGCAGCGCCGGCTCGTTGGGGATCGCCTCGAAGGTGCCGCGCGGCAGGAACTTGCGCAGCGACTCGGCCAGCTTGCGCAGCCGCGGCGAGCCGGCCGGGCGCTGACCGTAGTTGACCTGCAGCTCGATCAGCCGCATCGCGCGCGAGGCGTCGAAGCGGTTGGGCTTCTTGACGGGCGTCGTCGCGGCGTTGCCCGGCTCGTCGCTGCCGCAGCCGGCAAGCGCGGCGACGAGCGCGATCGCGAGCGCCCTAGTCGTTCGCCGTGACAGCATCGAGCATCTCGGCGAACTTCGTGCGCGCGGCGGCGCGGCGCGTCGGCAGGTGCTCGGAGGGCACCTCGCCGGGCGGCGGCTCGTAGTCGCGCAGGATCTGGCGGGCGACCGACTGGCGGTGGACCTCGTCGGGCCCGTCGTAGAAGCGCGCGCCGCGGGCGAAGCGGTACATCGCCTCGAGCGGCAGGTCGGTGGAGTAGCCCAGCGAGCCGTGGATCTGCAGCGCGCGGTCGATCACGTCGTGCAGCACGCCGGCGCCGTAGAACTTGATCAGCGAGATGTCCTTGCGGGCTGCGCTTGCGCCCTGGGTGTCCATGATCCAGGCGGCGTGCAGCGTCATCAGGCGTGCGGCCTGCATCTGCGCGGCGCTGTCGGCGATCCAGTTCTGGACGGTCTGCTTCTCGGCGAGCGTGGAGCCGAACGCGTAGCGGTAGGTCGCGCGCTCGCAGAGCATGTCGAAGGCGCGCTTGGAGACGCCCAGCCAGCGCATGCAGTGGTGGATACGGCCGGGCCCGAGGCGGTGCTGGGCGATCAGGAAGCCGGTGCCGACGTCGCCGAGCAACGCGTCGGCAGGGACGCGCACGTCCTCGTAGAGGATCTCGGCGTGCCCGCCGAGCTTGCCGAATTCCTCGTGCGGGTGCTCCATCGTCGGGACGTCGCGCACGATGTTCAGGCCGGGCGTGTCGGTCGGGACGATGAACATCGAGGCGCGCTGGTGCGCCCGCGCGTCCGGGTCGGTGACCGCCATGACGATGAGGAAGTCGGCGATCGAGCCGTTGCTGGTGAACCACTTGTGGCCGTTGATGACCCACTCCTCGCCGTCACGCACGGCTGAGGTCTTCAGGAGCGTCGGGTCCGCCCCCGCGTTGGGCTCGGTCATGCTAAACGCCGACTTCAGGTCGCCGGCCAGCAGCGGGTAGAGGTAGCGCTCCTTCTGCTCGGGCGTGCCGGCGAGCGCGAGGATCTCGGAGTTGCCCGAGTCAGGCGCCTGGCAGCCGAACGCGTTGGGGGCAAACGGCGAGCTGCCGAGGATCTCGTGCAGCAGGCCGAGCTTGACCTGGCCATAGCCCTGGCCGCCGAGCTCGGGATCGAGGTGCGCCGCCCACAGGCCCTGCTCCTTCACGCGCGCCTGCAGCGGCCGGTAGATCGCATCGATGCCGGCCTGGTCCAGCTCGCCGAAGACCGTCTCCAGCGGCCAGATCTCCTCGCGGACGAAGTCACGCGCCCAGTCGAGCTTCGCTTCGTACTCGGGGTCCGTCGAGAAGTCCCAGGCCATGCGGCGATGCTACCGGCGGCGCCGCTTGCGCCTCACCGCTGCCCCGGCGCCGATGCCCAGCAGAGCGAGGCCTGCGGCGATGACCGTCGGGCGGTTCAGCAGCGTGCGGAACTCGCCCTCGACCTGTGGCCAGACCGCGTCGTCGATCAGCTCGCGCGCGGCCTCCGGTGTTGCCTCGAGATGCGCGACGGTCACCGGTGGGGCAAACGCGATCTGCACGCGCTTGGGCTTGGGGATCGGGCCGAGCCAGATGTGGTCGGAGCCCGTGATCGCCGCAGGGATCAGCGGCGCCTTCGCTTCGAGCGCCAGCCGCGCTGCGCCGCGCTTGGGCGCACCGAGCTCCTGCGGCTCACGCACGCGCGTGCCTTCGGGGAAGAGCGCCAGGAGCTCACCCTGCTCGAGGATCGTGCGCGCGGTGTCGAGGGCGTCCTGATCGGATGCGCCGCGACGCACCGGGAACGCGCCGAGCGCGACGAACGGCCGACCCCAGATGCCCTCGAAGAGCTCGGACTTGCCCATGAAGCGCAGGTGGCGCTTGGTGGCCAGCGCGATGAAGAACGAGTCGAGGAACGACTTGTGGTTGGGGACGATCACCGCCGCGCCGGTCTTCGGGATGTTCTCCGCACCGGCGATGTGGACGCGGAAGTAGAGCCGCAGCAGCGGTACGAGGATCCAGCGCATCAGCCGGTAGCCGGGACCCCATGCACCACGGTCGCGGGCGAGGCGATGCGCCTCCTCGTTGGTCACCGCCGGACGCTCGTGCGGGTGTCCGGCTTGGCTGGCGGCGCTTCGACGTTGCCGGCCTTGTCGACGCCACGCGTGTAGAACGCGTAGCTGCCGCGGCCGAGACGCACGCGCAGCGTCGGCTTGCTCGTCTGCCCGAGGCGGACCCACTTGCCGTGGCCCTTCTTGCGGTAGACGCGCACCGACTTCATGCCGGACCTGGTGACGCCGCTCGGCGCGCGGTCGCTGCGGCTCAGGCGCAGCGTGATCGTGCGCGAGCGCGACGTGCGCGGCGCGCGCACCGAGGTCGCCGGCGCGCGGCGGTCGATCGTGCGGGTCGTCGTCAGCGCCTTCGCGGCGTCGAGGATGCCCCAGCCGAGGTCGGCGGTCCAGGCCCCGGACGGGCGGCGCGCGGTCTCCTTGAGCAGGCGGATCACGTCTGCTGCCGAGAGGTCGGGGTTGAGCTGGCGGACCATCGCTGCCACCGCCGTGACCTGCGGCGCCGCCATCGACGTGCCTTGGAGGTAGGCGTAGCGGTTGTCGCCGTTGAGCGTCGTGCGGCAGTTGCACGGGGTGAGGCCCAGGCCGGTGCGCTCCAGCTCGGTCGCGTTGCCGGGGAATGCGCCGATCAGACCGCGCGGCCCGCCGCTGCCCGACTGCCAGGTGCCATAGGCGGCGAGCGAGATCTGCGAGCCGTGGCCGGCGAAGCTCGCGCGGCCGTCAGCGGCGTTGGCGGCGGTGACGTCGAGACCCTTGCCCTGCGCGAGGTCCGGACCGGTGCCGGTGGGCTGCAGGATGTTCGACGGGTCGCCCTGCTCCTCGACGGGGTCATCGGCGGCGGCGCTGATCATCACGACGTTGCGGGCGTAGGCGTAGTCGATCGCCTCGACGATCGCCTGCGCGGGCGGGCGTGAGCCGTCGGTGCCGAAGGACATGTTCAGCGCGTGCGCGCCTTGGTCGGCGGCGGCGACGATCGCGGCGGCGACGCTTGAGTCCGAGAAGTCGGTCTTGATCGACAGCAAGGAGCAGCCGAAGCCGGCGCCGACGAGACCGCGTCCGTCGTCGCCGCGCGCGCACGCGATCGAGGACACGAACGTGCCGTGGCCGACGTCGTCGTACGTCGGGCCGCTGCCGTGCTCGGAGTCGAGGTCGGTCGTGCCGGCGATCGCCCCGGAGAGGTCTGGGTGGCTGCCGTCGATGCCGGTGTCGATGACGGCGACCTTCGCTCCTGTCCCGCGTGTCACGTCCCAGGCGCCGAGCAGGCCCTCGCGCGCGATCCACCACTGCAGCGGCGTGCCGGCGGCCGCCGGTTCGGTCTGGCTGAGACCGGGGTCGTTAGGCGTGTAGCGGGGTGCAGCGCGGCGCTCGACCTCGACCCGCGCGACGCCGCGCAGGCCGCGCAGGCGCTGCGCCAGCGCGTGCAGCGAGCCGTTGGCCTTCACCGCGACGAGCCCGATCTGCGGCACGCTGCGCACGGTTTGCGCACCCTCGGCTGCAAGCGCAGCACGGGTTGCGCGCTCACCGTCGAGCATGACGAGCAGACGCCCGGTCGTCCCCGCAGCGTGCGCCGAGGCGGGGAACGCCAGCGTCAGCGTCAGCGCGAGTGCCGCTAGAAGCCGAGTGCGAACTTCGCGTCCTCGCTCATGCGCTCCGGCGTCCAGGGCGGAGTGAAGGTCATCGTGGTCTCAACAGATTCGACGCCGTCGAGTTCCGATACGAACTCGTCGATCTGCTCGGAGACCTGCGGTCCGATGGGACAGCCAGGCGAAGTGAGCGTGAACGTGACAGTGACGTCGCCGCCGGAGATCTCGACGCCATAGATCAAGCCCAGCTCGACGAAGTCGAGCCCCAGCTCGGGGTCGATGACGTTCGTGAGGGCGGCCTCGACGTCCTCGGTGTTGACCATTCGACCAGTGTATGGGTCGATGCCCTTGCGTCCGCCAGCGGACTTACGTAGGGTCGAGCGCATCGTCGATTTCAGCGAAGAGCGCGCAATGCTGCTCGTGGCTGGGGACGAGGATCGGGCAACACAGGGGAGCAGACGTGGTGCGCTTTCGCGTGCGCTGCAGTCGCCGTCCGACGTGGTGGTCGACCTCTCCCAGCTGCAGTTTGCCGACTCGTCGTTGATGCTCGATCTTGCGATGGTCGCGGGCCGCCTGCGCAAGCGCGGACGCAAGATGCTGCTGCGTGGCGCGCAGCCGCAGATCCGGCGGCTGATCGAGATCGTCGGGCTTGATCGGATGCCCGGCGTGCTGGTCGTCGGGCCCTCGTTCGCCTGAGCGCTCTAGGCTGGAAGCCAGCGATGCCCCTGCTGCTCTTCGCGCTCTTCATCGTCGTTCCGATCGTCGAGCTGTACGTGATCATCCAGGTCGGTCAGGCGATCGGCATCTGGTGGACGCTGCTGCTGCTGATCGCCGACTCCGTGCTTGGCACGTGGTTGATGCGCTCGCAGGGTCGTACGGCGTGGAAGCGCTTCAACGAGGCGATGGCCGCCGGGCGGATGCCGGCGCGCGAGATCCTCGACGGCGCGCTGATCATCTTCGGCGGCGCGTTTCTGCTGGCGCCGGGATTCATCACGGACGCGTTCGGGCTGTTCTTCTTGATCCCACCGACGCGGGCGGTCGCGCGGCGTGTGCTGGTGCGGACGTTCGCGGGTCGCTTCCGGATCGTCACGCCACGTCGCTTCGACGTCGACGGGACGGCACACGACATCGACCATGAGCCGCCGCGCCTGCCATGACCGACGAGCAGCCGCAGGCCGCGCCGGGGATCACGGACTCGCTGACGTTCAGCTTCGGCGATCCGGCGAGCGAGCTGTACGGGGTCGCGCGCGCCGGGCTGTCGGTTGGTGACGACGGTGCGCCCCAGGCGAGCGGCTTGGGCCTGCTGTTTGCGGGCGCCGAGCCGGTTTCCGCGCGTGCCGCCGGCGGGCTTGCTGTCCCGTCGCTCTCGTGGGACGCGATCGACGCCGGCGGCGTGACGACATCGGTCGTCGAGCCCTTGTGCGCGTGGCGCGTCGCGTTCACCGCCGAGGACGGGCGCAGCGGGTTCGACCTGGAGTTCGAAGCAATGGGTGAGCCGGCTGTGCTGGACGCGTCCTCTGTGGTCGCCGAGCTCGGTGGGATGGAGGGTTACGAGCAGGTGTGCCGCGTGACCGGGACTGTGCGGGCGCGCGGTGGCGATCGCAGCGTCTCGTGCTTCGGGCAGCGCGGGCACTCGTGGGGTCAGCCCGACTGGGAGCGTCTCTCGCTCGTGCGGACGGTCAGTGCGTGGGTCGACGATTCGCTGGCGGTGTCGGTCTCGGCGCTGCGTGACATCAAGGCCAAGCACCACGACGAGGAGGCGCTGAGCGCGGTCGTGTTCGGGGCCGAGGGCGTCCGTGCGGTCGAGGAGGCGCGAGTGTCGACGACGTACGACGAGGAAGGCCGCCAGCGGCGCGCGACGCTCGAGCTCTACGAGGACGCCGAGGGCTTCGGGCGGCGGTTGACCGGCGAGGTGCAGTGCGGCACGACGCTCGATCTCGGGCGGCTGCGGCTGGACTGCGCGTTCTTTCACTGGGTCGTCGACGGGCGCCACGGCGTGGGGCGCTACGACATCCTGCGCCGCACGTGATCTCGGTCGTCGTCTCGGACTTCGGGGGCGTGCTGACGAACCCGTTGTGGGAGGCGTTCGAACGCGTCAACGAGCGGCTTGGGATTCCGCCTCTGACGCTCAACGAGGCCCTCACCGGGCTGGCCGAGGATTCCGGCGTGCATCCCCTCCATGCTTTGGAGCGCGGCGAGCTCAGCGAGCATGCGTTCCTGTCTGAGCTCGACCAGCGGCTTTCGTCACTGCTCGGCCGGCCCTCCCGCATGCTCGAGTTCCCAGACCACTATTGGGAGGGGCTGAGCGTCAATCAGCCGGTGCTCGACGAGCTCGCCCTGCTGAAGGGTCGTGGCTATCGCCTCGCGTTGTTGACCAACAACGTGCGGGAATGGGAGCCGCGGTGGCGGGCGATGTTCCCGGTGGACGAGCTGTTCGAGGTGGTGGTGGACAGCGCGTTCGTCGGGATGCGCAAGCCCGAGCCGCAGATCTATGAGCTGACGTGGGAGCGCATGGGGGTTGCGGCCGGCGCGTGCCTGCTGGTCGACGACTTCGACAACAACTGCGCCGCCGCGCGCGAGGCTGGGATGCTCGCTGTGCGCTTCGACTCGACCGACCAGGCGCTGGCGGATCTGCGCACGCTGCTTTCAGACCAGGGGGCCTTCGGGTAGGACACTGTCCTGATGGGCTACGTCGAGCGCCTTGTCCAGTCTCCGCTCGTCGTCTGCACCTGGGAGCAGACGGTCGAGGAGGCTCCGCGCGAGCAGCTCGTTGTGCCCGATGGCTGCGTCGACGTGTTGTGGTCTGGCGGGTCGCTGTCGATCGCCGGTCCTGACACCGCGCCGCGCTCCGTCGGGCTGGCGCCGGGCTCGCGCGTCCTCGGTGTCCGCTTCGCGCCGGGCGTCGCGGGGGCTGTGTTCCCGCTCCCCGCTTCGGCATTGCGTGACGCGCAGCCTGCGTTGGCCGACGTGCTCCAGCCGGAGACCGTCGCGCGCCTCGAGGACGCGCTGGCAGCGGCCGCGGATCCGCAACGTGTCTTGCTGCAAGCCGTCCGCCCGCTCGTGCGCTCGCCCGATCCTGCCGTGCTGGCGGCGATCCGGGGCCTCGACCGAGCCGGCGCGCGTGTGTCCGACGTCGCGCGCGCGATCGGGTTCTCCGAGCGCCAGCTGCAACGGCGCGTGTCCGAGGCCGTTGGGTATGGGCCGAAGATGCTCGCGCGCGTGCTGCGGTTCCGGCGGCTGCAGGCGTTGCCGGCGACGCTGTCGCTTGCTCAACGGGCCCTGGAGGCGGGCTATTCAGACCAAGCGCACATGACGTCCGAGGTGACGCGTCTGGCGGGTGTGCCGCCCGTCCGATTCTTGAAAGACCGCGTGCCGACGGCTGCGTAGCCTCGGCGGCATGCCTGTTGATGTCGCTGCTGCCTCGCAGTTCGTGTGGTCGTCCGCGCGGCTGCTCGATCGTCACCGCTTTGCGCTGCTGTTCGGGGACGGGTCGGCCGATCTCGTCGTTGCCACGCTGCGTGGGTACTGCAACCCCGACGGCGGCTTTGGTCATGCGATGGAGCCGGACCTGCGCTCGCCGGAGAGCCAGCCGTCGGCGACGCTCTACGCGCTCGAGGCGCTCGAGGAAGCCGGCGCGCTGGATTCGTCGCTCGCGCGCGAAGCCGTGGCGTGGGTGGGCTCGATCGCAGACGAGGACGGCGGCCTGCCGTTTGCGCTGCCGGGCTTCGAGGCGTATCCGCATTCGCCGTGGTGGTCGACGTCGCCGGGGTCGTTTCTCACGTTTGCGGTCGCGGCGTTGGTGCACCGCAACGGGATCGCAGACCCGTGGCTCGATCGCGCGACGACGTGGGCGTGGCGCGCGATCGATGCGGCTGAGTCGCCGAGTGGGTACTGGCTCGTGCACGCGTGTGCGTTCCTCGACGCGGTTGGCGACGAGGTGCGCGCCCGCGATGCGCTCGCGTCGCTCGCGGTGCGCATCGCACCGGAGCTGCTGGCTGCGGTTGCTTCGACCGACGAGGAGACGCTGCGCCCGCTCGACTTCTCACCGCGTCGGGGCTCGCGCTCGCGGGCGCTGTTCTCGGACGAGGCGATCGCCGCGCATCTCGATCACCTGGAAGCCGGGCAACGCGAGGACGGCGGTTGGATGTTCGACTGGCTGGCGTGGTCACCCGAGCAGACGACGGCGTGGCGCGGGATCGTCACGATCCGCGCGCTCGAGCTGCTGCGCGACCACGGCCGGCTCTAGCCCTCGCCCCGCCCGTGTTAGTTGTGGCCGCCGAGGCGGTCCCACAGGTACAGCTCAAGGCACTCGTTCGCGAGTTCGGTCGCGCGCTCGCGTGACAGTCGCGGCAACACTGTCTCGAGCGCCTGCTCCTCGGGCACGCCGGCGTCGAAGGCCTCGTCTCCGCGGAAGCCGGCGGCGATCTTCAGCGCCTCGCGGCGGTTCTCACCGAGCGTCGGGAAGATGTTGACGAGGAAGTCGCGGTTGGCGATCGGCTGGCCGACTTCGAGTGACGCATGCCAGGCGGCGAGCATCGAGAGGTCATGTTCGTCGAGGTCCGCGACGGCCTTCGCGTAGTGGTTCTCGAGCTCGTGCTCAGGAATCTCGTCGACCCAGGCCCGGACGAGCTCGCCGAGCAGCTGCCGGCGAGCTTCGCGCCCGACCGATTCGGCGATGACGCGGATCGCGTCCTGAGGTTCGATGAAGCACAGGGGCATTTGAAGGGGTCTCCGCTGGTCCGCTGAGGACAAACGACGTCCCGCAAGCTACGCCCCCCGTCGGACGGCTCCCCGCCAGGTTTCAGCGGGCTACGAAGCGCGCAATTCGCCACCCCGAAGCCAGGCCCGTGAGACACATTCCAAGCTCGTGGCCTCATCCATTCAGACACACCACCAAACACCGTCTGAACTGACACCGACCAAGGGAGGTCACGACATGACTGCTGCACTGCCCCGCCTCATCGCACTTCTCGCGCTCACACTCGCCGTCCTACCTTCGCCAGCCTCCGCGGCGACCTACACAATCGACGCCTGCCAACGCCCCGACGGCTCCCACGTCCCCCCGGACGGGTGGACGCCGGGGGTCCGGGGCGACTACGTCCACTACTCAGACTCTTGCGCAACCGGCGGCGCGCTCGATGCAACCTGGAGCGAGACCGTCTCCCACCGGGGCGACGACTTCGTGCTTTGGGGCTTCACCGCACCACCTGGCACCACCCTCCGCTGGTTGCTCGCGCACCGAGTTGCTTCGGTAGGGCCAGCCCAGCCGTACGGAACCCCGCAAGCCATCCTGCTGACCGACCGGCCAGTCGAGATCTGTGACGCCACAGTGCCGTGCGAGTCACGTACAGGAGTGCTCTCCGCCGGGCTCAGCAACGCCAGTTCGGTGACGTTCGGCGTACGCTGCGCCGGCGCGAACGGGTGTCCGGCGGGCGGTGAGACGCGGTATAGCTTGCGGCAGATCGAGCTCACGCTGTCGGACGAGTCGTCGCCGACGCTGGCGGGGGCTCCCGCGGGCACGTTGATGTCCGAAGCTGCTCGGGGGCGGGTTCGGGGGCTGAGTTATCAGGCTGCGGACGCTGGAGGTGGCGTCTACTGGCACCGGCTTCTCGCCGACGGCAAGGAGGTTGCCGCAGGAACCGTCGACGACAACGGCGGCAAGTGCGTTCGCGTCGGCAAGAGCTTCGCTCACCGTGTGCCGTGCAAGCTCAACGCCGGCGGGGCGGTGTCGCTCGACACGGCCGCGCTCAGCGACGGCGAGCATCAGCTCGCGCTCGAGGTCTACGACGCCACAGCCGCGAATCGGACGACGCACGGCCCGTGGTCGATCGTCGCCGACAATCGCCCGCCGGTGATCGACACCGTGACGATCAGCGGTACTGCTCGTGCGGGCGAAGCGCTCAAGGGCACGGCCAAGGTCGACGGCCAGAACGCGACGCTCGGCTACCAGTGGCTGCGTGCGGCGGCCGACGGCTCCGACCCTCAGCCGATCTCCGGCGCGACGAACCCGGCCTACCACCTCACAACCAGCGACGTCGGCCACAGGATCGTGCTCGAGGTCACGGCGACCGACGGCGGCGGCGCGAGCAAGCGCATGAGCGCGCCGACCGCCGCTATCGCCCCGTGCCAGGACGAGCAGGCGTGCAAGGCCGCCGCCGCGGCGAACGCCGCAGCCGCCGCCGGTCCGGGCACGATCGTCGCGAAGAACCCCGCGCAAGCCCCCGGCACCAACGGCGCCCCGACGGACGGTCAGGCGAACCTCAGCGCGCGGCTCGTCCGCGGCTCACGCACCACGAGCCGGCTCATCGCGCGCTTCAACGAGACCGTGCGCGTGCGCGGGACGATCACGACCGCCTCCGGAGCACCGATCGCCGACGCGCGGGTCTACCTGATGCAGCGGCGCCGCGGCGCCCCCGACAACACGTGGGCCGTAGCCAGCGAAAGCCGCTCCACCACCAACGGCGCGATCGCCGCAACCGCGCGTGCAAAGGGCCGATCCCGCGAGCTGCGCCTCGTCTACTTCCCCCACGGCGGCGCCGACGCCAACCGCGCCAGCAACCTGCTCTCCCTGATCGTTCGCCAAGACGCACTGCTCAGCGTGTCGCGCCGCTCGCTGCGCAACGGGCAGACGCTGCGCTTCCGCGGCACCGTCCGCGGCGCGATCCCGCGTGCCGGCACACGCGTCCTGCTCCAGGTCAAGCTGCGCACCGGCTGGTTCACGTTCAAGCGCCTGACGGTGAAGCCACGCTCGCGTGGGCGCTTCGCTGCCGGCTACATGTTCCGCCGCACCGCGACCCGCACCCGGTACCGCTTCCGCGTCAAGGTCGTGCCGCGCTCGTCGGCGCGCTACGCGACCGGCTACAGCCCGTCGCGCGCGGTGGTCGTCCGCCCGTAGCGCCGCCACACCGCCACCACCAGCGCCGACCGAGGCCCGGGGTTGTGCATGGCCACGAGCGGGACTCCCGCCAGCCACAGCACCGCCCCGGTCTCAAAGCGCCGGCGCCCACCGCGCACGCACTCGAGCTCGATGACGCCGTCCTCGACGACGACCAGCGCCCCCTCCCAGTCCGCGTCGCGATGGGGACGACTCGCCCCCGCGGCCAGGCGCACGTAGCGCCGTTCGAAGGCAGCCGACAGCCCGCGGCCAAGGAACGTGAGGGGCTCGCTGTCGTCCATTCACCTACTAGGACGCCGCGAGCCCGCGAAATTCATCGCACAGGCCGTGACGCGCCGCAGCGAGGTAGCGCAGCGTCGTCGCACAGCCACGGCACCCCTCGGCATGTGCCCGCGCGCCGCGCGCGCTCGCGAACCCCGACCCGCTTGCGGCCGCGAGCAGCGCGCACGCCCACTCCGCACACGGCTCCGCTCGAACACCCCGCGCAACCGCCCATACGAACGCGCCGACAGCATCGCGTTTGCGCCGGTAGAACGTCGCCCGCGAGAGCCCGAGGCGCCGCGCCAACGCACGCTGGTCCTCCCGCCGCAGCTCGGCACGCACGAGCTCGACGTCCTCAGGCGTGAGCCGCCGCACGACGAGCGTGACCGCCCGCACCATCGCCAGGACCTCCGCAAGCTCGAAGCGCCGCTCGACGTCCTCGGCCACGTCGGGGACGACCGGCTCGGCCTCGAGCACGCACACGGGGCGCTCCCGCGCATACGCACGCCGCGCCAGGTTCTGCACGACGCGCGTGGCGTACGCAAACGGATCCACGACCGCGCCCTCGCGCACACGCGAGGCGACCGCGATCAGCGCGTCCTGGACGACGTCGTCAGCCTCGCCGCGCGCCCGCAGCTCGGCAAACAGCGGCGCACGCGCAACGAATGCCCGCAGCATCTCCAGCAGCGCCGCATCGAGCTCGTCCTGCGTCACCCCCCGAACTCCCCGCCACCGGATGACCCGAACTCGGGCGCGGCCGGCCGAGGCGGAGGTGGTGGCGGCGGCGGCGCGAACTCGTCCGTCGCCGCGCCACCGCCGCCGTCGTCGAACTCGGGCGCAGGCGGAGGTGGAGGCGGCGGCGCAGCGGTTGTCGTGGCGGGTGGCGGAGTGGTCGAAACCACCGAGGTGGTCGGCGGTGGCGCTGGGGTCGACGCGGTCGGCGTCGTCCGCTCGGCTGCACGCGCCGGCGCCAGCGGTTCGTCGCGCGTCGCCTCGTGCACCGCGACACCGCCGCCGGTCAACGCGACCGCCGACGCCGCCACGGCCGCAACCTTCGCCGCCGACGCCGCCTCGGCGAACGCCTGCAGCTGCACCGTCGCGCCGGTCGCGCGCTCCACGACCATCCCGCTCACCGCGTCGAGCGAGCGCCCGACCGTCTCGCCCACGCGCGCGACGAACGAGGCCCGGTCGCCGGCCTCCGCGCTGGCCAGCGCGACCGGCAGCACCAGCGCCAGCACAGCGGACGTGTCGTGCAGCTCTCGCGCCGTCGCCCGGCAGGCCGCGCAACCGCGCAGGTGCGCGCGCAGCCGCGCGCGCACCGCAAGCGACACACCGCGGCCCTCGGCAATCAGCGCCGACCAGTCACGGCAGGCGTCACCGCTCTCGAGCTCCGCATAGCGACGACGAAAGCCGGCGCGGCCCTCGGTCAAAGCGCGGTTCGTCTTCGTCGCGCTCCACCCCAGGCGCGCCGAGATCTCGCGATAGCTGAGGCCCGCAGCCTGCAGCGTCAGCGCGCGCGCCTCGTCGGTCTTCAGCGCTCCGAGCGCCTCGCCGGCTCGCGACGCGACGTCCAGCCCAAGCACACGTTCCTCGGCCGACTCGGTCGTGTCGGTGATCAGCAGGTGCAGCTCGGCGTCGTCGACCGCAACGAGCCGGCCGCGCTGCCGGCGCACTAGAGCCGCCTCGCGCCGCACGACTTCGTAGAACCACCACTGCGCCGTCTCGGCGCGCAGCGAGCGCTTGTAGCGCACGAGCTTCAGCAGCGCCCGCGCGTACGCCTCGAGGGCATCGTCGGAGCTCACGCTGCAGCGACGCGCGATCGCAAGCGCGCGCTCGGCATGCCGGCGCACGGTCTCGACGACGAGCTCGTCGCAAGCCCCTTGCGGCGAGGGCGTTTCCTGCACGGGTGCCACGCTCCTTGTGACCTTTCGCTCCGAGACTCCCATTGCCCTCGATAGCGCGCAGGCGTGCGCAATTCGCCCCCCTCAGGCGGCAAAAAGTTCGCTCTTTGCGGGAAATCCCGGGCTAGACGAGACCGAGCGCGGCGGCGCACGCTTCGACGACGCCGGCATCGGGCTCGACGGCGACCGCGCCGACGTGGCGGCCCTCGACGCGGCCCCAGTTGAACAAGCCGAGATCCAGCGCCGCGACGGGCACGCCGCACGCGCCCGCAAGCTCGTTCGCGCGCCGCCCGAGCAGCACGCGGTCGCCGATCCCGAAGACGCGCTTCGCAGCCGTGACGACAGGATCGAGCGGCTCGCCCAGCGCCAGCGCCCAAGGTTCGACCTCGACCAACCCGAGCCGCCCCGCGGTCGTCAAGAACTCATAGCGCGGCGCCTGCCCGAAGCCCGGCAGCGCGAGGCGCTCGAAGGCCCGGTCGAACCGCCGCTGCGGCGTCAACGACCGCTCGCCCGCGAGCAACTCGCCCTGCCCACCGGCCTTCGCCACGCGCGAGCGGTAGGCCAGCACGCACTCCTCCAGGCGACGCGGATCAGCGCTGCGCGGACCGGGCTGCACCGCCGCGAAGTCCGGCAGCTCACCGCTGGCCCACGACACGCGCGCGGCAGACACGTCGGCGTCCAGCAGCGCGACCAAGAAGAGCAGCCACAGGCCCTCTTCCCCACCCGCCACCAGCGCCTCGCCGTACAACCCCGGCGGATCGGACGAGAGCACGTCCAGCCGCGTCGCCCCGAAGGCGATCTCCTCCGCGAGCCGCAGCGCGTCTTCGGACGACCGCAGGCCCGGCACGAGCACGTTGGCGTAGCCGTCGTCGACCGAGCGCGCGACCTGGCGCACGACCATCGACGACCCCGGCCGCTGCGCGCGGCGCTTGGCCGCGACGCTGCGGGTCGCCGGCCGCGGTGCCCGCGGCGCGCTCTCGCGCCGCGCGGACTCGCGACCGCTGACCGTGCCGGGCCGTGTCCGCGCTGTCTTCGAGCAGATCGAGCAGTTCTCGAGGACGCGGCCGTGGCGACAGAAGGTGGGCACCGCCCCGCAGTCTACGAAGCGGTGCCCGCCAACTCGTTACCGCGTCAGCACTTCGCGCGCTGGCGCTTCTGGACGACCGTGTAGCCCGGGCGCTTTGTGTTATCCGCGTTGATCAGGCCAGCGTCGAACGTCGCCCCTGGGGGCGGCCCGTTGAACTGGTAGATGTAGTTGCGCGAGACGCGCGACTTGTACTTGTTGGCGATGTAGAACATGCACTTCAGCGCCTTCGCGGCCTTCGCCTGCTTGGTCGCCTGGCTACCGCCGAAGACGTTCAGCTGACCACCGGTCTCCAGCAGCCAGATCTTGCCCTTCGGCCCGATCGCCTTGAGGATGTTGCGCAGCCGCACATCGGAGAAGCGGTTGGTGTCCGAGTAGTTGTGGATGCCCCAGATCTTCGGCATCTTCTTCGTGACCTTCTTGAAGGCCTTGATGTAGCGGACCGCAGCGCCGGCGCTGGTCGCGCGGTCATCGAGCACGTCGACCGGGATGATCGTCGCGCCGCGGAAGACCTTGCGGTTGGACGCGTAGAACTGGTCGAGCAGCTTCGCCTTCGACGGACGGCAGATGCCGATCGGCTGGCGCTCGGTGCGCGTGCCCTTCTGGCACGCGTTGACCTCGTTCCAGGTGTTGATCTCCTTGACGTCGGGATACGCCTTGTGGAACTTCTTGGTGGCGAGCTCGTACTGCGCAACCGTCGGCGTCTGCTGCTCAGCACCCTCGGCGCGAGAGTGCTCGATCGAGATCAGGATCCGCTGCTTGGCGGCCTTCGCAGCCTTGTGCCAGGCGTCCCAGCGAGCAAGCTGGTTCGCATCGGTCATCACGTCCCAGGGAAGGACGTAGCGCGCGACCTTGAGCTTCAGCGGCGCGTAAAGCGGGTTGGTGAACGTCGCGGCCTGCTGATCAGAGATCCCGTAGGTCACCGCTTGGGAGGCGGGTGCGGTCGCCGCGAGCAGGGCGATTGCGGGCAGCAGGGACAGGCAAATGAAACGTCGCATCAGGGAAGCGTCAACTCCGTCGGTCGTTGGCGGGGTGGTGCGGCACGGGCCGATGATCCTTATCGGCTCGATGGTGGGACAGCCTAAACCCCGCGGAAGTTGCGGGGTGCGCGACTACGGTTCGACGGTAACAGCCCCTTGGGCGTGCACCGGCGGCCCCTCGGGGCCCTCGTCGGCGTCCGGACCGGGAAGCTCGGGAAGCTGACGCAGGTAGCGGTCGCACATCCGCGCGGCCTGGCGGCCCTCGTTGATCGCCCAGACGATCAGCGACTGCCCGCGGCGGCAATCGCCCGCCGCGAAGACGCCGTCCACGTTGGTCTCGTAAACCGAGGCGGCGGCGTTGCCGCGCGCGTCCTTGGCGACGTCGAGGCCGTCCAGCAGCTCAGGCTCAGGGTGCAGGAAGCCCATCGCCAGCAGCACGAGGTCGGCCTGCAGCTCACGCTCGGAGCCCTCGACGGGCGCAAACGGCGGCGCTGGTGCGGCACTGGCGATCTCCAGCGCGACCACGCGGCCGTCCTCGCCGCGGAACTGCGTCGTCGTGATCGAGTAGTCCTGCTCGCCCTTCTCGATCGCACGTGCCTCTTCCATCGCGTAGGAGAGCCGGTACTTCTGCGGCCATAGCGGCCACGGCGTGCGGTCGTCAGGACGCTTCTCGGGCGGCTCGGGCAGCAGCTCGAGCTGCGTGACCGACAGCGCGCCCTCGCGAATCGAGTTGCCGACGCAGTCGGCGCCGGTGTCGCCGCCGCCGATGACGACGACGTGCTTGCCCTGCGCGGTGATCGCGCCCGGCGCGCCGTCGGCGTCACGCACCTGGCGCGTGCGCTCGTAGAGGTAGTCCATCGCGTAGTGAACGCCGTCCAGCTCGCGACCGGGCGCCGGCAGGTCGCGCGGCACGCGCGAACCGGTCGCCAGCACGACCGCGTCGAACTGCTCGCGCAGCTCCTCGGCCGTGATGTCGACGCCGACGTCGACGCCGCAGCGCAGCTCGACGCCCTCGTCGACGAGCTGCTGGACGCGCCGCGCGACGACCCACTTCTCGATCTTGAAGTCCGGGACACCGAAGCGGATCAGGCCGCCGGCCTCTTCGTCGCGCTCGAACAGCGTCACGGCATGCCCCGCGCGACGCAGCTGCTGCGCGGCCGCCATCCCTGCCGGGCCGGCGCCGACGACCGCCGCGCTGCGACCGGTTTCGACGGCCGGCGGCTGCGGCACAACCCAACCCTCGTCCCATGCGCGGTCGATGATCCCGTTCTCGATCTGCTTGATCGAGACGGCGTCGCCCTCGCGGATCTCCAGCACGCACGCCGCCTCGCACGGCGCCGGGCAAAGCCGCCCGGTGAACTCCGGGAAGTTGTTGGTCGCGTGCAGCTGGCGGATCGCGTCCTCGTAGCGGTCGCGATAGACGAGGTCGTTCCAGTCCGGGATGAGGTTGCCCAGCGGGCAGCCGTTGTGGCAGAACGGCACGCCGCACTCCATGCAGCGCGCGCCCTGCCCGGCCAGCTCCTCATGCGGACGCTGGACGAGGAACTCGTTGTAGTTGCCGACGCGCTGCTTGGCGTCGGAGTACTGGACCCCGGCGCGCTCGATCTTGAGGAATGCTCCGAGCTCGCCCATCAGACGCTCGCGCCTTCCAGGCCGCCTCGGCGAGCACGCGCTTGTAGTCGGCCGGGAAGACCTTCACGAACTTCGGCAGCAGCGTCGTCCACTCGTTCAGCACGCGGCGCGCGACCGGCGAGCCGGTGCGGCGCTCGTGCTCGGCGACGAGCTCGTGCAGCTCGATCGCGTCGGCCTCGTCCAGCGCCTCGAGCTGGTCGAGCATCGACGGGTTGACCTTGCCGCGGAACGCGTCGTTCTCGTCGAGCACGTAGGCGATTCCGCCCGACATGCCGGCCGCGAAGTTGCGCCCGGTCTCGCCGAGGACGACGACGCGCCCGCCGGTCATGTACTCGCAGCCGTGGTCGCCGACGCCCTCGATGACGGCCGGCGCGCCGGAGTTGCGGACCGCGAAGCGCTCGCCCGCGAGACCGCGGAAGAAGACCTTGCCGCTCGTCGCGCCGTAGAGCACGGTGTTGCCGACGATGACGTTCTCCTCGGCGCGGTAGGTCGCGCCCTCGGGCGGCATGATCGCCAGCGTCCCGCCGGACAGGCCCTTGCCCGTGTAGTCGTTGGCGTCGCCGTGCAGCGTGAACGTCACGCCGCGTGACAGCCAGCCGCCGAACGACTGGCCGGCCGAGCCCTTGAGGTGGACGTGGATCGCCTCGTCCTCGAGGCCGTCGGGACCGTGGATCTCGGCGATCTTCGAGGACAGCATCCCGCCGACGCAGCGGTGGATGTTGCGCACGTCGATCTCGAAGGCGACCTTCTCGCCGCGCTCGATCGCGCCCTCGGCGCGCTTGATGATCTCGTGGTCGAGATGGTCCCCGAGGACAGCCGGCGGCAGCTCGACGCGGTGCAGCGGCGCGTCGTCGGCGATGTCCTCGGGGCGGTGCAGCAGGTGCGTCAGGTCGATCCCGCGCGCCTTCCAGTGGTCGATCGCCGAGTCGAGCGCGAGCAGCTCGGTGCGCCCGATCATCTCGTCGACGGTGCGCACGCCCAGCGACGCCATGATCTGACGCAGCTCCTCGGCAACGAAGAAGAAGTAGTTGACGACGTGCTCGGGCTTGCCCTCGAAGCGCTTGCGCAGCTCCGGGTCCTGCGTCGCGATGCCCACCGGGCACGTGTTCAGGTGGCAGGCGCGCATCATGATGCAGCCCGTCGCGATCAACGGCGCCGTGGAGAAGCCGAACTCGTCGGCACCGAGGATCGCGGCGATCGCGACGTCGCGGCCGGTCTTCAGCTGGCCGTCGGTCTGGACGATGATGCGCCGGCGCAGGTCGTTCTTCAGCAGCGTCTGCTGGGTCTCGGCGAGGCCGATCTCCCACGGGACGCCGGCGGAGACGATGGACGACAGCGGCGACGCGCCGGTGCCGCCGTCATGGCCGGCGATCAGGACGTGGTCGGCGTTGGCCTTGGCGACGCCGGCGGCGACGGTGCCGACGCCGACCTCGGCCACGAGCTTCACCGAGACGCTGCCCGTCGGGTTCGCGCAGCGCAGGTCGTAGATGAGCTGCTTGAGGTCCTCGATCGAGTAGATGTCGTGGTGCGGCGGCGGGCTGATCAGGCCGACGCCGGGCGTCGTGTGGCGCACGCTGCCGATGTACTTGTCGACCTTGTGGCCGGGCAGCTGGCCGCCCTCTCCGGGCTTTGCGCCCTGGGCCATCTTGATCTGCAGCTGGTCGGCGTTGACGAGGTAGTGCGCGGTGACGCCGAAGCGCCCGGACGCGACCTGCTTGATCGCCGAGCGGCGCAGGTCGCCGTTCTCGTCGCGCTTGTAGCGGCGCGGATCCTCGCCGCCCTCGCCCGTGTTCGACTTGCCGCCGATGCGGTTCATCGCGATCGCGAGCGTCTCGTGGGCCTCGGTGGAGATCGAGCCCAGCGACATCGCGCCGGTCGAGAAGCGCTTGACGATCTCCTTGGCCGGCTCGACCTCGTCGAGCGCGATCGGCTCGCGCTCGGACGGAACGCCAGCAGGCCGCGCAGCGTCGCGCGGCGCGAGGCGTCCTCGTTGACCAGCTTCGCGAACTCGTCGTACTTCTCCTGGGCCGATGCCGTTCATTTCCCGGACGGCGTGCTGGATCAGCGCGATCGTCTCGGGGTTCCACATGTGGTGCTCGCCGTCGCGGCGCCAGGCGTAGACGCCGCCGACCGGCAGCACGTCCGAGCCGACCGCTGGACGGCCTCGGCGCGTAGCCGCGCGCGTGGCGATCCAGCGCCTCTGCCGGCGATCGTCCCCATGCCGATGCCGCCGATGCGCGACGCGGTGCCCGTGAAGTGGCGGTCGATGACCGTCTTCTCGAGGCCGACCGCCTCGAAGATCTGCGCGCCGCAGTAGGACTGGATCGTCGAGATCCCCATCTTGGAGATCGTCTTGAGCAGGCCCTTGCCGAGCGCCTTGACGACGTTCTTCTCGGCCGCCTCGGCGCCGTCGACGCCGGGAATGCGCTCCTCGGCGACGAGCTCGCCGAGCGCCTCGAACATCAGGTACGGGTTGATCGCGCTTGCGCCGTAGCCGATCAGCGTCGCGAAGTGATGGACCTCGCGCGGCTCACCGGACTCGAGACGAGGCCGGCCTGCAGGCGGTTGCCCTCGCGCACGAGGTGGTGATGGATCGCGGCCGTCGCCAGCAGCGCCGGGATCGCGCGCGCGCTCGGCGCTCGATGTTGCGATCGCTGAGGATCACGATGTTGATGCCGGCCTGGACGGCGTCGTAGGCCTCGTCGCAGGCGTTTGCCAGGCGCGCCTGCATGCCGCCGGCGCCCTCCTCGACGGCCCACGTGATGTCGATCGTGTGCGCACGGAACGCCGGATGGTCGATCTGGCGCAGCGTCTCGAGCTCGTGGTTGCGCAGGATCGGCTGATCCATCACGAGCTGGCGCGCATGGTCGGGCGACTCGTCGAGGAGGTTGCCCTCCGCGCCGACGCCGGTGCCCAGCGACATCACGATCGACTCGCGGATCGGGTCGATCGGCGGGTTGGTGACCTGCGCGAACAGCTGCTTGAAGTACGTGAACAGCGCGGGGCGCTTGTCCGACAGCACGGCGAGCGCGTTGTCGTTGCCCATCGAGCCGATCGGCTCCTCGCCCTTCGACGCCATCGGCGCCAGCAGCACACGCATGTCCTCCTGCGAGTAGCCGAACGCCAGCTGGCGCGTGCGCACCGGCTCGGTGCGCGGCGTCTCGCGGATCCTTCACGGGCAGGTCGTCGAAGTGCACGACGTGGTCGGCGAACCACTTCGCGTACGGCTGCTGCGTCGAGATCTGCTCCTTGACCTCGCCGTCCTCGACGATGCGGCCCTGCTTGAGGTCGACGAGGAAGAGCTTGCCCGGCGCCAGGCGCCCGAGGCGCTTGACGTTGCTGATGCCGCCGACCTCCAGCATCCCCGCCTCCGAGCCGAGGATGACGTAGCCGTCCTTGGTCTCGACCCAGCGCCCGGGACGCAGGCCGTTGCGGTCCAGCGTCGCGCCGACGAGGGTGCCGTCGGTGAAGCAGACAGAGGCGGGGCCGTCCCACGGCTCCATCAGGCAGGAGTGGAAGGCGTAGAAGCCCTTCAGCTCCTCGGAGAGGTCGTCGCGATCGGCGAACGCCTCGGGGATCATCATCATCGCCGCGTGCGGCAGCGAGCGGCCCGCGAGCATCAGCAGCTCGAGGACGTTGTCGAACGTCGCGGAGTCCGACCCGCCCTCGCGGACGATCGGCATGACCTTCTGGATGTCGAGGCCGAAGAGCTCGGACGCCAGCTGCGACTCGCGCGCCCGCATCCAGTTCTTGTTGCCCATCAGCGTGTTGATCTCGCCGTTGTGGGCGATCGCGCGGAACGGGTGTGCAAGCTCCCAGGACGGGAACGTGTTCGTGCTGAAACGCGAATGCACCAGCGCCAGCGCCGAGGCGAAGCGCTCGTCCGACAGGTCGGGGTAGAAGCAGCGGACCTGCCGGCTGATCAGCATGCCCTTGTAGACGACGGTGCGGCTGCTGAACGACGGGGCGTAGAAGTCAGGGCCGGTCGCGAGCTCGACGACACGGCGGATGACGTAGAGCTTGCGCTCGAACTTCAGCTGGTCGTCGCGAAAGCCCGCGCCGGCCTCGATGAAGATCTGGCGGATGTGCGGGCGCGCGGCGTTCGCCGTGGTGCCGACGTGCTCCTCGTCGATCGGCACGTCGCGCCAGCCGAGGACGACCTGGCCCTCGACGCGCACGTTGAGCTCGATCAGCTCCTCGATGCGGCGACGCTGCTCGGAGTCGCGCGGCAGGAAGCAGACGCCGACGCCGTAGTGGCCGGGCGGCGGCAGCTCGAAGTCCACGACGCCGCGGAAGAAGGCGTCGGGCATCTGCGTGAGGATGCCGGCGCCGTCGCCGGTCTTCACGTCAGCGCCCTCGGCACCGCGGTGCTCGAGGTTGTCGAGCGCCTCCAGCGCACGGATCACGACATCGTGAGAAGGCTCGTTGTCGAGCTTCGCGACCATCGCGACGCCGCAGGCGTCATGTTCGAACCTAGGGTCGTAGAGGCCGTCGGCCTGTGGCGGCAAAAGTCGATCGGTCATGGTGCGGACGGCGCAATGCCGGGGTCGCGGAGAACGGCGAGCGAGAGAGTTTATCGAAGGCAAAGCTGCGCGCGCACTGCCCCATGTCGGAGCGCGACGCGTCGTCGCGCTGGGTGTTCGAGCCCGCCGCGTGCAGGTGCTAGGACTTCGCGGCGGCCTTCGCCGGCTTCTTGGCGGCCGTCTTCTTGGCCGCAGGCTTCTTCTTCTCGGGCTTCTCGTCGGCCGAGCGAACCGCGTCGAGGCTGGCCTTCAGCGCCGCCATCAGGTCGGGCGCGGGCTCCTCGTCCTCCTCCGTGGCCACCGCGACGGCGATCTCCTCGCCCGCGGCCTTGCGCTCGATCATGTCCATCACGTGCGCGCGGTACTGGTCCTCGTACTGGTCGGGATCCCACGTCCCCGACAGCGAGTCGATCAGCTGCGTGGCAATCGCCAGCTCGCGATCGGTCGTGGCGACGTCCTCGGCGGCCGGCACCTCGTCGAGGTCGTCGGCGCTGACGATCTCGTCGGCGAAGTTCAGCGTCGTCATGCCCAGGACCTCGCCGATCGGGCGCAGCGCGACGAGCTGCTCCTTCGAGCGGATCACGACGCGCGCGATCCCGACCTTGTTGGACTCGCGCATCGCGTCGAGCAGCAGGCGGTAGGGCTTTGCCCCGCCCGTGCCCGGCACGAGGTAGTAGGGGTGGTCGTAGTAGATCGGGTCGATGTCCTGGAGATCGACGAAATCCTCGATCTCGATGGTCTTCGTCTTCTTCGGCTCGATCGCCTCGAGCTCGGCGGGCTCGATCACGACGTAGCGGTCGGGCGAGATCTCATAGCCCTTGACGAGGCGCTCGAACGGCACCTCCTCACCGGTGACGGCGTTGACGCGCTTCTGCTGGATGCGGGCGAGGTTCTCGCCGTCCAGCTGGTTGAAGCGAACCGTCTTGGATTGCACGGCCGCGAACATCTTCACGGGCACCGTGACGAGGCCGAAGGAGATTGTGCCGGTCCAGATCGCGCGAGGCATGGACACTGCAGTGTTGCCCATCGCAACCCTCGGGCCAACTCGCGGGCGCGAGCTTTCATACCCTGCGGGTAGTGCGCGCCCTTCTGACCGCCCTCGCCGCCGCCGCCGCGCTCGCCGCTGCCGGCTGCGGCGACGACTCCGACAACGCCTCGGACACGCAGCCCGTGAAGCCCACCACGACGGCGTCCGAGGCCACGACAACACCTACGGACACCGTGACATCGGTTCCGGCAGCGCAGACCGCGACGACCATTACGGGGTCGACGACCTCGTCCTCCACGACGCCCAGCCCGTCGTCGACGGGCGGCGCCGCGCCCGAGGAGTCCGACTCCACCGGCGGCGCCTCGAGCGACGACCCATCGCAGGATCCCGACTGCAAGCCCGGCACAGGCCCAGGCCAGCCGCTGCCCCAGTGCGAGCCGGTGTCAGGGCCCGACGTGATGGAGAACGAGGACCCGAACGCGCCCTAGCTGCGCCGGGCGTACTCCATCTCGCGGGCGACGCCGTCGGCCAGGGGCGCGCCCCAGAAGCGCTCGACGAGGTCCAGCGCAAGGTCGAGGCCTGACGTGACGCCGCCGGCGGTCACGACGTCGCCGTCGTCGACGACGCGCTGGTGGACGACCTGCACTCCAGCCGCCTCGAGGTCGGTGATCGCGCCGGCATGGGTGATCGCGCGACGCCCGTCGAGCACGCCGGCGCTGGCCAGCAGCATCACGCCGGTGCAGACCCCGGCGACGGTGGCGCCGGCAGCGTGGCGCGCGGCGACGTGGCGCGCGAGCGTGCCGTCGGCGATCTCTGCGCGCAGCCCGTCGGCGTTGCCGTCCATGTAGCCGCCGCCGGGCACGATCGTGATGTCGGCGTCGTCGGGCGCACGCTGGGCCATGACCGTCGCGCCGTGGGAGCCCGTCACGGGGCGTGGGCCGCCGATTGCGGCGAGCCCCACGTCGGCGTCTGCGCCGCCCTGCACGGCGTTCTGGAGCACTTCGTACGGGCCGAGCGCGTCGAGCTCGTCGAAGCCGTCGAAGACGATCACGTCGATCTTCATTCGTCTTGACCTTATGCGGGGAGGAGGGAACGCAGGCGACGGCGCGGGGCGACGCCGACGCCTTGCTTGCGCAGGCGGGAAGCCCGCAGGCGCAGCAGCGCGACGACGTCAGCCGTGTGGTGGAACGGGTCCGCGATCGCGTTGCCGGTGGTCACCGAGACGGCGGCGCGCAGCTCGCCGTCGACGATGCCGAGCAGCAGCTCCCCGGCGGGGACGACGGACGAATCCAGCACTGCCAAGCGCAGAAGGCCGTTCGTGTCGCCGTCAGTAGCCGGGCGGATCGCGACGATCGGGGTGTGGTCGAGGTTTTTCTGCATGCGGTGATGGTCGCGCTGGACATCGCGGCGCGCGAGTGGCAGGATCGTCATATGTCGAATGAATCCCGCCAAAGGCATGCGATCGCGGTCGTTGCCGTGCCGGAGGTGGTCGCATTCGACCTCGCGATCCCCGCGCAGGTGTTCGGTCGGCGCGGCGAGGGCCGCTACGTCGTGACCGTCTGCGCGCAGCAGCCGGGCCCGGTGGCGACGACGACGGGCTACGAGATCGTCGCGCCCGCCGGGCTCGAGGCGATCGCGGCGGCGGACACCGTGATCGTGCCGGGCTACGAGGCCGAGACAGTCGCCCCGGAGGTCGTCGACGCGCTGCGGGCCGCCCACGAGCGCGGCGCGCGGATCGTCTCGATCTGCACCGGCGCGTTCGCGCTCGCCGCCGCCGGGCTGCTCGACGGCCGGCGGGCGACGACGCACTGGCAGTCGACCGCGCAGCTTGCCGCCGCGCACCCGCGCGCCCGCGTCGACCCCGACGTGCTGTTCGTCGACGAGGGCGACGTGATGACGAGCGCGGGCGTCGCGGCCGGCATCGACCTCTGCTTGCACATCGTCCGCACCGACCACGGCGCCGCGTTCGCGAACCGCATCGCGCGGCGGATGGTCGTCGCCGCACAGCGCGACGGCGGCCAGGCGCAGTTCGTCGAGCACGCGGTGCGCGACGACGGCACCGGCCTGGCCGCGACGCGGGCGTGGATGCTCGAGCGCCTCGACCGCACGCAGACCGTTGCCGAGATGGCCGCGCACGCCGGCTACAGCGAGCGCAGCTTCATGCGGCGCTTCCGTGCCGAGACCGGGGAATCGCCGCTGCGCTGGCTGACGCATGCGCGTGTGCTCGAGGCGCAGCGCCTGCTGGAGCGCACCGACCTACCGGTCGAGACCGTCGCGGCACGCTGCGGGTTCGGCACGGCGACGACGCTGCGCACGCACTTCGCGCGTCACACGACGACGACCCCGACGGGCTACCGGCGGACGTGGCTCACCACGAGCGCCGTCCCGTGAGCCGCCGCAGCACGCCCACCCCGAACCACAGCGTGGCGAAGACAAGCCCGACGCCGGCCGCGGTCACGATGACGGTCGGCGGCTCGAAGATCACGTCGGTCACGAGCAGCACGGCGCCGTTCATCGCGAGCGCGAGGAACAGCAGGCCGATGAGCAGGCTGACGTTGCCGGTGGCGATGATCGCCGGCTTGTCGCGCTGGCGGAACATGATGCGGTGATACGCCACCGGCGCGACCAGGAACGCCGTCGCCGCCGCGCTGCACAGCAGGGTGACGAAGTACGCGGTCCGCTGGAACGCCGTCACCTCGCTGAAGCGCTGCTGAAACGGCACCGCGAGCAGGAACCCGAAGAGGACCTGCACGCCGGGCATGGCGACGCGGACCTCGTTGAGCAGCTCGAGCAGCTCGCGGTCGTATCGCTCCTCCGGGTCCTCCGCATTGCGTTGCCGCTGCATCCCGTGATTCTTCCCGGCGCGTCGGCGCTGTTAGCGTGCCGCCGTGACCGAGGGGCGCGGGCCGACCGCATATCACCACGTGCGCAGCGCGATCGACGCGTTCATGTCACACGACATGACCGATCGCGCGGCCTCGCTGACGTACTTCGGGATCCTCTCGCTCTTCCCCGGCGCGCTGACGATCATCTCGCTGCTGACGTTCTTCGGCGAGGCCGATCTGTCGCGCCGCGCCGCCGACTACCTGCTCGACCGCGGCGTCGACCAGACGACCGCCGAGGCGGTCAACAACGCCCTCGACAACATGATCCGCACGTCCAGCGGCGCCGCCGGCGTCACGCTCGTGATCGGCCTCGTGCTCGCGCTCAACGGCGCCTCGGCGGCGTTCGGCGCGGCGGGGCGTGCGTTGAACGTCGTGCATGGGGTCGCCGAGGACCGCGGCATCGTCCACCGCAGGCTCACGCAGCTCGGCTGGACGGTCACCGTCGTGCTGCTGTTCTTCTTCACGACCGTCGCGGCGTTCCTCGGTGGCGACGTTGCGAACGACCTCTTCGGGACGATCGGGCTCGGCGACACGGCCGCGGACGTGTGGCGGGTCGCACGGCTCCCGCTTGCGCTCGGCGCGATCGTCGTCGCGTTCGGCCTCGTCTACGCCTATGCCCCCGACGTCGAACCGCGCGCGCTGCGCTTCATCACGCCGGGCTCGATGGTCGCCGTCGGGCTGTGGCTGCTGACCTCGTGGCTGTTCAGCATCTACCTCTCGAACTTCAGCAAGTACGGCGCGGCCTACGGCACGTTCGGGGCGGCGATCGCGCTGCTGCTGTGGCTCTACATCACCTCGAACGCGTTCCTGTTCGGCGCCGAGCTGAACAAGACGATCGAGCGCAGCCGGACGGCGGGACGCGGCGGACCGCCGTTCGTCACACCGCCGCCGGGCTCGCCGAAGGCGGCGGAACGTCGAGCCGCTGGGTGAGCTCGACGGGCTGCGGGCAGAGCGTGCCGCGGCCAGGGCAGCCGCGGCAGACGCCGAGGTGCGGCGTGTCGGTGACGGGGAAGTCGGCGCGCACGATCCCCTCCATCCGCGCAAGCAGCTCGGTCTCGAGCCGCGGCGCGTCGGCCGCTTCGTAGCGCACGATCGCCGGTTCGTCGGGGCGCTCGAGGAACAGATGGACGACCTCGACCGACGTGGCTCCCGCGCGCAGCTCGGCGAGCGCGTAGATCCGGCGCTGCGCGCCGTAGTCGTGCTCGACGTGCGCCTCGAGGTCGGTCTCCGGCGCGAGGCGGTCGGTCTTGTAATCGATGACGAGCGCGCGCTCGCCCTCCTCGCGAGCGCGGACGTCGACGACGCCCGTGACCATGGTGTCGCCGATCGGATAGGCGAACACCGCCTCGCGCTGCACCTCGCGCGCGGCGCGCATCCGCTCGAACCAGGGGCTGTCGAGGAACGCCTGCACGAGTGCGTGCAGGTCGGCGCGCGCCTCGTCGTCGAGGTCCGGGCCGAGGCGCTCGTCGTCGGGCAGCGCGGGATCGTCGAGGTCGAGCGTCTCGAGCAGCTGGTGCGCGAGGCTGCCGCGCACCATCGGATCCATCCCGGCGATCGCCGGCAGCGTCGGCACCGCGATCGTCTCGGAGACCGCCGGCAGGCGCAGCACCCGCTCGAGGTAGTAGCGGTATGCGCAGCGGTCGTAGCCTGCGAGCTGGGAGTAGCTGAGCGCGTTCGGCACCCACGCCACCTCCGCGACGGTGTCCGCAACGTCGGGCGTCGACGTCGTCGCAGCGGCCGGCGCCGCACCAGCAACCTCGAGCGCGAGCTGGCCGGGGCCGACCTCGATGCCGAGCATCTCGGGCGCGTCGGCGGGCGCGACGCGCTGGACACGGACACGCAGCGCGTCGTCGCCGCGCAGCTCGTCGAGGTCGATCGTCGCCTGCTCGCCGAGACGCACGGGCAGCGCCGGGTCCAGCAGCGGCCCGATCTCGGCCAGCGGCGGGGCGAGCACGGTGCGGTTCGGCCACGCCGTGTCGGCACCGAGCTTCGTCGAGCCGCTGAGGATCAGGCGCTGCTCTGCGCGGGTGACGGCGACGTGCAGGATGCGCCGCTCCTCCTCGAGCTCGCGCGCCTGCGCCTCCTGCTGCAGCTCGGCGTAGTCGAGCGCCTTGAGGTTGTCCTCCCCCGCCCGCACGACGCGCAGGCCGGTGCGCTCGCCGTCGACGAGGATCCGCGCCGTGCGCGCCGCACGCTGGCGACCGAGCTCGGCGACGACGACCACCGGGAACTCGAGTCCCTTGGCGGCGTGGATCGTCATCAGCGCGACGGCGCTGCGGTCGCCGGGGTCGATCGGTGCTTCGGGCTCGCGCGCGTCGGCGTCCAGCTCGGCACGCGCGTGGTCGATGAAGCCGCGCAGGTCCCGTCCGTGGGCGGTCTCGTAGGCGGCCGCGAGGCGCTCGAGCTTGTGGACGTTGGCCAACCGCCGGCGACCACCGGGCTGGCGCAGGACGTGCAGGTCGTAGCCGCTGTCGGCGACCGCACGTGCGATCAGCTCGTCGAGGCGCAGGCGCGGCGCGCGGATGCGCTCGCGCTCCAAGCGCAGCTCGAACGCGGCGAGGCGTGCCTGGTCGGCGCGCGGTAGTGGCGCGTCGCGATCGCGCGCCAGCAAGGCGAGCGCGTCGGAGCTGAGCCCGCACAGCGGCGAGGCCAAGGTCGAGTAGAGCGCGAGCTCGTCGCGCGGGTTGGCGAGCGTCGCGAGGTAGTTCGTCAGGTCCTGCACCTGCTGGCGCCCCCAGAAGCCGCGCCCGCCGCTGGCAAGCGTCGGCAGGTCTTCGAGCTCGAGCGCGCGCTCGAACAGCTGCAGGTCAGTCGCGGCGCGCAGCAGAACCGCGACGTCGCCCGGCGGGCGGCCGTCCTCGTCGACGATCTGGCGCACGCGCCGTGCGACGGCGCGCGCCTCGGCCTGGCGCGCACGTGTCGCGGTCGGCAGGCCGGCGGCGAGGCGGTCGGCGAGCTCCTCGTCGAGGTCCTCGTCGTCCCATGCCGCGTCGACAACCAGCAGCTCGGTGAGGGCGCCGCTGGGCGGCGCGTCGTCACGGCCGGGGACGAGGCGCTCGTAGCGCTCGTGCATCAGCCCCAGCCAGGCGTTGATCGTGTGCAGCAGCTGCGGGCGCGAGCGCCAGTTCGTCGCGAGCACGTGCGCGGTCCCGCCTTCGGCATGGGCGTCGCGGGCCGCGCGAAAGCCCGCCACGTCGGCGTGGCGAAAGCCGTAGATCGACTGCAGCTCGTCGCCGACCGCGAAGACGTTGTCGCGATCGAGCTGGCCGATGATCTGCAGCTGGAGCGGGTTGGTGTCCTGGAACTCGTCGACCATCACGCGCTCGAAGCGCTCCGCGTAGACGGTCGCAAGCGCCGGGTCGCGCTCGAACAGCGAGGCGAGCCCGAGCTCGAGGTCGTCGTAGTCCAGCGCCGCGCGCCCGCGCTTGGCGGCGGCGTAGCTGCCGGCGAACACGCCGAGCAGCTCGTCGAGCAGCACCCAGTCGGCGACCGCGCGCTCGTCGACGACCGCGTCCGACAGCGTGGCCAGCGCGGCACGGAACTCGTCGCACGCAGCGGTCTTCAGCTCCGCGCAGCCGCTGCTGAGCTTCAACCGCACGAGCGACTCGACGTCGCCCGCGGCGAGGTGCTGCCCCGCCGCGGCGACGGTCTCGCGCGCCGTGTCGAGCGTCTTCAGCGAGCGCGTCACCGCCGCCAGCTCGGCCGATACTGCGGCGTGGGCGGCGCGCAGACGCTCGACGTCGGCGCGGCCGCGTGGTCGCGCGGGCGGCAGCCGCGGGACGACCGCGCCGCGCGAGCGCAGCTGGTCGTGGGTCGCTTCGATCGTCTCGCGCAGCGCGTCGGGCCCGTACGCGGCGACGAGCTCCAAGGCATCCGCGCGGCCGGCGGGCAGGAAGACCGCGAGCGCCTCGTCCCACGCCCGCGCACGCAGCGCCCGCGAGCCGGCCTCGTCGAGCACCGTGAACGCGGGATCGAGGCCGGCGGCGACGGCGTGGGCGCGCAGCACGCGCGCACAGAAGCCGTGGATCGTCGAGACCCACGCGGCGTCCATCTCGCGCGCCGCATCACGTGCCCCGAGCGCGACGAGGCGCGTGCGCAGGCGTGCGCGCAGCTCCCCCGCCGCCTTGTCGGTGAACGTGATCGCAAGCAGCTTGCCGGGGGCGATGCCGTCCTCCAGCACGGCGCGGACGAAGCGCTCGACCAGCACGCTGGTCTTGCCCGAGCCGGCGTTGGCGGACAGCAGCATCCCGCCCTCGCGCTGCTCGACTGCCACGAGCTGCTCGTCGGTGAACCTCATCGCTCGCAGCGGCAGATCGAGGGATACGAGCAGCCCGACCCCGCCCAACCGCAGGTGTCCGGCGACGGGCGCAGCGCGCCGCGCTGCACCGCGCCGACGGCGGCGACCGCACGCTTGCGCGCGTCGTCGAGCAGCTCGGCGAAGCGCTCCTCGTCGACGCGGTCGGTCTTCGCGACGTCGAGCCCGGGGTCGGCGTCCTCCAGCAGCGCACCGCGCGGGCGGCGCTCCTTGCCGGCCAGCGGCTGGTACAGCGCACCGGCGACGCGCGTGATGTCGTCGAGGACCTCGGGCAGCGCCAGTGCGTAGAGCGCCAGCTGCAGGCGATCGTCCTTGGCCCAGCGCGCCTGCGGCGTCGCGCTTGCGCCCTTGTAGTCGATGACGACGGCTTCGCCGCTGGGACCGCGGTCGACGCGGTCGATGCGCCCGCTCAGGTGCAGACCACCGCCGAGGTCGACGGCCGGCAGCGCGTCCTTGGCCCCGCCGAACTGGACCTCGAATGCCGACGGCGCGAACACCGAGCCGTTCTCGGCCGCCCACGTCAGGTAGCGCAGGACGTCGCCCTCCAGGCGGTGCAGCGCCGCGCGCGCACGCTCGGGATTTGGCGACAGGCGGATGTCGTGGCGCAGCTCGTCGATCGCGGCGTGGGCGAGCCGCCACGCGTCCGGCAGGTCGGCGGGACCCAGCGGCCGCGGCTCGCTGCCGGCCAGCAGCTGCGACAGCGCGCGCTCGAGCACCGCGTGGGCGAGCGTCCCGCGGATCAGCGGCTCGGGGTCGGGCACCAGCTCGTCGGGCCGCAGGAAGCGCTCGACGAACCACTTCACCGGGCAGGCGAGCCAGGACTCCAGGCCCGACGCCGACCACGTCCCGCGCCGCGCCAGCAGCGTCGAGCACGCGCGCGTCGTTGAGCGGTGCGACCGGCGGCGCCGCGACGGGCGTCGCTGCGGCGGCCTGCGCGCGGGCGCGCTCGCGCGCCGTCGGGGCGAGCGCGTCGTCGAAGCCGGCCGCACCGAGCGCGCGCTCGTCGACTGGCTGGTCCTCGGCGAGCAGGTCGAGCACGTCGTCGACGAACAGCGAGCGCACGGCGGGCGACCCGTCCTCGCTCGCGGCATGCCAGCTCAGCGCAAGCAGCTGCGTCGGCCGCGACGCCGCTGAATAGAAGAGGTAGCGCTCGCGCGCCAGCGGATCCTCCTGCAGCGCCAGACGCAGGCCCGAAGCGCTGTTGAGGGCGCGGCGGTCGGCGTCAGAGAGGAACGGATCCGGGCGCGCCGGGGCCGGGAACGTCCCCTCCTGCAGCATGCAGACGAACAGCGCGCGGACGCGGCGCGCGCGCACGTCCTTGGGGTCGGCGACCGTCACGAGGCCGGGCCCTGGCAGGCGACCGACGCGGACGGGCAGCCGCTGGAGCGTGCGCAGCAGCTCCGGCGGGTCTGGGACGAGCGCCGCGTCGGTGACCGCGAGCGCGCTGAGGTCGGCGAGCGCGCGGCGCAGCGTCGCCGCGACCTCGGCGTCGACGACCTCGTCGGGCGCGAGCACCGCGCCGCTCCCGCGAAACGGGTTGGCGAACAGCGACGTCGCCTCGGCGGCGAGCCGCTCGCAGAGCGCGGCGGGACCCGCGGCCGCCGCGCGGCGCAGGCGCGTGATCGCGTCCAGCGGGAAGTGCTCCTCCTCGAAGCGGGCGCGCGCGGCCTCGGCGTCGGCGGTGCCGTGCTGGCGCACGTGCACCTCCAGCGCGTCGGCAAGCGCCGGCGCGCGCAGGAACCCCGGCGTGCGCAGCCACGTCAGCAGGTCGTCGGCGCCGGCCTCGGCGGGCAGCAGCGCGCAGCGCGCCAGCGCCAGCACGCCGCGGCCGAGCGCGGTGTGACCGAGCTCGGGCTCGTGGCGCACCGCGACGGGGATGCCGAACGCGCCGAAGACCGCCTCGACCAGTGGCGCGTGCTCGCGCGGGCGGCGGATCACGACGGCGATCTCGTGCGGTGCTGTCCCCTCGTCGATCAACCGCTTGACGTGCGCACCGACGAGCTCGATCTCAGCCCGCGCGCCGCCACCGCGCAGCAGGCGCACGGCGCCGGCGGGCTCGATGCGGCCGTTCGGGGCGAAGAGATGGCGCTCGACGTGCGGCAGCGCGGCGGCATCGTAGTGCTCCGAGCGCGGCGGTAGCGCGACGCGCTCGCTCGCGATCGCGTCCAGCTGCGCATGCGTCTCCAGGCGGCCGGCGAACGCGACGCGGCCGGGCTCGTAGGGCAGCGAGACGGTCACGTCCGCGCCGACGTGCACAGCCAGCGTCTCGACCGCGTCACGCTGCACGACCGTGAGGTCGTCGAAGCCGTAGAGGTAGACGGGGGTGTCGCGCCAGCGCGCCGGCTCGGTCCGCAGCACGTCGAGCGCGGCGACGATCTGCATCTGCCGGTCGACGCGGTCGAGGCGCTCCAGCGCGCGCCGATAGCCCGAGTAGAGCGCGCCGAGGTCCTCGGCATAGTCCGCCCGCCGCGGGTCCTGCGCTGCCCAGGCACGCAGCGCGACATACCAGCGCCCGGGATCGACCCGCTGGGCCGACAGCTCGTCGGCCAGCGCCAGCAGCGCGCGCGGGAAACCGGGCATCTGGGCTGCGTCCCCAAGCACGCGCAGCTCGGCGCGGGAAGCCACCAGCGCCGCGACGCGCTCGCGCGCCAGCCCGGCGATCACGCGGCCGCCGGCGCCTGCCCGACGGATCAGCTCGGAGGACAGCCTGTTCCAGGTCTCCACGCGGGCCCCGAAGACCACGCCGCGCTCGGCAAGCTCACGCCGGTAGACCTGCACGTCGGCAAACGTCGGCACGACGAGGATCGGCTCGCGCGGCGCCGCCGCCGCGTAGGCGCCCAGCACATGACCCGCCTTCTCGGCGTTCGCCGGTCCGGTGACGAGGGTCAGGGGCACACGACCCATCGTGGCAAGCGAGGCCGACAGTTTGCGATCGTCTGCGTGGTGACCACCGACGCCGAGACCCGGCAGCAGATGCTCGACGACCTGGCTGCGGCCACCGACAGCGTCGGGCTGGCGCTCGGCGCGCTCGGCGACGCCTTCGAGCTGCTCGACGACACGACGGCCGAGCGCCTCGAGGAACTGCTCTTCCGCCCGACCCAGGCCGCCTATGCCCGTGCCCAGCGCACGCACGCGGCATTTGCCGCGCGTGTCGGCCTATCGGGTCAGTCGTTCGGACAGGCGGGGCAGGGCGCGCCGTCGCACGGCGCGCGCTCCTTCATCGACACGGCCGCCGACCAGCTGCGCGCTGCCGACGACGGGCTCGCCGAGCTGCAGGACTCGATGCTCCCCGTCGAGTACGGCGACGCCGAGCTGCGCGCCGACCTCTCGGCGGTCAGGCGCATGCTCGCGCCTCTTCCGCAGGCAGCGCGCCAGCTGACGCGCACGCTCGGGCGCTGATCAGCGGTAGCCGAAGCGATCCAGGTAGCGCAGCAGCTGGCGGCGAAACGCGCGGCCCTGCGTGCGCGTCCCGAGCCGGCCGATGCGAATCTGGCGGTCCAGCTCGCGCAGCCCCACGCCGCTGCGCCCGAGCAGGTACTGGTCGGCCACGTACGCGGCGATCACGCCGCGCGACTCGCGCACGCCGGCGGAGCCCGGCTTGAACACCTTGAAGAGCTTCTTGGCCTGCGCGGCGTTCTTGCGCACCTCGCCGGGGAAGCGCCGCGTCACGTCCCGCAGCCGCCCGCCGTCGAAGCGCAGGACCTGCGCCGGCTCGAACGACGTCGCATGGCTGGTGAAGAGGTCCTCGAAGCGCACGTCGTCGGTGACGATCTCCACGAGCCCGTCGGCGCCGAAGTCCTTCAGCCCGTAGCCCGAGGACAGGAACGTGCGCAGGATCTCGCCGTAGCCCGTCCCGGTCCAGTGGTAGATCGCCAGCGTCGTGCAGCAGTGCGCACCGCGCGTGAAGCCGTCGACCAGCACCTCGGGCTCGCCGTCCTTGTTGAGGTCGCGTACGCGCAGGTCGTCCTTGCCCGTCGGCACGATCACGCACGCGACGTTGCCCTCGGCGCACTTGCGCACCGGAATCGCCGCGTCCAGCGCCGTGACGCCGGCGCGCGCGATCGTCAGATGCACGTTCTTCGGGCCGAAGTCGCCCTTGTCCCAGCGCAGCGTCGCGCTGACGTTGCCAAGCGTCGAGGTCTGCGACCCCGCCTCGTCGGTCAGCTGCGCGGCCGCGGGCCCCGCGCCGAGCGCGAGCAGCATGCCCGCGAGGGCAAGATCACGCCGCTTCCGCGTCACCACCGCCGGCAGCGGCAGGCGCAGCAGCCGGGGCTTCCTCCTGCTCGGGCGGCTTGGCGCCCTCCTTGGCCCACGGCTCATCGAACTCGACACGCCACTTCCCCTCCTCGGTCTGCATCAGCGCCAGCTTGGCGCGGAACGAGCGCCCGCTGCGACCCTTGAACCCGGTCACCTGCTTCGCGGTGCGCCCGTGCTGGATCAGCTCGCGGGCAACCGCCGCCGGCAGCTGCTTGCCGGCCTTGCCCTTCCAGATCACGAACCCACAGCCCGGGTCCTCGCGCGACCAGCACGAGTAGCCCTTGCGGTTCTCGGTGATGTCGTTGCCGCAGACCGGGCACGGGCCGAGGTTCGCGCGCGGGATCCGCACGTCCTTCAGCGTCGTGTCGAGCACGCCGACGGTCTCCCCCGCGAACTTCGCGATGTCGGCCATGAAGCGCTTGCGCGTCTCGGTGCCCTCCTCGATCGCCGCGAGGCGGTGCTCCCACTCGCCCGTCAGCGCCGGCGAGGTCAGCGGATGCTCCGCCAGCAGGCGGATGACGTTCATGCCCTTCTCGGTCGGCACCAGCGCACGCCCGTCGCGCTCGACGTAGCCGACGTCGATCAGCCGCTCGATGATCGCGGCGCGCGTGGCGGGCGTGCCGATGCCCGACTCCTTCATGACCTCGCGCAGCTCGTCGTCGTCGACGAGCTTGCCCGCGGTCTCCATCGCGCCAAGCAGCGAGGCGTCGGTGTAGCGCCGCGGCGGCTTGGTCTCCTTGCGCTCGCTGTCGACCTTGCGCGTGTCGGCGGCCTCGCCCTGCTCGAGCTTGGGCAGCGTCTGGTCGCGGCCCTCGTCCTCCTCGGCGGCCGACTTCTCGCCCTCGGGGAGCTCGCCGTAGACGCCGCGCCAGCCGGGGACGACCAGGACCTTGCCGCGCGTGCGGAAGATGTGCGTGGCGACCGTCGTCTCGATGCGCGTGTTCTCGAACTCGGCCTCGGGGTGGAAGATCGCCAGGAAGCGCCGCGCGACCATGTCGTAGATGCGACGGTCGTCGTCGCTCATCTTGTCGAGCACGTGCTGGGCGTTCGTCGGGATGATCGCGTGGTGGTCGCCGACCTTCTCGTTGTTGACGACGCGGCCGAGCGGCAGCAGGTCGAGGCTCTTGACGTACTGCGCGGCGGCGGCGTACTCCGGGCGCTGACCGACGTGCCCAGCGGTCGGCTTGATCTCGGCGACCATGTCGCTCGTCAAGTAGCGCGAGCTCGTGCGCGGGTACGTCAGCGCCTTGTGCTCCTCGTAGCAGCGCTGCGCGGCCGCAAGCGTGCGCCGCGCGCTGAAGCCGTAGCGCGTGTTGGCGTCGCGCTGCAGCGACGTGAGGTCGTAGAGCAGCGGCGCGCGCTCAGTGCGCTTGATCTTCTCGAGCTTTGTGATCGTGCCCTGCTGGCCGCGGACCGCGGCGACGATCGCGTCGGCCTCCTCGGCCGTGGCGATGCGCGGCTTGGCGCCGGCGTGGAAGCGGCCCTCGTAGACACGCTCGCCGCTAGCGGCGAACGTCGCGTCGACGAGCCAGTAGGGCTCGGGCTTGAAGGCGCGGATCTCCTCCTCGCGCCTGGTCAGGATCGCAAGCGTCGGCGTCTGCACGCGGCCCAGCGAGACGGCACCATCGAACGACGAGCGCAGCCGGATCGTCGCCGCGCGCGTGGCGTTCATGCCGACGATCCAGTCGGCCTCCGAGCGCGAGCGCGCGGCCTCCTCCAGCGACATCATCTCGTTGCCGTCGCGCAGATGGTTGAAGGCCTCGGTGATCGCGTCCTTGGTCATCGAGGACAGCCACAGCCGCTGGACCGGCTTCTTCGCGCCGGCCTTCTCGAACAGGTAGGCGAAGATCAGCTCGCCCTCGCGGCCGGCGTCGCAGGCGTTGATGACGAGGTCGACCTCGTCGTTCTTCAGCAGCGCCTTGACCGCCGACATCTGCTTCTGCGAGCGCTCGTCGCGGACGATCAGCTTGAACTTCGACGGCACGATCGGCAGGTCGGCCATCCGCCACTTCTTGAACTTGTCGTCGTACTCGTCGGGCTCGGCGAGCTGCACGAGGTGGCCGACCGCCCACGTGATGATGTGGTCAGGGCCCTCCAGCCAGCGCTCCGTCTTCTCGCCGCTGCCGGTCTTCTTGGCGAACGGCCCGGGCAGCACGCGCGCGAGATCCCGCCCGACGGACGGCTTCTCTGCGATCACCAATGTCTTGCCCATGCGGGTCGGGAGGGTAGCGCTAGCCGCGGCCTCGCCGCCGCCGGCGGCGTCCTCGGCCCTCGACGTGCGAAGCACGCCTTCGGGCCTGCGTCCTTGCCGGACGACGGCGATACCTGCGGCTTTACGCGGCGCAGGGGCCGGTCGAAACCGTGTCCCGCGCCCCGCGCAGCAGGTCCAGCACGACGTCGTTGGGGACCGCGTAGCCGCGCTTGGGCCCGTTGCCGCGTGAGGACGCGAACACCGTGCCGGCGACGTGACCGCGCGTATCCACCACGGGTCCGCCGGAGTTGCCGGGGCGGATGTTGCCGCGCACTGTGAGGATCTTGCGCCGCACCGGGCCGCGCCCGTAGGCGTCCTGGCTGATGACGTCTGCCGTGCCGGCCAGACGCGCCGGCCGCGCGTCGTAGGGACCGTTGCGCGGGAAGCCGAGGATCGCCGCCGGGCGCCCGCTCGGGGCGCTCTCGGCGAGCTTCAGCTCCGGCGTGTCGCCGAGCTGCGGGACGACGAGGATCGCGAGGTCGTTGCGCGGGTCGAAGGCGATCGCGCGGGCCGCCAGCCGCTCGCCGCTGCCGCGGATCTGCACGTGCGTGTCGTCCTCCCCCGCCACCACGTGCGCGTTGGTGACGACGACGTTGCGCGAGATCACCCAGCCCGAGCCCTCGATGCCCAGGCCACAGGCGGTGCCCGTCACGCGCACGACGCTTGCTGCCGCGTCCTGCACATCCGGATCGCGTGCGGCGCCGCGCGGCGGCGCCGCAACCGGCGCCTCGGGGCCGTTGATCGCCGGGAACGGGTCGAATCGCGCCAATGCGTTGAGCAGCGGCCCGGACGGCGGCAGCACCTCGTTGAGGCGCTTGAGGATCGCCGAACGCTGGATGTCGGCCCGTAGGTCGCGTGCGCCCGGCGTCTGCAACATCACGGCGCCCGCGATCCACGCCAGGCTCAGCGCCAGCGCCGTCGAGAGCGCCGCGCCGAGGAGCCCGTCGATCGTGCGCATCACCGACCCTGAGGGCATGCGCGAGCGCAACGCGTAGCCCATCCCTTCGAACGCCAGCGCCAGCAGGCCACCGAGGAAGACCGCGCCGACGAGGCCGAAGAGCGGCGCGTACGGCGACTTCGAGCCGCCGCTGACGACCGTGGTGCCCAGACGCGTGCCGAGCACCGCCCCGGCGACGAATCCCAGCAGCGAGAGCGCGCCGACGACGAACCCCTGGCGCCAGCCGACGGCTGCCAGGAGCACGCAGAGGACGACGATGATCACGTCGATCGTGGTCACGGACGCCGTCAGGGTACGCGTCGAGTGTGAGAGGGCCTCGGTACCCTGCGGCGCGGTGCCCGGAGGTCAGCATGGAAGCCCGATCTACTGGCGCCGCCGGATCATGCCGCTCGTGGCCGTCGCGGGGGTGGCGCTGGCGGTCGGGGTGATCAAGGGCGCGACCCATCGCGACTCCAAGGTCGACGTCGCCGAGCGTTACGCGCAGGCGTGGACGCGCGGCGACTGGCCGGCGATGTATCGCGCGCTCTCCTCCGCCGCACGCAAGCGCGTCACGCAGGCGCGCTTCGGGGCGCTGCACCGCGAGGCGCTGGCCACCGCGACCGCCCAAGGCGCGACGATCGGCGAGGCCGAGGTGCGCAGCGACGACGTCGTCCTGCCGATCACCGTCCGCACGCGCGTCTTCGGGAACGTGCGCACGACCTGGACGCTGCCGTTCGACGGCAGCGACGCCGTCGACTGGCGTCGCCACCTGAGCTTCCCGGGCGTCGGCGAGGGCCAGGAGCTCACGCGCGAGACGCGCCTGCCGCCGCGCGCCGCCCTGCAGTCACGCGACGGCCGCACGCTCGCCGAGGGCGACGCGCGGACCCCGGACCCCGAGCTGGCGGACGTCGCGGCGCAGACGGTCGGGCAGATGGGCCCGATTCCCGCAGAACGTGCGGAGCAGCTGCGTGCGCTCGGCGTGCCCGCCGACGCCAAGGTCGGTCTCGGCGGCCTCGAGCGCGCCCTCGACGACCAGCTGATCGGCCGTCCCGGCGGGGTCCTGCGCGCAGGCGGCACGATCCTCGCCCAGAGCGCCCCACGCCAGGCCGCCGCCGTGCGCACCACCGTCGCGCCCGAGCTCGAGCGGGTCGCCGTCGCCGCGCTGGCCGGCCGCCTCGGCGGCGTCGTCGCGCTCGATCCACGCAGCGGCGAGATCCTCGCTTTCGCCGGCATCGCCTTCAGCGGCCTGCAGCCGCCAGGGTCGACGTTCAAGATGATCACGCTGTCCGGCGCGCTCGAGAACCGCACCGCACGACTGTCTGACAGCTTCCCGGTGCAGACCCACGCGCTGCTCTCCGGGGTCGAGCTGGCCAACGCCAACGGCGAGTCCTGCGGCGGCAGCCTGGCGCAGAGCTTCGCCGAGTCCTGCAACAGCGTCTTCGGCCCGATGGGCGTCGCGCTCGGCCCCGAGAAGCTCGTCGCCGCAGCCGAGAAGTTCGGCTTCAACACCAAGCCCGATATCGCCGGCGCCGCGACGTCGACGATCCCGCCCGCCGGTGAGATCGGCGACGACCTGGCCGTCGGCTCGACGGCGATCGGCCAGGGCCGCGTGCAGGCGACCACGCTGCAGATGGCAAGCGTCGCCGCAACGATCGGGATGCGCGGCGACCGCCCGCGCCTGACGCTTGACCTCGCGACCGCCCGCCGCGGCGCCGACGCGCCGCCACGGCGCACGATCTCCAGCGACACCGCGCGCATCGCCGAGCGGCTGATGCTCGGCGTCGTTCGTCACGGCACCGGCACGCTTGCTGCGATCCCCGGGGTGAAGGTCGCCGGCAAGACCGGCACCGCCGAGCTGAAGAGCACGCAGGAGTGCGACGTCTCCGAGGACCCCGAAGCCAACGACGAGACGTGCGACAGCGGCAACGACCCGACGGACACCGACGCCTGGTTTGCGGCCTACGCTCCCGCCGGCGACGGTCGCCCGCGGATCGCGGTCGCGGTGATGCTGGTGCGCAGCGGCGCCGGCGGCGACACCGCCGCGCCGGCCGCGCGCGAGGTCATCGCGGCGGCGCTGCAGCGCAAGACCTAAACGTCCAGGTGGACGACGCCCTCGTCGCCGCCGAGCGGCGACTTGATGATCAGCTCGAGCGGGCGGTTGTCGAGCGTCTGGCGCGGCACCTTGAACAGCAGCAGCGCACCCTGCGTCGGCCCCTCGGCCGCCGCGGAGTCGGGCGGCGGGTTCAAGCCGCTCTTGTAGGCCGTGGCCTTCGGAACGGTGATCGGGCGGTAGGCAAAGACGTTCTCGCGGCCGAGCTGGATCGGCTCGAAGACGTTCTCCTGGGTGTCGTGCAGCTCGAACTTCGAGGCCGAGCGCGCGAGCTTGTCCTGGTTGGAGTTCTCGGCGCGGATGAAGACGGCGAACCAGACGTTCTCGGCGCCGAGCGTGCGGTCGAACGTGCCGACGCCGTGCAGGTAGTCGCGGTCCTCGATGTTCGCCGGGTTGAGCTGTCGCGAGATCTGGACCTGGTACTTCAGATCGCCGACGTCGACGTAGATGCCCTCGGTCTCGGCCTCGCGCACGACGTCGTGCTTGTTGCCACATGCTGAGAGGCCGGCGCTGGCGGCGACGGCGGTGAGGAGAATCGCGAGACGACGGGTCTTCATTGCGGCGAGCAGTCTATTCGCGAGCGTCAGCGGAGGGGTGCTCCCGTGGCGGGCTTGCGCGCCCCGCCCGCGATCGTCGCGCGCTGCCCGCGCTCGCGGTCTTCCTCGAGGATCGCGCCGAGGCGCTGCAGCGCGCGCTTGGCGCGGCGCTTGGTCATGCCGCGGGTGCCCCAGAGCGTCTCGAGCAACTTCTCGGCGGGCGTCACGGGCACCGACTCGGTGCTGAACGACACGCGCGTGCCGCCGTGTGCCGGCTGCAGCGTCCACTCGCTGACGACCTTGATGCGCCCGAGCTTGCCCGCGCGCCCGACGACGAGGATCCGCCGCGGGGGCTGCACCTCGGCGAAGGTCGCGTCCATCCACGGAAAGCGGTTCAGGCGCTGGCGCAGCTTGAAGCGCGCCCCCGCACCCTGGCCGTAGGAGTCCTCGCGCGTCAGCCGCCAGTCGACCAGCCAGTGGTCGCAGAACTCCGGGTGGTTCGCGATGTCCGCGAGGTAGTCGAAGACGACCTCAGGCGGGCGCGAGACGATCGCCGAGACGGAGACGGGGTCCACGATCGGGACCCTATCTGGCGTTCGCTACGCAGCGAAGCGCGGGCGCAGCTTCACGGCATGGCCCCGCTCGAAGTGCCGCACGAGGTCCGACGACTCGGGCTCGCCGGGATGGCACACGCGGCACAGCTCGCAGACGATCTCGCCGCGGGCGAAACGATGGACCTTCTCGCCGATCAGGGGCGTCCTGCCGCAGTCGCTGCACTCGTGGCGACCATCCTGCAACAGCCCGACGCTCTTTTGCAGCAGCTGGCGCTCGAGATCGGGTTCTGAGAGGCCGAGCAAGGGACGGAACATGCCCCTGGGTTTCGCGGTCTGCTCACAAACCCCTGGCCTGCACGGACGTTTGCGTGGGTTGGGTCAGGGGCACTACCCTCGGACGAGATTTAGCGTGTTCACAGGTTCGGTGGGCACGATGCTCGGGTCGAAGCGGTCGCGACCGCGTGGCACACCCCCAAGTGCGACGCGAAACAGAAGGAGCCCCCCATGGAGTCGTTGGTCTCTGGCACGTTGGCAGGCGCCGGGTCGTTCAGGTGCGAAGGCTGCGGGTACGTGACGACGCTGTCCGGTACGGAGTCCCTCGGCCCCTGCCCCAGTTGCGGAGGGCGCCAGTTCGCGCGCGCCTCGCTCTACGCAGCCGGCCGGTTCGAGCGTGACCAAGCCGCTCCCAACCCTGAGCACGGCGTCCTTGCTGCAGCTGCCCGCGCCGAGCTCCCTGGGCCCGGTCGCTTCCTCGCCTTCCAGGACGGCGACGCGCTGCGCGTGATCGCACTCGAGGGCGAGCACACGCGCATCGGCCGCAGCCTGTCTGCCGACATCCGCTTCGACGACCAGACGGTGTCGCGCCGCCACGCGCTGATCGTCGTCGCCGACGGCGAGATCCGCGTGCTCGACGACCGCAGCCTCAACGGCGTCTTCGTCAACGGCGAGCGCATCGAGATCCGCGCGCTGCAGGACGGCGACGAGATCGTTATCGGCCGCCACCGCCTCTGCTTCCTCGAGGCGATCGAGACGCCGTCGAAGGTCGACGAGCAACTGCTGCGCACCACCTAATGCCGCGGCGCGGGTGTAGCCTGCGCGCCGCATGGCCCTGAAGATCGCCGTCCTCTCCCAGAAGGGCGGAACCGGCAAGACGACCGCCGTCCGCACGCTCACCGACGTGCTGCGGCTCGCGGGGCTGCGGGTGCTCGCGGTCGACCTCGACCCGCAGGGCAACCTCTCGGACTACTTCGATTTGCCGCCTGACGCCGAGCCGACGATCGGCGACGTGCTGTCGGGCCGCGCGCGGGCAGCCGACGCGATCTACGAGGACATCATCCCGGCCAACCTCGCGCTCGCGGAGGCCGAGCTGTCGCTGGCGGGCAAGATGGGCCGCGAGCTGACGCTGCGCAAGGCGCTGCGCGAGGTCGAGGACCCATACGACGTCGTCCTCATCGACTGCCCGCCGGCGCTCGGGCTGCTGACCGTCAACGCGCTCGTCGCGGCCAACTACGCGCTGCTCAGCTCCGAGGCGCAGTACTTCGCGCTGCAGGGCGTCGAGCAGGCGCTTGAGGTCATCGAGCTGGCGCGCGACAGCCTGAACCCCGATCTCGAGTGGCTCGGCGTGTTCTTCAACATCGCCGACATGCGGACCGTGCACTCGCGCGAGGCGTACATCAACCTCGGTGAGCACGTCGGCGACAAGCTCTTTGCGACGACCATCCGCCAGTCGATCGCCTACGCGGGCTCGGCCGAGGCGGCGACCTCGATCCTCGAGCACCGCCCCGACCTCGGCGTCGACTACCTGCAGCTCGGCGACGAGCTGCTCGCGCGCATCGGCCTGCCCGAGGCCCGCGCGCAGCTGGCGACGCACATCAACGGCCAGTGACGAGGCGCTCGCCCAGCGCCGTGCGCGCGTAGCGCACGTGGCGGCCCTCGCGGCCGGGGTGCACGAGCCCGGAGCGGCGCAGCACGCCGAGGTGCTCGGAGACGCTGGATGCCGGCAGCGCGAGCCGTGCCGCGAGCTCGGTTGTGCTGCTCGGCTCCTCGAGCGCCGTCAGCAGGGCCGCACGGCGGGTGCCGAGCAGCGGGGCCAGCGACGCCGCCGCGTCCGCCGGCTGCTGCGGCTCCCACAGCGTGCCGATCCCGCGCGGCGGATACAGCAGCGTCGGCTGCCATGGCGCGTCGAACATCGCGAACGTCCGCGGCCACGCGAAGACCGCGGGCACGAGCAGCAGGCCGCGGCCGCCGAGCTCGACGACCGCCTCGTAGCGGCGCGCGAAGCGCAGCTCGTCGCCGTGCCAGCTGACCTCGTGATGCAGGTCGTCGAAGACCGCGCGCACGCCCTGCTCGGCGAGGTGGCGGCTGCGCCGGGCGATGTCCGCCTCGGCCAGCGCGCGGATCGCCGGCCAGTCCGGCGCCAGCGCGCGGTCCCAGTAGGTGCGCATCAGCGCGGTCAGGTGACGCAGGCCCTCGCGCGGCTGGTCGTGGAGGCGCTGGACCACCGCCGGCAGGTTGCCCTCAGGCCAGCGCAGCGCAAGCTCGCGCCGCACCTGCGCGCCCGGCGTGGCGGCGACGTGCTCGAGCTCGGCGTCGAGGTCGGGCAGCGGCGTCGTCGGCGGGCGCGCGGGGAAGTCGACGCCGTAGCCGTGCTCGCTGCTGAGCGCGAGGTGGGCAAGCAGCTCCCAGTCGAGGCTGCCGAGACGCTCGCGGGCGCGCTGGATCCAGGGCAGATGGATCGTGCTCGACGAGGGGTCCGCGACGGCGCCGGCCGACCAGAGCAGCTCGCCGAGCGGGTGCAGGGCGAAGCGCACGTGCAGCAGGTCGTGGGGACTGAAGCGGTAGCTCAGCATTCGGGTCAGACCGAATCATTTCGCGAGGCGCGACGCGCTGTCCACTCTCGACCGCGAATGTTCGCCGTCCTGCGCACGCCCCACGTCGGCCGTCTGCTGCTGACCTCGCTGATCGGGCGCCTGCCGATGACCGCCGCCGGCCTGCTGCTGATCCTGCGCGCCCGCGAGCTGGGGCTCAGCTACGCGACGGGCGGCGTGATCGCCGGTGTCTACGCCGCCGGCCTGGCGCTCGGCGCGCCGACGCTCAGCCGCCTGATCGACCGCCGCGGGATGGCGCCGCTGCTCGTCGCCTGCGGCATCGGCAGCCTCAGCTGCTACACGCTGCTCGCGCTGGTGACGACCGCCACGCCGACCCCACTGGTGGTCGCGCTCGGCGGCGCACTGGGCCTGACGAACCCGCCGCTGTCGGCGTCCGTGCGGGCGCTGTGGGACGACCTGCTGGCCGACGCCGACGCGCGCCACCGGATCCTCTCGCTGGAGTCCGTCTGCATGGAGCTGTTCTTCGTCCTCGGCCCGCTCGTCTTCGTCACGGGCCTCACCACCGTGCTGACGGTTGCCACGACGATGGCGATCGCCGGTGCGACGACGCTGGTCGGCGCGCTGCTGTTCGCCGCCCAGCCGGTGTCGCGCGCACGCCGGCCGCAACCCTCGACGCCAGGACGCCGCCTCGGCGCGCTGTCGTCAGCCGGCGTGCGCGCGCTCGTCAGCGTGATGGCGTGCCTGGGCGCCTCGTTCGGCGCGATCGAGATCGCCTGCGCGGCGTTCGCGGAGGACGCCGGCCGGCGCGCCGCGACGGGCATCCTGCTCGGCGCCTGGGGCCTTGGCAGCGTGATCGGCGGCGTCGCGGCGGCACGGGCCGGCGCGCCCGCAGATCGCATTGGCCGGCTCGGCACGCTGCTCGTCGCGCTGGCGGGCCTGACGCTGGTGCCGGCGCTCTGCCTCGCCTTCGGCGCGCTACCGGCGACGACGCCGGGGCTGGCCGCGTTCGGCGTCGTGCTGCTCGGCGCGGGCATCGCGATCGCGCCGACGTTCGTCCTGATCTTCGGGCTGATGGGCGACGCCGCGCCGGCCGGTGCCGTCACCGAGGCCTACGGCTGGCTGAGCGCCGGGATCACCGGTGGCATCGCGATCGGCTCGGCGCTCGGCGGCGCCGCGATCAACGGCGTCGGCGGCCCCGCCGGTGCGCTCGTGATCGCTGCGGTTGCGACGGCGGTCGCCGTCGCGGTCGGGCGCGGCGTCGGCTACATGCCCGCGAGCGCCTCGTCGGCGCTCGCGAACAGCGGCATCCGCTCGAGCACGCCGGCGTAGCGCAACGCGTCGTACGCCGGCGAGCCGCCGGGCAGCACGACGCCAAGCGGCTGGCCACGGTCCTGCAAGCGCTCGCTGAGCTTGAAGATCAGCTGGATCCCCGTGCTGTCGATGTACGTCAGCTCGGAGAGGTCGAGAATCGTCCCGCGCGTGCTCTCGGCGGCGCGCCGCTCGATCGCGGCCCGCAGCCCGTCTGCGTTGGACATGTCGACTTCGCCGCGCACGTCGACGAGCAGCACGTCGCCGCGCTCGATGTAGCGGACGTCTGCAAGCGTCATGAATCGCGCCCCAATCGGCGCCGGAGGACGACCGTCGTCCCGGTCTCGCTGCTCCGCACGTCGACCTCGTCCATCGTCGCGCGCATGATCGTCAGGCCGCGGCCGCGGTGGCTCGGGCGCGGCTCGCGCCAGCTGCCGCCGTCCTCGACGACGATCTCGACGACGCCGTCGGCGACCTGCGCGCGTAGCTCGAAGCCTGCGGGCAGTGGCGGGTAGGCGTGCTCGATCGCGTTCGCGCACGCCTCGCCGGCCGCGAGCACCATCGCGGCCAGCTCGTCGCCGCGCGCGCCGACCGAGTGCAGCCAGGTCTCGAGGCGATGGCGCGCGACGCCCAGTGTCGAGCGTTCCGCCGGCATCCGCAGCATCAGGACGATCCGGCGGGATGCTGCGCGCCAGCGCCACGAGCGCGACGTCGTCCTCGTTTGCCGCGACGAGGTGCTCGAGCACGCGCGTGCACAGCGGCTCGGGGGCCGGGTCACCAACCGCTGCCTGGCGCAGGCGGGCGAGGCCGGCGGTCAGAGGCTCCCCGCGCACCTCGACGAGCCCGTCGGTGTAGAGCAGCAGCGTCTCCCCTGGCTCGAGCGTCAGCTCGACCTGGCCGTAGGTCGCGAACGGCAGCGTGCCGATCGGCGGGACGATCGGCAGCTCCAGCAGCCGCGGACCGCGTGGCCCCGTCAGCAACGGCGGCGGGTGGCCGGCGCTCGTGATGCGCAGCTTGCCCGTGACGGGGTCGAGGACCGCGAACACAATCGTCGCCATCGCGCTGGGCTGCGTGAGCTGCATCAGCCGATCGAGCCGCTCGAGGACCTTGCCGGGCGAGTATCCCTCGACCGCGTACGCGCGCAACGCCGTGCGCACCTGCGCCATCAGCGACGCCGCGCGCACGCCGTGGCCGACGACGTCGCCGATCGCCACGCCCACGTGGTTGCCCGGCAGCTCGATCACGTCGTACCAGTCTCCGCCGACCTCGCCGCGCGCCGGCACGTAGCGTGCCGCGGTCAGGACGTCGGGCAGCGGCGGCAGCGAGCCGGGCAGCAGGCTGCGCTGCAGGGCGACGGCTGCCTGGTGCTCCTGCTCGAGGGCATCGAACAGCCGCGCCCGCTCGACGCCTGGCGCCACGCGCCCCGCGGCCAGCTCGAGCAGCGCGGCGTCCGTCGGCGTGAACACGCGGGGCGTGAGGCTGCCGACGTGCAGCACGCCGATCAGGTTGCCCTCGACGATCAGCGGGACACCGAGCAGCGACGCGATGCCGATTTCCCTGAGGATCGGGTTGACGACGTCGGCGCGCTTGATGTCGGGGATGAAGATCGGTGCGCGCTCGATCGCGATGCGTCCCGCGAAGCCGGCGCCGATCGGGATCCGCACGCCGGCCTCGACCTCTGCCTCGAGGCCCTTCGCGGCACGCGCGACGAGCTCGTTCGTCTTTTCGTCCACGAGCAGCACGGCGACGGTGTCGACGTCGAGGATGTCGGCGATCCGACGAAGCACGGTGTCGAGCAACGCTTCGAGCGGCAGCTCAGACAGGCCTGCGTCGCTGAGGCGATACAGGTTCGTCAGGCGCTCGGGGGCCGGTGTGCCGCTCGTTTTCGGCGACAGCACGACGTGTCCCACCCCGCGCGATGGGCGTCGTTCCCCCGTCCTAAGCTCCTGCCCGTCAGCCACTCCTGTGAATTATTCCCGGAGCGGCGCTTTTTGACGCCGCCTCAGAGCCGCAGCACGCGCGCGCCGGTCGACTCGAACGAGGTGCGCATCACCTGCGCCCAGCCGTCGGTGGCGCGCCGCAGCTGGTCGAGCACCATTCCGGTGTGCTCGTAGTGGCACCAGAACAGCACGGTCGGGCCCGCGCCCGAGATCGTCGCGCCGAGCGCGCCGATCTCCTGCGCGCGCGCCAGCAGCTCGGCTGAGCGTGGGAAGAGGTGCCCGCGACGATCCTGGTGGAGGCGGTCGTGCAGCCCGCGAGCGATCAGGTCGAAGTCGCCGCGCTCCAAGCCGAGCGTCAGCAGCGCGCCATGGGCGACGTTGAAGACCGCCTCGGCCATCGGCACCTCCGTCGGCAGCGCCGCGCGCGCGGAGGTCGTGCGGACCGCCTCGTGCGGGACGACGAGCACCGCCTCCAGGCCCGAGGGCGCGTCGAAGCGCGTCGTGCGCCCGTCAGCGCAGATCACGAAGCCGCCCTCGAGCGCGGCGGCGACGTTGTCGGGGTGCCCCTCCAGCGCTGTCGCCTCTGCGAGGAGGTCGGCGTCCAGCTCGAAGATGCTGTCGGCGGCCATCAGACCTGCGACGTAGGCGGCCGCGCTCGTGCCGAGGCCGCCGCTGAGCGGGATCTCCGAGCGGATGTGGAACTCGTAGTCGTCGGGCGGGTGCAGCGCGGCGAACCCGCGGACGGCGAGGTTGCGCCGGTCGGTCGCGATCTGCAGGTCTGTGACGACCGCGAAGCTGCCGGTCTCGACGACCTCGAGCTCCGTGTGCCGGCCGAGTGCCGCCGCGAACGTGTCGAAGCCCGGGCCGAGGTTCGCGCTCGACGCGGGGACGCGGACGACGCGACGGCGTTGCATCCGCGGCAACCTATCCGGCGGCGAAGCGCAGCGCCTCCGGATAGTGCGCCATCAGGCCGAAGGTCTGCGTGTCTGGCACGACGTGGATCGGCGCGCCGCCGAGGCGCGCGGCCATCCGGCGGGACATCACGGTCGGGTGGGTGACGTCCTGGTCACCGCTCCAGAACGCGACGGGGCAGGTGATCTTCGCGAGGTCGATGTCCCAGTCCTTGGCGAGCAGCTCGATCTCCTCGGATAGCTGCACGGGATGGCCGAAGATCTCGCCCGTCGCGGCGAGGTGGATGGCGTACAGCGCCGGGTCTTCGAGCACCTTCGCGTCGGCCGGCGGAAGCCCATCCGCCATGCGCTTTGCCGCCTTCTCCGGCGATTGACGCGAGACGAGCCGCATCAGCGGCTTCAGCAGCCACGGCGCGCGGCGCGCGAGCTTGAATGCGGGCAGCATCGGCCCGGCGACGTCCTCGAGCGCGTCGGGCTCACCGAGTGGAGAGAGCGCGCCGAGCAAGGCAAGCCCGCTGGTCCGCTGGGGAAGCGTCGCCGCCGCGGCAAGCGCGTACGGCGTCCCGCCCGACTGCGCCACGATGCCCGCCCGCTCGACGCCGAGCGCGTCGAGCAGCGCGGCATGATCGGCAGGCCAGTCGGCGATCGCGCGACCCGGCTTCACGGTCGAGCCGCCGAACCCGGGCCGGTCCGGGGCGATCACGCGGACGCCCTCCTCGCGCGCTGCGGGCCCCATCGCCTGCGCCAGCGCGCGCGAGCCGGGTCCATCGAGGACGACCACGACCGGGCCGTCGTCTGCGCCGAACGCCGTGTAGGCGAGCGAGCGGCCATCTTGGAGTTTGAGACGTTGTGTCACAAGGTGGAGAATGGCATACTTTGCGACACGGTGTCAACTCCTCGTTCCCCCCGTGTCCCCGCGGCCGAAGCGCGCGAGCGGATGCTCGCCGCCGCCGGTGCGCTCTTGCGCGAGCAGTCCTTCGCAGCGCTCACCGTCGACGCCGTGATGGCGCGCGCCGGGCTTGCGCGGACGGTCTTCTACCGCCACTTCGAGGACCTCTCGCAGCTCGCGTTCTCGCTGCTGCCCGATGCCGGCGACCCGATCGTCGAACAGGCGCGGCGCGCGCTCGACGCCGGCGGCACGGACGCCGCGATCGACACCATGATCGACGGGCTCGTGACCGTCTTCGCCGAGCACGGCCCGCTGCTGCGCGGCATCGACGAGGCGGTGCGCCAGGACCCACGTGTCGACCCCGCGCACGACCCGGCACTCGCCGAGCCGATCGAGTTCATCGCCGGCCTGCTGGCAAGCGCGCCCCATCCCCCGCCCGACCCGCAGCAAAGCGCGCGCCTGCTGCAGGCCGCGCACCGCACCTACCTGCTCGACAGCTTCGGCGGCGCCGTCCCGCGCGCGACGCCGGACGAGGCGCGCGCTGCGCTGCATGCGTTGTGGGACCGCGTCCTCAGCTGAGGACGGCGGTCTCCAGCGCCGCGATGTCCACCGCACACGCCTGCACCGCGCCGGACTGGTCGAGCGCCGTCCCGGGGTCCTTCAGCCCGTGCCCGGTGAGGATGCAGACGATCCGTTCCGCGTCGCCGGCGCCGTGTGCCAGCAGGCCGGCGACTGAGGCCGCGCTCGCGGGCTCGCAGAAGACGCCCTCGCGCGAGGCGAGGAAGCGGTAGGCGTCGAGGATCTGCGCGTCCGAGACGGCGGCGACGCGGCCCTCGGACGAGGTCATCGCGGTCATCGCCTCCTCCCAGCGCGCGGGATTGCCGATGCGAATCGCCGACGCGATCGTCTCGGGCTTCTCGACGCGCTGCCCGAGCACCAGCGGCGCGGCGCCCTCGGCCTGGAAGCCGTACATCCGCGGCCGCGCGCCCATCTCGACGAAGCCCTTCCAGTACGCGGTGATGTTGCCCGCGTTGCCGACCGGGATGCAGACCGCGTCCGGGCCGACGCCGTCCATCGCCTCGACGATCTCGAACGACGCGGTCTTCTGGCCCTCGATGCGCAGGTCGTTGACGGAGTTGACGAGCGCGATCGGCTGGCGCTGGCACAGCTCGCGCACGAGCTGCAGCGCCTCGTCGAAGTTGCCCTGCAGCGCGATCACGCGTGCGCCGTGCATCAGCGCCTGGGCGAGCTTGCCGGCCGCGATCTTGCCCTCGGGGACGATGACCGCGCCACGCAGCCCGGCGCGCGCCGCGTAGGCCGCAAGCGACGCGGCGGTGTTTCCCGTCGAGGCGCAGATCACCGCCTCCGCCCCGTCGCGCACCGCGCCGCTGACCGCGCAGCACATGCCGCGGTCCTTGAACGAGCCGGTCGGGTTGGCGCCCTCGATCTTCAGCCAGACCTGCGCGCCGATGCGCTGCGACAGCGCGGGGGCGGGCACGAGCGGCGTGTTGCCCTCCAGCAGCGTGACGATCGGATCCGAGTCCTCGAACGGCAGGTGGTCGATCCAGCGGCGGATCAGCCCGGGGTGCGGGATCACCCGACGAATTCCTCTTCGACGACGTGGATCACACGCGGTCGCGAGCGCACGAAGTCCAGCTGCGCGATCTTCGCCACCGCGCTACGCAGCGACGACTCGAGGATCGGGTGGATCACCATCACCAGCCGCGCGTTCTCCCCGAGCCCCTTCTGCACGACGGACTTCACCGACGCGCCGTAGTCACCCAGGACCCCGGCAACCGACGCGAGCACACCCGGCCGGTCGGCGACCTCGAGGTGGACGTAGAACGCCGCCGCGACGTCGGTGACGATCGGCAGCGTCGCCGTCGTCTCTGGCGTCGAGGCCGGCGGGATCATCGCGCTGATGACGTCGCCGAGCACCGCGCTGGCGGTCTGCGGGCCGCCCGCGCCGGGACCGGACATCGTGATCTCCGTGATCGCCTCGGATTCCACTGTCACGGCGTTGTACGGCCCGTGCACCGACGCCAGCGGGTGGCCGGCGTAGAGGAACGCCGGGTGCACGCGCACCGACAGGCCGCCGTTGACGCGCTCGGCCGTCCCGATGAGCTTGAGGCCGAGGCCGAGCTCGTGCGCGTACTCCATGTCCTCGCCGGTGAGGTGCTCGATGCCTTCGCAGACGACGTCGTCGAGGTGCACGGGCGTGTCGAACGCCAGCCGCGCGAGGATCGCCATCTTCGCGGCCGCGTCCTTGCCGTTGACGTCCTCGGACGGGTCGGCTTCGGCATAGCCGAGCCGCTGCGCCTCGGCGAGCGCCTCGTCGTAGGACGCACCGGTGTGCGCCATCTGCGTGAGGATGAAGTTCGAGGTGCCGTTGACGATCCCGTGGATGCGCTCGACGTGCGCCGCGGCCAGCGACTCCTGCAGCACGCGGATCACCGGTACGACGCCGGCAACCGAGGCCTCGAAGCGCAGCTGCACGCCGTGCGCGCGCGCCGCCGCCCACAGCTCCTCCCCGTGCTGGGCGAGCAGCTGCTTGTTCGCCGAGACGACGTGCTTGCCGGCAGCCATCGCGCGCAGCACGTAGTCGCGCGCGGGATCGATGCCGCCGATCAGCTCGACGACCAGGTCCGAGCGCTCGAGGATGTCTTCGAAGTCGCCGCGCGAGCGCGTGAGCACGCCGGTGATCTCCGGCCGCAGCCCGGTGATCGCCTCGATCTGCGCCGCGCGCGCGGGCAACAGCTCGCCGAAGGCTCCGCCGACCGTGCCGTGGCCGAGCAGGCCGATGCGGAAAGGCTCAGACATCACGGGCCACCAGGTCGTCGTAGGTCTCGCGCCGCACGACGACGCGCGCGTCGCCGTCCTTCACGAAGATCACCGGCGGGCGCAGCGCGCCGTTGTAGTTGTTGGCCATCGCGTAGCCGTAGGCGCCGGTCACCGGCGTCACGAGCACGTCGCCGGGCCGCGGGTCGGCCAGCTCGGCGTCGCGCACGAGCACGTCGGTCGACTCGCAGTGCTTGCCCGTGACGTGGCAGCGCGTGGCGCCACCGAAGCGGTCGGCGACCTCGACCTCGTAGCGCGCCTCGTAGAGCATCGGGCGCAGGTTGTCGGACATCCCGCCGTCGACGCCGACCCAGCGCACGACGTTCTCCTTCACCGACTGCACGGTGTAGAGCGTCACGCCGGCGTTGGCGGTGAGGACGCGCCCGGGCTCGTCCATGATCCGCTTGCCCGGGCCGCAGATCTCCTCGACCATCGCGACCTTCGCGGCGACGTAGTCCTCGATCGCGGGCGGCTCGTCCTCGGCCGTGTAGGCGACGCCGAGCCCGCCGCCGAGGTTGTACGTGCGGAAGTCCCCGAGGCCGCGTACCGCTTCCAGCGCGCGGCGAAACGGCTCCATCAAGAAGATCTGCGAGCCGATGTGGAAGTGCACGCCGTCGAGGTCGAAGCGGTCGGATTCCTGCAGCCGCGCGATCGCCGCGGGGGCGTCGGCCAGGCTGAAGCCGAACTTCGTGTTCGGGCCGCCGGTGGAGATCGAGGGGTGCGTGTCCGGGCTGACGCCCGGCGCGACGCGGATCAGCACGCGCTGGGTCATGTCGCGCTCGGCCAGCAGGACCTCGAGGCGCTCGATCTCCTCGCGGTTGTCGACGATGACGTAGCCGACGCCGGCGTCGAGCGCTTGCTCGAGCTCGGCAACCGTCTTGGCGTTGCCGTGGAAGTGGATGCGCGCAGGCTCGAATCCGCCGCGCAGCGCAAGCGCAAGCTCACCGCCGCCCGCGACGTCGCAGCCGATGCCCTCCTCGGCGAGGACGCGATAGACCGCCGTGCACGGGAACGCCTTCGACGCGAACTCGATCTCGAAGTTGTCCGAGCGCGCGGCGAACGCGGCGACGAACGCGCGGGCGCGAGCACGCAGATCGTCCTCGGAGACCACGAAGGCGGGCGTCCCGAACTCGCGTGCCAGCTCGATCGTGTCGCAGCCCCCGATGGTCAGCCGCCCGCGCTCGTTGAGGTACGAGCCCAGGGGGTAATGCGCGCCCAGTTGTTGCACTGCGGCCATGCGGACGCGGATCATAGGGGCGGGTGCGCGTCTTCCGGCCTCACCTCCCCGATGCCCGCGGCCGCACAGACGGGCTCGCCTGGAACCTCTTCCTGCCCCCGTCCGGGGAGCCGCCGCGGGCCGGTGTGCTGATCCTCCACGGCGCGGGCTCGACGAAGGAGAGCCACCACGACTACGCCCGCGCCTGCGCGAGCGCGCGCCTCGCCGCGCTAGCGGTCGACCTGCGCGGCCACGGCGAGAGCGACGGCGCGCTCGGCGCGGGCGCGATCGACGACGTGGCCACGCTTGCCGACACGCTGCGCCGCGAGGCGGACGTCGCGGCCGTCGGCTTGCGCGGGTCGAGCATGGGCGGCTACCTGGCGCTGGTCGCCGCGGCGAAGGCGCGGGCGGGCGCCGTCGTCGCGATCTGCCCGGCAGGGGCGGCGCTGCTGCGCGCCGGCGTCGTGGGCCGACGCTTTGAGTTCCGCGCTGACGAGGCGGCGCTGGTGGCGGCGCTGGATGCACACGACGAGCGCGCCGCGCTGATCGCGCTCGACGTGCCGGTGCTGCTGCTGCACGCGCGTGGGGACGAGTCAGTGCCGGTCGAGCACTCGCGCGAGCTCGCCGCAGCTGCACCGCATGCGCGCCTGATCGAGATGCCCGGTGGTCACCACCGCTCGATCCAGCACGACGCCGAGCTGCAGGGGATGACCGTGCGCTGGCTGTCGCGCGCGCTGCGCTAGGACGACGGCGGCGGCGTCGCGACGCTGCGCAGCAGCTCGCTGACGGCCTTCGTCGCGGCGGCGACGGCGTTGCCGACGCGCTCGCTGAGTGAGTTGACCGCCTCGGCCGTGCCGGCGTCGACGGGCCGTGTGGCGTCGGCCACGGCCGAGCCCCCGCCCTTGACCGCGGTCGAGAGCGTGCTGCCGGTGTCGTTCGTGACGTCGGCGACGCCGCGGCGCGGCGCCTTCGGCGCGGTGCTGTTGGCCCGCGCCGGCGTGGAGGTCGTGTCGCCCGCCTGGCCGCTACCGCTGCCGCCGCCGGGCCGCTCCTCGGTGCCCGAGCCCGCGGTCGCGCCGCTTGTGGCCCCAGAACGATTGCTGTCGCCTTCACGCGCGTCGCTGCCAGTGCCGGCGCTGCCCGTCGGCGTCGCCGTGGCGGTTGCGCCGCCGGCGGCGGTTGCAGCGTCGACAAAGCCCGTGGACGCGCTGTCAGCCCTACTGGCGAGCGGGATTGCCGAGCGCTCGTTGGCGGTCGGGGAGCCCGGCCAGCCGTCGAACGCGACGACCCCCGCGGTCAGGGCAGCGACGGCAGCGACAGCACCGACCAGCATGCCGGCCGTACCGAGCCCCGCGAGCATTGCGCGGAGCGATGCGTGTCCTGTGTCGCCCGATGGCACTGATACCCCTCCGGAGCCACTTCGGCTCGAACCCCCCGGAGCTTGAGCATCTTGGCGCATCGGCACTCATCCCAGCACAGAAGTGTCAGATTGCAAACCTTTTTGCAGGAACAATTCACCGCGTTGGTTTCGAATCCGCCACAACCAGGCGACTCCAGCGGCCGCCATCGCCACGCTGAGGAGCTGCGCTTCGGTCAATCCGACGAGCACGGCGTCGTTGCGACGGACGAACTCCACGAGGAAGCGCTCGACCCCCGCGCCGATCAGATAGAGGGCGAACAGGACACCGGGGCGCACGCGGTCGCGCATCGTCCAAAGCGCGTACGCAAGCAGGCCCATCGCGAGCGTCTCGTAGATCGGCGTCGGGTGCACTTCCTCGGTGGTCGGGACGGTCCCCTCGGGATACGCCATCGCCCACGGCAGGTCCGACGGCTCGCCGTAGTCGCCGTCGCCGGAGATCTGGCAGCCGATGCGCCCGATCGCGTAGCCGACCGCGAGCGGCGCCGCGCAGACGTCGAGCAGCGTGATGCCGAGGAAGTCGCGACGCCAGGCCCAGATCAAGACGGCGACAGCGCCGCCGATCGCACCGCCGTACCAGACCAGCCCGGTGCCGCCGAACGCCGAGCCGAGCGGGTCGTCGGAGAACTGCGACGTGTGGCCGAGCAGGTACCACAGGCGCGAGCCGACGAGGCCGCCTGCCAGCGCCGCGAAGAGCATCTCGTAGGCCCAGTCGACGGGCTTGTCGAGCTCCTTCAGCCGTCGCGCGATGATCGCGCCTGCGGCGAGGAACCCGAGCGCGAACATCACGCCGAAGGTCTTGATGGGGCCGATTTCGGGCTGCAAGGCGCCCGGACTACATCACAGGTAGTTCATGGGGTTCACCGGCTGCCCGCTGAGGCGCACTTCGAAGTGCAGGTGCGCTCCGAAGCTGTGGCCGGTGTTGCCGACGTAGCCGATGACCTGGCCCTGCGAGACGCTTGCGCCCATCGACGTGCCGAAGCGCACCTGGTGGGCGTAACACGTCGACATCACGCTCGTGTGCTGCACGCAGGTGTAGTTGCCGTAGCCGCCCGATGCGCCGACGCCCTGCAGCAGGACGACGCGGCCGGCGCGCGCGGCGCGGATCGGCGTCCCCTCCGGCGCGGCGATGTCGATGCCCGCGTGCAGCCGTCCCCAGCGCATGCCGAACGGCGACGTGAACGTGCCGTTGACGGGCCAGATCAGCGAGCCTGAGCCGCGCTTGATCGGCCCGGCGGGCAGCCCGTTGCCGATGCCCGGCGTGGTCAGCGCGGCCTGGATCTTGGCCTGCTGGCGCTCCATCGCCTCGAGGTCCTCCTCGAGCTCATGGCGGTCCCCGCGGACCTTCTGCAGCGCCTGCCGCTTGCCGGCCTTCGTGTTGTTGTAGCCGACGCGCGTGCCGATCAGGCCCATCTTCACGTCGGCGATCTCGTCGCGGCGACGCTTGACGATTGCCGTGACCTTGGCCTGGCGGGCCTCCATCTTCGCGAGCCGCTGCGCGGTCCCGCGCGCGTCGGCGCGAGCGAGGCGGACGGTGTTGAGGATGCGTGTGTCCTGGTCGTTGATGCGCCGCAGGAACTCGCCGCGCTCGAGCAGGTCGGCGAACCCCTTGGCGTTCATCACGACGGTGACGAGGTCGGGCTTGCCGGCCTGGTAGATCTCGACGAGGCGCCGCGCGAGGATCTGGCGCGCCTCGTGGAGGCGGGCGCGCAGCCGCACGAGGCGGGCGCGCTCGGAGCGCAGGCTCGACTGCAGGTGCGTGAGCTCGGCCTGCTTGGCGTCGAGGTCTGCCTGTACGCGCTGCTGGCGGGTCTGCAGTCCGCCGATCTTGCGCTGCAAGCGGTTGATGCGTCGCGAGTACGCGGCGATGTCCGAGGTCAGGACGCGCTCGGTCCCCTTCTTGCGGCCGATCTTGCCGCGGGCAGTCTCGATTTTCTGCTGGAGTTTCGCCGCGCCCTCCGTCGAGCGCTGACCCGACGAGAACACCGGCAGGAGCGCCCACACGAGGAGCGGCACGGCGACCCCCGCCACCAACGTACGAAGGCGCATGCGAGTTCGGAGGGTAGAGCGATCGGGCATGCTGGGCTGCACGATGGCTCCCAACGACGGCTTCACGGTTGTCCACCTCGACGAGGCCGACGCTATCCCCGTCGGCGAGCACGCAGGCGACTGGATTCCGCTGCGCCACATGCTCGACGTGCGCGCCTTCGGCGTCAACGTCTGGATCGCGCGCAAGACCGGCGAGGTTGCGGTCGAGGAGCACGACGAGGACGACCACGAGGAGCTCTACGTGCTGCTGCGCGGAGCGGCGCGCTTCACGGTCGGCGGCGAGGCGTTCGACGCCCACGCCGGGACCGTGGTGTACATCCGCGACCCGACCCTCAAGCGCGGCGCGGTCGCGCTGGAGGACGACACCGCGACGCTCACGATCGGTGGCCGCCGCGGGGCCTTCGAGGTGTCCGAGTGGGAGGGGCGCTGGCTGGCGAAGCACGCCCCCAGCCCGGGTTAGGCGGGGTCTGGGATCAGGCCCTCGCCGGTGAACTCCTGGCGCGCCTCGACGATCGTCGTGTCGGGCGGCGGGAGCATGAAGTCCGACGTGTCGAGGTCCTCGTCTGCGAGGTGCTGGCCGTTGTCACGGACGTAGGCCAGCAGTTCCTCGAAGGCGGCGTGAAAGCCGTCCTCGTCATCAGCGTCGACCTTGGTGACGACGATGTCGTCGAGCTCGTCGAGCTTGGCGTGGTGGCTGTCGTCGAGGCGGTACTGACCCTCGTTGAGGATCCGGACGATCACGCCGCACCCCCGGCCGGCGGCTGCTCGGCCGGTGCCTCTTCGCCAGCCCCGCCGCCGCCGATCTGCGCGGGCGCCGAGCCCTGGCCGAGCTCAGCCTTCATCTTCGCCAGCTCGTCGTCCACCTGCGTGCCGCTGGAGAGCTCGCGCAGCTGGCGGTCGATGTCGTCGGAGCCTTCGCCGAGCTGGGTGAGGTCCTCGAACGTGCCGGCGGCCTCGAGCTCCTCGACCGCGGACGCGCGCGCCTTCATCTGCTCGGTCTTGTCCAGCGCGCGCTGCATCGCGAGGCCGACGTCGGCCATCTCCTCGCCGACACCGGTTGCGGCCTCGGAGATCCGCACCTGCGCCTCGGCCGCCGAGTACTGCGCCTTGACGACCTCCTTCTTGGTGCGGAAAGCCTCGATCTTCGTGCGCAGGCGCTGCTCGGACTCGGTCAGGCGCTGCTGCTGACCCTCGAGCTCTGTCACCTGCTGGTCGAGCGACTGCAGCTCGGTCTGGGCGACGGTCTTGCGCTCCAGCGCGAGCCGGGCAAGATCTTCCTTGCCGGCGGACAGCGCCTGGCGCGCCTGCGTGTCGAGCTTGACGACGGACTGCTCGAGCTTCTGCGACTGCATCTGCAGGCGCTTCTTCGCCGTGACGACGTCAGCGATGCCCTTCTTGACGTTCTGAAGGCTCTCGAGCTGCTTGGTGTAGCTGTAGTCCAGCGTTTCGGCGGGATCTTCCGCGCGATCGAGCAGCTTGTTGATCTTCGCCTTGATGACGGTCGTGATGCGTCCGGACGTCCCGGCCATCGGGTCTCCTCGTGCGTGAGTTTGCGAGTCGTGATCTAGCGTACCTGCCATGGAATCGGTGCTGGTGAAGTGGATGGGGATCCAAGACGCCAACAACGGCGGCTTTGTCCACGGCGGCATCGTCATGAAGCTCTGTGACGAGGCGGCGGGGCTGGCCGCCATTCGCCACTGCCGCACGCGCTGCGTCACCGCCGGCATGGACCGCATGACGTTCGCGTCGCGCGTCGAGGTCGGCGAGCTGCTGACGCTGCGCGCACGCGTCAACGCCGTCTGGCGCACCTCGATGGAGGTCGGCGTTCGCGTCGAGGCCGAGAACGTCCGCACCGGCGAGCTACGCCACACGAGCACTGCTTACCTGACGATGGTTGCCGTCAACGACGAGGGCGCGCCGATCGCGGTGCCGCCGTTGGAGGCCGGTGACGACGGCGTTGCGCGACGCCGCGAGAGCGAGGCGCAGACGCGCCGCAAGAACCGCTTGGCCGAGCGCGAGGCCATCCTTGCGGGCCGCGACGAGGACGCCTAAGCGCCGACGCGCCAACTTTCAAAAGCCCGCGTTTGCACTTCGAAGAGCGGGGGGAGTCTCGTCGTGTGAGCGAGTCGCGGGGCACGGGTCCGCGACTCGCTCTTTTTATTGCCGCTACGCTCGACCGCCGATGCGCCGGCCCCTTCTCGCCGCAACCGTCACGCTCCTGAGCACCGCGCTCCTCGCCGCCGGCTGCGGCCGCGACTCCGACGACAGCGGCCCCAAGACACCACGCCCGATCGGCGTGAAGGGCGACTCAGACCAAGCTGCCGCCGACCTCGGCTTCCCCGTCTTCGCCACGAAGAACACGGTCCGCGTCGCCGGGTCGGACCCGGTCGCCGACGCCGCGGCGGTGGCCCGTGCGGTCTTCCCGGGCGGCTCGGACGCCGGCCATCCGCGGGCGGTGGCGCTTGCGGACGGGCGCGACTGGCGCGCGACGCTGGTGGCGTCGGCGCTGATGAGCGCGCCGATCCAGGCGCCGCTGTTGCTGAGCGACGGCGCCGAGGACGTTCCCGACGCCACGCGCTCGGCACTGCAATCCCTGCGGCCGCGCGGCTCGACGGTCGTCGGCGGCGCGCAGGTCGTCCGCGTCGGCAACGTGCCGCGCCCGGCGCGCTTCAAGACCACCGACATCCGCGGCAACGACCCGGCGGCGCTCGCACGCGCGGTCGATGCGTTCGTCGCCGCCGCGAGCGGCCGCACGAGCAGCCAGGTGCTGGTGGTCCCCTCGCACGAGCCGCGCTATGCGCTGCCAGCCGCGGCATGGGCCGCCAAGAGCGGCGACCCGATCCTGTTCGTCGACCGCGACAGCGTCCCGCGCGACACGCGCGCCGCGATCCGCTCGCATCAGCAGCCGAAGATCTACCTGCTCGGGCCGAGCAAGGTGATCTCGCCGAAGGTGCGGCGAGAGCTCGACAAGCTCGGCGAGGTCACGCGTGTCGGTGGCAAGGAGCCGGTTTCCAACGCCGTCGAGTTCGCCAGCTACTACGACGGCAGCTTCGGCTTCGGCGCGTACACCGCCGGCCACCACTACGTCGTCACGCGCTCCGACGCCAACCCGGCGATCGCGGGCGCCGTCTCGGCGCTGTCGGGCAGTGGCGGCTACGCGTCGCTGCTGTTGGTCGACGACGCCGACGCGCTGCCACGCAGCGTGCGCAGCTTCCTCCTGGACTCTCAGCCGGGCTACCGCAACGACCCGGCCAACGCGGTCTACAATCGCGCCTGGATCGTCGGCGACGAGCGCGCAATCTCCGCGTCGCTGCAAGCACGGATCGACGATCTCCTCGAGATCCAACGAGAACGCGTGAGCCGACCATGAGCGAAGCCGAGAGCCCTGCCCGCAAGCCGACCATCGACGACGTCCGCGCGCTGTCGGGGGCGGTGACGCCGCACTTCGCGCTGCAGGTGCGCAACCGCATCGCGCGGCTGATCGCGGGCCTGCCGGACGACGATCCGGTGCGCGCGTACGGCGAGCGCGAGATCGCCAAGCTGACCGAGCTCGGCTACGAGGGCGAGACACGCGGCACGCCCGCCGAGCCCGACATGGCGCCGCTGGCGTCGGTAGGTCACGTGCCGGACCCCGTCGCAGACGCGTAGCAGCTTCCGGACCCGTCGATACGGTGCGCCGCGTGCAGGATCCCGCCACGCGCTTCGAAGGCATCCCCGGCAGCACGCTGCCCGGGCCGTTCCCGGTGGGCGCGTACTCGCGGCGGCTGCAGGAGTTCCTCCGTGGGCGGGCGCGCGTGCAGATCGTCGGCGAGGTCTTCAACCTGCGCCGCTCGGCGAAGCGCACGTACTTCGAGCTGCGCGACGGCGACGGCGCGGTGCCGTGCGCGATCTGGAACGACGAGCTCGAGCGCACCGGGCTGCCCACTGGCGCGCTGAGCGACGGCGTGCAGGTCGTGGCCGCGGGCGGCCCCGACTACTACCCCGGGTCGCGCAGCGCCTCCCCCTCGTTCTCGTTCGACGTCAGCGCCCTGCGCGTCGCCGGTGAGGGCGACCTGCTCGCCCAGGTCGAGCGGCTGCGGCGCAGGCTCGCCGCCGAGGGCCTGCTGGAGCCCCAGCGCCTGCTGCCCCGGCCGCAGCTGCCGAAGACGATCGGCGTCGTCACCGGCGAAAGCGGCAAGGCGCGCGACGACGTCCTCGCCGGCCTCGCGCGGCGCGGGTGGAAGGGCCGCATCGTCTGGGCCTTCGCGCCGGTGCAGGACCGCCGGGCCGCGCCGGCGATCACGCGCGCGCTGCAGGACCTCGCGGCCGTCGGCGGCGTCGAGGTGATCGTGGTCGCACGCGGCGGTGGCTCGATCGCCGACCTGCTGGCCTTCTGCGACGAGACGCTGTGCCGGACGGTCGCGCTGCTGCCAGTGCCGGTGATCGCGTCGGTGGGCCATCACACCGACCGGCCGCTGATCGACGACGTCGCCGCGGTTGCCTGCTCGACACCGACGCACGCCGCGGAGGTGGCGGTGCCGCTGCATTGCGGCGAGGCGCACGACGCGCTCGGGCGTGCAGCTGTGCGGTTGCGCCAGCACGCCCGCCACGCGGTGCTGTCGCGGGCGCGAACGCTCGTCGCGCTCTCGCGTGAGCCGGCGGCGGTCGTCGCGCGCCACCGGCGTGTGCTGCACCAGCACCTGCGCGAGATGCGCGCCAGCGCGCTGCGCCGCGGGCTGGTCGAGCGCCGCCGCGACATCCGCACGCGTGCGCTCGTGATCGGGCGCAAGGCCGACGCGGCGCGCAACGCCGCCGCGCAGCGCGCGCGCCTCGACGCACTGTCTGCAGTGCTTGCCGCGCACGACCCGCACCGCGTCGTCGAGCGCGGGTACGCGATCGTCGACGACGGCCGCATCACGACCGCTGCGCAGGCGCGCGCCGTCGGGCGCGTGCGGCTGACGTTCAGCGACGCCGACGTGCCTGCCAGGATCGAGGACGAATGACCGAGCAGACCTACGAAACCGCCACCGCCCGCCTGGAGGCGATCATCAAGCGCCTCGACTCAGGCGACGCCGGGCTGCGCGAGACGCTCGACCTCTGCAAGGAGGGACGTCAGCTCGTCGAGTGGTGCGCCGCCGAGCTCGAGGCCGTCGGCAAGGGGCTCGAAGAGCTGCGCCTCGACGAGCTCGTCGCAAGGCTGGAGTCGGCGGCTTCATAGACTCGAACGCATGTCGCTGTGGAGCAGGCTCGCCGACCTACCCCTGACGATCGAGGACTACGCGCTAGAGCGCCTCGAGCGCGACGTGTCCAGCGACTTCCATCGCGTCTGCACCGTCATCCACTTGCGCGGCGGCGGGCACGAGGGGGTCGGCGAGGACGTCAGCTACGAGGAGGACGACCAGGCCGCGCTGCAGAACGCAGGACCGGTGCAGCCCCTCGCCGGCGAGTGGACGCTCGAGTCGTTCTGCGACCACGTCGCCACGCTCGATCTCTGGCCCGAGCCCGCGCGCCACGACGCCTCGGTGCTCTACCGCGTGTGGGCCTACGAGTCGGCGGCGCTCGACCTCGCGCTGCGCCAGGCCGGCAAGCCGCTGCACGAGGTGCTCGGCCGCACGCCACAGCCGGTGCGCTTCGTCGTCTCGCTGCGCCTCGGCGAGCCGCCGTCGCTGGCGCCGCTGCGCGCGCGCCTGGACCCCTATCCGGGCACGCAGTTCAAGCTCGATCCCACCAACGACTGGGACGACGCCCTCGTCGCCGAGGTCGCGCAGACCGGCGCTGTCGAGTCCATCGACTTCAAGGGCCTCTACAAGGGCACGGTCGTCGACGTCGAGCCCGACGCGGCGCTCTACGAGCGCGTGCTCGCCGCGATGCCGGAGGCCTGGATCGAGGATCCGCACGACGAGCCCGAGATCCGCGCGCTGCTGGAGCGCGACGGACACCTCGACCGCGTCTCCTACGACGCACCCATCCACTCCGTCGAGGACATCGAGAACGCGCCGATCGCGCCGAAGATGGTGAACATCAAGCCGTCGCGCCTCGGCGGCCTGCGGCCGCTGCTCGCGGCATACGCGCACTGCGAGGCCAACGGCATCGGCATGTACGGCGGCGGGCAGTTCGAGCTCGGCCCCGGGCGTGGCCACATCCAGTACCTCGCCTCGCTCTTTCACGCCGACGCACCCAACGACACCGCCCCGGGCGGCTACAACGACCCCGAGACGCCGCCCGGCCTGCCGACCAGCCCGCTGCCCGTCGCCGTCTCCGACATCGGGTTTCGCTGGGGATGAGCGACTGGACCTTCAGCCTCGAGGATCGCATCCGCTACGGCGACCTCGACGCCAACCGTCACCTCAACAACGTGACCGTGCTGCAGTTCTTCGAGGATGCGCGGATCGCGTTCATGTCGTCGATCGCGCCCGACCGCGACCCGACCGATCCGGACGCCGGCACCGGCTTCATCTTCGCCGAGGCGCACGTCAACTACCGCTCCCCCGGCTTCTATCCGGAGACGCTGCGCACCTGGATCCGCCCGTCGCATCTGCGCCGTTCCAGCGTGCGCCTGGAGTTCCGCATGGAGTCCGTCGCCGACGGCCGGCTGATCGCGGAGGGATGGGGCGCAATCGTCGGCTATGACTACGGCGCGGGCCGCGCTGCGCCGATCGCACCCGCCCTGGCTGCGCGCTTGCGCGCGGCCGGAGCCACTGACGAGGAGACCGCCGTTGCCTGACCACGCAAGCGCCGTCCGCGGGCTGATGCCGCAGATCCGCGCCGACCTCGAGCGCCTCGTGCGCATCCCGTCGATCGCCTTTCCCGGCTACCCCGACGAGCCCGTTCGCGAAGCCGCCGAGGCAACGCGCGAGATCCTGCGCGACGCCGGCCTCGCGAACGCCGAGCTGATCGACGTGCCCGACGCGCCGGCGGCCGTCTACGGCGAGATCCCCGGCCCGGAGGGCGCGCCGACGGTGCTGCTCTACGCGCACTACGACGTCCAGCCCGCGGGCGACGAGGCCGAGTGGGACTCCGACCCCTGGGAGCGCGTCGAGCGCGGCGGGCGCCTGTACGGCCGCGGCACGGCGGACGACAAGTGCGGGATCGCGCTGCACGCGGCGTGCGTTGCGCGCGCTGGTGGCCGGCCGCCCGTCAACGTCAAGGTCATCATCGAGGGCGAGGAGGAGACCGGCCGCGGCACGTTCGAGCGCTACGTCGCCGAGCACGCCGAGCGCTTCGCGGCCGACCTCGTGATCGTCGCCGACGCCGGCAACTGGAAGGTCGGCGAGCCGACGCTGACGACCTCGCTGCGCGGGCTGGTCTCGCGTCGACGTGACGGTCTCGACGCTGCGAGGGCCGGTCCACTCCGGGCTGTTCGGCGGCGCGGTGCCCGACGCGCTGGTCGCGCTGACGCGCATGCTGGCGACGCTGCACGACGAGCACGGCGCTGTCGCGGTGGAGGGCCTTGCCAGCAGCGCGTGGAACGGGCGCCCGGTGGAGGAAGGACCGCTGCGCGAGGCGCTCGGGGCTGATCGACGGCGTCGGCCTCGTCGGCAGCGGCGAGCTCGCCGAGCGGCTCTACACGCGTCCCTCGATCACCGCGATCGGCCTCGATGCCCCGACGATCGCGACCGCGCGCAACGCGATCGTGCCCGTCGCGACGGCACGCATCAGCGCGCGCCTGGCGCCCGAGGACGATCCGCACGCCGCCGGCGACCTGATCGCTGCACACCTGCGCGCCGCCGCGCCGTGGGACGTGCAGGTCGACGATCGAGCAGCGGCAATTCGGGCGCGGCTTTCGCCTGGCCGAGGGCGGTGCCGGCGACGCGGCCGCGCGCGCGGCGATGGCCGAGGCCTATGGCAAGGACGCGGTCGCCGTCGGCTCCGGCGGCGCGATCCCGCTCGTCGTGATCCTCGCCGAGTCGCTGCCAGGTGCGGAGATCCTCCTGTGGGGCGCGTGCGACGACGCCGCGCAGATCCACAGCGCCAACGAGTCGGTCGATCTCGGCGACCTGGAGCGCGCACGCTCGCCGAAGTGCTGTTGCTCGAGCGCCTCGGCTAGTAGTCGACGAGGCGCATGTGCACGTGCGCGTCGACGCTGCTCGAGGCCGTGCCCGTGAACGCGCCTTCGACCGGCGCCACGTCGCCGTAGACGCGTCCGTGGCCGATCTTCACGTGCGACGCACCCGCGACGATGCCGTTGGTCGGGTCGATCCCGTGCCAGACGTTCTCGGCGTTGCCGGCCACGGGCAGCAGCGCCTCGACCCAGGCGTGGGTGTCGACCTCGGCTGACGCGCCACCCTCGTCCGGGGTCGTGAAGAAGTAGCCCGACACGTAGCGGGCCGCGATGCCGTGGCCGCGCAGCAGCGCGCAGGCGAGGTTGGCGAAGTCCTGGCAGACGCCGGCGCCGAAGTTCAGGAGGTCGAAGAGGCCCGAGTCCACGGTCGTCACGCCGGGGCGGTACGCGTAGCGCTCGGGGATCGACCCCATCACCTTCTCCGCGGTCTCGGCGGGCGTGTCGCCGCGCGTGGCCTGGATCAGCTCGGCGAGGTCCGGCGACCCGCCGGGCGGCCACGGGTCGTAGCGGTAGATGCCGGCAGCCCAGCGGTAGCTGTCGGTCTTGAGGTCCTGCCACGTGGCCTGCGGCGGGGGCAGCGGGTCGGTCGTCGTCGCGAGCGCGTCCACGGCGATGCTGAGCTCCTGATGGGGCTCGGCGACGAGCAGCTCGACGACGTGGTTGCCGAAGATGTCGAGGTACTCGTTGCGCAGCCCGAACGGCTCGATGCGCACGTCGAAGTGCTCGAGGCGCTGGGTGCCGGCGCTCGTGGGCCGCATCCGCAGGCGGTTGTGGTTGCCGGCGACCGGCTTGTCGTAGCGGTACTCGCTGGTGTAGTTGATCTCGAAGCGCACGGACGCTGCAGGCTAGTGCCACAGCGTGCGCGGGCTTGTGACCCACTGTTCGTCGGCGGCCGACGCAGCCGCTGCCGCATCGCGGCCAGCGGCGCCTTCGCGTCCGCAGAACAGCAGCTCGCCACGGCCTAGCCGCGCCGCCCAGGCCTGGTGGTAGGCGCTTGCGCGCTCCTTGTGCGTCGCGAGGTCGGCGGGCACGGCGTGCCACGAGGTCTCGAGCACGCGCCGCAGCGTCAACGCACGCCAGCGCGCGGCGCCGGCTGTGATGCCCGCAGGCCATGACGGGCGCGAGACGACGTAGCGCGGGCTCGACGCGGGGCTGATCGCCTGCTCGAGCGCCGTGGCGAGCCGCGCGTTCTCGGGGTAGTCGCCCGCGGGGAGCGCGACGCGGAACGTCCCGCCCGCGCGTGGCGTGAGCACCAGCGACGCCGCCGCCGACGGGCTGATCTCGCCGAGCGCCGCGTAGGCGTCGACGATTGCGGCCGCGACCTGGTCGAGCGGCAGCACCGTCGGGTAGGCGCGTGCAGCGGCGGCGAGCCGCAGGCCGAGCGTCGGGCCGCCGGGCTTGGTCAGGCGCAGCGGCGGGCCGGGTCGCAGCGCGGCGTCGGCGGCGTCGGGGGTGGCGGGGGCGCTGGGGGTGGCGGCGGCGGAGGTGGCGGCTCCGGCCGGCCGCACCAGCAGCACCGGCACGTCCTCGCCGACGTACGGCGTGCCGATCTGCCAGCGCGCACGTGCACCGAGGCGGTCGGCGGCCCGCGCCAGCGCGGCGGCGTTCAGCGCCGCGTGCTCCTGCTCCGGCGGCGGTACGTATGGCGACAGCAGCGGGTGGACGTGGGAGACGCCGGTCTCGATCGAGCCGTCCTCGCAGGGCGCGTGGACGTGGCCGTGGCGGCGCACGAAGCGCTCATAGTCGGCGCCGCCGCGTGCGAGCTCCGGCGCGACGCAGACGACGTCCCAGTTGGCGGCGACCTTCTCGGGATCGGCCGGATCCAGACGTAGCGCGCGTCCGCGCATCTGCCGCACGCTGACGTCCGCCGCAACGGTCGTGAGGTCGACGACGACGTTCAGCGACGGCGCGTCCCAGCCCTCGCCGAGCAGCCCCCGCGTGCCGACGACGCACCCCACGGCACCCGTGGCAAGCGCGTGGCTCGCCGCGCCGACGCGCTCGCGCGAGCCCCAACCGGGAGCGCCGAGCAGCACGAGGCCGTCCTCGTCACCGACACGCCTCGCGCCGAGCAGCGGCGCCAGCACCTCGGCGTCACGCGGCAGGCAGGCAAGCGTCTGCGCGGTCACCAGCAGCGGCCGCAGCACCGCGCTGCGCAGATCCTCCCCCAGCGCGCGCAGCACGCCGCGCGCGCCGCCCGAGAGCGTCAGCGGCGAGCCCTCCGTGACGCGCGGCGGATGCTCGGCGTCGCACATCACGGCCGCGCGCAGCTCGTCGCCGCGCGCCTCGGCCTCGGCCGCCAGCACCTCGACGGCAGCCAGCGGCTTCGCCGCCGAGGCGATCAGCACGCGGTCGACCTCCGAGCCGCCGCGCCGCACGCCGGTGCGCGTCAACGTGAAGCCGAGGTCGCCGAGGCCGGTCGCGAGCTCGGCGACGCGCCGCTCCGCCGCCTCCCCGGGGTGGGCGCGCAGGCAGCCGACGGCGTAGTCGCCGATCAGCACGAGCCAGTCCTCGAGCGTCGGCGGCGTGCGCCAGCCCTCGCCGCGCGGAGCGTCGTCGGGCAGTTCGAGGCCGCCGTCGTGCAGGTAGCGAAGGCCTGCCCGCGCGAGCTCCGGGCGCTTCGCGGCAAGCGTCGCGAACGGCACGCGCGCCGCCGCCGTCGCCGCTGTCGCGGTAGCGAAGGCGCCCGATCACCCACGCCCCGAACGACAGCTCCTCCTCGCCCGGCAGCGGCGTGTCGTGGAGGCGATCGAGCAGCTCGGCGAAGCGCACGTGACGCTCCTGCAGCCACGCGCGCTCGGACTCCAGCGGCGTCGTGAAGAGCGCGAGCTCCTGGTAGGGCGCCAGGTGCCCGTCGCGCACGACGGCGGGCAGCGGGATGTCGAAGTCGACCTCACCGAGCAGGCCGGCGTACATCTCGGCCTCGTCGCCGCGCAGCTCGCGCGGCGGCGTCGCCGTCAGCCCGACGACGTGCGTGGCCGGCCCCAGCTGCGACAGCGCCGTCCGCACCAGATACCCCCACAGCGATGCGAGGTGATGGCACTCGTCGAGCACCACCGTCCCCACCCCGGCGGCGACGAGCGCGGCGACGCGCTCGCGCGCGGAGGGCGCCAGCAGCTCGGCGAAGTCGGCGTCGAGGCGCTCGCCGCGCGCGACCTCGCGCTTGAGCGCGGCCAGCGCGCTCGCGACGTCGCGGTCGCGCCCGGCGACGACCCCGCGCGCGACGTCGAGCGTCTCCCCCGTGCTCGCGGCACGCTCGGCCGCGAGCCGCTCGACCGCGGCTTCACGCAGCGCGTCGCCGGGATCGCCCGTGCGGCAGATCGCCTGGTAGGTCAGCACCTGCAGCGGCCCGCCGTCGCCGCACAGCAGCGCGGGGTCGCCGCCGAACAGCGCGACCTTGTCGCGCCACTGCTGGGCGATCGCCGCCGTCGGGGCGAGCACCAGCGTCGGCTGCCCGAGCCGGCGCGCGATCTCCAGGCCGACGACGGTCTTCCCCGACCCCGGCGGCGCGACGACGTAGGTCTGCGTCCGCGCCGGCCGTGCGGTCGGCCTCGAACGCGTCGAGCGCCAGCCGCTGGTAGGGCCGCCACTCGCCGCGCAGCGCGATGTCGCCGAAGGCGCTCAGATGTCCCCGAGCACGCGGGCGCGCTGGGCCTCGTACTCGGCGTCGGTGATGAGCCCGGCGGTCTTCAGCTCCTGCAGCTTGCGCAGGCGCTCGGCCGGATCCTCGTCCTGCTGGCCGAAGCCGCCAGGGAACGTGTCGAAGGTCGTCCCACCGGAAACCACCTGGACGTTGGCGCCCGAGGGGTCGATCCCGAGCTGCTGCAGCAGCTGCAGGGCATCCGGCGGGATCGCGTCCGCCCCGGTTCCCATGCCGCTGGCCGTCACGGTCGTGCCGCGCATCGCCTCCGCCATCGCCGTGGTGGTGTCGCGCGCAACCTCGAACGCGTCGCGCACCTCGTCCCACTCGACCGCGATGCGCTGCGGGTCAGAGCGATCGACCGTGACCGGCAGCGTCTGCCCGCTGTGGGGCCACTTCTTCACCGACGCGATGCCGCTGTGCTCGACGGCCGTCGGCATCAGCCCCTCACCGGAGACGATGCCGTGGATCCGGAAGTTGCCCGACGTCGCGCCGTCCGGCGGATAGGTGCTGGACGTCACCTGCAACGTCCCGCGCACCGGATCCTTCATGTTCTTGGACTTGATCCAGTCGCCGATGAACCCCATGCCGCGAGTGTGCCCGCTCCGACCGATCGCGGCAATCTCGTTTCGGTCTCGCCGCATGTGAACGCCTGCGTTTGCTTGGATGCCCGCCCTATGCAAGAGAAGCTCGGCATCATCGGCACGGGGGCCATCGCCTGCGGGCTGGCCGCAACAGCCGCTGCCCACGACGAGGTTTTGCTCTACGCGCGCTCTCCGGAGTCGGCGGCCAAGGCCCGCCGCAGCGTCGAGAAGATCTGCGCCCGCCTCGAGGACTCAGATCCCGGCCACGTCCAGATCGTCGAGGACTTCGCCGCACTGGCGGACCGCACGGCGATCATCGAGGCGGTCGTCGAGGAGCACGACGCGAAGGTCGCGGTGCTGCGCGAGGCGATCGAGGCGACCGGCGACGGCGTGCTGTTCGGCACGACGACGTCGTCTCTGTCGGTGACGCGCTTGGCTGAGGAGCTGGAGATCGGCGACAGCTTCGTCGGCCTGCACGTCTTCAACCCCGTGCCCGTGATGAAGCTCGTCGAGCTGGCGTTTGCCCCGGGTGCGTCGAAGGAGACGATCCAGCGCGCCGAGCGCCTCTGCGAGGCCCTCGGCAAGGTCGCGGTGCACGTGCCGGACACGCCCGGCTTCGTCGTCAACCGCCTGCTCTTCCCCTACCTCTTCATGGCCGCCGAGTTCTACGAGGAGTCGGGCATGTCGGCCGCCGACGTCGATCGCTGCATGAAGATGGGCGCCGGGCACCCGATGGGCCCGCTCGCGCTGCTGGACTTCGTCGGCTTCGACGTCGCGATCGCGATCGGCGACACGATCGGCTTCCCCGCGCCGCCGGTGATCAAGAAGCTCGCCGACGAGGGCGCGCTGGGCAAGAAGTCCAAGCGCGGCTTCTACGACTACGACTGAACGCGGTGCCACGTAGTCGTATGCGCGGCTGAACCCGAGCCGCGCATACAGCGTTAGGGCCGCGAGGTTCGACCGCTCGACCTGCGCATAGACGTGCCGCTCGGCGGCCAGCCCGCGGATCAGCTGCTGCGCGAGCCCGCGTCGCCGCTGGTCCTGCGCCACCGCGAGGCAGAAGATCCCGCAGAGGCCGTCGCCCGGCACGGCGATTGCAACGGCGCCCTCGAGCCGCGCGAAGCGCGCGCGGCCGGCCAGCAGCGCGAAGACCGTCTGCGCGTGCGCGGCCACCGAAGCCGCGTCGCGACCCTCGGCCTGCGCCCAAGCCGCCAGCCAGGCGGGCGAGGCGTGGTCCTCCACGACAAGCGGCTCCGTCGTCGCAAACCGCACGGCCTCGGCAACCATCACCGCGGCGGGCGACTGCGGCTCGTAGCCACGACAGGCGAGCTCGACGTCGAGGTCGAGATGCAACGACTCGGGGCTGACCTGGACGCCTGGACGAATGCCGTGCTCGGCGGCGAACGCCTCGACCGTCGCGATCGCGGGCTCGATCTCGGCGGCGGCGAGCGTTCGGCATGGCGTCAGCGCGTTGTTGCTGCGGGCGCGGTCCAGTCCTGGGGTCGCGCGCAGCAGCCAGCCGCCCGGCGCCTCGCGCGTGATCGTCGCCGGCCAAGCGGCCGCGGCGTGTGGCTCGATATCAGCAGCGCTTGGGGGCACGTAAGGAATGATCGTTGGACGCGGGAGGCGGCGCCCGTCAGCGTCTGCCCCGTGCTGCGTGTTCATCAGATCCCGTTCTCCACCAACGTCGAGCGCATCGCGCTTGCCGCCAAGCTCAAGGGCGTCGCGCTGGAGTACGTCGACCACGACGCCGGCGACCGTTCGCAGTTGGTCGCGCTCTCCGGCCAGGAGCTCGTGCCGGTGGTCGAGAGCAACGGCACGGTGCTTCACGACTCGCCGGTGATCCTGCGCTGGATGGACGCCGAGTACCCCGACCCGCCGCTGTGGCCGAGCGACCCGGCGCTGCACGCGCGCGTCGAGGTCTTCGTGGAGTGGTTCAACGGTGTCTGGAAGGGGCCGCCCAACTGGCTCACGGACGACCCGGACAACCCGGGCGCCGAGCGCTGGGCCGCGCAGCTGCGTGGGTGGACCGACACGATCGAAGGTCTGCTGGCAGACACGCCGTACCTCGTCGGCGACAGACTCACGGCCGCCGACGTCATCGCCTACCCGTTCCTGCGCTACGGCGCCGACGCGCCGGACGCCGCCGACACGCATCCCTTCCACCACGTCATCCACGAGCACTGCGCGCTCGGGCCCCAGCACACCGCCACGCGCGCATGGATCGAACGCTTGCGGGAGATTTAGCTTCGATTCACGTTGGCGGCAGATACTGCCCGAGCGAACGTACCTCGCAAGTGCACCTCCTCCCAGAAGCACGACGGGCCCGGCCAAAGCCGGGCCCGTCGCCTTTGCGGATGGACCCACCCCGATCCTCTCCGCGTGCTCTCCTCTCGCATCCGTCCCACCGGCCTGCGAGCGGGCTCACCGCCTTCCCAGGGCAGCAAGTACAGGCTCTCAACGCCACCCGGCGCGAGAACTTGCGCAAAGTTGATCAGTCCTCGTTGCGGACCGGCGCGCGGCGCTCGCGGATGCGCACCGCTTCGATGCGGTTGTCACGCACGGACTCGACGCGGATCGAGTAGCCGTTGGCGGTGACTGTGTCCCCGCGCTTGGCGAGGCGGCCGAGCTCGGCGAACACGAAGCCGCCGATCGAGTTGTAGGCGTCGGTGTCGATCGGCAGGTCGACGCCGTAGTCCGCGAGGTCGGTGACCGCGACGTGCCCGCGCACGAACCAGTCGCCGTTGGCCAGCTGGCGGATCTCCCCGCCGGCGGGGTCGGTCTCGTCGTCGATCTCCCCGACGATCTCCTCGATGATGTCCTCGACCGTGACGATGCCGACGACGCGGCCGTACTCGTCCACGACCACGGCCATCGACGAGCGCTCGCGCTGCAGGTCGGCGAGCAGGTCGTCCAGCGGCTTGGTCTCGGGGACGATCAGCGCGTCCTTGACCAGCGGCTCGATCGACGCGCCCGGACCCTCGGCCATGTAGGCACGCGCCAGCGAGTTGGCGTGGACGACGCCGCGCACGCGGTCCTGGTTCTCGTCCTCGGTGACGACGAGGCGCGTGTGGCCGGTCGAGATGCAGCGGCGCAGCGCAGCCTCGACGTTCTCGGAGAGGTCCACGGTGACGACCGCCGGGATCGGCGTCATCACCTGCCGCGCCTCCTGCTCGTGGAGGTGGAAGACGCCGTGCAGCATGCCGGCCTCGCCAGGGTCAAGCTGGCCGCCGGCGCGTGAGCGGGCGATCAGGAAGCGCAGCTCGTCCGGGGTGGCGCCTTCCTCGCTGGCGCCCTCCGGGTCGATCCGCATCGCGCGCAGGATCCCGTTCGAAGCGAGGTTCAGCCCCGAGATGAACGGGCGCATCAGCGCGTTGAACCAGATCAACGGCCGTGCGACGCGCATCGCCGTCGTCTCGGCGTTGAGGATCGCGAAGATCTTCGGGACCTGCTCGCCCGTGGTGACGTGCAGCGTCGTGACGAGGATGTAGGCGATCGCGATCGCGACGAACGCCGACAGCGGCGGATGGATCAGCTCGGCGATCGCGGGCTCGCCGAGGAAGCCGATGCCAAGCGAGGCGAGCGTGATGCCGAACTGGCAGGCGGAGAGGTACTGGTTGAGCTCGCTGTGGACGCCCAGTGCGCGTTGCGCGCCCTTGACGCCGTCCTGCGCGAGCTCCTCCAGGCGTGCCGGGCGCAGGCGCACGAGGGCGAACTCCGCGGCGACGAAGAAGCCGTTGACGAACACCAGCACGACGACCGCGAGAAGCAGCAGCGCGGTCATGCGGTGTTCACCGGTACACCGGGCTCAGAGCCCGGACTTCGAGAGGAGTCGTCGTCGTTCATTCGGCAGCGACGGGCGCAGCGTAGCAGCAGCTCAGGAGAGCGCCTCGCGCACTTCCTCGTCGCTGGTCTGACGGAAGTCGTCGTACCAACCACCGACGCTCTGCAGCCGCCGCGCCGGATGCAGGCAGACCACGGCCTCGGCCTCCTCACCCAGCGCCGCGCAGGTCTGTGCCGCTCCGACCGGGACCGCGACGACGATCCGCGCGGCCCCCATCGCACGCAGCGCCTGCACCGCGGCGCGCATCGTCGAGCCCGTGGCAAGGCCGTCGTCGACCACCACCACCTCGCGCCCGCTGACGTCGAGGGCCCCGCGTCCGGCGCGGTAGGCGCGCTCGCGGCGCGTCAGCTCGTCACGCTCGCTGCGTTCGACGGCGTCGAGCGTGTCCTCGTCGAGCGCCAGCCGCTCGACGACGTCGCGGTTGACGACGCGCACGCCACCGCCGGCAATCGCGCCCATCGCGAGCTCCTCGTGGCCCGGCACGCCGAGCTTGCGGACGAGCAGCACGTCAAGCGGCGCGCCGAGCGCCGCCGCGACCTCGCTCGCGACAGGGACTCCGCCGCGCGGCAGGCCGAGCACGAGCGCGTCGTTCCCGACGCCGCGCTCGCGCAGCAGCGTGCCGAGCGCCCGCCCGGCCGCGCGCCGGTCGGCGAACATCAGGTGAGGGCGTCGATCTGCTCTGCGAGTGCGTGGTCGGCGTCGGTCACGCGGCCCTCGGAGTGCGTCGAGAGCACCAGCCGCACGTTGTTCCAGCCGTGGATCGTGATGTCCGGGTGGTGGTTGGCGGCCTCCGCCACCTCACCGACGCGGTTGACGAAGGCAAGCGCCGTCGCGAAGTCCTTGAACTCGAGCTCGCGGACGAGCGACTCGCCGTCCTGTCTCCAGCCTTCGGTCATGTACCGTGCTCCCTCTCCGGAATGCGGATCGTCTCCCTCGTGCCACATGCGACCGAGCTGCTCTTTGCGCTCGGACTCGGCGACGACGTCGTCGCCGTGACACATGAATGCGATTATCCCGCGGCGGCGCAGGGGAAACCGCATGTCACGAAGGACAAGCTGCCGCCAGGGCTGAGCGCGGCCGAGATCGACGCCGCCGTACGCCGCCACACCGAGGACGGGCAGGCGATCTACGAGCTCGACGAGGAGGCGCTGCGCGAGCTGGAACCCGACCTGATCGTCACGCAGGAGCTGTGCCCGGTCTGCGCGGTCTCCTACGACGAAGTCGAGGCGGTCGCCCAGACGATCGCGACGTGTCCCCAGGTGATCGCGCTGGACCCGAAGACGCTCGGCGAGACGATGGGCGACATCCGCACGCTCGCGCAGGCCACGGGTGCGCGCGAGGCGGCGGTGGACCTCGTCGCGCGCCAGCGTGCGCGGATCGACGCGGTGAAAATCGCGGTGAAGGACGTCAGCGAGCGACCGCGCGTGGCCTGCATCGAGTGGTTCGACCCGGTGTTCGTCGCCGGGCACTGGACGCCGCAGCTCGTCGAGATCGCGGGTGGCGTCGACGTGCTCGGCATGGCCGGCGAGCACTCCGAGCAGGTCGACTGGCAGGCGGTCGCTGCGGCGCAGCCGGACATCGTCGTCTGCATGCCGTGCGGCTACGACGGCCCGCGCTCACACCTCGAGGCGACGCTGTTCGGGCACGAGCTCGCGAAGCTCGGCGCACAGCGCGTCGTCGCCGTCGACGCGTCGGCGATGTTCTCGCGCCCCGGGCCGCGGCTGATCGACGGGCTCGAGCTGCTCGGGCACGTGCTGCACCCCAAGCTCATCCCTGCGACGACCCAGGCGGCGCTCGAGGTCGAGCTGCCCTGAGGACCGTCCTCTACCTGCACTCCTCCAGCGGACGCTACGGGGCCGACCGCCAGCTGCACGCGCTTGCGACCGGCCTCGATCCCGAGCGCTACCGCGCGCTCTGCGTGCTGCCAGACCACGGCGAGCTGGCCGCCGACCTGCGCGCCGCGGGCATCGAGGTGCTCGTGCGGCCGTTGGCGGTGCTGCGGCGCTCGCTGATGTCGCCGACGGGGATCGGGCGCGTCGCGGCGTCGTGGGCGGCGGACGCCGGCGGGCTCGGGCGCGTCGCGCGCCGCCAGGAGGTCGCGCTGGTGCACACCAACACGTCGGTGACGCTTGGCGGCGCTGCGGCCGCGCGCGTCGCGGGCGTGCCGCACGTCTGGCACGTGCGCGAGATCTACGCGGGCTTCGAGCGCTGGTGGCCGGCCTACCGGCGGCTGCTGCTGACCGCTGACGCGCTGCCGTGCGTCAGCGAGGCGACCTGCACGCAGTTCGAAGGCGCGCCGGCGGCGCGCGTGCTGCACGACGGGCTCGCGGTGGATCCTGAGCGCGCCGACCGTGGGGCGGCACGCGCGGCGCTCGGGCTCGATCCAGATGCCGTCGTCGTCGCGGTGCTCGGGCGGATCAGCGGCTGGAAGGGCCAGGACGTGCTCGTGCAGGCGCTCGGCGAGGATGCGCTGCGGGGCCGCGACGACGTCGTCGCGCTCGTCGCGGGCGCGCCGTGGCACGGCGAGGAGCGCCACGAGCGCGAGCTGCGCGAGCTCGCCGCGCGTCTTGGTGTCGGCGAGCGCGTGCGGATCGCCGGCTTCATCGAGGACGTCGACCTCGTCTACGGCGCGGCGGACATCGTCGCGGTGCCGTCGAAGCAGCCCGACCCGTTTCCCAACGCGTCGCTGGAGGCCGCCGCCGCGGGCTGCTGCGTCGTCGCCTCAGCGCACGGCGGGCTGCCGGAGATGCTGCGCGACGGCGAGACCGGCGTGCTCGTGGCGCCCGGCGACGCCGCTGCGCTGGCGACGGCGATCGCCGGGCTCGCCGACGATCCGCAGCGCCGCGACGCGCTCGGCACGGCCGCGCGCGCCGACGTGCGCGCGCGCTTCAGCCGCGCCGCGATGCTCGACGCCGTGCAGGCGCTCTACGACGAGTTGTTGATCTGACGGATCTGGACGCAGGCGGCGTTGTTGTCGCACTCGCGATCGACGACCGCGATGCTGCCGGCAACCGACACGACCGCGAGCACGATCAGCACGCCGTAGGCGGCGACATTGCCCAGCCGCCGGCGGTCGACCTGCTGCAGCGCCAGCGCCGCGAGCGAGCCGCCCACGAGGCCGCCGATGTGCCCGCCGATCGAGATGCCGCTGAGCACGAAGCTCAGCACGAGGTTGAACGCGATCAGCGGCCCGATCCCGGACTGCCAGGGATCGATGCCGCGGGCGCGCATCTCGAAGAACGCGACGCCCATCAGGCCGAACACCGCACCGGAGGCACCCACGGTCTGCACGTTCCAGTCGAGCGCCAGCGCGCCCAGGCTGCCGGCCAGCAGCGAGACGAGGTAGACGCCGGCAAAGCGCACCGCGCCGAGCGCGGGCTCGAGCATCTGCCCGAGGATCCACAGCAGGTACATGTTGAAGCCGATGTGGATGAAGTTCGCGTGCAGGAACCCGCCGCTGATCAGCCGGTAGTACTGGTCGTTGAGCACGATGTCGGGCCCGAACAGCGACAAATCGGTGAACAGTGCCGTCCCGCCGGTGTTGCCGAAACTGAGCTTGCCGCTGGCCACGAACAGCACGACGTTGATCACGATCAACCCGATCGTCACGTTCGTGTCGGTGCTGCGAACGGTGTTCATCGTGCGCACCTCGGTCTTCTGCTTGGAACACTCCGGGCAGCGCATGCCGACCGGCGTCGGCGTCATGCAGTCGGGGCAGATCGCGCGCCCGCAGGAGGAGCACGACACGCCGGTCTCGCGGTTGGGATGCCGGTAGCAGGTCGCCATGGAGGGCGCCGACGGTAGCAGCGCCGATTAACGGTCCAGCAGCTTGCGCGTCTCGTCAGCGACGGCGCGCAGCGTCTGCTCGGCGTAGTCGAGCGCGTCGCTCGAGGCCGAACGGCGCTTGCGGTGGTTCTGGCGCACACGCACCGCCACCAGCGCGGCACCGGCGGTGACGCCGATGGCGGCAGCGCCGATCGGGCGCGCGGCGTGCTTCCAGTTGCGCGGGTCCTTGAAGGCCGCGAGCTCCCAGGCGTCGAGCTCCTCGGCGGCGAGCTCGGTGATGTTCGCGAGCGTCGCCTCCAGGCGCAGGCCGAGCTCCTCCGGCGGCTCGACGGGATGAAGAGCCTCGCGAAGCATGCGCTCGAAATCGGGGGCGATCGACTCGCTCATCGGGTCACACTCCTTGCGGCGTTGCCACGATCTGCTCGAGCTGCTTGATGGCGCGATGGATCAGCACCTTGGTGGCGCCGTCGGTCCGCCCCATGGCCCGCGCGATCTCGCGGTTGTCCATGCCCAGCGCAAAGCGCATGATGAGCGCCTCGCGCCGGTCGTCGGGAAGCTCCTGCACGCCCTCGAGGATGCGCTTGAGCTCGTCGCGGCCCTCCACGAGATCCTCCGTCGTGTGCGTCGCCGCCAGGTGCTGGGTGTCGTCGATCGGCGTCTGCGGCTTGCGCGAGCGGTCCCGATAGAGGTTCGCGGCGAGGTTGTGCGCGATCCGGATCAGCCACGGGCGCAGCGGCCGGCCGTTGCTCTCCGCCAGCGCGCGCTCGAAGTGCCGGTAGGCCTGCAGGAACGTCTGCTCCGTCAGGTCCTCCGCGTCGTGATGGTTGCCCACCCGGTAGTACGAGTAGGAGTAGACGTCGCGCAAATGCGCTCGGTAGAGGTCTGAGAACGCCTCGTCGAGCTGTGCCTTGTCCACCCACCGAGCCTATCCCTACGCGGCGCGCTTGGCGCGGTCGAATGGCTTGGTGACAGCGGTCGCCCAGGACTCGGCGTCGTTGCGGCCCTCGACGACCGCGGCGAGGCCGGCGGTCGTGCGGGCGTTGTCGAGCAGGTCGGCCAGCAGCGGCAGCGTGTCGAGCGCCTCGGCGGCCTGCCCGAGGCGCGGCTCGATCTCCTCGCGCGGGACGCCGGTGCCGAGCAGCTCGCCCGCGCGGCGGTTGCGCGAGCCCGTCGCGACGACGGTGGCGACGAGGTCGCCGGCGCCGGCGAGGCCGGCGAACGTCTCAGGATGCGCGCCGTGCTTGCGCGCGTAGGACTCGACCTCGGCGAAGACCTTGCCGGCGGCGGCGCCGGCGGCGTTGGGGCCGGCGACCTGCGCGGTCGCGGCGGCAAACGCGGCGGCGTTCTTTGCGACGGAGGCGAGCTCGACGCCGACGACGTCCGAGGACGGCTGACCGTCGAGACCGCCGCGACGCAGCGTCTGCTGCAGCTGGGCGGCGAGGTGGCGGTCCTCGCTGGCGACGACCAGCGCCGCGCCGTTGTCGAGGGCGTCGGCAGCGTGGCCGGGCCCGCCGAGACACGCGAAGGCGCGCGCGTTGACGCGGGCGGTGACGTAGGCGGCGGGCAGCTCGCCGTTGGGAGCGACGAGGCCCTTGGAGAGCACGAGCACGCCCGCGCGCGCGGGGATCGCGACGCCGTGCTCGGCGACGACGCTCGGCAGCGCGCGCGTGGGAACGGCGACGACGACGAGGTCGGCGTGCGCGAGATCGAGCTCGGCGCACGTGCGCACCTCGACGTCCTCGAGCGCGACGCCGGGCAGGTAGCGGGTGTTCAGACGCAGGGCGCGCAGCTCGTCGGCCTGGGCGCGGGTGCGCGCGCCGAGCTGGACGTCGAGACCTGCGCGCTGCAGCGCGACGGCGACCGCGGTGCCCCACGAGCCGGCGCCGATGACGGCGGCGCGGCGCAGCGGCGGCGTGCCGCCGAGCCACTCCCACTGCAGCTCGACGCACGGCCAGATGCGCTCGGTGACCGCGGTGGCGAGCTGGGGGCTTGGGGCCTGGACCTTCGGGAACTGGATCGGGCGGCCGGCGCGCAGGCGGACCTTCTTGGGACGGATGCGCCAGCCGCGGCGCACGTCCTCGGTCCCCAGCACTGCCATCGGCACGACGGGCGCACCGGACTCCAGCGCGAGCCGCCCGACGCCGCGCTTGGGCTGCGTCAGGCCGCCCGGGCGCGTGCGCGTGCCCTCGGGGAAGATCACGACGACGTCGCCGCGCTCGAGGATCTCGCGGGCCGTGGCCATCGCGTCCTCGTCGGCCGCGCCGCGGTTGATCGGGAACGCGCCGAGGCTGTGCAGGATCCAGCCGACGAAGCGGTGCTTGAAGAGCTCCTTCTTCGCCATGTAGTAGACGGGGCGGCGCGTCATCGTCCCGATCACGAACGGATCGAGGAACGAGCGATGGTTGGCGGCGATGATCACGCCGCCGGTCTGCGGGATGTGCTCGCGGCCGATGCGGCTCATCCGGAAGTACAGATGGAAGAACGGCTGCAGGATCGCCCGGACCGGGTAGTAGATCAGCGGGTTGACGCCCCGCCTGAGCGTCTTCTCCAGCAGCTGTTCAGCGTGCACCCTTGGGATACCCGTGGGGCGCGGGCATGGTTACAGTGGTCCGATGCCCATCGACCGAGCCGTCACCGCGCGCGGCGCTCTCGCGGGAGCGATCGGCGCGATCGCCTGGGCCGCGCAGCAGCCGCTGGACAAGCGCGTCTTCGGCGTCGACTACGACGATTGCGAGCTGTTGGGGACCACCGTCACCGGCGGCCGCGCGGCGAAGCCGATCGGCTGGGGCATGCACATCGGCAACGGTGCGCTGTTCGGCGCGGTCTACGCCAACGTCGCGCCGCGCACGCCGCTGCCGTCGTGGGCGCGCGGGCCGGCGTTCGCGCTGGCGGAGTGCTTCGTGACCTGGCCGGCCACCGCAGCGGTCCCGCACGTCCACCCGCAGGGCAAGCGCTTCCCGCGGCTGTGGGGGTCGAGCACGGCGCTCGCACAGGCGACCTGGCGTCACCTGCTGTTCGGCGTCGTCCTCGGCGAGGTCGAGCGGCGCCTGAACGCGCCGGAGGCCGAGGACGTGCCGAGCTACGAGCACGTCGTCTCCAGCAACGGACACGGCAACATCGAGCACGCCGTCGTCGCGTTCACCGAAGCCGAGGAGTAAGACTCCCCGGCCACGCCCCGGTAGTTCAGTGGCCAGAACGTGCGCCTTGTAAGCGCGAGACGAGGGTTCGACTCCCTCTCGGGGCTCTAGCGCAGCGCCGTGAGGAGCCGCTCGGCGACCTCGGGCGCGAGCTCGGCGAAGTCCAGCCGGCGGCCGGCCTTCGTCGTCACGCGCAGCGTCGCGCGGCGCTGCCAGGGCCAGCGGCGGCGCAGCTCCGCGTGCGCGACGTCGCTGGTGCGCAAGGAGCGGACGCGATGCAGGATCGCGTCGTCGTGCAGCCACAGCAGGCGGCGGTCGGTGAGCACGAGACGGGCGCGCGGGCTCTTCCAGGTCGCGGTGTCGCTGACATCGCGCACGGGCTCGTGCGGCGCGAGCGCGCCGAGCAGCTCGCGACCGAGCAGCCGGCGCGTCTCGTCGGAGAGCCAGGGCGCAAGCGGCGGGCGCTGGACGGGCTGCGGTGGGGCCGGGACGTCGCCGTTGCGGATCGCGTCGTAGGCGGCGTTGAGCTCGGCCATGCGCGCGGCGGCCACCTCGTCGTCGCCGGCAACGTCGGGATGCCAGCGCTTGGCGGCCGACCGGTAGGCGGCGGCGACGTCTGCGGCGGACGCTCCTGGAGTGACGCCGAGGACGGCAAACGGGTCCACACGCGACATTGTGGCGCGGCTGAGATCGCACCTGCGATTTGCGCACGATCTCGTGTCATCGTTTAGTGTCCAGTCGAGATGACCACCACGATTCTCACTGATGTCGAACGCCAGGTCCGCGAGCGCCTGAAGGAGCTGGAGCCTCTCGTCAAGGAGGCCGAGCAGCTTCGTCGTGTGCTCGCGAGCTTCGAGGATGCTCGCGCGCGTCCTGGGGCCCGTGCGGCTCGACCCAAGACAACCGGTCGCCGCGGGCGGCCAGCCGGCAGCGCGACCGGCAGCCGCGCGGCGGAAGCGCTGCGTCTGGTGGCAGAACGTCCCGGGATCACGGTGAGCGAGCTCGCCGACGAGATGGGGATCGGAACCACCTACCTGTACCGCGTGATGCCCGCGCTCGAGCGCGACGGCAAGGTGCGCAAGGCCGGCACCGGCTACCAGCCGGCGTAGCGACTCCGCGCGCCGCCCTGCCGGCGCGCGGACGATCAGGGCGTGCCCCGATGCGCTCCGCTGCTGCCATGCCTACTGTCGTGCTGTCACCGTCCATTGCCAGCACGAGGAGGCCACATGGCTGCTCAGGAGTTCAACCCGAACGCCGTGACGTTCGACGAGGGGATCGAGCGCCTGCGCGCGTTCGCGAAGGAGACCGGCTTCGACCAGTCCGCCGGGATCGTGACGTCGCGCTCGCGCGCGGCACGAGCCGCCAAGCGGATGCTGCGCGTCAAGAACGTGCCCGACAGCGGCTTCATGAAGTGGCAGCTCCCGGTGTACTTGGAGCGCGCTTCGCAGCTCTACATCACGGTCGCGCAGGCTGGGCTCGGCGTGCCCGAGCATTCGCACGACGAGGGCGACGGCATCCGCTTCATCGTCTCGGGCTCGATCGAGTTCGAGGGCGAGGAGCTCACGGCGGGCGACTGGATGTTCGTCCCGGCCGGCAATCGCTACAGCTTCAAGGTCGGCGATCTCGGCGCGGTCATGTGTTATTGCTACTGCTGCTCCTGCGCCGGGATCACGGACCTGATGGGCGAAGACGTGATCAACCCGCCGCTCGACGGCGGCCTGGGCGCCTAGGCGAACGCGCCCGCTACGCTCGGCGCGTGGCCGAGCTGGGACGCGCGCTGAAGATCGTGCTCGACGAGCTCGAGCGCGCCCATCCACGCGAGGTCATCGGCGCAGCCGTCGGTGACCTCGTCGCTCTCGGCGCTTGGGAGCTGGCCGGCAACGTCGAGGGCCGCCACCGCAAGGGCGCGCCGCAGCCGTTCGTCGTGCCGTGCAACCGGCGCCCGCCGGAGTCCCCTGCGCTTGCCCAGGTCGACGCGCTGCTGCGTGCGGCGCCGAAGGTCAAGCGCGCCGGCGTCAGCGGGCGCGATCTGGAGGAGTTCGCAGAGTTCGTCGCCGCGCGGGATCGTGGCGTGCGCGGCGTCATCGACGAGATCCTCGACGCACTCGTCGCCGACGGTGTGCTCGCGCGCGGCGAGCCCTACGCCGTCGGAGCGTTTCGCGCGGTGCGCCACACGCGCACCGCCGCCGGAGAGGCGCTGCGCCGCAGCCCCCTGGTGGAGCACCCGCGGGCGGCAGCGATCGCCCGCGCGATCGCTGAGGACGAGATCACCCGTGTGCTGGCGCGCGGCCCCGCGGGGCAGCGCGGCACCAGCCCGGACTCGTCGGGCGGCAGCAACACCTCGGCTGCCGCCAGGTACGGCGCAGGCCTTTAGTTCAGGACGTTGCGCGAATTGAGGTGCGCGCCGACCTTGCGCTTCACGCGCTGCAGCGCGTTGTCGACGGTCTTCGTGTCGCAGCCCAGCCGCTCGCCGATCTGCTCGTAGGAGTTGCCGTCGAGATAGAGCGACAGCACGCGCGACTCGAGCTCTGAAAGCGCCGTCGACAGGCACGCGACGAGCGCCTGGATCTCCTCGGAGCTGATGACCTGGTTGACGGGGTCGTGCACCGTCGGGCCGGGGATGATCTCGTCAAGCGTCGGCTCGCCGTCCATCGCGCTTGCCGGCGTCGAGGAAAACGACACGTACTGGTTCAGCGGCATGTGTTTGTTGCGCGTCGCCGTCTTCACCGCCGTGATGATCTGGCGGGTGATGCAGAGCTCGGCGAAGTTGCGAAAGCTCGACTCGCGGTCCGTGCGGTAGTCGCGCACGGCCTTGTAGAGGCCGACGAGGCCTTCCTGGATGAGGTCGTCGCTGTCGCCTCCCGTAAGGAAGTACGACGACGCCTTGAGGCGCACGAAGCCGTAGTAGCGGCGGACGATGCGGTCGTAGGCGGTGGGGTCGCCCTGCTTGGCGAGGGCGATCAGGTACCCATCATCAACCTGTACCTGAGAATGAGACTTGGTGGAGAGACTGGCCACGAGTCGGTCCTTTCTGCCTGCAAATCGCAGGGCTGATCGACTGCAGTGGCGCGCTCCTCCCCTGGCGCCATCTACGTTCCCTCAACCATTCTCAGGCTGAGGTTTACGGTTATCTGGTGCGGCAGCGTACGCGTGCTTATGGAGCTTTGTCAAGGCTTTGCAGGGATTTCCTGCAACGCGCCTTGCAATCCGTCCGACGTGGTCGCCCGTCAGAGCTTCCAGCGGAAGCGGGCGTGGGTCTCGCGCCGGTTCGACGGTTGTGCGGACCCGGTGTCGTCGTAGGTCAGCGTCACCGCCTCAGGGACCGCGCCCACCGGCGCCTCGAAGACGACCCAGCCCTCGCCGCAGTCGCCGGAGAAGACGGACGCGAAGCGGTCGCTGTAGTTCGTCGCCGGGAACTTCAGGCGCGCGCTGCCGTCCCGGACGTCGAGACCGAACGCGGTCGGTCCGAGTGCGGCGCCGCGACCGACGCATGCGCGCACGCGTACCCCGATCAGGTGGTTTCCGGGAAGCGGGCGCCCAAGGCCCGTGACGTCGTCACGGATCGGAGCTGCGGGGTCGACGCGCTGCACGGTGACCTCGATCGCGTTGTGCTTCAGCGTCGCCCCCACGCTCGCGCTCTTTTCGGTCTTGCCGCAGCCGGCAAGCAGCATGGCCGCCGCCAGCAGCGCGAGTCGCCTCATCCCCGTTTGCGGACGATCTCGTAGAGCAGCGCCGCGGCAGCCGCGCTGACGTTCAGCGAGCCGACGCGGCCCTTCAGCGGCAGCGCGACGAGCTGGTCGCAGGACGACGCCACGCGCGGGCGCAGCCCCTTGCCCTCCGCACCCATCACGAGCACGACGCCGCCGGTCCAGTCGGGCGCCGTCCACGGCACTGCCCCGGCGCCGCCGGCAGCGCCGTAGACCCAGCAGTCGGCGCGCTTGGCCTCGCCGAGGAAGTCCGCGAGGTTCTTGACGTGGGCGATCGGCAGATGCTCGACCGCGCCGGCCGACGCCTTGGCGACCGCGGGCGTGACCTCGGCGCTGCGGCGCTCCGGGAAGACGAGCCCGGTGGCGCCCGCGCACTCGGCCGTGCGCGCGATCGCGCCGAGGTTCTGCGGGTCCTGAACCTCGTCGAGCGCGACGATCAGCGGCTCGCGCTTGGCCAGCAGCTCGCTCGCGCCGACGTACGGGTAGGGCTCGACGTCGGCGCAAACGCCCTGGTGCGCATCGTTGCCGCAGCGCTCGGCGATCCAGGCGGCGTCCGCGATCTCGACGGCGACGTCAGCGAGCCAGTCCTCGCGCGAGGCGGCCTGCGTCGCCCAGATCCGGTGGACCTTGCGCCGCCCGGCGCGCAGCGCCTCGTGGACGGGCTGGCGGCCGTAGAGGACCTGGCCGGCCATCAGTTCGAGGGGACGAGCTCGTAGCCGCCGGCGACGTCGCGGACGACCCAGCCGGCGGCAGCGATCTCGTCGCGCAGGCGGTCGGACTCCGCGAAGTCCTTGTCGGCACGCGCGGCCTGGCGCTGCTCGGCCAGCGCGACGACTCGCGCCGGCGGGCCCTCCTCGTCGGGCGCGAGCAGGTTGTCCAGCCCAGCACGGCGAGCATCTCGCGAGGTCGTCGCGGCCGACGTCCTCGCGCTTGTTGGCCTCGCGCACCCAGTCGAAGACCGCGGCCAGCGCCGCGCGGCGTGCCGAAGTCGTCGGCGAGCGCGTCGAAGAAGCGCTGCTTCAGCGGCGCGAGATCCTCGGGCGACGGGCCGTCGACCAGCCGGCGCCCGGCCTCGCGGATGCGCCGCACGCGCGCGGCGCCTCCTCGAGCGTCGCGTCGTCGTACTGCATCGGCTGGCGGTAGTGGCGCGCTGCAGAAGAGCATGATCAGCGCGTCGCGGCCGTTGTCGGCGAGCGCCGTCGGGCAGCCCGACGATGTTGCCCAGCGACTTGGACATCTTCTCGCCGCCATCTGGAGCATCCCGTTGTGCATCCAGATCCGCGCGAGCTCGACGCCGCGCGCGCCGCGGGTCTGCGCGGCCTCGTTCTCGTGGTGGGGGAACATCAGGTCGTTGCCGCCGCCGTGGATGTCGAAGTCCACGCCGAGCAGCGCCTCGGCCATCGCCGAGCACTCGATGTGCCAGCCCGGGCGGCCGGTGCCCCAGGGCGCGTCCCAGGCGGTGTCCTCGCCCTCCTTCTGGGCCTTCCACAGCGCGAAGTCGAGCGGGTCCTCCTTCAGCGAGGCGCCCTCGATGCCCTCGCCCTGGTCCATCTGGTCGATGTCGCGATGCGAGAGCTCGCCGTAGGACGGGTCGCTGCGCACGCGGAAGTAGACGTCGCCCTCGACGGCGTAGGCGTGGTCCTTGTCGATCAGGTCCTGAATCAGGGCGATGATCTCCGGGACCGTGCCTGCGGCCGGTCGGCTCGTGGTCAGGGCGGCCGATCTCGAGGCCGTCGGTGTCGGCGATGTAGTGCGCGGTCATCTCGTCGGCCAGTTGCTGGCTCGGGACACCCTGCGCGCGGGCGGCGTCGTAGATCTTGTCGTTGACGTCGGTGATGTTGGCGACGAACGTGACCTCGTAGCCCTCGTGCTCGAGAAAGCGCTTGAGCAGGCTGAAGACGACGAACGGGCGCGCGTTGCCGATGTGGATGCGGTTGTAGACCGTCGGTCCGCAGGCGTACATGCCGACCTTCCCGGGGTCGCGCGGAATCAGGTCAATGATCTGGCCGCTGCGGCTGTCGTGAAGGCGAATCGTGCGCATTTTGCGTGGGAATCTACGGGGGCGGGCGCCGCGGGAAGGTATAGGGTGCACGCCTTATGCAAGGGCAGGTGGGCCAAGGACGGCTGCTCGCAGAGGTCCAGGGGGCTTTTCGCTCGTTGCCAGAGCGCTACCTCGGCGCGCCCGAGGGGCACACGGCGACGGTGCAGATCCGCCTGGCCGACATCGGCCGGATCTACCAGGTGCGCTGCGGGCGCCACAGCGCCCAGGTGCTCGCGGGCGTCAGCGCACGGCCCGACGTCGTGATCACGACCGACGCGGAGACCTGGCTTGCGCTTCGTCAGGGCAGCATCTCGTCGGTCGGCGCGTTCTACGAGCGCCGCGTCAGCGCGCGCGGCGATCTCGACCGCGCGATCGGCTTCGAGGGACTGTTCCGGCTGCCCAACGGGCGCCCGCCGCTGGTGCGGTTGCGCGACGTGCGGCTGCCGGGGCGGCGGACGATCAGCACGTTGACGCTCGGCGAGGGCCCCGACGTCGTGCTGATCCACGGGCTCGGGGCGACGAAGACGTCGTTCTTCGACACGGCCGCCACGCTGGCGGCAAGCGGCTACCGCGTGCATGCCATCGACCTGCCCGGGTTCGGGTCGTCGAGCAAGCCGCTGGGCGCGCCCTACGACGCGTCGTGGTTCGCCGGGTCGGTGCTGGGGCTGCTCGACGCGCTCGACATCGACCGCGCGCACATCGTCGGCAACTCGATGGGCGGGCGCGTGGCGATCGAGGTGGCGCTGCGCGCGCCGCGGCGTGTCGGGGGGCTCGTGCTGCTGGCGCCGGCGGTGGCGTTCGTCAAGCGTCCGTGGCTGCGCGTGGTGCAGGCGCTGCCGCCGCAGCTCGGCGTCCTCCCGCACGCGTTCACGCGCGACATGGTTGCCGGGCAGCTGCGCGGCCTGTTCGCCGACCCGTATGCGATCGACCCGGCGACCGCTGACATCGCCGTCGACGAGTTCCGCCGCATCTACGGCTCCCCGCACGCGCGCGCGGCGTTCTTGACGGCGGCGCGCAACATCTACCTCGAGCGCCCGTTCGGTGCCGGTGGCTTCTATGAGCGCCTGTCGACGTTGACCGCGCCGTCGTTGTTCGTCTGGGGCACCCATGACCCGCTGATCCCGGCGGCGTTCTCGCACCACGTCGGCGAGTGGCTGCCCAACGCCGAGCAGATCGTGCTCGACGAGTGCGGGCACGTCCCGCAGATCGAGCGTGCCGCGCAGACCAACGGCCTCGTGAAGCGCTTCCTGCGCCGCGCGGAGCTGCACGTCGGCGGCGAAGTCGGCCGCGCCGCGGCGTAGCGCTGCGGGCCGTAGTCCCGGGAGGTTGTGCACCGTCGTCAGGCGGGCGTTGGTGGATTGGCCGCGCGGAGCGCCAGCTCGGGCGCGAGGTCGAGACTTCGCGAGAACGGCCACATTGAGGCGCGATTGCGGCCGCCAGCTTTCGGCCCGCGAGCACACCCCGCCCCCTCTAAGCGGCTGTTCGCTCGCGCAGCGGCCAACCCGTCGGCCCAAACAGGCGCGGCACGATGCCAATCCACCAGCACCCGCCTGAACAGTCTTCCGAGGGAACTACAACTACGATGCCGACTGGACGAAGAAGAACTTCGGCGAGCTCCGCGATGTCAGCCCACAGGAGGTGCCAATCCAATGGCGGTTCGCGCGGGATGTCCTCGGTTCGCCGGAACCCCTGGCCGCCCTCGCCTGACCGCGGTTCTCAGAGTTTTCGCAGAGCCCTGCGCCACAGTCAGGCCATGCCCACCCCCAAACGCACCCTCATTGCCCTTGCCGCTGTAGCAGCGGCGCTCGCCGGCGGCACGTCGGTCGGCCTCGCGCAGTCCGGCGACGGCTCCACGCAGACGACGCCCTCGGCGACCACCCCCGAGCAGCAGCGCACGACCCCCGAAAGCGCCCCCGACCGCGACGGCGGCCGCGGGCCGTGCCCGGAGAAGGACGGGTCCGCCGACCCGACTCGAGCGTCGCCCCGAGCTCAGACGACGCCCCGTCTGGCGTCTAGCGGTCGCCGTGACGGAGCGCGGCGCGTCTCTGCGCCGCGCTCCGGGCACATACACTCGCAACGATGAGTGACGGGACGCAGACGGCGCCGGCGTCGTCGAACGGGCACTCGACGAACGGATTCACGCCGCACGAGACGGACGACGGCGGGCTCGCCGCGCTGCCGGCGCGGCTCGTCAAGGAGCTCGCGCGCCAGGCGCAGCGACGGATTCCCGCCGCGGACCTCGACGAGCGCGATCCGGACTACATCCGCGACAACCTCCCGCGGCTGTGGCTGCTCGCGACGCTGTGGTTTCGCGCCGAGGTTCGCGGCCTGGGCAACGTCCCCGAGGACGGGCCGGTCCTGCTCGTCGGCAACCACTCGGGCGGCAACGTCTCCCCCGAGACGGGGATCATCACGCTCGCGTTCAACACCTACTTCGGCGTCGAGCGCGCCTACTACCAACTGGCGCACAACCTCGTGCTGTCCGCCCCCGGCCTCGGCTTCCTGCGGAAGTTCGGCACCGTTGCCGCGTCACCGAAGAACGCCGAGAAGGCACTCAAGTCCGGTGCCGCGGTGCTCGTCTTCCCGGGCGGCGACTACGAGGTGCACCGCCCGAGCTGGCAGCGCCACACGGTCGACTTCAACGGCCGCAAGGGCTTCATCCGCCTCGCGCTCGAGCACGACGTCCCGATCGTCCCGGTGGTCACGATCGGCGGCCAGGAGACCGCGCTCTTCCTCAGCCGCGGCGAAGGGCTGGCGAAGGCGTTGCGGCTCGACAAGGCGCTGCGCCTCAAGGTCCTGCCGATCTCCTTCGCGCTGCCGTGGGGCATCAACGTCGGCGACCTGTTCGGCCACCTGCCGCTGCCGGCGAAGATCGTCGTCGAGGCGCTGCCGCCGATCCACCTGCGCGAGGAGTTCGGCGACGACCCGGACATCGACGAGGTCTACGACCACGTGATGCGCGTGATGCAGGAGACGCTCGATGCGCTCGCCGCCGAGCGGCGCTTCCCGGTGATCGGATGAGGATCAAGACGCAGATCGACATCAGCGCACCGCCGCATGCGATCTGGGAGTTTGCCACCGACCCGTCGCGGATCCTGCACTACATGTCCGGCGTCACCCGCTGGGAGGTCGCCACCGAGGAGCGCCGCGGGCTCGGCGCGCGCTACCGGATGCTGATGCGCGTCGGCTCGGTGGACGTCGGCTCGCTGATCGAGACGATCGAGTTCGACGAGCCCAACGACTGGGCGTGGACCTCGGTCACCGGCCTGGACCAGCGCGGTCGCCTGCGGCTCAGACAGCGCGACGCGAGCGCCAAGCACGCACGCACGACCGTCGAGCTGCGCCTCTCCTACGGCGTCGCCGGCGCGGGCATCTGGGGCTGGGTCTCCGAGCGCCTCGCCTCCGGCCAGGTCAAGCGCCACCTCGAGCGCACGCTGCTCGCCCTCAAGCGCCAGGTCGAGCACGAGCAGCTGCGCGCCGACGCCGCGGCGCGCAGGGCAGCGCGCAGCGCCGTCTAGCATTGCGCCGGCATCTGATGATGCCGGCCACGCTGGACATCCTCATCGTCGACGACGACGCCCCGCTGCGCGACATGCTCACGCGCTCCTTCGCGCGGGAGGGACACCGCATCACCGCGGTCGCCGACGGCCACGGCGCGCTTGCGGAGGCCCGCGACGGGCGCTTCGACGTCGTCCTGCTCGACGTCGCGCTCGGGCACGGCCCCAACGGCCACGACGTCTGCCGCACGATGCGCGCCCGCCGCGACGTGACGCCGATCATCATGCTCACCGCGCTGGACTCCGAGGCCGACGCCGTGCAGGGGCTCGAGGCCGGCGCCGACGACTACGTCACCAAGCCGTTCGGCCTCGCCGAGCTGCGCAGCCGCATCCGCGCGGTGCTGCGCCGCGCCGGTGGCCGCGTCGCCGGCGACGAGCTTGTCGAGATCGGCGGCATCCGCCTGGACCGCGAGGCCCGCACCGTCTCCGCGCGCGGCGCGCGCGGTCCACGTCACGTTCGCCGAGTACGAGCTGCTCAGCTACCTGATGGCCCGCGCCGGGCGCCTCGTCAACCGCCAGGAGCTGCTGCGCGCGATCTGGGGCGACAGCGCCTACCGCGACCCGCGCGCGATCGACGTCCACATCCGCCACCTGCGCGAGAAGCTCGAGGTCGAGCCCGAGCGACCCGAGCTGATCCAGACGGTCCGCGGCGCCGGCTACCGCTTCAGGGCGCCGTGAGAGCACGGCTGCTGCTCGCGCTCGTGGCGACCAGCGCGGTGACGCTGCTGGCCGCGGCGGCCGCGCTGCTGTCGCCGCTGCAGGACCGCTTGCGCGACCAGAGCCGCGAGTCGCTGCAGACGGCGGCGTTCTCCGCACGCGAGCAGCTGGACGATGCGGTCCGCCGCGGCAACCTCGCGCGCGCTGACGAGATCGCGAACGGGCTGGCGTCGCGCACCAACTCCCTCTACGCGCTGTATGACGGCAAGACGGGCCGGCTGAGCCCGCCGCCCGGCGAAGACGGCCCAGAGGCGTGGCGCGCATTTGCCGACGGCCGCTCGGTCACCACGCAGAACGGCGGCGGGATCCACATCGCGATCCCCCTTGCCGTCCGCCGCAGCGCCAACGTGCGCACGCCGCGCGCGGTGCTGTCGATCCGCAAGGAGGACACGAACCTCACGCAGGTGGTCGACGAGGTCGAGCGCGCGTTCATCACCGCAGCGCTGATCGGCCTCGGTGTGGCGCTGGCCTTCGGCGTCGTCCTCTCCAGCACGCTGAGCCGGCGGCTGGCGCGCCTGCGCCGCGGCGCGCAGCGGATCGTGCGCGAGGGTCCCGACGCGCCGGCGCCATTCGACGAGCGCCGCGACGAGCTCGGCGACCTTGCCCGCGCGATGGCCGAGATGCAGCAGGCGCTGCGCCGCCAGGAGCACGCGCGCAGGCACTTCGTCGCGACCGCTTCGCATGAGCTCAGAACGCCGCTGACGTCGCTGATGGGGACGCTCGAGCTGCTGGCCGAGGATCTCGAGGCCGACGCGATCGACGTCGAGGACGCGCGCACGCAGGTCCGCGCCGCGCAGGCCGACCTCGAGCGCCTGCGTGCGCTCGCGGCCGAGCTGCTGGACCTCAGCCGCCTGGATGCCGGCGTCGACCTGCGCGGTGAGCCCGTCGAGCTCGGGGAGCTCTCCCGCGCCGTCGCCGCCGAGTTCGCGTTGCGGGCCGACGGTGCAGAGCAGGTGCTCACCGTCATGCCGCCGCCCGGCCCGTGCTGGGCACACGGCGACCCCGACGCCGTCGCGCGGATCACGCGCATCCTGATCGACAACGCGCTGCGCTACGCCCCCGAGGGCGCGACGATCACCGTCGCCGCCAGCTACTCCGGCGAGCACGCGCTGCTGAGGTCACCGACGACGGCCCCGGCGTCGCGCCGGCCGACCGCGACCTGATCTTCGAGCGCTTCCGGCGCGGTAGCGAGACGAGCGGCGCCTCGGGCTTCGGTCTTGGCCTTGCGATCGGCCGCGAGCTGGCGACGCGCCTCGGCGGGACGCTCGAGCTCGACGCCGAGCACGTGCCCGGCGCCCGCTTCGTGCTGACGCTCGCGATCGAGCTGCCGTCAGGTGGTCACGACGCGACGTCGGACAGCGGCTCGCGCATCGCGGGCGTGTCGGGCGCCTCGCGGTAGGGCTGCTCGGCGTCGGCGTCGGTCTGCTCCTCGTGGTAGGCCGACTCGACGTTGACCGCCCAGATGTCGTGGCGCTCGCCGCCGAGCATGTTGTCGACGGCGCGCATCGCCGAGAGCATCGAGTGATCGGAGTTGTTGTAGCGGTGCAGGCCGTTGCGGCCGACCTGGATGAAGCCCTCCAGCGGGTCGAGCCACGAGCGGATCGCGTCGACGCGCTCGGCGTAGTCGGCGTCGTACATCGGGTAGGCCTTCGGCACGCGCACGACGTAGCCGCGGCGCACCTGGTCGGGCTTGGCCAGCCCGAGCGCCTCGAGCTCGCGCGTGGCCAGTGCGATCAGGTCCTCGTCAGGCGCGTTCCAGAGCTCGTCGCCCTTGAAGCAGAAGTACTCCATGCCGACGCACGCCGTGGAGGGGTCCGGGACCATCCACGGCGACCACGAGCGGAAGTTCTGGATGCGGCCGACCTCGACGTGCTCCTCGTGGATGTAGATCCAGTTGTCGGGGAAGAGGTCCTCGCCGTCGAGCACCAGCGAGACCGTGAGGAAGTCGCGGTAGCGCAGGCCCTGCGCGGCGTCGGACACGGCCTTCGGCGCCGCGGGCGACGCCATGCCGACCGTGTTGCGCAGCGGCAGCGAGGAGATCGTGCCGCGCGGCTCGAGCACCTCGCCGGGCGTGTGGATGCGCACGACGCGGCCGTCCTGCACCTCGATCTTCGTGGCGGGCGTCTCGAGGCGCACCTCGCCGCCCAGCTCCTCGATGCGGCGCGTCATCTCCTCCCACATCTGGCCCGGGCCGAAGCGCGGGTAGTTGAAGGAGTCGATCAGCGACTTGATCTTGTTGCCCTTGTTGCCGAAGAACGCCGCCTTGGCGGCGCTGAAGAAGCTCAGGCCCTTGATCCGCTGCGCCGCCCACTCGGCGCGGATCTCGTCGCAGGGCACGCCCCAGACCTTCTCGGTGTAGCCCTTGAAGAAGTGGTTGTAGAGGCGCTTGCCGAAGCGGTTGGACACCCACTGCTCGAGGTTCTCCTCCCGGCCCTTGGGCTTGACCGTCGCCCACAGGTACGACATGCCGCACAGGAACAGCTCGACCGGACCGAGCTTCTTGATGACGTCGGTGCCCTTCAGCGGGTAGTCGAGGTACTTGCCGCGCCAGAAGATGCGCGACATCCGCGGGCGCTTGAGGAACTCGTCGCCCATGATCTCGTGCCAGAGGTCGTCGACCTCCTTGTTCTTCGTGAAGAAGCGGTGGCCGCCGAGGTCGAAGCGGTAGCCGTCCGGGTCGACGACGGTCTTGGCGATGCCGCCGACCTGGTCCTCGGCCTCCAGCACGATCACGCGCTTGCCCTTCTTGGCGAGCAGATAGCCGGCGGTCAGTCCGGCGGGGCCGCCGCCGATGACGACGTACGGACGCTCGTCACCGCCGTCTCTGAGCTCGAGGCCGGGGGTGTCGACGGCATCGAACTCGGCGGTGGCGCTGGGGGGTGGGTTCATTGCTCCCCATGCTGCCCGTGCGCGCGCGAAATCGGTCCGTGTTCTAACCGTTCCTAACACAGCCCAACATACGCCGCGCGCGCATCGGTGCACGTCACGCGGTAGATGACCGCGCGCACCCCGCGCGGCAGCGGCCCGTCCTCGAACGTCGGGTAGGTCTCGAGGCGGTCGAGCTGCGGGTCGCGGTTGGCGGCGCGCTCCCACTCCGCCGAGCGGCGGCGCACGAGCCGCGTCCACGGCGCGTTCCATGTCGCGCGGCGGATGATCGGCAGCACGAGGATCACCTGCTGGCCGGGCTTCATCGTGCTGACGAGCGGGCTGAGAACCGCCGGCGGGTGAGCGGCGCGCAGCTTGTCGAGGGCGTCGCGCCAGTCGAACACCTGCGGGTCGGCCATCGGGCCGAGCGCCGTCGCGTAGCGCAGCCCCCTGGGGAAGTAGTAATGCAGCAGCGGCGCCTGCTCGGGGTGCGCGGAGATCACGAGGTCGCCGGGACTGACGTGGTCCTTGATCAGCGCGGCGACGGTGCGCGCGTCGGACTTGCGGTTGATCTGGTCGGTGCGCGGGTCGAGCCAGAGCGCAAGCACGATCAGCAGGCAGACGATGCCGAGGCGGCCGGCGTGTGCGAGGCCGACGCCCGCGAGCAGGATCACGGGACCGACGAAGACGGCGAAGTAGCGGCCGGTGAAGGCAGGGCTCGCCTGCGAGCTCAGCCACGCAAGGGCAAGCCCGGCGAGCGGGATCGTGACGAGGATCCAGATCGCTCGCGTGCGCGGCGGCTCGTGGCGCTTGAGCAGCGTCGAGAGCCCGGCGCCGGTGGCGAGGAACAGGCCAAGCGGAACGGCCTCACCGCCGAGGATCCCGCTGATCGGGCCGAGCACGTCGGACAGCGAGGGACGCTCGGACCACGGCGCGCCCGTGTGGGCGGCCTGGAACAGCAGCGACGGGACCCACGGCAGGTAGAGGACGGCCGCGATGCCGTAGACGACGAGCGCGTCCTTGAGCGCCAGCGCGCCAGATCGGCAGCAGCGCGACGACGGTGCCGAGGGCCGAGGAAGAGGCCCCAGTTGTGGGTGTAGACCAGCGCTGCGAGCGCGAGCCCGGCTGGGATGCGGAACCCACGCCGGCCGAACGCGAAGACGTGCGCGAAGAACGCCACCAGCAGCAGCGCCTCGAGCGCGACGAGCGAGTACATCCGCGTCTCCTGCGCGTAGTAGGTGAGGAACGGGTTGATCGCGGCGAGCCCCGCGGCGATCCAGCCGCTGCGCTCGTCGAAGAGGCTGCGTCCCGCCCAGTACGCCACCGGGACCGTCAGCAGCGCGAAGACGAGGCTCAGCATGTGCGTCGTCGCCTGGCCGTCGCTGAAGACCTCCATCCAGACGTGCAGCAGCAGGTAGTACAGCGGCGGCGAGCCGTCCTGCCTGAGGACGCCGGGGATGTCGAGGAACGGGTGCGAGGCGATGCCGACGGACAGGCCCTCGTCGATCCAGAAGGGCGCGTGCAGCGCGGTGCTGCGCAGCCAGGCCAGAGATGATCAGCAGGCCGACGACGCCGGCGATCTTCAGCCTCACCGGCACTGCCCCACGATCCGCCAGTTCGGGGCTTGGCCGAGCGTGCGGTTGCGCGGCACGCCTCGCAGCGTCGGCGTCCCGCGTGCGCGGCCGTTGACCTTGACGCGGAAGACAACCGCGGGCGGTTGCGCGTCGAGCCCGACGGTCGTCGTGTGGACGCCCAGCTGCCACGCGACGGCAGGCACGAGGAACGGCGACGTGTAGGGCTTGCCGCACGCGCAGCAGGCGGTCCTTGCCGCCCGCGTCGTCGACAGCGTCGGCGAGCTGGTGCGCCGAGGCGGCCCTGGTATCTGAGCGTGCGTTCGAGGTCGCCGAGGTGCGCGAACGAAGGGGCAGCGAAGACGACCGCGGCGAGGATCGCGAGCGGCACCGCTCGCATCAGCCAGCCGATCGCCGTCGCCGAGACCACCACCATCAGCACCGCCGGCACGACGAGGTAGCGCTGGTTGCCGCTGTAGCCGTGCTCGGTCATGTACGCGACCAGGCCGAGCCACAGCAGGCCCAGCAGCGCGACCCCCGCAGCGGCCTTCGCGGCGTGCGGCGGCACACGCTTCGACAGCAGCAGCACGAGCGCCAGGCCGAGCCCGACCCACAGCGGCGCGGTCATCAACTTCGTCGAGTTCTCCAGCACCTTGACCCACGGGTGGTCGGCGAACGCGGCGCTGTTGGAGAGCGGCTCCTGCGCGCGGTCCGCGGCGCGGTGGAAGTCGCCCGAGCCCCAGTACTCCGGCAGGAACCAGAGGACCGGCAGGCACCCGAACGCAACCGCGAGCCGTAGACGACGGCCCGCCGCTGCTTGTAGAGCAGCCAGGCGCCGTAGAGGCCGAGGAACGGCCAAGCCTCGGGGCGCAGCAGCGCCGCCGCGACGCCCCACGCGAGCGCGGCGTGGTGCTTGCCCGACGAGGTGGCGGTCGATCGCGCCGAGCACGCAGGCGACCATCAGCCCTTCGGAGTTGCCCGAGCGCGGTCGTCCTGACGAACCACGGCGCAAGCGCAAGCGCGCCCGCCGCGGCGGCGCCGGCCACCACGCCCCCGAGCCGGCGCGCGACGCTGAACGCGAGCACGACCGCCGCGATCGCCCCCGCCCGCGCGACGACGAGCCACAGCTGCGGCGCCGCGTCCCCGAACAGCGCGAACGGCGTGGTGAACGCACCGGCAGCGGCTTCCACGACGGCCCGTCGACCGTGCTCAGGTCGAGGTGCAGCATCTCCCTGCCCCAGATGATCCAGGCCCACGGGTCGTACGTCGGCGAGGACGGGAACAGCAGCGTCAGCGCCGCGAGCGCGACGCATCCGGCGATCAGCGGCGCGAGACGGACGGTCCCGTCGGTGTCGACGAAGCGCTCCACGGACGGCCGGAGGCTAGTCAGATCTCCAGGCGGGCGTCCTCGAGGTCGAGGTCGCGCTCGATGCGGCGCATGATCTCGTCGGTGATGACGCCGCGGTTGCGCAGGCGGATGATCTCGGCGCGCTCGGCCTCCAGGACCTTGCGGCGCAGGCGCTGGTAGGCCAGCGAGCCCCGCTCGATGTCGCCGTCGTCCCCGTCGTCAAGCCGCGCCTCGAAGCGGCGGATGCGGTACTCGTAGAGCGCGCGCATGCGCCGGACGGTCTCGCGCGCACTCCACTCCGCGCCGCTCGTCCAGGTCGATCGCCTGCAGCGCCGCCACGCGGCGCGCAGGCGCGCCTCCTCTCGTGTCGGCATCCCTCGTCGTCGTCGCAGCCCGGCGCCGGATCAGCCCGGCAGCGCCAGGCCCTGGATCACGACCGTCACGAGGATCACCGCGTAGGCCAGGAAGATGATCAGGTCGCGTCCGGGAGCGCGCCGCCGTCGTCGGTCGCAACGGGATCGCCAGCGCGGCCGCCAGCGACACCGCCGCCGCGCATGCCGGTCAACGCGACCGCAACAGCAGGCGACAGTCGCGGGCGCTCGCTGCCGCGCATCCGCGCGAACATGCGACCGGGCAGGTACGCGAGCGGGAAGACCCACAGGAAGCGCACCGCGATCACCGCGAGCGACGACCGCGGCCGTAGAGCTCAGCTCGCCGGTCGAGTAGCTCCCGCCCAGCCCGTCGATGACGTGCGGCAGCTCGAGCCCGACCAGCACGAACAGCGCCGCGTTGAGCACGAAGACGAACATCTCCCAGAACGAGAACGCCTGGATCCGCGTCACCGGCGTGATCAGCTCCGGCGAGCGCCAGCCCAGGTAGAGCCCGGCCGTGACCGCCGCCAGCACCGCGCTGACGCCGAGCGCCTCGGCGGGCAGATAGGCGAAGTACGGCGTCATCAGCGAGATCGCGATCTCCGTCGGCGCGTCGTCGAGCGCCTGCGGACCGCTGCGCGATCGCATCAGCCGACCGCCAGGCCGATCGCGACGCCGGCGACCGCGTCGAGCACGAACGTCCCGATCGCGTCGCCCAGCGAGAAGCTGCCCGCTCAGCACCGCGGCGACCGCGAACTTGTAGGCGATCAGCGCCGTCGCGTCGTTGACGAGCGACTCGCCCTCGACGATCGTCACCAGCCGCCGCGGCGCTGGACGCGCGCGGCGATCTCCGTCGCCGCGACCGGATCGGTCGGCGAGACGACGGCGCCGAGCACGAAGGCGGCCGGCCACTGCAGCCCGTCGATCAGCGCGTGGGCCACCACGCGCGACCGCCACCGTCGTCACGTCACCAGCCCGATCGCCAGCACCCCGATCGGGCGCAGTTGTCGCGCAGGTCCTGCAGCGAGGTGAAGAACGCGGCCGCGTACAGCAGCGGCGGCAGGAAGATCACGAGGACGAGCTCGCGGGTCCAGCTCGAAGTCGGCGCGCCCGGGGACGAACGCCAGCGCCGGCCCGCCCATCACGAGCAGGATCGGGTACGGGATCGCCGTGCGGTACGCGAGCAGCAGGAACACCGCGACGCCGACGAGCACGGCGAGCGACGACGAGGTCCAGAGTGCCGCTCGGCACGGAGCCCATGCGCGTCAGCCGATCGCGTTCGACCGTCACGACCGCGAGCGCCGCGACGCCCTCGCCGCGGCCGACGAAGCCCATGCCCTCGCCGGTCGTCGCCTTGATGTTCACCGCGTCCGCGGCGACCCCGAGCGCCGCGGCCAGCGATGCGCGGATCGCGGCGCGGCGTCGCGCGAGCTTCGGGCGCTCCATCATCACCGTCGTGTCGACGTGGACCGACGGCCCAGCCGGCGGCCGCGGCGCGCGCCGACGCTCGCGCAGCAGCTCGATCGAGTCGGCGTCCGCGAACCGCCGTCGGTGTCCGGGAAGTGCTGGCCGATGTCGCCCAGGCCGGCCGCGCCCAGCAGCGCGTCGATCACCGCGTGGGTCAGGACGTCGGCGTCGGAGTGGCCGTCGAGGCCGCGTCGTGCTCGATCGCTCGACGCCGCCGAGGATCAGCGGGCCGCCCGGCGACGAGCCGGTGCGAGTCCCAGCCGATGCCGGTGCGGCGTGCTCATCCCGATCGGCTCCAGCCGCGCTCGCGCGCCGTTCGAACACCGCGAGCTCCTTGACGCCGACGTCGTCCAGCAGCTCCAGCGCCTGGTCGTACTCGAAGCCGAGCTGCTCGGGCGTGTGGGCGTCGCGAGACAGCGCGATCGGGTTGCCGGCGTCGACGACCATCTCCAGGAACGCGCGGCGCGGGTAGATCTCGCCGACCGGCTTGCGCAGCCCGGCGGTCGACACCTCGATCGCGACGCCCGACTCGGCGATCCCCTCCATCGCGATGTCGTAGTAGAAGCGCAGGTCCTTCTCGGGCCACGGGCGCTCGCGGCCCCAGTGCTTGACGAGGTCGGGGTGGGCGAGCATGTCGAACATGCCGCTGCGCGGCGGCCTCGCCGAGCCACGTGAAGTAGGTGCGCCAGACCTTGTCGGGCGAGTCGGCGCGGGTCCAGACGTCGTACTTGTCGTAGTCCAGCGCGCCCGTCGCCGAGGAAGTGGATCGAGCCGACGACGTAGTCCCAGTCGCGCGCGTCGCAGCAGCTCGCGCGATGCGGTCCTCGCGGCCCGGGATGAAGTCGGCCTCGATGCCGAGCTTGAGGTCGGTCTGCTCGCGCACGAACGCGCAGTAGGCGTCGATGTCGTCGGCGGCGTACTCGCGCCACAGCTCGTGCTGCCAGACGTCGAGCGCCTGGCGTGAAGCGGTAGATGTGCTCGGTGACGCCGAGCTCGGCGATCCCGCGCTCGGTCGCGGCCTCGCGGTAGCGCTCGGCGTTGGCGGCCGTCAAGTACTCGCGCGGACGTGGCCGGTCGTCGGGGCGCAGGTGGACGTGGTAGTCGGTCAGCACTCAGCGATGTCAGCGAGCAGCTCGGCGAGCCGCAGGTCCTCGGGGGCGGTGACCTTGAAGTTCGCGCGCGGCGCCTCGACGAGGCGCACGGTCCCGCCCGCGGCCTCGACCAGCGAGGCGTCGTCGGTCGCGGCGGCGAGGACGTCGTCGGGCTGGCGAGCAGCGCGCTCCAGCACGTCGCGGCGGAACACCTGCGGCGTCTGGATCGCCCACAGCCGCGAGCGGTCGAGCGTGCGGACGACCTGGTCGCCGCCGGCCTCCTTGACCGTGTCCGTCAGCGGCGCCGCGGCGATCGCGGCGTCGGCGCCGTCGCAGCGCCGCCAGGCAGTCGCCGCACGATCTCCGGCGTCACCAGCGGGCGCGCCGCGTCGTGGACGAGCACGGGGTCCGCCCGGCCGGCGCGGCGCCAGCGCGTTGCGGACCGAGTGCGAGCGCTGCGTCGCCCCCGGCGACGCCGATCACGCCCGGCGGCGCCTCGAACCCGCGGGCAGCGCGACGACGACCTCGATCGGCGCCGCCGCGCAGCGCGTCGAGGGACCATTCCAGCATCGGGCGCCCCGCACATGACAACGAACGCCTTGGGCTCCATCCGATCCCAAGGCGCTCGCCACGTCCGGCAGCCACGACGAGCGCGACCGCTGACATCAGTTGATCTAGCTTGGCCGCGGGGACCTTCGACCTTCTGCCCCGCCGACGTCCGACAGCAGATCGTCGAGGTGCTCCTCGGCCTCGTCCTCGTCCTTGTCCAGCGCGTACATCAGCTCGGAGGCGAGGATCTTCTTGGCGCGCGTGAACATCTGCTTCTCGCCCGTCGACAGGCCCTTCTCGTGCTCGCGGAGCGCGAGGTTGCGCACGACCTCGGCGAGCTCGTAGATGTCGCCGGTCTTGATCTTGTCGCGGTTGTGCTTGAAGCGGCGGTTCCAGTTCTTGGGCATCTCGGAGACGTCGTCCTCGCAGCACCGCCGAGAACCTTCTTGACCGTCTCCTCGTCGATGACCCGGCGCAGGCCGGCGATGCCGGCGTTCTCGCACGGGACCATGACGGTCATGTCGTTGTGGAGGATCTTGATGGTGAGGTACTCGCGCTCCTCACCGAACATCTTGCGCAGTTCCTTCTTGAGGACCTTGCCCGCCCCGTGGTGCGGATAGACGACGTTGTCGCCGATCTCGAAATCGATGTTCTCGACGTGACGGAGCTCGAGGTCCTCCAGGATCTGCTCTTCGATCGTATCGGGAATGGTGTCCTCCTTGGTCAGGCCGCGCAGCGAGCTGGCCAGGGGGTATGCATCCGAAATGCGTGCTGCGGGTCTACGTCTGCAGGTACCGATCGACGAGGTTGATCTCCTGCAACCGGCGAAGGCCCTCGCGGATGTCCTTCGCGCGGATCTCTCCGACGCCCTCGACGGTCTCCAGCTCCGCGTCCGTTGCGGCGAGCAGCTCGTCGAGACCCGCCGAACTCCTTGACGATCTGCTGGACGACGAGCTTCGGGAGGCGCGGGATGCGCCCCAGGATCCGGTAGCCACGCGGCGAGACCGGATAGTCCAGGGTGTTGAGCTTGCGGTCGTAGCCCATCAGCTCGGCCAGGCGGCCGAAGTCCAGCAGGTCCTGATGGGGCAGGCGCCCGAGCTGGTCCAGCGCGGCGGCGAACGCCTCGTCGGATCGCTCGGCCAGGTAGTCGTGGATCGAGCGCGGCCTTGTCGGCGGCGACGCCGACCATCGTCTCCTCGAGCTGCATCTCGATCAGCCGGCCCTCGGTGCCGAGCTCGACGATGTAGCGCTCGATCTCGACGGCCATGCGCGTGACGAGCTCGGAGCGCTGGAGGACCGTCAGGACGTCGTGCAGCGTCGCGCCGCCCTCGAACTCCAGGGCGGTCAGGCGGGTGGAGACCTGGTCGAGGCGCGTGCGGTACTTGTCGAGCGTCGCCAGCGCCTGGTTGGCCTTGGCGAGCACGACGGGGATGTCCTCGAGGATGTACTTCGCGCCGTCGACGTAGAGGCTGACGACCTCGCGCCGCTGCGAGATCGCGATGACGAGCGCGTCGGTCTGCTTGGAGACGCGCTCGGCGGTGCGGTGGCGGGTGCCGGTCTCCAGCGATGAGGATCGTCGGGTCCGGCATCAGCTGGACGTTGGCCATCGCGATCTTCGTCGCGTTGGCGTTCAGGACGATCGCGCCGTCCATCTTTGCCACCTGGTAGAGCAGCGCGGGCGTGTAGTCGATGTCGAGCTTGATCCCGCCGGAGAAGAGGAAGCTCAGCTCCTCCGGATCGCCGATGACGATCAGGCCGCCGGTGCGGGCGTGGAGGATGTTGTCGATGCCCTCGCGGAGCGCGGTTCCGGGCGCGACCATCTCCAGCGCCTTGACGAGCCGGGGCTCTTGTCGGCTTTCGAGCTCGCTGAGCTCATCCCCGGATCGCTGCGCCATCGAGGCCGATTCTACCAGGCGATTTCTTGCAGACAGCCTTCTGCCGATCGATCATGCCGATCGAGGCGGTCAGGCCGCGTGCGGGCGCTGCTGTGCGCCGTCGCCGCAGCGCGGCGTGCAGCGCGTGGCGCAGCGTCTTCGCCGCCCGGGCGAGACGACCTGGCGTCAGCCCGAACTTCGCGGCCTCCTCCTGGCGGCGGTCCGGATGGCCGACGCGTGCGCAGCTCGCCGGTCAGGCCGACCTCGCCGAAGCAGGCGAGCGGCTTCGTCTCCGTCGCCCGAGCGCGACGCCGCGCGCGGCGCTGGCAACGGCCAGCGCGACCGCGAGGTCGGCGCCCGGCTCGTCGACGCGCACGCCGCCGACGACGTTGACGAAGACGTCCGCGCTGCCGGTGCCGACGCCGGCGTGGCGGCCGAGCACGGCGAGCACGAGCGCGAGGCGGTTGCGGTCGATGCCGTTGCAGACGCGGCGCGGCGGCACGAGCTCGGAGTCGCGAGACGAGCGCCTGGACCTCGACGAGCAGCGGCCGCGTGCCCTCCATCGCCGCGAGCACGACGCTGCCCGGCTTGCCCGTCGCCTCGCCGACGAAGCGCGCGCTGGCGTCGAGCACCTCGACGAGGCCGCCCGCTTCATCTCGAACACGCCCGTCTCGTTGGTCGAGCCGAAGCGGTTCTTCAGCGCGCGCAGCGTGCGGTAGGTGCGCTCGCGCTCGCCCTCGAACTGCAGGACGCAGTCGACGAGGTGCTCGAGCACGCGCGGGCCGGCGATCGCGCCCTCCTTCGTGACGTGGCCGACGAGCATGACGGCGGTGCCGCTGGCCTTGGCGACGCCCATGATGCGCGCGGCGACCTCGCGGACCTGGCCGACGGTGCCGGGCGCGCCCGTGAGCTCGGCCGCGTTGAGCGTCTGCACGGAGTCGATGACGCAGACCTCCGGGCGCTCGGCGGCGATCGTCGCGAGGACGGTGTCGAGGTCGGTCTCGGCCATCACCGGCACGTCGAGCGCGTGGCAGAGCCGGTCTCCAGGCGCTCGGCGCGCAGCCGGATCTGCTGCGCGGACTCCTCGCCCGAGACGTAGAGCGTCTTGTGCCCGGCGGCCGCAGGTTGCCGAGCACCATGCCCGTCAGCGTCGACTTGCCGATGCCGGGCGAGCCGCCGAGCAGCACGAGCGAGCCCGGCACGATGCCGCCGCCGAGCACGCGATCGAGCTCCCCGATCCCGGTCGCCAGGCGCGGGACGCGCGCGACCTCGACGTCGCGCAGGGCGGTGACCGTTGCCGGCGCGGCGCGACCGCCGCTGGCGCCGCGAGCGGGCGCGGCCGCAGGCCCGCTGCGCTCCTCGACGAGCGTGTTCCACTCTCCGCAGCCCGGGCACTGCCCCATCCAGCGCGGCTCGGAGTGCCCGCATCCGGAGCAGACGTGGATGGTGCTGGGGCGTGGCATCGCGGCTCCGCAGGCTACGCTTCGCGCCGGTCGGCTCAGAGCCGTGCGAACAGCGCGTCGATCGCCAGCGCGAAGCCGGGGAGCTGCGGTGATGTCAGCGTCTCGCCGGCAGCGAACTCGAGCTCGACGTCGAACGTCTCGAGCGCGGCCTTCGAGCGCCGATACACCAGAACCGACCGCGACTCGGTGTCGACGAGCCACAGCTCGGGGAGGCCGTGCGCGTCGTAGACGCGCTTCTTCGTGTGGAGGTCGTAGCGCCAGGTCGACGGCGAGCGCACCTCGACCGCGAGCTGCGGGATCGGGTACGGGTAGACGCCCTCGAGGCTCGCACGGTCGGCGTACCAAAGCTGGTCGGGTGCGTACACGTTGAAGTCGTCGAGCTTGACGTCGATCGGCAGCACAGCCTCGCCAAAGCCCCCGTCGCCTCGAACCCAGAGGCCGAGCGCGATCGTCAGTTCCGTGAGGACGATCTGGTGAGGCGGCTTCGGCTGGCTCACCACGATGGCACCCGCGATGAGCTGCTCCCAGCGGTGGTCGCCGGGGCGTGCGAGGAACTCGTCGGCGGTGATGAGATCAGTCGCCATCGGCGTCGATGATAGATCGGAGGCCACACCCCTCATAGCGCGGGGAGGGCAGAAACTCGCCCCCCAGGGGCGGTGCGCGTGTTAGATGCCTGACCCGCCGATGAAGGCGGTCAACACGCCGGCAATCGCGCAGAAGATCACGAGCCAGACGATCGCGGAGGGTTCAGCGGTGCGCATTCGTCCCTAGAACGTAGCGATCAGGCCAAGAGTTGCGCTCCTGGTCTCATCGCTTCCTCAAGAAGCGGCGCGCACGCAGCTCTCGAAGCCGCCGGCCTTGTGCGAGGCGTCGCAGAACGGCTTGGTCTGCGACAGCCCGCAGCGACACAGGACCACCGGCCCGTCGTCGATCGCAAACGCATTGCCGTCGACGTCGATGATCGTGACGGGCCCAGTGACCTTGTAGGGGCCGTTGTCGCGGACCTTGATCACGACGTCGTGCATGGTCCGACTATCGCACCGTGACCGGCACGTCACTCCAGCGGCCGCCGCGGGTCGCGCGCTGGGTCACCCAGAGCGTCTTGCGCCGCCCGCTGCGCACCTCGCGCACGACGCTGCGTGGGAGCGCGATACGCACGCGGGTGAGTGAGTCCGGCTCCCGGCGCACGGTGCGCCGCGCGAGCACGGCGCTGCGGCGCGCACGACGGATGCGCAGGGTCGCGTCGCACACGAAGTACCCGCTGTTCGAGCACGACAGCGTCAGCAGCAGGCGGCCACGGCGATCGATCGTAGGCCGCGGGTACTGGATGACGAAGAACGCGCCCGTGGGCGGGTTCGGGTCGCGCACGGCCGTGTCGAGCACGTCGCTGCGCGCCGTGCCGTCGGCTGCGCCGCTGACGACGACCAGCCGCCGCGAACGCTCGGGGATGCCGGGCAGCGCGCCGTCGACCCATGCGAGCAGCGACGTCCCGGCGCCGAGGGCGGCAGCCGGCGCGGTGATGACACGCCGGCCCTCGGGACTGACGCGCGGGCCGACGACGAACGGGCCTCCGGGGCGGCGCGTGACGACCGACAGGCGGCCATCGTCCTCGATGCCCGCCAACAGCGCCGCGCCGTCGCGTCCGATCATGCCCGAGAGCGTGGCCCCGCCGCCGCGCACTGCAGGCCCGAGCACGGTGATCGGGCCGAACGTCCCGTCGGGGTCGCGCACGATCACTTCCTTGCCCGCCGCGTTGGACACGCGCAGCCACATGATCGTCACCTCGCCGCTGTCGCCGATGCCGACCGCCCGCACGTTACGCGCGCCGAACTCCGTCCCCGGGACGACTTGGTCGGTGACCGTGCTGCCATTCGGCGGCACGGTGAACAGGTGCAACTCGGCGCCCGCGGAGTAGTAGCCGGCCACCGCGCCCCCGAGGCTTGCGCTGACGCCCCAGAACGCGCTGCGCACCGCGCCGAGGTCGACGACGCTGCGCACGTCACCGTCCGGGCCGATGCGCGCAAGCTTCAGTGTCGAGAACCCGCCGTCGCCCCCGAAGGCGATCACGCCGTCATCGGTCGCGGCGAGCGACGGTGGACTCTTCATCTGCGGGATCGCGTGCGCGGGACCGAAGCCGTTGCCGGGCGTCGCGGATGCCACCCCCGCGCTGTTCCCCGGCGAGGCCGCGACCCACGCCTGGCCGCTCGGCGAGAGCACAATCCCGGACGACGTGTACGAGGGAATCGGCAGCCGCGCCGGGAGACGACCGTCGGTCAGCCGCCAGCGCATCCAGGGCTGGTCGGTCGTGCTCGAGTGCTCGGCCAGGCGCGAGCGCGACCAGGTGACGAGCACGTTGCCGGCGGCGTCCACCTGGGCGCGCGGAAACACGAGGCGGAAGTCCACGAGGTCAGGATCGCCGCGCCAGGCGTCGATCTCGACCGGCGCGCTGAAGCGCCCACCCGGAGGCCGGACCGCGAGCATCAGCGCTTGGCCGGAGGGACCGCTGCGCAGCCAGGCGACCGCTGTCGTCCCGCCGGCGCCGATCGCGACGGACGGCGACTCCGGTGCGTAGCGCACGACGTCGGCACGCGCCGGCGTGGCGATCACCAGCGCCAGCAGCACAGCCAGGAGCGACAGACGCGTGATCACGCCTGTCAAACGTCGCCCCCCGGCGGAGTTGCGCGTCAGGTGCGCTCGGCGACGAGCTGCTGCAGGTGCTCGATGGCCGAGGGCGCCTGGCGCTGCAGGCGCTTGACGTCCCAGCGATCGAGCGTGACGAGCATCATCGGCGACGTCGCAGTCACCGTCGCGTTGCGCTGGCCGCGCTCGAGCACGCCGATCTCGCCGATCACGTCGCCCGGTCCGAGCGAGGCGATCTGCTGGCCCTCCTGCTCCACCTTCGCGGTGCCCTCTTCGATCGCCAGCAGGTCGTAGGAGTAGTCGCCCTCGCGCACGAGCTCTTTGCCCTCGGGGACGGAAACCTCTGACGCGAGCAGCGAGATGGTGCGCAGAGCGTCGTCGTCGAGGTCGGCGAACACCGGGATCTTCTTCAGGCGGGCTGCATCCATGGGCGCGATCATGCCCGATTCGCGACTGCGCGTGGGATTAGTGTGCGCGACTTCCCGGCGATGATTCGACGAACATCGAATCAATCGTCAGATTGCGAGTGCTGACGGAGCCTACGGTCCATGCAACCGACGCTCTTCACATCAGCACTCGCGACAGTCCGCATCAACCGCCCGCTTGCTCGGACAGCGGCGAGCGAAGCCAGGTCAGCACGGCCCGCACGCGGCGGTGCTGGTCGGCGCTCGGGGGCAGCTCGAGCTTGGTGAAGATGTGCTGCACGTGACGCTCGAGCGTCTTCGGCGAGATGAACAACTCACCGCAGATCGCGTTGTTCGAGCGACCCTCGGCCATCAGGCCGAGCACCTGGCGCTCGCGGCGCGTCAGCGCGGTCACCGGATCGACGGGCAGCGGCGCGACGAGGCGCAGCGGCACGCGGAACGCCTCCGCGTCAGGGTGCGCGGTGGGCGCGGTGGCGAGGGGCTTCAAGGCGATGGACTCGATGGACATGACGGGCGACCTCCCAGGTCAGCGTGTTGCTCTCACCCGTAGAGGCGTGACAAACGAATGAACGCTGTACGCCGCGCATGAACATGGCCAAATGGGGGTCTGCCCCGATGCGGGGACAGACAGCCGCGCCTAGGCTGCTGCAGCCCGTGCTCGGGGCCAGGCGGGAGTTCAAGGGCCCGCCTGGCTCCAATACCGCGGGTGCGACGCCGGCAGCCCCCCGCCGGCGTCGTCTCGTTCTAGTCCTTGGTCTCGGCCGGCGCGTCGTCGACCGGCGCATCGATCGCCGCCGCGTCGGCGTCGTCGTCGCCCTTCTCCGCGCCACCACCAACAGCCGCAGGCACCTTCGGCTGGACGATCGAGAGCTTCACATCGGGCTCGTCGGAGCCCTCGGGCGGCTCGCCCTTCTCGATCATCACCGTCGCACCGGGCGTCAGCTCGGCACGCAGCACGAAGTCCGCGAGCGGATCCTCGATGAAGCGCTGGATCGCGCGCCGCAGCGGGCGGGCGCCCATCGCCGGGTCCCAGCCCTTCTCGACGAGCAGGTCCTTGGCGTCCTCGGTCAGCTCGAGCTGGAGCTCGCGCTCCGCCAGCGACGCACGGATGCGTCGCAGCAGCAGCTCGACGATCTGCTTGATCTCGTCCTTCGTGAGCTTGTGGAAGACGATGACGTCGTCGATGCGGTTGAGGAACTCAGGCCGGAAGACCTTCTTGAGCTCGCCCATGACGCGGTCCTTCATGTCGTCGTACGTCATCCCGGCCTCGTCGTCGCCGACCGAGAAGCCGAGCGGCGTGTTGCGCGCGATCTCCGACGCCCCGATGTTGGAGGTCATGATCACGATCGCGTGACGGAAGTCGACCGTGCGGCCCTGCGAGTCGGTCAAGCGACCGTCCTCGAGGATCTGCAGGAGGATGTTGAAGACGTCCGGGTGGGCCTTCTCGATCTCGTCGAGCAGCAGCACGCAGTACGGCTTGCGCCGCACGGCCTCGGTGAGCTGGCCGCCCTCGTCGTAGCCGATGTAGCCGGGCGGCGAGCCGACCAGGCGCGAGACCGCATGCTTCTCCATGTACTCGGACATGTCGATCCGGACCATCGAGTCCTCGTCGCCGAACAGGAACTCCGCGAGCGTGCGCGCGAGCTCGGTCTTGCCGACGCCTGACGGGCCGAGGAAGACGAACGAGCCGGTCGGGCGCTTGGGGTCCTTCAGACCGGCGCGCGAGCGCCGGATCGCCTTCGAGATGACCTCGACGGCCTGCGTGCTGCCCGATGACGCGCTTGTGGAGCTCGTCCTCCATGCGCATCAGCTTCTGCGTCTCGGCCTCGGTGAGCTTGAAGACCGGGATGCCCGTCCACATCGAGACGATGTCGGCGATCTCCTCCTCGCCGATCGCCGGGCGCTCCTGGCCCTCGGCCTCGCCCTACTCCCACTGCCTCCTCGAGCTCGCGCTTCTTGTTCGTGAGCTGGCGCTCCTAGTCGCGCAGGTTCGCGGCCTTCTCGAACTCCTGCGCCTCGATCGCGGCCTCCTTCGCGCGACGCGTCTCCTCGATGTCCTCCTCGAGCTCCCGGTAGACGGGCGGGGAGGTCATCGACTTGATGCGCATGCGCGAGGCGGCCTCGTCGATGAGGTCGATCGCCTTGTCCGGCAGCTGGCGGTCGGCGATGTAGCGATCCGCGAGCTCCGCCGCGGCCTCGAGGGCCTCGTCGGTGATCTCGATCTTGTGGTGCTGCTCGTAGCGGTCGCGCAGGCCCTTGAGGATCTGCACGGTCTCCTCGGTCGAGGGCTGCTCGACGCGGATCTGCTGGAAGCGACGCTCCAGCGCGCTGTCGCGCTCGAGGTACTTGCGGTACTCGTCGAGCGTCGTCGCGCCGATCGTCTGCAGCTCGCCACGCGCAAGCGCCGGCTTGAGGATCGAGGCCGCGTCGATCGCGCCCTCGGCCGCGCCGGCGCCGACGAGGTTGTGGATCTCGTCGATGAACAGGATGATGTCGCCGCGCTGGGTGATCTCCTTCATCACCTTCTTGAGGCGCTCCTCGAACTCACCGCGGTACTTGGAGCCGGCGACGAGGGCGGCGAGATCCAGCGTGTAGATCTGCTTGCCCTTCAGCAGCTCCGGGACGTCGGCGTTCGTGATGCGCTGCGCCAGGCCCTCGACGACGGCGGTCTTGCCGACGCCGGGCTCGCCGATCAGCACGGGGTTGTTCTTCGTGCGGCGCGAGAGGATCTGCATGATCCGCTCGATCTCGGTCTCGCGACCGACGACGGGGTCGAGCTTGCCGTCGGAGGCGAGCTTCGTGAGGTTGCGCCCGAACTGGTCGAGCAGCTTGGAGGACTTCTTGCCCTCGCCGGTTGCCCCCGCCGCACCGGCGCCGGCAGCCTGACCGGAACCCGAGCCCGAGCCCTGGCGACGGCCGCCAGGCCCGCTGAGCATGCGGATGACCTCGTTGCGGATCTTCTCGGAGTCGGCGTCGAAGTCGAGCAGGATGCGCGCGGCAACGCCCTCGTTCTCGCGCACGAGACCGAGCAGGATGTGCTCGGTGCCGATGTAGTTGTGGCCGAGGCTCAGTGCCTCACGCAGCGCAAGCTCGAGCACCTTCTTGGCGCGCGGCGTGAATGGGATCTGCCCCGACGTGACTTCCTCGCCGGAGCCGACGATGCGCACAACCTGCGCACGCACGCGCTCGACGGTGATGTCAAGGGACTCGAGGACGCGGGCGGCAAGGCCCTCCTCCTCGCGCAGCAGCCCGAGCAGGATGTGCTCGGTGCCGATGTAGTTGTGCTTGAGCGTCCGCGCTTCCTCCTGCGCGAGAACGACCACCTGTCTGGCGCGTTCTGTGAATCGCTCGAACATCGTTTCCCTGATCCTTCCTGCTTGCTGCAGCTGAGGCCGATAGGTGGTCCGGACGGGTCGATGGCTTACGGGGACGCCGAAGGCCCGATGCTCACCTTGTCGGCCGCTTGGCCTCTCTCGATGAGCGCTCGGGTCGGTACGGCGGGCATGGGCCAGTCTACCAACCGGCCTGACCCCGGCCGGGTGTCCATCTTGATGAACTCGCGCTGCTTGCGGGCGCCATCCGGTCGAGTCAGAAAGCGAACCCGAGGTAAGAGCTCGGCCCCGACCAGGCGAAGACCGGACCGCTGCTGCCGGCCGCTGCCAGCGGCGCGCTGCCCGGACCGAGGTCGACGACGGTCCCTTGCGGCGTTGTGGCGCGGATGACCGCCGGCGTCGCCAGCTCGGTCTGCGATGCCCAAGCGGCGAAGACGCGGCCGCCGGCGACGGTCACCGCGGGCGCCGAATAGAGCGGTCCCGGCCCGAGCGCGACGGGCGCTGCGAAGCTCCCACCAGGCGCGCGCACGCTGAGCCGCTGGGTGGCAAGGAACGTCCCGGAGGGGTTGGCGCCGGCGTCGGCGAAGGCCAGCGCGGCACGGCCGCCGGCGTCCGCGGCGAGGACGAGGTCGCGGCCGTTGCCGGTGAAGACGGTCTGGGCAGGCCCGAAGTCGTAGCGACCGGTAGCGCGGATCGCGGTGTGGATCGCGCCACCGTTGGGCTGGCCTTCGCCGTCGCCCATGCCGTCGCGCCATGCGGCGACGACCTCGGAGCCGGCCGCGGCGAGCTGCGGGTCGGACGCGCGGCCGCTGGACAGGTGCTGCGGGGTGCTGACCTCGCCGCGGCGACGGCGCGCGACAGCGACGCGGCCGTCGGGGTCGACCCAGGCCAGGACCTCGCCGCCACGCGGATCGGCAGCCGCGGCGAGGTCGATGCCTGCGCCACCGAGCGTGTGGACCTTGCCGAAGCGGCCGTTGCTCGTGATGGCCCACTGCAGACGCACGCCCTTCGACGACGTCCCGCGCCAGAACACGAACGAGCGACCGAGTTCGTCGATCACGGGCGTCGCCTGGGTCTTGACGCGCTGCGCGCGCCCGACCTGCTGGGCGCGCCCGCAGCCTGAAGCCTTGCAACGCAGCGCCATCGCACGGACACCGGCGCTGCCCTTGGACTGCGACCAGGCCACGGTCGCCAGACCGTCGCGGACCGCGATCTTCGGGGCGAACGTCGCGTAGCCGGCGGGCGCGGTGTAGGTGCTGACCTGCTTGACGGTGCCGTCGGCGCGGCGCACGGAAACGAGCACCTTCCCGGGGACAGCGGAGCGGTAGGTCGTGAGCCAGACGTCGCCGTTGCTGTCAGAGGCGATCGCGTTGCCGAACGGCGACGAGGGTCCGGGCTGGAACTCGAACTGAGCGGCCGATGCGTTGGCCGCCGGGATCAGCGCCGCGGCTGCGGCGGCCGCGGCGAGGAACGAAATTCGGGGCATGCCCTCCGAACGTCCTTGCGCGAGCAACCGTGACGCTAGTCGCGCATGGCCGGGAAGAGCACGACCTCGCGGATCGAGCGCGTCCCGGTCATCAACATCACGAGCCGGTCGATGCCGAGGCCAAGGCCGCCGGTCGGCGGCATCCCCTGCTCGAGCGCCTGCACGAAGACCTCGTCGTAGGGCTGGGTCTCCTCGTCGCCTTCGCTCGAGAGCCGGACCTGCGCCTCGAAGCGCTCGCGCTGGACGTCGGGATCGTTGAGCTCGGAGAACGCGTTCGCGATCTCCATCCCGCCGGCGAACGCCTCGAAGCGCTCGGTGAGGCCGGGCTTGGAGCGATGGGCCTTGGCGAACGGCGACAGCTCGACGGGGTAGTCCATGACGATCGTCGGCTGCTGCAGGTTCGGCTCGACGTGCTTGGAGAGCAGGTCGTCGACGAGCTGGGGCCAGGTCGCGCCGTCGCCGTCGACGCCGGCGGCCGCAGCCAGCGACGCCGCATCGCGGTGCTCGAGGATGTCGACGCCGGTCGCCTCTTTGATCGCGTCGACGAAGCTGACCCGCTTCCACGGCGGCTTGAAGTCGATCTCGCCCTCGTAGCCCACTGCCTCGGCCACAGCGGCGACGAGGTTCTCCAAGCGGGCCGCCGCGTCGCTGTAGTCCGCGTAAGCCTCGTACCACTCGAGCATCGTGAACTCGGGGTTGTGCTTGAAGGACACGCCCTCGTTGCGGAAGTCCTTGCCCAGCTCGTAGACGCGCTCCAGCCCGCCGACGATCAGCCGCTTGAGGTAGAGCTCCGTCGCGATCCGCAGGTAGAGGTCGCGGTCGAGCTGGTTGTGGTGCGTGACGAACGGCCGCGCCAGCGCGCCGCCGTACAGCGGCTGCAGCACCGGGGTCTCGACCTCGATGAAGCCCTCGTCGTCGAGGTAGCGGCGCACGGCGCTGATGATCTTGGCGCGCGCGAGAAACAGCGCGCGCGCCTCCTCGTTGGCCATGAGGTCGAGCTCGCGGCGGCGAAAGCGCGTCTCGACGTCTTGGAGGCCGTGGTGCTTCTCGGGCGGCGGGCGCAGTGACTTCGCGAGCACCGTGAAGTCGTCGACGCGCAGCGTGAGCTCCCCGCGCTTGGAGACGAAGAGGACGCCGTCGACGCCGACCAGGTCACCGAGATCCAGCTCCAGCAGGCGCGCCATGCGCTCCTCGCCGAGGACGTCGATCTTGGCCTGCAGCTGCAGGCGCCCGGAGCGGTCGTCGAGGTCGAGGAACGCCATCTTCCCCTGGCCACGCCGGGCGTGGAGACGCCCGGCCACGCGGTGCGGCGTGGCTTCGTCGGGGTCGGCCGCACGTGCAGCGGCGATCGGCTCGACGTCCGCGAACGTATGCGGGAACGGGTCGATGCCATCCGCGCGCAGCTGCTCGAGCTTCGCGCGCCGAACGGCGAGCAGGTCGTCGCTCATGTGAGCGGCGACGCTACAGGCCGACGTCGATCTTCGTGATCTTGAGCTTGCGCTTCTTGCCGCTGGGCAGCACGACGGCGACCTCGTCGCCGCGCTTGTGGCCGATCAGCGCCTTGCCGACGGGAGACTCGTTGGAGAGCTTCTCCGGCGGCTTGGCCTCGGCCGAGCCGACGATCGTGAACTTGAGGCTCTGGCCCTTGTCGTCCTTGACGTTGACGACGGAGCCGACGCCGACGATGTCGGTCGAGAGATCCTTCGCCGTGACGATCTGGGCGGAGCGCAGGCGCTCCTCGATGTTCGCGATGCGCTGCTCGAGCATGGCCTGCTCGTTCTTGGCGTCGTCGTATTCCGAGTTCTCGGAGATGTCCCCGAATTCCCGCGCTTCCTTGATGCGGTCGGCGACCTCGCGGCGACGCGTGGTCTGCAGTTCCTCGAGCTCAGACTGCAGCTTTTCGAGGCCTTCGGGGGTAAGAATGACGTCCTTGGGCATGGAGGGCGCGCCAGGATAGCAGGGGATTTGGCGCTACCCGGCGAGCACGCCGAGAGCTGTTGCATCGTGTCGCAACGGCGCCAGCAGGCCGCGGGCGTCCTCCACGCTGGCGCTGCTCTGCAGCTCCTGCTGGAGCGCGTGGGCATCGGCTTTCGCCAGGTCCAGGCGCTCGACGTACCACGGGTAGGCCTTGCGCATCCAGCGCGCGCCGCGCTCGTCGCCCATGTGCTCGACGAGGCGGTCCATGAGCCAATCCAGCTCGCGCAGGACCTCGGCGCGCGTGGGCAGGTCCGTCCGCGTACCGAGAACCTGCTCGAAGAGCCAGGGGTTGCCGAGCGCCCCGCGCGCCAGCATCACGGCGGTCGCGCCGGTGTGCTCGTAGGCCGTGCGGACCGCCTCAGGGCTGTTGAGGCCGCCGCTGATCACGACCGGCGCCGGCAGCTCGGCGACGAGCTTGGCGGCGAGGTCGTAGTCGGGCGCGCCCTTGTGATGGACGGCGGCGCTGCGCGGATGGAACGTGATCGCGGCGACGCCGGCGTCGTGCACGAGGCGCTTGGCGAGCTCGTAGCCGTCGGTCTCCCCGTTGCGCTGCCCCGAGCGCAGCTTGACCGTGACGGGCAGTCCGCTGCCCTCGGCCGCGGCGCGCGCGACCGCAACCGCGGTCTGCGGGTCCTTGAGCAATGCCGCGCCGGCACCGGTCTTGCAGACCTTCGGCACCGGGCAGCCCATGTTCAGGTCGATGACGTCGACACCGGCGACGTGCTCACGCACGTACGCCGCGGCGCTCTTCATCACCTCGGGGTCCTGCCCGAACAGCTGCAGCGAGGTCAGGCCCTCGTCGGGATGCGTGCGCAGCAGCTCGACGCGGGTCTTCTCGTTGCCGTAGTGGATCGCGTGGCTGGAGACCATCTCCGACACGGCGAGGCCCGCCCCGTGGCGCTTTGCCTGGAGGCGGACCGCCCAGTTGCCGATGCCCGCGAGCGGCGCGAGCAGGACGCGATTGGGGACCGTGATCGGCCCCAGCTGCCAGCTGTCGTGCAACGAGGGCACGACCCGAGGATACGGGGCCTCAGGCAGCCGCTCCCGTGAGGTGGTCGAGCACAGCCTGGAACTCGTGCGTCGGCGAGAAGTCGACGTACTCGGAGTCCTCGAGCGCCTCGGGCGCGTGTCCCGGCCCCCAGTAGAACGCCTCGCCGGCCTCGAAGTCCTGGTGCCCGTCGGTCGTGTGCATGCGCACGCGGCCCTTGAGCATGTAGCCCCAGTGCGGGCACGGGCAGAGGTCGTTGGGCAGGCCCTTGGTGGCGGGGCGCAGGTCGGCGCCGGCCGGCAGGCGGACGAAGCCGATCATCAGCCCTTCCTGGTCGAGCACACGGACCTCGAGCTCGCCGTCGGCGACGACGACGGGCACATCTTCACGCTTGAAAGATCGCATGGCCGCAGCGTCGCGCGCGGGCGTTCCTGAAACGTTCCCTATGGGGTGGTGAGCCGGCGGCAGCGCTCGGCGTCCAGCGGCTGGCCCCAGGTCGCGAAGCCCTCCGCAGCCTCGGCGAAGTGCTCGGCACCGGGCTGCCCCTCCGCACGCGCGAGCCAGCCGCGCGCCTCGGCAACCGCCGCCGACCACGCCGGCGGCAGCGCGACGATCTCCAGTGCGACCTCGCAGTCCTGCATGTAGCGATGTGCGCGCTCGAGGTCACCGCCACGCGCGGCGGCAATCGTCGCCGGCACGATGAACGCGATGCGACACGTCGGGCAGGTCTCGGCCGGCCCCTGGATCGCGGTCTCCGCCTCGCAGACGCGCTGCACGCCGCGCTCCCCCGCAGCCTCGACCATCGTCCCGTAGATGCGGTCGAGCGTGTGGTGGCCGACCTCTGACTCACGGGCCATGCGTCAGCGCGCTGGCGAGGTGCGGCTCGGCGTGCTCGGGGTGCCCGCGGTAGACGGCGACCTGCGCGCGCCCGAGCAGCGACAGCGCCTCGCCTGCGACAGCGCCGATCTGGCCGTGCAACCGCGCGCCCTCGGCGAAGTCGCGATCGGCCTCGTCAAGGCGCCCAGCGAGGATCTCGGCCTCGCCGCGCAGCGTCAGCGCGAAGGCGTGGCCGCGCGCGGCGCCGAGGCGCTCGGCCTCCGTCGCGAGGCTGTCGGCAAAGGCGATGATCTCGTCGTTGGGCAGGCCGCCGTAGAGCATCCGCTCTGTGACGCAGAGCTGGCCGTCGAAGACGCGGGTCGCCAGCTCGGGCAGGTCGCGGCTGATGCGCAGGTACTCGCGCAGCCGCGCCGGCAGCTCGCCCTTGGCGTGCGCGGCGAGCGCATGCGCCCAGGTCGCGTCGAGCACGGCGCCGGGGTCGCGCAGCTCAAGCGCGAGCTTGTGCGCCTCGTCCGCCTTGGCCGCGGCGGTGTCGGCGTCGGCATAGCGGCCGATCGCGGCGGCGGCGCTGAGCGTCAGCGCCTCGGCGAGCTTGCCGACCGTCGTGCGCGGCGTGACGCCCTCCAGCGTGCGCAACGCAGCATCGGGGTTGGACCCCTTCAGCTGCGCGAGCGCCTGGCGTGCGCGCAGGTCCTGCGCGTCGGGGTCGCCGACGGCGTCGGCCGCGGCGGCGTAGGCATCCGGGGCGCGGCTGTCGCCGAGCGCGTCGAGGATCTCGGCGCGCAGGCAGAGCCCATCGTGATGGTCGGGTGCCTCCTTCAGCAGCCGCTCGACCTGTGCGAGCCCGTCGGCGAATGCGCCGACGGCGACCGCGCGCCGGGTGGCCGCGACGAGCCACGGCTGCGCTTCGTCGGGACGCTCCCCCTTGAGCCAGTGTTCGGCGATCAGCTCCGCCGCCGCGCCGGCGTCGACGAGTCGCGCGGCCGCGTCGCGATGCAGCTGCAGGCGGCGATGGGGCGCAAGCCCGTCGGTGAGCGCGTGGCGCACGAGCTCGTGGCGGAAGCGATAGCGCGTGCCGGCGACGACGAGCACGCCGCGCCTCGAGCGCCGCGTCGAGCAGCGCGAACGCGTCAGCCTCGGGCAGCCCGGTCAGCGCGAGCACGCTCGCGAGGTCCAGCTCGCCTTCGACGACGGCCAGCGCCGCGAGCGCGTCGACGGTCGTGATGTCGAGGCCGGCGAGGCGCTCGGCGATCGCTTGGCGCAGCGTCTGCGGCATCCGCTGGCCCGCGCGGGCCAGCTCGAGCGCGAAGAACGGGCTGCCCTCGGCAGCCGCGACGATCGCGGCGACGTGCTGTGGCGCGATCGGCGTGACCAGCTCGGTGATCTCGTCATCGGCAAGCGGGCCGAGCTCGATCGCGAGTGTGCGCTCGCGCCCCGCGAGCATGCCGATGCCGCGCGGCAGGCTCGTGCGCATCCACTCGGCGCGGTAGGCGAGCACGACGAGCAGCGCGTCCTCGCCGCCACCGGCGACGAGCTGGTGCAGCACGTCGGCGGTCGCCTCGTCGAGCAGGTGGGCGTCCTCGATGCACAGCAGCGTCGGCGGCACGTCGGCGGGCAGCGTCAGCGCGCGGCGCAGCGCAGCGACGACCTGATGGCGCGTGAGCGCGCTCTCCAGCGCCGGCGCCGGCGCGACGACCGGAGTCAGCTCGGCGAGGATCGCGCGCGTGCGGTCGGGCAGCGCGTCGAGCGCGGCGCGGCCGTGCACGAGCAGCTGCTCGACGGCGGCAGCCACCGGCGCGTAGGGCGCGCCCGCAGCGGTCGCGGTGACGGCGACGGTGCGCCAGCCGCGCTCGCGCGCACGGGCGACGAGCTCGCGGCAGAACGCGGACTTGCCGATGCCGCTGCGCCCGCGCACGAGCAGCGCTGCGGTCCCGGCGTCGCGTGCGACCTGCAGCTGTGCGGTCGCGTCGGCGAGCTCGACGTCGCGTCCCACGAACGCCGCATCGGTGAGGCGCACACCGGCGGTGCACGTGTCATACAGCGCGCGCGTCTCATCGCTGGGCGGCGCGCCGAGCTCGCGCAGCATCGCCAACCGCAGGCGCTCGTAGACCCGGATCGCGGCATGGCGCTGGTCGGCATCCAGCGCCGCGTGCATCAGCTTGCGCGCGGCGTCCTCGTCGGTTGGCTCGACCTCCAGCAGCCGCTGCCAGTCGCCGGCAGCGCGCAGCAGCTGCGTCAGGTGCGCGCGGACGCGGCGGCGCGGCTCCTGCGCCCAGGTCTCATAGGGCGCGTCGGGCAGCAGCTCGCCGCGACAGAGCGCGGGGTCGCCCGCGCGGAGGAACTCGTCGGCGTCGACCGTGACCTCGCACCCGGGGAACAGCTCGACGCGGCCCGAGCGCAGGACGATCGCGTCGTCGTCGCCGAGGGCGCGGCGGGCGTGGTGAGCGGCCTTGCGCAGGTTCGCGGCGCCCGCGTCGGCGCCGAGGTGCGGCCAGAGCTGCTCGATGACCTGGTCGCGCGCGAGGCGGCGGCCGTCGGCAAGCGCCAGCAGCTGGACCAGCTCCTGCGCGCGCCGCGTCGGCCAGTCTGCGACCTCGCGGTCTGCGACAACCACGCCGAAGCGCCCGAGCACCTCGATCCGCACGTCCTCCACAGATCAGAGTTTCGCACCGCGCCACGCCGCCAGGCGCTGCAGCGCGGTGTCGACGGCGCGCTTGGCCGAGCGCCCGGGCTCGTAGTGCAGGCTCAGCACCTGCAGCCGCTCGCCGTCGAGCTTGAGGTCGGCGCGCGCGACGAAGCGCTCGCCCTGCAGGATCGGCAGCACGTAGTAACCCCAGACGCGCTTGGCCGGCGGCACGTAGATCTCCAGGCGATGGTCGAAGTCGAAGAGCTCGATCGCGCGCTTGCGGTCGCAGATCAGGTTGTCGAACGGCGACAGCGCCACGGTGCGTCGGCCCGGCTGCAGGTCGCCGGCGCGGGCGAGGTCGTCCTCGTGCACGTACCAGCGGCCCTTCGAGCCCTTCACGCGTACCTCGACGATGTCGGGCGCGGAGTCGAGGATTTTTTGGGTGTCCTTGACCCAGCCGCGCAGGAAGTGGTTGCGCACGTGCGGCGGGCGCGCGATGCCCAGCGCGCGCAGCGCGCGCCGCGCGGCTGCCTGCTCGAACGCCTCCTGCGAGAGGTCGGGGATCGCGTCGAGCATGCCGTCGGGCAGGCAGCGCTCGAAGAGGTCCCACAGCCGCTCCTGCCCGCGCCGCCCGGCGATGCCGATGACGCCGGTGCGCCACAGCACCTGCAGCATGCGGGCGGTGGTCTGGCGCGCGGAGACCTCGTCAGTCCAGTAGCCGTGCTGCCAGTGCTCGACGACGCTGTCGTGCTCGATGTCCGACGCGCGCAGCGGCCCGCGCTCGCGCAGTGCGGCGACGACGTCGTCGGCGAAGGGGCGATTGGTCTTCAGGAATGCGCTCCAGGCCTCGTGCATCTCGCCGTCGGCGCGGCGCTGCTGGACATGGCGGTGCAGCCAGATGTCGTCGACGTGCACGAGCGACGCCTCGTGCGCCCAGGCGTCGAAGAGAAAGCGGCGCTCGTAGGCGGCGTCCTCGATGTGCGTGTCCTCGACGAGGCCGAGCCGCGCGTGGGCGACCAGCAGCGGCGAGCGCGCGACGGGCGCGACGGGGTCGAGCTGCAGCGCGCCGATGCGCGCAACGACGTTCGCGACGTCGCGGCCGTCCGCGCGGCGGCGGCCGATCGGCAGCGCCAGGCCCTGCGCGTGCAGTGCCAGCCGCCGGGCGAGCGCGATGCTGACGGTCTGCGTCACCCCTGGTTGCGCTCGTACAGCAGCTTCAGGCCCCGCAGCGTCAACAGGTCGTCGATCTCGTCGATCGCGTCGCAGTACGGCGCGATGTGGCCTGCCAGGCCGCCGGTCGCGATCACGTCGGGCTCGGCGCCCAGCTCCTTGACGAGCCGCGCGATCACGCCGTCCACCTGCGCGGCGTAGCCGTAGATCACGCCGCTGCGGATCGCCTCGACGGTGGAGCGCCCGATCGCCGAGCGCGGCGGCAGCAGGTCGATCTTCGGCAGCTTCGCGCCGCGCGTGGTGAGCGCGTCGAGCGAGACCTCGATGCCTGGCGCGATCACGCCGCCGAGGTACTCGCCGCCGGCGCTGACGCAGTCGTAGTTGACGGCGGTGCCGAAGTCGACGCTGATGCAGGCGCCACCGAAGCGCGCGTGCGCGGCGACGGCGTTGACCAGACGGTCGGCACCAAGCTCGCGCGGGTTGTCGATGCGGATCGGCATCCCGGTCTTCAGCCCCGGCCCGACGCTGAGCATGCGATGCGCGAGGTAGCGGTCGGCCATCGAGACCCACTCGGGCTCCAGCGACGGGACCGTGCTCGAGATGATCGAGTCGTCGAGGTCGGCGAGGCCGATGCCGCGCAGCTCGACGAGGTTGCGCAGCGCCGCGCCGAGCTCGTCCGCAGTGGAGTGGCGCACCGTCGAGAAGCGCCAGTGCTCGAGCAGCTCGTCGCCCGACCACGCACCGAAGTGGGTCTGCGTGTTGCCGACGTCGACGACGAGGAGCATGCGGGGCGGGATTGTAGGGTCCACACATGCCGACGAAGCTCTATGTCGTGCACGGGTCGCATCCGTGCGCGACGATCGAGAAGGTGCTGGAACTCAAGGGGATGGCGTACAAGAAGGTCGAGTGGCCTCCCCCGGCCCACGTCGTCGCCCAGCGCCTGCTGTTCGGCGGGCGCACCGTGCCGTCGATCAAGTTCGACGACGGCGAGAAGGTCGTCGGCTCGCGCGCGATCACGGCACGCATCGAGGAGCGCGTGCCCGAGCCCGCGCTGCTGCCGCAGGATCCGACCGAGCGCGCGGCGGTGCTGGCGGCCGAGGAGTGGGGCGACGAGGTCCTTCAGCCGCTCGCGCGGCGCGTCGTCTGGCCGACGCTCCTGGAGAACGCCAAGCATGCCCCGAGCTTCGCGGAGGGCGGCAAGCTGCCGTTCCCTGCGCCGATGCTGCGGATGTCGATGCCGCTGATCGCGCGCATCGAGATGCGCATCAACGACGCGAGCCTCGAGACGCGCGTGGCCGACCTCGCGGCCCTGCCCGCGCACCTCGACAAGATCGACGGCTGGATCGCGGACGGCACGATGAGGGCCAAGCCAACCCCCAACCGTGCCGACCTGCAGATCGGCTCGTCGCTGTCGCTGCTGATGACGATGGCCGACGTGCGCGCGGTGATCGCGCCGCGGCCCGCGGGTCAGCTGGCCGACGAGCTGTTCGCCATCGCCGGGTCGATCCCGGCGGGTGCGTTGTCGCTGTAGAACGCCGCGGCGATCTCCTCGCCGACGCGCTCGGGCTCGTCGAGCGGCAGGAACGTGCGGCCGCCCTCGACCTCCACGAGCCGTGCGTTCGGGAAGATCGTCGCCAGGCGCCGCGCGAAGTCGATCTTGAAGAAGCGGTCCGCCCCGCCCCACACCAGCAGCACCGGCTTCTCGAACGTGTGCAGGCGCGTGGAGACGTCGAGCAGCTCCTCGGGCTTGATGCCCTTGAGGAACTTCGCGGTGTCGCGGCGCACGCCGGTGTCGTCCAGCGACGGCGTCAACCAGCGCAGCGTCTGCTCGGCGTTCAGCGGCTTGTTGACGAGCATCCCGAAGACGGCGGGCGAGTGGCGCACCGCGGTGACGCGCGCCGGGGTCAGCAGCGTGAGCAGCCCGGCGGAGGTGCGCCCGACGGCCATCAGCTTGTCGAACGGCGACGGCGGGAACTCCTCGAAGGCGTCGCAGTTGGTGAGCACGAGGCGGCCGATGCGCGTGTGGTCGGTGTCGACCGTGAACTGGCTGAGCGCGCCGCCCGAGTCGTTGCCGACGAGCGTGACGTCGTCGAGCTCGAGCGCCTCGAGGAACGAGATGATCATGCGCGCGAGGCCGCGTGGGGTCTGGTCGGCGTCGGCGTTCATGGGGATCGTGTGGGAGCCCAGCGGCCAGTCGGGCGCGTAGGAGCGGACGCCGTGACGGGCCAGCACGTCTTGCACGCCGTGCCAGAGCTCGCCGTTGACGAGGAAGCCGTGGACGAAGACGACGGGCTGCTTTGCGTCGTCCGGTCCGGTCACGCGATAGTTGATGGTTCCCTGGGGCAAGTCGATCGTCGGCATACCCGGTAACATACAAACAGTCTGTATGGAAGTCAAACCCCGCACCCAAGCTGATCGCTCCGCCGCGACGAAGGACGCCCTCGTGCGCGCCGCCCGTCCCCTCTTCACCGAACACGGCTTCGGCGGCGTCGGCACGGAGGCGATCGTGCGCGCCGCCGGCGTCACGCGCGGTGCGATGTACCACCAGTTCGCCGACAAGACCGAGCTCTTCGCGGCGGTGTTCGAGGCGGTCGAGATCGACGTCAGCGAGCGCATCGCAAAGGCGATCGCCGACAGCGGCGAGCGCGACCCGATCACCGTCATGGAGCTCGGCGCGCACGCATGGATCGATGCCTGCGGTGACCCCGAGGTCGAGCGCATCGTCCTGATCGAAGCGCCGGCCGTGCTCGGTTGGGCGCGCTGGCGCGAGATCGGGATGCGCTACGGCATGGGGCTCGTGGAGGGACTGATCACGCACGCAATCGCGGTCGGCCGCATTCCCGAGCAGCCGGTCAAGCCGCTGGCCCACGTGCTGATCGGCGCGATCGACGAGGCGGCGCTGTACGTCGTGCGCGCCGAGGATCCCGACCAGGCGCGCGCCGACACGCGCGCCGTGGTCTCACGACTGGTGCAGGCGCTGGCTAGTTGACCGGGTGGCCCATCGCCTCGAGGTTGCGCGTGATCGCCTCGTCGGTCGCCTTCAGCGCGTCGGCCGGGCTGAACATCACGAGCTCGGTGTCGGCTGACGCTGTCGGGATGTGGCCGGGCGGCGCGTAGAACGCGTCGCCGGGACCGTACGACTCGTCGCGGTCCTCGAAGCGAAAGCCGAAGCTGCCCTTGAAGACGTAGCCCCAATGGGGGCAGTGGCACTGGTCGCCGGGCAGCCCCTTCAGCAGCGCGGCGCCGTCGATGTCCTCGCTGAAGCGCAGGAAGTTGATGGTGTAGCCGTGGACGTCCTCGTTGTGGTCCTCGACGGGACCTTGTAGGACGACGTTCGCGGCGGTGTCACGAGAGATCTTGCCCATGCCCGGAAGCGTGCCGCGCGGCGGTCACGTCGTCATGGGGCGTTTGCCTCATCTTCATCGAGCAGTCCGTGCCGGACGGCGAAGAGGCTTGCCGACGCGCGGTTGGACGCGCCGATCTTCGCGTAGATGTGCTCGACGTGGTTGCCGGCGGTCTTCGGCGCGATCACGAGGCGCTGCGCGACCTGCTTGTTGGAGAGGCCGCGCGCGACGAGGCGCAGCACCTCGATCTCGCGGGTCGTCAGGCCGGCCGGTCCCTCGCGCCGGCGTGCCGCGCGGTGCCCGGCTGCGCTGAGCACGACCTCGACGGCGTCTGCGTCGAGCCGCCCGGCGCGCGCGTCGGCGCGCAGCTCAGCAGCGGCGGCCTTCGCCGCGAGCGCGTCGCGGTATGGACGCGGCTCGCGCATCGCCTGGTAGGCGTCAGCCGCGCCGAGCACGCGCGCGGCGCGCGAGATCGAGCTGCCGCTGAGCCGGCGTGGATAGCCCGAGCCGTCGAGGCGCTCGCGGTGCTGCACGGCGATCGCGCCAAGCGGCGCCAGCGCGGGCGACTGCTGCAGCATGCGCTCGGTGATGTACGGGTGCATGCGCACGCGCTCCATCTCTCCGGCGCCGAGCGGGCCGCGCTTGTCCCAGATCGCGTTGGAGACACCCATACGTCCGAAGTCGTGCGCGAGGCCGGCGCGGTGCAGCGTCGCGACGTCGGCCTCCTCCATGCCGAGGTGACGGCCGGCAGCGGCTGCGAGCGCGGCAACCGCTGCGGAGTGGCCGAGGCTGTAGGGCGACTTGAGGTCGACGAAGCTCGCGATCGCCAGCAGCGCGGCGTCGAACTCCTCCGCCGACAGCGTGACCGTGAGCGCGGGCTCGGCGGCAATCACGGCCTCCCAGGTGTTGACCTCGTCGAGGCCTTCGAGGATCGCGTGCGCGTCGTGCGCGAGCAGCGCCGCCAGCGCGGGATCGAACTGCTTGCCCGCACGCTGGCGCGCGACAGCCGCTGCCGCGTCGGCGCCGCCGCTGCGCTGGGCGACCTCAGCGAACTCGGCCAGCGGCGCGATCCGCGCCGGCAGCGGCACCGCCTCGCCGGCGAGCGCGCCCGGATAGCCCTTGCCATCCCACTGCTCGTAGACCGCGGCAAGCGCCGCCAGCGTGCTCTCGGAGAGGCCGAGCTCGCGCCCGAGCTGGGCGGCCATCGCGGCGTGCTGCTCGATCATGCCGTCGATGTCGTGGCGCCCGGATATCGCGAACTCGATGCCGATCTTGAAGCGGTGCAGCGGGCGATTGTTGGAGCCGAGCAGCTTCAGCGTCGCGAGCATGTCGCCGACGCTGCCGAACTCGTGGTCGTACTTGCCGGCTTTCAGCGCGATGTCGTCGCCGAACCACTTCGCCTGCTCGTGGGCGTCGGTATGGCAGCCGACGTTCACGAGCAGCGCCGTGTAGTAGACGTCAGCGCGCTCCTGCTCGGATAGATCGAGGCGCTCGGCGATGCGCAGCGCGATCAGGCACTGGCGCAGGACGTGCTCCATCGGCTGGCCGAAGCCAAGGTCGATCCCCAGCGACAACGCGCTGACGAGCTCCGCCAGCCGGACGCGCATGACGCGAGCCTACGCCGTGAGCGGTGGACCGTGGCGGCGCACGCCGTCGGTCAGCGGCAGCTCGGCCAGCGCGTCGGCCAGGCGCCGGCCGTCCGGCGTCTGCAGCTCGAAGTCGAGCTCCAGCAGCGGCACGAGCACGAAGCGCCGATCGAGCAGTGCCGGGTGGGGAACGACGAGGCGCTCGCTGACGTGCGCTGCGTTGCCGTGCAGCAGGACGTCGACGTCCAGCTCGCGCGGGCCGTGGCGCTCGCGCGCGGCCCGCCCGGCGTCGGCCTCGACCTGCTTGCAGCGATCGAGCAGCGCCTCGGCGTCGAGGTGCGTGTCGATGCGGATGCAGGCGTTGAGGAACGCCGGCTGGTCGAGCACGAGGCCCACCGGGTCGGTCTCGTAGACCGAGGACGACGCGGTCGCACCGAGCGCATCGGCCGCTTGCTGCAGCGCCGCGCGGCGGTCGCCGAGGTTGGCGCCGAGCCCGAGGTAGGCGGTCGTCATACCCGCAGCGGCCGCAACAGCGCAAGCTGGCGTGACTGCGCAAGCAGCGTGCCGTCGGGCGCCCAGATCGCGGCGTCCTCCTCGAAGTAGCCCTCCGCCGAGGTCGTCGAGCTGACCTGCAGCAGGATCGGCGCCAGCGGGTCGGCGCCCGCCCATGGCAGCGTGCGACGGAAGTGGATCGTGAGGTCGATCGTCGGGGCCATCGCGGGCCGCGCCAGGCGCGTCCACGGCGCCGGCAGCCATGCGTCGGTGTACTGCGCGATCGCGAAGGCGTCCGCGGGCGAGGGCGGGTTCGTGCGCAGCCAGCCACCCGTGGTCGCGTCGTCGGCGCCGCTGAACAGCGCCGGGCCGACGACCGGCCAGCCGTCGAAGCGGTGGGCGATCGGCGGCGCTTTGGGATGCACCGACTCAGGCGGACCGTCGGGCGGCGCTACGGTCGGGCGCGGGAGGTCGGCATAGTCCAGCGCGCTGTCGAGCTCGACGCCGAACGCTGCGACCGCGAGCACGCACGGCTCGCCGTCCTGCGTCATGCGTGCCGACAGCGTGCTGATCGCGCGCCCGCTGCGCTCGAGCGTGACGCTGATCTCGGCGGGACCGACGTCCGGGACGCGCAGGTAGTGGCAGGTCAGCGAGCGCGGTTGCTTGTCGTCGTCGACAGCGCCGGCCAGCGCGCGCAGCATCATCGCCGCGAGGTAGCCGCCGTTGGCCCCGCGCGGTGTTGACCAGGCGCCGTCGATCATCACGTCGTAGCCGTCCGCCGCGGGGCGAACGGCCGTTGCCTCGGCGAAGCCGCTCACTCGCCGACCTGCCGCCAGACCTCGACGGAGACCTCCTGCACCGGCAGCGCGATCGGCGGCTCGGGCTTGGACGCCTTCACCCACACCTCGTCGGCGGAGTAGTCGCTGAGCAGGCGGTCGGCGATTGCGGTGCAGAGGCGCTCGAGCGTCTTGTAGGAGCGCTGCTGTGCGACGAGCGCGACGGTGTTGCAGACCTGGCCGTAGTCGACGGTGTCCTCGACGAGATCGGTGACCGTCGCGTCGCACTCGCCGACCTCGAGGCGGATGTCGAGCACGAGGCGCTGGCCGATCTCGCGCTCGGCGGGAGTGACGCCGTGATGGGTGTACAGCGAGAGCCCGGTGACCTCGATCGTGACCTCGGTCTGCGGCCCGTTGTCCTCGTCGAAGCTCTCGTCCAGGTCGTCGTCCTCCTCGAGCTCGTCGTCGTCGGGCTCGTGCTCCTCAGGTGCCATCGCGCGCCAACGTAGCAGCAGCGACAGCGAGCGCATCGCGCACAGCGGCGACGTCGTGGACACGGAAGACCTGCGCGCCCTTCGCAAGCGCGAGGACGTTCGTGGCGATCGTGCCGTAGAGGCGCTGGTGCGGGTCGTCGCGACCTGTGATGCGGCCGAGGAACGACTTGCGGCTCGTGCCGACGACGACGGGAAATCCGAGCGCGACGACCTCGTCGAGGCGGCGCAGCAGCTCGAGGTTGTGGGCCATCGTCTTGCCGAAGCCGATGCCGGGGTCGACCTGGATGCGGGCGGCGGCGACGCCGGCGGCGATTGCGGCGTCCGTACGCTGGGTGAGGAACGCCTTGACGTCGTCGACGACGTCGTCGTAGCGCGGGTCGTCCTGCATCGTGCGTGGCTCGCCCTGCATGTGCATGAGACAGCAGTCGCAGCCGCGCTCGGCGACGAGCGCCGCCATCTGCGGGTCGCGCAACGCGGTGACGTCGTTGACGTAGGTCGCGCCGGCGTCGAGCGCGGCTTGCGCGACGGCGGGCTTCGTGGTGTCGACGCTGAGCTGCGCGCCCTCACCTGCGAGCGCCTCGATCACGGGGATCACGCGGCGGCGCTCCTCGTCTTCGGCGACCGGCTGCGCGCCGGGGCGCGTGGACTCGCCGCCGACGTCGAGGATCGCGGCGCCCTCGCCGATCAGCTCGCGCCCGTGCGCGATCGCGGCGTCGCCGTCGAACCACTCGCCGCCGTCGGAGAACGAGTCGGGCGTCACGTTGAGGACACCCATGACGGTGAACGAGGTCAGAACGACTCCCGGAACGTGAAGGCGTGAGGCGTGGGGCCGTGGGCTTCGAGGTGCTCGAGGCGCTCGCGCGCTTCTTGGACGGTTGGGCGGTGGCCGTCCGGCACGTTCCAGAGCACGAGCAGGAGGTCGTCGAACGGCTGGAACCACTCCTTGCGCCGGGCGAGGTAGCGCTTGTGCTCGGAGCTGTAGACGAACGCGCGCAGAGCAGCGATCGACTCCCACACGGACATGTTCACGATGATCGAGTCGTCGTCGAAACCCTGGATCGACGTCGCGTTGCCGCTGTCGTCCTGCAGCCGCCAGACGAACCCCAGCGAGGCGTCTGCAAGGGCGTTGATCGGCTCGAGTGCGTCCATGAACTCGGCCACCCGCGGGTCGTCCTGCGGGGCGACGAGCCGTCCGATGTTCAGTTGCGCCAGCGCCATCGACTGAGCCTATGGGGTAGAACCCGCGGCGGTGATCATCCAGACCACTGGCCTGACGAAGGCCTTCGGCACCCGGCGCGCGGTCGACGACGTCGACCTCGCGGTCCCCGCGGGCATCTGCTTCGGCTTCCTCGGACCCAACGGTGCGGGGAAGACGACGATGATCCGGATGCTGCTCGGCCTCGCGCGGCCGACGAGCGGAAGCGCCAGCGTGCGCGGGGCCGACGTGCACCGCTCGCCGACGGCGGCGCTGGACCGCGTCGGGGCGATCGTCGAGGAGCCACGCTTCTACCCCCAGCTGACGGGGCGCGAGAACCTGGAGGTGCACGCTGCGCTGCTGCACGACCGCCGCGCGGCGACGGCGCGGATCCCTGCGCTGCTGGAACGGGTGCAGATGGCCGGTCGCGCCGACGAGCGCGTGAAGGGCTACTCGCTCGGCATGCGCCAGCGCCTTGGCGTCGCGCGGGCGTTGCTCAACGATCCCGAGCTGCTGGTGCTCGACGAGCCGACCAACGGCCTCGACGCAGCGGGGATGGTCGAGTTCCGCGAGATGATCCGCGGCCTCGTCGACGACGAGGGCCGCACGGTCTTCCTGTCTTCGCACCTGCTCGACGAGGTCGAGCGGCTGTGCGACCGCGTCGCGATCGTCGACCACGGCCGCGTGATCACTGAGGGCGACCTTGACGACCTGCTGGCCGAGGAGGGCGGCGGCATCGAGCTCGAGGTCGACGACCCGGTGCGCGCCCAGGAGCTGCTGGCCGGGTTGCCCGACGTGCTCAGCGTGCGTGTGACCGACCTCGGCACGCTGGTCGCCGCCGGGCCGATGACCAAGGCGCACGCGATCGCCGTCAACCGCGCGCTGGTGCAGGCCGGGATCGGCGTGTCCGCGCTGCGGGTGTCGCAGGTGTCGCTGGAGCAGCGCTACCTGCAGATCACTGCGGGTTCCACTCCGGAGGATCTCGTTTGATGGTCGCCCTGGTTCGCGCGGACATGCTCAAGATCCAGCGCCGGCGTGGCGTCTGGTACTCGACGCTGTTCATCCCCACCGGCTTCGTGCTGCTGATCGGCATGCTCGGCGCGTTCATCGACGACCTCGGCGTGGCCGGCGGGGGCGCGTTCACCGACGACGCGCAGTTCACCGTCGGGCTGATGACGTCCGTGATCGCGGCGCTGCTCGGCGCGCGACTCGGCGCCGACGAGCACGTCGGGCAGACCTTCCGCTACCAGGTGCTCAGCGGGCGCCCGCGCGTCCAGCTCTACGCCTCCAAGGTCGGGGCGCTCGTCGCGATCATGACGTTCGCGGTGCTGGCCGCGACCATCGTGACGGTGGTCGCGTCCTACCTGCCGAAGGCTGATCCCGACGACACCGTCGCGCTGCACGACCTCCTGACGCTGTTCTGGAACCTCCTGCTGCCGGCGATCGTCTACGGCGTGATCGCCCTCGGTGTCGGGTCGATGATGCGCGCGACCGGCGGCGCGATCGCGACCGCGCTCGTGCTGCAGTTCATCGGCCTCAACCTGCTCGCGCTGCTGACCGAGCTGTGGACGGGCTTCAAGTACGTCGTCGTCGGCGCGGCGCTGGACCGCCTCGGCCCCGACGAGATCGACAGCGACGACAAGCTGCGCCTGGCGGTCGCCGGCGCGGTGATCTGCCTCGTCGTCTGGGTCGTGATCTTCCTCACCGCAGGCCTGCTGCGGACGCTGCGCTCCGAGGACTAAGGCAGCGGCAGGGTGCAGCGCTCGACCTCGCCGCGGGAGGTGCGCGTGACCTTCACGCCGCGGTCGAGGAACCAGCGCCTTGCGACCTTGCGCACCGGCCAGGTGACGCGGAAGCGCTCGTGGATCGTGACCTCGCGGTCGCCGTCGCTGCGACAGGCGGACAGGTTGAAGCGCATCGCCGAGCCGACGCGCCGCAGGCTGTAGACGGTGACCTGGCCGGTCTCGGCGTAGCCCTTCCTCCAGGTGCTGTACGGGCCGAGCTGGCGCTTGGCGGCGGGCGTCAGCAGCGCCCAGGCTGCGCTGAAGTTGCCGAGGTAGATGTGGCGGTAGTGCGCGCGCACGGCGCCGCTGCGGGAGCCGGAGCCGGCGGCGGCCGCCGTGGCGGGAACGAGCAGCGCGAGCGAGAGACTCAGCGCGACGAGGCGGTGCATGAGCGCATTGCAGCAGCGCGGACGCGGACGCGCAGTGTCTTCGTGGTCTCATCGCCGTAGCTGACACGCACGCTCAGGGTGGCGCTGCGGCGTCGCACGCGCAGCGTGAACGGGCGGCGCGCGTCGCGTCGGCCGGCGACGCTGACTGCCCGGATGGCGGGACCGGTGACGGTGATCCGCGCGATGCGGCAGCTCGGGTAGGTGACGCGCGCGGCCAGGCGCCGCGGCGGCGGTAGGTCGGCGGCCGCCTTGGCGCCGTCGGGCATCAGCGGCGGCGCGGGTGCCGCGACCCGTCCGCCGTCAGGTCGCTCGGCGACGGGCAGGCGCAGCTCGAGGTCGCGCACGGCGATCGTGAAGATGCCGTTGGACGGGCGGTAGTGCGGCGCGTCGCTGCCGAGCAACTCGAGTTTGACGACGTGCCCGGGCGCGACGTGCCAGCCGGCGGGCTGCAGCTGAAACGGCTCAGGCTTGCCGTTGGCGCGCGGGCGCAGCACCTGGCGCGAGACGAGCAGCTGGCGCCCGTCGGGCGCGACGTCCCACAGCCGCGCCGCGACCTGGGCGTTCACGCCGGTCACGTCGAGCTGCGCGATCACCGTCGGAGCACCGAGCAGCGTGTAGCCGTCGCCGGTGGCCGCGGGCAGCCGGTAGGTGGCGGTGCCTGCGGCGTCGGCGGCCGGCACGGTCTTGCAGGGATCGTTCGCGCTGAGCGGGTGGAAGTCGAGGCCGACGAGCGGATCGCCACCGAGCGCCGTGAGCGTCTGGGTCGTCGGCGCGCGGTAGCGGACCTCCCCGGGATGCAGCTGCGCCCACGTCGGCGCGCTGTGCAGCGGGCCGGAGCCGTTGCCGACCGGGCACGTCACGGCGCGGGCGCGGAAGCCGAGGCCGGGCCGCGGTCCCTTGCCCAGCAGGTAGTGGTCGAAGAGCTGCAGGAACCAGGCGTTGCGTTCGTCGACGTCGGCCCGCTCGTTGCCGGTGCGCTGGTGGCCGAAGTCCGCGAGGTAGACGCCGATCGGCGTGGCCGGCCACGTGGCCTGGATGCGTGAGCGCAGGCGGATCATCTCGTCGACCGGGAAGAGGTCGTCCGCCCAGCCGCTGCCGAGGATCATCGCCGCCGGCTGGCGGTCCAGCGGAACGCGGATCGGCGAGCGCCAGCGGTAGGAGGCGTCGCGCATGGCGGCCACCGTCGGGTCGTCGGCGTACGGCTCGCCGGCCAGCAGCCGCACCGTCCAGGACGTCAGGTCGGACTCGGGGTCAAGGCCCGGGGGTGCGAAGTAGCCGTGCAGCTTCAGGCTTGGGATGCCGAGCTGCCCCGTTGCGAGCAGACCAGCGACAAACGTCGCCTTGATCACGCCGAGCGGCTGCGTCGAGGCGTCGAGCGGCTCGTCGACGTAGTCCAGCAGGCGGCCGTTGGGAAGCAGCACATGTGGGAGGTCGACCCAGGTCTGGTACGGCGCGATCGCACGCACCTGCATCGGCCGGCCGTTCGGGCTCGTCCACGGGACGATCTCCCCGTCGCGCTCGCCGGGCAGGCCGCCGAGCACCATGCGGTCGCGCAGCAGCCCGAGGTAGATCGTCGGCTCGCCCCCATAGGAGTCGGCGAACGCGCCGAGGCGCTGCGGGTCCACGAGGCCTTCGTCGACCAACCGCCCGGCGAGGTACTGCGCGTCGCGGATCTCGTAGCGGACGTCGTCCAGATGCAGCCAGCCACGCGCGCACGCAGCGAGCTGCGCCGTACGCGCCTCGAGCGTCCCGCACGAGCCGTGGAAGCCGCGCGAGGTGTAGTTGAGGACGGCGATGCCGCGCTGCGCCAGGCGCCGCGGACCCTCGTGCGGTGGCTTGTCCGCGAAGCCGCGCTTGGACCCTCCGAAGCCGTGGAAGCCGATGACCAGCGGCCAGGGACCGTCTCCGCCGGCGGGCAGCGTGACGTTCGCGTCCAGCGGCACGCCGTCGAACGTCGCGACGGTCTTGCCGGCCGTTCCCTCGCAGAAGCGCGTGCCGTCGCGCGGGACGCAGTCGAGCACGCCGAACGGCTTCGGCGCGGCCTGCGCAGCCGGCGCGAGCAGCGCAGCGCCGAGCATGGCTGCGAGCAGCGGCCTCCTCCCCATGCGGGGAGTCTGACGTAGCCGGGGCTAGGCGGGGCCGGGCTCGGGGTCCGAGCGCATCTCTGCGCCGGCGAGGCCGGGACGGGGAAGCGGGCGCGGGGTCTCGCGACCGGCGCGACCGGCATCGGCGGGCGCCGCACCTGACGGCGGCGTCTCCTCGGGCGTCTCGTCGGGCCAGACCTCGCCCTCGGACTTGCCTGCGAGCAGCGCCTCGAACTCGGCCTTCTCGATCGTCTCGCGCTTGACGAGGATCTTCGAGATGTTCTCGAGCTGCTCGCGGTGCTCGGTGAGCAGCTCCTGTGCGCGCAGGTGAGCGGCCTCGATGACGCGGCGGATCTCCTCGTCGATGTCGCGGGCGATCTCGTTGGAGTAGTCGGGCTCCGCGGAGAACTCGCGGCCGAGGAACGGCATGCCGTGGTCGTGGCCGAAGACGCGCGGGCCGAGCTTGTCGGACATGCCGAAGCGCATGACCATCTGCTTGGCCGTCGCGGTGACCTTCTCGAGGTCGTTCGACGCGCCGGTGGTGATCTCGTTGAAGACGATCTCCTCGGCAGCACGGCCGCCGAGCGTCATCGCCATCGTGTCCTGCAGCTCTGCGCGCGTGGTGAGGAACTTGTCCTCGGTCGGCATCGAGATCGTGTAGCCAAGTGCCTGGCCGCGTGAGACCACGGAGATCTTGTGGACCGGGTCGGAGTGCTCGAGGAAGTGCCCGACGATCGCGTGGCCCATCTCGTGGTAGGCGGTGATCAGGCGTTCCTTCTCGCCCATGACCCGGGTCTTCTTCTCCGGGCCGGCGATCACGCGCATGATCCCCTCTTCGAGCTCCACCTGGCTGATCTCGCGCTTGCCGTTGCGGGCCGAGAGCAGCGCGGCCTCGTTGACGAGGTTGGAGAGGTCGGCGCCGGTGAAGCCCGGCGTCTGGCCGGCGAGGACGTCGGTGTCGATCTCCTTCGCCAGCGGCTTGCCGCGGGTGTGGACGTCGAGGATCTTCTTGCGCCCGCCACGGTCGGGGCGGTCGACGACGATCTGGCGGTCGAAGCGACCGGGGCGCAGCAGCGCGGGGTCGAGGATGTCCGGGCGGTTGGTGGCCGCGATCAAGATGATGTTGTCCTTCATCTCGAAGCCGTCCATCTCGACGAGCAGCTGGTTGAGCGTCTGCTCGCGCTCGTCGTGACCGCCGCCCATGCCAGCGCCGCGGTGGCGCCCGACGGCGTCGATCTCGTCCATGAAGATGATGCAGGGAGAGTTCTGCTTGGCCTGCTCGAAGAGGTCGCGCACGCGGCTGGCGCCGACGCCGACGAACATCTCGACGAAGTCCGAGCCGGAGATCGAGAAGAACGGCACGCCGGCCTCGCCGGCGACCGCGCGGGCCAGCAGCGTCTTGCCGGTGCCGGGCGGGCCGTAGAGCAGCACACCCTTGGGAATGCGCGCACCGAGGGCCTGGAACTTCTTCGGGTTCTCCAGGAACTCCTTGATCTCGTGGAGCTCCTCAACCGCCTCGTCGACGCCGGCGACGTCGCGGAAGGTGATCTTCGGCGAGTCCACGCTCATGCGCTTGGCGCGCGACTTGCCGAAGGACATCACCTTCGAGCCGCCGCCCTGGACCTGGTTCATCAAGAAGATCCAGAAGGCGATGAAGATCAGGAACGGCAGGATGTAGGTCAGCAGCGACAGCCAGCCGTTGGACTTGCGGCCCTCGATGTTGAAGTCCGCGAGGCGCCCCTGCTTCTTGGCGATCTGCAGCGTGGTCTCGAGCCGATCGGCGCCCTCGTTGAGGAAGCCGACCTCGTACTTCGCGCCGCTCTTGGTGTTGACGTGGACCGTGTTGTCCTTCGTCTTGAGCGTGACCGACTTGAGATCGTTCTGCGCGAGCTGCTGCTGGAACTCGGCGTAGGAGTGCTTCTCCGTCTTGTCGCCGGGCGAGATCAGCTTCTGGGCGAAGAACGCGAGCACGACCACGATCAGGATCGGGAAGGCGGCGCTCTTGAAAAAGCGAGACATGAGGGCTAATGAGCGTAGCAGCGGGGTTGGGAACGGCGGGCCGCTGCGACTACTCGACCAACGCTGCGACGTACGGCAAGTTGCGGTAGCGCTCGGCGTGATCGAGGCCGTATCCGACGACGAACTTGTCGGGGATCTCGAAGCCGACGTAGCGCGGCTCGATGTCCACCTTGCGCCGCTCGGGCTTGGTCAGCAGCGCGACGACCTCGACGGAGGCGGGGTTGCGCGCACCGAGGTTGCGCAGCAGGTATTGCAGCGTCAGGCCGGAGTCGACGATGTCCTCGACGATCAGGACGTGGCGGTCGTCGATCGACTGGTCGAGGTCCTTGATGATCCGCACGACGCCGCTGGACTCGGTCGCGCTGCCGTACGAGGAGACGGCCATGAAGTCGACCTCGCAGGGCAGCTCGATCTGGCGCATGAGGTCGGCGAGGAAGAAGACCGCGCCCTTGAGGACGCCGATCAGCAGCACGTCGCGGTCGGCGTAATCCCGGCTGATCTCCTCGCCCAGCTCGCGCACGCGGCGCTTGAGATCGTCGGGCTGGACGAGGATCTCGCCGAGGCTCGGGTCGCGCACGGTTCGAAACGTACTAGTCGTAGTTCTCGATTGTGCGCACGTTGAGCCAGACGGCGAGCACGCCGAACCCGACCGCGACGGCGAACCCGGCGAGGATGTCGCCGGCGTTGAGGTCCTCGAGAATCAAGGACCGCATGCCCTCCATGATGTAGGTCACCGGGTTGATCGTGGAGGCGACCTCCATCGGGTCGGTGAGCAGCTCACGCGGGACGAGGTTCGGCGTCAGGAACAGCAGCGGGAAGAAGATCATGCTGCCCGACTGCGTCGCGGCCGCCGAGCGCGTCTTCAGCGCCAGCAGCTGCATGAACCCGGCGTAGGCGACGCCCCACAGCGACGTCAGCACGACGAGCAGCACGAACCCGATCGGCCCGCTCTCGATCGCCACGCCGAACGGCAACGACACGAGCACGATGATCGCCACGATCGCTGCGGTCTTGACGCCCTCGGCGATGAGCCGCCCGAGGACGATTGCCGAGCGCGGGATCGCGGTCGCGCGCAGCTTGTCGAAGTAGCCGCCCTCGATCTCCTCGACGAGGAACAGCGCGCCGGCGCCGAACGACGCCGCCAGCAGCAGGCTGACCGGCAGCTGGAAGGCGCCGTAGCCCTGGCCATGCAGGAAGCTCGTGTCGCCCGAGGGGAAGATCCGTGCCGCCTGCCCGGTGTTGACGACGAGGAAGAACAGCGGGATGAAGAAGACCGGGAACAGCGCGTCGGGTGCGCGCAGCGTCTCGCGGATGGCGCGGCGGCCGAGGATCACAGCGGGCGAACTCACGCGGTCACCTCCTGCACCTCGCCGGCGGCGCGCTCGCGCGTGCGGCCGGTCGCGTCGAGGAAGACCTCGTCGAGCGTCGGGTCGTGGTCCAGGCCGAGTCGCTGGCGCAGGTCGGCCTTCAGCTCGGCCGGCGTCCCCTCGCGCACGATCTTGCCGTCGTCGATGATCGCGATGCGGTGGCAGAGCTGGTCGGCCTCTTCGAGGTACTGCGTCGTGAGGAAGACCGTCGTCCCACGGGCGTTGATGCGGCGCACCTCGTCCCACACCGTCAGCCGGCTCGCCGGGTCCAGGCCCGTCGTCGGCTCGTCGAGGAACAGCACCTCGGGCTGATGCACGAGCGCCGACGCGAGGTCCAGGCGGCGCTTCATCCCGCCGGAGTAGCCGTCGATGCGGCGGTCGGCCGCGTCCTCCAGCTCGACGAGCTCGAGCAGCTCACCCGCGCGCTTGGTCGCAGCCGCGTGGTCCATGCCGAACAGCTGCGCCTGCAGGACGAGCAGCTCACGACCGGTCTGGCGTGGGTCCAGCCCCGCCTCCTGCAGCGCGACGCCGATCTTGTGGCGCACGCCGTTGGGGTCGCCTGCCACGTCGATGCCGCTGACGCGCGCGACGCCACCGGTGATCGTCAGCAGCGTCGTGAGCATGCGGACCGTCGTCGACTTGCCTGCGCCGTTGGGGCCGAGGAAGCCGAAGACCTCGCCGGCGGTGACCGCGAGGTCCACGCCGCGGACGGCCTCGACCGTCTCGCCACGTCCTTCATACGTCTTGACGAGTCCCTCGGCCTGAATCGCGAGGGGCGCTGGGGTACTCATTCGTGCTGACCTTCCTCCGGGGTGGGAACGGGCAACGCTAGCGCCTGCACCGGCGGTCCAAGATCGGGGCAAGCCCCCCTAGCGCGCCGCCTGCCCAACTGCTGAGCTGCTGCCACGGGAGGTTGGTGATGGCTGACGGTGAGCAGGAATATCGACGTCGCGTATGTGCCGGGTTGGACCGGGCGTATGCGGAGGCCCCGGTCGAGGAGCGCGAGCTGGACGAGCTGCGGATGGTCGTGTTCTCCGACCTGCATCGCGGAGCGCGCGACGGCGCCGACGACTTCGAACGCTGCGAGCCCGCCTACAACGCCGCGCTCGGCTGGTATCTGGAGCACGGCTACGAGCTGTTCCTGCTCGGCGACATCGAGGAGCTGTGGGAGAACGACGTCGAGGAAGTCCTCCCCGCCTACGCCGACACCGCGCTGCTGGAGCAGGCGTTCCACGAGGGTCCCGGGCTGCGGCGCTTCTTCGGCAACCACGACGCGACCTGGCGCGACCCGCTGACCGCCGAGCGCTGGTTGGCGGACGGCGTCGACGTCCTCGAGGCGCTGCGGCTGCGCGTCGTCGACGGCGACACACGGCTCGGCGAGCTGTTCTTCGTCCACGGCCACCAGGGGACCGACGGCAGCGATCGCGGCGCCTGGCTCGCGCGCTTGGCGCTGCGGCGCGTCTGGCGCAAGGTGCAGCGCACCCAGGGCTGGCTGACGACGACACCGTCGCAGGACAACGAGCTGCGCTACCGCCACGACCAGGCGATGTTCCACTGGGCGCGCAGCCACGTCATCAACGCTGCGCCCGACGACGGCCTCGCGCTGATCGCCGGCCACACGCACCGCACGGTCTTCCCCGGCCGCTCGCCGCATCGCGCCGACGCCGCGGACATCGCACGCCTCGCCGAGGAGCTCGCGCGGGCGCCCGTGCACGAGCGGGCGGCGCGCCGTGCGGCCCTGGAGCGCGCGCGAGCGAGCACGCGCCGGGTGATGACGGCACCGCTGAACAACGATCCGCCGTGCTACTTCAACACCGGCTGCTGCTGCTTCCCGGATCGCTACGTGACGGGGCTCGAGATCGCCGAGGGTCAGCTGCGGCTGGTGCGCTGGCGGGGCGAGCCGGAGCACGACGAGCCGCAGCTGCTCGCCCCCGGGCTCGGGATCCGGGAGCTGCTCGCATGCCTCGCTACGGCCTGATCGTCGCGGCGGCGCTGCTGGCGGCGCCCGCGCCGGCGGCGGCCGCCGTGCCGCAGTCCCCACGGGAGTGCGAGGTCAGCCCGATCGCCGGTGGCTACTGCGGCGACGGCGGGCCGGTGGCCGATGCGCGCCTGCGCGCTCCGCGCGACGTCAGCGCGCTGCCGGGGGGCGGCGTGCTGATCGCCGACGGCGCGAACTTCGTGATCCGCAAGGTGCAGGACGGCGTGGTCTCGACGGTCGCCGGACTGGGCGTGCCCGGCGACGCCCCGCCGCGCCGGCCGACGCGCGTGGAGGACGTCGAGCTCGCCGACCCGCGCGGGGTCGCGGCGCTGCCCGACGGCTCGTTCGCGATCGCCGACGCCGGGCTGAAGGCGGTGCTGCTGGTCGGCGCTGACGGCGTCGTGCGCACACTCGCCCGCATGGCGCTGCCGGTCGACGTGATCGCGCTCGGCGACGGCACGCTCGCCGTCGTCGACCAGGCCGCGGGCGCCGTCGTGCGGCTGGGCCTCGACGGGTCGGTCGAGACGCTTGCGACCGGCCTCACCAAGCCCGTGCAGGTCGCGGTGCGCCCCGGCAGCGGACCGCCGCTGGAGCGCGGGCTGCTCGTCAGCGAGGCGAGCGACGTCGTGCTGCTCGGGCCACGGGGCGCGCGCACGATCGTCGCCGGTCGCGGCGCCGTCTTCCCCCAGGCGGCGACGCTGCGCCTGGACCGCGTCGCCGGCGTCGCGATCGGGCCGGGCGGGTCGCTGCTGGTGGCCGACACCGACGCCGTGCGCATGGTCAGCCCCGACGGCAGCGTGCGCGTGGTCGCCGGTGAACGCCAGCCGGCGAGCATGCCGGTGCTGCTGCGCCAGGCCGCCGGGATCGCGTTCGGCGAGGGCGACGTGCTGTTCGTCGCCGACCCCGGCAGCGACCAGATCAAGCGCGTCGTGATCGGTCCAGAGGGTGACGTCGCGGCACAGCCGTCGCTGGCGCAGACCTCCGGCAGCCGCCGCGGACGCAGCGGGCAACCGCTCGGCGCACGGCCGCGCTGCGGGCGCGAGCACGACGGCCCGTCCTTGGAGTTCCGCTTCTTCACCCACCGCCGCGGGCTGCTCGTCGCGGCGCCGCGGCGCGCGCGCGTCAAGGCGTACGCCTACCGCACGAGCGCGTTCACGCGTCCCGTCGAGCTCGTCCGCCGGACGGCGCGCGGCCAGCTCGCGACCCTGCGCTTTCGCAAGCTCAACCGCAAGCGCGCCTACTACTTCGAGGTCTGGGCCGCCGGCAAGTGCTTCAGAACCGGGGCGCGCGGCAGGTGAGCGACCCGCCGCCAGGGTGGCGACGACTCTCCCTGACGAAGGGATTCGCGGCCACCGGCACCGCGGTCGCCGGGCTCGTCACCGCCGCGATCGGCGTGCTGTTCCTGCTGGTGCCCGAGCTCAAGCCGCTGACCCGCGACAAGATCAGCGCGTCCGTCGCGGTGACCGACATCGAGAACCACGTCAGCGCGGCGCGCTGGGCGCGTCTGCAGTACCCCAAGCACCATGCGCAGCGGCTGCGCGACTTCCTCGGCGACGACGCCAGCCCTGACGACCACCGCGCGCTCGGGTCGATCATCTACGTGCGCCTGCGCACCGACGGCTTCAAGCGCCGCTCGATCCGGCTGCGCGCGACGCTCTACAACGCCCAGACGCGCACGCCGTCGCGCGCCGCACGCGCGACGGTCACGTTCCCCGACTCCGGCAAGCTCAGCATCGACACGCCGAGCGCCTCGTCGATCCAGCTGCTGTTCGTCAGCGACGTCGGCATCGCGATCCCCGGGCGCTACTACTTCCGCGTCGCGGCGTTCGACGACTCCGGGATCCTCGCCTACGCCGACAGCCGGCCCTTCGAGGAGGGCAGGTTCCTCTAGGCCTCGCGCTTGTACGGCACGCCGTCGGCGGCGGGCGGGATCGAGCGCCCGATCAGGCCGGCGACCGCGATCAGCGTGACGACGTAGGGCAGCGCCTGGAACAGCGTCGCCGCGCTCGGTGAGAACACCGGCAGCCGCTGGGCAAGCGCGCTCGTGAAGCCGAAAAGCAGCGCGATCCCGAGCGTCTGCACCGGCTTCCAGCGTCCGGCGATCAGCGCCGCGAGGGCGATGAACCCGCGCCCGGCGACCATGTTCTGCGAGAACGAGTGCACGAACCCGATCGAGAGGTAGGCGCCGCCGGCTGCGGCCAAGCCGCCCGACGCGATCACCGCCGCGTAGCGCGTGCGGTAGACGCTGATGCCGACGGTCTCGGCGGCCTTCGGGTTCTCGCCGACCGATCGCAGCCGCAGGCCGGCGGGCGTGCGGAAGACGACGAACCAGACGACGGCGACCGTCAGCAGCGCCAGCCAGACGAGCAGGTTGAGATGACCGATCGCGTCACCGAAGTAGCCGAGCGAGTTGAGGTGCAGGTTGACGTCGGGCACGGCGGGCAGGTTGTCCGGCGTGCCCTGCTCGCCGTAGATGTCGATGAAGAAGTAGCCGGTGATGCCGACCGCCATGAAGTTCAGCGCGGTGCCCGAGACGATCTGGTCGGCCTGCAGGTGGATCGAGAAGAGCGCGTGGATCGCGGCAAGCGAGCAGCCGGCAAGCACCCCGATGATCAGCCCGCCGACCCACGAGCCGGTCTTGTCCGCGCCGTAGGCGCCGAAGAAGGCGCCCATCAGCATCATGCCCTCGAGGCCGATGTTCACGACGCCGGCACGCTCGGAGATCAGCCCGCCGAGCGCACCGAACACCAGCGGCGTGGCGTAGCGCAGCATCGCCGCGGTCAGCGCGCCCCAGGAGACGACGCGCTCGAGGTTCGTCACGCCCGACCGCGTCGCGGCCCATGCGCCGAGCGCGCCGAGCAGGGCGGCGACGATCGCCGACCAGCCAGCGCGCTTCTCGTCCTCGCGCAGCGCGGCGATGCCGAGCGCGAGCGCACCGGCGCAGACGACCCACGACGGCACGAACGTGCGCGCGGTGATCGGCGGGATGCAGACGAAGAACGCCAGCAGCGCGAGCGCGATGCCCGCCAGGCCGAGCTTGACGCCGCGCGTCACGCCGTCGCCTCCACGGGCTCGCTGCGCCGGCGCTTGCGCCGTCGCGACAGCAGCCAGACGATCAGCACGTCAGCCGAGACCAGCAGGACGACGACGCCCTGGATGATCTGCGTGAGGTTGTCCGCCAGCGCCGGCGGGAAGACCGCGGGGTCGAGGTGTCGCGTCGACGTGCCGTTCAGCAGCGCACCGAACAGCAGCGCGCCGGCGCACGTCCCCAAGGCGGTGTTGCGGCCCAGCAGCGCGACCGCGATCCCGATGAAGCCGATGTTCGAGATCTGGATGTCGTTGGTGTTGAGGTGAAACTGCCACCCGAGCACGTCCATCGCCCCAGCCAGGCCGGCAAACGCGCCGCACGTCGCCATCACGCGCACGTAGGTCTTCGGGACGCTGATGCCGCCGTACGCAGCGGCCTCGGGGTTGAGGCCGACCGCACGCGCCTCGTACCCGCGCGTCGAGCGGTTCAGCAGGACCCAGAAGACGATCGCCGCAGCAAGCGCGAGGAACAGCCCGATGTGCAGGCCCTGCAGCTCCTTGTCGCCCCAGAACACCGGCAGGCGCGCGCTGTCGAGGACGTCGTTGGAGATCGGGACGTCCTTGTCGGTGTCGGACTGCAGCGGCCCGCCGAGCCCGAACAGGTACACGCCGACCCACAGCGCGATGTAGTTGAGCATGATCGTCGTGATCACCTCGTTCGCGCCGACGGTCGCGCGCAGCACGCCCGCGATCGCCGCCCATGCCGCTCCCGCCGCGGCCGCCGCGCTGATCGCAAGCAGGATGTGCAGCCAGCCCGGCATCCCCTCGAAGGAGGTGCCGATCCAGACCGACATGATCGCCCCGGCGAGGTACTGGCCCTGCGCGCCGATGTTGAAGAGCCCGGCGCGGAACGCGTAGGCGACCGCAAGGCCGCAGAGCAGCAGCGGGGTCGTGATCAGCAGCGTGCCCTGGAGGTTGATCGCGGCGAGGTCGCGCTCGGCCCCGCTCGTCCACGGCAGGAACCAGTTCAGGCCCGTGCCGTCGAAGATCGCCTCGTACGTCTCGATCGGCTCGTGGCCAGTTGCCAGCACGACGAGGCCGCCGACGAAGAACGCGAGGATCGTGGTGAGGATCGGCGCGATGAAGCCGCCGCCGCGCAGGTGCTCGGACATGCGCGCGGCGACCGTGGTGGTCTGCTGCGGATGCTCGGGTGTCGGCGGGAGCGGTACGTCGCTCATGCAGCCGCAGATCCCGAGCCGAGCATCAGCAGGCCGAGCTCCTCGTCGGAGGCGGTCGGCGGCAGCTCACCGACGATCCGGCCGCCGTAGATCACGAGGATGCGGTCGGCGAGCGCACGCACCTCCTCGAGCTCGAGCGAGAACAGGAGGACCGCGCGGCCGGCGTCGCGCTCGGCGATCAGGCGGCGGTGGACGAACTCGATCGCGCCGACGTCGAGGCCGCGCGTGGGCTGCGCGGCGACGAGCACGCGCGGGTTGCACGCGATCTCGCGCGCGATCACGACCTTCTGCTGGTTGCCGCCCGACAGCGAGCCCGCAAGCGTCGCGTTGCTGCCGCCGCGCACGTCGAACTCCCCGAGCAGCTCCTTGGCGCGCTGCTCGAGCCGACCGCGCGCCATCAGGCCCCAGCGCGAGCCCTCGGCGTAGTTGCGCAGCGCGAGGTTCTCGGCCAGCGTGAAGCCGAGCACGAGGCCGCGGCGGTGGCGGTCCTCGGCGATGTGCGAGACGCCGCAGCGCTCGAGCTGCTTGGGGTCCCTGCCGGTGACGTCCTCACCGTCGACGAGGACGGTGCCGGCAAGCGGCGCACGCAGGCCGGTGATCGCGTCGATCAGCTCGGTCTGGCCGTTGCCGTCGACGCCGGCGACGGCGACGATCTCGCCGGCGTGCACGGTCAGCGAAAGGTCGTCGACGGCGCGCAGGCCGCGGTCGTCCTCGACGGCGAGGCCGCGGACCTCGAGCAACGGCTCCTTGGCGTCAGCGGCCGTCTTCTCGACGCGCAGCAGCACCTCGCGGCCGACCATCATGCGCGCGAGCGCGGCCTCGTCGACGTCCTTGGTGTCGACGGTGCCGACGTTCTTGCCACGCCGCAGGACGGTGACGCGATCGGCGATCGCGCGCACCTCGCGCAGCTTGTGGGAGATGAAGACGATCGACGTCCCCTGTTGGCGCAGGCCGTCGAGGACCTTGAAGAGCTCGTCGGTCTCCTGCGCGGTGAGGACCGCTGTCGGCTCGTCGAGCACGAGCACTTTCGCGCCACGGTCCAGCGCGCGCAGGATCTCGACGCGCTGCTGCTGACCGACCGTGCAGTCGGCGATCAGCTGATCCGGGTCGACGCGCAGGCCGTAGCGCTCGCCGAGCTCGCGCAGGCGCTGCGCCGCGCCCGCGATGTCCAAGCGCAGGCCCTTGCGCGGCTCGTCGCCGAGCACGAAGTTCTCGGCGACCGTCATCACCGGGATCAGCATGAAGTGCTGGAAGACCATCCCGATGCCCTGGCGCATCGCCTCCTTCGGCGACGCGATGCGCACGGTTTGCCCCCCGACCCGGACCTCGCCCTCGTCGGGGGACACCATCCCGTAGACCACGTTCATCAACGTGGACTTCCCCGCTCCGTTCTCGCCGAGCAGCGCGTGGATCTCGCCACGTCGCAGCTCGAAGTCGACGCCGTCGTTGGCCGCCAGCGCGCCGAAGCGCTTGACGATCCCGCGAAGCTCGAGCGCGAGGTCTGGAGCGGGGTCTGTCACTACTTCTTGACCGTGTCTGGGACGTCGATCTCCCCGGCCTTGAGCTTGGCCAGGATCTCCTCGACCTTCGCCTGGTAGGGCTGAGCCGCCGTGGACAGCTTGCCGAGGCCGACGCCGTCGTTGTTGACGTCGAAGATCTCGTCGGCGCCGCCCTTGAACGTCTCCTCCTGGACTTCCTTGATCACGGTCAGGACCGCGACGTCGACCTTCTTCTGCGCGCTCGTGAGCATGTGCGCCCCGAGGTAGCCCTGGTCGGCGTCGACGCCGATGCCCTGCTTGCCCTTCTGCTTGGCGGCGTCCAGCGCGCCGAGGCCACACTGGCCGGCGACCTGGAAGACGACGCCGGAACCCTCGGCGATCTGGTCGAGCGCGATCTCCTTGCACTTCGCCTGGTCGACGAAGTCCTGGGAGTAGCCGTTGAGCGTCTTGATGCCCGGGTTGGCGGCCTCTGCGCCGGCGCGGTAGCCCGCGATGTAGTGATCCACCGGCGGGATCTTCTGGCCGCCGACGCTGGAGATCGTGTCGACGTTCTCGTCCTTGGCGTAGAGCCCGGAGAGGTAGCCCGCGAGGTAGCCGGCCTCCTGCTCCTTGAAGAGCAGGCCGCGGACGTTCTTGGGCTTGTGCTTGAGACCCGCGTTGGCGAAGTCGATGATCGCGAAGTTCGAGTTCGGGAACTTCGTCGCGACCTTGTCGATCGCGTCGGCCATCAGGAAGCCGACCCCGATGATGAGGTCGTACTGCTGCTGGGCCAGCGACGAGAGGTTGGGCACGTAGTCACGGTCGGACTTCGACGTGATCACGCGGCCCTCGACACCGAGCTGGGACTTCGCGTCCTGCAAGCCCTTGTTGGCGAGCGCGTTGAACGAGCGGTCGTTGAGGCCGCCGATGTCGGTGACGAGGCCGACCTTGATCTTCTTGCCGGTCGGTTGTTCCTGGGCGCTGGTGGTTGTGCCGCCGGAGCCCCCCGATCCGTCGTCGTCGTCGTCGCCGCAGGCGGCGAGTGTGCCACTGGCGAGAACGCCAACGGCAAGGGCGGTCAAAAGCCGCCGTGAACGAAGCAATTGCACCATCGCGCGACCCTAACGCGATTGCAGACCCTTGAGGACCGACTGCCGAACCAAATCGGGTGCGAACCCTGCATTCACCGCGGTTTGCGTCAGCTCCAGGAGGTCCTGGTCAGACATCCCGAAGCGCTCCGCCGCGATCGCATACTCACGGCCGATCGTCGTTCCAAAATACGGTGGATCGTCGGATCCGAGGGTGACCTTCACCCCGGCAGCACGCAGCTCGGGGAGCGGATGGCTGTCGTAGTCCTCATACACCTTCAGCACCACGTTGGAGGTCGGGCAGACCTCCAGCACGACGCCTTTCTCGGCCAGCTCGTCCACCAGCGCGGGGTCTTCGACGGCGCGAACGCCGTGGCTGATGCGCGTGACGCCCGGCAGTTGCAGCGCCGCTCTCACCGACTCCGGCCCCGCGTGCTCGCCGGCGTGCACGGCACAGCCGAGGTTCGCGTCTTCGTATGCGGCTTGGAAGACGTGGGCGTAGTCGGCGGCCGGGAAGCCCGCCTCGTCGCCGGCCATGTTGAAGCCGACGACGTAGGGATGCGGGTTGGCGATCAGCTCTGCGACCACGCGTTCGGCCGCGGGGACGCCGAAGTTACGGACGATGCTCGCAAGCACCCAGCCCTCGATGCCGTGGTCGCGCTTGGCGTCGTCGATGCCCTGCTCGATGCCGGCCCAGTGGTCGGCATCGGAAATGCCGACGCTGCGCGCGTGGTCGGGGCTGGCGATCAACTCGACGTAGACCGCGCCTTCCTGGGCGCAGCGCGTCAGGTACTCGTAGGTGATGTCGCGGTAGTCCTCGGCGGTACGGATGACCGACGCGGCCGTGTCGTACTGCTGCAGGAAGTGCAGGAAGTCGGTGTAGACGAAGACGTCCTGCGGCACCTCCAGGCCGTTGCGCTCCGCGATCCGCGTCATGAGGTCTTGGTCCATCGTGCCTTCGAGGTGGACGTGGAGCTCGGCCTTCGGGATCACGCGACCTTCTCCGTCACCGCCGGTGGCTGGTGCACCGGCGCGTCGCTCACCTCGATCAGCTCGCGCAGCCGGGTGGCAGCGGCTTCAGCCGCCGCGTCGTCGGCGGCGTGCACGATCGCCAGCGGCTTGTCGTCGCCCACCGCTTCGCCGACGCCCGCGATCTCGCTCAGCCCGACGCGCGGGTCGACGTCGTCGCTTTCTCGCCGGCGCCCGCCGCCCAGTGCGGTGACCAGCAGGCCGATGTCCCGTGTCGCGTGGCGGGCGACGACGCCCGGCTGCTGCGGCGCGACCGGCTGTACCACCGGTGCGGTCGGCAGCCGCTCCAGGTCGCCGCCGAGCGCGTGAACCATCCGCTCGAAGTGCTCGGCCGCCGCGCCACGCTCCAGCGCCTTCTCGGCGTCCTCGCGCGGGACCAGCTCCGCCGCGAGCGCAAGCGTCACCTCGCGCAGGCGGTCGTCCCCCGAGCCGTGCAACAGGGCCACCGATTCCACCACCTCCAGCGCGTTGCCGGCGGTGGTGCCGAGGACGCTGTCCATGTCGGTCAGCAACGCGGTGCAGGGCAGGCCGTTGGCGTTCGCGACGCTGACGAGCGACTGCGCGAGCTCTCGCGCGTCGTCGAGGTCGGTCATGAACGCGCCCGAGCCGTGCTTGACGTCGAGCACGAGGCGGCTCAGTCCGGCCGCGAGCTTCTTCGAGAGGATCGACGCGGTGATGAGGCCGATCGACTCGACGGCGCCGACGGCGTCGCGGACCGCGTAGAGGCGGCGGTCGGCGGGCGCGAGCTCGTCGGTCTGGCCGACGATCGCGCAACCGGCCTCGGCGACGACGCGGCGCAGCGTGTCGAGGTCCGGGGTCGCGTTGTAGCCGGGGATCGCCTCGAGCTTGTCGAGCGTCCCGCCGGTGTGGCCGAGGCCGCGGCCGGACACCATCGGGACGGCGTACCCGCAGGCCGCGACGATCGGCGCGAGGATCAGCGAGACCTTGTCGCCGACCCCGCCCGTGGAGTGCTTGTCGAGCGCCGGGCGGTCCCACTCCAGCACCTCGCCGCTGTCGCGCAGCCCGGCGGTGAGCGCGGTGCGCTCGTCCATGTCGAGGCCGCGCAGGAAGGCGACCATCGCCAACGCGCCGACCTGCGCGTCGGAGAGCGTGCCGTCGCCGATGCCGAGCGCGAGCCGGCGGACCTCGTCGGCGCTCCACGTGGCGCCGTCGCGCTTGGCGCGCAGCAGCTCGCCGACCGGCGTCACAGATCCCCCAGGAAGCGCAGCACCAGCCGCCGTAGATCACCGGCCGCGGTTGCGGCCGCGGCGAGCGTGTTCTCGTGCGAGAGGACCTCGCCGCTCATGCCTTCAGCGAGGTTCGTGATCGCCGACACCGCTGCCACGCGCAGGCCGGCGTGGCGCGCGACGATCGTCTCGTGCACGGTCGACATGCCGACCGCGTCGGCGCCGAGCGTGCGAAACGCGCGGATCTCCGCGGCCGTCTCGAAGCTCGGACCCGAGACCGCGAGGTAGACGCCTTCCGCGAGCGCCACCGACTCGGCGTCCGCGGCCGCGTCGAGGCGCCGGCGCAGCTCGGGGTCGTACGCATCCCCCAGCGGCACGAAGCGCGGGCCGATCTCGTCGTCGTTGGGGCCGACCAAGGGGTTCGCACCCGTGAGGTTGATGTGGTCGCTGATCAGCATCAGCGACCCCGGGCCGACCTCGGGACGCAGCGACCCCGCCGCGTTGGTCTGCAGCAGGATCTCGGCGCCCTGCGCGCGCAGCCAGCGGATCGGCACGCGCGCCGCGGCGGCGGGTGTGCCCTCGTAGAGATGCGCGCGTCCGGCAAACAGCGCAACGGGCACGCCCGCCAGCGTCCCCGTGGTCACCGCCTGCGCGTGCCCGGCCACCGCACCGACGGCGAACCCAAGATCGGCATACGACGTCGTCACGGGATCTGCGACCTCGTCGACCAACGACCCGAGGCCCGAGCCGAGGATGATCCCGACCCTCATCCGACCTCCGTGAAGGACAGCGGCAGCAGCCCGCCGAGCGTCACGGTGCGGCGCACGCCCTCAGGCCCGCACAGGTGCACGTTCACGTCGTCGTCGGCGAACTCACGCAGCTGCTGGCGGCAGCCACCGCACGGTGTGATCAGCTCGGTGTCGGCGTAGACCGCGACCTCGGTCACGCGCTTGGCGCCCCCCGCGATCAGCATGCCGATCGCGCTCGCCTCCGCGCACTGGCCTTGCGGGTAGGCAGCGTTCTCGACGTTTGCCGCGGCGTAGATCGCGCCGTCGTCGCCACGTAGGGCGGCGCCGACTGCGAACTGCGAGTACGGCGCGTGCGCGCGCGCCGCCACGTGGCCGGCGGCGGCGACGAGCTCGGCGTCCGCGCCGGCGCGCGCGAGCAGCTGCGCGTAGCCCTCGGCGACGATCGCGTCTTCGCTGATGGCGAGCTGCTCGCGCAGCGCCGCGACGCGGGCGTACTCCGCGTCGAGGTCCTCGGACACCAGCGCCTCGATCTCGACGAACGAGCCGAGCCCGTCGACTTCGTCCAGATGAATCCGCACGTTGTCCAGCAGCAGCAGCCGGCGTTGCTTCTCGACCACCACCTCGACGCCCACCGCCCCGGCCAGCGCCGCCTTCAACGCAGACGGGTCAGCGACAGCGACGAGCTCGTACGAGCTGACGCGCGCCTGCGCGGAGTCGTCGCGCTCGTACGGGATCAGCCACGCGTCGTCCCCTTGCTCGCGCAGCTTCAGCCGTCCACGCTGCGCTTGGAAGTACGTATCGACTTGATGGAGGACCCCGGAGTCTGCGGCGCCCGCGGCCAGCGCTCGCTCCAGCGTGCCGGCCGGGTCGCCATCCCGTGCCTTGAACTCGACGTTGCGCATGCGCGCACGGACGCTAGCGATACTGCCCGGATGCGCGCGCTCCGCGACCTGCTGACCGCCCCCAACTGGTGGCAGCCCTTCGCCGCCGCGTGGACGTTGCTGACGATCCTCTACATCGTCCTCGACGGCGCCTCGGGCCTGCTCGCGGGCGCGATCACCGCCACCGTCGGCATGGTCGTCGTGTACCTGCTGCGACGCGCCATGCTCCGTCGCTGAGCCGCGGTGCCACAATCGGCGCGTGAGCCGCACGCTCCCAGCCGTCAACCGCATCGCCGTCGACGAGCGCGCCGCGGTGCTCGGCAAGCGCTCGATCAAGACCGACGCCAAGGCACAGGGCATCCGCATCGCCACGTCGATGGTCGACCTCACGACGCTCGAGGGGCAGGACACGCCGGGCAAGGTCCGCCAGCTCTGCGCGAAGGCCGTCGCGCCGGCGCCGCTGCACCCGGAGGTCCCGTCGTGCGCGGCCGTCTGCGTGTATCCCGCGCAGGTCGGCGTCGCCACCGACGCGCTCGCCGGCTCCGGCGTGGAGGTCGCGTCGGTCGCCACGGGCTTCCCGTCCGGGCAGACCTCGCTGGAGCTGCGCCTCGAGGAGACCAAGCAGGCCGTCGCCGCGGGCGCCACCGAGATCGACATGGTCATCTCACGCGACGCGTACCTGCGCGGCGACGACGCCCGCGTCGTCGGCGAGGTCGAGGCCGTCAAGGAGGCGTGCGGCGACGCCCATCTGAAGGTGATCCTCGAGACCGCCGAGCTCGGCGGCTACGAGCACGTCCGCCACGCGTCGCAGCTGGCGATTGCCGGCGGTGCGGACTTCATCAAGACGTCGACCGGCAAGGTCTCCCCCGCCGCGACGCCCGGCGTCGTGCTCGTGATGCTCGAGGCGGTCCGCGAGCACCACGCGCGCACGGGGCGCGTCGTCGGCGTGAAGGCCGCGGGCGGCGTGCGCACGAGCAAGCAGGCGCTGCACCTGCTGGTGCTCGTCAAGGAGACGCTCGGCGACGACTGGCTCACGCCGGATCGCTTCCGCATCGGTGCCTCGTCGCTGCTGAACGATCTGTTGATGCAGTACGACAAGCTGCAGTCCGGGCGCTACGGTCGCGCGGAGGACTACTCGCTCGAATGACGTTGACGCCCGACAGCACCGCCGTCCGCTGGGACTACGCGCCCGCGCCCGAGTCGGCCGACGTCATCCGCCTGCCTGAGCGCTACGAGCTGTTCATCGGCGGCGAGTGGGTGGCGGCCGCCGAGCATCGTCCGTCGATCAACCCGGCGACCGAGCAGCCGCTCGCGGAGGTCGCGTGGGCCAGCGCCGAGGACGTCGACCGCGCCGTCGCCGCCGCGCGCGCCGCGCTGCCGGCGTGGCAGGAGCTCGCGCCGCGCGAGCGCGGCAAGGTCGTCTTTCGCCTCGCACGGCTGATCCAGGAGCGCTCGCGGGAGCTGGCGGTGCTGGAGTCCTTGGACGGCGGCAAGCCGATCCGCGAGTCGCGCGACGTCGACATCCCGCTGGCGGCCGCGCACTTCTTCTACTACGCGGGCTGGGCGGACAAGCTCGGCTACGCGATGCCGGGCCGCAACGCGCGGCCGATCGGCGTGGTCGGGCAGATCGTGCCGTGGAACTTCCCGCTGCTGATGGCGGCGTGGAAGCTCGCGCCGGCGCTGGCGTGCGGCAACACCGCGGTGCTCAAGCCCGCCGAGACGACGCCGCTGACTGCGTTGCTGCTGGCGGACATCTGCCGCGAGGCGGGCGTGCCGCCGGGCGTCGTCAACGTCATCACCGGCGATGGGTCCGCGGGCGCGGCGTTGGTGCGCCACCCGGACGTCGACAAGATCGCCTTCACCGGGTCGACCGACGTCGGCAAGGACATCCAACATGCGTTGGCGGGGCGTGACGTCGGGCTGACGCTCGAGCTCGGCGGCAAGTCGGCGAACATCGTCTTCGAGGACGCCGACCTCGACCAGGCCGTCGAGGGCATCGTCAACGGGATCTTCTTCAACCAAGGGCACGTCTGCTGCGCGGGCTCGCGCGTGCTGCTGCAGGAGCGCGTGGCCGAGGACGTCGCCGAGCGTTTGTGGCAGCGGATGTCGCTGCTGCGGGTCGGCGATCCGCTGGACAAGAACACCGACGTCGGCGCGATCAACTCGCGCCCGCAGCTGGAGCGCATCTCCGAGCTCGTCGCCGCCGGCGAGGCCGAGGGCGCGACGCGGCGCACCGTCGCGTGTGCGTTGCCCGATCGCGGCTACTGGTTCGCTCCGACGATGTTCACGGAGGTCGCACCGGTCCACCGCATCGCGGTCGAGGAGATCTTCGGGCCGGTCGTCTCGGTGTTGACGTTCCGCACCGCGGAGGAGGCGATCGCGAAGGCGAACAACTCGCCCTACGGCTTGGCGGCGGGCGTGTGGACCGACAAGGGCTCGAAGGCGCTGGCGGTCGCTGATGCGCTGAACGCGGGCGTGGTCTGGCAGAACACCTACAACAAGTTCGATCCGACGGCGCCCTTCGGGGGCTTCAAGGAGTCGGGCTTCGGACGCGAGGGCGGCGCGGCGGGTCTGCTGCCGTATCTGCGATGAGGGCGCCGGTCGCCAAGACCTACAAGCTGCTCGTCGGCGGCGCGTTCGTGCGGTCGGAGTCCGGGCGGACGTATCCGGCCGAGGGCTTCGAGGTCCCGCGCGGCTCGCGCAAAGACGTCCGCGATGCGGTGAAGGCGGCACGCGGCGCGTTCGCCGGTTGGTCGGGGAAGACCGCCTACAACCGCGGGCAGATCCTCTACCGCTTTGCGGAGGCCTTGGAGTCGCGCGGCGGCGACCCCGAGGCAGTCGATCTGCTCGTCCACTACGCCGGCTGGACGGACAAGCTCCACTCCGTGCTCGGCGGGGTCAGCCCGGTCGCGGCGCCGTACTTCACGTTCACCTATCCGCAGCCGACGGGCGTGGTCGCGGTGCTCGCGCCCGACGAGCCCGGCCAGCTCGGCCTCGTGTCATCGTTCGCGCCCGCGCTCGCCGCGGGCTGCACCACGGTCGTCGCGCTGTCGGAGCAGCATCCGCTCGCGGGCCTGGATCTCGGCGAGGTGCTCGAGGTGTCAGACGTGCCGGCCGGCGTCGTCAACCTGCTGTCCGGGCATGCCGCCGAGCTGATCCCCGCGCTTGTCACCCACCGCGACGTCAACGCGATCGTCGACGCCGCGAGCGGGTGGGCGAAGCAGGTGGACGAAGCAGCGGCCGAGACCGTCAAGCGCGTCAGCCGACCGAAGGCTGACGCGGCGAGCCTGGACCGGATCCGCCCGCTGCTCGAGCTGAAGACGGCGTGGCATCCCGTCGGCGTGTGAGCGCGACGCCGAGCCCCACCATCGCGACGCCCAGCCCGAAGTGCAGCCAGTCGTCGGCTGAGTTGACCGGCACGAAGTTCGCGTCGGACGTCTTGCTCACGATTATCCCGTAGAGCCACAGCACGAGGTACGTGCCGCCGCCGACGAGGAGGAATGCCCGCGCGCCGTCCACGCGCCTGGCCAGCGACAGGCCGATCACGCCGAACAGCAGGTGGACGATGTTGTGCAGGACGCTGACCTGGAAGACGCCGAGCAGCTCGGCGTCACCGGTGTGGCCGGCGAAGTGCAGGCCGTCGTAGAGATTGGTCGTGATGCCAGGCACGAAGCCGGCGATGCCGACGGCGAGGAACGTCAGGCCGACGAGGCGCGCGGCGTGCTGGAGGGGTGTGGTCTCGGTCATACCTAAGGTATGCCCGGAGCAGGCGCATCAGGATCAGCGCGTATCGTCCGCCGCGTGACCGGCACGCTGCACGTCGTCGACCACCCGCTGCTGCACCGCCACGTGTCGGTGCTGCGCGACCAGGACACCTCGCGCGAGAGCTTCCGCGCGGCGCTGGCCGAGGCTGCCGCGATCCTCGCCTACGAGGCGACGCGCGACCTCGAGTGCGTCGAGTTCGAGGTGCAGACACCGTTGGAGTCCGCCCCCGCGCGGCGCCCGGCGCGCGACATCGTCGTCGTAGCGGTCCTGCGGGCGGGGCTCGGCCTGGTCGACGGCTTCCTGCGCTTGGTTCCCGAGGCTGCGATCGGACACGTCGGCCTCGCGCGCAACGAGGACACGCTCGAACCGGAGAGCTATTACGAGCGCCTGCCAGCGGCGATCCCCGCCGCGACCGTCTTCGTGGTCGACCCGATGCTCGCGACCGGCGGCAGCGCGGCGGAGGCCCTCAAGCGCGTGCGCGCGGCCGGTGCGCAGGACGTGCGGCTCGTGTGCCTCGTCGCCGCACCCGAGGGGATCGCCGCGGTCCGCGCCGTCGAGCCGGAGATCCCGATCGTCGTCGCGACGCTGGACCGCGGCCTCGACGAGCGCGGCTACATCCGCCCCGGGCTCGGCGACGCCGGCGACCGCATGTTCGGCACCGAGTGACGGTCGTCCTCTTCGACCTCGACGGCACGCTCGTCGACTCGCTGCCCGGCATCACCGCCGCGGTCAACACAACGCTCGGGACGAGCTACAGCGCCGACGAGATTCGCCCGTACGTCGGCCCGCCGCTGCACGACTGGCTCGGCGTGCTGAGCGGCGCTCCCGACATCGATGCGCTCGTGGCTGAGTACCGGAGCATCTACGCCGAGCTGATGATCGACGGCACGATCGTCTTCGACGGCATCCCCGAGCTGCTCGCCACCCTCCACAGCGACGGCGTCACGCTCGCCATCGCGACGTCGAAGGCGCGGCCGCTCGCCACCGACCTCCTGCACGGCCTGGACCTCGCCCGGTTCTTTGCCGCCGTCGCGGGTCCCGTCCCGCCCGCGCGCGACGACAAGGCAACGACGATCGCGCAGGCCCTGAGCGCGCTCGGGTCGCCGCCCGACGCCGTGATGATCGGTGACCGCCACCACGACATCGACGGCGCGCACGCCAACGGCCTGCGCGCGATCGGCGTCACCTGGGGCTTCGGTTCGCGCGCGGAGCTCGCGCACGCCGACGCGCTGGTCGATCAGCCGGACGACATCCGCGCGATGCTGCTCGGCGACGACGTCGTGTGGCGCCGATGCTGACGCCAGCCCGCGCACGCCGTCCCGCCGCCCCAACCCGATGAGGACCGCCTGGGCTGAGGTGCTCGTCAACGGCGGCGCGGCCGGCGGCGCGTCGGAGACGACATCGAAGGGGACCGTCAGCGTGCGCGTCCTGCCCGACGGGCCCGAGGGCACCGTCCGCGACGACGCCCGCAACCACCCGTGGGCCCTGATGACCCATGGCATGCAGATACCGGTGCTCGTCGATCCCGCGACGGGTGCGCCGGTGGGGCTGGTGCAGGAACCGCTCGACGAGGCCATCGGCCGTGACTTCCAGCAGCTCGAGCCCGACCGCTACGCCACATGGGAGGAAGCGCTCAAGGACCGCCGGCGCGCGTTCCGGCGCGGCCGTTCACACCGTCGCTGAACCTCGGCGACCCGGTCGGCGCCGCGAAGTCCCTACCGAAGCTCTCCTCCGATGCGGCGGCAACACCGCATGCACGCGAGACAGATCCTGTTCTCGTTGGTGAGTGTCGCTTCTGCATCCCGTGCCATCGAGCGTCCATCTACTGTCGCCCATCGACACCAAATGGACGTTCGAACGCGGTGTCACGTTCGTCCGGCGCCGCGTGTCATCGGACTAGGACAAGGCGCTCGACTTCTACGCGAACATCCTCGGCCTCGAGAACGCGAAACCCGACGCCCGACGGCCCGCGGTTTCTGACCGTCGGCGTCGCAGGGGACGGGTTCCAGCTCGTTCTCTGGCCTGGGACGCCGGGACAGGCAGAGCCGGCGATGGGGCGTCCCCCGGCCTCGATCACGATCGAGACCGACGACATCAAGCAGACGTTCGAGGAGCTGCAGTCGCGCGGCGTCGAGTTCGTCTCAGACGTGCTCGAGTTCCCCTGGGGCTTCGTCGCGCAGTTCGTCGACCCCGACGGCAACCGCCTGCAGATCCGCGAAGGACGCTGACCGGCCTGGGATGATCCCGAGGTCTGATCGCGTTCGACCCCGACCTGCGCGCGCGCCTCGCTACAAACCTGGCAGCGCACGAGCGCCGAGAGCACGCGCTCGACGGCCGCCGCCATGCCGCGGTGGCCGTCGTGCTCGTCGACAGTCGCATCGATGACGACCACGACCCGCTCTCGGCTGCGGACATCGACATGTCGATCGTCCCCGGCGAGATGACGCCCGAGGAGCGCCACAAGCTCGACGGCCGCATGGTCGGCGTCGCCGGTGGCGCGGCGTTCCTGCTCTGCCGGCGCGCGACGCGACTCCGCGGCCACGCTGGCCAGTGGGCACTCCCCGGAGGGCGTCTCGACACGGGTGAGGCTCCGTTGGACGCCGCGTTGCGCGAACTCGACGAGGAGCTCGGATTGAAGCTGGGCTCCGACAGCGTCATCGGCTGGCTCGACGACTATCCGACGCGCTCGGGCTACGTGATCACGCCGGTCGTGCTCTGGGGCGGCGCGAACCCCACGCTCGCGCCGGCCCGCGACGAGGTGCTCGCGGTGTACCGCATCGGACTGCACGCCCTGCGCGACAGCGAGCCACGGTTGATCTCGATCCCGGAGAGCGACCGGCCCGTGTTGCAGGTCCCACTCGGCAACGACTACATCCACGCCCCGACGGGCGCGGTGCTCTACCAGCTGCGCCAGGTCGGGCTGCTCGGCTGCCCGAACGAGCGCGTGGACCACCTCGAGCAGCCCGTCTTCGCCTGGCGCTGAGCACCTGCCGCTAGTTCGCGCCGACGCGCTCCATCATCGAGACGCAGCGACGCAGGAACGGGACGTCCGTCGCGCGGTTGTCATGCGGGGCGACGACCGGCCCGCCGATGAACTGGCCGGTCGTGTCGAGGCGCAGCGGCGCTGCGCTCGCGGGGTCGGACGATGTCGGAGGCGTCATGAGTTCCAGGATGCCGGCCAACGGCCGCCGCGGCCACAGACCAGCGGTCCCCAGTTGCCTGGACGACCGGTCGCCCCTGGTCACGTCGCTTCGCGCGGCGGCGTGGGCTCCACACGCAGCACGCCCTCGGAAACCACGACGCGTGCGCCGTCGCCGACGTCCAGCGCGCCTTCCAAGGCAAGCACCTCGTCCAACCGCGCCGCAACGCGGCCGCACGGCCCGCCGACGGCGTTCTCAGCGAGGCGGCGCAGCACGAGCCGGGCCAGCGCGCGCGGCAGCGTGGCGAGGTGCTTGACCTCGATCTCAGCGCGCCCGCCCAACGCCGTCTCCACGACGACGTCCAGCACCTCGGCCTCGTCGCGCAGCAGCTCCGACGTCCGCAGCACGTTCGCCAACGCGCGCGGGTCGACGGCCTCCAACGCCGGCAGCAACCCGTGGCGCACGCGACCGCGTGCGTAGAGGTCGGTGTCGTTCGTCGCGTCGTCCACCCACGACAGGCCGCGCGCGCGGCAATGCTCGGCGGTCTCCTCGCGCGTCACTCCGAGCAACGGACGCACCAACCGCCCCGAGCGTGGCGACATGCCCAGCAACGCGCGCCGGCCCGGCGACGCCGCGAGCCGGTACAGCACGGTCTCGGCCTGGTCGGACGCCGTGTGGCCGGCGGCGAGCAGCCCGCCCGAGGCCGCCGCGAGCGCCAGCCCCGCGCCGTAACGCACGTCGCGCGCCCAGGCCTGCAGGTTGCCGGTCTCAGGCCGCGCCGGCCGCTCCACCGTCAACGACACCTCGAGCATCCGGCACAGCGCCGCACATGCCTCAGCATCAGCTGACGACTCCGGCCGCAGCCCGTAGTCCACGTGCAACGCCGACACCGGCCCGGCAAGCGACACGGCGACGTCGAGCAGGCACACCGAGTCGCGCCCACCAGACAGCAACACCACGACCGGCCCACGCAACAGCCCGCCCGCGCGGACGCGCTCCAGCAGATCAGTCGTCGTCGTCCTCCACCGCACGCGCGAGGAACAGCTCCGTCGGATCGGTGAAGCCCTTCAAGCGCACCTCACCGATGCGCACGAACTCCAGATGGTCACCCGCGACCTCCACCACCGGCCGCGTCACGATCACCTCACCACCAGCAGACCGCGCCGCCACCCGCGCCGCGAGGTTCACCTCACGCCCGTAGTAATCGCCGTCGCGGTACAGCGTCTCGCCGTAGTGGATCCCGATTCGCGGCAGCGGGCGCTCGTCCATGATCAGCTGAAAGCCGACCGCCCAGTCGACCAACGCCGCCGGATCCACGCCGACGACCATCACCTCGTCGCCGATCGTCTTGATCACGCGCGCGTCGTCGGGAAGCGTGTGCTCGACCATCTCGACGAAGCGCTCCACGGCGCCGACGGCCTCCTCCTCCCCCTGCTCCTCGGTCAGCCGCGTGTAGCCCGCGAGATCGGCGAACGCGATCGCGACCTTCAAGCGCCCCAGCTCGATCGAGCCGACCTCGGACTCCATGTGCCCGACGACGTCCTGCTCGACGAAGTGCCCGAGGAAGCGCTGGTGGATGTGGTCCATGATCGGCGACGCCAACGGCAGCAGCTCGCGCGCCAGCCCCTCCATCTCCTCGGCCATGTCGAGCCCCGGCACGCCCTCGCGCATCAGCGGCTCGTGCACGTAGAGGTGAAACAACCGCACCTCGGCATCCGCGATCTGCGCCAACGCCTGTCCGTACACGCGGCAGATCTGCAGCAGCGCCACCAGCGGGAATCCCGCCGCCAGCACCGCCGCGATGTAGCGCAGCAGCTGCAGGTCGTCGTCGGAGATCCGCTGCAGCGCCGACGAGTTGAACCCCAGCGTCGAGTAGATCCGCTCGATCAGCGCCGGCTCCAGCCCGGTCTCGCGCGCGGCGTCGTCGATCGAGATCTCGCCCGAGGACGACGGCATCAGCGTCTCGATGTAGCCGAACGCGAGCTTGCCCGACTGCACCGCCTCGCGGATCGACTCGATCGAGTGCCCGCGATCGCGCAGCCGCGCCACGATCCGCGCGTGCGCGGCCGCACCGGCCGTCCAGCCGTCGTGCACACCGACGTCGGGGATCAGCCCCTGCTTGGTCCAGCGCTTCAGCGTCGCGGGCGTCACCCCCGCCCGCTCGGCGACCTCGGTCACCGTCAGCCGCTCTGCCGAGCGCTCGCTCACCGTCCGTCCCCCGAGAAGAAAAATGGCGACGGAATCCTCTGCAGAAGGGTCCCGCCGCCTGCGGGCATGACGTCCCGCTTCGCCGACCGTAGGCGTTCGTCACGAAGGCGACGCCTCGCAGATGGCTGACCATCCACGCTCCGGCCTGGTGTCGTATTCAGGTGCGATCCACCATTGCGCAGCCACGGTCCCATGTCAACCATCACGCCAACAAATGCGGAAGTTCGTCGGCGAGATAACCGCGATAGCGGTCGTGCATCGGACGCGTCACCGGAATCAGCGCCAGCGCCGCCTTCACGTCGCCACCCGGCTTGATGCGCCGCCGCGCGATCGCCATCGCGACGTTCTCCTTGCCCTGCCAGTAGCGGTTGGCCGTGCCGGAGTCCATCGCCAGGCGGACCTGTGGCTCCCACTCGACCTCGCCCCAGGCCCATTCCACGTGCTCGCGTTCGCCGGGCCGCACGTGGAACACGAGGCCGAGATCGGGGAACTCGAAGCGCTGCGAGACGCCCGCCTCGTGGTAGCGCGGCCCGATCTCCGGGTCCGCGCTCATCGTGCGGTAGATCCACTCGACGGCCGCGCGGAACTCGTCAGCGGAGGCGAACTGCGGGTCGCTCATCAGACGAACGCTGCCTTTCGACGGATCAGGGTCTCTTGGACCGACCCCTGGATCGTCTCGCGGACGCGGTCGGAAAGCGAGAGCACGAGCGCGCGGTCGCCCGCCGCCTCGGGCGGCTCGTCGAACACGAGCGGCTCGGAGAACGTGATCAGCCACTTCGACGGCAGCGGCAGCGGCCCGAACAGCGGCACGGCGAGCTTGCGCACCGAGCAGCGTCGCCGTCGCCAGCAGCGGATGGACCTCCTCGCCACCGACGACGGCGCACGGGACGATCGGCGCGCCCGCGCGCAGCGCCGCCGCGATCAGCTCGCCCTGACCGAAGCGCCCGACGCGGTAGGGCTGCGGGCCGCGCCCGGAGAAGCCGATGACGACGTGCCCCTCGGCCAGCAGCGCGGCGGCGTTCTGCGCCGACTCGGGCGCGCCGCCAAAGCGGCGCAGCGCCGGCGACGCGACAGGCAGCTCGAACGCACCCGCCCGCGCCAGGAAGCGCGCGTCGCGCGGACGCGGCCCGCGCCGCAGCGCCGTGGCGATCATCAGCGCGTCGTAGGGCAGCGCGCCGTCGTGGTTGGCGAGCACGAGCGCCGGGCCGTCTGCCGGGACGCGTTCGAGCCCGGCCGCGTCGACACGCCACCAGCGCTCGTACATGAAGCTCGTCACCGGCGAGAGCGCGCGCACGTAGGCGGCGTCGTAGCCCCAGTCGTCCTCCTCGCTCATCGCGCCCCCAGCACCGTCGCGTCGATCGCCTGCAGCGTCGTGTAGTTCGGGCGGAAGCCAAGCTCCTCGCGCATCCGCGTCGTGTCGACGGCACGGCCGTGGCGCATGTAGCGCAGGATGTCCTCGTTGGGTGGGCGCACGCTGCTGACGCGCGCCAGCAGCCCGGTCGCGGGACCGAGCAGCGGCGTGACGACCGGCAGCGAGCGGCGGCGGTGGCGGCGCAGCGCGCGCGACAGCGAGACGACGCCGTCGGCCGCGACGTTGACGGCACCGCGCACGGGACGGTGCACGGCGGCGACGAGCGCGCCGACGGCGTCCTCCTGATGCACGACCTGCACGCGCGGATCGAAGCCGAGCGCCGTGAACACGAGCGGCCCGCGGAACATCTCGGTCATCGGCGAGGCGATACCCGGCCCGATGATCGGCTGCAGCCGCAGCGTCGTGCACATGACGTCGGGGTTCTTCCGTGCGAAACCGTCGACGAGCGCCTCGATCTCGGCGATGTCGCGCTGAAAGCGCGTGCGGTTGGCGCCCGGCCAGCCACCACGCGCGGGCGCCTCGGTGTAGAACGCCGGCCCTGCGCCCTGCGCGCCGTAGATCGCCGCCGAGCTGCGGACGACGAGCTGGCGCAGCGACGGCAGCGTCGCCGCGGCCGCGAGCAGCTGCAGCGTCCCGATCACGTTGATGTCGTGGAGGTTGCGCGCCGTGCGGTCGGGCTCGGGGAACTGCAGGATGTCGTTGTGGACGATCGTGTCCACGGCGACCGCGCGCAGCGCGGCCGCAAGGTCCGGCGCGCGTACGTCGGACTCGATGAACGTGATCCGCTCGGCGAGGCCCGCCTCGGGGATGCGCGTGTCGACGCCGACGACGTGCTCGATCTCGGGGTCCTCGGCGAGAACGTGCGCCAGCCGCGCGCCGAGCACGTTGGAGACCCCGGTGATGAGGACGCGGCGCGCTATGAGCCGGCTGACGTGCGCTTCGTCGCCGCGCGCGCGGCGGTCGTCTTGCGCGCGGTCGCCTTGCCCGGGCTGCGACGGGCGGGCTTCTCGAGCTTCGCGACGCGTGCCGTCAGCCCCTTGAGCTCGCTGCGCAGCGCGTCGAGATCGGCCTGCGTGACAGGACGCACGTCGTCGATCGCGTCACGCAGGCGCGCGAACACCTGGCCGAGCTCGTCAGCGGCGTCCTGAGCGCGGTCCTGCGCAGCCTTCTGGCTGCGTTCGGCGCGGTCGGCGGTCGCCGAGAGTGCATCCTCGACCGCCGTGCGAACCTGGTCGGCGCGGTCGCGCGCGGACTTCTTGGCGTCCTTCTTCTTGGCCATATGTGGACCCTACCCTGGCGCGGCTACGCCGCGGCCGGGCACCTTATCCTCCTCCGCTCGTGCCGCACGTGAAGCCGACGAACGAGCTTGCCCCGCGCGCCGTCCTCGTCGGCGATCCCGGCCGCGCGCTCGCGCTCGCCCAGCAGCTCGTCGAGTCCCCGTTGATGTTCAACCACCACCGCGGGCTGTGGGGCTACACGGGCCTGGCGGCGGACGGCGAGCCGCTGACGATCCAGGCCACCGGCATCGGCGGACCGAGCGCCGCGATCGTCCTCGGCGAGCTCTGCGACCTCGGCCTGCAGGTCGCCGTCCGCGCCGGCACGTGTCGCGCGATCACCGACCTGCCGCTCGGCACGCTGCTGGCGGTGAAGTCCGCGATCGCTGGCGACGGCACGAGCCGCGCGCTCGGCGCCGGCGAGCGCGTCGACCCCGACGTCGAGCTGACCACGCGCCTCGCCGCCGCGGCCGGCCGCGCCGGCGTCATCGAGAGCAGCGACGTCTACGGCCGCGCGAACGGCCGCGCCAGCGCCGAGGACCTTTCGACCGCCACGGTCCTGCAGCTCGCGCGCGTGCGCGGGATCCGGGCGGCCGCGGTGCTCGCGGTCGTCGAGGACGACCTCGACGAGGCGACGACGGCCGCCCTCGGCGCGGCGGCAGCGGCCGCGCTGCTCGCCTGATGCCGTTCAGCGTCCAGCTCGGCCTCCTGCTCGCGCTCGCGACGGCGTTCGTCTCGATCCTCGGCTTCCTCTACAAGCACCGCGGCGCGATCGAGGCGCCCGCGGTCGAGTGGCGCCGCCCGATCAGCTCGACGATGGCGCTGTTCCAGAGCAAGTGGTGGACGCTCGGGATCATCGTCGCGACGAGCTCGTGGTTCCTGCACGTCGCCGCGCTCGCACTCGCGCCGATCTCGCTCGTGCAGTCCGTCATCGCCGGCGGCCTCGTGATGCTGACGGTCGTCGCCGAGCGGATGTTCGGCATCGGCGTCACGCGGCGCGAGTGGATCGGGGTCGCCCTGACCGCCGCGGGCCTGGCCTTCCTCGCCGCGACGCTCGGCGAGACCGGCGACTCCAAGCACTCCGACTACGACACCGCGACGCTTGCGATCTACGTCGGCGGCATCGCGGTCGCGTCGTTCGCGCCGATGGTCTACGCGATGGGCAACCGCGCCCACGCCGGCGCGCTGCTCGGCGCCGCGGCCGGCATGCAATGGGGCGCAAGCGACGTCGCGATCAAGGCCGCCTCCGGCGGTTTCGCCGACGACGGCATCATCGCGACGTTCTTCGGGCCGCTGACGATCGTGATCACCGTGCTCTCGCTCGTCGGCCTCGTCGTCTCGGCACGCTCGCTGCAGGTCGGCGACGCCGTCCCGGTGATCGCGATCACCTCGGCCGCCGCGAACCTCTGCACGATCGCCTCGGGCCTGATCGTCTTCGGCGAGCCGCTGCCCGAGGGCGACCTCAACGTGATCCTGCGGATGCTTGCCTTCGCGCTGGTGGTCGTGGCGGCGGCGCTGACGCCGGGGCCGGTGGCCGCCGCCGAGCGCTCAGCCGTCTGAGGAGACCTTCAGCGACTCCTGGTTGCGGGAGACGGCCTTGGCCTTCGGCTGCGCGGCAAGCAGCTGGTCGAGCTTGTCCTCGATGTGGGCGAGGCGCTTCTCGATGTCGCTCGAGCCATTGAGCTTCGCGAGCCGGTCGTCGAGGCGGTCGACGCCGTCCTCGATGCCCTCCAGCCGCTGTGACACGGAGCGCACGCGCCGCGTCAGCCGCTCGAGATCGGCCGCCGACGGGATGTTCAAAGCCCCCATCGCAACCTCTTGTGCCTGCACGGCCTTCTCACGCGCATCGAACACGCGCGTCAGCGCGCCGTTGACGAGCGGATTGTCGAGCAGGTCCTGAGCCAGCTTCCCCAATGCCTCTTCTCCTTGCTTGGTCAGCCGGTCGCGCGAGTCACTCATGAAGTCCAAGCGTACCCAGCGTTCTCAACTATGGGCGCTTTCGTGCCGATGGGGTTGCTGATTGCAAACCTCCGGACGCGTAGGTAGCGTCGTCGCGCGGGTCGGGAGCCCATGGTAGGGTCGTCCCGCCTCGCGTGAGTGCCCCGATGCAGTGTGGCAGGGGGGCGCGGGAGACACCGCACGGACTTCATGAACAAGCGCAAGCTGCTGATCGGTTTGACTTCCGCCGGGGCCCTGTCCGCAGGCTTCGGCGCTGCTGTGTTCCCGGCCGGCGCCGAGCTGCGCTCGCTGACGGTCACGCTGCTGGGTGGCGAGAGCGTCAACGTCACGGTCGACGTGCCCGCGGGCACCCCCGTGAGCCAGGTCGCGATTCCCGGCATCACGACGCCGATCCTCTCGATCGTCGACAACGGCCCGATCAACCCGGCGCCCGCGCCCACCGAGCCGGAGAAGGACCTCGCCCACACCGACGCGCCCGTCGCCGCCGCCCAGGGCCAGCAGGAGACCGACGGGAAGGCCACGCGCAAAGCCGGCGCCGTCGCCGACGTGTCCGACGCCACGCACAAGGCCGCGACGGACGTGACGTCCAAGCGCGCGGTCGTCCGCAAGGCCACGCGCGACCGCCAGGCCGACGGCACGCCCACCGAGGCCAACCCGACGTACTCCTTCGCGCTCCCCGGTCCCGCGCCGGTCGGCGTGCCGAACTTCTTCATCGACAAGTTCCGGATCCCGCCGTTCCTGCTGCCGATCTACCAGGCCGCCGGCATCCAGTACGGCGTGCGCTGGGAGATCCTCGCCGCGATCAACGAGATCGAGACGGACTACGGGCGCAACACCAACGTCTCCAGCGCCGGCGCGCTGGGCTGGATGCAGTTCATGCCGGCGACGTGGAAGGCGTACGGCACCGACGCCAACAACGACGGCAAGCGCGACCCGTACAACCCCGTCGACGCGATCTTCGCCGCTGCCCGCTACCTGCGCGCCGCCGGCGCCGACAAGGACATCAAGAAGGCGATCTTCGCCTACAACCACGCCGACTGGTACGTCGACAGCGTGCTGATGCGCGCGCGGCTCATCGGCGGCCTGCCTGCCGACCTCGTCGGCTCGCTCACCGGCCTGACGCAGGGCCACTTCCCCGTCCACGCGACGTCGCAGTACGCCGACGACGTCGCCGAGGAGATGACGGCCCGCAAGGTCGCCAAGGGCAAGAACGTCGCGGTCGAGTCCGACGCGAGCCGCAAGGGCCTCAACATCTTCGCGAAGTCCGGCTCGCCGGTGATCGCCGTCCAGGACGGCAAGATCACCAACGTCGGCGTCTCGGAGCGCCTGGGCCGCTTCATCCAGCTGCAGGACGTGTACGGCAACACCTACACGTACGGCCACCTCAAGAAGGTCTCGCGCGCCTACCCGCAGCCCAAGCAGAAGCTGCAGTCCAAGGATTCGATCGCGCGTGAGCTCGATCTGCCCAAGGACCCCGCTCCGACGGCCGCTGCAAGCGCCGGCTCGCAGGCGATCAAGAAGGTCGCCGACGCGACGAAGAAGGCCGTCAGCGACACGACCGCGCAGGTCGAGAAGGCCACGACCCCGGTCAGGGAGCGCCTCTTCGCCAACCCGCACCGCACGCGCGCCTTCAAGGCCGGTGGCGAGGAGCAGATCCTCAACGCCGACGTCGGCACCACGACGTTCAAGTCCTACTTCACCGAGGTCTACGGCCTCAAGCGCTCCGACGTCACGCTCAAGCGCCTGAAGGTCGGCTCGAAGGTCATCGCCGGCACGATCCTCGGGCGCATCGGCAAGACGGCCAACGCGACCGCGCCGCACGTGCGCTTCGAGATCCGTCCTGCCGGCAAGGAGGCGCCGCGGGTCGACCCCAAGCCGATCCTCGACGGCTGGAAGCTGCTCGAGTCCACCGCGATCTACCGCGCGAAGGGCAAGAACCCGTTCTTCGGCCCGGACGCGAAGAACCCGTCGATCGGCCAGATCCTGCTGCTCTCCAAGGAGGCGCTGCAGAAGCGTGTCCTCGAGAACTCGCGCATCGAGATCTACTCGGGCGGCGAGAACGACATCAAGGGTGGCGAGATCGACCGCCGCGTGCTCGCGACGCTCGAGTTCCTCGCCGCCAGCGGCCTCAAGCCGACGGTCACGTCGCTGAAGGGCAACCACTCGCTGCGGACTGCGTCGGGCAACATCTCCGAGCACTCCTCGGGCAACGCCGTCGACATCGCCAAGATCAACGGCATCCCGATCCTCGGCCACCAGGGCGAGGGCTCGATCACCGACATCACCGTGCGCCGCCTGCTGACGCTGCAGGGCACGATGAAGCCCCACCAGGTCATCAGCCTGATGACCTACCAGGGCGCCGACAACGCGATCAGCCTGCCGGACCACGCCGACCACATCCACGTCGGCTTCCGCCCGCTGTACGGCACCAACTCCAAGCTCGCGCGCCAGCTCAACTCGGTCCTCAAGCCGGGCCAGTGGATCAAGCTGATCGACCGCCTCGGCGCGATCGACAACCCCGACGTGCTGACGCAGCCGTCCAAGTACGCGCTGAAGGCCACGCCGCCGAAGCGGGCCTCCTCGGCGCACGACTCCGAGTAGCGCACTGCCGATCTTCGCGTTCGTCCAGCTCGAGCTGCCGTTCGCGCTCGGGCCGGCAGACGGGCGCTACCTGATGCGCGGGGCCGGTGGCCTCGCATCGCACGTGATCATGTTCGAGTCGCTGTCGGTGCCCGAGAAGCACCGGATGCTGTCGCGCAAGAAGAAGCCGCGCGCGACGGCCCCCCAGCCCGAGCCCGAGATGGTCCTGACGACCAAGGTCACGGTGGTGGAGGCCGAGCCGTTCGGCGACCTCAGCGAGGCCGAGCGCTGGCATGCCGAGGCGGACGCCGAGGCGTCGGCGGAGAAGGGCATCGGCGTGATCAACGGCGTCCTGCACGCGCACCGCGCCGCGTCCGGCGATCCCTACATCTACGAGATCTCGCGCGACCGCGCGCTCGTCGTGCGCGTCGGCATCGGCGACGGCGACCAGGTGGCCGCGGGACGCTGGGAGGCCGCGGTCACGCTGCCCACCATGGCCTCACGCGCGTCACAGCGCCGTGCGGCGGTGCTGCGCCCGCAGGAGCGCCTCGCCGCGATCCTCTCGGGCCGCGACGTCGCGCTGGCGTGCGAGGAGCTCACGCTGCGTGGCCGTGCCGACTTCGACGCCGGCCGCTCGCGCGAAGCCGCGCTGCAGCTGCGCGTCGCGCTGGAGGCGGCGATCGCCGAGCTGGCGCCGTGGTCTGACCGCGCGCGCATGAGCGAGCGCATCGCGCTGCTGAGCGCCGAGCGTGAGCTTGTCGGCAAGGCCGCCAACGCGGCGCTCGAGGGCGGACTGGACGACGAGACCGTCGAGGAGGTCGGCCGCGTGCTGACGCTCGTCGAGCACGCGCTGCGCGCGCGGATGCAAGCCGAACTCGGCTAAAGCGCCGCGACGACGGCCTGCAGCTCGTCCACGACGTCGCCGTCGAGCTTCACGGTGGCGCGGCCGTCCCAGGGCGTCGGTCCCTGCGTGATGATCGCGACGGAGCCGCCCGCGCCCTTGGTGACGCCGGGCAGCTGGGCAATCGGGTGGACCTCCAGCGACGAGCCGACGCACAGCAGCACGTCGGCGCTTGCGGCCAGCGCGTAGGCGCGCTCGAGCGCACCCTCGGGCAGGAACTCGCCGAAGAGCACGACGTCGGGCTTCAGCGGCGCGCCGCAATCGCAGGCCGGGACGCTGACCGGCGAGCGCTCCAGGCGTGCCTGGACCTCCGCTAGCGCGAACTGCGTGCGACACGTCAGGCACGAGGAGTGCTCGATCGTGCCGTGAACCTCGATCAGCTCGGTCGTCCCCGCCTTGCGGTGCAGCATGTCGATGTTCTGCGTGACCACCGCATCGAGCTTGCCGCGGCGCTCGAGCTCCACCAGCGCGGCATGCGCGCCGTTGGGCTGCTTGTCGTGCAGGGTTTGGAAGCGGTTGCCGTAGAAGTGCCAGAAGCGCTCGGGGTCGGCGCGCCAGGCGTCGATGTGCGCGACCTCCATCGGGTCGACGTTTTCCCACAGGCCGCTGCCGGGCGAGCGGAAGTCCGGGATGCCCGACGGCACCGAGATGCCTGCGCCCGTGAGCGCGACGACGCTGTCGGCGTCGCGGATCAGCGCGGCGAGGCGGTCGACTCCGGATGTCGCGGTGGCGGTCACTTGCCCTGCCACTGTGGCTTGCGCTTGCCGAGGAAGGCGCTGATGCCCTCCTTGCCGTCCTCGGACCCGAAGGCGGCGGCGAAACCGGCCTTCTCTGCCGCGATGCCCTCGTCGAGGTCGCCCTTGGCGGACGCGTCCTTGATCTGGGCGACCGCCAGCGGCGCCTGCTCGGCGAGCTTGCGCGCCCATGCCAACGCGGTGTCGAGCAGCTCGTGATCCTCGACGACGCGGTTGACGAGCCCGTGCTCGTACGCCTCGTCGGCACCGATCGGGTCGCCGATCAGGTTCATCTCGAGCGCCTTGTTCTCCCCCACGAGCCGCGGCAGGCGCTGCGTGCCGCCGAAGCCGGGGATGATCCCGAGCTTGATCTCGGGCTGGCCGAAGATCGCGCTGCGCGCGGCCAGGCGCACGTCGCAGGCCATCGCCAGCTCGCAGCCGCCGCCGAACGCCAGGCCGTTCACCGCGGCGATCGTCGGGACGCCGCCCTTGCCGAGCTCGCGGAAGAGCGCGTGCGCGCCGTCGATCAAGGCCTTGCCGCCGGCCTCGTCCAGCGTCGTGAAGGCCTTGATGTCCGCGCCGGCCGAGTAGAGCATCGGGTTGGACGACGCGATCACGAGCGCGCGGATACCGCTGGACTTCACGTGCTCCCAGACCTTGCCGAGGTCCTCGATCACCGACGGGGCGATCGAGTTCATCTGGCCGTTGGCAAGCCACGCGATCGCGACGTCGCCGCGGGTCTCGAGCTTGACGACCTGGGTGGGCGGGCTCGTATCGTCGGCGTCGGGCTGCGGGTAGGCGTAGAAGCCCTGGCCCGCCTTTTGCCCGAGGCGGCCCTGGGCGACCAGGCGCTTGAGGATCGTCGGCGGCGCAAAGCGGTCGCCGTGCTTCTCGGCGGCGCTCTCGAGCCGCTCGAGCAGCGTGTCCAGCCCCTCGACGTCGGCCTTCATGAACGGCGGCAGCAGCCCGCGGCGCGGATCGAGGCCGGCGCCGGCCATCATCCCGAAGTCGATGTCGCGGTGGGTGGCGACGCCCTCCTCGAGCACGAGCGCGGCCTCGCGGAACGTCTTCAGCGTCACGAGCTCGACGAGCTCCTCGACGTCCGGGGCGTTCTCGCCGGCGAGGTTCGCCGTGCCGTCGGGTGCGTAGAAGCCGTCGCCGCCTGTCTTCGCGCCGAGCTTGCCCTCCGCGACGAGCTTGCCCATCCCCTCCGAGACGAAGAAGCGGTCCTCGCCGATGCCGTCGTCGTATTGCTCGTGCAGGTGCTCGGAGACGTGGTGGACGGTGTCCAGGCCGAGCAGGTTGATCAGGAAGAACGGCCCCATCGGCATGATGTTCGCCGCGCCGAGCCCGTCGTCGACCTGCTTGATCGACAGCTCCTGCTCCTCTTGGGCCTTGAAGATCTCGCCGAGGCTCGAGCCGAGGATGCGGTTGACGACGAAGCCGGGAACCTCGGCGCAGGTGATCGGCTGCTTGCGGATCGCCTGGGCGAACGTGAACGCGGCCTGCAGCGTCTCCGACGACGTGTCGTCGCCCTCGATGATCTCGATCAGCGGCATGACCGCTGCCGGGTAGAAGTAGTGGAAGCCGACGACCTTGTCGGGGCGCAGCGTCGCCTCGCCGATCTCGGTGATCGACAGCGACGAGGTGTTCGAGGCGAGGATCGCGTGCCCGGGCGTCGCGGCGTCCAGCTCGGCGAACACCGCCTGCTTGATGTCCATCCGCTCGGGAACGGCTTCGATCACGAAGTCGACGTCGCCGAAGCCCGCGTAGTCGAGCGTGCCGTGGATCCGCCCGACGACCTCCTCGACCTGCGCGTCGGCTTGCTCCTGGCTGAGCTTGCCCTTCTCGACGAGCTTTGCGATCTGGCCGGCGGTGACGTTGCGCGCCTCGGTGATCCCGTGGTCGACGAGCTCTTGCTTGACGTCCTTGAGCACGACGTCGAAGCCCGCAGCCGCGATCGTCTGCGCGATCTGACCGCCCATCGTTCCTGCGCCGACGACGGCCGCCTTGAACACGAACATGGCGGCGGATACTAGGTGCCGATGGGAACCCGTAGCGTGGCGGTCGCGTTGCAACAGGCATGAGCACGGTCCAGCCGGCGACATTCCCCGAGATCTACGAGCGTCACCACGACGCGATCCGCGATTACCTTCGCGCTCGCGTCCGCGACGACGCGCTGGCAGACGACCTCGCTGCCGAAACGTTCACCCGCGCCTACGCCGCCCGCGAGCGCTTCGTCGACCAGGGGCATGGCATGCGGCCGTGGCTGTACGCGATCGCCACCAACCTGCTGCGCGACGAATTGCGGGCCGGCACGCGCCGCGCAGCGCTGCTGGAGCGTCTGCCGGCCGACGCCCCCGCCCCCGAACCCGCCGGGCCACCCGATCCGGTGCTGGCCGCGGCGCTGCATGACCTGCGCCGTGAGGAGCTCGAAGTCCTGCTGCTCAGTGCCTGGGCGGACCTGTCCTACGACGAGATCGCCACGGCACTGGATCTCCCGGTCGGCACCGTGCGCTCGCGGCTGCACCGCGCGCGCAAGCACCTGCGCAAGGCGCTAGCGGCGGGCGTCGCGGCCGGCCTCGCGCTGGTGACCGCGCTGGCGTTGCTGCCCGGAGACGACCAGCGGCGAGCCGCGCGCTCACCGCTGGCGCCGCTCGGCGGCCCCGAGCCCGCGTCGGCGCGCGCGGCATGCGCCCGTCCAGGTTCCGCCGGCGTGTGCCTGCACGCGGTCAGCCAGGTCGCCGGGCTTGCCCAGCTCCCCGGCCGCGGCGACGTCCTCTACGAACGTGGCTCCTACGTTCCATTGTCGTTCCGCATCGACGACCAGCCCTCCGGACCCGGCAACCACCGCCAGGTCAGGCGCGCGCAAACGCCGTTCTACGTCATCCGCCGTGCGACCGAAGAGCGCTGGGTCGCGCCCGACGGCACGGTCCGCCTCAGCTCCGGCGCCGGTGGTCCCGCACGGCCTGCGACGGCCGCGGACGCCGCCGCGTGGAAGGCCGCCGGCGCACCCGACCTCGAGCGTCTGATCCCGCAGGGCGACGTCGCGCAACCGCTCGCGCACCTCACTGACCCAGACGAGATGCTCGGCGCCAACGGCCTGAGCGATCAGCTTCCCGACGACGATCCCCTGGCCGAGCTGCCACGCGACACCGCGCAGCTGGCCGCGCGGCTGCACGAGATGGCGTGGAAGGGGCGGATCGACTCGGGCGACGACTGCCCGCTGGACCTGGAGGGCTGCAGCAGTTCCCAGCGCACGCTCGTGCAGCAGACGCAGACCGGCTTCATCGCGACGCTCCTCGGCTATCCCGCGACGCCCGCCGACCTGCGAGCGGCGCTGATCCGCGTGCTCGCGGCGACGGCCGGATCGCGCTCCGCAGGTCTGCTGCGCGCACCCGACGGCAGCCGCGTCGCGGCGGTCAGGCTCGCCCCCGAGCACGCCCCTGACGGCCTCGACATCATCGCCTTCGATCCCGACACCGGCGCGCTGCGCGGCCAGGCGCAGACCGGCGTGGACCGGGTCGTTCGCTGGCTGCGCACCAACGCGGACGTACGCAGCCGTGTGCCCGCGGTCGGCGAGCGGCCGTAGGTCGAGATCGCTCGGGCTGTGAGGTCGGCCGCTACGCGAGCAAACAGCCGCTTAGAGGGGCAGGGTGTGCCGGCGGGCCGAAAGCTGGCGCCCGCAATCGCGCCGCGCGCCAAACACGTCTGGTCTCCCGGAGTTCACCGGGTGCGGAGCCGCCGCTGGTCTCCCGTGGCAACTGGCAGGTCTCACGCCCACCTGCTGGGCGCCACGCCTGCCAGTTCGACGGCACAGCGGCGTCGGGTGGCGCCCGGCTAACGGTTGCGCCTTGAGGCGTGTGGACGCGAGGCGCGATCACCAGACGAGACGTCTGGGCCCTAGCTGCTCCCTGCCCCTCTAAGTGGCTGTTTGCTCGCGCAGCGGCCAACTTCACGGCCCGAACCAACTTCACACGACGGCAATCCACCGGCACCGCTGCTCGCATAACAACGTTCCTAGGAACTACACCTAGCCCGCCTCGTCCGCCAGCTCCTGGTCGGTGATCGCCTCGCGCTTGAAGCGGATGAGCGTGCGCGTGATCGAGTCGCGCATCGGACGACGCACGAAAAGCAGGTCCATCAGGCCCTTCAGCGGCCAGTTCGCGGTGATCTCGTACTCCAGCTCGATCGTCACGTCCACGGTCTCGGGTCCCGGCTCGAAGATCACGCGCTGCACGCCGGTCATGCGCGCGTCGGCGACCTCGGACTCCTGGCCGCGGCGCGGCTCGTACTTCAGGACGCGCTCGAGGACGTTGCCGCGGCCGTCGGGCGACGAGGACCACTGCAGCGTCGCGCCGGCCTGCGGCCAGTCGTCGCTGCGCTTGCGGATGCTGGCGAAGCCGTCGATGAACGACGGCCAGCGGTTGAGGTCGTACCAGAGGTCCTCCGCTTCGCTGGCGCGGACGGGGATCTCGACGCTGTAGGAGACGTGACCCATCAGAGCGCAAGCTCGCCGCGCAGCCGCGCGAGCGTGGCCGCCAGCGCGTCGAGGCGCGGCCCGATCTCTGCGGCCAGGCCGGCGCGCTCGCGCTCGCCGGCGGCCGTGAGGCGGTAGAAGCGCCGCGAGCGGCGCTCAGGGTGCTCCCACTCCCCCGCGATCAGCCCACGCTCCTCGAGCGCGCGCAGCAGCGGGTACATCGTGTTCGGGTTCACTCCGACGAGCCCGCCGGTGAGCTCGCCGATCCGCTCCATCAGCTGGTTGCCGTACGACGGTCCGTCGCTCAGCAGATGGAGCACCAGCAGCGGCAGCAGCCCGGCCCGCCGCAGCTCGGCGACGAGCGGGTCGGCCGACCCCGCACCGCCGCGCGTGCGCGCGCCCGCCGCAGCCTTGGCGGCTTCGAGCGGTGCGGCCTCGGCGACCGCGGGAGCGGTGGCTCGTCGCGCCATCCCGCGATTATGGCGACGACAGCGGCGCGACCGCGCCTACTGGAAGCGCAGCTGCACGTCGCCGAGGACGACCGGCACGCGCCGATCGATCAGCGCCGAGCTGATGCGCCGGCCCCCGATCCACGTGCCGTTGGTCGAACCGAGGTCGCGCACGCGCCAGCGCCCATCGCGCAGCGCGAGCTCAGCGTGGCGCCCCGAGAGGTACTGCGACTCGCGCAGGCGGATGTCGGCGGAGTGCGCACGCCCGATCGTCCAGCGGCCGTGCGCGCCGGATCCCGCGAGCCGCGCGAGGTCGACGGGCAGCACATGCCGGAACGGCTGCTCGATGCCGAGCGCCAGATCGAGCAGGCGTCAGGAGTCGGCGAGCACGCCGGGATAGCCCCGCGGTCGCCTGCAGCGGGTCGCCGCAAGCAGCCCACGGGGGAACGAGGGAGCCGGATCGGGGATGCCAGCCGCCGACCGCTGGCGCAGCCGTACTGGTTGTACGGCGAGCACAGCGGGTGGCGGCTGGCGCCCCGAGACGGTTTCCTCGTTACGCCGTCGCCTCAACTCGGCGGGGCAGCAGCGTCTCGCGGGCGATGACGAGGCGCTGGATCTGCGCCGTGCCCTCGTAGAGCTGCATGATCTTCGCGTCGCGCATGAGCTTCTCGACGGGGTACTCCTTGATGAAGCCATAGCCGCCGTAGACCTGCACGGCGTCCGTGGTGACCTTCATGCAGGTGTCCGCGGCGAAGCGCTTGGCGTGCGAGGACTGCAGCGTGTTGCGCTTGCCCTGGTCGAGGAGCACCGCCGACTGCCACGTGAGCAGGCGCGACGCCTCGATCTCCGTCGCCATGTCGGCGATCATGAACTGGATGCCCTGGTGCATCGCGATCGGCACGCCGAACTGGACGCGCTCCTTGGAGTAGTCGCACGCGAACTCGAAAGCGGCACGTGCGATGCCGGTCGCCATCGCCGCCACGCCGGGGCGCGTGCGGTCGAGGGTCATCATCGCGAGCTTGAAGCCCTTGTTCTCTTCACCGATGAGGTACTTCGCGTCGACCTCGGTGTCGTTGAAGGTGATGGTCGCGGTGTTGGACGCCCGCTGCCCCATCTTGTCTTCCTTCTTGTCGACGATCACGGTGTCGTCCTTCTTCACGAGGAAGGCGGAGATGCCGCGGTGGCCGGCGTCGAGGTCGGTCTTGGCGTAGACCGTGAACCAGTCGGCGTAGCCGCCGTTGGTGATGAAGCACTTCGAGCCGTTGAGCACGTACTTGTCGCCGTCGCGGACGGCCTTCGTGCGCATGCCCGACACGTCAGAGCCCGCGTTGGGCTCGGTGAGGCAGAACGACGCGAGCTTGCCCTCCTGGGTCAGCGACTCGCCGAACTCCTTCTTGACCTCGTCCGAAGCACCGAGGAACACCGGGGCGGACGCGAGGCCGTTGCAGCCCAGCGACGTGCCGATGCCGGAGCAGCCCCACGAGATCTCCTCCTCGATGAGACAACCGTCGAGGTAGGACAGGCCGGGCCCGCCGTACTCCTCGGGCACGTGGGTGTTCATCAGACCGACCTCGAACGCCTTGTCGAGGACGTCCTGCGGCCAGGTGCCGTCCTTGTCGTACTCCCAGGCGACCGGCCGGATTTCCTTCTCAGCAAAGTCGTGCGCGAGCTCGCGCAGGTTCTTCTGCTCGTCGGTGAGCGTGAAGTCGACCATTTTCGGTTTCGTTCTCCTAGATTGACTGGTCAGTCAACAACGGATCCATGGTAGGGCACCAAGCCCTGTGCCACAATCGTCAGGCGATGACTGGTGTCAGCCAGGAGCTGTTCGCGCAGGTTCTCTGGGTCGTCGTCGCCGTGGGGCTGGTATTGGCGATCTTCGCGATCGCGACGACGGGCGAAGCCCTGAAGCAGATCGGCAAGGGCGGTCTGTTCAATGACGAGGACCGCTGGAAGCCGGCGCCCTCGCCCGCCAGCGCCGCGCTGCGCAACGACGAGATCCGCCAGATGCTCGAGGCCCGCAACGTCCTGCGCGTGCGCCGCGGTGCGCAGCCACTGGACGTCGAGCGCGAGTTCGCCGCGCTCGTGCGCACAGACGTCGATCCGGCGCTGATCGCAGAGATCACAGAGCTCGTAGAGGCCCGCAACGCGCGCCGGATCCGCCAGGGCCGCGAGCCGCTGGACGTGCAAGCGGAGATCGCCCGCCACCTCGAGGTTCTCGAGAACGGCGCCTAGCACGCTTGCAGGGCGACCGCCCGATTGGGTAGAACGGGCGCAATGGCCCCCGCCCTCCGCCGCTTCGACCTGGAAGACGCCGTCTCCCGTCCCGGCACCTACTTCAATCCGACCACCGAGGTCCTGCTGGTGGTCGACGACGGTGCGTCGATCGACGCCGACATCTTCGAGGACGCCGCCGACGACGCCGAGTGGGTGCTGATCACCGACGCCGCGCCGGTCGACGAGAACAACCGCGACGAGCTGATCGAGCGCTTCTCAGCACGCCACGGCTCCGGTCCTACGGGTGCCGTGGCCGCCGAGCACGACGACGAGGAGGAGGTCGACAACCTCGACGACCTCGGCGACATCGAACACGAAGAGGGCGCCGAGGCCGACGGTTTCGACGACCCCGACGAGGACTTCGGCGAGGACGACGAGGGGTACTAAGCCGACGCGGCGGCCGGGTCCGGCCGCACGACCACGGTGTCGGCGATCGGGATGATCTCCGTCACGGGTAGGTCAGCCTTGTCGGCGTGCGCGCGGATCGTCTCCGGGCTGTCGGCCTCGTAGATGCACACGGTGCCAAGCCCGCCGGCCTCCTCGCCGAGCACGTAGCTGCGGATCCAGCGGACGCCGGACCCATCCTGATCGCCCACTTCAGTCGAGCGAGCGGCGGCGGCCTCGAGATCTGGGCCTGAGGCCCAGCCGTCGCGCCGGATAATGGCGTATAGCTGCATGGGGCGACCGTACTCCTGGACGGCTAAGCTGGCAACCGAAGGGAAGTAGTCCCGGACGGGTGACGTCGTCAACACGGCCTGACAAGGCCCGGCGTCATCGGCCCTCAGCGGCGGGCGAAACCTTCTCCACCACAACCTGGAGAAGGAGACGCATGACGCCGCTCATCGCCAACCTCGACGTGTCCATTGCCGGCTGGGGCGCCTTCGCGGGCCTCGTGATCGTGATGCTCGCGATCGATCACTTCGCCTTCCACGGCGAGCACAAGGTCTCGCTGCGCGAGGCGACGATCTGGTCGGTCGGCTGGCTCGCGCTCGCGCTGATGTTCGGCATCGGGCTGCTGCTGTTGCAGGACGGTGATGCCGGCTCGCAGTACCTCGCGGGCTACCTGCTCGAGCGCTCGCTGTCGCTCGACAACATCTTCGTCTTCGCGGTGATCCTCGGGTTCTTCGCGGTCTCTGAGACCCAGCAGCCGAAGGTGCTCGAGTGGGGCATCGCGATCGCGCTCGTGCTGCGCTTGGTCTTCATCCTCGTCGGCGCGGCGTTGATCACCAACGTCCACGCCACGTTCTACGTCTTCGGGGCGATCCTGATCTACTCGGCCTGGAAGCTCGCGCGCCACGAGGGCGCCCAGGTCGACCCCGAGAACAACCGCGTGCTCAGGCTGCTGCGAAAGCGCGGCGGGCGGCTGATGACGCACCCTTTGGCGCCGGTGTTCGTCGTGATCGCGACGACCGACCTGGTGTTCGCGTTCGACTCGATCCCGGCGATCTTCGCGATCACGCAGGACCCGTTCATCGTCTTCGCCGCCAACGCCTTCGCGATGCTCGGCCTGCGCGCCCTGTACTTCCTGGTCGTCGCGATGATGGACCAGGTCTCCCACCTCGACGTCGGGCTGTCGCTGATCCTCGGCTTCATCGGCGTGAAGATGCTGCTGATCGACGTCTGGCACCCGCCGATCTGGGTGTCGCTGGCTGTCATCGTCGGCGTGCTCGGCACGCTCGGGCTGATCACGCTGCGCGACCGTCGTACGCCAGAAACCGCATCTTTACAGGCATTTCCTGAGGACATGCCAGGCTGACCCGCGATGCTCGCGCACACCGCGCTGGGGCCGGCGGACGGGGCGCCCGTGGTCTACCTCCACGGGCTGATCGGGACGTCGCTGCGCAGCTGCGCCGAAGTCGCAAGCGCCGTCGAGGCGACCGGCGTGCGGCTGCTGATCCCGTCGCGCCCGGGCTTCGGCGGGTCGGCGATGCAGCGCGAGCGCACGCTGCGCACGACCGCGGAGCAGCTGCACGTCTGGGCTGACGCCGCTGGCCTCGGGCGCTTCGCGCTGCTCGGCGTCAGCGCCGGCGGGCCGGTGGCGCTGGCGTGCGCGCACGCGCTCGGCGCGCGGGTGAGCGCCACCGCCGTCGTCAGCGGCGCCGCGCCGCTGAGCGACCCGCGGACGGCGCAGGAGCGCTGGCTGGCGCGCGCGGCCCGCCACCCGCGCCTTTCCGCCGCGCTCGCCGCTCCGGGCGTTGCCGCGCTGCGCGCGAGCGGCGCAAGCGTCCACGGTGCCCGTGCGCTCGTGCATGACGGCGCGCTTGCGATCGGCGCGCTGGACTTCGACGTGGCCGAGATCCGCAGCGAGGTCCAGGTCTGGCACGGTGCGCAGGACGGGGTGGTCGCCGTCGAACGTGCGCTGGCGCTCGCGAACGCCCTGCCCAACGGTCACGCGACCGTCCTGCTCGGCGAGGGTCACTTCTTCCTGCGCCGTCACCTCACGCAGGTGCTCGCGGCGCTGCGTCCCGCGCAGGCGACGCCGCGCCGCGCCGTCGCATAGCGCGCGGGTAGGCTCCGGCGCCGTGAGCGCCGCCAACGCCGAATCGTTCAACATCCGCCGCTTCCTCTTCTCGGGAGAGGGCTGGCCCTACCTGCTCGCTGCCGTTCATCCCGGCCGCGATCGGGCTCGAGATGGGTCACGCCGACGCCGTGCTGATCTTCTGCGCCGCCGCAGCGGGCGTGATCCCGACCGCCGCGCTGATGGGCCGCGCGACCGAGGAGCTCGCGGCGCGCTCGGGTCCCGGCATCGGCGGCTTCCTCAACGTCACCTTCGGCAACGCGCCAGAGCTGATCATCGCCTTCTTCGCGCTCAACGAAGGCCTGCAGGAGGTCGTCAAGGCGTCGCTGATCGGCTCGATCCTCGGCAACATCCTGCTCGTCATGGGCGCCGCGATGTTCATCGGCGGGCTCAAGCGCGAGCGCCAGACGTTCAACAGCACGGCCGCAGCCGCGCAGTCCTCGATGCTGCTGCTTGCCGTCTGCGCGCTGATCATGCCCGCGGTCTTCCAGCTCGTCTCCGGCGGCGGCCTGCCCAACCCGGCTGAGGAGTCGCACCAGTTCTCCTCGGACCTCGAGACGATGTCGGCGGTCGTCGCGGTGATCCTGCTGCTCGGCTACGGCGGCGGCCTGATCTTCTCGCTGAAGTCGCACAAGCACCTCTTCAACCCGTCGCACGACGCCGAGGACCACGGCGGCGAGGCGTGGAGCGTGCGCAAGGCCGTGATGTTCCTGGCCGGTGCCGGCGTGGCCGTCGGCGTGATGTCGGAGATCCTCGTCGGCTCGATCGAGGAGGCCTCGCACACGATCGGCCTGTCGCCGTTCTTCGTCGGCGTCATCGTCGTGGCGATCGTCGGCAACGCCGCTGAGCACTGGGTCGCGATCTACTTCGCCGCGAAGGACAAGATGGACCTTGCGGTCAACATCGCGATCGGCTCCAGCGCCCAGATCGCGCTGTTCGCGGCGCCCCTGCTGGTGCTGCTGTCGTTCTTCATCGGTGACTTCCCGATGGCGCTGGTGTTCAACGGCCACGAGCTTGCGGTTGTGGTGATCGCGATGCTGATCGCCAACCACGTCACGCAGGACGGCGAATCGACCTGGTTCGAGGGTCTGCTCCTGCTGATGGTCTACGCCGTGATCGGCGTGACGTTCTACTTCGTGTGACCTCGCTTGCCGTGATCGAGGGCGCGACGGCGTGGCTGATCCTCGCCGGGCTGACGGTCGTGATGCTCGCGATCGACCTCAAGCTGTTCGCCCGCGGGCGCACGCCGACGTGGCGCGAGGGCGTGTACTGGTCGATCGGCTGGCTCGTCGTCTCGCTGCTGGCCCTGATCCCGGTGTGGCTGATCGGCACGCAGGACGACGCCGTCACCTACACGACCGTCTATCTGATCGAGCGCTCGCTGTCGCTCGACAACCTCTTCGTCTTCCTGTTGCTGTTCGCGTACTTCGGCGTGCCGCACGAGCAGCGCGCGACGCTCTTGTTCTGGGGCATCGTGCTCGCGCTGGTGATGCGCGGCGCGGCGATCCTCGGCGGCACCGCCTTGATCGAGGAGTTCCACTTCGTCGTCTACGTCCTCGGCGCGACGCTGCTGGTGCTCGCCTACCGCATCCTGCAGGGCATCGACGAGAACGTCGACCCGGATCGCAACATCGTCGTGCGCGCGGTGCGACGGTTCTTCCCGGTGGACAGCAGCGTCGGCGCGTCGTCCTGGTTCACGCGCCACGAGAACAGGATCCACGTCACTCCCCTGTTCCTGTGCCTCGGCGCGATGGTCGCGGCGGACATCGCGTTCGCCGTCGACTCGATCCCGGCGGCGTTCGCGATCACGCGCGACTCGGCGCTGATCTGGATGGCCAACATCTTCGCGCTGATGGGCCTGCGCGCGCTGTTCGTGCTCGTCGAGGGCCTGATCGAGCGCTTCCGCTACCTGGACGAGACGATCGCGGTCGTGCTCGCGCTGGTCGCGGTGAAGCTGCTGATCGAGGACCTCGTGAAGATCGGGCCGATCGCGTCGCTCGGGGGCGTCGCAGTGGCGTTCGCGGTCGGGATCACGCTGTCGCTGCGCGCCGACCGCCGCGAAGCGGCCGCTTAGCCGGCCTTCGCCAGCTGCGCCTGAGCGTCGATGCCCCAGCGCTCGCCGTAGGCGACGAGCTCGTCGGAGAGCGCCCAGCGGTCGGGCTGATCCTCGCCCGAGTGGTCGGGGGTCGCGCCCTTCAGCAGCATCGAGCCGCTGTTGTCGCCGAGCTCGCGGATCTTCAGGACCTCGTCCTCGCTGAGGACGACCTCTGCGGGCGTGGCGGCCAGCTCGGCGCGCTTCTCCTCGATCGGGCGGCCACGCGGCTCCTGGATCAACGTCGGCGCGACGAGCTTGACGGGGTCGTGCGCGAGATCCCACTGCGCGGCGAGCTGCAGCGTCGTGAGGCCATGGCGCTCGGCGATCGGGCGGACCTTTTTCAGCTTCTCGTGGCCGGCCTCGATCCAGCCGTCCGGCCGGAAGAGGCGGTGGTCGCGCGGGGCGAACGCGTGGCCGGGCTCGACGTCGTCCCAGAACAGCCCGCCGTAGTCGACGACACGAGCGATCACGTCGACGCCGGCGTCGGCGCAGGCGGGCAGCGCGAGCTCGCCGGGCCAGGGCTCGAACGGGTTGAGGATCAGCATCACCCAGTCGATCGCCTCGCCGAAGCGGTCGAGGCAGGCGATCAGGTCGAGCGTGAAGCCGTTTGCCGGGCCGGGCGCGACGCCGATCGCGCTTGCGAGGCCCTCGTCGCGAAGACCCGCCATCGCGGCCCAGACCTGCTCGGACTCGTAGCCTCGGCGGTCGGGGTTGTGCAGCAGCAGCACGTCGAAGCGCTCCAGGCCGCAGCGGTCGAGGCTGCGCTCGGTGGCGTCGCGCAGGTAGCCGGCGTAGGCGTCAGGGCCGCGCAGGCGTGGGTCGGTGAAGCGCGGGAAGCCCTTGGCCCCTTCGCGCTCGCCTTCGTAGAAGTCGTGGCCGACTGCGCCGATCACGAACGCGTCCTCGCGCGGCGTGGCGGCGAGTGCGCGGCCGACGAGCGTGTCGGCCTCCCCCGCGCCGTAGGCGTCGGCCGTGATGATCGTGTGGATGCCCGCGCCCGGCGTCAGCAGCGAGATGAGGCGCGCTTCGGAGATCGGCTCGCCGAAGTGCAGGTGACGCCCGCCGCTCCAGGCGCCCAGCGCAACGTGTCCGTGCTCTGCCACGGACCGCAGATTAGTCACCGAGCAGCGCGGCGCACTTCTGGACCTCCTTGAGGTCCTCACCCGCCGTCTGCAGGCAGTCCAGGTACTGCGACTGCACGCTGCCGGCCGGCGGCGTGGTGCTGCCACCGCCGCCGCTTGCGCCGCTCGGCGCAGCGCTGCCACCGGTGAGCTCGGTGAGCGGGCGCGCGTTGGCGGGCGCCTCGATCTTCACGTCGTCGTTGAGCGCGGAGATCGTCAGGTCGATCAGGATCGTCCCGCTCTGCAGGCCGCCGACGCCCTTGCGCGAGGCCTCGGGGATGTCGAAGCTGATCTCGGCGCGCAGGCGGCGCAGCGTGCCGTCCTCCTTGCCCGCCCAGACGTCGAACGTCGCCTTCTTGACCGACTCGGTGATCGCCGTCTGCTGCGCGTCGGTGAGGCGCGTCGTGACCTTTTCCTTGGTGCCCGGGACGTTGACCTCGGGGGCCTTGCGCAGCAGCGTGTCGACGTCGGCGAGCAGCTTGGCGACATCCACCTGCGCGGTGACGTGGACGGTGGTCGCGCCGCCGACGTCCTCCTCGCCGGCCTTCTCAGGGCTGCGCAGCCAGCGCTGCGGATCGATGCCCAGCGACGAGAGCGGCGAGCTGTTCTTCGTCTCGCGCTCGGTCTGCGTAGAGGCCGTGCGGTAGCCGTCGTTGAGCGACTTGTAGAGGTCGGCGCCGACGTCGTAGGTCTCGCCGCCGAGCTTGAGGTAGCCGCGCTCGCCGGTCGAGACGACGCCGGCGGAGATCGCGTCGCCACCGGCGTTGACCGCGAGGTCGAGGTCGACGGCGGGCAGCGACTTGCCGCCCTTGCCCTCGAACGGGCCGGACAGGCGCGCGGTCAGCGGGCCGTCGAGCTCCTTGATGCCGACGGCGTTGAAGCGCAGGCCAAGGTCGAGGCGGCCGCTGCGGACCGAATGGTCGGGCCCGAAGGTCTCCTTGAGGACGCCGGCGGCGTCCTTGCCCTCGAGGGCGTCGGAGGATCCACAGGCCGTGATCGTCAGCGCGCACGCGACGGCGAGGAAGGACAGTCGGCGAATCACGGGGGCCGGGACCGTACCATCGCGCCAGTGCGCCGTACGCCGGTCCTCCTCGTCCTCTGCTTGCTGCTTGCCTGCCCGACGGGCGCGGCCGCGAAGGGCCACCCCACGGTCCGCGAGGCGCTGCAGGAGCTGCTGGACAGCGCGCAGATCGACCAGGCGACCTACGACCGCCATCGCGCGTCCTACGACGCGGCGCAGAAGACCCTGAAGCGCCTGCGTGGCCGGCGCTTTCGCGAGCTGCGCGCGGTGGTGGCGACGCTTGACCAGCTGTCGGAGCAGCGGCGCCTGATCCCGTCGCGCCTGCCGCTGCTGTTCCGCACGCTCGACGTCAACCGGCGCTGGTGGAGCTGCTGCGCGCTGCTGGGCTACGGGCAGCGCACGTACATCTCCGACATCGTCTGGCAGGCCTATCCCGGGCACGGCCTGCAGATCCAGTGGCTGGCCACCTTCGGCCGCGCCAACGCCCTCTTCACCGGCAAGGAGGACAAGTACGACGCGCGCCTCGGCGCGCTGCTGGACGAGGCACGTCGCTGGCGGCCGCGCGCGCCGGCGGCATCGCCTGGGAGTCGCTGTTTCGCTTCGACCGCGCGGCGCCCGCCGTGGGTCAGCGGGCTCGCGCAGGGCACGGCGATGTCGGCGCTACTCGCGCGCCGCCGTGCGCCTGGAGCGCCCCGAGCTCTTCGAGGTCGCGCGCGAGGCGCTCGGGAGTCTTCGCACGCCGCCCGCCGAAGGCGTCGACGCCGGCGGGCACTACCTGATCTACTCGACGTGGCCGGCGCTGCGCATGCTCAACGGCTTCGTGCAGGCGCTCAACGGCCTGCACGACTTCGCCACGCTGGCCAACGACGCCGAAGGCCGCGCGCTGTTCGCCGAGGGCGAGGCGAAGCTGCGCGCCGAGCTGCCGCGCCTATCGACACCGGCGCGTGGTCGCTGTACTCGCAAGCCGGGCGCTGAGTCCGACCTCGGCTACCACATGCTCCTGCGCGACTTCCTGCACGGCCTCTGCGACCGGCTGGACCGCGATCAGACAGCTGCGTGCCGACCCGGCGCTGATCGCCCCACCTGCCGGCGGCACGCCGCTGGGGCCGAACTTCACGCGCTACCTGCGAACGCCAGCGCTTCACCGCGGATCGTCTTCCAGGCGACTCGCCGCGCAGCCGCGCGTCAAGCGCCGCGCGTACGTCGCCTTCACGCTGTCGAAGATCTCGGCCGTGACGGTGACGGTGCTGCGCCGCGGTCGCGTCGTCGCCGCGATCGGCCGTCACCTCGGCCGCGGCAAGCACCGGATCGGGTGGACGCCGCGCAAGCCCGGCCCCGTGTCGCTGCGCGTGCGCGCCGTCGACCCGGCCGGGAACGCCGGCGTCGCGCGGGGTGCGCACGACAGTCCGCCGGTAGGCCTGCGGGGCCGTGGGGCCGCGCACCATCCTCTACACGGGCAAGGGCGGCGTCGGCAAGACGTCCGTCGCCGCCGCGACCGCGCGGCGCTGCGCGGCGGCCGGCCTGCGCACGATCGTGCTGTCGACCGATCCCGCGCACTCGCTTGCCGACGCGCTGCAGCAGCCGCTCGGGCCGGACCCGGTCGACGATCGGCGAGCACTCTGCAGGCCCAGCAGGTCTCGCGCGCAGGAGCAGATGGAGCGCAACTGGGGCCAGGTCGTCCGGACTGGCTCGGCCAGGTCTCTGATCGAGCGCGGCGTGGACCGCATCAGCGCGCAGGAGCTGACCGTCCCGCCGGGCATGGACGAGCTCTTCAGCCTGCTGGAGCTCAAGCGCCACCACGAGGCCGGCGAGCTACGACGTGATCGATCGTCGACTGCGCGCCGACCGGCGAGACGCTGCGGCTGCTGTCGTTTCCCGACGTCGCGCGCTGGTGGCTGGAGAAGGTCTTCCCGCAGCAGTCGCGCCTGTCTGGAGGCCGCGCGGCCGTTCGCGCGCGCGATGCTCGATGTCTGCTGCCGGGCGAGGCGGTCCTCGACGAGGTCCAGCGCCTCGTGCGCAACCTGATCGCGATGAACGAGATCCTGCGCGACTACGAGCGCGTCTCGATCCGGCTCGTGATGAACCCCGACCGCATGGTCGTCGACGAGGCGCGGCGCACGTTCACCTACCTCAACCTCTACGGCTACCTGACCGACGCCGTGATCGTGCAACCGCGTCTTCCCCGAGCGAGGTCGGCGAGTACTTCGGGCCGTGGCGCGAGCGCCAGCAGGAGCAGCTCGTGGACGATCCGCGCCGCGTTCGCGCCCGTGCCGGTGCTGACGGCGCCGTACTTCGCGCAGGAGGTCGTCGGGCCGCGACCTGCTCGACCGGCTCGGCGACGCGCTGTTCGGCGACCGCGACGCGGCGGCGCTGCTGCACCACGGCGTGACTCAGGAGCTCGTGCTCGGCGACGCACGGCGCGACGCTGCGGCTGGACCTGCCGTTCGCCGAGAAGGGCGACGTGACGCTGAAGAAGCTCGGCCTGGAGCTGATCGTCGCGCGTCGACGGTCACAAGCGCACGCTCATGCTTCCTCCCGCCCTGGGCGACTATCGTCCCGCTGGCGCGCGGTTGGAAGACGGCGCGCTGCACGTGACCTTCACGTCCGATGCCTGACGACCCCGACGACCCGATCGACGAGCTGCGCGAGCAGATCCGCGCCGCCGAGCGCGAGGCGCAGCGGATCGCCAACGAGATGCCGCCCGGTGGCTTCGAGACGGCGCGCGAGAACCGCGAGCACGCCGACGAGGTGCAGGCGCTCGCGGCGCTGCTGCAGACGCTGCGCGACCTCGTCCCGGCCGATCTGCAGGAGCAGTTCCGCGAGGTCATGCGCCAGGTCCTGCTGCTGTTGCGGGCGCTGGTGGATTGGTGGCTGGACCGCATCGATTCCGAGAGCACGCGGCCGGCCACCACCAACGGGCACGAGCCGGACGTCGAGGACATCCCGATCGACTGATGTTCTCGGAGATCTACGGCTACGCCACGGCGTTCCTCGGTCTGCTGTCGATCGCCGCGCTTGCTTGGTGGGCGGGGCGCCCGAATCGCGCACGCGAGTCCGAGGCCGCCGCGCGCGCCTACTTCGACGAGCACGGCCGCTGGCCGGAAGAGGACGAGGGCTAGCTCCGCGACGACCTTGGGGCCGGCGACAACCTTGAAGCGCTTCGTCCCCAGCCGGCGCTTGCCCTTGTAGACCGCCAGCGACAGCTGGGCACCGACCGTGGGGGTCGCGCGCGGAGAGACGTAGATGCGCGCCGCGCTGGTGTAAGCGCCGTCCTCGGCAAGCAGCGTGAAGCGGTCCACGCGCAGCGGCGCGTGGCGCGACCAGGCGCCGCAGGCCATGTCGAGCGTGAAGCGCTTCGTGACGCCTGCGGACTTCGCGACGATCGTGAGGCGGCCCGGGTCGGTGAGCGCGCAGCCACGGTCGCGGCCGCCGACGCGCATCAGTCCGGAGTCGCCGCGGCGCCCGTCGGTGGCGCCCGCGCGGCTGGAGATCACGGGCTTCTGCGCGCGGCGATTCACGACGCGCACGTCGCGCGAGCGCAGCTCGCCCGTGCAGGGCGTCGAGCCGCCGGAATCCGTCCACCGGACGACGACGCGCTCGCCCGGCGAGCCGGCAAGCAGGCGCACGTCGTAGCCGATGTTGTCGCCGGGCTTGGAGCGCTTGAAGGCGCGCAGGCGGTCGGCGGCGAAGGTCTGCGCGCCGGTGTCGATCTCCTCGAAGCGCAGCCGCAGCCGCGACAGGCCGCGCCCGAACAGGCGCCCGCGGTAGCCGCGCGTGATCACCTGGTAGGCGACGCGGCGTCCTGGGACGACCTCGGCGGGCAGCGCGCCGAGGCGCAGCGGCGTCGGCCGGCTGCTGCCGTAGTCGCAGGCCGCGCGCTCCTGTGCGTCGGCTCCGCCGCTGAGCGCAGCCAGTGCAAGCACCACGACCCCTGCCGCCGCACCTCTCATCGCCCGTCAGCGTCTCACACGAAGCGGCGCAGCCAGTGCACGACGTCCTCCCACGCGGCCGAGCGCGGGTCGAGGTGCTCGAAATGGCCGTCGCGGTCGCGTGCGACGAGCGTGACGTCGTCGCCGCTGGCCTGCGCAACGCGCACGTAGTGCTCGCTGAGGGCGATCGGGACCATCGGGTCGGCGCGGCCGTGGACGATCAGCTGCGGCACGCCGAACGGCAAGTGCACCGCCGGCGAGGCCATCCGGTAGGCGGCGGGGACCTCCTCGGGAGAGCCACCGCAGAACGCCTCGACCATCGCGGCGGGCTGACCGGCGGCGCGCTCGAGGTCGGACACCGGCGCCTGACCGACTGCGCCGGCGACGTGCACGCGGTGCGGCCGGCGCTTGCGCGCGGCCGCTGCCCAGAGCGCGAGCTGGCCACCCGACGAATGCCCGATCGTCACGACGCGGTCGACGTCCAGCGGAGCGTCGAGCTCAGACAGCTCGTCGATTGCCGCCGCGACGTCCTCGAGTGTCGCGGGGACGCCGCCGTCGCTTCCGACGCGCCGGTACTCGACGTTGTAGGCCGCCCACCCGCGCGACACGAGATCGGCTGCAAGCGCGTCCATCTGGCGCAACCCGTACTGAGCGCTCCAGCCGCCGCCGTGCAGCAGCACTGCGACCGGGAACGGGTGGTCGCCGTCCGCCGGCAGCGTGAGCTCGGCGAACTGGTCAGGGTGCGGGCCGTAGGGGTGACGAGGCAGGGCGTGATGGTCGCACGACGCCGTACCATGCCTGCAACCGATGGCGACCACCTGGATCCTCACGGGCTCACCCGACAACTTCGCGGCCACCCGAGAGCACGAGTTCCGGCTCATCGGCATGAAGGAGCGCCGCCGCAACCAGGCGCTCGAGATGGAGCCCGGCGACCGCATCGTCTTCTACCTCACGCAGCGCAAGGCCTTCGCCGGCGCGGTCACGATCACCGGCGAGCTGTTCGAGGAGCGCACGAAGGTCTGGCCAGGCAAGCCCGGCAATCCCGACATCTACCCCTGGCGCTTTGCCACCGAGCCCGAGCTGATCCTCGAGGAGGATCAGTGGATCCCCGCCGAGGAGATCGCGCTCGATCTCGAGCACGTGCGCAAGTGGCCGCCGGAGCACTGGACGCTCGCCTTCCAGGGCCAGCTGCGCACGATCTCCCCTGCCGACGCCGAGCTCGTGATGGCACGGCTGCAGGACGCCGCCGCCGTCCGCCGATGAGCCAGGGCAGCATCCCCTCACGGCTGCGCGCCGCCTGGCGCAACCTCCAAGCGACCCAGCGGCGCGTGGTTGTCGCCGCGGTCCTGCTGCTCGCCTCGATGTTCCTGCCGTGGTACTCGCGCAACACCGACGCGGTCGTCGGCAAGGACCTGAAGTCAGTCCACGACCCCAGCAGCGCGATCGGCGTGTTCTCGTTCGTCGAGGCCGCGATCTTCCTCGTTGCGATCGGCGTGACGCTGCTGATGTTTGCCCGCGGCGAGCGTCGCGGCTTCCATCTTCCCGGCGGCGACGGCACGATCGTGACGGCGGCCGGCGGGTGGGCAGCGTTCCTCGTCTTCTATCGCTTCGTCGACCAGCCGGCCGGCGGCAGCAGCGAGGGCATCACCTACGACTACGGCCTGCATTGGGGCATCTTCTTCGGGATGCTCGCGGCGCTTTTCCTGGCGTACGCCGGCAACGCGCTGCGCAGCGCGCACGTCAACGAGCCGCCGCTTCCCGGCGACGTGCAGCCGACGACAGGTCCGCCGCCCGACGTCCCGGAGCGCCAGCAGCCCGCTCCGCGCCCGCGTCCGACGCCCGACCGCGCGCAGACGGTGGTCGCGCCGCGCACGGCAGCCGCGCAGAAGCAAGCCGACCAGCTCTCGTTCGAGGACGACGAGCCACCCGAGCCGTCACAGCCGCCCGAGCCGCCGACGCGCCGTCAGCTGCCCTGGGGTGAGCCGCCGGAGTTCGAGGACCCGCCGTCGGGCTAACGACTGCCGCCCGGGACAGCTGCTGCCGTCGGCCGACTCGAACGGCTGGGCGATCTTGTCGTTGCACGGCCGCGGGTCGCTGGGGTCGTCGTTGTAGGCGCTGATCCCGGCGACCATCATCGCCGCGGTCGCAAGGAAGAGCACCGCGATGCCGAGAGCCGCGACGACGGTGTTCTTCGCGGCGTGCCCGACGATCGCCATCATCACGCCGAACGCCATCACGGCGATCACCGGCGCGGCCGGCAGGTCGGACGCAGCGAGGACGAGCGACGACACGGCGCCGAGCATTCCACACCCCGCGGCGCGCTGATCCACAGCGTGATCCGCAGGCGAGACGGACCTGACACTGACGCCGCGCGCTCGCCGTCATAAGTTGCCGGCCATGGGCCTCTTCAAAGACATCCGCAACCTCCAGAAGCAAGCCGAGTCGATGGTGCCGCAAGAGCATCGCGGCCTCGGCGGCGCGCTCCGCATGGCGAAGGAAAGCGTGCCCCAGATGACGCAGGCGCTCTCCGACATGCAGGGCGACGCGCAGAAGGCGCAGTACCTCTACAACGCCGGCCGCCCCGGCACCGCGCGCATCGACGCGGTCCGCGACACCGGCATCACGATCAACGACAACCCCACAGTCGAGTTCGACCTCGCGGTCAGCCTCGACGGCGCCGAGCCCTACGCGGTGACCCACCGCCAGTCGATCTCGCGCCTTGCGATCGGCGGCTTTCAGCCCGGCGCGACCGTCCCCGTGAAGGTCGACCCGGCAGATCCGCAGTCGCTGATCATCGCGTAACACACGCCGACCCCGAGCAGTTGTAGAGACACGATGCCCTACGTGACCTGCTCAGCCTGCGCGACGCGAAGCTACTCCGCCGCGCGCTTCTCCACTGCTGACGACTGCCCGCGTTGCGGGCGCGAGCTGCCCCGCCGCTACGCGCCCGCGACGACGGGCTTGGTCAGCGCCTTCACGAACTCCTCGAGCTGCGCGGTCGTCCAGCACTCGTACGCCTCGCAGTAGTCCTCGTAGGCCTTGATCACGCTGTCGCCGTAGTTCCAGTACAGGCGCGGCTCGGGGTTCAGCCAGAACGTCCGCCCCGCCTTCGCGGCGATCGCGCCGAAGACGTCGGCCTTCGGGTCGCGGCCATTGGTCCGCGCGTCGCCGAGGACGATCACCGTCGCGCGCGGATGCAGGTCGTCCTCAACCAGCGCGGCGAACTCGTTCCACACGCGCCCGTAGTCGGTGTAGCCGGAGATGTCGGCGACACCCGAGTCCTTGGCGATCGCCTCGGAGACGGCCTTGAAGTCGCGCTCCTTGTGGAAGATGTCCGTGACCTCGGAGATCCGCTCGATGAACACGAACGAGCGCATCTTGCGGAAGCTGTCGTGCAGCGCGTGCAGCACGCTGAGGAAGAACACCGACGCGCTCGTCACGCTTGTCGACACGTCGCAGAGCACGTAGATCTCCGGGCGCCGCGGGCGCTTGGGCTTGAACTTCAGCTCCACCGGCACGCCACCGGTCTGCAGCGACGCGCGCATCGTCTTGCGGACGTCGACCTGCGCGTGCTTGCGATGCCCACGTGCCTCCTGGCCCTGGGTCTTCAGCCGGCGCTTGAGCTGCGCGACGACGCGGTGGACCTGCGCGAGGTCCTGCAACGGGCCTGACGGCAGCGCGCGGTCCAGCTCGTTCAACGGCCGCGCGGGCGGCAGCTGCTCCTGGCGCTCGATCTGCGCACGCTCGAGCTCGCGGCGCAGCGCCTGCTCGAAGCGCCGCAGCTCATCACGCGGCAGCCCTTCGCGGCGCGGGTCCTCCGGCGGCAGGTCTGGCTGCGCCTCAGCGCGCAGGCCCAGCTGCCGGCGGATGCGCTGCACGTCCACGCCGATCACGCCTGAGCCGTCGCCCTGACGACCGAACGCCGCGATCGCCAGGCGCGCGAGGTCGCGCATGCGGCTCTCGTCGCCGTCGCGGATCGCCTCGGCGATCAGCTGGCGCAGCATCTCGAGGTCGAGGTCCTCGGCGCCCTCGGCATCGACGCCGCCCTGCTCGCGCACGCCCTGGTCCACAGCGGCCATCTCCGCGGCGCGGAAGAAGAAGCGCTCGAACACGAGGTCGAAGACCTTGCGGTCGTCGGGTGACTTCGCGAGCGTCGACGACAGCGCCGAGCGGAAGTCCTCGCGGTGCGTCCAGTCGACGTGCTCGAGCACGCCGAACGCGTCGAGCAGCTCGGACGTGCCGATCGTGACGCCCTCGCCGCGCAGCTCCTCGCCGAACTCCAGCAGCGCGGCAGCCATGCCCTCGGGACGCTCGCCTGCCGGGGAGCTGGCGAACAGCGCGGCGCGCCGCGCGTCGGGCTTCGGGTTAACCGGCGCCGGCACCGAGCGTCAACTTCACTCCGACGCGTTCGGCGACGACGTCGAGGTCGGTGCGGTGCTTGACGATGATGGACATCGTGTCCTTGAACATGCCGGCGTCGATGTCGGTGGCGCCGAGCAGCAGCAGCGCGCGCGCCCAGTCGATCGACTCGGCGATCGACGGCGGCTTCTTGAGGTCGAGGTCGCGGATCAGCGCGACCAGCTCGACGAGCTTGCTGGCGACCGTGTCCGGCAGGTCAGGCGTGTGCAGCTTGACGATCTCCAGCTCGTGTTCGAGCGACGGATAGTCCAGCCAGAGGTACAGGCAGCGGCGCTTGAGCGCCTCGGTCAGCTCGCGCGTGTTGTTCGACGTCAGCAGCACCACCGGGTGCGTCGTCGACATCACCGTCCCGAGCTCGGGGATCGAGATCTGGAAGTCGCTCAGCAGCTCGAGCAGCATCGCCTCGAACTCCTGGTCGGTCTTGTCGATCTCGTCGATCAGCAGCACCACCGGCTCGGGCGAGCTGATCGCCGTCATCAGCGGGCGCTCGAGCAGGAACTCCGCGCCGAAGATGTCCTCCTGCACGTCTGACCACGTCGCGTCGCTGGCCTCGGCCTGGATGCGCAGGAGCTGCTTGCGGTAGTTCCACTCGTACAGCGCCTTGGCCTCGTCGAGGCCCTCGTAGCACTGCAGGCGCACGAGCTTGCGGTCCAGGTAGGTCGCCAGCGACTTCGCAAGCTCGGTCTTGCCGACGCCCGCGGGGCCCTCGACGAGCACCGGCTTGCCGAGCTTCGCCGCGAGATAGGAGACGAGGGCAGTCGACTCGCCGGGCAGGTAGCCGGTCGCTTTGAGGCCGGCCGAGACGGCGTCGACGGAGTCCGGAGTCACGGTCATGGAGGCGACACAGGCTACCCGCCGATGAGTTTTCGGCCCGCGCCACGTCTCTATGCACATGAACGATCTCCTCAGCCACGCCCTCTCCACCGGCCGCAGCCGCGACGCCCGCCGTGCCGCGAGCGCGCACCACACGGCCAGGACCACAGCCGCCGCGGTTGCCGTGCGCCCGGCGACGGAGGCGGACATCACGACCCTCGTCGAGCTCGCCGGGCTCGACAGCGCCCCGGTTCCCGCGGGCACGGTGCTGATCGCCGAGGTCGGCGGCACGCCGCAGGCGGCCATCGGCATCGAGAACGGCGCGATCGTCGCCGACCCCTTCCGCCGCACCGGCGCGGCCGTCCGTGTGCTTCGTGCGCACGCCGCCCAGGCGCGGCGCGAGTCGCGCAGAGCACGAGCACCCCGATATCGTCGGGCCCTTGCCCGAGGTGCGGCTTGACCGAGTGACGCGGCGCTTCGGCGACGTCGTCGCGCTCGAGGACCTCTCGCTCACGGTCGGCGACGGGGAGTTCGTCGCCGTCGTCGGGCCATCGGGGTGCGGCAAGTCGACGCTGCTCGAGCTGATCTGCGGGCTGCAGCGCCCCGACGCGGGCACCGTCGCGAGCGATCGCGCGGTGCTGATGCCCCAGCGCGACGAGTTGCTGCCGTGGGCAAGCGCGCTGGACAACGCCGGCCTTGCGCTGCGCGTCGGCGGCTCCTCGCGCGAGCAGGCGCGCGCGCAGGCCGCGCCGATGCTTTCGCAGCTGGGCCTCGACGGCTTCGAGCACGCCAAGCCCGACACGCTCTCGGGCGGGATGCGCCAGCGCGTGGCCGTCGCGCGCACGCTGTTGGCAGGCGCGCCGGTGCTGTGCCTCGACGAGCCGTTCGCCTCGCTCGATGCGATCACCCGCGCCGAGCTGCAGGCGTGGGTGCAGCGCGTGCTCGCCGGGCGCACGGTCGTGCTGGTCACCCACGACGTCGAGGAGGCCGCGGTCCTCGCCGACCGCATCGTCGTGCTCAGCGGCCGCCCGGGACGCGTGGTGAAGACGCTGGCCGTCGGCCTGCCGCGGCCGCGCGTGGCGACCGACGCGCGCGTGGCGCAGCTGCGCGCCGCCGCGCTGGAGGCGCTGGCCACCTGATGCCCGCCGCACTGCTGCTGCTTGCGTTCTTCGGTGCCTGGCAGCTCTACTGCGACCTCGGCGACGTCGAGCCGCTGGTGCTGCCGTCCCCGTCAGACGTGGCGACGTCCCTGTGGGACGACCGCGCGCTGCTGTTCGACCAGCTGCTCGTGACCGCGCGCGAGATCGGGCTCGGGCTGCTCGCGGGTCTCGTCGTCGCGATCGTCTTCGCGCTGCTGATGCACCGCTACGCGACGATGCGGCGCGCGATCTACCCGCTGGCGATCGCTTCGCAGACGATCCCGATCCCGGCGGTCGCGCCGCTGCTGGTGCTGTGGTGGGGCTTCGGCGCGCTGCCGAAGATCTTCGTGATCGCGCTGATCTGCTTCTTCCCGATCCTCGTCCCGGTGCTCGACCGCCTGCGCGGCGTCGACGCCGGGCTGATCAAGCTGATGCAGACCTTCGGCGCCACGCGCTGGCAGCGCCTGCGGCTCGTCGAGGCGCCCGCCGCATTGCCGGGCCTGTTCACCGGCCTGAAGCTGTCGGTCGCGGTCGCCTCGATCGCCGCCGTCCTGGCTGAGGGCACCGGCGTCACCAGCGCCAACGGCGGCCTCGGCGTCCTGATCACCCAGTCCCAGGGCCAGCTCGCGACCGAGCGCGCGTTCGCCGCGGTCGTGTTGCTCAGCCTGCTGTCGCTGGCGCTGTTCGCGCTCGTTGCGCTGGCCGAGCGCGCCGCAGTTCCCTGGGCGATCCGCAAGGATCAGTCCTGATGACTCGCCCCCTCGTGCTCCTCGCAGCCCTCGCCAGCGCCGTCGCGCTGGCCGCGTGCGGCAGCAAGGACGACGACAACGCCGGCGCGCCGCCGCGCCAGGCGCTTTCGCTGCTGCTCGACTACCAGCCCAACCCCGACCACGCGGGGATCTACGCGGCACAGGAGCGCGGCGACTTCGAGAAGGCCGGCCTCGACGTGAAGGTCGAGGTTCCCGGCGACGCCGCCGCGCCGCTCAGCCTGCTCGCCGCCGGCCGCGCCGACCTCGTCATCTCCTACGAGCCCGAGCTGCTGCTCGCGCGCGACAAGGGCGCACGGCTCGTCGCCGTCGCGGCGCTCGCGCAGACGCCGCTGACGTCGGTGATGGCGCTTGGCTCGGCGAACATCAAGAAGGTCACCGATCTCGCCGGCAAGACCGTCGGCACCGCGGGCATCCCCTACCAGTCGGCCTACCTCAAGACGCTGCTGCAGGAGGCCGGCGTCAATCCGTCGCGCGTGAAGGAGGTCAACGTCGGCTTCAACCTCGTGCCCGCGATGCTCTCCAAGAAGGTCGACGCGACGCTCGGCGCGTTCTGGAACGTCGAGGGCGTGCAGCTGCGCCAGGAGCGCAAGAAGCCGAGCATCATCCGCATGGAGAGCGCCGGCCTGCCGAGCTACGACGAGCTGGTGCTCGTCGCGCGCGAGGCTTGGCTGCGCGACAACGGCCCGCTCGTGCGCCGCTTCATCCAGGGCCTGCAGGCGGGCACGAAGGCGGTGCAGGCCGACCCGCAGGTGGGCGTCGACGCGCTCGCCGACGCCGCCAAGGGCTACGACCGCAAGCTGCTGCGCGCGAGCATCGAGGCGACGCTGCCGGTGCTCTTCCCCGAGGACGCCGAGCGGCCCTTCGGCTGGATGGATCCGCGCCAGTGGGAGGCGTTCAGCCGCTGGATGCTGAGCAACAAGCTCGTCACGACGCTGCCCAACGACGCCGCGCTGACCAACGAGTTCCTGCCCGGCGAGGGCGTCGTCGCAGCCGACGACGACACGCCCGGCGCTCAGGGCTAGACGGCCTAGGCCGCGAGGCCGGTCGCCGGACCGAGGTGCGCCGCGCCGGCGGCGCGCAGCGCGTGCAGGCCGGCGAGCGCCTGGTAGGGCGCGTACGGCGCGAAGAACGCGCGCACCTCGTGCTCGTCGGCGCGCTCGCGGCGGCTCTGCAGCTGGGCGACCAGGATCACGTAGGACAGGTCGCCGGCGGGGATCTGGTCGTAGCGCCCCTGCCCCGCGGTCGCGAGCATCTCGAGCGTCCACGAGCCGATCTCGCGGATCGCGCGCAGGCGCAGCCAGCCGGCCTCGTGGTCTGCAGCGTCGAGCTGCACGCGGCCGGTCGCGACCTCGCGCGCGGCGTGGCGCAGCGCCAGCGCGCGGCGCGGCGCCAGCCCACAGGCCTCGATCTCCGCAGGTGCGGCGGCGGCCAGCGCCGCCGGGGTCGGAGAGTCGCGCAGGCCGCTCTGCGCGCAGCGCCGGCCGAAGCGGCGCGTCAGCTGCTTCTGGATCTCCACCGCACGCCGGAACTCGATCAGCTGCTCGGTGACCGCCCAGGCGAGCGCCTCGAACGGCGTCGTCGTCCTGCGCGGCCGCAGGCCCGGCGTCGTGCGTACCGACGAGCCGATCAGCGGGTCGTCGCGGAAAGCGCGGTGAAACGCGCGCAGGTCCTCGTCGACGCCGAGCCAGAAGCGCGCACGCTCGACGCCCCACTCCGCCGCGGCGCGCGTGTCCGCCCGTGCGCCGATCACGATCTGCTCCCCATGCGGGGCGACCCGCACGACGACCGGCGTCTCCTCGAGGTGCAGCAGCCGCTCGCGCACCGCGCCACGGCGGCGCCACAGCCCATCCAGCCCGACGCCCGGCAGCGTCAACGGCCACGCCGGCGTGACCTCGACCCGGACCTCGACGGCCCCGGGCCAGACGGTCACTCGCTGCGGCCGAGCACGTGGACGTCGACCAGCAACGTGCTCGAGGAGATGATCTCGACACCGCGCGCGAGCTCGCGGCGCGGCGGCTTGCGAGACGCCCGGCCGGCCTTCACGTGCTTGGCGACTGCCGTGACGACAGCACCCGCGGCAAAGCTCGTGACCGCCACCGCGGCGGCCTGCGCGACGACCTGCGAGGAGGGCCGCGGAATCACTCCGCGGCGGCCCGGATCGCGCAGATCCTCGACGCGCGGCTGGGCGAGCACCGGGAGGGCATCGACCTCCTCGATGTCGTCGTCTGCCAGCGCGCGGGAGTCACTCACCGCGCGAAGTCTAGACCGAGCCGCGGCGGCCGCGAACGTTTTCGGGCACCCGAACTCGGGGTTGTATGGTTGATTTCATGAAGGGGGATGTACCGCAGGGCTACGAGTCGCGAGCTGAGGAGCTTCGAGCGTCCCCGCCGATGTTCAGCTCGCCGTTCATGGATCGCTTCACGCGCGTGCACTGGACCGTCGTGCCCGCGATCTTCCTGCCGGCGATCGCGCTCTTCGTCTACCTGGCGTTCGCGAACACGCGCACCGCATCGGTGTTCGGCTACCTCATCGTCGGCTACATCGTCTGGACGCTGACGGAGTACTGGCTGCACCGCGTCGTCTTTCACTTCGAGCCCGAGAAGGGCATCGGCGCGCGCCTGCACTGGATGATCCACGGCGTCCACCACGACCATCCGAACGACCCGATGCGCCTGGTGATGCCGCCGAGCGCCTCGCTGCCGCTGGCGACGCTGTTTGCGGTGCTGTTCCAGTGGCTGTTCCCGTTCGGCGCGGCGTGCGGCATCTCCGCCGGGTTCTTCGCGGGCTATCTCTTCTACGACATGACGCACTACTACGTGCACCACGCCAAGCCGCGCGGGCCGATCGGCAGCAAGCTGCGTGAGCTGCACATGCGCCACCACTTCCAGGACGACTCCACCGGCTACGGCGTCTCGGCGCCGTGGTGGGATCACGTCTTCGGAACCGCGTCCCGCCGGCGCTAGAAGATGCGCTCGTAGACGCGGTACTTCTTCACGACCGTCCCGCCCATCGCTTCCATCCCGCGGTTCATCGCGCGGTTGGTCTCGAGGATCCAGCCCATCTCGCCCCAGGTCTGCGGGCGCGTCGCGGCCATGTCGAAGTGCTCCTCGTAGAGCTTGGCGGCGACACCGGTGTGCTGGTACTCGGGCTTGACCCCGAGAAAGCCGACGCGCACGCGGTCGATGTGGCGGTTCTTGCGCAGGTAGGCCAGCCAGCCGAACGGCAGCAGCCGCCCGTGCATCTTCTTGAGCACCTGGTTGACGTCGGGCACCGTGATCGCGACGCCGACGGCCTCGCCGGTGTCCTTGCGCTCGGCGACCATGAACCAGTGCTTGTCGAAGACGAGCTGCATCTCCTGGGCGTAGGCGTCGAGGTCCTCCTTCGTGTACGGCACGAAGTCCCAGTTGCGCTTCCAGGCCTCGTTGTAGATCTCGCCGAAGACGTCGAGGTCCTTGCGCAGCGAGCGCCGTGACATCTTGCGCAGGACGATCCCGTGCTTGCGCTCGACGTCGGCCGCGAGATCCCACAGCGCGGGGTGCACCTTGTCGCGGCCCTGGATGTAGAGCTCCCACATGAAGAGGTCCATGGCCTTGACCATGCCCGCCTCCTCCAGGCGCTGCGGGTAGTACGGCGGGTTCCACGGCTGGCGGATGAACGGCTCGCGCTCGTAGCCCTCGAACAGCACGCCGGACTCGTCGTTCATCGTGAACGAGGCGGGCCCGACCATGCGGTCGCGACCACGCTCCCGCAGCCACGCCGCGGCGGCGTCGAGCAGCGCCGTCACGACCTCGGGGTCGTCCTCGAACTCCAGGAAGCCGAACCAGCCCCACTCGTTGCCGCGGTACTCGTTGAACGTGCGGTTGATGTGCGCGGTGATGCGCCCGACGACACGCCCGTCGCGGCGAGCGAGGAAGCGCTCGGCCTCGCCGTGCTTGAAGAAGGCGTTGAAGCGCGGCGACAGCAGCATGCGCTGGTCGAGCTTCAGCGGGGGAATCCAGACCGGCGAAGTAGCATGCAGCCGGAACGGAAGGTCGATGAAGGCCTTCAGGTCCCGTCGCCCCGCGACGGCCGAAACGTCCACTGGCACGCCGAGGCACCCTACCTATGGCCACTGTTCCGCAGCTCCCCGACGTCTTCGCGAAGGCCCGCGAGCACGAGCGCATCGCGATCCTCAAGGCCGCGCGCGAAGCTGACGTCGTCCCCTACTTCCGTGTCATCGAGGGACCCGCGCGGCCCGTGATGGCGATGGAGGGCGCCGAGCGGATCATGCTCGGCTCCAACAACTACCTCGGGCTGACCGAGGACGAGCGCGTCATCAACGGCGCCCGCGAGGCGCTCGCGCAGTACGGCACCGGGCTGACCGGGTCGCGCCTGCTCAACGGCACGACGCCGCTGCACCTCGACCTCGAGCGCGAGATCGCCGAGTGGATGGGAACCGAGGACGCGATCGTCTTCACCACCGGCCACCAGGCCAACGTCGGCACGCTCGGGACGATCCTCGCGCCCGGCGACACGGTGATCGCCGACTCCGGCGACCACGCCTCGATCCTCGACGGCTGCCTGCTCTCGCGCGCGAAGCTGCGCCCGTTTCGCCACAACCGCCTCGACAAGCTCGAGCGTCAGCTCGAGAAGGCGGTCACCGACGGCGGCGGCGCGCTCGTGGTCGTCGACGGCGTCTTCAGCATGGAGGGCGACATCGCGCCCCTCCCCCAGGTCGTCGAGCTGTGCGAGAAGTTCGGCGCGCGGCTGATGGTCGACGAGGCCCATGGCGCCGGCGTGCTCGGCGCGCGCGGCGCCGGGACGTCGGAGCTGCTCGGCGTCGAGGACCGCGTCGACCTGCGGATGGGGACGTTCTCGAAGTCGCTCGCCTCGTGCGGCGGGTTCGTCGCCGGCCCGGCTGAGGTCATCGAGTTCCTGCGCATCCAGTCGCGCGCGTTCCTCTTCACGGCGTCGGCGGTCCCGGCGGCCGTCGGCGCGGCGCTGGCGGCGCTGCGCGTCGTGCGCTCGCCCGACGGGCCGCCGCTGCTGGCGAAGGTGCTCGAGAACGCGCGCTACCTGCGCGACGGCCTCGAGCAGCGCGGCTTCGCGGTCGTCTCGGCGCAGCCGCTGCCGGACGGCGGGGACGTGGTCACGCCGATCGTCCCGGTGCTCGTCGGCGACGACTGGAAGTGCGCGTTGCTGTGGAAGGCGCTCTACGACGCCGGCGTGTTCGTCAACACCGCGCTGCACCCGGCCGTGCCCCCCGGGGGTGCGCTGTTGCGCACGAGCGTGATGGCCACCCACGACACCGCGACGCTCGATCGCGCGCTCGAGATCTTCAGCACCGTGAAGACGAGCTTCGAGGCCGAGCACGGGCCGCTTCCGGGACCCGGCTCGCTGCATTGACGACGCTCACCGGATCGTCACATTCTGGACAAGTAGTACGCCCGTCGAAAAAAGGTGCTCGTAGCGGATGTTGCTGAAAGTCACGAGTTGACGATCGGCGCGCCGAGCGCGTACGGTCGCTGAGCGCTGTTCGCAGCGCCGGGAGAGGGTCCAGGCGGGGAGAGACGTTTACCCACGGGGGGTATCGTTGTTTCCGTTGGAAGCCCTCGGGTCGAGGGTCCCGGCGGGCGACAACGTGCCACGCACACCACAGGAGAGTGTCGCCCGCGTAGGTCGCGCGCGACGGGAGGATTGATGAACGCATCAGCGACGATCGCCCCTGGGCGCCCGCAGCATCTGCGCGCCCTCGCCCGCGCCAACGAGGTGAGGCTCGCTCGAGCCGAGCTCAAACGGCGTGTTGGTGATGGGGAGGTCTGTGCCGCTGAGGTCATCCTCGACGTCCCTTGGGAGGTTGAGACCATGACGGTGCTCGAGCTGCTGATGAGCCAGCATCGATGGGGCCTTACGCGGTGCCGCAAGTTCCTCCAGTGCATCCCGATGTCCGAGAACAAGACGATCGGCACGATGACCGTCCGCCAGAGGCATGCGGTCGCCGACAAGCTGCGCGCGCCTGGGGGGGCGTCTGTGCGGCCGACGATTGCCACCCTGGAGCCCGTTCTCGTCTAGCTGGAAGCCCTGGAGGTCAGGCCTCAACAGAGGGGGTCAGATCTTGCAATCCAGCACTTCTCGGGTTTAAACCCGAGGGGTGCTCGATTGCAAGATCTGACCCCCTCGCTAGGCGCGAAAGCTGAGGCCGCCGGAGCGACGCGTGAAGCTGTTGCGCAGCAGCGGCCACGAGCTTCCCATCACGCCCACGGCGACGGCCAGCGCGACGATGCGGTCGAGGCCCGCCAGCGAGCAAGCCGACAGCGCGATGATCGCGAGCACGCCCGCCAGCAGCGTCGTGTGCGAGCGAAATCCCGCGAAGTGCTCGCGCGCCGCTTGCTCGAGACCGGCGAGACCGGCGAGCGCGACGCCCGCCAGCACCATCGTCCCGCCGCGGTCGGTGCCGCCGAAGATGCCGACCCCGATCAGCACGATGCCGATCAGGACGCAGAGCTCGACCAACGGGAACGGCGCCCAGGGCGGTTTGGGCAGCTCGTCCAACCGCGCGCGGCGGTCGAGTGTGCGCGGCGCGGGCTGCGCCGCAGCTGCGACCGGCTTGCGCGTGACGGGAACGTCACGCTTGCGAGACCGCTTCCCCATGAGGGGCCAGGCTAACGGACAGCCAGAGCTGAGCTTGATCTGCCACCAGCCCATCAGCATCCCGATGATGCCGAGGCGCGGGCGCACCAGCCAGTCCCCGCACGAGCGCTCGCCGAGCTCCTCGAACGAGACGCGTGCCCACTTGTGCCGGCGCGGCTCCAGGAACATCGCCTCGAGGCGCTCACGTGCCTTCTGCTGGCTCTCGCTGAGCGTCGTGACCCGGTGGCGCGCGAACCGCAGCTGACCCGCGAGATCGTCGCGCAGCGCCTCCAGCTCACCGAGGTCCAGGATCCGCGGGCCGCGCGCGCGGGCGGCGACGCGCGTCTCCTCGACGGTGACGCCGACACGCGGGAAGCCTGTGGTCGTCGTCTCGGCGAGGTCGCGCTCGAGCCGGGCGATCTGGTCGCGCAACGTGCGCCGCGCGGCCCGTGTCGACTCACGATCCCCGACGAGGGGGCCGAACAGTCCTTCGACGCCGGCGGCTGCGATGACGACCATCAAACAGATCTCCTGGAGATCAGGATACGCCGGGACTTACCCGTCGTCCAATGCGTCTGCACATAGCCATAGCGCCTCCTCGACGTGCAGATGCGGCACACCCCCCACCTGCAGCGCAAAGACGCGCACACGAGCGGTCCGCGCCGTTGGCCGCCGAGCCTCGACGGTGTCGCCGAAGAGCACCCCGACGACCCCCGCGTCGTCGGCCACCACCAACCGTCCTTCGGGCAGCTCGTTGGCATACGGCCCGACACCGAGCAGCTCGCGCGCATCCGCCTCGCGCACCCCGATCGGACCGCGCAGCGCGTCGTCGTCGACCGCCCACACCGGCACCCCGGTCTCCACGATCGCCGCCAGCACCGCGTCGGAGACGCTGTCGCGCGGCGTGAAGCGCCCCTCGATCAGCCGGCGCATCGTCGCCTCCTCAAGCGGCGTGCGCGTCGCCGGGTCGTCGGGGTCCAGCCCGATGTGGCGGTAGAAGACGCGGTAGGCGTGCGTGATCGGCTCGCTGCGCATCGCGACCGCGCGCTGGCCGGCGAAGCGGCTCGACAGGTGCGCCAGGCGCCGCTTGAGCTCGCGCGGGCTGCGGCCGATCGCCGCGTCGACGACCACCGAGCACAAGCGCAGGTCGGGATGCTCCTCGCGCACGGTCGCCGAGATCCACCCGTCCTCGATCAGCGGGTCACCCACGCGGTCCTACTCTACGACGACGCGGGCACCCGATTCCAACCGGCCGAGCTGGGTGCCGAGCAACTCGACGCTTGCCTGCCCGATGTTCGTCCCCGCGACGACCCCGCCGCGGCGCACATAGGTGATCTGCGGGCAGACCGCCATCCCGTACAGCCCGGCGAGGCGCCCGTCCTCGTCCCAGACCAGCGGGTAGCTCAACCCACGCGCGACCTTGCGCGCGTCCTCGCGGTCGCCACGGATCGCGACGGCCACCGCGCTGACGCGTGGATGCCCGGCCAAGGCGGTCTGCAGGTCGCGCAGCTGCTGCACGCACTTGCGGTTCGGCGCGACGAACATCGCGATCGCGACCGGACCCTTCGTCCAGGCGTCGCAGACGTTGTAGGCGCCGCGCAGATGCAGCTCGCAGGCCGGGACCTTGCCGGCCTCGCCGGAGTCGGGCCTCGTCGCGACGTTCGGCGCGCCCTTGAGCGTGCTCGTCGCCAGCGGCGCGGTGAACGCCCGCGCCGGCTTGCCGATCTCGGGCCCCGTTGCCCCCGGCCCTTCGCGTCCGCCCTGCGTGATCGCGTTGACGCCGATCAACACCAGTGCGATCAGCACGACGACGCCCATCGCCCAGCGCGGCCCGGTGGCCCGCTGGCGCGGCGGCGTCGGCAGCTGGTCGCGGTGGCGCGGGCGCAGCGGCGCGGGCTCGGCGTCCTCGCGGTCCTCGCCGAAGTCCAGCGGCCCGCGCGGCGGGTCACTCACGCGGCGTCCCCCGCGGCACGGCGCAGGCGCGGCAGCCGCAGCCGCCCCGGCAGCGCCAGGCGGCCCTGCTCTGCCAGCACGAGCACGGCAGGCAGCACGATCAGCACGCCGAGTAGGGACACGAGCAGGTCGATCACGGTCACCGCGCCGAAGTCGCGCAGCATGCGGATGTCGGCGAGCACGAGCACCGCGAAGCCGGCGATCGCCGTCGTCCCGGATGCCAGCACGGCGGCGCCGGTGGAGCTGTACGCGCGCTGCAGCGCCGCCTCCACCCCGAGCCCGGCGGCACGCTCCTGGCGGAAGCGTTCGGACAGCAGCACGCTGAACTCCGTCGAGATCGCGATCACGAGCGCGCCGAGCGTGACGCTCATCGGGTTCAGCGGGATCTGGGTCGCGAACAGGACGAGCGACGACCATCCCGTGGCCAGCGCGATCGGCACGAGCGGGATCAGCGCGCGGCGCACGTCGCGGAACGCGGCCAGCAGCACGAGCCCGACGGCCAGCAGGCCGGCGACGCCGAGCAGCAGCCGCCGCCACGGCGAGGCGACCGCGGCGTTGGCGTCGGCGGCGAGCACCGGCAGCCCGGCGAGCTCAGCCTTCACGCCCTCGGGCGGGTCGAGCTCGCGGCGCATCGTCTCGACCACCTGCTCCTGGCGCTCGAGCGGCATCAGGCGGATGCCGAACGCCAGCGTCGCGGTCTTGCGGTCCTCGGTGATGACGTTCTGCGAGAAGTACTCGGGCACCTGGTCCAGCAGCGCGGTGATCTGCTCCTTCGTCGTCGCGCCGCCCTGGAAGAGGTCTGGCAGCGAGAACGCCGGGCACAGCTCAGCCTTGCCGCAACCACGCGAGGCCGAGTAGCCGTAGCGCTTGGTGAGACGCGCCTGGTAGCTCGTCATCCACGCGATCACCTCGGGCTGGGTCAGGTCCTCGCCGCGCAGCACGACGTCGATCTCCCCGCCGACCCCGGTGCTGTTCTCCAGCGTCTCGAGGTCGGTGAGCGCCTGCAGGTCCTGCGGCACGAGCTTGGTGATGTCCGACTCGACGCTCGTCTGCGTGTCCAGCGCCCAGCCGATCGCCGCCGCGGCGACGCCGATCGCCAGGATCCGCCCCGGCCGCTCGCGCGCGGCCTTCAGGGCGCCGTGCCACGCACGCCCACTGACGCCGCGCACAGCCGCCGACGCGCGGTTGTCGAAGACCAGCTCCCCCGCCTCACGCGAGGCATTGCCCAGCCGCCGGCTCGGCGGCGCCGACCAGCGCTCGGCGACCACGAGCGCCGCGACGCCGAGCGTCAGCGCCACCACCAGCGCCAGTGCGATGCCGAGCACCATGATCAGCCCGAACCCGCGCACCATCGGCACCGGCGAGAACACGAGCACGAGGAAGCCCGCGGCGGTCGCTGCCGCGGCGGTCGCGACCGTCGGCGCCGCGCGTTGCGCGACGCGCGCGGCGGCTGTCCGCACGTTCGGCGCCGGCTCTTCCTGCATCCGCGACTGCAGCTGGATCGCGTAGTCCACCCCCAACCCGATCAGCACCGGCAGCACGGCGATCGACGCCATCGTCAGCGAGGCGCCGATCAGCGCGAGCAGCCCGAACGTGATCCCGACAGCAGCCACAGCAACGACGAGCGGCAGCAGCCGCAGCGCGCGCCGGAACGCCAGCGCAAGCGCCACGGCCATCAACAGCAGCGCGGCGATCAGCAGCGTCGAGATCTCGTCGGTCACCGACACGGCGAGGTCGCCGACCACGACCGGCGCGCCGGTGACGACGTAGCGGCCCTTGCCCTGCTCCAGCCGCCACAGCGGCATCTGCGTCGCTGCGCGGATCATGCGGATCGCGTCCTCGCGCGCGTTCTGCGAGAGATCGGGCTTCAGCCGCACCTGGATCAGCGCGCTCTCGCAGCGCGGGAAGATGTAGGCAAAGCGCGCCTTCGGCGTACACGCCGGCTTGCTCGCGTCGAAGACGATCTGCTGGATCAGGTTCGGGTCGCTCAGCGACGGCTGCGACAGCGGGTTGAGCCCATAGCGCGTGCTCAGTTGGAGCGCCTGGTTGATGATCGGCGCCGTCGCCTCCGACTGCGCCTGCTCGATGTACTGCCTGAGCGCGGCGCCTGAGAGCCCGCGCTTGCGACCGCGGCTGCGTGCTTCGGTCCCGGCGCGCTGGCCGACCTGCTGCAGCTCGGCAAAGCGCGCCGTGTACTCCTCCGACAACCGCCCGATCGAGGTGTTGAGGAACGTCCCGGGGCCGAACACCACGCGCGCGGGCTTGGCTTTCGCGAGCTGCCAGCACGGGCCGCCGCGCGGGCCGAGCGGCTTCTTCCCCTCCGGCACGTTGCCCGCGAGGCAGCCCTCGAGGCCGACGATGCGCCCGAGGTCCGCCGTCAGCACCGTGTCGGTCAAGCGCTGCTGCACGAGCACGTAGACCGCGTCGTCGCCGAAGTTGTCGTGAAAGCGTGCTGATGCCTTGTACGCATCCGAGGAGCGACTGACGAGCGTGTCGGTCGCCGTCGACGGCTCCAGCCGCACGAGTGCGAGCGCGCCACCGGCAACAGCCAGCAGCGCTACGACCAACCCGACGGCGACCGGGCGGCGTGCAGCCAACCCCATCGCGGCCCCGAGGACCCGCGGAAGCACGGCGCGAACACTAGATGCGCCGTGTGCCGCCGTGCGTCACCGCAGGTACAGCTCGCCGGAGATCGGCGGCCAGCCGGTGCGCCGCGCATCGCGCACGACGTCGGCCACGACCGCCGCCGCGTCGCCCTCGCCGCCGACGACGAGGCGGCGGGGATCCGCCTCGAGGTCAGCGGCATGGTCGGCGACCCATTCGATCGCGCTGGTGGCGTCGCGGACGGCGGCGGCGTAGCCGCTGGATGCGCGCCAGTGCACGATCACGAGCACGATCGCGGCGGTGGCGATCAGGCCGGTACCCAGCAGGTCGGTGACCTCCGAGCCACCGCCGCCGAACCAGCCCTGAGGGAAGAACACCATCGCCGCAGGCGCAGGAGAGCCGACGCAGGCCGGCCAGGTGACGCGGGCACGCATCCGCCCCTCCGCGCCGCGGAGGGTGAGGTCGGCGATGCGTGAGCCGGTCATCGCCGACGATCCTGGCGACGTCCCGCGCGTATGGGAAATGCCGATGGCGTATGGCCGTCGTGCCTGATCGGCATCACCACCTGCGCCGCCCCGGCCATACTTGTGTGGTGGCCGATGACCGCGGCAGAGTGCTCGCCTTCCCGGAGGCGCCCGATGCGATCGAGCTGCGCCACCTGCGCTCGTTCGTCGCCGTCGCCGAGGAGCTGAACTTCGGCCGCGCCGCAGAGCGCCTCTACATCACCCAGCCGGCGCTGAGCCGCCAGATCCGCACGCTCGAGCAGCTCGTCGGCTGCGAGCTGCTGCGCCGCTCCACGCATCGCGTCGAGCTGACGCTTGCCGGCGAGGCGCTGCTGGAGCGCGCGCACCGGCTGCTGCGCGACGTCGACGAGGCCGTCTCCGCGGTGCAGTCGCTCGGCGGTGAGCTCGTCGCGCGCATCGCGCAGCTCTGGCAGCCGGTTGTCGACGGCGCCGTCGCCGAAGACCTCGACGTCCAGCGTGCGGCCTACGAGGAGATGCTCGCGCAGTTCGAGCCGCCGGCCGGTGTGACGATCCGCCCCGTCCTTGCCTCCGGCGTGTCCTGCCTGCACGTCGCCGCAAGGCCGGCCGAGCCGCCGACGATCCTCTACCTGCACGGCGGCGGCTACGTGCTCGGCTCGGCATTCGGCTACCGCCCGCTGGCGGGCGCGCTGTCGCTGGCAACCGACCGCGGCGTGCTGGTCCCCGACTACCGCCTCGCGCCGGAGCACACGTTCCCCGCCGCGCTGGACGACGCGATGACGGCCTACCGCTGGCTGCTCGAGCGCGCAGAGCCGCAGGACATCACGATCGCCGGCGACTCAGCCGGCGGCGGGCTGGCGGTCGCAACGATGCTGCGCGCCCGCGACGAGGGGCTGCCGCAGCCGGGCGCCGCGGTGCTGATGTGCCCGGGGCTGGACATGACGATGGCGCTCGTACCCGAGCCCGACGACGATCTCCTGCGCCTGGGCATGCAGGTCTCGCGCCAGCTCGCGAAGGTCTACGCCGGCGACCATCCGCTCGACGATCCGCTGCTGACGCCGCTGCACGGCGACTACAGCGGGCTGCCACGCGTGCTCGTCCAGGCTGCCGTCGGCGACATGGCCAGCGCCGACGCGCGGGCGTTTGCCACACGCGCACAGGAGCACGGCGTCGACGTGCGTCTCGACCTCTACCCCGTCGACGCGCACGTCTTCCAGCTGTTCTGGTCCTTCCTGCCCGAGGCCGCCGACGCGCTCGAAGCCGCCGGCGACTTCGTACGCGCTACTCCATCCCGAGCGGACCCTGCGACTCGCCGGACAGGAACTGCCTGACGAACGCGTTGTCGGAGTTGAAGAGCTCCTCCGCGGGGCCGGACTCCACGATGCGCCCCTTCCACAGCACCGAGATGTGCTCGGCGACGCGGCGCGCGGTCATGATGTCGTGGGTGATCAGGGTGAACGCGGGCATGTGCTTCGCGACGCCCTCACGCTCCTCCATGATCTCCGCGTGAATCTCCTGGATCAGCTCGCCCAGCAGCGCCGTGCGCACCGGGTCCAGCCCGGAGTCGGGCTCGTCGAAGAGCACGATGTCGGGGTCGAGCACGAGCGCGCGGGCAAAGCCGGCGCGCTTGCGCATCCCGCCTGACAGCTCGTTCGGGAAGCGGCCGGCGGCCGTTGCCAGGCCGACCTCCTCCAAGCGCCGGCGGACGATCCCGAGGACCTCCTCGTCGGCCTTGTCGGTGTGCTGGCGCAGCGGGAACGCGACGTTGTCCTCGACGTTCATCGAGCCGAACAGCGCGCCGTCCTGGAAGAGCACGCCGAACTTCTTGCGCATCTCGAAGAGGTCGTCGTCGCGCATGTTCGGGACCGACTCGCCGTGGACGAGGATGTCGCCCTCGTCGGGGTAGAGCAGCCCGACCATGTGCTTGATGCAGACCGACTTGCCGGTACCCGACGGGCCGAGGATCATCGAGATCCGCCCCTCGGGCAGGCCCATGTTCAGGCCGCGCAGGATCTTGACCTTCGGCCCGAAGGACTTGTGCACGTCGATGAACTCGACGGCGTCGGCCATGCCGTGCGGACGCTGCAGGCCGGTGTGCCACTTGTACTCGTCGGCGTCGCCTTCCGGCAACGGGGAGTCGACGACCGAGACGCGCGGCTGCGGCGCCGCCTGCGTCGGCTGCTCGTCGGCGGGCTCGCCTTCCTCGTACTCGTACTCGGCCTCTTCCTGGGCGGCGACGGCCTCCTGAGCGGGCTCGTCCTCTGCCATCCAGTCGTCGGTCGTGGCCTCGGGCTCGCGACCGGGCTCGTCCTCGGGTTCCTCGTCCTTGCCCTTGCGCGGGATCAGCGGCATGTCTACGTCAACCTCCGATTGGGGCTCTTGGGTTCGCGCCCCAGAAGAGCTGAGTGCCGAGCATCCCGATGAGATGCACGAGCACGATGTTCAGGACCATCGACTTCGCGGTCGCCGTTCCGACGCCGACCGGTCCACCACTTGCGTTGTATCCGTAGTAGCACCCGACGAGCACGATCGCCGTGGCCATGAACATGGCCTTGATCAAGCTGTAGAGCAGATCAGGTGGGTTCTGGAACATCCAGAAGATCAAGAAGAAGCCGCCGCTGGAGACCTCGCCTATCTGCTCGACCACCGCCAGGTAGCTCGCGAAGAACCCGGCGCCGATCGCGGCGACGTACATGAACGGCAGCACCAGCCACGCCGCGGCCAGGCGCGTGGCGCAGAGGAACAGCACGGAGTCGAAGCCCATGACCTCGAGCGCGTCGATCTCCTCGGAGATCCGCATCGAGCCGAGCTCGGCGACGATGCCGGTGCCGATCTTCGCGCTCATCATGTAGCCGAACGCGTAGGGCACGAGCTCGCGCAGGTCACACCAGGCGGCGAAGACGCCGGCGTAGGCGGGGGCGCCAACGGAGCGGTTGAAGTAGGCGCCCTCGATGCCGCACTGCAGGCCGATGATGAAGACCAGGCCCCAGATGACGATCGTGGAGCCGAGGATCAGGATGCCGGCCTGGCGCAGCGCCTCGCCGAAGAAGCGCAGCACGCGCAGCGAGTAGACCTTGCCGAGGATCTGCCCGGCGAAGCGCGCGATCTCGCCGAAGTTGGCGATCCAGTCGCGCGGGATGGCAAGCCAGCTGTTTTCCATCAGCGGATCACCGTGATCTCAGGATGGGTCGCCAGCAAGGTTTGCGTGAACACGTAGTTGAACGCGAACACGCCGAGGAAGGCGATGACCACCGCCTGGTTGACGGCCCTGCCGACGCCCGCCGCCCCTCCCGAGGCGGTCATCCCCTTGTAACAACAGACGATCGCGATGATCGCCCCGAACATCGTGCATTTGAGCACGGAGCCCCAAAGGTCTGTGACTGACGCATTGGTGAAGAACGTTGCCCAGAACGGGCCGAGTGGCGCGCCGTTGACGAGCGTCGCGACGATGCCGCCGAAGATCCCGAACAGCAGCGCGTAGATGTCGAACAGACCGGTGACGAGCATCAGCGCCAGGAAGCGCGGCACGACGAGGTTCTTGATCGGGTCGACGCCGAGCACCTGCAGCGCGTCGAGCTCCTCGCGGATCTTGCGCGCGCCGAGGTCGGCGGTGAATGCGGTGCCGGCGACGCCCGCGAGCACGATCGCTGTCACGAACGGCGCGAACTCGCGGATCGATGCGAGCACGAAGAAGCCGCCGAGGCGGTCCAGCGCACCAAACAGGACGAGGAAGTTCGCCGCCTGCAGGCCGGGCGCGCCGTAGCCGAACGCGACCGTCGACACGAGCAGCGGAAACCAGCAGAGGCGCAGCGCGAACAGGAACTGGGAGACGAACTCGCCGCCATAGGGGTACGGCGGGCGCAACGAGGAGACCATCGTCTTCCCCGTCAGGATCATCATGTCCCCGACCTCTTCGAGCATGTTCTTCGTCGGAAGAAACGCTCGATCGGCGACGCTTCGTACCACTCAACCCCTCCTAGGGCGCAAACCCGGACCGGCGCCGACACCTCGACGCTCGTGCGAACACTACCCCGCAGCGCAGATGCGCGCCAATGGTGACCGTCCCCGCAGCGCCGCTTGCCGTGGTAGGTTCGCGTCGCGATGAGGAGCAAGCGAGGGGTCGTCGCCGCGGTTTGCGTGTCGCTACTCGGCGTCGCGGGTTGTGGCGGCGGAGAGCGGCAGGACAAGAACGAGCCAGAAGGCGACTTCGCCGTGTCGGTCGTGAAGGCGGATTTCCCGCTCGACCAGTCGCTCGCCAAGCAGGAAGAGATGTCGATCACGGTCCGCAACACGGGCTCCGAGACGGTGCCCGAGATCGCCGTCTCGCTCGGCGAGACGGGACGCGGTGGGCTCGTCAAGGGCCTGACGCACCGCCAGTCCAACCCCGAGCTCGCCGATCCGGAGCGTCCGATCTGGATCGTCGACGAGAGCCCGATCGGCGGCGAGACCGCCTACGTCGGCACGTGGGCGCTCGGTTCGCTGCCCGCGGGCCAGACGAAGACCTTCAAGTGGAAGCTGACCGCGGTCGTCCCCGGCAAGCACACCGTCAAGTACACGGTGGCCGCCGGGCTCGACGGGAAAGCCAAGGCGCAGGGCGCCGGCGGGCGCCCGCCCGGCGGCGAGTTCGCCGTGAACGTCAGCGGCACGCCGACGCCGTCGACGGTGGACCCGGAGACCGGCAAGGTCGTCCGGGGCCATCTCTCGCGCTAGTCCGTACTGACACCGGGCTACTTCGGCAGCCGCGGGGCGATGATGCGGTAGGCCTTCAGGCCGAGGCCCAGGCGCTCGCGGTCCTCGGAGAGCATCGGGTCCAGGCCCGTCAGCTCCTTCACGCGCTCGAGGCGGTACGCGACCGTGTGGCGGTGCGCGTAGATCGCCGCGGCGGTCGCGTTCATGTTGCAGTTCTGGTCGAGATAGGACTCGAGCGTCCCGACGAGGTCGGTGCGGTATTGGTCGTCGTAGCGGACGATCGCGGCGACCGTGTCCTCGTAGAACGAGCGCACCTCCTCGGGGTGCGAGGCGAGCACGCGGAACAGCAGGCGGTAGGTGCCGGTGCCGATGTCGTGCGCGATCGGCGTGTCGGACTGGCGCAGGACGTCGAGCACGAGCTCGGCCTCCTGCACCGCGCGCGAGAACTCGCCGGGGTCCGCGTAGAACGAGGAGACGCCGACGGTGCCGTGGTGCTGGAGCCGCTGCGCCAGGCGCCGGGCGCGCACGACGCAGTCCTCGGGTGCGTCGTCGGCCTCGGTGGCCGGCAGCACCGCGTAGACGCGATCGTCGATCAGCTGCGCCAGCGATCCCGGCTCGTCGCCGGAGATGATCGCCACGACGTGGCGCGGGCGGTCGGTCTTCAGCTCGGCGCAGAGGACGACGGCGCCGCGGGACAGATCGCAGCCCAGGCGCGCGGCGCGGCGCACGATCTCGCGCGGCTCCAGATCGGGCCGCGAGCGCAGGTCTTCGAGGAACGAGCCGCGGAGGTTCTGCTCGACCTCCTCCTTGGCCTCCTCGATCGCCACCTCCGTCAGCGACGCGACGGCAGCGAGGTGCAAATACTCAGCGGCCTCGTCGACGGCGGCGTCAGGCCCGTCGAGCATCACGACCGCTCCGAGGACCTCGTCGCCTGACGCGATCGGAACCTCGAGCACGAGCCCGTCGGGCACCTGCGCGGGGCGGTCCTTCACCCGATCGGCGACGTACCGCGAGAGGCCTTCCAGCAGCGCAGCGGTGCGCTTCTCGGGCGCGCCGATCAGCACGGCCGCACCGAGGCGCGGGATCACGATCGCGACCGGCGCACGCGCGGCGTCGGCGGCCAGGCCGGCGACCTGCTCCAGTCCGTCGCCGCCCAGCACCGCCTCCACCATCTGCAGGTGGATGACGCGCAGGCGCTCGACGAGCCGCGCGGGCATGTCGCCTTCGGGCAGGGGCTGCTCAGATGGGGTGGGCATAGCGGACATGTGGGACGCGAGCGCGGGCGGTGGAGTCGCCGTGCGACTCCACCGCCCCGCTCATCAGGCCGTTGCTGCAGCCGCGTCGGGGTGTGCCTGCAGGATCTCCTCGCCGGCTTCGCCGGTCCGGACCCTGTAGGCCTCATCGCAGGGGAGGACGAACACCTTGCCGTCCCCCACCGCACCTGTACGGCCGTGCTTGAGCACGGTGTCGACGATCGTCTGGACGTCCTTGTCCGCGACCACGCACTCCAGCTTCACCTTCGGCCGGAGGTAGTTCGTCAACTCCGCACCGCGGTAGCGCTCGGTGATCCCCTTCTGGCGACCCGAGCCCTTCACCTCGCTGATTGACAGCGAGGGAAAGCCCAGGCCGAGCAGCTCCATGCGGATCGGCTCGAACGCCTCGTGGCGAATGTATGCCTCGATCTTCTTCACGCGGTCACCTCCTTCGTGGTCGGCGTCGGCGTCGCTGCGGACACCGACGCCGCTGGTCGGAGCCGCACCGTAGCCAACCAGCTCGGGCTGCGGGATGAACTGCTCGGGGTAGCCGTACATGCCGTGCTCGGAGATGTCCAGACCGGCGTCCTCCTCTTCCTCGGTGACGCGCAGACCGTAGGTCTTCTTGATCACCCAGAAGGCGCTGTAGGACATGATGAACACGAACGTGAACGCGATCATCAGGCCGACGACCTGGGCGATGAGCTGGTCGACCGAGCCTGAATAGAACAGGCCGCCGTTCGGGTCACCGAACGCGTTGTACTGCGCCAGCCGCGGCGAAGTGAAGAAGCCGCAGGAGATCGTGCCCCAGACGCCGCACAGACCATGCGCGGTGAGCGCGCCGACCGGATCGTCGAGCTTCTTGTCGATCGCGTACACGCCGAGCGGGACGATGATGCCCGCGATGCCGCCGATGATCGGCGCCGTCCAGGCCTCCACGTAGCCCGACGGAGCAGTGATCGCAACGAGCGCGCCGATCGCGCCGTTGCCCGCCATGCCGATGTCGATCGCGCCCGTCTTGAGTTTCGCCGTCAGCAACGACATCAGGACGCCGGCGCCGGCCGCGAGGTTGGTCACCAGGATGATCTCGGGGAAGCGACCGTCAAGCGCGCTCAGCGCCGTACCGCCGTTGAACCCGAACCAGCCGAACCACAGGATCAGCACCGACAGCCCGAACAGCGGCATGTTGTGCCCGGGCAGCGCTCGCGGCTTGCCGTCAGGCCCGTACTTGCCCTTGCGCGGGCCGAGCAACAGCACCGCAGCGAGCGCACCCGTCGCACCGATGAGGTGGACGGCCGTCGAGCCGGCGAAGTCCTGCATGCCGGCGATGCCCGTACCGAGCCAGTCGCCGTTCTGCAGGAAGCCACCACCGAAGACCCAATGCGCGCCGAGCGGGTAGATCAGGCCGGCGAACAGGATCGAGTAGATGATGTAGACGCCGAACTTGATGCGCTCGAGCGTGGTGCCCCAGACGATCGCCAGCGAGACGGCGCAGAAGACGAACTGGAAGAAGAACTTCGCCTCGACCGTGACGTCGAAGATCCCCAGCACCGGGAAGGCTGTAGCGGGATCGCCGAAGCCCTGCAGGAAGAAGCCTTCCTTGCCGAAGACGTTGAACGAGTCGCTCACCGGCGCGCCGAACGCGAGCGCAAAACCACACGCCCAGAACATCAGCGCGGCGATCGAGAAGTTCGTCAGCACCTTCGCGACGACGGTGCCCGCGTTCTTTCCACGCGAGAAGCCGATCTCGAGAAACATGAAGCCGACCTGCATGAGCATGACGATGAGCGCCGCCACGATCACCCAGATCGTGTTGATGCCCGTCGATTCCTGGAACAGGCCGTTGCCTGCCGCTTCCAGCGTGTCGGCGTGAACCGCCGCCGGAACCATCAATGTGGCGAGAGCCCCCGCGAAGAGGCCCTTCACCACCAACGAACGTCGCATACGTCCTCCTGAGTCAGAGTGGCGAAGGGCAGTCTGCGGGCCAAGCACTCCCAGCTCTTTGTCCCCCTGTCGAAAGATCCGCAGAGGGCTTTCGCCACCTGGTCGAGAGACGCCGTACGGCTGGGCTACACGGGGGCGAAGTCGCTCGACCGAGGTTTGGACAGCGGGATAAAGTGACTGCGCCGCCGTGCCCTTAGGTTGCGGAGTGCAGTCACGCGCGCGGGCATGTCGCGCCTTGCATTCGACCAGGAGGACCTTGATCCACCCATGAGCAGAACCCGGCAGCAGAACGTCTATGCCGCGCAATGGGCCGCCAACGGCGCCGCGCTCGGCACGACCGACCTCACAGCTCCAGGCGCCAACGTGTTCGGCGAGAACACCTTCTCGATCGCCGAGCAGCGCGCCCGCCTTCCCAAGCACGTCTTCAAGCAGCTGCAGGCGACGCTGGCCGCCGGCGGTGCGCTTGACGCCACGGTCGCGGACTCGGTCGCGCAGGCGATGCGCGAGTGGGCGATGGAGCGGGGCGCCACGCACTACACGCACTGGTTCCAGCCGCTGACCAACCTCACGGCCGAGAAGCACGACTCGTTCTTCGGGCCGGTCGGCGACGGCACGGCGATCGCCGAGTTCTCCGGCAAGGAGCTGATCCAGGGCGAGCCGGACGCCTCGTCGTTCCCGACGGGTGGCATTCGCGCGACGTTCGAGGCCCGTGGCTACACGGCGTGGGACCCGACGTCGCCGGCGTTCATCATCGAGAACCCAAACGGCGCGCTGCTCTGCATCCCGACGGCGTTCGTGTCCTGGACGGGTGAGGCGCTGGATCACAAGATCCCGCTGCTGCGCTCGATGGACGGGCTCTCCGGCGCCGCCGTCAAGGCGCTGAAGCTGCTCGGTGACGACAGCGTCGCGCGCGTCTTCACGACGGTCGGACCCGAGCAGGAGTACTTCCTGATCGACGAGCAGTACTACTTCGAGCGCCCGGATCTCTACACGACCGGCCGCACGCTGTTCGGCGCCAAGCCGCCCAAGGGACATGAGCTCGACGAGCACTACTTCGGCTCGATCCCCGAGCGCATCCTCGCGTGCATGCTCGAGACCGAGGCGGAGCTCTTCAAGCTCGGCGTGCCGGTGAAGACGCGCCACAACGAGGTCGCGCCCAACCAGTACGAGCTCGCGCCGATCTTCGAGAACTCGAACGTCGGCTCTGACCATCAGCAGATCACGATGCAGGTGATGCAGAACGTGGCGCGTCGCTACGGCCTCGTCTGCCTGCTCCACGAGAAGCCGTTCGCCGGCGTCAACGGCTCGGGCAAGCACAACAACTGGTCGATGGGCACGGACGCGGGCACCAACCTGCTCGAGCCGGGCGACACGCCGCACGAGAACCTGCAGTTCCTGTTCTTCTGCGCCGCGGTCATCAAGGCCGTCAACAAGCACCAGCAGCTGCTGCGTGCGTCGGTCGCCAACGTCGGCCAGGACCACCGCCTCGGCGCCAACGAGGCGCCGCCGGCGATCATCTCGATCTTCCTCGGCACCGAGCTCGAGGGCGTGTTCGAGAAGATCGCCACGGGCAAGGGCGGCGCGGGTAAGAAGGGCCTGCTCGGGCTCGGCACCGACGTGCTGCCGAAGCTGCCGCTGCATGGCGGCGACCGCAACCGGACCTCGCCGTTTGCCTTCACCGGCAACAAGTTCGAGTTCCGTGCGCTGGGCTCCTCGATGTCGCTGGGCTTCGTCAACACCGTGCTCAACACGGTCGTCGCTGAGGCGATCGACGAGCTGTCGACGCTGCTGGAGAAGGAGCTCAAGACCGCCAAGGGCGATGTCGACAAGGCCGTCGCGGCCGTCGTGAAGGCCGTCTGGACGGAGAACAAGCAGATCGTCTTCGGCGGCGACAACTACGACGAGGCGTGGCACAAGGAGGCCGAGAAGCGCGGCCTGGCCAACCTCCGCACGACGCCCGACGCACTGCCGTGGATCGTCAACAAGCAGACGGTCGACGCGTTCAAGAAGTACAAGGTGCTCTCCAAGCGCGAGCTGGAGTCGCGCTACGAGGTTGCGACCGAGCAGTACTCGGTGAAGCTCAACATCGAAGCCGAGACCGCGGCGTCGATCGCGCGCACGCTGATCCTGCCGGCGGCCCTGCGTCACCTCGAGGTCATCGACGACGCCGGCGAGTCCGAGGCCGTGACGAAGCTGCACGAGGAGACCTCCGGTCTCGTCGGTGAGCTCGTCGAGGCGATCTTCGCGCTGGAGAAGGCAAACCAGCACGACGGTCCCGAGGGCGGCATCAAGCACGCCCAGTACATGCGCGACACCGTCATCCCCGCGATGAACGGCGTCCGCGAGTCGGCCGACAAGCTCGAGCGCATCGTCGCCGACGACCTCTGGCCGCTGCCGAAGTACTCGGAGATCCTCTTCATCAAGTAGGTCTCTGACCGCATCACGCTGTGCCCGGAGCCCCGCCGCGTGCGGGGCTCCGGTCGTTAGGGAACCGGGAAGAGCGTCACGAAGCGCTTTGCGGCGTCGGCGTCTCCTGTGATAGTGATCTCCTTCGCGCGCTGCGCCGCCGCCAGCGAGCGGCCGCCCCACAGCACCGCCGCGATCGCGTCGGAGTCGCTTTGGATCGTCGCGTCTGCGTGCGTCGTCTCGCCGCGGGCGGCGTGCATCTGACCGTTCGCCACGTCGACGCGAAAACGATCGTCGCCGAGGCGCAACTCGAAGGAGCGGCTGAAGTCGCCGGCTGCCTCGGGGTCAAAACGCGCGCGGAGCGCCAGCACGACGGAGTCCGCCGACGCGATCGGCGCCGTCGGCGCGTTCGCGTGGCGCGAGGCCCAGCTGCCCAGCGAGAGCACGATCGGCTCGAGCTCCAGCCCCCACTCGGTGAGCTCATAGACCTTCGACGCCGCCGGCGGAGGGAGCGTGCGCCGCCGCACGACACCGGCGGCCTCCAGCTCCCGCAGGCGCTCCGACAGCACGTTCGGGCTTGCGTTGGGCAGGCCGTGGCGCAGATCCGTGTAGCGCTTGGGGCCAAGCAGCAGCTCACGCACGACCAGCAGCGACCAGCGCTCGCCGATCACGTCGAGCCCGCGCGCAATCGAGCAGCCGTCGCCGTATGTCCGAGTCGTCGCCATACCCGAATCGTATCACTTCAGGACGTCTTGATAGTTTTTTAGGACTATGTAATCCTGATGCCATGACTACTACCGCCGCAATCAACCCGACAACTTGGTCTGCAGCACTCGGCTTCGACCAGGCCCAACTCGTCGAAGGCGCCAGCCGCCAGCTCATCTGCAGCGGCCAGGACGCCGTGGACGAGCACGGCGCCCCGCAGCACCCTGGCGACATGGCCGCCCAGCTACAGATGTCGCTCGACAACCTCGAGGCGGTGCTCGGCGCGGCGGGCATGACCGCTGCCGACGTCGTGCGCCTCAACGTCTACACCACCGACTTCGACCAGCTGCTCCAGCACTGGGGCCAGGTGACCGATCGCTTCAGCGGCGGCTTCGCAACCACCCTGCTCGGCGTCTCCCGCCTGCCCGCTGCGGAGCTGATGGTGATGCTCGAAGCGACCGCGGTCGACTGAGGTTTGTGGCAGCCTGCGGCGCCGTGAGCGAGCGCTTCAAGAACCACGGCTACGCGGCGTTCGCGCGCGAGGACGTCGCGGACGCCAAGCGCGGGCGACCCGAAGGGACGCTTGAGGAGTACGCGCGCAGCCGCGGGCTGGAGTTCCGCGGGCGCGGGCGGCTCGCGGGCTTTCGGATGGTGCTGCCGCAGTGGGAGGAGGAGCAGCACAACCTCATGCGCGGCGTGCTGCCCGGCGGGCGCTTCGGCGTGCTGCTGCACCAGCTGCTGCAGACGCACACCAACGACGGGTCGACCGGGATCAGCGGCACGTTCCACGGCGTGCGCCCGAGTTCCCCCGGCCTGCTGCGCAGCACGTTCTCGTTCAACCGCACGGACATCCCGGTCATCGGGGACTTCCTCGACCCGCCGACCGACGACACACCACGCGAGCCGTTCGATGTTCACGGCGCGTGGGCGCCGGTGACCACGATCGGCATGCTGGTGCCCGAGACCAACGCGCTGCTGCCGCGCGCGATCATCACGCTGCAGAGCCGCGTCCCGCGGCTGCAGTCGCGCGGCAGCTTCGACCTCGACGACTACGGCGCCCCCGGCTTTCGGCTGTACCCCGGCGAGGACGTCGACCGCGACGCGCTCACACGTCTTGTCGGCGGGCCGGCGATGGGAGCGCTTGCGCGCCTCGCGCATCCATACGCCGAGGCCCGGATCGACTACGGCACCCTGACCGCGCGCCGCAACGGCTACGTCAGCGACCCCGCCGCGCTCGACGAGTTCGCGCAGACGGTCTCAGCCCTCGCCGACGCCGTCGTCGCGGCGGCGGACAGCGGGGTTCGCCAGCCCTTCGCCGAGCCGCTTCCGGCGTCGCCGTGGACGCAGGCCGACACGCCGGGCATGGCGCCGTACCTCGCCGGTGCATGGGCACAGGACATCCGCGGCTTCGCCGCCCAGCACGGCCTGACGCTCGAGGACTCCGATGCCTGGCACCGCGCCTTCGGCCACGTCCCGCTGCCCGGCCGCGCGCTCGCGGTCATGCGCAGCGCCCACGGCGGACGCGTGCTCTTCACGACCGAGGTCCCGATCAACGTCACACGCGCCCTGCGCGGTGCGGTCGTCGCCCCGGCCGCCGAGGGCGTCGCCGACACGCCGCCCGGCGGGATCCGCGGCGAGTTCGGCACGGTCGGCGTCAAGGACGGCCTCGCGTTTGCCTTCACCAACCGCCTCTTCGGCTACACGAAAGAGGCCGCGACGCTGGTCGACGACGCGCTAACCGCGCTGCGTGCCGAGCGGCTTGTCTAGCCGCCAGACGCGCTTGCCCTCCACCACCCCGGTGTCCGTGAAGCCCGCGCGGCGAGCGACGGCGCCGCTGGCGACGTTCGCGACGTCGTGGTGGATCTCGACGTGCGTGACGCGTGGCTCGGCAAACGCGATCTCGCACAGCCGCGCGACAATCGCCGTGGCGACGCCCTGGCAGACGTGCGCTGCGTGTGTCCAGTAGCCGATCTCCAAGCCGCCGGGCCCGATGCGATTGTGCAGGCCGCCGGCGCCGACGATCGCACCGTCGCGAAAGGCGCCATACGTGCGGTCGCCGCCGGCCTCGGCCTCGCGGCGCCGTTCGGCGATCCACAGCCGCCGCGCGGCCGGCGACATCGGCGGCTCGCGCGCCCACGGCATCCACGGCCGCAGGTGCTCGAGTGACGCGGCGACGGCTTCGTTGAGCGCCGCCGCGTCACTCTCGGCCCATTGGCGCAGCTCGATCACTGCGCCGAGGCTATGACTACCCGCGGATGCGCTTGGAGCGCGCCGAGCGGCAGAGCGTCGTGGACGTCGTCTTCTCCGTCACGACGGCGTAGACGCGCCCGCTGAGCCGGCGGCTGCGGCGGATCTTGAACGTGCCGTCCGAGCGCGTCAGCGCCTGCCCGTAGCGACGCGTGCCACGCCCGACACGGCGCAGGATCACACGGCGCTTGTAGCGGCACGTCTTCGCGGACGCGCCGACGCGCCCGGAGTACGTCGCGCGGCCACGGCGGCGCAGCGAGCGGAAGCTCGTCTTCACCTTCGTGCGGGCCTTGGGACCGGGCGTCGGCGTCGGCGCGACCTGCAGCGCGGTGTTCACCGACCCGTTCGGGCTCGGGCGGCCCGCCGGGTCGCGGACGGCGTTGTAGCCCTGGCCGTACGCGACGAGGCCGTTGATCGCCGCCCCGAAGGACACGACGACGACCGAGCTGGTCGTCGACACGGCGCCGACGCCGCCGGCGCTGGTCGCGTCGCTGCGGAAGCCGACGAAGCCCGCCGCGCTCGCGCCGGGGTCGACCGGCTCGTCGTAGCCGAACGCCGTGCGCTGGGTGGTGGGATCGACACCGACGCGCAGCAGGTCCGGGCCGTTGGTGAAGCCTGGCGTGTTGTTCGCCGTCTGCGTCGCCGCCTGCGCGTAGATGCTCGCCTTCGTGGCGTCCGTCGAGTTGGTCACCGCGCCGTCGGCGGAGATGATCCGCACGATCGAGCCGGGGTCCTTCGTCAACGCCTCGGTGTCCGGGAACTGCACGAGCACCGAGTCCTGCGTGCCGCCGGTGCCGACCGAGGCCGCGACCGCAGACACCGTGCCGTCATCGGCGACCGCCTGGAAGCGCCCCGCCACCGGCGACGCGACGCCGGTGCTGTAGGTCAGGCGGTAGGCGTTAGCGCCCTGCGCCTCGGCCTTCACGAGATCCGGGCGCCCGCCCGTCTCGGGGTTGACGGCGAAGACGCCCGGCGAGGACGGCGTGACGAACGAGATGTTGTTGTTCAGCCGCCCGTTCTGGGGCCGGTCCTCGACCGCGTTGGGCTGCGTCACGAAGCGCACGGCCTGGCCGAGCGGGGCGTTGCCGAAGTTGATCGTGATCGAGTTGCCGCTCGGTGCCGGCGCGTTGCCGGCCGAGTGGAACACCGGCTGGCCGTTCGCCAGCACGTAGCCGAAGTCCTGCAGCTGGTAGTCGTTCTCGGCCTTGGGCGGGTCATCCCCGTCCGGCCCGTCGGGCCGCGTCGGGTTGGGGTTGAGGTTCTCGTCGAAGACGTACTTCGCACGGACGCTGTTGGCCTGGCTCGTGTCGATCTCCACCCGCACGAGGTCCGGGCCTGTCGTCGCGCCGGGCGCCGGCTGCGCCGCGCTGCCACCCACGGGCTCGGACGCGACGATGTTCTTGTGGTTGGCGACGTCGGCAACCGCGCCGTTGGCGATCTGGCCGACGGTCGCCTGCGCGATGTCGCTGCCCGAAGGGAACGTCACGACGGCGCACTTCTCGTCGTCGGTCGCGCGCGCGGCGGTGCCCGACCAGAAGCGGCGCGCGTCGTAGGACATCAGCACCCAGCCGGCGCCGACGGTGGCGATGTTCGAGTCGAAGCAGAAGCGCGCGCGCTCGCCAAGCCCGTCGCCGAGGTCGTTGTTGGCGTCGATCGCGACGCTGCGCAGGTCCGGGGAGTCGGTGGTCGGCTGCTGGCCGTTGCCCGCGCCGGGCACGTGGCGCGGCGTGGCGGCGGTCGCAGCCGGGGGAAGGGCAACGACCAGCGCGAGCGGCAGCGCCGTCCCGAGCTGCCGCAGGGTGGGAACTCGCAAGTGAACCTCCTGTTCAATGACTAGTGCCGCGTGCACCTACCCACCAGGGCCACACTGAAAAACCGGGCCTAATCGAGCTCTCACAAACCTTGACACGATCGCGTCAAGGTTGGCCCAAACGCTGCTAGGATCGAGCGATGGCTCGCGATTTCCTCTCGGCTGCCCGCGAACGCGTGATCGTCTTCGACGGCTCGATGGGAGCCCTGCTCGAGGAGATGGACCTCTCCCTCGAGGACGACTACAAGCTTCCCGGGCGCGCGCACGAGGCGCTCGTGCTCAACCGGCCCGACGTCATCGAGGCCGTGCACACGTCGATGCTCGAAGCCGGCGCCGAGGTCGTGGAGACGGACACGTTCCAGGCCAGCCGCCTCAAGCTCGAGGAGTGGGGCCTCGACGAGCACACGATGGAGATCAACGTGCGCGCGGCGGAGATCGCGCGCAAGGCCGTCGGCGAGCACGGCTTTGTCGCGGGCTCGATCGGCCCGACGGGCTACCTCCCCGCGTCTGACGACCCGACGCTGGGCAACATGCGCTTCTCGACGCTGGTCGAGGTCTTCGCCGAGCAGTCCGAGGGCCTCGTCAAGGGCGGCTCCGACCTGCTGATCATCGAGACGCAGCAGGACATCCTCGAGACCAAGGCCGCGGTGTTCGGCGCGCGCGAGGCGTTCAAGAAGCTCGGGCGCAGCGTGCCGCTGCAGGTGTCGGCGTTCGTGCTGCCCAACGGCGGCAAGATGCTGCTGGGCACCGACATCTCCTCGTGGCTGGCGACGATGGAGGCGCTGAAGGTCGACATCATCGGCCTCAACTGCTCCTCCGGGCCCGAGGACATGCGCGACGCGATCCGCTTCCTCGGCGAGTTCGCGTCGACGCCGATCCACTGCATCCCCAACGCCGGCATCCCGCTGCAGGGTCCCGACGGCGAGACGATCTTCCCCGAGGAGCCCGCGCCGCTTGCCAACACGCTCGGCGACTTCGTCGAGCGCTACGGCCTCGGCATCGTCGGCGGCTGCTGCGGCACGACGCCCGAGCACATCTCAGCGGTGGCCGAGCGCGTGAAGGGCCGCGTGCCCGGCGAGCGCCCCGCGCCGCGCGAGCCGTACGTCTCCTCGATGATCGGCGCGACGCCGCTGGCGCAGTCCCCCGCCCCCACGCTCGTGGGCGAGCGTGTCAACTCGCAGGGCTCGCGCAAGGCCAAGCAGATGCTGCTGGCCGACGACTACGACGGGCTCGTGCAGATCGCCGAGGACCAGGTCGAAGGCGGCGCGCACGTGCTCGACCTCTGCGTCGCGCTGACCGAGCGCACGGACGAGGACGAGCAGATGCGCGAGGTCGCCAAGCGCGTCTCGCTGTCCCAGCCCGCTCCGATCCAGATCGACTCCACCGAGCCGGACGTCATCAAGCTCGCGCTGGAGCAGATCCCGGGGCGCGCGATCGTCAACTCGATCAACCTCGAGGCCGGCCGCGACAAGGCCGACGTCGTCATCCCGCTCGCCGTCCAGCACGGTGCCGCGCTGATCGCGCTGACGATCGACGAGGTCGGGATGGCAAAGACGCCGGAGCGCAAGGTCGAGATCGCCAAGCGCATCAAGGAGATCGCCTGCGACGAGCACGGCCTCGATCCCGAGCTGCTGATCTTCGACGTGCTGACGTTCACGCTCACGACCGGTGACGACGAGTGGAAGCCGTCCGCCGTCGCGACGATCGAGGGCATCAGCCAGGTCAAGAAGGCGCTGCCCGGGGTGAAGACCTCGCTGGGCGTCTCGAACGTCTCGTTCGGCGTCTCGCCGCCCGCCCGCGCGGTGCTCAACTCGGTCTTCCTGCACCACTGCGTCGAGGCCGGGCTTGACCTCGCGATGGTCAACCCCAACCACATCACGCCCTATAGCGAGATCAACGAGCTCGAGCGCGAGCTCGCGAACGACCTCGTCTACAACACGCGTGAGGACGCGCTCGAGCGCTTCATCGCGCACTTCGAGTCGCGCGGCGAGGAGGAAGAAGTCGCGGGTGCCGCCGACCCGACCGAGGGCATGGAGCCCGAGGAGGCGCTGCACTGGCACATCCTGCGCCGCAAGAAGGACGGCGTGGAGGCCCAGATCGACAAGTCCGTCGAGAAGATCGGCGCCGTCCCGACCTTGAACGACGTGCTGCTGCCCGCGATGAAGGAGGTCGGCGACAAGTTCGGCGCCGGCGAGCTGATCCTGCCGTTCGTGCTGCAGAGCGCGGAGGTCATGAAGCGCGCGGTCGCCCAGCTGGAGAACTACCTCGACAAGATCGAGGGCTACACGAAGGGCACGGTCGTGCTGGCGACCGTGTTCGGCGACGTGCACGACATCGGCAAGTCGCTGGTCAACACGATCCTCACCAACAACGGCTACACGGTCATCGACCTCGGCAAGCAGGTGCCGATCCAGACGATCCTCGACGCTGCGGTGGAGCACGAGGCGACGGCGATCGGGCTGTCCGCGCTGCTCGTGTCGACGTCGAAGCAGATGCCGGCGGCGATCCAGGAGCTGCACGCCAAGAACCTGGAGTACCCCGTGCTGATCGGCGGTGCGGCGATCAACCGCGCGTTCTCGTTCCGCGCGCTGTACCCCGGCGGCAAGGAGGGCACCGAGCAGTACGGCCCGGGCGTCTTCTACTGCAAGGACGCTTTCGAGGGGCTCGGCGTGATGGACCAGCTCATCGACGAGGAGGCCCGCGAGGGGCTGCGCGCGAAGCTGACGTCCGAGGCGACCGCGTTCCGCGAGAAGGGCGAGGATCCCGACGAGGAGCTCGACTACAACGACTCGTCCGTGCGCAGCGCGGTGCGGACCGACGTGCCCGTGCCCGAGCCGCCGTTCTGGGGTGTGCAGGAGATCCCCGTCGACATGGACGAGCTCTACTCGCACCTCGACACGCACGTGCTGTTCAAGCTGCACTGGGGCGGGCGTGGCGTGAAGGGCGAGGCGTGGCGCCAGCTGCTCGAGGGCGACGGCGAGGAAGAGGGCTTCCGCCCGCGCCTGGAGCGCATGTGGCGTGAGCAGACCTACCTGCACCCGCGCGCGCTGCTGGGGTTCTTCCCCTGCTACGCCGAGGGCAACGACATCGTCGTGCTGGACCCGTCGGACCGTTCGACGGAGCTGACGCGCTTCGTCACGCCGCGCCAGCCCAAGGGCGACCGTCTCTGCACCGCGGACTTCTTCCGCCCGAAGGACTCGGGCGAGCTCGACGTCATCGCCGTGCAGGCGCTGACCGTCGGCTCGGAGGTCACCGACCTGATGGCGAAGCTCGAGAAGGACGGCGAGTTCGCCGAGCAGCTGTTCGTCCACGGGATTGGCGTGCAGACCGCCGAGGGGCTTTCGGAGTGGCTGCACTGGAAGGTGCGCGGCTGGCTCGGGATCCCGGCGACGCAGGGCCGGCGCCTGTCGTGGGGCTACCCCGCGATTCCCGACCAGTCCGACCACAAGAAGGTCGAGCAGCTGCTCGACCTGTCCCAGGTCGGGATGGAGATCTCCGACGGCTACGCGCCGATCCCCGAGCAGTCGACGCTGGCGATGGTGGTCCACCACCCGCAGTGCGTCTACTACGGCATGCGCAACGGCCGCCTGCTGCCCGACGGCTCACCTGACGACGTCATCAAGGGCTCCCCGCGCGACCCCTCGCTCTTCGGCGAGCTGCCCGAGGAGGACCCGCCGGAGGGCGCCGTCGAGGCCGAGGACACGCCGGCTGTCGTCTAGCCGTTTATCGCCAGTTGGGCGGCGAAGGCGCGTTCGTACGCGGGCCGCGCTTCGCCGCGGGCGACATAGGCAGCCAGGTTCGGAAACTCGTCCAGCAGGCCCGAAGCTCTCAGCCTCAGCAGCACCGACGCCATCATCAGGTCGCCCGCGCTGAACGCCCCATCGAGCCAGTCGGCGTCGCCCAGGCGGGCAGACAAGTTGGACCAGCCGTTCGCGAATGCGGTCTTTGACCAGAGGCAGGCGCTCCTCGGCCCAGGGCTTGTCGCCCTCCCCGAACTTGGCGGTCACGAGTTCGAGGATCGGCGGCTCCACGGTGTTCACCGCGGCAAACATCCAGGTGATCGCCCGCGCCCGTGCGTTGGCATCGTCCGGGAACAAGCCCGCATGGTGCTCGGCGATGTGAAGGACGATCGCGCCTGTCTCGAACAGCGCAAGGTCGCCTTCCTCATACGTCGGGATCAGCCCGAATGGATGGATGCGCAGATGCGGCGGCTCCTGCTTCGCACTGAACGAGACAAGGCGAACCTCGTAGGGCTGGCCCACCTCTTCAAGCGCCCAGCGAACGCGCGTATCTCGCGCCAAGCCCTGGCCGCCATCGGGCGACCGTTCGAACGCGGTGATGACGATGGTCATGTGGGTTGGGACGCGGCCGGCGTCCCAAACTCATCGCTGGCCGGCTAAAAGCGCTCCTGGTTATGGATGTCCAGAAGCTCGGGAGGCGCGGCCTGGTTGATGCCAACCTCGTCGAGGATCGGGCCGAGCTGTTGACCAAATGCCTCGAACTGGTCGTTGGAGGTCCAGATCTCGCTGACCTTCAGCTGGCCGTCCGTTCCGAAGCAAACGTGGAACTCAAGGCCGTCGGGCGGCCAATGTCCGGCCTCCTTGAGGCGACGCTATCCGTGCATGCGATCGAGCGTCCATCTACCGTCGCCCATCGACACCAAATGGACGTTCGAACGCGGCTTCTCGGCCCTACGTCAGGCCGACATCCGGGAAGACCGTCTCGCTGACAGCGGGAGCTGAACCCGCGCCGGTGATCACGTCGCCGGACTTGACGTCGCTGCTGCCGAGTGACCGCATCAGCAGGCCGACGGTGTCGCCCGCGCTCGCGGAGTCGAGCTTCTTGCGAAACGCCTCGATCGCGTCGACTCGCACGGCGCGCTCCCCGTTGATGAGGACCTCGTCGCCGACGGTCAAGGCCCCCGCCTCCACCTCGCCTGTTGCCACCGCTCCGCGCCCGCGGATCACGAAGACGTCGGCCACCGTCATGCGAAACACAGCCCAACCCTATGCGGCGCGCGCCTCCAGCCGCGAGTCGCCTGCACGTGCGTGGCGCAGCAGCGCGCCGCTGTCGGCGACCTCGTAGGTGCCGACGCGCTCCAGCGGCGGGGAGTACGCGTGCAGCGTCAGTGCCGGGCCGGCGCCTGAGTGCTGGACGCGATGGATCGCCGCGGGCTCGACCGTGAAGATCGCGCCCGCGCCGTGGCGCGTGGCGATCGTCGTGCCGAGCGACAGGCGCTCGTCGATCACCGCGCCGTCGAGCACGGCGATCGCAGCCGCCGCGTCGTCGTGGTCGTGAAAGCCGGTGTCGTGGCCGTCCATCCAAGCGACGACCCAGACCTCGACGTTCTCGGTCGCGAGCACGCGCGCGTACTGACGCTCGCCCGGGTCGTGGCGGACGTCGTCGCGCCAGAGCTCGGGTCGCTCGGCGAGATCGGCGACCAGCGCGCGGAGCTGCTGCTGCGTCACAGTGCCCGCCCCAGCAGTCGCGCAGGGTTCTGCGTGCGCATCATGTCGTGCACGTCGGGGCCGAGCGGGTGCGTCGCGGGCGCGCCGATCACGGGCTCGTCGCTGCCGTGGACCAGCTGCGCGATGCCGACGGCCGCCACCATCGCGCGCAATGCGCGGGGACCGTAGGACGAGGGCTCGTAGAAGATCAGCGGGTCCGGCTCAGTCGCTGCCGGCCCGCCGCGCGCCGCCGTGCGCTCGGCGTGCAGTGGCGCAAGCCCTGCCAGCGCTGCGAAGACGACGCGCACGCGCGGATACGCCGGGCGTCCCCACGCCGCGAAGGCGTGCGACGCCGCGTGCAGTTGTGCGACGTAGTCGGTGACGGGCGCCCACCACGCCGCCGGCGCGTCGGCCGGCGCGGCGCCCGGGTGGACGAACAGCGGCGCCAGCCGGTGCTCGAGCAGCTCGAGCACGGGCGCGAGCCGCTCGAGCGCTTGCGGCGACGCGATCGCAGGCGCGGGAAGGCACAACCCCGCGGCGCCGGCGTCCAGTGCCGCCCGGACGCGCGCGACGTCGGGATCGCGCAACGGCAGCGCCGCCCAGCCCTCGAGGTTGTCCGGCAGCGACGCGGTCGCCGCAGCCCACGCTGCGAGCAGCGGGTCGGCCTGCCGCGGAGGCAGTGCCTCGATCCCAACCGGAGAAGAGAGCGCGACGAGCGCCCGGTCGAGGCCGGCTGCGACGACCGCGTCGCTGCGGTCCTCCACGCTCTCGGCCACCGTGAACGCCGGCTCGTGCGCGAGCGTGATCTCCCAGTCGCCCGCGCGGCGACGCGCGTGCGGCGGGGAGGAGCGCCGCTCGAGCGCTCGAAGTAGCGTTTCGGGCCACACGTGCTGGTGGACGTCGATCGCGGGCACAGGCACAATCTACACAAACTTGATGGGAATTGCCTGCTTTCGTTTATCTCCTGCGTTGCGATGACGAGACGCTCTACACCGGCTGGACCGTCGACGTCCACAAACGCGTCGCCGCGCACGCTGCCGGAAAGGCCAGCCGCTACACGCGCAGCCGCCTGCCCGTGCAGCTCGCGGGCGTCATCGAGATGACCGACCGCAGCGCTGCGATGCGCGAGGAAGCACGGATCAAGCGGCTGTCGCGCAAGCAGAAGCTCGACCTGCTCGCCCAGCTCACGCCGTGAGCCGCGCGCACACCCGCTCGAGCTCCTCGCGGCGCGCCGCGACGAGCTCGTTGGCCTGCTCCTCCAGCAGCGCGAGGTTGCGTGCGCTGGCGTCGTCGAGCGCGTCCGAGGCGCGATCGAGGACCACCTGCAGGCGCGTGTAGTCGCCGTCCGCCAGGAGGTGACCGAGCTGGTAGTGGACGGTGTCCGCAACACCGTCGAAGACGACGTCAATGACCGGGCGCACCCACTCGACCAGGCCCCAGCCGCGGGCTTTGTCGCCCGGGATCGGCTGGGTCATCTCGCCGGTGCCGAGCGACAACAGGAGCGTGCGCGATCCCGGTTCGAGGCGCTGCGCCTCGGCAAACGCGCACATGCTCGGGTTCGTCGCGAAGACACCGCCGTCGACGAGCGCCAGCGGCGGACTGCCGTCGAGCGGGCGGCTGTGCGACGGCTCGAAGTACGTCGGCGCCGCGGCGGTCGCCCGCGCGGCGGCGGTCATCGTGAAGTTGCGGCCCGGCTCGTCGGTGCGCCAGGACTTGAAGAAGAACGGCTCACGCGCCTCGAGGTCGTAGGCGGTGAGCAGGATCCGCGTCAGCGCCTGATCGAGCGTCGCGTCGCCGAGATACTTCGCGAGCGCCGCGTTGAGCCCGGCGTCGTCGTGCTTCTCCTCGAGGAGCCCCTCACCACTGGCGATGCGATGCCACAGGGAGCGCCGGAAGATCGTCGGCCCCTCGGTGCGGTAGAGGTCGACGAGATCCGCCGCCGAGCGCGGTTCGGGCGTCGTCAGCGCGCACGCGAGGATCCCGCCCGTCGACGTCCCGGCGATCAGGTCGAAGAGCTCGTGGACGCGGCGGCCGCTGATGCGCTCGACCTCCGCGAGCACCAGCGCGGGGATGATGCCCCGGATCCCACCACCGTCGATCGCAAGCACACGCATGCTTCGACGCTATCTGAGGCTTCGATGAGAAGCGCGCTAGGCCGCAGCGCGACGCGGGCAGGTGATGACCGTGAAGACCCAACGCCTCCTGCTGCTCGCCCTCGTGGCTGCCGTCGCGCTGCCGGCGGCTGCGTCAGCCAGAGCGAACCCGTACACCGCCGAGCGCGTGTGCGGCCCGGGCTACAAGCCGATCGACCGGCACAAGCTCGTCGACTCCAACCACGGCAAGCTGCTCGCCGAGATCGTCCTCACCTACAACGCCGAGACCGGCAAGAACTGCGCGGTCAACCTCAAGCGCTATCGCGTCGGCATCGCGAAGAAGTACAGCGACTGGATGTACGTCCACCTGTACACGCGGCCGCTGCGCAACCCCGAGAACGTCTACGTCAGCGCGCAGAACAAGTGCGTGATGTGGGGCGGCGGCGCCGACCTGCTCGTGCCCGCCAACTGGGAGCCGCGCGGGAAGTTCTACTCGCACTTCCGCTCAGGCTGGGTGCACTGCCGCTAGTCGAGGATCTTCCAGAACGAGTCCTTGCGGCTGATCTTGCCGTCGGTGAGCTCGAACAGGTCGCATCCGCGCACTTCGATCGGCTCGCCGGTGGCTTGCGTGCCGCGGATCGTCCATTCGGACACGCCGCGATCGCCGGATGACCAGTGGCGGTCGTCGGCGTAGACGATGTCCGGGATCCCGTCGAAGCGCGCTTGGAAGCCGGCGCGCACCTCGTCCTTGCCGACGAGCCGCTGCCCGCGTGGCGTGTCGAACACGCAGTCGTCGGTGAAGAACGACAGGATCGCGTCGACGTCGTGGGCGTTGAACGCGTCGAGCACCGATTGCAGCGGCGGCGGCGCCGAAGGGAACAGCGACTCGGTCGCCGTGCGCTCCTCCAGCAGGCGGTCGGCATGGCGCAGCAGCGCCACGAGCGACACGATCGCCGCGACGCCGCCCACGCTTGCAGCGACGCCAAGCGAGGCGTCGATCGCGCCGAGCGCAATCGCGATCGCGCTGCCGCCGACAACGCTGTTGACGACGGCGACGACCGTCCCGAACGTGAAGAGCTGCGTGCGACCCTGGGGCGGCACCGCAGCGTTCTCGAACACGCCGCGCCCGTCGTCGTGCCCGGAGAGCAGGAAGAGCTTGGCCTGGTCGCCGGCGAGCTGCTTGTAGTAGTTGCGGATGCGGTTGATCGCGACGCCGTAGCGGAAGTCCTCGGCACCGCACTCGACCACCCTGACGAACGTGAAGACGCCGAGCACGTAGAGCGTCGGCAGCACGGTGAGGGCGAAGACGTCGAAGGTCGAACGCGACGCTTGTCCGATGAACCCCAGCGCGACCAAAGTGCTCGACACCGAGAGGATGTACAGCGAGGCGCGAGACGCACTCTCGCTCGCGGTCTGCGAGCGCGCGCCCTGCAGCGTGAAGTGCTCGGTCGTCAGCGCGGTCAGCAGCTGCTGACGATCCGCCGCCACGCGACCGCCTACCCGCTGGGCGGCTTCACCGTGAAGGTGAACTTGCCGTCGTCGTCGGTGAGCTTGACCTCCACCTTCGTCTTCTGGCGACCGAGCGTCGCGTCGCACTCGAACGTGTTGCCCTTCTTGGCCTCCTGGCCGCCGGGGCAGTTGACGTCCGGGTTCTGCCCGCCGAGCTGCTTGCCGATGCTGTCGGCGATCGTGCCCTCGAGCTCGCTCTCCTTGATCTTCTTCGCGCAGCCACCCAGCGCGAGGGCCGCGACGGCAGCAAGCAGGAGCGGACGCGCGGCAGACATGCCGCGCACCCTACCTTCAGGCCTCGGCTTCGAGGCGATCGCTGCGGCGCGACGAGCTGGCGGTGACGGGCGCCAGCTCGACCGGCGAGGTGTGCAGCGTGCGCAGGCGCACGTCCTTCCACGTCAGCCCCTCGCGCAGCAGCGCGGGCGCGCCCATCAGGAAGGCGGTCGCGATCTCCACGACCTGCAGGACGATGCCGTAGCCGAGCGCGTCGGCCGACGACACGCCGTACGCGCCGGTGAGGACTGCGACGCACGCGGCCTGGAAGACGCCGAGGTTGGACGGCGTCGCCGGCAGCACAGCGGTGACGTTGACCGCGAACAGCACCGCGGCGGCCGCGCCGATCCCCGCCTCCTCGTTGAGGCCGAACGCCACGAGCAGGACGTAGCAGGAGATCCACTGGATCCCCCAGGCCAGCAGCTGCGCGCCGGTTGCCGCGAGACCCATGCGCGGGCTGCGGAAGACCGCAAGACCACCGCGCACGGCGGTTGCGGCGCTGCGCGCCTGACGCACCCAGCGCTGCACGCGCGCCGAACGCGAGGGCACGCCCGAGCGCAGCAGCGCGGGCGCCAGCAGCACCGCCAGCAGCACCGCCACGGGCGCGATCGCGAACACGACGAGTGCCGTGTGGTTGCCGTCGAAGTAGTGGACGGTGGAGAACATCGTCACGCCGAGGATCACCAGCGCGAGGATGTTCATCAGCGTCTGCGAAACCAGCGTGCCGGCGACGACGGGTAGCGTCTCGCGCGGCCGTCCGGTTCGCCGCGCGACGATCATCGCGCGCGCGGGCTCGCCCAACCGCGCGGGCAGCGTCGCGGACATCAGCACGCCGATCATCGTCCCCTGCAGCGCGTCGCGGCGGCGGACCACCGCGTTGGGCAGCGCCGCGCGCAGGATCTGGTGCCACGCCAGCGCGCGCACGACCATCGACGCGCACATCAGCGCCAGCGCGACCAGCACCCACGGCGGGCTCGAGTCGACGAGCGAGCTGGAGACCTTCTCGACGCCGATGCGCTGAAGCGCAAACCACCCCGCGCCGAGGCCCGCGAGCGTCAACGCCGCGAGGCCGGCACGGCGCAGCGCAGCGCGCCCGGCGCGCGAACCGCGCTGCTCAGGGTCCAGCGACTTCAGGCGCGCGGCGTGGACGGCGGGCTTGCGGTCGGCCGGCGCAAGGCCGTGGCGCACGGCGACGCGCGCCGGCGCGCTGTCGGCAGCCGGGACGGCGATCGCGTCCTCGTAGGCCTCGCTGACCTCAGCGGCTACCCGCGGCCACGCATAGCGCTGCGCGCGCTGCGCAGCCGCACGGGCCATCCCACGGCGGTCTCCGGGCGCAAGCGCAAGATGGCGCAGCGCCTCGGCCAGGGCCGTGGCGTCGCCGCGCGGGACGAGGACGCCGTCGATGCCGTCGCGGACGACGTCGGCGTAGCCGGCGATGTGCGAGGCAACGACCGGCACGCCGGCCGCGAACGCCTCGGTCAGCACCATGCCGAAGCTCTCGCCGCCCAGCGACGGCGCGCAGAGCACGTCGGCCTCGCGCAGGACGGCGTGCTTGGTCTCGTCGTCGACCTTGCCCAGCGCGTGCACGCCGCGCAGGTCCTCGAGCACCGGCTCGATGTCCTCCCGCGTCACCCCGACGAGCGTCAGCGTCGCCGGGACGTGCTCGCGCAGCGCCTCGAACGCGCGCAGCAGGACGGGCAGGCCCTTGCGCTCGACGGCCTGGCCGATGAAGACGATGCGCAGGGTGTCGTCGGCGCCCGCGACATGCAGCGCGAGCGGATCCGCGGGCACGTCGACGCCGTTGGGGATGATCCGGTAGCGCCCGCCGTAGAAGCGCTTGCCGGTCCACGCCGCGGCCTCTGAGACCGCGATCCGCACGGCGAGGCGGTTCAGCCGCCGGCGCGCGCCGAGCAAGTTGGCGATGTTGTTGGAGACGACGTTGTCGGAGTAGCAGTGGAACGTGCCGACGAGCGGGACGTTCGACGACATCAGCGCGTCCCAGCCAACCAGCGGCGCGACCGGCTCGTGCAGGTGGACGACGTCGTAGCCCCCGGTCGCGATCTCGTGGCGCATGCGGTTGATCGACCGTCGGCGTGGCCGCGAGGTTGGAGACCGCCCCGTTCGCCGGGAAGCCGACGGTGCGGCCCAGCGGCAGGACGAGGTCCGAATCCAGCGCACGGGGCTCTGGCGCATGCCCGCGGTGCAGGCGCGCGGCGAGGCGATCGGGCGGGTCGAAGGGCGTCAGGACGCGAACGTCGTGACCCACGTCGAGAAGCTCGCGCGAGAGCGCCTCGATATGCCTTGTGACGCCGCCCGGATATGTCCAGCTGTATGGACTGACCAGGGCGATCCGCATGCGCGTCCCTTGCATGCTACCCAGCCTCGTCCTTGAAAACCGTGGGGTTAGCACCCCCTCTGACGTACGACGCCGCGATCGCCAGCACAAAAGTGCTGAAGAGCAGCAACATCGGGCCAGAGTCGTTGAAGACGCTGCCGGCCACGCCGGCGGCAAGACCGCCCCAAAGCGCGGCGGTCCAGGCGGGGTCGCCACGCAGCGGCGCGAAGATCCGCTCGCGGTACTTCACCCCGTAGGCGACCGCGAGCAGCGCGATCGCCGTGGCAAACGGCATCAGGCCGCGCATCAGCACGTTGAAGGCGAGCGTGTAGCGGCGCGAGATCGTGTCCCACAGCGCGCCCTCCCCGTCGGCGCGCAGCACCGAGCGCGTGAAGTGGCTGTCGCCGCCGGTCGCGAGGTCAAGCGCCGCGAGGCCGGCGAGCGCCGCGGCCGGCGTCGCGACCGCGAGTGCAAGCGCGCGGCGCGTCACGCCGCCGGGCAGCATCAGGAGCACGCAGACCGCAGTGCCGGCGCCGATCGTCAGCACGCCGCCGACGTCCGCGCCGAGGCGTCCTGAGCCGACGGCGACGCCGAGCAGCAGGCCACCCACGCCGAAGGCGATCGCGCCGTTGCGCGAGCGCCCGCGCCCGTAGAGCGCGACCGCGAGCGCGAGGAACAGCAACACGGGCAACGTCGCCTCGAGCTCGTTGCCGATCCCGTAGAAGCGCGAGCCGAAGCGCGGGTTGGGCCCGAGCAGCGAGCGCACGATCAGGTCCGATCCGCGCGCGAGGTCCAGCACGTACGTGATGACGGCGGCGGCACACGGCACGCCGATCGCGCGCGGCCACGCGACGAGCCGGTCGGTGAGGACCGCAAGCCCGAGCGTGCCGAGCGCGACGATCGCAAGCTCGCCGTCGCGCGACGGCGCGATCCATGCGGTCACGAGCAGCACGGGCAGCAGCCAGCAGAACTGCAGCGCGCCGATGCGCTGCGCGGCGCGCACACCGCGGCGGTCGGCGAAGACCGCGAGCACGAGCAGCAGGCCGAGCCAGCCGGCGAGCAGCGTCTCGAGCGCCGGGAAGCGCCGCGGCGCGACGACGCGCAGGCGGTCGGAGAGGTCGGTGAGATCCCCGGCATCGCGCGCGCCCTCGTGCTTGAAGACCTGGCCCTTCATCGCGCCGGGAACGTCGAGGCCGAGGTGGTCGAGGATCGTCGCCGGCAGGTCGATGCCCGCGACGAGCCCGCGCTGGTGCGTGGTGGACGACGTCAGCGCGCCGGGCTCGCCAAGGCCGGCGACGCCGATCGGCAGCAGCTGCGGCGCGCGGGCGCGCGGCGGGGTCTGCACGACGATCAGCAGCTCGTCGGGCGCGCGCGCCCGGATCAGGCGGCGCAGCGCCTCGTCGCCGGTCTCCCCCGTTGCCAGCCCGACGACGACGAGCTGGTGGCGGCGCAGCAGCTCGCGCGTCGCCCGCGCGAGGTCGGCGGCGCGGCCGATGCGCGCGCTCGCGATGACGCCGTCGCGGTTTGCGGCGGCGGCGGCCTCGCGCTGCTTGCGGCCCTGCACGCCGACGTAGCCGACGCCGCCGGGGATCGAGGAGGCCAGCAGCCCCGGCTCGATCTCGGCACGAGCGGTCCTCGCGCGCGCGAGGACATCGGGCCAGCCGAACAGGCGCGCGCCCTCGATCGAGCGCACGAAGCCGAGCTTCGCGGGGTCGCGGTCGTCGTAGGCGGCAGCCGATGTGCGCGCGCCCTGCGTGATGTCCAGCAGCGCCTGCCCGTAGTCGTAGCGGCCCTGCGTGGCGCTCGACAGGCCGAGCGACAGCTCGGGATGTGCGTCGAGCAGCTCGAGCACGCTCGGACGCGGAAATGCGAGCTCGGATGCCGGTGGACCCTCGGCCGCGGGCAGGAACGCGAGCACGGCACGCGGCGCGGCCGCCGCCGGCGCCGCGCACACCAGGAACAGAGCGGCAGCGGCCGCGGCGGCTGCCAGGCGGGACATCACCAGACATATAGTGTTTGCGGTGACCGGTGTTACTCCTGCTGCGGCCGAACGGCACTTCGTCAAGTACACGTTCTTCAAGGCCGATCCGGCCTGGCGAAGGCTCCCTGACGAGCAGCGCAGCGCCGACAAGGCCGAATTCCTGGCCGCGTGCGAGGACTTCGCCTCCGACCACCTGCTGCAGGCGTTCTCGCTGGTCGGCACGCGCGGCGACGCGGATCTGCTGCTGATCGCCGAAACCGAGAACCTCGACCGCATCCACGAGCTGCACGTCGTGCTCGCGCAGAGCGGCCTGGCGAAGTGGTGCACGCAGCCCCATTCGTTCCTGGGGATGCGCAAGTCCTCGGAGTACTCAGACGACCAGCGCTTCGTCGCGCGCCCGTTCACCGGCAAGTACCTCTTCGTCTACCCGTTCGTGAAGACGCGCGCGTGGTACGGGATGGCGGCCGAGGAGCGCTGGCGGATCATGCAGGAGCACATCAAGGTCGGCCGCGAGTACCCGAACGTGGACAACCACACGACCTACTCGTTCGGCTTGGACGACCAGGAGTTCGTCGTCGCGTTCGACACCGACGACATCGGCGCGTTCCTCGATCTCGTGCAGCGCCTGCGCACGACCGAGGCGTCCGCGTACACGCAGCGCGACACGCCGTCGTTCACCTGCATCCGCTCGTCCTTCGAGCGGGCTGTCAACGCCCTGGACGGTGTGTCCAGCCATAGTATCCTGACAGCATGACCGAGCAGCTGCGAGTCGCGATCGTCGGCGCGGGACCCTCGGGCTTCTACGCGGCTGCCCAGCTGCTGAAGTCCGAAGCGCCGGAGTTCGCGGTCGACCTCTTCGACCGCCTCCCCACTCCCTACGGCCTCGTCCGCGCGGGCGTCGCGCCGGATCACCCGAAGATCAAGTCGGTCACGCGCGCCTACGACAAGACGGCCGCGCACGAGCGCTTCCGCTTCTTCGGGCATGTCGAGCTTGGTGAGGACGTCACGCGCGAGCAGCTGCTCGAGCACTACCACGCGGTGATCTACGCCCTCGGGACGTCGACCGACAAGCGCCTCGGGATCCCCGGCGAGGATCTGCAGGGGTCGCACGCGGCCACGGAGTTCGTCGCCTGGTACAACGGCCATCCCGACCACAACGGCCTCGAGGTCGACCTCTCGGCCAAGCAGGTGGTCGTGATCGGCGCGGGCAACGTCGCGATCGACGTGGCGCGGATGCTTGCGCTGGCGCCCTCCGAGCTGGAGGTCACCGACACCGCCGACCACGCGATCGAGGTGCTCAACGGCTCGGGGATCGAGGAGATCACGATCCTCGCGCGGCGCGGCCCGCTGCAGGCGGCGTTCACCAACCCCGAGTTGCTGGAGATGGGTGAGCTCGAGCGCGGCGACGTCGAGATCATCGGCGCCGAGCTGGATCCGCTGTCTGCCGCGGCGCTGGCGGAGGCCGACAAGACGCGCACGCGCAACGTCGAGATCGTGCAGGAGTACGCCGCGCGGCCGAAGACCGGCAAGCCGATCACCGTGCGCTTCCGGTTCCTCGCCTCCCCCGTCGAGCTGCTCGGCGACGGGCACGTCGAAGCCGTCCGCATCGAGCACAACGAGATCTACGAGCGCGACGGCCAGCTGGCTGCCCGCGGCACCGGCGAGTTCTCCGAGCTCCCCGCCCAGCTCGTGTTCCGCAGCATCGGCTACACCGGCGAGCCGATCGGCGGCATCCCGTTCGACGACCGCCGCGGCCTGATCCGCAACGAGGGCGGCCGCGTCTGCGTCGACGACGGCGAGCACTGCACCGGCGAGTACGTCACGGGCTGGATCAAGCGCGGGCCCTCCGGCGTCATCGGGACGAACAAGAAGGACTCGCAGGACACCGTCACCAAGCTGCTCGAGGATGCCGCCGCCGGCCGCCTGAACACGCCGGCCTACGACGACATCGCCGCGGCCCTGCCCGAGCACACCGTCCAGTGGGCAGGCTGGGAAGCAATCGACGCCGCCGAGACCGCCGCTGCCGAGGGCACGGAGCGACCGCGCGTCAAGCTCACCGACTGGGAAGCATTGCGCGAGGCGGCGAAGGCGCCGTCGCGCGGCTAGCGACGCGTCGCAGCCAGGATCGTCGTCCTCGTGCTGGCAACGGCGCGCTCGCCGGCGTCCGACGCGGTGACCGAGACGAAGTAGCGGCCGGGCTTCAGCGGTACGACCTTCCCGGGGCGCAGCGGCCAGCCGACGAAGCGGCGGCTGTTCGTCCCGCGCACGCCCGGCAGCACGACGCTGTAGGCGCGCACCAGGCGGGTGCAGGGCTTGCGCCCGCGACGCGCGCGCGTCGGAGCGAGGCAGCGCTTGCCGACGCGCCGCCCGCTGAGCGCGCGCTCGAAGCGCAGGCGCACGTTCGCCGGGCGTGACTGCTCCCAGCGGATCGTCGTGCCGAAGTGGTCGGGGTCGTCCTTCGTCACGCCGCGTGGCGCGACGCGCCAGCGCGGCTTCAGGCGCAGCTTGGAGACGGCGAGGCGACGCAGCGTCACGCGTGCGACCAGTGCCGTGCGCGCCGCCGGGGAGCCGTTGCATGCTGCGGTCTGACCGGTCGACAGCACGCGCGTCGAGCAGCCGCCGTCGTCGCTCACGGTGACGTTGACGCGGTAGTCGCCAGGCTTCTCGAACGCGTGGCTCGGCTTCGGGCCGCCATTGGCGAGCACCGTGCCGTCGCCGAAGTCCCAGTCGTAGCGCGCGACGGTGCCGTCCGGGTCGCGCGAGCCCGACGCGTCGAACGTCGTCGGCTCGCCGGCAGGCATCACGGTGGCGGCGACCGCCGCCGTTGGGCCCTGGTTGGGCGCGCCGACGATGCCGCTCGTGCCCGCCGCCGCGATGTCCGGGTTGCGCCGTGTGAGGCGGCCGTCGGCGCCGATGTCGTACTGCGCGGCGCCGCCCGGAGATGCCGCGTAGAAGCTGCGGCCGCTGATCGCGAGTGCCTCCGCCGTCACACCGTTCGACACGGTTCCGGGGAGCGACGCGGGCCGACCGTTGTCGGCGACCTTGGACTGGAATATCCCGGCGGTCTCGTCGGGCGCGATGTACAAGTACCGCCCGTCCGTGCTCGCAGCAAGCGCCGGCGCGCCCGGTGGCGTGACCAAGAACGAGCCGACGTTGGTGATTGCGCCTGTCGGCTCGACCCGGTATGAGCTCGACATGGCCGCTGGCCACGACTAGATCTGTGAGCTTCCGGGACGGGCGATGATCGCACCGACGTCACCAAGATCCGTGGCGAGCGTCGCCGTGAGCTGGCCGTCCGGCGCGCGGTTGTAGTGCTGCAGGCCCGCCTCCGTGACAGCCACGGCATTGCCGCCGTCGTCGAACACGACGATGTCGGCGGCGGCGGTGCCCAGCGGCGTCCCCTTCGGGGTCAGGCGGCCGTCGGGCGCGATGTCGTACTGCCAGATGCCGCCCGCTGCGGGGTCGACGTTGGCGACGTAGGCGTTGCGACCGTCTGGGCTGATCGCGATCGCGGTGGGGACGCTGCCGGTGGCGACCGGCGGGTTGGCGCTCGCGACGAGATGGCCCGCAGCATCGATGTCGAACTGGCGGATGTCGTCGGTCTCGCGCGCGACGTCGACCTGCGTGACGTAGGCGTGCTTGCCGTCGGGCGTCACTGCCATCGCGCTTGGACCCGTCGCCGGGACCGTGGTCGGCGAGAGGTGGCTCAGCGCTCCACCAGGGCTGTCGAACTGCCAGATGTGGTTGTTGTCGAGCGCCGGCAGATAGACGCCGCGCGCGGCGTGCGCAGCGTCGGCCGAGGCCGAAACGACAATGAGAGCGGCCAGAATGGCCAAGCGATGCACGGGACGCCCCTCCCTGGGGTGGCGGTGGGAGCGCGGCACTCTAGAGCAACGCAGCTGCCGTGTCGCCGCCGCTACCCGCACGCGCTCTGCGGCGGCGCCGCGCGCGTCGCCTGCGACCACGCGCGCCAGAGCTCGTAGGTCGGGTACAGGCGCGTGAGCGCGGCATCGGCGAGGCCGACCGGGAAGGTCGGGTCCTCGCGGAACGTGTACTGGAAGACGGCGGCGACGCGGGGGTCGGCGTCCCAGCGCGCGAGGCGGTCGGCCATCGCGCGGCACGCCGCCGCCGGGTCGGCGAGGGCGTCGCTGTCGCGCAGGCGCCGGCCGGCGCCGGTCTCGGTCACCCAGATCGGCGCGCGTGCCGTGCATTCGCGCCCGCGCAACGCTCGTGCGAGCGCGCCGACCGCGTCGGTCGACGGCCGCGCCGCCTGCGCGTAGTCGTGCACCGACCATGCCGCTGCTTCGCAGGCGAGCGCGTCGGGCAGCGCAGCGACGATCTCGTCGATCGACGTCGTCCGCGGTGTCGAGTCGGTGTAGCCCGCAAGCTCGCCGAGGACGAGCCGCTGTGTGCCCGCAGCGCGACGCAGAGCGCGCTGCGCGGCGAGCGCGAGCTGCACGTAGACGCGCGCCGCTCGCGAAGGTGCGCGGGCGTCGCAGCTGCGGCGCTGGGGGCTGATCAGCGACGGGTGGTTGGGCTCGTTCCACGGCGCGACGAACGGCACCGCGGTCCCCTCTTCGCGCGCGAGCGCGAGGACGTCGATCAGCAGGCGCTCGTAGGCACGAATCCCCGCGGCGGTGATCGCGCGAGCGCGCGCGCTGGCGTCGGTGCGCTCGCAGCCGCCTGCGGCGACGGCGTAGCGCTCGGGCACGCCGTAGATCGTCAGCAGCGGCTGCCAGCGCCCGGGATCGTGCAGGCGTCGCGCGGCGACTGCGCGCAGCTGGTCGCGCACGCCTGCGTACGACGCGCATGGCAAGACGTCGCGCAGGCAGCCGCTCTGCGTCGCCGCCAGACCGCCGTCCTGGGACCAGTCCACGAACACACGCACGTAGGTCGGGCGCAGCGCTGCGAGGCGGTCGCGCCACGGCGCGAAGTCCGGCGGCTGCGGACCGGGTGCGATGAGGTGCGGGTTTGCCTCGGTGATCCCGATCGCCAGGCGCTGAGGGGGATCGGGCGACGGACGCTGCAGCTCCAGCTCTGCGGTCCCGCACCCGGCGAGCGTCAGCGCTGCTGCCAGCCCTAGGACCCTCCGCACGTGCGGAACATACGCGTCTGGCGGACGCTCGTGGCCACCGCGTGAGTGCACGCCCAGCCGATCGGGTGGTGACGCCGTCCCGATGGCCGTTGCCTACCCGCGCCTGCGGGCGGATGCTCGGGTTATCGTGGCTGCGTGGGGCAGAGAGCCAACGGCAACGGGCCGGATCACCGCGCACTCGTCGAGTGCATGGGCGACATGATCTACACGCTCGACCTGGCCGGGGTGTTCACGTTCATGAACGCCAACGGGCTGGCACTGCTCGGCTACGAGGCCGACGAGGTCATCGGTCACCACTTCCGCGAGATCGTCGCGCCCACTTCGCGGCCGGTCGCCCAGGACCACTTCGACCGCGGCGTCGACGGCACCGAGCTGACGCCGTTCTTCGAGGTCCAGGTGGTCTGCAAGGACGGCCGCACGGTCGACCTCGAAGTTCGCGCCGGCGCGCTGCACCACGACGGCGAGCTGGTCGGTCGCCAGGGCGTCGCGCGCGACATCTCCGCGCTGAAGGAGCTGCAGGCACAGGTGGTTGCGAAGTCCGAGCGCCTGACGCTGATGGAGGAGCAGGCGCGCGTTGCGATGGACCTCTACCGCCGCATCGCCGAGATCACCCTGGCTGCACCGGCCGATCCCGACGCAGCGCAGCGCGCGTTGCGCAGCGTCGAGGGCTCGCTCGCGCTGGCGACCGCCGAGAAGCTCGGCCTGAACGCCGGCGACCTCGAGGTCGCCGAGCTGCTGGCGCAGGGCTGCTCCAACCGCGAGATCGCCGAGCGCATCCACCACAGCCCCAGCACCGTGAAGGACCGCGTCTCCAAGCTGATGCGCGTGCTCAACGCCCGCAGCCGCGCGGAGGTCGTCGCGCGGGCCACCCGTCAGGGCCTGATCGTTGGCTGAGCGCGTCGACCGCCGCGGCTTCCTGACGCGCGCCGCGGCCGCCGCCGGCGCGCTGTCGTTGCCGGCACCGCAGCTCGCGGGTGCGGCGACGCCGAAGGTCATCCCGCTCCCGGACGCCGCGCGGATGCGCACCGACTTCCAGACGATGGTCGACTTCGGCCCGCGCTACACCGGCACCGCGGGGCACGACAAGTTCATCGACTGGCTCGAAGAGGAGCTCGTCGCGGCCGGCGCCGTGATGCTGCCGCGCGACGAGTTTCACCTGACCGTCTGGGAGGCCGAGCGCTACGGCCTTGAGGTCGACGGCGAGCGCGTGAAGGTCAGCGCGCTACTACCCGCGCTCGCAGGAGACCGGGCCCGACGGGATCAGCGGCCCGCTCGTCTACGCCGGCGTCGCGCCGCTGCCCGCGCTCGATCCCGGCCTCGAGGACGTGGCAGCAGCGCTGAAGGCGTACCCCGACCAGCTCGCAAGCTGGATCTCCGGGCTGACCGGGACGCTGCGGATCCGCCCGGGGTCGATCCTGCTCGTCGACCTGCCGATGCCCGTGCCACTGCCCAGCGCGTGGCTGCTGCCGCTGGTGACCCATCTGCACTGGGAGCACCACTCGCAGGCCGACTGGCTGCTCGGCGACTTCAAGCGCCCGGCGCTGCTGCCGGGCATCGTCGCGCTGCCGCTGGCGCCGCTCAAGGCGCTCGGCGCGGCGGGCGTCGTCTTCATCCTCGACGCGTCGTTCGACGCGATCAACGGCGGCTACATGCCGTTCGAGAACGACTTCGAGGACATCCCGGCGCTGTACGTCGACCGCGACACCGGCAACGCGCTGCGCCGCCGCGCCGCCGGCGCCCCGAAGGCGCGCCTGACGCTGCACGCCCACCGCCGCGAAGGCACGAGCCCCGCGCTGCTCGGCTACCTGCCGGGCGGCGGCCGCGAGGACGAGGCGATCTTCCTCACGTCCCACACCGACGGCGAGGGCTTCGTCGAGGAGAACGGCGGCGTCGCGATCGTCCACCTCGCGCGCCACTTCGGCTCGCTGCCGGCGTCCGAGCGGCTGAAGCGCGCGCTTGTCTTCAGCCTCTGGCCCGGGCACATGGCCGCGCACATGCCCCAGCTCGGCGGGATCCTCAGCCGCCACCAGGACATCGTGCGCAGCTCGGTCGCCGGCATCACCGTCGAGCATCTCGGCTGCTCGGAGTGGGTCGACACCGCCGAGAAGGGCTACCACCCCACCGGCCACCCGGACATCACCGCGTGCTGGACAACTCAGGGCAAGGTCTTCGAGATCACGCGCGACGCGACGATCGCAAACGACATCCCGCGCACCGCGCTGCTGCGCCCGCCGGTGCAGTTCGGCGTCGGCGGCGCGCTGCAGAGCGCCGGCGTGCCGCAGGTCGGCTACCTCGCCGGGCCCTATTACCTGCTCAACGACGCACCCGGTAGCGACATGGACAAGCTCGACGCGCCGCTGGCCGCCAAGCAGGTCGCGTGGACGGCGGACATCATCCGCCGCATGGACGCCGTCCCAGCGGCCGAGCTGGCCGCGGGCGACATCACGCTCGGGCGCAAGACGCCCGGCAAGCGCGCGACGTTCCCGACGCCGCCGGGGCTGGCGCTGGGCGTCACGCTCAACGCGCCGTCACGGGCGCGGCTGGCGCGCGGCGGCAAGTTGCACGGAAAGCTGACGCTGAACCGGATCGGGCTCGTGCGCCTGCACGCGGTGCTCGAGCACACGCGCCGTGGCCGGCGGGTGCGCACGCCGATCGCCGACGTCCTGCTGCACGTGCCCGAGCGCGGGACGACGACCTATGCGCTGGCGCTGACGCCGCGAGGGCGTGCTGCGGTCCGCCGCGTCGAGAGCGGGCGGATCGTGATCAGCGCGCGCTTTCGCGAGCGCCGCGTGGCCAACGTGCGCCGCAGGGCGCGGCGGCTAAAGCGCTGAATCCCGTGCTCTGAGGGGGCCCTCAGAGTGCGGAGACTTCTTCTTCGTCCTTTACGCGGAACGAAGAGCCGCAACCGCAGGCAGCGGTGACGTTGGGGTTGACGACCTGGAAGCCGGCGCCCTGCAGCGAGTCGACGTAGTCGATCTGCGAGCCGTCGACGTAGGACAAGCTCTGCTTGTCCACGAGGATCTTCAGGCCGTGGTCCTCGAAGACGATGTCGCCCTCGCGCTGCTCGTCGAAGGCGAGCTGGTACTGAAAGCCCGAGCAGCCACCACCACGGACGCCTACGCGCAGCGCGGCGGCTGCGGCAGCGTCGCCCTGGGACGCGAGGAACTCGGACACCTTGGTGGCGCCCTGCTCCGTGAAGACGATGCCCTTGACTTCGAGTGTGACGGTCGTGCCTGCCATAGCTTCAGGAAATATAGCGACCCTCTACGCTTATCCGGAGATGCCCACCACCGAGGACATCAAGACCCGCATAGAGACTGCACTTCCGGGTTCGACGGCAGACGTCGAAGACTGGACGGGCGGCGGCGACCATTTCCGCGCCACGATCGTCGCCCCGCAGTTCGCAGGCCTCACGCGCATCGCCCAGCACCGGCTGGTGTACGACGTCTTCGGCGAAGAAGTGGGCGGCGCGATCCATGCCCTCAGCCTCAAGACCTCGGAGCCCACATGAGCGACAACCCGATCCGCGATGCGATCGCCGAGGCGATCGCCGAGCATCCAACCATCCTCTTCATGAAGGGCACGCCTGAGCAGCCGGCGTGTGGCTTCAGCGCCCGCACCGTCGGTGCTTTGCAGGCGCTCGACGCCCAGTTTGCGGCCGTCGACATCCTTCCCGACCCGCGCATCCGCCAGGAGCTCAGCGCGATTTCCAACTGGCCGACCGTTCCGCAGCTGTTCGTCAACGGTGAGCTCGTCGGCGGCTGCGACATCGTCACCGAGATGTACGAGACGGGTGAGCTGGCCGGGGTCCTCGGTCTGGAGCCCGCGCAGGCCCCCGCAGCGCCCGCTGAGCCCGAGGTCAGCGCCCAGGCAGCACCGCTTCAAATCGAGAACCGCCTCAGCTGATCGCGTTTTCGGCGTTTGTTCACCCCCGAACGAACGCCCGCAAAATGGAGGATTTCGGTCCCCAGTGTGAGAACTTCCGGTCTGGCGGGCATTATCCCGTCCGACCAACGACCCCTGGGGGCCTTTTCGATGCGCAAATTTGTGGGGCTAGTGACCGCGGTGGTCACGCTCCTGCTGGTGGTACCGAGTACGAGTCAGGCTTTCACGTCATCTCCGCTGTGGAAATGTCGTGCGAGCGCCATCTGGACGTCGCTGAACGGCGCCAACCGCGTCGAGCCGATTGTTGCCAACGGCAATCCGTCGACGGCGAACAACAAGAGCCCCGATCGCGCGCAGTGCGCGAACGAGGAAGCGGGCGCGGACAGCCTCGCGACGCCCGTCTTCGGGCTTCCGACCACCCTGCTCTCGGCAGCGACTGCGAGCGCGAAGACCACGATCGATCCGGAGCTTGGCCTCGCGATCGACCAGAAGATCAACGCGACGTCTCGGGTCGAGAAGCTCGAGCTCCCGCTCGGCACGACCTCGGTCGTGATCGGGCTCGGTGCGGCGCAGTCGACCGTGACCGGCTCCTGTGTTGCCGGCAGCACGGTGCCCAAGCTCGACGGAACGAGCTCGATGGCCGACATCACGCTCGGCGGGAACGTGATCCCGCTCAACCAGCTGTTCGGCGCGTTGCAGCAGCTGCTCGATCCGCTCGGGGTGATCGTTGACGTCAAGTTCAACGAGCAGATCCGTGACGCGCGCTCGATGATTCAGCGCGCGGCGCACATCAAGCTGTTCGGTGAGGGCCGCCCGACGCCGTTCGCGGAGATCGTGATCGCCGAGAGCAAGGTCGACACCGACCAGTTCACCTGCGACCCGGACAAGCAGATCCCCGGCATCGACCAGCAGATCTGCCCGACGGGCTCGACGTTCGACATCCAGACGGGCTTCTGCATCATCAGCCGCACGGTTGGCGGCGCGACGCAGGTGATCGTCGTCGGGCGTCCCTTCCAGGGCCCCAGTGGCGGCACCGTGATCCCGTTGGACGAGGCGCGTCGTCGCTTCGGCAACAAGGTCTGTTTGCTCGGGGCTGGTCCAAGATATGCCGTGATCGGAACCAACCGCAGGGACCGCATCACCGGCACCAACGGCAAGGACCGGATCCTCGGCCTCGGTGGCGGCGACTCGCTTGACGGCGGCCGCGGCGCCGACTGCATCGACGGTGGAGGCGGCAACGACCGCGTCGCCGGCGGCATCGGCTCGGACCGTATCATCGGTGACGGCGGCAACGACACGCTGCGCGGTGATCTCGACAACGACATCATCAGCGGCGGGTCGGGCAACGACAAGATCAACGGTGGCGCTGGCGCCGACCGCATGACCGGTGGCAACGGCAACGACATCATCAGCGCGCACTACGGCGCTGACCGCATCGATGCGGGCCGCGGCAACGACATCATCAACATCGCTGTCCAGGGTCCGCGCGGCAACGGCCAAGTGTGGCCCGGGCCGCGACATCATCCGCCTCAACGGCAAGGAACGTCGCCGCATCTCCGGCTGCGAGACGGCGTACGTCCTGAAGGACCGCTAGGCCAACGGGTGGACGCGGTGGCGCCGCACAGGCGCCGCCGCGGGCCCCGAGGACCGTCGTCAAGGCCCGTCGATCCAGGTGATCGGCGGGCCTTGGTCGTTCTGGGGGGGTGCTGCTGGTGGATTGGCATCGTGGAGCGTCTGTTTGGGCCGTGGGTCGGCCCGCTGCGCGAGCAACAGGCAACGCTCGCCGTCCGGAGAGCGCTACGGCAGGACGAAGATGCGGCGCTTGCGCTCGCCGGCGATGCGCAGCTGCGGATCGCGGTGGATCGGTCGCGGCTTCTGCGCGGCGACCTCGGCACCGGTCGGGCCCTCGGCCTGCTCCAGGGCATCCAGCGCGCCCTGGCCCAGCGGCGGGAACGCGGCGAAGACGGCGTCGTCGCGGTGGATGCCGGCGATCCGCTCGGCGAGCCCGTTGACGGTGCGCGGGCCGGTCAGGTCCTCGCTGCCCCCGTCGTCGTCGCTGAAGTTGAAGATCTCAGCCAGCGCGTCGTCGAGCGACCCGGAGCCCAGGCTCGTGTCCGGCGCCGTGCCGGTGATGCTGAGCGCGCGCGGACCGGCGGGCGTGCTGCGCGGCACCCGGAGCGTCACGACGCGACGGCTCTTCGGCCCGTTCTGACGCTGGATCTCCAGCGTCACGCGGTAGCGCTTGCCACGCTGCACGATGAGCGGAGCCTTCACGATCCGCGTCAGGTAGGCCAGGCGCAGCGAACGCCGCAGCTTGAGGTTCACGTCGACGCCGGTGATGTGCAGCGGGCCGAAGTTGAACGCGTCGATCAGCCCTGTGGCCGACGCGAAGTCCGACACGATCGGGGCGCCGCCCTCGAGATCCTCGCCGAGCGCCGACCCGCCGACGTAGCTGTTGCAGAAGCGCAGCGGCCTGGCGCGTTCGCGGACGCTGATGCGCACACACATGCTGCCGCTCTGGCGTAGCGGCAGGCCCTTGAGCGTCTGGTAGGCCAGCTCGGTCAAGGCGATGCTGCCGATCTCGGTGAGCGCGCTGATGCCCGTCGGCAGCCCGAGTGCGGACTCGTCGACGACCGATGTGTTGGCGACGCGCACCTTGCCGCTGTCGAGGTCGGTGGCGACGACGCGCAGCGGGAAGCGCGGCGGCAGCGCGCCGGTGCGCCCGACGACCGCGGACGCCGCGTCGTTGGTGACCGTGCCGAGGTCGTTGCCCGACGTCGCGTACTTGTAGGTGCGCGTGTCGCCGGCGCCGACCGGGTTGTTGACGACGGTGAAGACGTAGGCGTCCTGCAGCAGCAGCGAGCGGCGCCCGACGGCGTCCAGCGGGTGGCCAAAGCCCCAGACGCGGTCGCCGTCCACGTAGGCGACCGTGCCGATCGCGCCCGCCGTGAAGGCGCCGCTGGCGATGCCGGCGGAGAACGCCGACCCGGGCCGCAGCGTCTGCGGCGGGAACAGGGAGGCACGCGGACGTGCCGGCGTCGCGTAGATGACGCGCTTGGCAGTGCGCGCCGCGCGCTGCACGAGCGTCTGGACGCGCGGCGAGAGTCCGCCGACGCTGAGCGGCGCGGCAAGCGGCTTGCCGCGCGGCGCGCGCCGTGTCTCGGCCGGCAGGTCGACGGGCTCGCCGAGGATCTCCTGGATCGGTGTCGCCAGCGCCAGCGAGTTGCCGTACTCCCCGACGCTCTCGGAGATCGCGCCGATGACGCGCCCGTCGCAGTAGATCGGCGAGCCGCTGAAGCCCGGCCCGAGGCCGGTGCGCTCGATCTCGGGTCCGTGCGCGCGGACCAGGATGTAGCCGTTGTCGGGGTCGGTCGAGACGATGTCGACGACCTCGATGTTGAAGGTCGAGATGGCGGTGCCACGCAGGACCGAGCGGGCGTTGCACTGCATGCCGGGCTTGACCTCCGCCAGCGGCATGATGGGGTCGCCGGCGGCGCGGGCGTCGGCAGCGAGCACGGCGACGAGCGCCGCGGCGGCGGCAAGAGCACGGGAGAGCATCGGCGGAGGCTACCGTTGCTGTCGAATGTCGCACGCTGCTTTTCGCTTCGACGGCCGCCGGCTGCACGCGCTCGACCAGACCGCGCTGCCCGACGACGAGCGCTGGCTCGTGCTGGCAGATGCCGACGCGGTCGGCGACGCGATCGTGCGCCTGGCGGTGCGCGGGGCGCCGCTGATCGGGATCACCGCGGGCTACGGCGTCGCGATGGCGGTGGCCGCCGGCAACGGCTGGCAGGACGCCGCGGCGCGCCTGCGCGCGGCGCGCCCGACGGCCGTGAACTTGGCGTGGGCAGTCGACCGTGTCGTCGCGGCGGCGCAGGCCGGCGATGCCGGCGCCGCGCTGGCCGAGGCACGCGCGATCGAGGCCGAGGAGCACGCCGCCAGCGCCGCGCTCGCTGCTGCCGGCGCCGATCTGCTCGAGCAGCACGGCGCGCGGCGGCTGCTGACGCACTGCAACACCGGCGCGCTGGCGGCAGGCGGCGAGGGCACGGCGCTGGCGATCGCACTGGAGCTCGCGCGCCGCCACCCCGGCGAGGTGCATGTGCTCGCGTGCGAGACACGGCCGCTGCTGCAGGGCGCGCGGCTGACGGTGTGGGAGCTGGCGCGTGCCGGCATCCCCCACGCGCTGTGCGTGGACGGCGCCGCCGCCGGGCTGCTGGCGCGCGGTGAGCTGGACGCGGTGATCGTGGGCGCAGACCGCATCGCCGCCAACGGCGACGTCGCCAACAAAGTCGGGACCTACGCGCACGCACTGGCGGCACGGGCGGCAGACGTCCCGTTCGTCGTCGCCGCGCCGACCTCGACGATCGACGCCAGCATCGCAAGCGGCGCGGAGATCGAGATCGAGGAGCGCGACGGCGAGGAGGTGCGCGCCGGGCGGACGCTGCCGGGCACGCCCGTGCGCAACCCCGCGTTTGACGTCACGCCGGCCGCGTTGGTGACGGCGATCGTCACTGAGCGCGGCGTCATGTCGCCTCAGTGCGCTAAAACTCACCCGAGATGGGAGATGACGCATAGATGTCTTCGGCTGAGTCTCGCGACGGCGTTCTCACCGGCCGGCTCGACGTCGTCACGTACTTCGCGGCGCTGTCGGTGCTCGGCGCCGGCGTCGCCGCCCTAAGCGGGGCCGCAGGCTCGACCCTGTTCCTTGCGGCGACGCTCGCCGCGCTTTGGGTTGTTGCGCGTCTCGAGCTGTCGCCGTCGTTCGCGCTTGCAATGGCGCTTGGTGTCGTCCTTCAAGGATGGGGCAACGCGCTGTTGCTGTTTTGAGGTTTTCTGGGAAGACTGACGGGCGGTGCCGACGGTCCCGCCTCACAGGCGTCGATGGTCTACGTGGTCTCGCCTGTGTCGGCGTGCTCTTCGTGCACGCGTGGATGTACACCGGCAACCGCGACCCGGGGCAGCCGCCGCTGCTCGACAAGACGTATCGGCGAGCTGCGGCTCGCGCCTGACGTACTTCTTCGTGCTCTCGGGCTTCCTGCTCGCCCGGCCGTGGGTGCGCGCTGCCGCCGCGGGCCGAGAGCCGCCACAGCCTGGTCCGCTACGTGCGCCATCGCGCGGCGCGCGTGCTGCCGGCCTACTGGATCGGCCTCGCGGGCGCGTTCGCGGTGCTCGCGGGCACAGGCCACCCGCGCGCGGTCGGCGTCGACGCGCTGCCGACGTTCCTGCTGTTTGCGCAGAATCAGGTCGACGCGACCGCCGGCCAGCTCAATCCGCCGACGTGGTCGCTTGCGGTCGAGGTCGGCTTCTATGCCGTCCTACCACGTAGCAGGAGCGTTGATCCTGCGCGGCCGGGCGCTGCTGCATGTGCCGCGCTGATCGCCGTCGGACTCGGCATGGAACCTGCTCGGCGCGATCGTGCAGATTGGCCGGCGACCGCGACCACGAGCACGCTCACGCTATCTGCCTGTATTCGCTTGCGGTATCGCCGCCGCGACCCTCGGCACGGGCGCACCCTCGCGGGCGCGCGCCGCGCTGCTGCTCACGGCGGCTGGATCGCTCGTCGTCGCCAACGGCGGCTGGCACAGCCGACGGCACCGGCGTGCTCGGGCACACCGTTGCGCGACCTGCCGGCCGCGGTTGGCTTCATGGCGATCATCCTCGCGATCACGGCACGGCCGGCACGGTCCCTCGACCTCGCCCCCGATCCGCTGGCTCGGGACCGTCTCCTACGGCACCTACCTCTGGCACATGCCGGTGCTCTACTGCCTGTCACGCGCGGGCTGCTTCCCGAGGACCCGCTCGGGGCCTTCCCTCGCTCGCCGTCCCGCGCTTCATGCTCGGCGCGATCAGCTGGTACGCGGTCGAGCGTACTCCGCGCTGGAGTGGGCCGCGCGGCGCTGGTAGCGATCGTTTCCCGGCGAGCGTCACCGTGGCAGCGCTGCTGAGCGTCCTCGGACGGTCATCGTGGTCACGTCACGCCGAAGCGCCCGAGTGCCGAGTTGCCGCTCTGAGCGGCACGGTGTCCCCCACCTCGTGACGGCGGCCCGCTGATTCGATACGACCGACAGACCATGCCTACTGGGCGCGTCAGCAGCGGGTCCGCCGCCCGCGGACGCCGGTCGACTACGGCGACGATCCGGCGATTCAGCCGCTCGCCCTCGCGCCAGAGCAGCTGCTCGGTTGCCGTGTCGAACTCGTCGACGAGCGCCCCGGCCAGATCCTCGGTCACGTCCTCGAGCGTCAGAGGCCGTGCAGCGCCGTGGTCGCCTACGACGAGGGCGAGGTGGCGGCGCTCGCGACGCATCGTGCGCAGGAGCTCGTCGGCGCGCAGGCCCTCGGCGACCCGCGGCAGTGGCCGCGCGAACGCGAAGAGCGCCGGTCTGTCCGGCGCGACAGGTCCTTGGCGTTGATCACGCCGAGCGCGTCCTCCAGGCCACGGCCGCGGGGACGAGCGGCAGCCGCGTGCGGCCGGTCGCCACGACCTTCTCCACGACCGCGTCGTGCTCGTCGGCGGTCGTGACGTAGTCGATGTCCGGGCGTGACTGCATGACGTCGCGCGCCCGCAGCTCACCGAAGACCAGCGCTGCCTCCGTGAGCCGGCCCTCCTCGGCCTCGATCATGCCGCCGTCGCGGCTCCGCGCAGCAGCTCGCGCAGCTCGTCCTCGGAGTGCGGCGCGTGGCCGGCCTCGGATGCCGGCGGGATCCCGAACGGCCTCAGAACCAGGTTGCCGAGGAAGTTGAAGGCGTCCACCAGCGGCTTGGTCGCGAGGTAGAACGCGCGCATCGGCGGGCACAGCAACAGCGCCACCGTGCTCGTTCGCGAGATTGCCGCGCTCTTCGGCGCAAGCTCGCCGAGCACGACGTGCGCGACGGTGATGATCGCGAACGCCACGAGCGTCGCCAGTCCGAATCCGAGGATCTCCGCGTCCTCACCGAACACCGGCCCAAGAGGTCGTGGAACGCAGGCTCACCGACTGCACCAAGTCCCAGCGAGGCGAGCTGATCCCCAGCTGGCACGCCGAGAGGTAGGAGTCGATGTGCTCGACGGCGTGCTGCGCAGAGCGTGCCCCCGGACGCCCTTCCCGCACGAAGTCGACCACCTGCGTCGGCCGCAGTCGTGCGATCGCGAACTCCGCACCGACGAAGAACCCGTTCGCGGCGACCAGCAGGAGTGCGACGACGAGTCCGGCTTCCACGTCTGACCCGATGGTAACGGCGCGCGCCGTCAACCGCGCTCGGCGGCGCTCTGACGCAGCTGCTCGACGATCCGGCGCGAATCGCAGATGACCTCGCCGTCGAGGACCACCAGCGGCACGCGCGTCTGGCCTGACAGCGCCTCGACCTCCTCACGCCGCTTGCGCCGCTGCGCCACACGCACCGTGTCGTGGTCGACGCCCGCCTTGCGCAGTGCGCGCTCCACGCGCCCGCACGGGCACAGCCAGTTGGTCGGCGTCGGGCAGCGGTAGAGCGTCGCCATCAGCTGCGAAGTGTGCTGAACAGCGACTCGGCGCGTCGCTCCGCAAAGCCGGCGACACGCAGCGCCAGCGGCTGGCGCGTCCCGGGCGGGCAGAGGCGCTGCTCGCGCTCGCGCAACCACGCGATCGCCTCGACGAGCGCGTCCTCGTGGTGGCGCGGCTTGTAGCCGAGCTCGCGCTTGGCCTTCGTCGAGCGAAACGCCCACCAGAGGTTCAGCGAGCGCAGCTCGACCTCCTCGATCGCCGGCCCGCCGGGCAGCGCGCGGGCGGTGCGCGCGGCGGCGATCGCAGCGGTCAGCGGCAGCTTCAGCGCGGGTGGCTCGACGCCCGAGAGGCGGCCGAGGTCGCAGAACAGCCGGTCGAGCGTGAAGTTGCGGTTGCCGAGGATGTAGCGCTCGCCGATCGCGCCCTTGGTGTCTGCCAGCAGCGCGCCCGCGGCGATGTCGCCGGGGTGGACGATGCACAGCGCGCCGTCCACGTAGGCGGGGATCTCGCGCCGCAGGAAGCGGCGCACGAGCTCCGTCGAGGAGCGGTAGACGTCCCCCGGCCCCATCACGAAGGCCGGGTTGATGACCACGACAGGCAGGCCCATCGCGCCGATGCGTAGCGCCTCGACCTCGGCGGCGTGCTTGGCGTTGACGTAGGCAAGGCCGTAGCGTCCGGCGCGCCAGGGCTGGCGCTCGTCGGCGGTGGAGCCGCGCGGCGCGGGGCCGACGGTGCTCGCCGAGCTGGTGAAGACGACGCGCTCGACGCCGGCGCGCAGCGCCTCTTCCAGCAGCACGCTCGTGCCTGTGACGTGCACGCGGTCGAGCTCTTGCTGCGAAGCGGTGAGCTTGCTGAGGCCGGCGCAGTGGAAGACCCGCTCGACACCGGTCAGCGCACGGCGCACGGCGCGGCGGTCGAGAACGTCGCACGTGACGGTCTCCAGCTCGAGGCCGGCGATGTTGTCCAGCCGCGAGCGAGCGCGGACCGTGATGCGCACATCATCGCCGCGTGCAAGCAGCGCTTTGACGACGTGCGACCCGATCATTCCCGTCGCGCCCGTGACGAGCGTCTTCCCCATTGCCCGTAGTGTCTCAGCACATGTCCCAGGTCGCGATCGTCACCGACAGCACGCAGTACCTCCCCCCCGACGTCCTTGCCCGCGAAGAGCTCCACGTCGTCAGCCTCTACGTGCACCAGCGCGACCAGCAGCGGCGCGAAGCCGACATCACCGACTACGTCGGCTTCTACGAGAGCCTGCGCGCCGCCAGCGACCTGCCGACGACCTCGCAGCCTTCTGTCGGCGACTTCCTCGCGGTGTTCGAGCCACTGCTGGACTCGGGCCGGGACGTCGTTGCGGTGCTGATCTCCGGCGGCATCTCGGGCACCGTCGAGTCGGCGCGCCAGGCGGCGCAGGAAGCCCTGCGCGAGCGCTCCGAGCGGCGGGTCGAGGTCGTCGACTCGGGCACGACAGCCGGCGGGCTGGCCATCATCGCGATGGCCGCGGCTGCCGCGGCACGCGCTGGCGCCGACGCCGCGGCGGTGGCCGAGCGTGCCCGCGCGGCGGCGGAGTCCCTGAAGATCTGGTTTGCGGTCGACACGCTCGAGTTCCTGCGCCGCGGCGGGCGCATCGGCGCAGCGCAGGCGTGGCTCGGCGGTGCTCTGAAGATCAAGCCGATCCTCACACTGGACGGCGTGATCACGCCGATCGAGCGCGTGCGCACGTCGCGGCGGGCGGTCGACCGGCTGGTGGAGTACGCCCAGGCGCGCAAGGACGACGGCGCGACGGCGTGGGCGACGCAGCACATCCAGGCGCCCGAGGAGGCGCAGGCGCTGACCGACCGCTGCCGCGAGGTCTTCGGCTCGGAGCCATTGTTCATCGGCGAGATCGGGCCCGTGCTGGGCTCGCACGTCGGGCCAGGGCTGCTCGGCGTCGCCGGAGTCGACCCCGAGCTGCTGCGATGACGACGCTGGCCGACAAGGCGCAGGCGCTGCGCGACCTGCACGTGCCGGGCGACCCGCTCGTCGTCATCAACGTCTGGGACGTGATCAGCGCGCGGACCGTCGCCGCGGTCGACGGCGTGCGCGCGCTGGCGACGCCGAGCGCCGGCATCGCCGCGTCGCTGGGCTACGAGGACCACGAGGGCACGCCGTTGTCCGAGATGCTCGCCGCGGCGGGGCGGATCGCGGCTGGAGTCGAGCTGCCGGTCACGGCAGACCTCGAGGCCGGCTACGGCGACGCCGGCGCGACCGTGGCGCGAGCGATCACGGCGGGCATCGCCGGCTGCAACCTCGAGGACGTCTCCTACGCCGGCGACGCGCCGTCGCTGCTGTCGCCCGAGGGCGCGACCGACGCCGTCGCGGCGGCCCGCGCGGCCGCTGACGAGGCGGGCGTGCCGTTCGTCATCAACGCCCGCACCGACGTCTACATCTTCGAGGAGGGCGAGCCGTCCGAGCGCGTCGCGCTGTCCGCCGAGCGCGGCAACGCCTACCTCGCCGCGGGCGCTGACTGCATCTTCGTGCCGTTTGCGCCCGACGCCGACATCGCGGCGCTGTGCGAGACGATCGACGGGCCCGTGAGCGTGCTCGCGCGCGCCAACGGGCCGACGCGCGCGCAGCTCGCCGAGTACGGCGTGGCGCGGATCAGCTGCGGCCCGCTGGCACAGCGCGCCGCGATGGCCGCGTTGCGCGACGCAGCACAGCTCGCATACGGCGACGGCAGCTTCGCCGGCCTCGGCGCACGCTGACGCGTCCGACGCGGCTGCCAGCATCGCCGCCGCGGCGATGCAGAACCAGCAACCAAGCCTCTTGCAGCCGCGGGACATCGCCCGCATCGTGCTGACGATCCTCGCGGTCGTCGGCGCGCTCTACATCGTCTACCTGCTGCGCAAGCCGATCGGCTATGTCGTCCTTGCGACGTTCATCGCGATCACGCTGTCGGCGCCGGTCAACCTGCTCGCGCGCTACATGAAGCGCGGCGCGGCAATCGCCGTCACGTACGTCGGCGTGCTGCTCATCCCTGTGCTGCTGGCGCTGATCGTCGTGCCGCCGATGGTGCGCGAGGGCACCAACCTCGCTGAGAAGGCGCCCGAGTACGCGCGCGACGTGCAGGACTACGTCGAGAAGAACAAGCGCCTGCGCGAGCTCGACGAGAAGTACGACATCACCGGCAAGATCGAGGAAGAGGCCGCGAAGCTGCCGGCAAAGGTCGGCGATGCGGCAAGCACCTTCGCCGACATCGGCGTCGGCCTCGTCAACAGCGCCTTCGCGCTGATCAACATCCTGATCCTGTCGATCTTCCTCGTGTCCAGCGGGCGGCGCTGGCTGGACAAGTTCGTGGAATGGCGACGACCACGCGAGTCGGATCGCATCAAGCTCGTCTTCGATCGCGTCGGGCGGACGTTTGCCAACTACATCGGCGGCGCGCTGCTGCAGGCCACGATCGCGGCGGTGATCGCATACGCCGTGATGCGCATCCTCGGCGTGCCGTTTGCGGCACCGCTGGCGGTCGCGACGTTCTTCTTCGACCTGATCCCGCTGGTGGGCGCGACGATCGGCGCGGTGCTGATCGGGCTCGTGACGCTGTTCAACGACTTCCCGACAGCGACGATCATCTGGGTGGTGTTCGCGATCGTCTACCAGCAGCTCGAGAACACCGTGATCCAGCCGCAGATCCAGCGCCGCGCGGTCGCGGTGCACCCGTTTGCGGTGCTGTTCGGCGTGCTCTGTGGCGCGACGCTGTTCGGGGTCGTCGGCGCGCTGCTGGCGATCCCCGTGATCGCGTCGGGCGAGATCGCGCTGCGCGAGCTGATGGCCTACCAGGCCGAGTCGCGCAAGGTCGATGAGGAGCCGCCCGAAGCGGCGGCGGCTGCGGGGGCGCCGCCTCCGTTGCCGGCCTAGCGCTAGCGGCGCGCGCGGCGGCGCTTGCGCCCGCCGAAGAGACCGCCGACGGCGGCGATGCCGCCCGCGAGCACGAAGCCTGCGACGGCGGCGCCGATCATGACCTCGCGCTGATGCACGGCGATCTGCTTGCGCCAGTCGGTCAGCTCGGCAACCTCACTGCGCAGCGTGCCGAGCGACACGGCAAGCTCGGCGCGGTTGCTTTCGATCGAGGCGCGGATCTCCTCGGGCGAGCGCGTGGCCATCAGGTGGTGCTCCCAGGCTCGGGGGAATCGAAGGTCTCGCGGATCAGCTGGGCTTCCTGGATCGCCATCTGCGGCGTCGGCGGCGAGCCCTTCTTGAACAGGCGCGCGGCGATGAAGCCCGCCAGCCCGCCGAGGAGGAAGAGACCGCCGGCAAGGATCCAGAAGCCCCAGTAGACGTCGCCGTCGGGGACGGGCACGATGTCGTAGAAGAACCAGGCCAGGCCGTGCAACACGAACAGCACACCGGTGAGCGCGAACACCCCGGCGGCGACGCCGATGATCGCGCCGCGTGCGAGCGACTTGATCTTGATCTCGACCTCGGTCTTGGCAAGCTCGATCTCCTCGCGAACGAGCAGCTGCGCCTTCTCGGAGACCTCCTGGATCGCCTGGGCGATCTTCTTGTCCGAGTCGGTCTCAGCGGGCAAGGCGCTTGAGGATCATCGCGGCCAGGACTCCGCCGGCAAAGGCGGCACCAACAAGGGCTTCAGGGCGCTCGGCGAGCGCGTCGCCCGACGGCGGGACCGAGTCCGCCCAGGCGGGCGGGGCCTCACCGGCGGCGGCGAACGCCGCAGCGGCGTTCTCCTCGACGGTCGTCTCGTCGGCGGCAGTTTCTTCGGGCGGGGTCACTCGGGAGGCTCCTCTCCGAACACGCGTCGCCAGATGACCGTGGACAGCTTGGTCGTGGCGACGCTGGCGAGCGCTCCGATGCTGGTTAGTAGGCCGGCCCACATCAGGCGCTTGACGAGCTCGTTCTCCATCCGGGCTGATCCTATCCAGAGAGCCCATCGCAAATCGTTGCGACGACGAACTGCTTGGCCTGCTCGTACTCGTCGTCGCCCGTCGGCAGCCAGCCGAGGATCCAACCGGTGAGGACCTGCTCGATCGCGCCGTAGAACGCCATCGCGCCGAACACGGGCGTCACGGCCGTGCGCAGCTCGCCGCTTGCCTGGCCCTTCTCGATGATCCGCGCGATGCCCTCGAACGCGCGCTGGATCTCGACGATGTGTGTGCGCCCGAACGAGTTCGCGGCACGCGTGACCTCGACGATGATCACCTTCATCAGCTCGGGGTCGTGGCGGTAGGACTCGACGATGAAGTTCGCGACCGCCTCGAGCTTCTCGCGGGCGGTGGCGTCGCGCTCGTCGACGTCGGCGATCACGTCGACCATCACGCTCCAGCGCTCCAGGAAGAGCGTGTCGAGGACCTCGTCCTTGGAGCGGAAGTAGTGGTAGAGCAGCCCGTAGGCGACGCCGGCCTCGTCGGCGATGTCCGATACGCGGCACTGCGTGAAGCCGCGCCGCGCGAACACCTTCACGGCCGCGTCGAGGATCTGGCGCCGGCGGTCGGCAGCGGGGACGCGCGCGGTCGCCATCAGCCGTAGACCTCCGGGCGGCGGTTGGCCAGCGACGGCAGTCGCGTGCGAATCGCTTCGAGGTTGTCGAGCTGCAGGTCGGCGGTCACGAACGTCTCCGTGTCAGGCGCGGTGGCGAGGACGACGCCCCACGGGTCGACGATCATCGACCGTCCCCCGGACCGAAGACCGGGCGCGTGCTCGCCGATCTGGTTGGCGGCGATCACGAAGCACTGGTTCTCGATCGCACGCGCGCGCAGCAGCGGCTCCCAGTGCTCGCGCGTCGTCGCAAGCGTGAAGGCCGCCGGCACCACGAGGATCCGCGCGCCGCGCACGGCCAGCGCGCGGTAGAGCTCGGGGAAGCGCAGGTCGTAGCAGACGCTCATCCCCAGGTCGCCGCTGACGACGAGCTCGTCGCCGCCCTGCTCGTGGTCGGACTCGCGGTAGATCGTGCCGTCGACCTCGACGTCGAACATGTGGACCTTGCGGTAGACGGCGCGGACCTCGCCGTCGGGGCCGATGTGCGCGCTGGTGTTCGACATCCGCTCCTGCCCCGGCACGCGTTCGGAGAACGAGCCGGCGACGAGGTCGATCGAGAGCTCGGCGGCGATCTCGCGCGCCCACGTCATCGCGGGGCCGTCGAACGTTTGCGCCTCGCGCTGCAGCACGTCGCCGGGCCCGAGCGCGACCCACTTCTCCGGCAGGACGACGAGCGTGGCGCCCGCGTCGGCGGCCGCGCGCACGAGGCGATTCGCCGTCGCGGCATTGCGCGCAGCGTCCCCGGTGGCCGTGAGCTGGACAGCAGCGGCCCTGATCGTTGTTGACTCACCAGTCAACAACGCAAAGACTACCCCTCGTGTACAAGCGCTGGCGGTACGTCGGCATCTACGACGAAGACCTCATGCTGTGTGCAGGCCGCGCGCGCGTCGGCCCGCTGCGCCAGTGCTTCTGGGCGGTGTGGGACCGCCGCACGCGCCGCTTCGACGAACACACCGCCTGGGGCCAGCGCCAGGTCCACTTGCCCGATGGCTCGCTGCGCGTTGCCGACCGCGGCATCGAGATCGGCCTGCGCCTGGAGATCGCGGGCACGCCGATCGAGCTGACCTCGCCGCACGGCGGGCGCGAGATCTGGACGCGCAAGACGCCGCTGCGCGCGGTCGGCACGCTGCGCGTCGACGGCGTCGCGCGTCCGATCGACGCCCGCGGCCTGCTCGACGACTCCGCCGGCCGCCACGCCCGTCGCACGCAATGGGAGTGGACCGCCGGCGTCGGCGCCACGCCCAGCGGCGAGGCCGTCACGTGGAACCTCGTGCGCGGCCTGCACGACCAGGGCGAGCGCACGGAGCGCACCGTCTGGGTCGACGGCCGCCCGCAGGCGGCGGGACGGATCACGGTGTCCGAGCGCCTCGATCGCGTCACCAGCGCCGACGGCACCGACCTGCGCTTCACGGCCGAGGCGATCCGCGAGGCCCACGAGCGCGCGGGCCCGCTGCTTGCCAGCGACTACGTGCAGCCGTTCGGTCTCTTCAGCGGGAGCGTCGCAGGGGTCGCTCTGGAGACCGGATACGGCGTGATGGAGCGCCACTCGGCCCTCTGGTAGCCGCAGGGGACTAGTCTTCGAGGCCGAAAGGGGAACGTGCAATGAAGATCTCGCGACCTAGCCCAGCTCTCATCGTCTCGATCATCGCCGTCGTGATCGCCTGTGCAGGCACCGCGACCGCCGCCAGCGTGCTGATCAAGAACAGCTCACAGATCCGCGCCGGTGCGGTGAACGGTGGCGACATCCGCAACCGCTCGATCACGAGCTCGGACCTCGCCAACGGCGCGGTCAAGTCGGCCAACCTCGCGGGCAGCGTCCGCAGCGCACTGGCGGGCTCAGGCCTGCAGGCCACCGAGGTCAGCCGCCGCTCCGGCCCCGCGACGACCAGCCCCGGCAACCACCAGATCGCGACGATGTCGCAGCTCGCACCGGGCACCTACGCGATCTTCGCCAAGACGACGATCACGCCGGACATCACCAGCCTCGGTCTCGGTGAGCTGCTGCGCGGTCCGTCCAGAACCGTCAACGCCGAGTGCATCCTCGAAGCAGGTGGCGACGAGGACCACGGCCGTCAGACCGTCGCGTCGCCGTACTCGGTTTCGCCGTCGACGGTCAACGTGCAGATGACGCGCTCGCTCGACAAGCCGACCGACGTGAAGATCTCCTGCAGCGTCAACGACTACAAGTGGACCGCGTCGGACACCTCGATCATCGCGCTGAAGCTGTCGGGCTCGTCGCGCTCTGACGTCCAGCAGTAACGAGTGACCGGCGACGACGTTCAAGGGCGCGTCGCCGGCGTCCCCTTCTGGTACCACACGATCGACCTGCCGGGTGGCGTTGCAACGCCCGGCCAGGTCGACCACCGGCCGATCGCCGGGCGCGTGTTGCCCGCGCGCCTCGACGGGCTGCGCGCACTGGACGTCGGCACGTTCGACGGCTTCTGGGCCTTCGCGATGGAGGACCGCGGCGCGCAGGCGCTGGCGATCGACGTCGAGCAGCTCGACCGCGCACAGTGGCCACCGCTGAACCGCGCGCGCCTGGAGGAGCAGGCGCGCGAGTGGGAGATGCGCCTCGGCGAGGGCTTCAAGCTCGCGCACGAGCTGCGCGGATCCGCGGCGCAGCGCATCGTCACGGACGTCTACGACGTCACGCCGGAGCTGCTCGGTGGGCCGGTTGACGTCGTCTTCGCGGGCGCGATCATGCTGCACCTGCGCGACCCGGTGGGTGCGCTCGAGCGGCTGCTGGGGTGCCTGAAGCCAGGCGGTCGGCTGATTCAGATGGAGCCGTTCTCCTGGCGTCAGACGATCACCTCGCCGCGCCGGCCGGTGGGCTCGTTCGAGCCGCTGGTGTCGGACTTCACCTGGTGGATGCCGAACCTCTCGGCGCTGAAGGCGTGGCCGTGGGCAGCGGGCTTCGTGGACGTGCGCCGCCGGCGCTTCGTGCGTCCGCCATCCTCGCGGGCGATGACCGGGTGGTACGCCGTGCTCGAGTCGCGCAAGGCGGGCTGATGCTGCGGACGGCGAGCGCCGACCGCGAAGGGCTGTTCTTCGCCGGCGACGCACTGCGCGGCGGCGCGTGCGCGATCGTCGTGCTCTGCCACGTCTACCTCGGCCTGGCGGTGCGCCAGCCGCAGTACGAGTGGAACCACTCCGCGCTGGTCTACGAGGTCGGCGCGGCCTGCATCTTCAGCTTCTTCATCCTGTCGGGCTACCTCGTCGGCGGGCCGTTTGCGCGGCGCTTCGTGGACGGGCGCGAGATGCAGCGGCTGCGGATCTACGCCGAGAAGCGGCTGCGCCGCGTGCTGCCGGCGTTCTGGCTGATCCTCACGGTCCTGGTCCTCGTGTTCGGGACGCTCGACACGTCCAAGCGCGACCTCCTCGCGAACTACCTGTTCCTGCAGAACTTCTTCCCCAACGGGATCTCGCTGAGCTACATGCAGCAGGCGTGGACGCTGGCGCTCGAGGTTGCGTTCTACATCGCGTTGCCGATCATGTTCTGGCTTGCGCACCGCCTGTGGGGCGGGCGCGGGACGCGCGAGCAGCGGCGCAAGTGGGTGCTGATCTTCCTCGCGGGCACGTTCGTGGTCTCGTTCCTGCTGCACCAGGAGTACCCCGAGGCCAACGCCAGCACGACGACGCTGCTGACGTTCTGGTGGGCGATCGCACCCGGCATCGCGCTGGCGATCCTCGAGGAGCCGGGCCGCAAGCTGTGGGCGGGCACCGAGCAAGGGCGCCGCGTCGGCCTGCTGGCGATGGTCGGCGGCGCGCTGCTGCTGCTGGCGGTGATGATCCAGCAGCCGTTCCCGACCGGCATCAAGACGTTTGCAGCCGAGATCGTCGCGGCCGCCGCGATCCTCGGCGGAGCGATGGTCTGGCAGTGGGCGACGGGACGCGTGCCGTGGCCGTTCGGGGCGCGCTGGATGCACGCGCTCGGGCGCTGGTCGCTGTCGATCTACCTGATCCACCTCGCGATCGGGCGCGAGCTGTTCGAACACCTGCCCGACGACCTCGGCCAATGGGGCGCGTTTGCGTTCATGAGCGCCGGGATGCTCGGCATCTCGATCGTCGTCGGCGGGCTGATGTGGTGGCTGGTCGAGGAGCCGATCCTCAACAAGCACCGCCCGCGCTGGCCGCCGCGCGCGACGCACACGCGCGAAGAGCCCGCGGCGACGCTGCCGTAGGCCGGGGTCAGATCTTGCAATCCAGCACGCCGCGGGTTTCGGGCGGCGCGCATGGTGGGCGCTGGGGCGTTGGTGCACGCAAGCTCTGACCCCAAAGCCGAGAAGTGCTTGATTGCAAGATCTGACCCCCTTTGCGCGTCGCTAGCGGACCTTCGTCCAGCGCGCGACGCTCGGTGCGTCGCGCTCGGACAGCGCGAACAGCATGTACGGGCCGGGCGGGGCCACCGCGCTGCTGCGCGGGCCGGCGACGCGCAGCACGGTCGTGTCGCCTTTGCGCTCGGCGCGGCGGATCTTCAGCTCGGCAAAGCGCTGGTTCATGTCGCGGCCGTGGGTGGTGTTGCCGGGCGCCATCAGCGTCACGCGCTTGGGCGCAGGCCCGCGGACGGTGATCGTGAAGTCCTTGCGCGGCTGGATCGTGCGCGGGCCCTTGACGATCTTCGGGCGCGTGCCGCGGAACAGGTAGGGCGGCTCGTAGACCTCGGCGGTGTCGCCGTCGCGGTTGGGGTTGGCGTCGTCGCCCGCCGACCAGACGCGCCCGTCGGGCAGCAGCAGCGCGACGGAGTGGTACGTGCGGTCCTCGCGCTGCGCAGGACCGGTGTGCCAGCGCTTGGTCTTGGGATCCCACAGCTCGACGCGGCGCGAGCGCCCGTCTGACGCGTAGCCGGCGTCACGGCCGGTGATCCCAGTGCCGCCGCCGACCACGACCATCGAGCCGTCGGGCAGCAGGACGGTGTTCGGCCAGTTGCGCGGGGCGTTGAGGCTCGCGCCGGGCTTCCACCCGGCACCCGGGTTGCGCACGTCGAACTGCAACGTGTTCGTGTAGGCGGGGACGGTCTTGCCGCCGGCCTGGGCGATGAAGTCGGCGCCGCCGAGCAGCAGCGCCTGCGGTGAGGAGCCCGTCCGCGTCGGGATCGCGACGAGGTTCTCGCCGCCACGAGTCTGCGGCAGCGCAGCGATCGGCGACCAGGACATCGTCTGCGGATTCAGCAGGCCGGTGTCCTGCGTGCGCGGACCGGCCAGCAGCACGCGCGAATCGGGCATCAGGACCATGCCGGGGTAGGTCCAGGTCTCCTTGTCGCCCGAGGGTGCGGCGGTGACCGTCTTGCCGTCCGGCGAGACGACCTCGAGGCTGTGCGTGAGGTTGGTCGGCTTCTGGTCGTCGAAGCCGCCGAGGATCAAGGTGCGACCGTCGGCGAGCTTGACCTGCGACGGGTACCAGCGGGCGACGCGCATGTCCTGCGAGCGCGACCACGACTCGGTCTTGGGATCGAAGATCAGGACGATCTTCAGCCCGGGGGGCTGGGTGTAGCCGTGCTGGGCCCAGACGAGGTCCAGCGTGCCGCCTGTGACCAGCAGGCGCCCGTCGGGCAGCGTCGTCTGACCCGAGCAGTAGAGCGGGACGTGCTCGGGCATGCCGTCGCCGTCGACGTCGATCCTCGGCGGCAGCACGGCGCGCGTGCGGCGCGTGCGTGGGTTGAGCAGCGTCGCGTTGCTGGACGTGACCTGGTGGGACGTCGGGTTGCGCGTGATCAGGCGCTGCGTCCACTCATAGCCCCAGAAGATCAGCTTGCCGGACTCGAGCACGGCGGCGTGGATCGCGTAGTGCGGCAGGTCCATCACCGTCTTGCTCCAGCGACCCTGACGCGCGAGCTTGGCGGCCGTCTTGGGCTGGCTTGGCAGCTTGCCGCAGCGCGCCTGGCCGGTCGGGACGTCCTTCGGCGGCAGCGGGCGCGACTCGTACTGCGCCGCCGGCCCGCGCGGGCGGCAGGGGTCAAACGGCTGGTCTGAGGGCTGCGGCACGCCCGTCGGCGGCGTCGGGTTCTGGCGGATGTGCTGCAGCGCGTGGCCGGGGCCGACGATGTCGGCTTGGAAGTCGTACTCGGCCTGCTGATCGGGCGTCAGGCCGAGCGGCTCGGCCGCTCGTGCCGATGTGGTCCCCCCCGCGAGCGCTGCGCAAAGCAGCGTCGCCTGCAAGATCCGCCGCACGGGGCGGGACGGTAGCGGAGCGGGGCGGCGGCGGTCGCGGCTGCGCGCCTCGCCGGGGCGACGGCGGTCTCGGCTGGCGCGCGTGCGAGGATCTCGCGCCGATGGGCCCCTTCTGGCACCACGCGCTGCTCGCGGTCGCGCTCGCCGCCGTCGCCGGCGGCGGCTGGCGCGTCGCGAGCCTCGCCGTCCCGCGCGGCCCCGAGCGGCTGCTCGCGGCCATCGCGCTTGCCGTCGCGGCGATCGTCGCGCAGGTGCTGGCGCTCGGCCTGTTCGGCCTCTCCAAGCATCCGCTGCTGCTTGCGCTGGCTGCCGGCGCGACGTACACCGCGGTTCGCGTGCTGACGCCGCAGCCGCGCCTCTCGGCGCGCGATGAGGTCGCGCTCGCCTGGCGCGCGGCCGGGACGGCGCAGCGCGCGGTCGCCGGCGGCCTGCTCGGGCTGCTCGCCGGCTGGATCGCCTGGCAGCTGCAGCATCCCTACGTCCACTACGACGGCGAGATCTACCACCTGCCGCTGGCCGCGACGTGGGCGCAGACCGGGCACACGGCGTCACTCGTGGATCTGCTCGAAGGCGTCCCGGTGGCGAACTACCCGATCACCAACGAGGTCGCGACGTCGTGGGTGATTGCGTTGACGGACTCCTGGGTCGTCGCCTCGATCTGGTCGCCGCTGGCGGCCGCCGTGCTGGCGCTCGCGTTCTGGACGGTGCTGCGGCGGCTTTCGGTGTCGCGCGGCATCGCGAGCGCGACCGTTGCCGCGATCCTGATGCTGCCGATCGTCGGCGGCCTGCTCGGCGGCCCGCTGACCGACATCCCGACGAGCGCTTGGCTCGTGACATGCGCGGCGCTCTGCCTCGCCTCACGCGAGCACCCGCGCCTGCTGCCGGTGGCGCTCGTCGCCGCCGGGCTGAGCTTCGGGACGAAGACGACCGGCAGCCTGTTGCTCGCGCTGATGCTGGGTGCGGCGTTGTGGCATGCGCGCGCGCAGCTCCGGCGGATGGCGATGCCGCTGGCGCTTGGCGCGGCGCTGGCGGTGGTGGTGGGTGGCCTGTGGTCGCTGCGCAACATCGTCGACCATGGCTCGCCGCTGTGGCCGTTCGTCTCGGGGCCGTTCGGCGACGAGATTCCGCCTGCGTTCCGCGGCTTCGACGGCTCGTTCCTCTCCGAGCGCGCGTGGGAGGGCAACGCCGCCGAGTACGCGGACGTGCTTTCGGGCGGCCTGTTCCTGATCCTCGGCACCTTGCTGGTGGCGCTACTCGTGCGCACACGCGCCGCGCTGGTCGCGGCCGGCGTCGCGGTGCTCGCGCTGTTCACCTGGGCCAACGCGCCGTACACCGGCATCACGAGCGACACGCAGCTCGCGGTCGGCGCGGTGCGCTACATGCTGCCCGCGCTGCTGGCCTGCGCGCTGGCGCTCGCGATCGCCGCCCGCGACGGCGGCACGGGGATCCGGCGCGGGGTCGCGGTGCTGCTCGGGCTGTCGCTGTTCTTCAGCTACGCGCGCACGTTCGTGGCGCTCGGCTTCCCGGAGGTGCCAGACGTGTCTACGGCCGTGGGTGCGGCGGTGGTTGGCGCGAGCGGAGCGGTTGCGCTTAGGTGGCTGCCGCGGCGGCTGCTGCCGGCGCTCGCGGCCATCGCAGCCGTGGGGGTCGTGGCGGGCGTCAGCTCGGCTGCGACCGGCTACGTCGACCGCGAGACCGATGCCGGCGCGATCGACCAGCCGATCCTCCACGCCGCGCTGCGCGACCGCGAATGGCGCGACGGCGACTTCCCGATCCGCATGGGTCCCGTCACCGCCGCGCTGCTTGCCGGCGACCGCCTCGAGCACCGCGTCACGCTGCTGCCCTCGACCGGCTGCGACGGGATCCGCGACGGCTGGGCGATTGTCGTCACGGTGACCGACAGCGTCGAGGCCGACCGCCTGAATCAGTGCTTCGCCGGCCAGGAGCCGCACACGCGCCACCGCAACTTCACGATCTATGCGCCTTGACCCGTGCCCGTGGTGCGACGCGCCGCTGCCGCCGGCCACGCGCGCGGAGTGGCACGTCGTCGCCTGCCCGACGTGCGGTGTCGGCGTCACGCGCCCGTGGCCAAGCGACGCGCAGTTGGCCGAGGCCTATGCGCGCTACCGCCCCGAGGCAGGGCGCTTCGGCGGGCCCACCGAGGCGCTGCTGCGCGCGACGCGCTCGCGGCTGGCGCAGCGCGTCGACGCCATCGCACCGCCGGGCCCCGTGCTCGACGTCGGCGCCGGCGACGGGACGCTGCTGGACGCGCTCGACCGCGTCGGCCGCCCGGCGATGGGCCTCGAGCGCGACGTCCGCGACCCGCGCATGAGCGCCGCCGACCCGTGGGACCTGCCCGCGGACGAGGGCTATGCCGCGATCGTCTGCTGGCACGCGCTGGAGCACCTGCGTGAGCCCGGCCGCGCCTTGCATGCGCTGACCGCGCGCCTGCAGCCCGGCGGCGTGCTCGTGCTGGCCGTGCCCAACTGGTCGAGCCTGCAGGCGAAGGCGTTCGGGGAGGACTGGCTGGCGCTGGACCTGCCGCGCCACCTCGTCCATCTCCCCCGCCCGGCGCTGCTGCATCGCCTGCGTGCGCTGGGCCTGCAGGTCGAGCGCGTGAGCGATTGGCGCGGCGGCCAGGTCGCCTTCGGCTGGGGACACGGACTGGTCGGGCGGTTCCCTGGCCACCCGAGCCTCTACGATGCGCTGCGCCGCGAGGAGGCGCGCATGAGCGCTCAGCCCCGCAGGCTGCGGGCCCGCGCGATCGCGCTCGGAGCGCTCAGCGCGCCGGCGGCAGCCGCGGCGGCCGTGGCCGAGGTCGCACTGCATCGCGGCGGCACCACGCATGTCGAAGCCCGACGTCCCTGATCTCAGCCTCAAGGCCGGCCACAAGGTCGTCGTCGTGATGCCCGCGCGCAACGCGGCCAAGACGCTGCACGACACCTATGGCGGCATCGACCGCGCCTGGGTGGACGACGTGATCCTCGTCGACGACTCGTCCACCGACGAGACCGTCGAGCTGGCGCGCAAGCTGCCGCTGCAGCTCGTCTGGCATCCGCACAACGTCGGCTACGGCGGCAACCAGAAGACGTGCTACCTGCAGGCGCTGCAGCAGGACGCTGACGTCGTCGTGATGCTGCATCCCGACGGGCAGTACGAGCCGTCGCTGATCCCTTCGATGGTCGCGCCGATCCTGCGCGGCGAGGCGGACATGGTGCTCGGCTCGCGCCTGGCCGACCCCCCGGCCGCGCTGGCGGGTGGGATGCCGAAGTACAAGTTCCTCGCCAACCGCACGCTGACGGCGGTGGAGAACGCGATCCTCGGGACGTCGCTGAGCGAGCTGCACACGGGCTATCGCGCCTACTCGCGTGAGCTGCTGATGGGAATCCCGTTCCTGCGCAACTCGCCGGACTTCGTCTTCGACTCCGAGGTGATCATGCAGGCCGTGCACTTCGGCTACCGCATCGCCGAGGTGCCGACGCGGACGATCTACTCCGAGGAGGCGTCGAGCATCGGCTTTCGCCCGTCGGTCGTCTACGGGCTGAAGACGCTGCGCACGGCAGCCGTCTTCTGGCTGCACCGCAAGCGGATCCTGCGCTCGAGGAAGTTCCAGCCGTGAACGTCACCGGCGAACGCGTCACCACAGCCGAGGGCGGCTTCAACCCGACCTTCCAGCGCCACGTCGCGGCCTACGCGCTCTGCGCCGACCTGCTGCCCGCCGATGTGCGCGTGCTCGACCTCGGCGCCGGCGCCGGGCACAGCTACGAACGCCTCGCCCCGCGCGTGACCGTCGGCGTCGACATCGACGCGGGCGCGCTCGCCGGTCAGCAGCGCGAGACGCACGTCGCGGACATGCGCGAGCTGCCGTTTGCTGACGGCGCCTTCGGCGCGGTGCTGAGCGTGCAGTCGCTGGAGCACGTGCCCGACGGCGCCGCGGTGCTGCGCGAGGTGCGGCGCGTGCTCGCTCCGGGCGGGACTGCCGTGTTCATCACGCCGAACCGCCTGACGTTCGGGCGCCCCGACGAGATCATCGATCCCTACCACTACGTCGAGTACGCACCCGACGAGCTGCGCACGCTGTGCGCCGGCACGTTCGAGGCGGTGGAGATGCGCGGCCTCTTCGGCTCAGACCGCTACGCGCAGTTCGATCGCGCCGAGAAGGCGCGCATGGAGCGCGTGCTGCGCCTCGACATCCTGCGCCTGCGCAAGGCGCTGCCGCGCCGCGCGCTGCAGTGGTCCTACGACACGGCGCTGCGTGTCACCCGCCGGCGGGCGACGCCGGTGGCGGCCGCGATCGGCGTCGAGGACTTCCGCCTCGCTGGCGAGGACCTCGAGGCCGCCCTGGACCTCGTCGCGATCTGCCGCTGATGCGCAAGCGTCTCGAGCGCCTCCCGAAGTGGATCGACAAGCTCTGGCCGTGGGGGCCGATCGTGCTCGTCGCGCTGGCCGTGCTGACGGGGATCCAGTCGATCGCCGAGCAGCCGCCGGAGTCCGACACCGACCAGATCGCCGACGTCGTCCACGAGTTCGGCAAGGACGCCGACAACCGCCGCGGCGAGGAGGCCTGCAAGTGGCTGACGGCCGAGGGTCAGCGTGCGCTCGTGGCGCAGGTGCCGACCGTGACGTGCCCGGTGTTCGTGCGCAGCTTCGGCCTCGGCTTCGATCCGAAGGCGCTGGGCGTGTCGAACATCGTCGCGATCACCGTCAACGGCGACACGGCGACGATCAAGCGCGCAGAGCTGCTGAACGAGCGCGCGGTGTCGATCGGGATCGCGCTGACGCTGACCAAAACCGATCGCGGCTGGAAGATCTCAGCGATCGATCGCGGCTAGATCGAAGTCGCCGTAGTCGCTGCCGAGCCCTTCGGCGACCCTGCTCGCGGCAGCGCATCCCAAGCGCGCTGCTTCGCCCGGCGTGCGGCCCAGCGCGACGCCGCGCAGGAAGCCGGCGGAGAAGGCATCGCCGCAGCCGGTGGTGTCGACGACGTCGATCGGCAACGCGGGCACGCGTTGCGTGCCGTTGCTGTCCACGACGACCGCGCCGTCGGCGCCGGCGGTTGCCGCGACGCAGCCGACGCCGCGCTCGAGCAGGACCCGGCAGCCGGCCTCGAGGTCGTCCGCGCCGCTGAGCCCGAGCACCTGGTCGTCGTTGGGCAGCAGGTAGTCGACGTGCGCGAACACCGGGCCGATCCAGTCGACGATCGCGGCGGCCTGGTCGCCCGGCGCGAGGATGTCGACCGACGTCGTGACGCCATGCTCACGGGCGAACGCGAGGATCTTCGCGGCCTCCTCCCCACCCATGAACTCGGGCGCGCCGAGGTGCAGGTGCGTGGCGGCCTTGATCTCGTCCCACGGCGCGTCCGCGCTGTTGTACGTCGCGTTGGCGCCGACGACGTGGAACGCCGGCCGCGAGCCGTCCGGGCGGATCGGCAGCACGCTGGCAGACGTCTGCACGCCCTCGCGGCGCACCAGCAGCGACGTGTCGATGCCCCAGCGGCCGAGCAGCTCGAGCAGGACGTCGCCCAGCGCGTCGGTCCCGATCGCGCCCGCGCAGCGGACCTCGGCGCCGAGCTTGGCAAGCGTCACCGCCGTGCCACCGGCCGAGCCCGCGGGCGTGATCGCGATCTGCTCGACGAGCGTGCCACCCTGTCCTGGCGGGATCTCCTCGATCGGGCGCGCCAGCACGTCGACGACGTGCACGCCCATCGCGATGATCTTCATGCCTGCCGGGTCTTTCCGTAGCTCTTCTCGACGGCGACGCGGACGACGTCCTGGCGTTGCTGGTCGTCCAGCGCCCGCGGCGTGCCGAGCGCAGCCGCGCGCCAGTACATCGTGCAGGCCCACTCCAGCAGCAGGGCGTTCTCGACGGCCGCGGCGGCGTCCTGCGCGTAGTTGATCGCGCCGTGGTTGGCCATCAGCGCCGCGGTCTTGCCCTCCAGCGCGGCAACCGTCACCTCGGCGAGCTGCGGCGTGCCGAACGTGCGGTACGGCGCCACCGGAACCGGTCCGCCGAGCATCAGCATCTGGTAGTGGACGCAGGGCACCTCGTCGACCACGCAGGACAGCGCGGTCGCCATCGGCGCGTGCGTGTGGACGACGGCGCCGGCCTCGTAGCGGTCGTAGATGCCGAGGTGCAGCGCAAGCTCGGACGTCGGGGCAAGCTCGCCCTCGACGACCGCACCGCCGCGATCGACCACGGTGATCGCCTCAGCGGTCAGCTCGCCGAGGACGGCGCCGGTCGGCGTGATCGCGACGCGATCGCCGTCCCGTGCCGACACGTTGCCCGCCGTCCCCAGCACGAGGCCCTCCGCCGCAAGGCGGCGGGCGGCGCCTGCGACACTCTCACGCAATGCAGCGCTCATCGCCGGGCACCCTAGCTTCCGAGGAGACCGCAGAGCGTTTCCGCCAGGCCGTCTACGCCGGCGATCCCGACGCCGTGGCGGCGCTGGCGGCCGACGACGTGGTGGTCCACGGCCCCGTCACGTCGCGGATGGCGTTCCACGGGCGCGAGCAGCTGCGTGAGCTGTTCACCGTCGTGATGGCCAACGTCGACGACATCCGCTACGTCGAGGAGGTCGGCGACGAGCACATGCGGATCCTCACGCTCGAAGGCCGCCGCGGCCGCGCGCGTTACGAGGAGGCAGTGCTGATGCGCGTCGGCGACGACGGGCTGATCACCGAGCTGCGCATCTACGTGCGCCCGCTGCCGGCCACCGTCGCGATGGCGGCGGCGTTCGCACCGGCGCTCGCGCGTGCGCGCCACGGCGCGGTGCGCGGACGGATGCTGTGGGTGCTGCTGCTGCCGGTGCGCGCGATGCTGATGCGCGGCGACGCCGTCGGCGTCTGGCTGCTCAGGCGGCGCGACGGCGCAGCTCGGCGATGAGCAGCTTGGAGTGCATCGCGCCGATCAGGTCGCGCAGCGGCTCGGCGCCGGCGGCGATGATCTCGGCGGCACGCTCGGGCTCGACGTCCTTGAGGTGGCCGTGCATCGCATCGATCTCCTCCTGCACGAGCGGCTCGAGCGCCTCCTTGTAGCGCACCGTCTCGTAGGCGGTGAAGCCGAGCGCCTCGTCGTAGCCGCCGGCCCGGAAGGCGGCCATCGCGGCGATGATCTTGACGTCGTCGGTGTCGTAGCCGCGCGTCGTCGGCGTCAGCACACCCAGCTCGGCGAGCTTGTCCAGCAGCTTGCGCGGCAGCTCGTAGCGCTCGGTGACCTCGGCGCGTGACAGGCGGTCCGCATCGCGCGTCTCCAGCAGGTCCTTGATCACCTTCAGCGGCAGGAACTGCTGCTCCTGCAGGCGCTTGATCTCGCGGATGCGCTCGACGAACTCCGGCGGGTAGTACGCCATGTTGCGCGACGTGCGCACCGGCTCGGGCAGCAGGCCCTCGCGCAGGTAGTGCTTGATCGTGCCCGCTGAGACGCCGGAGCGCTCGGCGAGCTGGGACATCTTGAGGAGGTCGGCGCTCATGCGGTGGTGCGCGGCTTCACCCCGAGCAGCGCGCGTGCCTCCTCGACGGTCGCGGCGCGGCGGCCGGAGGCGACGACCATCTGGTGTGCCTGCGCGATCAGCTCGCCGTTGGACGTCGCCATCTCGCCGCCGGGCAGGTAGAGGTTGTCCTCGAGCCCGACGCGGATCGAGCCGCCCAGCGCGAGCGCGGCGGTGACGAGCATCCACTGCTGGCGCGAGATGCCGATCACGCCCCAGTGGTGCGGGCCGCCGGGCACGTCGGCGAGGTTGTCGGCCATCACCGCGAGGTTGCGCGCGGTCGGCGGGACACCACCGACGACGCCCATCACGAAGTCGGCGTGCAGCGGTGCCTTGAGCACGCCCATCTCGACCAGCGGCGTCAGCGAGCCGACGTGGCCGACGTCGAAGCACTCGTGCTCGGGCTTGATGCCGAGCTCGTTGAAGATCCCGAGCAGCTCGATGATCTCGTCGAACGGGTTGGCGAAGACGAAGCTGAAGACGAACTCCTTGCGCCGCTGGGAGTACTTCGCGTAGTTCATCGAGCCCATGTTCAGCGCGCCGACCTCCGGCGGGCAGGCGCGCAGGTAAGCGGCGCGCTTCTCCACCGAGACGCCGATCGTGCCGGTGCTGAAGTTGAGGATCGCGGCGTCGCCGATCTCCTGGCGGACCGCGTCGTGGATCGCGGTGAAGTCCTCGATCTCATACGAGGGCGCGCCGTCGGGCGTGCGAGCATGGATGTGGATGTGCACCCCACCCTCGTCGACGATCCGCCGCGCCTCCGCCGCGTACTCTGCGGGCGTGTACGGGATCGCCGGGCACTGGTCGCGGTTGGCGATCGCGCCGGAGATCGCACAGGTGATGACGACCGGATCGTCGAGACTCATGCGCGCATCATAAGTGAGACGTGCTACTGCTCACTTTGCGCTCGCGCTGGTCGTGGGGCTTGCGCTTGCCGGCGCGGTCGTCGCGCTGTGGTCGCGCGACGACGTGCTGGACGCCGAGGGGTTCGTCGACACCACCGCGCCGGTCGTCGAACGCAGCGCGGTGCGCGACGCGGTCGCCGAGCTCACCGTCGAGGCGCTCGGCGCGCAGCCGCCGCCGGTGCAGGAGCAGATTCGTGCCGGCGCGCGTGAGCTTGCGGCCAGCGAGCGGTTCGCGGCGCTCTGGCGCCAGGCAAACGGCGCCGCGCACGCCCTGGCGCAAGCGCTGATCCGCGGCGACGGCAACCGCGTCGTGCTGGACGTCGGCGGCCTCGCCGATCTGGTGGTCGAACGCCTGCGTGCAGCGGGCGTGGACGTCGGTCCCGAGGACATCGACCGCGCACAGACACGCGTCACGGTGCTCGATGCGTCGGAGGCGTCGGCGGCCCGGGATGTCGCGTCATGGGCCGAGCGGCTGGCGGTCGTGCTGCCGGCGGTCTTCGGCGGCGGCCTCGTGGCGCTGCTGCTGCTTCCGCGGCGCTCAGTCGGTCTCACCGCCGCCGCTGTTGCCGCGGTTCTGGCGCTGTTGGGCGCTTCGGTGACCGCCGGCGATGCGGAGAGCCGCCTCTCTGAGAAGGCGCCTGACGGCCCGCGCGGGGTCGTCGAGCGGGCGTACGGCGAGGCGATGCTGGATCCGCTGCACGGCGACCTGCGGCGGGGGATGTGGATCGCGGTTGCCGCCGGCTGTGCGTGTGGCGCGGCGGCCCTGTGGCGGCAGCAGCGGTAGGGTGGCCGCCGCATGGAGGACCTGCAGCGCCGCGTCGCCGAGCACCCCGGCTGGTACCACACGATCGACCTCTCGCCCGAGGTCGCGACGCCCGGGTTCTGCGACCTGCGCCCGTTTGCGCCAGACGCGCTGCCGGCATCGCTCGAAGGCAAGCGCTGCCTCGACGTCGGCACGTTCGACGGCTTCTGGGCGTTTCAGCTCGAGGCGCGCGGCGCCGCCGAGGTCTTCGCGCTCGACCTGCCCGACGGCACCCAGGCCGACTGGCCGCCGAACACGCGCGAGGCGAACCTCGCCGAGTCGCGCGCAACCGGCCTGGAGTGGGGCTCGGGCTTCAAGCTCGCCCACGAAGCGCTCGGCTCGCAGGTCCGGCGCGTCGAGGGCAACGTCTACGACCTCACGCCCGAGTGGACCGGCGGCCCTGTCGACATCGTCCTCTGCGGGACGATCCTGCAGCACCTGCGCGACCCCGTCGGCGCGCTGGAGAACATGCGCCGCACGCTCGTCCCCGGCGGGACGCTGCTGATGATCGAGGCCTATTCGGTGCCGCTGACGCGCCGTCACCCGAAGCGTCCCGTCGCGGAGTACCGGCCGGCGGTGCCGGGGTCGAAGTTCACCTGGTGGCTACCGAACATCGCCGCGCTGCAGGGCTGGGCCGAGACCGCCGGGTTCACCCGTGCGGACGACAGCATCGCGCGCCACCGGCCGCTGCGCGGCGCCGGTCGCGGCGACCACGTCGTCTCGCTGCGCTACTCCTCGCCGGCCTGATCGTCGGCTGAGAGCTGCTCGATCATCGCGACCGCGGTGATCTGGGCCGGCGTGCCCGCGACCTGGTCGTTGGGCAGCTCCTCCAGCTCGGGGTGAAACGTCACGTGGACGGAGACGTCCTCCTCGCCGGAGTCCTCCAGCACGATCACCGCGCGTCCAGGCCCGCCTTGTGCGGGCGGCGGGACGTCGGGCGTGGGCGTCGCCGCGCGCGCCGCGACGAGCACGTCGACGGCAAGCGTGCGCCAGTGCTCGAGCGCCTGCTCCTGCTCCTGCGGGTTCATCTCAGCGAGGTGGTGCTGGTTGCGCGCAGCAAGCGCGCCGACGGCGGCCTGCACGGCAGCGTCAGAAAGCAGGTCGTCGGGCTGCATGAGGTCCAGCGTAGGCGAACTGGCAGGTCCGACGCCCAGCAGCTGGGCGCGAGACCTGCCAGTTCGCTCACCGGGCGCGACCGACGCGCCGGATCAGCGCTTGCGCCACCCGCTGCTCCTGGCCGACGACCTGTCGCCAGGTCAGCGGGAGGAAGTCGATCCCGAGCTCCGCGTAGACGAGGTGCTTCTCGCGGTCTTTGAAGATGCCCGGTTCGTTGCCGTGAATGCGGCGGCTGTCGAGCTCGACCGCGAAGCGCGCGTCGCGCCAGAAGCCGTCGGGGACGATGCTCGTGTCGCCGACGCGCAGCCGCGCGTTGAATTCGGGCGGGTTGATGTCGTAGCGCTCGATCATGCGCCGGAACGCGTGCTCGAGCTCCTGCTTGGTGTGGCCCGTGCCGACGTCCATGGTCGCGAGGAGCTTCCTCAGCGCCCGTGAACCGCGCCGGCCGCGACCCAAGACGTTGAGGATCGCCACGCGGTCGTACGTGCCTTGCGCTGCGGCGCGAGAACAGCAATCAAAGAGGGTCTTCGCGGACACGAGCGCCGCCAGGTCGAGCAGCGTGCGCGCGACCGACGTGACTCGCAACCCGTCGGTGACGACGACCTCCGCGGGCGGTAGCCGTCGCACACCGTGGACGCGAACGGCACCGTCGAGGTCGTCGAGCCCGCGCGTGGTGGTCGCGACGTCGATGCGCACGCTTTCCCCGTCTATGAGCCGGTGTATCTCCGCGGCCGCGAACGCGGCGAGCGCCGCGTCGCCACCGACCGCCAGCAATGCCGCGCGGTGGCGCCCTCGCTGCGTGAGTCGACTCCGACCAACGCTGTAGACCTCGCCGAACTGGCGCGTGAGCCAGCGACGCGCGACGAGGCGGCTGATCGACGATCCCGACACCCCGAGCGCCAGTAGCTGTTCGCGGTGCAGCACTCCGTCGAAGCGGTCCGCCGCGCGCACGATCGCGTCAACTGGCAGGTCTGACGCCCACCTGCTGGGCCTGAGGCCTGCCAGTTCGCTCATCGCGCCCACCCTGGCGTCCAAGGTGTTACAGCGCTACCACCACTCTGCGACGAAACCGCTACAAAAGTGGTTCCACGGCCGCGGCGATCTCGTCGGCGTAGTCCGGATGCGCGCCGACGATCTCCGCACCGATGAGGTCCGCCGCCCCGGCGACCAAGTCGAGCAGGCGGCGCAGCTGGTCGAAGTCCATGCCGCCGTCGACCGGGAACGCGTGCGGCAACACCGACGGATCGAGGATGTCGAGGTCGAGGTGGAGGAAGACCTGGCGGCCGTCGAGCGCATCGGCCAGCTCGGCCGGCTTCTCGGCGCGCCCGACGCCGTGGGTCTCCAGCAGCACCTGCTCCTGCCCGTCGACGTCACGGACGCCGAACATCATCACCTGCGCGGGGTCGATGCCCGCGCCGAAACCCGAGTCCCACACCCCGCATGCCGCGGCCAGGCACATCCCGCCGAGAAACTGCGACGGCGTCGTGTCGGGCGTGTTGAAGTCGGGATGCGCGTCCAGCCAGACGACCCACGCCTCCGGGTGCGTCCGCGCGACGACCGGCAGCGTCGACACGCAGATCGAGCACGTGCCGGCGACCAGCAACGGCATGCGTCCCGCCTCGAAGGCGTCGTCGACCTGCCCGCCGGCCTCCAGCAGGCAGCCGCGCGACTCGACGAGGTCGTCACCCCAGGGCGTGTTGGCGCCCTCGCCGGGCGAGCCGATCACGCGCGCGCCGAGCAGCTCCCCCAGCGCGCGTGCCCCGAGCATCGTCGACGTCTCGACATCGGACGTGCGCGGCAGAAGCGCAACGACCTGGCGGGCGTTGTCACGAACGGCAGGCGTCTACCTCACCGCCCCTTCCACACCGGGTCGCGCTTCTCGAAGAACGCCTTCACGCCCTCCTGGATGTCCTCGGTCGAGAATGCGATCGTCAGCTGCGAGCGCAGGAAGTCCAGGGCGTCCTCCAGCGGCATGTCCTGCTGGCGCCACAGCGCGTCCTTGCCGAGCTTCATCAGCAACGGCGACTTCGCCGCGAGCTTCACCGCCCACTCCTCGACGGCGGCGTCGAAGTCGTCCACCGGCACGACCTTGTTGACGATCCCGATGCGCTCCGCCTCGGCCGCATCGATGCGCTCGCCCAGCAGCAGCAGCTCCGTCGTCTTCTTGCGCGGGACGTTGCGGTAGATCAGCGCCATGATCATGAACGGGAAGACGCCGACGTTGATCTCGGGCGTGCCGAACGTCGCCTTGTCCGACGCGACGATGAGGTCGCACGCCAGCGCGAGGCCGAGCGCGCCCGCCAGGCAGTGGCCCTTTGCCGCGCAGATCACGGGCTTGCCGAGCTCCCCGATCAGCGTGAACAGCTGCGGGAAGCGATCGGTGCCGATGTGCTTGTGCACGAGCGGGACGTCCGCGGCGAAGCCGGCGAGGTTGCCGCCCGCGCTGAACGTCGTCTCGTGCGTCGAGCCGAGCACGACGCAGCGCACCGCGTCGTCGTCGCGAGCGGCCGTGAACGCCGCCAGCAGATCTGCCAGAAGTTGGTCGGATAGCGCGTTGCGCGAGTCAGGCTGATCCAGCTCGATCGTCGCCACTCCGGACTCCGCCACGCCATAGCGCACCGTCTCGAATCCCATCGCGCGCGGAGGGTATCCACGAAAGCGCCGAGCCGACTTCCGGCCTTCCGCGCAACAAACCACCGCGCCCTCGCGTTCTGCTCCCACAACGACGGCTGGAGGACAGCTCAATGCGCAGGATGGCAGCGTTCATCGCCGTTCTGGGCACGTTCTCGGTCGCCGCGATCGCGGCTGCCGCAGGACCGCCCGGGACCACGTCCAACTTCTTCAACGCACCCGACATCGTCGGGACCGACAACCCCGACCGGCTGATCGGCTCGGTCAACAACGAGCGCATCTTCGCGCTCGCCGGCAACGACGTCGTCAACACCGGGCCGGGCTCCGACTGGGGCGACGGCGGCCGCGGCCACGACGAGATCAACGGCGCGTCGGGCAACGACCTGCTGACCGGCGAGAGCTGCAACCGCGAGCGCTGCGACGCACCGGAGCCCGACGTCATCCGCGGCGGCTCGGGGTCTGACCAGCTCGAGTCCAACCGCTGCCGCACCGACGTCTTCCCCGCCGAGTGCCCCGACGGGCCGGCGAACGACCGCCTCTACGGCGGTGACGACGACGACGTGCTGATCCTCAACGCGCCACCGACCGCGCGCGGCCTGACGATCGCCGACGGCGGCGAGGGCAACGACCAGATCACCGGCTCCAAGGGCGGCGACACGATCGTCGGCGGCGAGGGCCGCGACCACATCCTGGCCGGGCGTGGCGCCGACTCGATCAACGCCCGCGACGGCGAGCGCGACACCGTGGACTGCGGCTCGGGCCGCGACACCGTCCGCGCCGACCGCACCGACCGGCTGAGGGGCTGCGAGGTCGTGACGCCGAAGCGGAAGAAGAAGCGATGAGACTCGCGCTGCTCGCGGCGGTCGTCCTTGCGACCGCCGCGGCGCCGGCACAGGCCGCGACGAAGACCGTCCTGATCGGCGCGACGTTCTTCGACCCGCAGACGGTCACGGTCAACCAGGGCGACACGGTCACCTGGACGAGCGGCGCCGGCCGCCACACCGTCAGCGCGAACAACGGCGCGTTCGACTCGGGCGCGCTGGCCGAGGGCCAGACGTTCTCCTACACGTTCGGCGCGCCCGGCAGCTACGCCTACCGCGACCGCCTCAACCCGCAGATCGCCCATGGCACGGTGATCGTGCAGGCCGTTGGCAACACGGCGCCGAGTGCGCGCTTCCAGGTCGCGCCGCTCAGCGCCCCGGCGGGTACGGCGATCCAGTTCGACGCGACGGGCTCGGCCGACGCGGACGGCCGCATCACCCACTACCGCTGGGACTTCGACGGCGACGGTGCCTACGAGACCGACACGGGCGCCTCCGCGCGCTACGCCAAGGCGTTCGCGAATCCCGGCACGATCAAGGTCGGCCTGCTCGTCACCGACGACCGCGGCTCGAGCGCGATCGCGACGCCCGTGACGATCACGATCCTGCCCGCGGTCCAGAGCGAGGACACGACGGCGCCGGACGTGACGCTCGTCTCCAGCAGCCGCACGCGGATGTCGCTGCGCCTCGGCGAGGCCGCGCGCCTGCACATCCGCATCGAGCGCTTCCGCGCACGCAAGCGACCCGCCGTCGCCAAGCGCTACACGCGTGACGTGCGCGCCGGCCGCGTGGCCGTCGCCTACCCCCTGCGGGGGCTGCGCGCGGGTCGCTACCGGATCACCGTGATCGCCCGCGACGCCGCCGGCAACAGCGCCGCGCCGGTCTCCGCGCGCTTCGAGGTGCGCCGCCGGAAGTAGGAAGTGCCACTGCTTACTTTGCGCTACCGTGCCGGGCATGGCCACGACCGACAACGTGCTCAAGCCCGAGCACGGCGCCGCGCGCAAGCACTTCATCTTCGAGCAGCACCACGACGAGCTGCGCGACTCGATCCACCGCTTCGTCGTCAAGGAGCTCGCGCCGCACGCGGCCGAGTGGGAGGAGACGACCTTCCCCGACTCCGTGATCCGCCGGATGGGCGAGCTCGGCTTCCTCGGCCTGTCGATGCCCGAGGAGTACGGCGGCCAGGGCGGCGACTACTTCTGCAACCTCGTCCTCGCCGAGGAGATGGCGCACGCGCACTGCGGTGGCCTGGCGATGGGCGTCGCCGTCCACACGGACATGGCGATGCCTCCGATCCACCTGTTCGGCAGCGAGGAGCAGAAGCAGGAGTGGCTCGTCCCCGCGATCAAGGGCGAGAAGATCCTCTGCCTGGGCATCACCGAGCCCGACGCCGGCTCAGACGTCGCGGGCATCAAGACGCGCGCCGTGCGCGACGGCGACGAGTACGTCATCAACGGCTCGAAGACGTTCATCACCAACGGCCACCGCGCCGACGTGATCGTGCTCGTCGCGAAGACCGATCCCGACGCCGGGCACGGCGGCATCTCGCTGTTCCTCGTCCCGATGGACCTGCCCGGCGTGATCCGCGAGCAGCGCCTGGAGAAGCTCGGCATGCACGCCAGCGACACCGCGCTGCTGGCCTTCCAGGACGTCCGCGTCCCGGCGAGCGCGATGCTCGGCGAGGAGGGCAAGGGCTTCTACCACATCTCCTGGGAGCTTCAGGGCGAGCGCCTGATCGGCGCCGCGGGCGCCGTCGCCGGCGCCCAGCGCGTGTTCGACCAGACGCTGCAGTACGCGCTCGAGCGCAAGGCGTTCGGCCGCGAGATCGGCCACTTCCAGGTGATCCGCCACAAGTTCGCCGAGATGGCGACGAAGATCGAGACGGCGCGCCAGATGGTCTACATGACGGCGTGGCGCTTCAACAACGGCGAGTACCCCGTGCGCGAGATCTCGATCGCCAAGCTCTACGCCTCGCGCATCGCCTGCGAGGTCTGCGACGAGGCGATCCAGATCCATGGCGGCGCGGGCTACATGAAGGAGTACGGCGTCGAGCGCGCCTGGCGCGACATGCGCCTCAACCGCATCGGCGCCGGCACCGACGAGATCATGCTCGAGGTCATCGGCCGCTCGTACGGGCTGTGATCGCAGCCGCCTGAGCCGGCGGGCGCGGTCCCTGCTCGGGGCGAGCAGCGTGCGCGCTGCTGGAGCCGTTCCACTGGATGCGCGCTGGATAGATCATGCATCCAGGATCGGGCTGTGCGCATGAAGCGAACATGAAGTTGGGGCTCATGTTCGCTTCATGGGCAGCTGTGGATTCTGCGTGGCGTCACCACACCGCCACAAGGAGCTCACGCCATGCCTTCCAGGATCACTCGCCTCGCCCTCGGCGCCGTCGCACCGCTGGTGCTCGGCACCGCGCTTGCTGTCCCGGCCGATGCCTCGGCCGCCCCTTCGTCCCGCGTGAAGGTGCCGCGCGTCTACGTCAACGAGGGCGCGACCGCTCGTCTGTCGATCCCGCTGGTCTGTCGCGCCCACACCTGCAACTACCGCACCCACGCGGTGAAGCTGTCAGCGACACCGCACGAGGACTACTACGTCCCGCGAGCGACCACCAAGGTGCTGACGCGCGACCAGACCACGACCGTCACCTACAGCGTCGAGACGATCGACGACCAGAACTGCGAGCGCCTGGAAACCGTCCGCGTCCTGGTACCAACCAGTAGCCCTACCGAGGCCCCGGCACTTGTGCCGGGACCTTCGGATACGGTCACGCCGTGACCGAGATGTACGCAACGGCCGAGCGCAAGCTGCTGCCGCCGTTCACCCAGGAGCACGAGGCGCTGCGCGAGTCGATCCGCCGCTTCATGGTCGACAAGGTCGCGCCGCACGCCAAGGAGTGGGAAGACGCCGCCTGGTTTCCCAACGAGCTCTTCGAGACGTTCGCCGCCAACGGCTTCCTCGGCCTCAAGTACCCCGAGGAGTACGGCGGCCAGGGTGGCGACCACCTGCACGAGGCGATCATGTGCGAGGAGTTCGTCCACGCGCAGTCCGGCGGCATCGCCGCGGGCATCGGCGCGCACGTCAACATCGCCACGCCGCCGATCTTCAAGTTCGGCACCGAGGACCAGAAGCAGCGCTACCTCGTCCCCGCGATCGCGGGCAAGAAGATCGGTGGCCTCGCGATCACCGAACCCGACGCCGGCTCCGATGTCGCCGGCATCAAGACGCACGCCAAGAAGGTCGACGGCGGCTGGCTGGTCAACGGCTCGAAGATGTTCATCACCAACGGCGTGCGCGCGGACTTCCTCGTCACGGCCGTCAAGACCACCGGCGAGGGCGGCCATCACGGCCTCAGCTTCCTGATCGTCGACCGCGGCGAGGGCGTCACCGCGTCGAAGATCGAGAAGATGGGCTGGCACGCGTCGGACACCGGCCTGATCAGCTTCGACGACGTCTTCGTGCCCGACGAGAACCTGCTCGGGCAGGAGAACCAGGGCTTCTACCTGATCATGGCCAACTTCCAGTGGGAGCGCCTGATCATGGCCCTCGGCGCGGTCGCGGGGATGCAGCGCTGCTTCGACCTGACGCTGAAGTACGCGCTCGAGCGCAAGGCGTTCGGCCGCGAGATCGGGCACTTCCAGGTGATCCGCCACAAGTTCGCCGAGATGGCGACGACGATCGAGACCGCGCGCGCGATGACCTACCACGCGCTGCGCCTCTTCCACGAGGGCCACGACGCGGTGCGCGAGGTGACGATGGCCAAGCTCGCCACGCAGCGCGCCGCGTTCGACGTCGCCGACGAGTGCCTGCAGATCCACGGCGGCAACGGCTACATGGTCGAGTACGGCATCGAGCGCGCCGTCCGCGACCTGCGCCTCGGCCCGATCGGCGGCGGCACGGACGAGATCATGAAGGAGATCCTCGGCAAGACGATGGGGCTGTAGCCACCGATAGGGTCCCCCGCCATGGGAATCCTTGACGACAAGGTGGCGATCGTCACCGGGTCTGCGCGCGGCATCGGGCGCGCGACCGCAGAACTCCTCTCCGAGCACGGCGCCAAGGTCGTGATCAACGACCTCGACGGCGACGTCGCCGAGCAGACGGCCGGCGAGATCGCCGGTGAGACCGCCGTCTTCGCCGGCGACCTTACGGCGGGCGACGCGCCCGACAAGCTCGTGCAGACGGCGATCGACGCCTGGGGCCGGCTCGACATCATCGTCAACAACGCCGGCTACACCCTCGACGCGCCGATCCACAAGATGTCCGACGACTGGTGGGAGAAGATGCTCGCCATCCACGTCACGGTGCCGTTCAAGGTCCTGCGCGCCGCCGCGCCGCACCTGCGTGAGCCGGCGAAGGCCGAGAAGGAGCGCGGCGAGGAGATCTTCCGCAAGGTCGTCAACGTCTCCTCGATCTCCGGCACGATGGGCAACGCCGGCCAGGCCAACTACAGCGCCGGCAAGAACGCGATCGTCGGGCTGACGAAGACGCTGGCCAAGGAGTGGGGCCAGTTCAAGATCAACGTCAACGCGGTCGCGTTCGGCTACATCGAGACCCGCCTGACGGCCTCGAAGGTCGACGACAACGTGATGGAGATCGGTGGCGAGAAGGTCCAGCTCGGCATCCCCGACCAGCTGCGCGGGATGGCGTCGATGCTGATCCCGCTGGGCCGTCCTGGCACGCCCGAGGAGGCCGCCGGCGGCGTCTTCTTCCTCTGCTCGCCGTGGAGCAACTACGTCCACGGACAGGTCCTCAACGTCACGGGTGGGCAGTTCACCGGCATGACGACGTGATCGCGCGCGTCGGCGAGCAGGATCTCGACGAGCTGCTCCCGCTGATGCGGGGGTACCTCGAGTTCTACGAGGTCGCGTGCGACGACGAGGCGCTGCTCGCGCTGAGTCGCGCGCTGATCGCCGACCCGGAGCGCGAGGGCATTCAGCTGATCGCCCGCGACGACGACGGCCGTGCGGTCGGCTTCGCGACGGTCTACTGGACGTGGTCGACCACCACCGCGGCGCGGCTGGCGGTGATGAACGACCTCTTCCTCGACCCCAGCGCGCGCGGCAGCGGTGCCGCCGCGGCGCTGATCGAGGCTTGCCGCGACGCGGCGCGCGAGCACGGCGCCAAGCGCCTGGCGTGGCAGACGGCGCTGGACAACGCGCGCGCGCAAGCGCTCTACGACCGCATAGGTGGCCGGCGCTCGCAGTGGCTGGACTACGATCTGGAGGTCTGACGGAGAGGAGAGCAGCATGGAGATGCAGGTCGTCAAGCCGGGCCCCGAGCACGGCACCAGCCGCGGCGTCATCGGCGGCGCCGAGATCTCGCAGGCCACAGTCGGCGCGAGCGGCATCTTCATGGGCGTCTTCCGCGTCCCGCCGGGCAGCCAGTCGCGCCCGCATTACCACGCCAACTGCGAGAGCACGCTCTACATGCTCAGCGGTCAGATGCTGATCCGCCACGGCGACAACCTCGACCAGGAGCTGCACGTCGTCCCCGGCGACCTGCTGTACGTGCCGCCGAACCGCACGCACGTCGTCGAGAACCCGTCGGAGACCGAGACGATCGAGTACGTCGTCGCGCGCAACTCGTCGACGGAGGACTCCGTCGAGGTCCCGTGGGCCGGCAACGAACCGGGGATGGGCTACAGCTAGGTGTAGCGCCTAGCGAAGCTTGCTCGGGCGCGGGTTGGTGGATTGTCATCGTGGCGCGCCCGTTCGGCGTGCTGGGCGGAGCGCCGAACGTACGTCGTACCCCCACTAGAAGGGGGTAAGACGTACGTTCGGTTTCTGGCGGTCCGATTCGCGGCAGGCGAATACTCGCTAGCACCCGGTTGACGTCGGCACCCGAGGACGTGTCCGACGCGAGGCGCGACCACCGCGAGCCCTGCACCAACGCGCGAGCCGTACGCGCCACCTCTTGCCCCTCAAAGCGGCAGTCTCGCGAAGCCGAAGACCTACGGCCCGAACTGGCGCGTCACGATGCCAATCCACCACGCCCGCGAGTCAAGCAGCGACGACCGCCTGAACAACCATCCCCGGTTCCACAGCTAGATGTAGAACCCGGGAAGGTTGTTCAGGCGCTGGCGGTGTGCTTGGTCGACGGGCGCTCGTGGATTGGCATCGTGTCGAGATCGCTCGGGCTGTGAGGTCGGCCGCTGCGCGAGCAAACAGCCGCTTAGAGGGGCAGGGTGTGCCGGCGGGCCGAAAGCTGGCGCCCGCAATCGCGCCGCGCGCCAAACACGTCTGGTCTCCCGGAGTTCACCGGGTGCGGAGCCGCCGCTGGTCTCCCGTGGCAACTGGCAGGTCTCACGCCCACCTGCTGGGCGCCACGCCTGCCAGTTCGACGGCACAGCGGCGTCGGGTGGCGCCCGGCTAACGGTTGCGCCTTGAGGCGTGTGGACGCGAGGCGCGATTACCAGACGAGACGTCTGGGCCCTAGCTGCTCCCTGCCCCTCTAAGCGGCTGTTTGCTCGCGCAGCGGCCAACTTCACGGCCCGAACCAACTTCACACGACGGCAATCCACCGGCACCGCTGCTCGCATAACAACGTTCCTAGGAACTACACCTAGAGGTCGAACAGCGCGCGCTGGTCGGGCGGCACGAGCTCGACGTACTCCTCGTGACGCTCGATGTAGCCGCGCACGAACGGGCAGAACGGCAGCACGCCCAAGCTTCGCGCACGCGCGTCGTCGAGCACGTGGCGCACGAGCTGCGAGCCGAGGCCCTGACCTTCGTACGCCGGGTCGATCTCGGTGTGGAAGAACGCGATCACGTCCTTGCGCAGGCGGTATTCGACAAAGCCTGCGGCTGCGTCGTCGACAGTGATCTCGTAGCGCTCCTTGTCGGAGTTGTCGCGCACACTGGCCACGCGGCCAGCATATTGTCCGACGCATGCTCCCCGTCCCTGCCGCTGCCATGACGCCCCTGCCGGGAGGCAGCGACGGCGCCGAGGTCGAGGTCATCCCGCTGGAGTGCGGACGCATGCCCGCGCCGCCCGGCTGGCTGGACAAGCCGACCGGGCCCGCCAAGCAACTCCGCGTGATCGCGTCGCGCCGGTCGACGTGGCTGTCGATCCCGATCCCGGCGTTTCTGCTGCGCCATCCGACGGCCGGGACGATCGTCGTCGACGCCGGCCTGCACGCCGACATGGCTGACAACCCCGCGCGCAACGTCGGGCGCGCCGGGACCTATGTCTTCCCGACGAAGATGACGCCCGAGATGGCGCTGCCGCAGCGCCTGGCCGAGCACGGCGAGAGCGTCGAGGACGTGGCGCTCGTCGTGATGACGCACATGCACTGGGACCATACGAGCGGCCTCTCGCACCTGGCACCGGGCACGCCGGTGGTCGTCGACGCGCGCGAGTGGTCGGCGTTCACCACCGGCGGCTTTCGCGACGGCTACATCCCCCGCCACGTGGACGAGCGCCTCGAGTGGCGGCTGCTGGACCTCGACGGCGGCACGCCGCACGGCGCCTTCAGCCGCACCATCGACCTGCTCGGCGACGGCTCGATCCGCCTCTGCGCCACGCGCGGGCACTCCGCCGGCCACTGCTCGCTGCTGATCCGCGGACCTGGTGGGCAGCGCATCCTGCTCGTCGGCGACGCCGCCTACAGCGTCTCCACGCTGCGTGCGCGCTACACGCCGCTGTTCCTGCACGACGTCGCCACCTACCACGAGTCGCTCGAGGCAATCGATCGCGAGCTGACGCCCGACACGCTTGTGGCCTGCGGGCACGACCCGGACATCTGGCCGCCGTTCCCGGCGCAACTTCGCGCCGCCGTCGCGCGTTGAGAGCCACATGCGCCGCGCTTTGCTCGCCGTCTCCTTGCTCTGCCTGCTGCCCGCCACCGCGGACGCGCGCGTCATCGCCGTCGCCGGCGGCGACGGCTACGCGACGCTGACCGACGTCACGACGAACAAGGTCAGCGCGCGCATCGCTGTCGGTGGCAAGGCGCGGGGCGTCGCGATGGCCCCCGACGGCTCGCGCGCCTACGTCGCGGCGGGCTCACGGGTGGTGACCGTGGACCTCGCCAAGCGCGCCCTCGGTGCCGTGCTGACGCTGCCCGGCACGCCGACCGCCGTGGCGGTGTCAGGCGACGGCGCGCAGCTCTACGCGTCGCGCCGCGGCGCCGTGGACGTGATCGACACCGCGACGCTCACACGCACCGGCGCGATCAGCCTCGGGCGCCGTGGCGGCGGGCCGCTGGCGATCTCCGGCGACGGCTCGCGTGCGCTGGTGGTGCTGGACCGCAAGCGTGTCGCGGTGCTGGATCTGTCGGCGGGCCGGGTGCTGCGGACGCTGCGGGTGTCGGGCGCGACCGGCGTGGCGTTCCCTCCGTCTGGCGCGCTGGGTCGAATTCTGGCGTCTTCTAAGAAGCAGTCGTCGGTGTTGTCCGTCGAGGCCGAGGAGGGCCGGCTCGGGTTGCGGCTGAAGCTCGGCCGCGGCTACGGCGGTGGGCTGGCGTTCACCGACGACGGGCGCTATCTGATCGCGGGCGCCTCTGCGGGTGCCCGCGTCACCGCGATCGTGCGCGTGTCCTCGCGACGGGTGGCCGCCCGCGTTGCGACCGGCCGGGGACCGGGCTACCCGGCGCCGTCGCCCGACGGGCGGCGCATCTACGTCGGCGACAGCGCCGCGCGCACCGTGTCGGTGCTGTCGCAGCTGTCGCTGAAGAAGCTCGCCACGCAGCGGCTCGGTGGGCGTGTGCGCCCGCAGGCGATCGCGCTGCAGCCCGGCCTCGCCACGAAGGTCGGCACCGACGGCGACGACACGCTCAGCGGCACCACCGGCGCCGACGCGCTGTTCGGCCTCGCCGGCAACGACAACCTCATCGGCGGCCGTGGCAACGACGCGCTCGACGGCGGCACCGGCAACGATCGTCTCGACGGCGGCATCGCCAACGACATCGCCAGCGGTGGCGACGGCGACGACCGGCTGATGGGCGGCCAGGGCAACGACCAGCTGTTCGGCGGCCTCGGCGTCGATACCGCGTTCGGCGGTACCGGCAACGACGCGCTCGACGGCGGCGACGCCAACGACGTGCTCGACGGTGGCGACGGCGACGACGCGATCCAGGGCGGCCTCGGCGACGACCGCATCGTCGAGAGCGGCCTCGGCAACGACGGCCCGCTCGACGGCGGACCCGGCAACGACTACATCAACGGCAACCGCGGCACCGATCGCATCAACGGCAACGAGGGCGACGACGAGCTCTACGCCGGCCCCGGCTCGGAGACGATCGACGGCGGCGACGGCAAGGACACGATCGACGGCGGCACGGGCGGCGACTACCTCTACGGACGCACCGGCGACGACAGCCTGCGCGGCGACGTCGGTCGCGACCGCCTTTACGGCTCGACCGGCGCCGACGTGATCGACGGCGGGTCGGGCGACGACTACGTGTCCGGCGGCGACGGCAACGACGAGATCGTCGCCGGCCCGGGTGTCGACCAGGTCAACGGCGGCCGCGGCAACGACCTCATCCGCGTGGCCGACGGCGACACCGACAAGGTCGACTGCTCAACCGGCCGCGACACCGTCTACGTGGAAGAGGACGCGCCCACGCGCGACACGCTGATCCGCTGCGAGACGGTGATCCGCGTGCCCGCCGAGCCGTCCACCGACGCGCCGCCGGCCGCCGGCGTCATCCCCGGCACGATCGGCAACGACCTGCTGATGGGCACCGACAACGCCGACACGATGCTCGGCAACGACGGCGACGACGAGCTCTTCGGCAACGGCGGCGAGGACTACGTCGACGGCGAGGACGGCAACGACAAGCTCCACGGCGGCCTCGGCAACGACCACATGACGGGCCGCAACGACAACGACATCGTGTTCGGCAACGAGGGCGACGACTACCTCACCGGCGACCGCGGCAACGACCTGCTGTTCGGCGAGGCAGGCAACGACACGATCTTCGGCAACCTCGACGACGACAGCGCCGACGGCGGCGACGGCAACGACCGCATCAACGTCGTCGGCGGCGGCACAGACCGCGTCACCTGCGGCTCCGGCGCGGACGTCGTCTTCGCCGACGTCGTCGATGTGGTGGCCGCGGACTGCGAAGACGTCCGTCGTTGACGTGTGTGCATTGAGCGCCAACGGGTGGCGCTCAATGCACACACGTCCGATCAGCGCCGGACGCGCACCGTCACGCCCCGCCGCACCGCATTCCCCGCAGCGTCGACGACGCGCAACGACACACGCGCACGGACGACCCGCCCAGCTCGCAGCGCACGAGCGACCGATCTCCTCTTAGAAGAAGCCAGGCCAAGGTCCACACGAACGCGCGCGCCCGCCGCAAGCGTCCTGCGAGCCGAGCGCAGGGTGTAACGCCGGCCGGCAGCCGAGACGTAGCCGGTGGCGCGCACCGTGCACTGCTCATCACACCGCATCCGCACCGACACGCGGCCCGAGCGCCCGACGCGCTGGGCGCTGCGGTTCAGCAGGGTAAGCCGCGGCGCACGCGTGTCAGGCGCGGCGGAGACGGACCCACACGCCCCGCTCGTCGACAGCCGATACACCGGGCCTTCGAGCGACGCCACATACACCCGCCCGCACCCGTCCTCGCCGAACGACGAGATCCGCGGGACCTTCGCCAACGCCAGCGGACGCACGTCCGCCGCGCCGGCGGCGCTCAACCGCGCTGCCCAGACCTCGCCCTTGCACCAGTCGCCGTAGACGTACTGCCCCGCGAGCTCGGGCAGCGCCGGGTCGCGCACGACGTAGCCGCCCGCGATCGAGCACCAGCCGTCGCCGTGCGAATGCGTGATCACAGGGAACGTGAAGCCCTCGCGCGACGGTGTGCCGGAGAAGGCCGAGTTGCCCTCCCAGCGATTCCAGCCGAAGTTCAGTCCCTGGCCGCGCCCGGGCGCGGGCGCGAAGTCGATCTCCTCGACGGCGTCCTGCCCGACGTCGCCGATGATCAGGTCGCCCGTCTGGCGGTCGAACGAGAAGCGAAACGGGTTGCGCAGGCCGATCGACCACAGCTCCGGGTCGCCGCCGGCGAGGTCCAGGCGCAGCAGCTTGCCCAGCCGCCAGTCGTGGTTGACGCCCGCGACGACGCGCGGCGGCGCCTTCGTCGTGTCCTGGGCGTTGCCCGAAGGGTCGCCGCCGAAGCCGCCGTCCCCGGTGGCCGCGTAGAGCCGGCCGTCGGGCCCGAACTGCAGCTGCCCACCGTTGTGGTTGGCCTGCTGGTCGTGCGGGATGCGCAGGATCGTGCGCCGCGCCGCGCCGTTGACCTCGGCGACGGTGATCGCCCCGTCGCCGGCCGTGTAGTACGCGTAGAGCGTGCGCGAGGTCGCGTAGTCGGGCGCGAACGCGATCGACAGCAGGCCACGCTCGAACGCGCGGCTGACGGAGCTGCGCAGGTCCAGGAACGTCGCGCCGTCCAGCGACTTCACGAGCCCACCCTGCTCGACGACGTAGACGTTCTTCGTGTCGCCCGGCGGTGCGGTCACGTAGACCGGCTGATCGAACGTCCCGACCTGGGCAAGCGTGAGGGCCGCTGCTGCGGCGGCGATCACGCGGTCGCGGCGCGGCGGGCCGCGCGGCGCTCGGCGCGCACGCGCCGGGCAACCTTGGCGTGGCCCTCGACCTTCAGCGCGCTGTAGAGCGTCTTGATCTCGGCGAAGATCTCCTCGGCCACCGCCTGCTGCTGCTCGCGCGCGGGCTGCTCGACGCGCGGGAAGCGAAACGGCTTGCCGTACTGCACGGTCACCTTCGGGAACTGCAGCTTCTTCCAGTTGCGCACCTTCGCCGAGCCGAAGATCGCGACGGGCACGATCGGCGCGCCGCTCTCGAGCGCAAGGCGCCCGATGCCGCGCTTGGGCTTCTCAGCAAGGTCACCGGAGCGCGAGCGTCCACCCTCGCAGTACATGCAGACCAGCCCGCCGTTGGACAGGATCGTCTCGGCGGTGACGAAGACCTCGTCGTCCTGCACGCCGCGGCGCACCGGGAACACGCCGCCATGCGTGTAGATGAACTGCAGCGGCGGCTTGAACATCTGCGACTTCGCCATGAAGCGCACCTTGCGCCGGATCGAGGCGCCGGCGAAGAAGTGGTCCATGAAGCTGAAGTGGTTCGGCGCGAGGATCACCGGCCCGCTGGCGGGGACGTTGTGCGCGCCGATCGAGCGCACGCGAAACGCCGTGTAGGCGTAGAACGAGGTGACCGTGCGGACCAGCTCGTACATCGCGTCGGGCTCGCGTGTGCGCGAGCGTTCGTGGAAGCCGTCGAAGTACTCCTTCGGGCGCGGGTCCGTGTAGACCTGCGGCTTCATCTTCACCAGACGTTCCTCGCCCATGAGCTGTCAGAGATCCTACCCGGCGGCCACCCATTCACGCGCCCGCGCAATCGCCCGGCGCCAGTCCGCCAGCAGCGCCGCGCGCTCGTCCTCGCCCATCGCGGGCTCGTAGCGGCAGCGCTCCCGCCAGCCGCGCACGACGGCGTCCTGGGAGAAGACGCCCGCGCCGACGCCGGCCAGCATCGCGGCGCCGAGCGCGGTGGTCTCGGCGACCTCGGGCACCACCACCGGCACGCCGAGCACGTCGGCCTGGAACTGCATCAGCCAGCCGTTGGCGGTCGCGCCGCCGTCGGCCTTCAGCTCGGTGAGCGCGGTACCGCTGGCGGCCTCCATCGCGCGCACCGCGTCGACGGTCTGGTAGGCGATCGCCTCGAGCGTCGCGCGGGCGATGTGCGCGCGTCCCGCGCCGCGCGTCAGCCCGACGATCGTGCCGCGCGCGTACGGGTCCCAGTGCGGCGAGCCGAGCCCCGTCAGCGCCGGCACGAAGTAGACGCCGTCGTTGGAGTCCAGCGAGGCGGCGAGCCCCTCGGTCTCCGCGGCCGCCTCGATGATCTGCAGTCCGTCACGCAGCCACTGCACCGCGGCGCCCGTGACGAAGATCGCTGCTTCCAGCGCGTAGACCGTCGTCTGCCCGATTCCCCAGGCAACGGTCGTCAGCAGCCCGGGCGGCGCCAGCGGCGGCTGCGCACCGCTGTTGAGCAGGACGAAGGAGCCCGTGCCGTAGGTGTTCTTGCCGAGGCCGGGATCGAGGCACGCCTGGCCGTACAGCGCTGCCTGCTGGTCGCCGGCGATGCCCGCGACGGGGACCGCGTGCCCGTGCAGTGCGTCGGGCTTGGTGGTGCCGAAGTCGCCGATCGACGGGCGCACCTCCGGCAGCGCGCGCTCGGGCACGCCGAGCAGTGCGCAGAGCTCTGGGTCCCAGCGTCCGGCGGAGATGTCGTACAGCAGCGTGCGCGAGGCGTTGGACACGTCCGTCGCGAACTCGCCCGTGAGGTTGTGGACGAGCCATGCGTCGATCGTGCCGAACACGGCGCGGCCCTCCTGCGCGCGCTGCGCGAGGCCGTCGACGTTGCGCAGCAGCCACTCGATCTTCGTGCCGCTGAAGTACGGGTCCAGGACGAGGCCGGTGCGCGTGCGCACGAGCGCCTCATGGCCCTGACGGCGCAGCTCGTCGCAGCGCGCGGCGGTGCGGCGGTCCTGCCAGACCAGCGCGCGGTGCAGCGGCTCGCCGGTCGCGGGGTCCCAGACGCAGACCGTCTCGCGCTGGTTGGTGATCCCGACGGCCTGCAGCATCCCGGGGCCGATCCCGGCGTCGTCGAGCGCCTCGCCGGCGACGGCTTGGGTGACCGTCCAGATCTCGGCGGCGTCGTGCTCGACCCAGCCGGGCTGCGGGAAGTGCTGGGTGAACTCGCGGTACGCCCGGCCGGCGAGCACGCCGTCGGTGTCGAAGACGAGGCACGTCGTGCCGGTCGTCCCCTGGTCGATGGCGAGGATCACGGGGGCAAACTAACGGAAGCCCGCGGCGCCCCCTCCCCGGGGGCGCCGCGGCTCCGTCACCCCCCGTGAGGCTGGGTCAGGGCATCACGGGAGCGGATTCGGCACGACCGAAAGGCGGTTTCGTCGCAGGAGGAGACGCTGTGTGCCCTTCGCTGTCCCGCCGTGCCGAACATGGACCGCATTCTGCGGCGCGGGCGCCCCCACCACGACCGACAGCCGGTAGGACTTCTGACCACACCTTTTCGCCGGGCGGTCGAGCTAGCGGCGGCTGAGCTCGACCAGCACGAAGTCGCGCAGCTGGCGCCCGCGATGGCGAAAGCCCGCCCAGCTGCGGCCGGTTGCGCGGTGGTGCAGCTGGAGGGGCACCTCGGCGATCCGAAAGCCCGCCCGATGCGCGTCGACGGTCATCCCGATCTCCATCCCGAAGCGCTTGGCAAACGGCACGACCACGGGCAGCACCTCCCCGCGCATCGCGCGCTGGCCGGAGATCGGCGCCTGCAGCTCGAGGCCGGTCAGGCGCTTGATCGCACGGCGGGCGTAGCCGACGGCAAAGCCGAAGCCACCGCCGACCTTCGTCGCGAACACCGCGACCGCGAGGTCGCACTCGTCGCGGCGCACGGCGTCGACCAGCGCCGGCAGCTGGCGGGCCGAGTCGGCGAGGTCTCCGTCGCACAGCACGAACACCGGCGCGGCGTCGGACAGCGCCATGCTCAGCACGCGCTCGGCGGCCAGCGTGGCGATCCCACCCTTGCCGATGTTGCGCTCGGCGCGGACGAGCTCGACGCCCGCCTGCTCGGCGACCTGGGGCGTGTCGTCGGTCGAGTGGTCGTCGGCGACGACGATCCGCGCGCCGTCGAAGACCTCCCTCAGCGCGGCGATCGTCTCGCCCAGGCGCGGGCCTTCGTTGTAAGCGGTGATGATGATCACGGTGTCCACGGCGCGGGTTATCGTGCCAGCATGGCCAACGTCGAGGCACACATCACCGGCACGGTGTGGAAGATCGAATGCCAGGTCGGCGACACGATCGAGGAGGGCGACACCGTCGTCATCCTCGAATCGATGAAGATGGAGATGCCCGTGGAGGCCGAGGATCAAGGCACCGTCAAGGAGATCCGCTGCGAAGAGGGGCAAGCCGTCAACGAGGGTGACGTGCTAGTCGTCCTGGAGTGAGCGGCGGCCAACTCAAGGTCGACGAGCCGGCAGAGGGGGTCCTGCGGCTCGTCATATCCAACCCTTCCAAGCGCAACGCGCTCGACCACGCGATCCTCGACGCGATCGCCGAGCGCGTCACGACCGCGAACCAGGACGGCCGCACGCGCGCGATCCTGTTGACCGGTGAGGACGGGATGTTCTCGTCGGGCTATGACATCGGCCACATCGACGACGACACGTTCGCAACGGCCGCCGAGCGCCTCGTCGCGCATCCCTTCACAACTGCGCTGGACGCGATCGACGCCTGCGACCTTCCCGTCGTCGCCGGCCTCACGGGCCACACGATCGGCGGCGGCCTGGAGCTTGCGCTCAGCTGCGACCTGCGCGTCGCCGCGGACGGCATCAAGCTCGGGATGCCGCCGGCAAAGCTCGGCCTCGTCTACTCGCACACCGGCCTGCGCCGCTTCCTGGACGTCATCGGCAGCGCCCGCACGCGCGAGCTGTTCCTGCTCGGCCGCCAGATCGACGCCCACACCGCCGAGCGCTGGGGCCTCGTCAACCACGTGGTCGTCGAGCGCGACCTCGCCGACACCGCGCTGGCCTGGACCGTCGAGCTGGCCGCCAACGCGCCGCTCAGCGTCCGCGGCAACAAGCGCGTGCTGCGCGCACTGCTGGCCGCCGAGGGCGCACTGGACCAGGCAACCGCCGACGAGCTGATCGCGCTGCGCGAGGCCTGCTTCGCGTCAGAGGACTTTCGCGAGGGCGTGCGCGCGTTCGCGGAGAAGCGCCCCGCGCGCTGGCAGGGCCGCTAGCGGGCGCGCAGGCCGTTCAGCACGAAGTCGACCGCGCGCGGGTGCTGTGGCACGGCGACGAGCACGTCTGCCGCCAGCCGCGCGTCGTCCGTCGCGAACTCCCCCGCCGCCACGCCGGCGGCGATGAGCTCCTCGATCCGCACGCGCGCGATCGCGGCGTGGCGGTCGAAGACCCGCCGTGCGGGGCGATGGCCCGCGAGCGCGCGCTCGAAGCGCGGCGTCACGCGCCGCAGCTGGGGCTGCGCGCAGGCCATGAAGGCACGTAGCGCGTCCGCGTGGGTCGCCCCGCCGGACATCGCCTCGCGCGCCTGCAGCCCAAGCCGCCGCAGCATCCGGTCGACGACGATCACGAACAGCTGCTCCTTGCTCGTGGCGATCTCGTACAGCGTCCGCCGCGAGCAGCGTGCCTGCAGCGCCAGCTCGCCGACCGTCACCTCGAGGCCGCCGCGCAGGAACGTGTCCTCGAGCGCGTCGAGGATCTCCTCCTGGCGCGGGGACAGGCGCACCGCTCGGGCGTCGACCGCGGCGCTCATGGCGCGGGCGTGAGCTGCAGCGGGACCTGCGCGGTCTTGCCGCGGAAGGTCCACGGCCCCTGCTCGATGCACGGCGGCGCGCCGCCCAGCGCGATGATCGTCGCGGTGTTCTTCTCGTTGCTGCAGTCCAGCGCCTTCAGCGGGCCCTTGATGAAGTCGTTGAGCGAGCCGGGGATCGGGTAGGCGTTGGCGCGGCTGTAGGGCGCACGCACCTTGTGGCCGGTCAACGACTCGCTGACGACGACGGCGGGCGCGCGCAGGTAGTGGATCGGGCGCCCGCTGCCCGGGTCGGCGTAGGACGCCTGCGTGGCCGCGGCGGTCTTCGGGAACTGCGTGATGATCTCGCGGCGGTAGGCCTGCACGAAGTCCACGACCGGCACGACGTACTGGCTGAGCGGGTCGAGCTGGCGGAACAGCGGCTGCGACGCGCGCACGATGTCGCTGGCCGCCTTCAGCCCGCGCGGCGCGACGCGCGTGACGCGGTCAAGCGGCGCCGCGATCGACTGCAGCACCGGCGCCAGCTCGTCGGTCGCGCGCAGCGTGTCGGGCAGCTGCCGCGCGACGGGGCGCAGCTCGCGCAGCAGCGGCGTCGCCGGCACCGCGGCGCGGCGCACCGCCGACGAGGACGCCTTCAGCGCGTCGAGGAAGCCCGGCAGCGCGCGGAACGTCGCCTGCAGGTTGCGGTCGGACGCCGCGGTCGTCGCGAACAGCTCGTTGGCGTTGTTGATCAGCTCGTCCACACGCGCGCGATGCGAGCCGATCGCCGTGAACGTGCGGCCGGTGTCGCGCACCAGCGTCGAGACGGCGCCGCGCTGACGGCGCAGCTCGCCGAGCAGGTCGGCGGCGCCCTCGGCAGTGCCGGGCAGATGGCCGATCGCGCTGGACAGCGAGTCGCCACGATCCTTCAGCCCCGCCGACCACCCCACGAACCAGCGCTGAAGCGCGTTGCGCGTCGGCTTGTCGAACGCCGAGAAGAGCTCGTCGAGCGCGACCGGCTCCTGCACCTGCGACGGCGGGATCGTCGCGCCCTCCGCCAGCAGCGGCGCACGCGGCTGGCCCGGTGTCAGCTCGAGATAGCCCTCCCCCAGCAGCGTCTTGCGCCTGACGGTGACGCGCACGTCCTTGCGCAGCGGCGCGTAGCGCTCCTCGATCTCGACGGTCGCCTCGACGTTGTTGGCGTTGCGCTTGATCTGCGTGATCTTGCCGACGGGCACGCCCGAGATGCGGACGTCGGCCTGGACGGGCAGCAGCGGCGCCTCGGGCAGCAGGACCTTCGCCTGGTAGCCCTGGGGCTGCAGCGGCACCGGGCCGCCGAACGCGTTCCACAGGAACAGCAGCAGCCCGAAGCACGACAGCGCGAAGACCAGCGCGATCGCGACCCGTCCCTTGCTGATGGCGTTCTTGTCCACGTCAGCGCTCCGGGACCTTCGGGCAGGCCGTCTGCAGCTGGTCGACGAGCGGGCCGAGCAGCGAGATCAACAGCGGGTTGTTGAGGCCCGACGAGCAGGACACGATCGCCGTGCCGCGCCAGAACGTGCCGTTGGCGTCCTGGTTGCCCGTGAAGGCGTTGAGGTTGTGCGCGAACCAGTTGAACCAGAACAGGTAGCTCTTGTCGACGCCGTTGGTCGGCACGTAGGAGAGCTCGTTGATCGCGCGCCGCAACACCGACAGCGTGCTCGACAGCTGCGGTGTCGCCTGCTGGATGCGCGACAGCGACGGTGCGAGGTTCTGCACCACCGGCACGGCCTGGCGCGTCGTCTCGGACAGGTCACGCAGTGCCGGCGCGCCCTGCTTGAACAGCGGGTTGGACGCGCGCAGCGCCTTCGGCAGCGCCTCGGTCGCGGGCAGCAGCGCCGTCAGCGCCGGGCCGGTCGCGTTGGCCAGCGGCGTCAGCGCGTCCAGCGCGGTGCGGCCGGTCTGCAGCGTCCCCGGCAAGAGCTCGATCGCGCGGCGCAGCGCATCGGTCTCGTTGGCGAACGCGGCGAAGGTCTGGTTGCCGCCCGCGACGAGCTTGCCGATCGACTTGTCCTCCTTGCCCAGCGACGTCGCGAGCGCGGAGAGGTTGTGGATCGCACGCCCGAGCTCACGCCGGCGCGCGTTGATCGCGTTGGACACGCGCTCGGTCTGCTTCAACGTCGGCGCACCGGCCTTGTACAGCTCGCGCAGCGCCGGCCCGCGGTCCTTCACGCCGCGCCCGGTCGCGTCGAGCAGCGTCGCCAGCCAGGCGCGCGTGTCGGTGTCCAGCGCCGAGAGGATCTCGTCGAGGTTGACGTTGCGCGTCGAGTTCGCCACGCCGAGGACGGCGTCCGAGGCCAGCCGCGGCGCCTTGCGCGTGCCCGGCTCGACCTCGATCGTCATGTCGTTCAGCGGCGTGCGCGGGCGCACGACCACGTGCGCGTCGGTCTTCACGTCGCCTTCGGGCAGCTTGCCGTTGTCGATCGCGAGGCTGACCAGGGCGCGCCCGTCCTCGAGCTCGACCTTCGAGACCTCCCCGACGCGCACGCCGGCGACGGTTGCCGACTGCCCCTGCCCGGGCGTCAGCGCCTGGCCGGTCGGCAGCTCGACCTTCAGCGTGTAGATGTCGTCGTAGGGCAGCCGCAGGCGCTGATTGCGCAGGATGTAGAACGACACGCCCAGGGCGATGACGATCAGCCCGACGATGGCGATCATCGCCAGCGCGTTCGTGCGGATCTGGCGCATCAAGCTCATCGCTTGGCCCTTGCCTTGATGTCATCGAGGCTCTTGCGGACGCGGCTCTGCAGCTGCTTGCGCGTCCACGGCTCGGTCTTCTTCAGGCGGATCGTCTTCTTCGCCGCCGGCGCGCCGACCGTCTCGGACTTGACGTCCTGCAGCACAGGCTGCGTCTCGCACGCGACGTCGGGCTCGTAGGGCGGCTGGTGGCCCGGCGTCCACTTCGGGCGCGCGCCGACGAGCGGCGTGCCCGACAGCATCACGAGGTTGGCGCTGTTGTTCAGCGCAGTCACGACGATGTCCTGGCTGAAGCCGAAGCTGTAGCGCGTCGCCGGGCCGTCGCCGCCGAAGTTCTGCTGGGCGGAGTTGAGGTTGGAGAGCCCGTGCAGCAGGTCCTGCCAGGCAGGCTGGTCGGTCGAGAGGTGGCCGTCGGGCACCTCCATGCTGATCACCGGCAGGACGTTGCGCACGGCGCAGTGGGAGATCTTCTCGGCGAAGTTCAGCGGCTGGGGCAGCGAGCGCTCGAGCTGACGCAGCGAGCTCACCGTCGGGCGCAGCGCGTTCACCAGCGCGCCGAGGCGGTCGGTGCGCAGCAGCGACGCCAGCGCGCTTGCGAACGGGATGCCGTTGTCGAGCACCTCCGGCGCGATGTCGAGGCTCGGGCGCAGCGCGACCGACAGGCGCCGCAGCGGCGGCAGCATGCCGTCGAGCGCGTCGAGCGCGGCAGGTGCCTCGTCGAGCAGGTCGCGCAGTGCGGGCAGCGACGCCGCGAGCTGCTGCTGGCGGCTGGCGAGCGTGTCGTTGGTCTGGCGGAAGCGCGTGATCAGGTCGCCGAGCGCGACGCGGTTGTCGTCGAGCGCCGCGGAGACCTTCGCCTGGCTCTCGACGAAGCGCGCGAGGTCGCCAGGCTGCGTGCCGCGCAGCTCACGCTGCGTGATCGCGATTCCCTTCAGCGCGCCCGGGCCGGCCTCGTACCCCTCGCGCACGGCGTCCGCGCCGCCCTTCTTCAGGCTGTCGGCGAACCCGTCGATGACGTCGCGCTGGCTCTGGCGCGTGGGCGCCGTGAACGTCCCGATGACCTCGTCGAACTGCACCGGGATCGCGGTCTGCGACAGCGGGATCCGCCCACCGTCAGGGAGCTCCTTCGCCGTCGACGTGCCGGGCTTGACCTCGAGGAAGTAGTTGCCCTCGAGGAAGATCCGCGGGCGTGCCTTGATCGTCGCGTTCCGGTGGATCGGGCGGCCGGCGTCGGTGATCTCCATCCTCACGTCGACGGTCTGGCCTTTGCCGCGCTTGACCTCCTTGACCTTGCCGACGTTGACGCCCGCGATCCGCACCGGCGAGCCGCTGTGGACGCCGTTGCTCAGCGCCGAGGCAAACGTCGCGTTGACCTCGTAGCCGTTGTGCAGCGGGTTCGTACGCGTCAACCCGAAGTAGCTGATGACGGCGCCGATGATCAGCACCGCCAGGCCGATCTTGAACGGGTCGCGTGGCTGGTGGCGCCTCATCGACCCAGCCCGTGCTCGTGCTTGATGTTGTCGGCCAGCGTGCCCGGGATCGTGCCCTCGGTCGCCAGCGGCTGCGTGCCCGGCACCGGCCCGACCGTCTGCTTGTTCGGGACGAACAGCTCGTTGCCGTACTCGCACTCGCCGTTCTGGCCGACGTCGCCGAGCGGCGCGTAGTGCAGGTCGGGTGAGCGCGTCGCCTTCGGCAGCAACTCCAGCGGCTGGGAGACCGGCGTGAAGCGGAACCAGGTGCCCATCGCGTCGCCCTCGCTGCCCAGCGACGGGACGTTGCGGAACCACAGGCCAAGCGAGTTGCACTTGGTCTGGAACGGGTTGATGTAGGTCAGCAGCGGCACGGCCTCGTCGACGACGTAGGTCAGCCGCCGCAGCGCGCCACTCAGCGCCGGCATGCGCGCGAGGCTGCGCGTGCGCGCGAGCACGTCGTCCAGCGGCGAGGCAAGCGCGCGGGCGCGCCCGAGCGCCGGGCCGCTGGTGCGCAGCGCGCTGGCCAGGCGCCGGCTGGCGCGCGGCAGGATCCGCAGCGCGGGGTTGGCGTCGCGCGCGAACGCCGTCGCCTCGCGCAGCAGCGGCTGCAGCGCGATGAAGCCGGCGGTGGCCTCACGCTCGGTCGACGGCGACTTCTCGATCGCCGCGCCAAGCGCCGCGGACTCGCGCTCGAGCGCCGCGAACGTGGTGGCGCCGCCGTCGAAGAGCTGGCGCAGCGGCTCGGCCACCGGTGCGATCGCCGCGACGGCGGAGTTGACGCCGGTGATGAAGCCGTGCAGGTCGGTCTGGCTGCTGGCGAGCGTGCGGCTGACCGTCGTCAGGTCGCGGAAGAGGGCGGGCAGGTTCTCGATCGCGCGGTTGAGGTCGCCGCCACGCCCGGCGAGGCCGACGCCGAGCTCGGAGATCGTGTCCGCCAGCCCGCGGCGCGTCGGCGGATCGAACGTCGAGACGACGTCGTCGAGGTCGACGGGAGCGGTCGCGTTGCGCAGCGGCAGCGTGCCGCCGGCCGGCAGGCCGATGCGCTCGCGCCCCGGCCGCAGCTCGACGTACTTCAAGCCGACGTTGGAGCGCTGGCGGATCAGGACCTTCGTGTCGCGCGGCAGCGGGTCAAGCGGCTTCTCGAGCTTCATCGAGAGCACCGCGACGGGCTCGCCGCGCTGCAGGCCGGCCTCGACCTTGGTGACCTGGCCGACGCGCGCGCCGCCGACGTTGACGTCGTTGCCGGGCACGAGCTCGGCGGCGTCCGGGACGACCGCCTTGACCTCGTAGCTGGGCACGAACGGCAGGCCGCTGTTGGCGTTGTAGGACAGGAACACCGCCACCGCGATGACGAGCACCGTCACGGCGCCGATCAGGACCGGGTTCGCTGCCACCGATGAGCGTGCGCGCCGGTTCATCGCAGGAGGTAGTCCAGGAGGTCTTGGACGGGGTTGGCGCTGCTCTGCTTGGGCTGCTGCTCCTTCTTGGGGTTCAGCAGGCCGCCGACGGTGTCCTGGAGCGTGCCGAGCACGTCGTCGAGGATCTTCGGCAGGTCGGGCAGCGGGATCTCACCGATCTTCTTCGGCAGCTCCGGCAGCGGCAGCTTCGGCTTCTCGGGCGTCGTCTTCGCCGGCGTCTTCTTCTCCGTCGACCCCTTCTTCTCGGCAGCCTTCTCTTGGTCGACGTTGCGCCAGTGCGCCGCGCGCTGCTGGGTCGAGGCGTCGTAGTGGCCGTCGCAGAACGGCGTCGGCGCGGTTGCCCACATCGCGCAGAGGCTGAGCATGATGTAGGAGGGCAGGATGTGGCCGTGCTTGTCGAAGCGGGCAAGCGCGGTCGCGCCGTAGTAGCCGAGGTTGCCGAGGCCCTCGATGACGCCCTTGTCGCGCACGCTGACGCCGAGCTCGGAGAGCAGCTGCGAGGCCTGCGGGAGGTTCTTGGTGAAGCGCTCGAGGCGGCGCGCCTGCGGGGCGATGTCCTTCAGCGCTGGCCGCGCGCGGCGCGCGGTCGCGCCGAGGCGCGTGACGGTCGGCGTGATGCGCTCGGCGAACGGCGCGAGCTCGCGCACGAGCTGGTTCAGGCCCGGCCCGGAGGCGCGCAAGCGCTCGGCAAACGGCGTGCCGACCTTGGCGAAGTCGGTCAGCTGGTTGAGCCCGCCGCGTGCCTCGGTCAGCAGCTTCGGCAGCTCGCGGATTGCCTCTTGCAGCTGCTGGCTGCGCCGGCCGGAGACCGCTGCGACCTCGCCGGTGCTCTTGACGAAGTCAGCGACCCGCTCGCGGCCCTTGCCGAGGCTCGCGAGCACGGTGTCGGAGTTCTTGATCAGGTCCTGCAGCTGCGTGCGGTCCTGCTCGAGGATCGTCAGGACGCGGCGGGTCTCCTGCAGGGCAGGAGCGGCACGCAGGATCGTCTGGTTGAGGTCCTCCCCGCGCGCGGCGAGGCCCGTGCCGAGCGCGGACAGCAGCAGCGTCAGGCGCTCGCGCACCGGCCGGTCGAAGATGTTCAGCAGCAGGTCGATGTCGATCGGCGCGTGCGTGTTGCGCACGGGTAGCACCGTGACGCCGTCGCTCTCCCGCAGCGGCTGCGCGTCGGGCGTGCCCGGCGTGCAGTTGACGAACTTCTCGGAGATCAGCGACTGCGGCTGGATCGTGCAGTCGGCGTCCGCGCGGAACGGCGCGAAGCGATCCTCGATCGTCATCTCCACGCGCGCCTGGTGGTCGCGCGTGAGCCGCAGGTCGTCGACCTTGCCGACCTTTGCGCCGCCGATGCGCACGTCGGTGCCCGGCGTGAGGAAGCCGGCGCTGTCGAAGATCGCGTTGACGCGGTAGCTCTGCTTCTCCGCGCCGCCGCAGCCGCTGGCCAGCAGCACCGCGGCGGCGATGGTCGCGAGCGCGACTGCGGCAGCGAGCAGGCGCCTCATGGCCGCTGCGACTCCGCGCACTTGGGATCGGCGCCGTCGAACTTGTTGGAGCCGTCACGCACGACCTGGGTCGTCGCGAGCGGGCAGCGGCGGTTCTGGTGGTACTCGTTGGTCAGCGGGCCGAGCGTCGGGCTGCCGGCAAAGAGGCCGGAGGGACCCTGCGGGCCGAACATCGCGGCGATGCGCGCGTAGCTGCCGTTGGCGTCGTAGTAGCCGCCGGCCGTGCCGCCGAAGCCGTTGGTTGCGCCGAGCACGGCGTCGGGGATGTACGGCAGCGCCTGCTTGATCAGCGGCATGTACTCCTCGAGCGCCTTCGCCGAGCGCGCGAACGAGGGCAGCGCGTCCTTGCGCAGCGCCGGCAGGCCCGTGAGCGCAGCCTGCAGCGAGGGCAGCAGCGCGCGCACGCGCGGGAGCACGACCGTGCCGCGGTCCAGCGCCGGCGTGATCGCGCTGATGAAGCGGCGCAGCTTCGGCGCGACCGGCAGCGCCTTGCGGGCGACCGGCGTCAGCGTGTCGAGCGTGCCGGCCAGCGAGTTGAGCGAGCCCGTGGCCTGCGTCAGCGTCGACGGCGCCTTCGCAAGCACGCCGGTCAGCGCCTCCCGCTCACGCGCCAGCGCGCCGGCCGTGGTGGCGGCGGAGGCGAGGCCGGCCTCGACGTCGTCCTGGCGGTCGGCGACGGCGCTGACGACGTTGGACGACGCGACGATGAACTTCTGCAGCGCCGCGCGGTCGCGCGTGATCTCCGAGAGCGTCGCGTCGAGCTGGCCGAGCGCCGGGTCGAGGTAGGTCAGCGTGTCGCGCAGGCCCTTGCTGCCCTCGCCCGAGTAGATGTCGGCAGCGCCGTGGATCAGGCCCTGCAGCGCCCGGCGCGTCTCGCCGTCGAACGTCGCGAGGACGGCGTCGAGGTCGACCGCGGGGTTCGTGGCGGCGGCGGTGATGGTCGCGCCGCTCTTGAGCTCGGCGTTGGTGTTCGGACCGGGGGCGAGCGCGATATAGCGGTTGGCGACGCCCGAGACCGAACCGGCGCGGACCCATGCGCGCGTGCCCTCGTGCAGGGGCGTCAGCGTGTCGTCGGTGAGCTCGACCTCGACGCGCGCCTGGTTGTCGTTGCCGAGCTCGATCTTCTTGACCGTGCCGACCTCGTAGCCGCCGACCTCGATCTGGTTGCCCTTCACCAGCTGGCTGGCGTTGGAGAGCTGGATCGTGAGCTTGTAGGGGTCGTTTCCGCGCAGGAAGATGACCGCGACGAGCGCGACGGCCAGCACAAGCAATCCAGTGACGATCAGCCGTGTGGCCGGCGATCTCTCCTCCACGAAACCAACACTACCCGCGCTGGTACCGCGGAGTCGAATGGGAACCGGGACCGGAAACCGGTCCGTCACCTGACCTCAGGTGACGGACCTGCAACTGCGGCTAATCCTGGAGGAACGCGAGCACGAAGTACGCGAGCTGCGCGATCGCGGCGAGGGCGCCGGCGACGTAGGTGAGCGCGGCGGCGGTGAGGACCTTGCGCACGCCACCGGACTCCGTCGCGGTGACGATGCCGATCTCGCGCAGCTGGATGCCGGCGCGGCGGGAGGCGTCGAACTCGACGGGCAGGGTGACGAGCTGGAAGAGGACGACGACGGCGTAGAGCGCGATCGCGACCTGGATCAGGCCGAGCGCCTGGAGGATCACGCCGCCGATCAGCACGAACATCCACGCCTGCGAGGCGATCGCGACGGCCGGGAACAGCGACGAGCGGATTGCCAGCGGCTTGTAGGCGTGCTGGTGCTGGATCGCGTGGCCGACCTCGTGGGCACCGACGGCGAGGGCGGCGACGCTTGCCTCCTCGTAGACGGGCTGCGAGAGGTAGACGGCCCGCTCGCGCGGGTCGTAGTGGTCAGACAGCGGCCCACCGGGCGACGGCTTCACGGGGACCTCCGTGAGGCCGTTGCGGTCGAGGATCATGCGCGCGACCTGGGCGCCGGTGAGGCCGGCGTCGTCGGCAACCTGCGACTGCTGGGCGAACGTGCGCTTCAGCCACCACTGGACCGCGAAGCCGAGGACCAGCGGCGGGACGAGGAAGGCGATGTAGAGACCGAAATCCATGGTTTCTCCAGGATAGGGCGCAACCTCAAGGTTGGCTGAACTTGTCGGTCGGCCTCGAAGTGACGAATTCGCGCCCGATCGTCCGCCGAAGGTGGCATCGTGCCGCGCCATGCCGCCGTTGATCACGCGCCAGGAAGCGCTCACCCTTGGAGACCTCGAGGACCACGCGGACATCGAGGCGCTGGTCGAGCGGGCGTGGGAGGCGCGGCAGATGCAGTTCGGCGACTCGACGGACATGTGCTCGCTGGTCAACGCGAAGTCCGGCGGGTGTGCGGAGGACTGCGGCTTCTGCGCGCAGTCGCGGTTTGCCGAGGCCGAGACGCCGTTGCACGCGATGATGGAGCCCGACCAGATGCTCGAGCACGCGCGCGCCGCGGAGGCTGCTGGAGCGCACCGCTTCTGCATGGTCACGCAGGGCCAGGGCTTGTCCAAGCGCGACTTCGAGAAGGTGCTCGAGGGCGCGCGGTTGGTGGCCGAGCACACCAACCTCAAGCGCTGCGCGTCGATCGGGCACATGAGCGCCGAGCGCGCGAAGGCGCTGCGCGAGGCGGGCATCCAGCGCGTGCACCACAACGTCGAGACCGCGGAGTCCTACTACCCCGAGGTCTCCTCGACGGTCCGCTATGCCGGGCGCCTGCGGACGATCGATGCGGTCCGCGAGGCCGGCTTGGAGACCTGTGTCGGCGGGATCTTGAACCTCGGTGAGTCGCGCGAGCAGCGCGTCGAGATGGCCTTCGAGCTGGCGTCGATCAACCCGACGTCGGTGCCGATCAACCTGCTCAACCCGCGCCCCGGCACGAAGTTCGGCGACCGCGACTACATGGACCCGTGGGAGGCCGTGAAGTGGGTCGCGATCTTCCGCCTGATCCTCCCGGAGGCGCTGTTCCGGCTGTGTGGCGGGCGCGTCGAGAACCTCGGCGAGCTGCAGCCGCTGGCCGTCAAGGCCGGCCTCAACGGGGTGATGATGGGCAACTTCCTGACGACGCTCGGCTCGACGCCGGACCAGGACCGCGCGATGTTCACAGAGCTCGGGCTGAACATCGCCCGCCACGAGGACAACGGCGCCAACCCCCGCCCCGACAACCGCGCCGGCTGGCTGGACGGCGAGACGCCGGATGTGGTCGAGGAGTTCCTCGACACCGCCGACGAGGCGGTCGCGGCCGGGATCGAGATCAAGGTCTGGAACCCCGCCGAGCAGCTGCGCTTCGCGAAGAAGACGACGGTGCCACCACGACTAGACGGGGCACCGAACGCGTGGCCGGCGGAGCACGTGGCCTAGCGATGACCGACATCGAGGCCCGCTTGCAGGACCTGCGCGACTCCGGCCTCTACCGGCGGATGCGCATGATCAGCGGGCCGCAGGGCCCGCGTGTCGTGCTGGACGGCAAGCCCGTCCTGCTCCTCTGCTCGAACAACTACCTCGGCCTCGCCGACCACCCGAAGGTCTGCGAGGCAGCCGCCGACGCGGCGATGCGCTGGGGCGTCGGCGCGGGCGCGTCGCGGCTGGTCTCGGGGACGATGACGATCCACCGCCGGCTGGAGGAGCGGCTGTCGGACTTCAAGGGTTCGGAGGCGACGCTGCTGTTTGGCTCGGGCTACCTCGCCAACGTCGGCGTGATCAGCGCGCTGGCGGGACGCGGCAGCGTGGTCTTCTCCGACGAGCTCAACCACGCGTCGATCATCGACGGCTGCAAGCTGTCGGGCGCCGAGAAGGTCATCTACGACCACTGCGACACCGAGCACCTCGAGCACGGTCTGCGCAAGCTCGAAGGTCGCCCCGCGGTGATCGTCACCGACAGCGTCTTCTCGATGGACGGCGACGTCGCGCCGTTGACGGAGCTGGTCGAGCTCGCGCGGCGCTACGGCGCACGGCTCGTCGTCGACGAGGCCCACGGCACCGGCTGCCTCGGGCCCGGCGGGCGGGGCGCGGTCGCCGAGGCCGGCCTGGAGGGCGAGGTCGACATCGTCGTCGGCACGCTCGGCAAGGCGCTCGGCTCCTACGGCGCATACGCGTCGTGCAGCGCGCAGATGGCGAAGTTCCTCGTCAACAGCGCGCGCTCGCTGATCTTCTCAACCGCACCGCCGCCGCCTGCGGTTGCGGCCGCGCTGGCGGCGCTCGACCTGCTTGCCGAGAACCCGCGGCGCGTCGAGAAGCTGCAGGCCAACGCCGGCGTGCTGCGCGAGGCGCTCGAGAAGGAGGGCTTCCACGTCGAGGGCTCGACCACGCAGATCGTGCCGCTGATCGTCGGCGAGGCGGCGCTTGCGATGCGCATCTGCGAGCTGGCGATCGAGAACGGCGTCTTCGCGCAGGCGATCCGCCCGCCGACGGTGGCCGAGGGCACGTCGCGGCTGCGCCTGGCGGTGATGGCGTCGCACACGAAGGACGAGCTGCGCGAGGCCGCACAGGTGCTCGGGCGCGCGGCGCTGCAGGCGGGCTTCCGGCCGGGTGCGGGCCTGCCGGTTGCAGCCGCGCAGCCGGCGCACCGGCGCATCTACGACGCCGAAGCCGCCTGAGCGGGCTCTTCGTCACCGGGACCGACACCGGCGTCGGCAAGACCTACCTCGCCGCGGCGATCTGCGCCGCGCTGCGCGCGCAGGGCGTACGCGTGGGTGCGTTCAAGCCCGTCGTGACGGGGCTGGATGACGCACCGCCGTACGACCATGAACTGCTCGGCACGACCCCACCACACACCTTTGGACCGGCCGTGTCACCACACCTGGCGGCGCGGTTGGCCGGCGTGACGATCGAGCCCGACGCGCTCGTCGGCGCCGCGCGCGCGGCTGCCGCCGACTGCGACGCGCTCGTGGTCGAGGGGGTCGGCGGGCTGCTCGTCCCGCTCACCGACTCGTACCTGGTGCGCGACTTCGCGGCCGCGCTCGGCTATCCGCTCGTGATCGCCGCGCGCCCCGGGCTGGGGACGATCAACCACACGCTGCTGACGCTCGAGGCGGCACGCACCGCGTCACTGCCGGTGCGTGCCGTCGTCCTGACGCCGTACCCGGAGCAGCCGTCGGTGATGGAGCAGTCCAACCGCGAGACGATCGCGGCGCTCGGCGGCGTCCCGGTCTACACGCTCGGCGACTCCGCCGACGCCTCGGCACTGCCGGTCGCCGACTGGCTCAGTGGCTGATCAGCAGGCGCCGGTCGCCTGGTAGGCGGGGCGCTCCCACTGGTTCTCGCAGCCGGTGCCGTGAAGCGCCGCCTCGAGCAGGTACATCGGCCCGAAGAGGTCGCCGAAGGTCTCCCATTGGCTGACGTGGACCTTCTCGTGCACGAGCAGCGTCGCGCCGCAGGTGCGCTTGCAGAAGACCCAGTGCCCGTAGGTGACCGCGCTTGCCGTCGCAGACCCTGACGGCAACGTGCGCACGTTCTCGACGCAGCGAATCCGCGCGCCCATCGCAGACGTCGCGCACACGCGCTGCGTGCCACCCGTCAGCAGCGCCAGCGCCGGCGCGCCGAGATCGGTCGCGACCGGGCTGATCTGAGCCTGCGCTGGCCCCGCCCCAACCGCGATCGCAGCGATCGCCGCAGCGAACGCCCCCGCCCCCTTGATCCGCATCGGCGCAGCCTAACCGCGCGCGACTAACCGTCAGCCGCGACCTCGACGATCGAGGCGTCGATCAGCCACTCGACCGGCGCCTCGTCGTCGGTGTAGATGCGCCCGCCGCGCAGGCCGGGCGCGAGGCGCGCCGCGGCTTCGTCGCGCAGCAGCGCGAGGTCCGCGGGCACGGCGGCCTGGCGCATCAGCGCCGCGCCGGCGCCCGCGGCGTCGGTTGCCACGAGCTGGGTGTTCGTGTCCTCGGACGGGTCGCGCAGCACGCCGTCGAAGACCGCGCCCATCGTCGCCGTCAGGACCTTCTCGAGCTTGGTGGAGTCCTCGGGGTGGCCGACGTTGACGATCACGCTTCCGCCGGGGAGCAGGTGGTCGCGGGCGAGCTCGAAGAACTCACGCGTCGCGAGGTAGAACGGGATGTACGGCTGGCGGTAGGCATCGACGTAGATCACGTCCCAACGGCGCTCGCTCGTGCGCAGGAACGGGCGCGCGTCGTCGCGGTGCAGGTGCAGCCGCGGGCCGCGCAGGTCGAACAGCTCGCGGCCGACGTCGAGCAGCTCGCCGTCGATCTCGACGAGGTCGACGCGGGTGCGCGGGAAGTAGTGGCCGTAGGCACGCGCGACGGTGCCGGCGGCGCCGCCGAGGATCGCGATCGAGCGCGGCGCGCGGCCCTGCGCGGCAAACGGCAGCACGAGCGGCTCGTCCCAGTAGTCCTCGGTCAGCCACTCCCCCGCGCGGTAGCGCGAGTGCACCGCCTGGCCCTCGTTGAGCTCCAGCAGGCGCAGGCCGTCGTCGCGCTCCAGCACGCGTGCGTACTGGTACTCGGTCTCGCGCTCCCAGATCACGCGCTCGTCGCCGCCGGCCTTCACCGTCCCGACCGGCACCGCCATCAGCAGCGCGATCCCGACCGGTGCAGCGAGCGCGGCGCGCCGCATCCCGACCCATACCGCCACCAGCGCGAGCGCCAGCGCGAACACCAAGAACGTTCGCCGCGTGCCGATGAACGGCACGAGCGCCAGCGCGGCCGCGAACACGCCGACGAGGCTGCCGAGCGTCGAGATCGCGTACAGGCGCCCGGCAATCGCGCCCGCGTCCTCGACGCGCACGACGCGCAGGCGGATCGCGTACGGCGCGACGGCGCCGAGCAGGAACACCGGCGCGGCGATCAGCGCGCAGACCGCGACCAGCGAGCCGACGAACGCGCCCGCGCTGACGCTGTCCAGCGCGTCGACCGACGTGCGCAGGAACGGTCCCGCGACGAACGGAACGAGCGCCAGCAGCCCGGCCGCGCCGAGCACCAGCCGGCACAGGCCGCGCAGCGTCGGGTCGCGGTCGGCGAGGCGCCCGCCGAACCAGTAGCCGGCCGACAGCGCGCAGAGGACCGTGGCGATCGTGTTCGCCCAGACGATCGTCGAGGCCCCGAACCACGGGGCCAGCAGCCGCGCCGCGGCGATCTCCGCGCCAAGCGACGCCGCGCCGACGACGAAGACGAGCACCTCGAGGGCGCGCGGTCGGTCGTGCGTCACGCACGCAGCGTACGCGGCAAGCCGAAGGACTGCAGCACCGCCGAATCGCGGAACGCGGTCATCGCGCTGAGCGACGCGCCGGCGCACGTCAGCACGATCAGCACGTAGGCGCGCATGATCGCGCCGTCCTGCATGTAGACCGCGAATGCGGGCTGTCCGTTGGCACGCGTGCTGACCAAGCGCACGTCGCGATCACGGCGCTCGGCGAAGCGCATGCCGAGGAACGCTGCGATCGCGTCGTGGCCGACGTACTCAATCGGCTGCGGCGGCATCGTCAGGCGTGCGTCGTCGCTGAGCAGCGCGATGATCGCGTCGACGTCGCCGCGCTCGAAGGCGTCGGCGAACCCGTCGACGAGCTGGCGCTCGGCGCCGCTGGCGGGCACCCGCGGCCGCTCGGGCACCGCTTGACGCGCGCGCACGAGCGCGCTGTTCACCGCGGCCTCGGAGATCTCCAGCATCGCCGCGGTCTCCGCCGCACGGAAGCCGAGCACGTCGCGCAGCACGAGCACCGCGCGCTGACGCGGCGCCAGCGCCTGCAGCGCGGTCACGAACGCCAGCCCGAGGCTCTCGCGCAGCTCGTAGCGCGCCTCCGGGCCCGGCGCGTCGTCGGGCAGGCGCTCGATCAGCGTGTCGGGGTAGGGCTCCAGCCAGATCGGCTCGGTGATGCGGGTCGGGGCCGGCTCGGGCATGGGCTCGCTCTGGGTCGAGGGACGACGACCGCTGTCGCGCAGGAAGTTCAGGCAGCGGTTCGTCGCGATCCGGTACAGCCACGCGCGCACGGACGCGCGCTGCTCGAAGCGCCCGAGGCCGCGCCAGGCGGCCAGGAGCGTCTCCTGCACGAGGTCCTCGGCGTCCTGCAGCGAGCCGAGGATGCGGTAGCAGTGCGCCAGCAGCTCCCGCCGGTAGGGGTCCGTCAGCTCGCGAAAGGCGAGCTCATCGCCCTCACGGGCGCGCTCGAGCGTGGTCATCACCCGTAACGACACCACGTCGCGCCGAAATTCATCGACGAGTTTCGTGACGCGACGGTGTCGAAACGACCATGACCACTCGCACCTGGGTCCTCGTGCTCGCGTCGATCGCCTCGCTGATGGTGGCGCTGGACACGCTTGTCGTGTCGACCGCGCTGACCACGATCCGCAGCGACCTCGACGCGTCGATCGCCGAGCTTGAATGGACCGTGAACGCCTACAACCTGACGTTCGCGGTCCTGCTGCTGACCGCAGCCGCGCTCGGTGATCGTCTCGGCCGCCGCGCGGTCTTCACGTTCGGCCTCGTGCTGTTCACGGTCGCGAGTGCCGCCTGCGCGCTCGCGCCCGACGTCGGCTGGCTGATCGCCGCCCGCGGCCTGCAGGGCGTCGGTGCGGCGCTCGTGATGCCGCTCGGGCTTGCGCTCGTCAGCGCCGCGTACCCGCCCGAGCAGCGCGGCAAGGCGCTCGGGATCCTCTCGGGCATCACCGGCCTTGCGGTCGGCGCCGGTCCTGTGATCGGCGGCGCGATCGCCGACGGCCTGGCGTGGCAGTGGATCTTCTGGGTGAACGTCCCGATCGGGATCGCGACGCTGCCGCTGATCTTCATCCGCATGCGCGAGAGCCACGGCCCGGACACGGCGATCGACGTGCGCGGCCTCGCGCTGGGCACCGCCGCCGCGTTCGCCCTCGTGTGGGGCCTTGTGCGCGGCAACGAGGCCGGCTGGGGCAGCATCGAGGTGCTCGTCGCGCTGGTCGGCGGGGCGCTGCTCGTCGCGGCGTTCGTCGTCACGGAGCTGCGCACGAAGGAGCCGATGATCCCACCGCAGCTGTTTGCCTCCCGCACGTTCGCGGCCGCCAACGCGGCGATCTTCTGCGCGGTCGGCTCGCTGTTTGCGGCGGTCTTCTTCTTCGCGCAGTTCCTGCAGGCCGGCATGGGCTACGGGCCGCTGGACGCCGGCCTGCGGCTGGTCACGTGGACGGCGACGCTGTTCTTCGTCGCGCCGGTCGCGGGCGCGCTGGTCGACCGCATCGGGCCGCGTCCGCTGCTGGTCGGTGGCCTGACGCTGCACGCGATCGGGCTTGCGTGGATCGGCCTGATCGCCGGTGCCGACACCTCCTACGCGGAGCTGATCGCGCCGTTCGTGGTGTCAGGAGCCGGCATCTCGATGGTGTTCCCCGCCGCGCAGACCGCCGCCATGAGCACAGCGGACGATGCCACCGTCGGCAAGGCCGCCGGCACCAACAGCATGATGCGCGAGCTGGGCGGCGTGTTCGGCATCGCGATCTGCGTCGCGGTCTTCGCGGGCAGCGGCAGCTATGCGTCAGCAGCGGCCTTCAGCGCCGGCTTTGAGCCCGCGATGCTCGTGGCCGCGTCGATCGCGCTGGCCGGTGCGCTGTGCGGGACGCTCGTCGCCTCGAAGCGTGCGCCGGCGCCCGCGGCGGTCGCCGCGGAGGCCCGTGCCTGACACCCCCCAACCAGGGGGGTTTCGCTTGCACGCCGCGAGCGAGGCTGCGAACCTCGGAGGGCATGGCAGAGCGCGATCATCACAACGAAGACCGCCCGCTCCCGCGCGAGGACCCGTTCCACCAGGAGCTGCGGATGTTCCTGGCTCCGCGCGTGGACCCTGCCTCCAATCCCGGCCCTCCCGGGAACCCGCCTGCTGACCCGCGCGCGATTGCGCGGGCCGCGCGGATGCTGAACCTCCTGGTCGGTTAGTAGCTTCCGGAGGATGGAGACGCAGGAGCTGCGGGCGCTGGACCGCACGGCGCTGTGGCACCCCTTCACGCAGATGCGCGGGTGGCAGGACGAGGACGCGCCGATCATCGAGCGCGCCACGGGCACGACGCTGTACGACACGGACGGCAACGCCTACATCGACGGCACGTCGTCGCTGTGGTGCAACGTCCACGGCCACGCGCACCCGCAGATCGACGCGGCGGTGCGCGCGCAGCTCGAGCGCGTCGCGCACACGACGATGCTCGGGCAGTCGCACCCGGCGGCGATCGAGCTCGCCCAGCGGCTGCTGCAGATCGCGCCCGACGGACTGTCGCGCGTCTTCTACTCCGACAACGGCTCGACCGCGGTCGAGATCGCGCTGAAGATGGCGTTTCAGTGGTGGCGCCAGGGCGGCGACACGAAGCGCCGCGCCTACGTCTACCTGGACCACAGCTACCACGGCGACACGATCGGCTCGGTCTCCGTCGGCGGCATCGACCTCTTCCACACCGCCTACCGCCCGCTGCTGTTCGACGGCTACCGCGTCGTGCCGGGTGACATCGACGACATGGCGCGCGTCTTGGCCGACCACGGCGAGGAGATCTGCGCGGTCGTGATCGAGCCGCTCGTGCAGGGTGCCGCCGGGATGCAGATCCAGCCGCCTGGCTACGTTTGCGCCGTCCGCGAGCTGTGCGACGAGCACGGCGTCTTCTTGATCTGCGACGAGGTCGCCACCGGCTTCGGGCGCACGGGCACGATGTTCGCGGTCGAGCACGAGGGCGTCGTGCCCGACTTCCTGTGCGTCGCGAAGGGCCTCACGGGCGGGTACTTGCCGCTCGCGGCGACGCTCACGACCGAGCACGTCTACGAGGGCTTCCTCGGCGCGTTCGAGGAGTTCCGCACGTTCTTTCACGGCCACACGTACACGGGCAACCCGCTGGCGTGCGCGGCCGCGCTGGCGACGCTCGAGGTCTTCGAGAGCGAGCGCACGCTGGAGCGGCTGCAAGGCAAGATCGCGTTGCTCGCGCAGCTGCTCGAGGAGCAGATCGCGCCGCTCGACGCGGTCGCGGAGATCCGTCGCGTCGGCTTCATGGTCGGCATCGAGCTGCGCGAGTTCCCGCTGACGGCGCGGATGGGCCACCAGGTGACGCTTGCCGCGCGCCAGCGCGGGGCGATCATCCGCCCGCTCGGCGACACGGTGGTGCTCATGGCGCCGCTGTCGATCGCCGACGACGAGCTGCAGCGGCTGGTCGCGATCACCGCCGAGGCGATCGCGGAAGCAACGCGAGGGGGCCCGCCTCGCCCGCCGGAGCGACCGGCAGGGGCTCGGCACCCCTCAGCGCGAGAGCAGGCGCCGGGCGGGTCGCGGCAGGGTGCCGCGCTTGCCCCGTAGCGCGCGGTAGCCCGCGATCGCGGCGGCCAGCGTCGTCAGCCCGGTTGCGCCGGTGCGCAGCGCGCGGGCGCTGGTCATCGGGTCGGGGATCGCCTCGAAGCGTGCGCCCTCGGGGCCGATGTCGATGAAGCCGACGGGCGCTGCCTCCAAAGAGCCACCACCACCGCCGCCGTCGCCGCCACCGCCCTCGGTGTCGCGGCCACCGCCCCAGCCGCCGCCGCCTGCGGCCGATACGCGTGCGACGGGGATCACGACGCGCTCGCCGGCGCGCACCGGCTCGCCGTAGCAAAGCCGCGCGCCGGCCATTCTGTTGACGAGCTTGCGCACCCCGAGCAGGCCGGCGCCACGCTGCACCGGCGGGGGCGCGTCGACCGGCGGTCGCTTGTCCTTCTTGGGCAAGCGCTCAGTCCTCGTAGGGCGTGAAGTCCTTCTTGCGTGCGCCGCACACCGGGCAGAACCAGCCCTCGGGGATGTCCGTGAACGCGGTTCCGGGCGGGATGCCGCCGTCGGGGTCGCCCTCCTCGGGGTCGTAGATGAACCCGCAGGACTCACAGATCCAGCGCTGTGTCGCGGTCGCGTCAGTCATCGCGCCGGAGCATACGCGTCGCGTGCATCCATCCGTGGGGCCGGAGGGCGATCCAGCGGATGCATCGTCGTCCGTGGCAAGGACGCAGGGAGGGAGCAATGCCGGCGGCATTGCCCCGACCGAGGACGCCGCCACGGGCGATGAGGCGCCGCTGGAAGCCCGCTGGCCTCGCGGATGGGTGCACTAATGTGGGGCGATGGACGGCATCGACGCACCGGCGCCTGGGGAAACGCTGAACACGTCGGGCGACGTGACGGTTCCGCGCCAGGCGGCGTCGGTGATCGTGCTGCGCGGCGGTGCCGACGCGCTCGAGCTGCTGCTGGTCAAGCGCACGGAGAAGGCGCGCTTCATGGGCGGCGTCTGGGTCTTCCCCGGCGGCGCGGTGGACGCGCACGAGGGCGAGGGCGACGTCGCGCATCGCGTTGCCGGCGTCCGCGAGCTCGAGGAGGAAGCGGCGATCGCCGGCGTCGACGCGGCCGCACTCGTGAAGTTCTCGCGCTGGATCACGCCGGCGGAGGTGACGATCCGCTTCGACACGCACTTCTTCCTCACGGCCCTGCCCGATGGTGCCGAGCCTGCGGTCGACGGCGAGGAGTGCGTCGACCTCGGCTGGTTCACGCCGCAGGGCGCGTTGGAGGCCCATCAGCGCGGCGAGATCCTGCTCGTCTTCCCGACGATCAAGCACCTCGAGCAGCTGGCGGTGTTCGCCAGCGCCGAGGAGCTGCTGGCGTACGCAGCCGGGCGCGACGTGCAGCCGGTGACGCCGAAGGTCGTCGTGTCCGGGGAGACGGCGCGCGTCGTGCTTCCCGGCGAGGAGGGGTACGACGACGCCTGAGGGCCTCACCGTCGCAGTGACCGGGCCGACGGGTGAGATCGGCCGGCCGTTCATGCGCGCGCTCGAGCGCACGCGTGAGGTCGGGCGGATCGTCGGCATGGCGCGGCGGCCGTTCGCGGGCTTCAAGCGCGCGGAGTACCTGCAGGGCGACGTGCTCGATCGCGACGCGGTCGCGCGGCTGGTGGAGGGCGCCGACGTCGTCGTGCACCTCGCGTTCATCATCGTCGCGTCGGACGAGACCAGCGACATCAACCTCGAGGGCTCGCGCAACGTCTTCGAGGCGGCGCGGGACGCGGGCGTCTCGCGGTTCGTCTACACGTCGTCGGTCGCGGCGTACGGCTTCGACGACGACAACCCCGACGTGCTGACCGAGGACGTGGCGACAGCCGGCAGCCCGCGGCATCCGTACTCGGCGCAGAAGGCGGCGGTCGAGCGGGTGCTGTTCGACACGCTTGCGGGCGTCGACGCGTATGTCTTCCGGCCTTGCATCGTGGCGGGGCCTGATGCGCCGGTGCTGTTGAACTCGATTCCGTACGTGACGCTCGGCGAGAAGCTGCCCGGTGCGATGCGCGCGCTGTTCGACCAGGTGCCGGTGCTCAAGCCGGTGCTGCCCGATCCCGGCGTGCCGTTTCAGCTCGTCCATCACGACGACGTCGCGGCTGCGCTGCGCGCCGCGGTGCTGGGGCGCGGCGAGCCCGGCGTCTACAACCTCGCCGGTCCGGGCCAGCTTACGGTGAAGGACCTCGCCGACGCGCTCGGCTGGTACGCGCTGCCGATCCCCGAGCTGGCGGTCGACGCGACTGCCGAGTTGGTCGGGCGGCTGCCGTTCCTGCCGCCGGAGGCGCGCTGGATCGAGGCGTTCCGCCGTCCGGTGCTGATGGACTGCAGCAAGGCGCGCAAGCAGCTGCGCTGGCGGCCCAAGCACGACGCCGAGGAGACGCTGCGGGCGATGATCGAGGCGTCGCGCCCCGATGTCGGCTAGCTGTTCCAGTGCGGCTCGTCGGCGTTCTTGACGAGCCGCTTGCGGTCGGTGCCCGACCACGTGAGGGTGACGACGTCGCCGCCCGCGCGTTCGTCGAAGCTGCCGCTGCTCGCGAGCACGGTCGTGCCGTCCTTCGAGATCGCGGTGGCGTTGAGGCCGTAGCCGCGCGGGCCGAGCACGCGCTCGACGCCGGTCACCGGATCGACGGCGACCGCGTAGTCGGTGTCCTGGCCGCCGAACTGAGCGATCAGGCGTGAGCCGTCGGCCGACAGCGCAGTCGGCGTCAGGCCCCACACGAGCTTGGGGACACGCGTGCGCGTGATGGTGGCGTGGCCGCTGCCGTCGGGCTGGATGCGATGGATCTGGTAGGACGGCGCGTCGTTGCGACGCAGGCGCGCCTGTGAGTAGAGGATCCCCTGCGGTCCCCAGATCGGATGCAGCGCCGGGTTGCTGGTGGCGATGTGCGCCGCGGCGCCACCGGCGACCGAGGCGACGTAGAGATCCGAGCTGATCGCCTGGGTCTCTTGCGGTGCGCGGCTGTAGACCACGCGCTGACCGTCGGGCGAGAACGCGAAGCCGTAGAACGTGCCGCGAGCGATCGTCCGCGACGCGCCGGTGGCAGCGTCGAGGAGCTTGAGCTGGTGCGGGCCGAAGCGCGGGCCGCCGATCGCGATGACGCGGGTCGAGTCGGGCGACACCACGAAGCGGAGGTTGTTCAGCCGCTTGAGCAGCGTGCGCGGCGTGCCGCCCGCCGTCGGGACCACGCGCAGCTTCACGTCCTGGTGCTCGTAGTCCTTTACGGGCAGCGCGTAGACGACGCGGCTGCCGTCGGCGCTGAGCTTCGGCGTGCGGCCGGTCGCAAGCCGGCGCGGCTGCGTTCCGTCGTCGTTGGCGACCCAGATCGAGGGCCGGAAGCGCGTGCTCGTGACGTTCTTGCTGTAGACGAGTGTCGCGTGAGCGGGCGCGGCGGCCAGGAGCGTCGCGGTGACGACCCCCAGCGCGACCGCGCGGATCATGCCGCGGGCTCTTCGTCAGCCGCGGGGTCGCCGTCGGCCGCGGGTTCAGCGTCGGCGCGCGGGCTCGGGCTCAGCGTCGGCCGCGGGCTCGGCGGCCGGCTCGGGCGCTGCCTCAGCCGCGGGATCGGGCTCGGGCTCGGCGTCGGCGCGGGCTCGGCGGCAGGCTCGGGCTCGGCGCCCGGCTTCGGCTCGGGCTCAGCGACCGGCTCGGGCTCGGCGTCAGCCTCCGCCGCCGGCGCGGCTTCGCCGGCCTCGCTGGCTGCCAGCTCCTCGCCGGCGGGTGCCTCGTCGTGCGTTGCGTCGACGGGCTCCTCGCCCGCCTCCTCATCGCCCTCGGCCGGCTCGGCCGGCACTTCGGCGTCGGTCGCGGCGCGGTAGAGCGGGATCAGCGGCATGACCGTCGGCACGACCTCGAGGATCTTCTTGATCGGCCCCGACGCGCGGATGTCACCGCGCGACAGCGCGACCGTCACGTTCAGCTCGCCGAGGAAGAAGCGGTGCGCGACGTCGGCGTCCATCGCGTAGACGACCTCCGTGCGGAACGTCGTCGGCCCGAACTCGACCGCGAGGTCCTCCTCGCGCAGCAACTTGACCGTGATCGTCGACTCGGGCTTGCGGAACTGGTACTGGACGACGAGGTTGGCGCGCTTGAGCTTCACCGCCGTCTCGGGGTCGTCGGCAAGCGCCTGGAAGGCGCGGCCCAAGCGGTCGTAGACCTGCTGCTCGTCCGTGAACGTCGTCATGCGCCGCGGACGATACCTAGCGTGCGCGGTCGATATCCGCCTCGACCGCAGTGAGGCGCGTAGCGAGCTCCGACACGGTGACCCCTTCGTCGATCAGCCGCGGCAACTCCTCGTACAACGCAGCATGCAGGCGCCGCGCGAGCGTCCCGTCGCGAATCCCGGGCTCCAGCCGCGCGAAGTGCTCCTCGCGCGCCTGCTCGACGCGCTCGCCGGCCTCGATGCGATCCCCCTCGCGGTAGGACTCAAGCGCACGGTCCAGCCCGCGCTTGGTCCCCGTCGCCGCATCACCACCGCCACCGCCACCGTCGTCACCGCCGCAACCGGCCAGCAGCGCCGCGGCAAGCAGGCAAGCGAGCCCGCGCCTCACGCCGCCTGCAGCAGCAACGCGATCCCCTGGCCGCCGCCGATGCACAGCGTCACGAGGCCGTACTCGTGGCCCTCGCGGTCCATCTCGGCCAGGCACTTCGCCGTGATCGCAGCACCGGTCGCACCGATCGGGTGCCCAAGCGCGATCGCGCCACCGTTGGGGTTGACGCGCGCGGGATCGAGGTCGAGATCCTTCATCACGGCCAGCGCCTGCGCGGCGAACGCCTCGTTGAGCTCGATCACACCGACCTGATCCAGCGACACACCCGCACGGTCGAGCGCCTTGCGCACCGCGGGCACCGGCCCGATGCCCATGATCGACGGGTCCACGCCACACGACGCATACGACGCGATCCGCGCGCGCACCGGCGCACCGAGGTCAGACGCCCGCTCGGCGTCCATCAGCACGAGCGCGGCCGCAGCGTCGTTCATGCCCGACGCGTTGCCGGCGGTGACGGTGCCGCCGTCCTTCTTGAAGACCGTCGGCAGCTTGCCCATCGACGCGACGTCCGCCCCATGGCGGATGTGCTCGTCGGCGAGGAAATCCACCGTCTCCTTCTTCACGCGCACGGGCACCCCCACGATCTCGCCCTCGAACTTGCCGGCGGCCTGCGCCGCGCTCGCACGGCTGTGCGACTCGACTGCAAACGCGTCCTGCTCGTCACGCGAGATCGAGTACTTCTCGGCCAGGTTCTCCGCCGTCACACCCATCAGCACGCTGTCGAACGGGTCGGTCAGCCCGCCCATCACGGGGTCGACCATCTTCGCCTCGCCCATCTTCGAGCCCCAGCGGGCGGCGGGCAGCCAGTACGGCCCGCGGCTCATCGACTCGGCACCGCCGGCCAGCGCCACACCGACATCGCCGGACTGGATCGCCTGCGTCGCCGAGACGATCGCCTGCACGCCGGTGCCACAAAGGCGGTTGACCGTGAACGCGGGCGTCTCCTTCGGGATGTCCGCCTTGATCCCGACGACGCGCGCCATGTACATGTCCTCCGGCGCGGTGTGGATGACGTTGCCGAAGACGACGTGGTCGACCTGGTCGGGCGACAGCTCCGCGCGCGCCATCGCCTCGCGCGCGGCGATCGCGCCGAGCTCGGTGGTCGGGACGTCCTTCAAGGACTTGCCGTACCCGCCGATGGCGGTGCGGACGGCGCTGGAGATGACGACGTTGGTCATGGCGCGGCAGGCTAGAGCGCCGCGCGCAGGAACGTCACGACGTCCCCGATGACCTCGTCGCGGTTGGTCTCGTTGAAGACCTCGTGGCGTGCACCCTCGTAGATGCGCTCCTCAAAGCGCGATCCACGCACGTGCTCGATCCCCGGACGCGTCTGCTCGAGCGGTACGAGCTCGTCATCCGAGCCGTGGATCCACAGCGTCGGCAGGTCGCCGAACGACGGCCCTTCCTGCACGCGCGCACCGGCGGCGAGCAGCTGCTCGAGCGTCTGGCGCTGGAACGGGCCGGTGTAGACGAGCTCGTCAGCGAGGTACGCCTCCCCCACCGCGGGATCGCGCGACAGCACCGCCGGGTCGATCGGCACGTCGGGGATCGGATCCATCCCGAGCAGCATCTCGAACGCCGGGTACGTGCCGATCGCCGGCCCCGACAGCACGAGCGCGGTGAGCTCGTCGCCCCAGCGCTGCGCAAAGCGCGTCGCGATCAGCCCGCCCATCGAGTGCCCGATCAGCACCACCGGCAGGCCGGGATGCTCGGCGCGCGCCTCGTCGGCGATGTCGTGCAGGTCCTGCGTGATCGTCTCGCCGTCCTGCACCAGCCCGGTCGCGCCGTCGGTCTGGCCATGCCCGCGGTGGTCGGGCGCGTAGACCGCCGCGCCGAGCTCGTCGACGAGCGCCTGCGCGACGTGCTCATAGCGCCCGGCATGCTCGGCGTAGCCGTGCGCGAGCAGGACGATGACGCGCGGCTGCTCCGCGCTCCAGCGGGTGACGTGGGGCAAGGTCAGATCCTCAGGGTCGGGGGGACTGGGTCAGGCGCAAGCGCAAGCACTTCCTCGAAGCCCTCGATCAGGCAGTGCCCGAAGCGCTCAGGATCGGTGACCGCGGCCGGATCGAGGTTGACGGAGACACAGCAGGTCGCACCGTGGGTGACGAGCGTCACCATCGTCGCGCATCCCGGCAGCGGGCCGAAGCCGTAGGCGCGCTCGATCTTCGCTCCGGCGAGGTAGACGTCGTCGCGGATCCCCGGGACGTTTGACGCCTGCAGGTCGTTGGCCTTCGTCAGCCCACCCGCGACCTGCGAGATCAGCTGGCCGGGCAGCCGCGACATCGCCGGCGCGATGATGCCGAGCGCGTCCAGCGCCGGCTCGGCACGTGCCGAGCGGACGATCTGCCCGATCGCGGCGATGCGCTCGCGCGGGTCGGCGATCCCGGCCGGCGCCGCCAGCCGCGCGCCGGCGAAGCGGTTGCCGCCCGCCGCGTCGTCGTCCTTGCGCACGGACACCGGGATCGCGATCGGCATCAGGTCCAGCGAGCGCCCGAAGTGCTCGTGATAGCGGCGAAAGCCACCAAGCAGCGCCGCGATGAACGCGTCGTTGAGCGTCCCGTCTGCCGCCTTGGACGCCGCCCGCAACGACGCAAAGTCGACGTCCAGCGCCAGCCAGCGCCACGACAGGCTGCGCCCGCGCAGCAGCGGCGAGCCGCTCGCGCCCGTGTCGCCGAGCACGCGCTGCAACGAGCCGCCGAAGCGCAACGCGTCGCGCACCGTGCGCTGCGGATGCGTCACCGCGCGCAGCGCCGTCCCGAGGCCACGCTGCGCAAAGCGCGGGAACGCGCGCACGTCGTCGGTCATCTGGCGCGCAAGCGCCTGCGACGGCGTCAACCGCTCGGGCCGCGGCGGCAGCGGCTGCGGCTTGTCGGGGTTGTGCTCGCGCTGGCGAGAGTGCAGCTGCGCAAGCACCTGCACGAACCCGAGCCCGTCGGCGGTCGAGTGGTGCAGCTTCAGCAGCCAGGCCGCGCGCCCGTCGGGCAGCCCCTCGAACAGCACGCTCTCCCACAGCGGGCGCGCACGGTCAAACGGCGTCGCCGCGATCTGCGCGGCATGGTCGAGCAGCTCACCCCAGCCGCCACCCTCGGGCAGCCGCACACGGCGGGCGTGGTAGTGCAGGTCGAAGTCGGGATCGACGACCCACGCCGGGTAGCCGACACCGAGCGCCGGCTCGACGACCTTCTGGCGAAAGCGCGGCACCAGGCGCGTGCTCCACTCGTGCGCCGCGAACAGGCGCTCCCAGTCGGGCGCCGCGTCCAGCTCCTCCAGGCAGCAGACGGTCGAGCGCAGCCGCGGGTCGGCCTCGGCGCGCCACATCAGCGCCTCGAGCGCGTTCATCTCGCGCTCGCGTCCCCAGTCCAGCGGGACGTCCTCGGGGCGCACGGCGCGCAGCCGCGGACGCGTACGCGGGGTCGTCGCCATCACGCGACCTCGTGCAGCTCGGACTCGGGCGCCGGGCGCTGCAGCCCGCGGTAGGCCTCGCGCGGATGGCGGCCGTGGTTGACGACGGCGTCGACCTCGTCGGCGATCGGCACCGCGACGCCCTGCTCGCGCGCGATCTCGGCCACCGGCGCGGCGGTCTTGACGCCCTCGGCGACCTGGCCCATCTCCTCGAGGATCTCGTCGAGCGTCTTGTCGCGTGCCAGCGCCTCGCCGACGCGCCGGTTGCGCGACAGCGGGCTCATGCACGTCGCCATCAGGTCGCCCATGCCGGTCAGCCCCATGAACGTGCGCTGGTCGGCCCCCATCGCCTCGCCGACGCGCGTCATCTCCGCCAGGCCGCGGGTGATCACGAGCGCGCGCGTGTTGTCGCCGACGCCGAGACCGTCGGCCATGCCGGCGGCGATCGCGATCACGTTCTTCAGCACGCCCCCGAGCTCGGACCCGAGCAGGTCGGCGTTGCGGTAGACGCGAAAGACGCGTGTCGTGAACAGCGGCTGCAGCGCGCAGGCGACGCTGTCGTCGGGTGTCGCGATCACCGCCGCGGCGGCGAAGCCGTCCATCACCTCACGCGCGAGGTTGGGTCCGGCCAGCAGGCCGACGGGATGGCCGGGCAGCACCTCGCCGATGACCTCTGTCGGGCGCTTGCGCGTCTCGACTTCGAGCCCCTTCGCGAGCGAGATCACCGGCACCCATGGACGCAGGTGCGGCGCCGCCTGCTCGAGCGTGTCGCGGATCGCGTGCGACGGCAGCCCGACCACCAGCACGTCGGCCTCCGAGGCGACCTCGGCGAGGTCGGACGTCGCGCGCAGCTCCTCGGGCAGGCGGCGGTCCTCGAGGTAGCGCGTGTTGGTGTGCTGCTCGTCGATCTCACGCGCGACGTCGGGATCGCGCGCCCACTGCAGCGTCGCGGTGTTGCCGGCGGCAAGCGTCGCCACCGTCGTCCCCCACGACCCGCCGCCCAGCACGCCGACCTGGATCGGGCGTGTCATCGCGCCGGCTCCAGCACGCGGCCAGCGGGCCAGCGGTCCAGCGTGTCGAGGAACATCCCGCGCACCTCGCGGACGTGGTCGCTGACGGTCTCGGCGCTCCACTCCGACGTGTCGACGGGTGGCAGCACAGCGACCTCGATGCGCCCCGGCCGCAGCGTCTGCGAGCCACGCCACATCACCTCGCCGACATTGCGCATCACGATCGGCACCATCGGCACGCCGGCCTGCATCGCGATGTGGAACGGGCCCTTCTTGAACGTCCCCAACCGTGGCGTGGTCGAGCGCGTGCCTTCGGGCGCGATCACGAGCGAGATGCCCTCGTCGCGGACCTTCGCCACAGCGGGCGCCATCGCCTCGCGTGCCTTGCGGTTGTCGGCGCGGTCGATGAACGCGACGCCCGCGACCTGGAACATCTGCCCGAAGAACGGGACGTTCTTGGCCTCCTGCTTGGCGACACCGGTGAAGCCGCCGCGCAGCAGCTTCATCAGCACGATCGGGTCGAGCTTCGACTGGTGGTTGAAGACGAACACGCACGGCCGCGCCGACCACAGGTGCTCCTGGCCGGAGAGCACGTCCACGCGGATCCCCGCCACCGCCAGGCCGAGGTCTGAGCCGACGCCGCCGGCGACCTCGAGGAAGACGTCGCGCGAGCGGTTGAGGATCCCCAGCCCGGTCGCTGCCCAGGCGGCGGCGCCCATCGCGCCGTAGAAGCCTGCCGTGCGCGCGACGTTCACCAGCGGCGGGCGGCCCGGCCGCGGGTCGGGACGCAGCACCGGCCAGCCGCGGTCGCGCGCCACACGCGCGAGCTTGGACTCCGGCGCGATGCAGACGGGATGCCCGGCCAGCTCGAGGAAGTCGACGTCCTCGTCGCCGTTGGAGTAGGCGAAGCATTCAGCGAGGTCGAGCTCGTGCTCCTGGGCCAGCGCGCGGACGGCGCGCGCCTTGCCCTCGCGCCACAGCGTCGGCCCCGCCGTGCGCCCGGTGATGATCCCGTCCTTCACCTCGATCGGCGTGCAGAGGACGTGGTCGGCCTCGACCTCGCGCGCCATCGGCTCGACCTGGAAGCGCGTCGCCGAGGACGCGAGCACGACGCGGTGTCCGCGGCGCTTGTGCGCCTGGATCAGCTCCCACGTCTCCCAGTGCAGCCGGCCGGCGATCTCGTGCTTGAACAGCCGCTGGCCGATCGCCGTCAGCTCGTCCTCGGTGCGGCCCTTCCAGGCGTCCAGCGACATCTGCAGGAACGCGGCGAAGTCGTCGCCGTCCTCGATGCCGCGGATCGCGCCGAGCAGCGTGCGGCCAAGCTCGAGCGGCCCGATCTCGGCGTGGCGCAGGCGATGGCGGTACCAGGCGGCCGCCGAGAAGCCGTCGATGATCGTGCCGTCGTAGTCGAAGAACGCCGCGATATCCGGCCCCTCGGGCGCGTCGGCGATCGCCTCCAGCAGGGTCTCAAGCGTCGCCATGCAGGACCTCCTCCAGCCGCGCTTGGTCGATCTCGCGAATCTCGATCAGCCGCTCGCGCACGTCGATCAGCTGCTCGAGCCACGCGTCCGGCCCGTCCTCCAGCACGCCACGGTTCTCCGCCAGCCGCAGCGCGCCCTCGAACAGCTCACGCGAGATCGTCTCCGCGCCGTGGACGACCCCTTGCAGGCGCAGCTGGCGCGCGTAGCCGAGGCACTCCTTGATGAACTCCTTGCGGTCGCCGAGCTCGCGCGTGCGCAACAGGTCGGCGACGACGAACTGCGCGTCGATGAAGCTGCGCAGCACCGCGTGCGCGACGAGGATCGGCGCGCCGGCGATGAAGTGGCGGGCGTCGCCGCTGGCGACGTCGAAGCCGGCCTCGCCCGCGAGCAACTCGAGCTCGGTCGAGAGCTGCTCGCTGAAGACCTGCCGGCGCTCGAAGAAGAACTCGAACTTGAGCAGGTCGCGCAGGCGGTCGGCCTCCTCCCAGGCGGCGACGAGCACGTCATCGCCACCCTCGCGCGCGACCTTCATCGCGGCCAGCTCGACGATTGCGCGGTTGACGACGTGGTGGATCGCGCCGTTGCGGTAGAAGGCGGCGACGCGACGCTGCTCGGGGCCGATCCACCAGACCGGTTCGGGACCTTCGTCGAAGGACGAGCAGACGCCGTCGGCCGTGAGCTGCTGCAGCATCCGCACGACGGGCTCGGCCTCGCGCAGGTCCTCGAGCGGGCCGCAGATCCCGCGCGAGTCGAGGTGATCGAGCAGCGGCGCGATCACGCGCTGCACCTGGTCGAGCGTCAGCGCGCGGTCGCGCACGCTCAGCAGCGCGAAGGTCACGAGCGCGGAGGCCGTGACGGGCGTGATCGCGTTGATGCCGACGCAGATGCGGAAGGCGACCTTCTCCAGGCGGTTGTCGTCGCCGGCGTCCTCCAGCGCCTGGCGCAGCGACAACGCCTCGCCGAAGCGCACGCGCGCGACACCGGCGTTGCGGCCCTGGGCACGCCAATAGCCCGCCAGCCAGCCGAGGCCCTCGGCGGACTTCGTCGCGCCCCCCTGCTCGGCGGCCATCGCACCGACCTCCTGCAGCTGCTCGTAGGCGATCGAGAGCGGCACGAGCATCGCGTCCTCGGCCTCGCTGTCCTCCAATGCACGGACGAGGTACGCGAGCAGCCCGTACTTCGGCGGGCGCAGCTTGCCGGTGCGGGTGCGCCCGCCCTCGATGTACCACTCGAGGTTGAAGCGCTTGGCCACGAGGTGGCCGAAGTACTCGCGCACGGCGAGCTTGTAGACCTGGTCGTCGCCGAACGAGCGGCGGATGAAGATCATCCCCGCGCGCTTACCCAGCGGGCCGATCGGCCAGAACGAGACGTTGTTGCCGCCGAGCACGTGGTTGCGCGGGAAGTCGTGGCGGTGCAGGACGTCGGCGAGCACCAGCGGGTCGGAGTAGGAGCGGTGCGACGGCAGGAAGATCAGCGCGTGGCGCTTGTTGAGCTCGCGCAGGCGCTCCAGGCCCTCGACGTCCTCGTGCACCGTCCAGGCACGGCGGTGCATCGGTCCCATGAACGCGCGGAACGCGTCGATCGCCGGCGGGCTCTGGACGGCGGCGAGCTCGTGCAGGTCGGCGGTCAGCTCGGCGATGACGTCCTCATCCGGGCGCCCGAGCTTTTGCGCCAGCTCGCCGGCCAGCTCGCGCGTGCGCGCGGCCGCCGCGATCTGCTCGGCGACGAGCCGCGGGACCTTGTAGCGGTCGCCGAGCAGCTGGCGCTCGACGCGGTCGACCGCAAGCGTCGCGCGGCGCGTCACGAACGCCGCGAAGGCGTCGCGGCCGCGGCCGCCGATCTCCTCGTCGAAGTCGCGCAGCAGCTCCTGCGCGCGGGCGGGCTCGCCGGCGCTGACGCGCACGCGCCCGGGGACGCGCTTGGCGATGAACCCCTGCAGCGGGCCGGGCGGCCGGCGCGGGCTGACGAGCGCACGCAGATCGCCGTAGGTGGAGGCGTCGCCGTTCTCGTGGCCGTTGGGCAGCCACGTCACGCGGGCGGGGACGACGAGCGGGTCGTCGTCGCGCTCCAGGCGCGAGCCGAGCGCGGGGTCGTCGCAGTCGATCACGTCGGCGCCGGGATGGGCGCGGGCTGCCCACTCGCGGATCAGCTGGCGCTCGGTGTCGCTTGCGCCGTCCGCCAACACGACGACCGAATCTGCCGTGAGGGTGGCCACGGTGCGAGCCTACTCCGACGCAGCGCTAATGTCGGCTCATGAGCACTACGGCGACAAAGCTCGACAACTTCATCGGTGGACGTCGAGTTGCGCCGAGCGGCGACGGCAGCCACGACGTCCACAACGCCGCAACCGGGGAAGTCATCGCCAGCATGGGCGTTTCCGGTCAGGGTGACGTCGACGCCGCGGTCGAAGCGGCGCGTAAGGGCTTTGCCGAGTGGAGCCAGGCGACGCCGTCGGAGCGCAGCCTCGCGCTGATCCGGATCGCCGACGAGATCGAGCAGCGCGGCGAGGAGCTGGCGCGCATCGAGACCGAGAACACCGGCAAGCCGCTGGCGCTCGTGCTGTCGGAGGAGGTCCCCCCGGCGGTCGATCAGATCCGCTTCTTCGCGGGCGCCGCGCGGCACCTGACGGGGCTGGCGAGCGGCGAGTACCTGGCGGGGCATACGTCGTCGATCCGGCGTGAGCCGATCGGCGTCTGCGGCGGCATCACGCCGTGGAACTACCCGTTCATGATGGCGATCTGGAAGTGGGCGCCGGCGATCGCGGCAGGCAATGCGATCGTCCTGAAGCCGTCGGAGAACACGCCGACCTCGACGCTGTGGATGGCCGAGCTGATGCAGCAGCACCTCCCGGAGGGCGTCATCAACGTGCTGCTCGGGCGCGGAGAGACCGGCGCCGCGCTGGTGGCGCACCCGGGCGTCGACATGGTCTCGATCACCGGCTCGGTGCGGGCAGGCAAGGCCGTCGCGGCGGGCGCGGCCGAGTCGCTGAAGCGCGTGCACCTCGAGCTTGGCGGCAAGGCGCCGGTGATCGTCTTCGACGACGCCGACGTGGCGGCCGCCGCGGAGATGATCGCCGGCACCGGCTACTTCAACGCCGGCCAGGACTGCACGGCGGCGACGCGCGTGCTCGCCGGTCCGGGAATCCACGACGCGTTCGTGGAGGCGCTGACCGAGCAGGCAAAGGGCACCGTCTACGGCGACCCGCTCGACGACAACACGTACATGGGGCCGGTGATCTCTCAGGTCCAGCGCGAGCGTGTGTCCGGGTTCATCGAGCGCGCGCCGGGCCACGCGCGGGTGACCACCGGCGGGTCGGCGGGCGACGGCGGCGGCTACTTCTACGAGCCGACCGTCGTGGACGGCCTGCAGCAGGACGACGAGATGATCCAGGAGGAGATCTTCGGCCCCGTGATCACGGTGCAGCAGTTCACCGACGAGGCGCAGGCGCTGGAGTGGGCCAACGGCGTCAAGTACGGCCTGGCGTCGAGCGTCTGGACGAGCAACCACGCGCGCGCCCAGCGGATGGCCAAGCACCTCGACTTCGGCTGCGTCTGGATCAACACGCACATCCCGCTCGTCGCCGAGATGCCGCACGGCGGCTTCAAGCAGTCGGGCTACGGCAAGGACCTGTCGCTGTACGGCTTCGAGGACTACACGCGCATCAAGCACGTGATGTCGAGCCTCGAGTAGCTACACCCGTTCGACGGCGGCCCGTCCCCGCCGCACGCGGAACTCCGGGCCGTTGGTGACGCTCGCGCGGGGCGCGCGGATCGTCGAGACGTGGCGGAAGCGCATGCGCAGCTCGTCGCGGCGGACGGTCATCACGCAGTAGCCGTGGCGGCGCTGGTCGATGTACTCGAGGTGCGGGTTGGCCAGCGCGGTGTCGGCCTCGGAGACGATCCCGGCGGCGTCGACGCCGCCGAGCAGCTCGGCGGTGTTCGCCGACGTCATCGAGGGGACGACGAACTCGACGGCGCCCGGCTGCCCGCCGGCGCGGCCGGTGTTCGTCACGATGCCGGCGTAGTTGTCGTGGTCGTCGCCGGTGACGACCACGACGTCGCGCACGTCGTCGCGGATCCAGGAGCCGACGAGCTCGGCGCGCTCGGCCTCGTAGCCGCTCCAGGTGTCGACGAACTTCGGGGCGCCTGGCAGCGGCTGGTCCAGGCCCATCAGCATCAGCCCGTTGATCACGAGCTTCCAGGGGGCGTCGGAGCGCCGCAGGCCGCTTTGCAGCCAGCGCTTCTGCTCGGCGCCGAGCATCGCGCGGCCGGGCGCGGCGGCCTCGGGGCAGGGCAGCAGGATCGAGTCGCCGCACGGCTGCTTGTCGCGGTACTGGCGGTCGTCGATGAAGAAGAGGTCAGCGAGACCGCCGGCCCGGACCGAGCGGTAGATGCGCGTCGACGAGCCGATCCGCGGGACGGGCTGGTGCTCGAACCAGGCGCGGTAGCCGGCGGCACGGCGAGCGGCGAACGCGGCGCCGTCGGACGCGCCCTCGCGCCAGTAGTTGTTGGCGACCTCGTGGTCGTCCCACAGGTAGTAGGACGCGTGGGCGGCGTGCATCGCGCGCAGCCCGGGGTCGCTGCGGTACAGGCGGTACTTCGCGCGGTACTGGTCCAGCGTGCGGGCGGTGCCAAGCGGGTCGGGCCGGCCGCCTGACGCGGCACCGCCGTACTCGTAGATGTAGTCGCCCAGGCAGATGACGAAGTCCAGATCGGGCTCGGCGGCGAAGTGCGGGTGGGCGGTGTAGAAGCCCTCGGTCCAGGACTGGCAGGTCCAGACGCCGATCCTCAGCGGCTGGTTGGAGTCCCGCGGCGGCAGCAGCTTGAAGCGCCCGGCGGGTGAGCCGCCGTCCTTGCTGACGAAGCGGTACCAGTAGGTCTCTCCGGGCTTGAGGCGCTTGTCCTGGATGCGGGTGTGGACGGTCTGGTCGGCGTCAGGGTCGCTGAGAACCCGCCGGAAAAGCAGCGTGCGTTTGAAATCCTCGTCGGTGGCGATCTGCAGGCCGAGCCTGGCGGCACCGTTGGCGCCGGTCACGCGCGTCCAGAGGCTGATCCCGGCGCTGCGCGGAGCGCCCGACGCGACGCCCTGATCGAAGGCCACGCCGCGCGCCAGCCCCGGCGGGCGCTTGCGTGCCCAGCCCGGTACCGCGGCCCACCCGGCCACCGCCACCCCCGCGGCGACCGCCTCCCGGCGCGTCAACATATGGCGAATCTACCGTCACAGAATCGCGCTGAAACGGAACTTATGGGTGAGTGCTGCGTTAGAGTCGCCAGAACCCGGAGGGAGCGCACGGTGGAAGCATCAGCTTGGAGGGCACCTGCAGGTCTTACGCGTAGACCCGCGCCCATCCTGCTGCGACTGCGCTCCGACGACCAGCTCGTCGCGCTGTTTCGGCTCGGCAACGACGAGGCGTTCGGCGTCATCCACGAGCGCTACCGCACGCGCTTGCTTGCCTACGGGCGCCAGATGCTCGGCGGCTCGCGCGCCGATGCCGAGGACGCGCTGCAGGACGTCTTCCTGCGCGCCTACCACGCGCTGCGGGCCGACGACCGTCCCGTGACGCTGCGCGCGTGGCTCTACCGCGTTGCGCACAACCGCTGCGTCGACCAGCTGCGCAAGGGTGTTGCACAGCACGTCGAGCTCTTCGAGAACGTGCGCTCGCTGGACGACCCGGCCGCGGAGACCCAGCGACGCGACGACCTGCGCCGGCTGATCGCCGACATGCAGCGGCTGCCCGAGCAGCAGCGCTCGGCGCTGCTGATGCGCGAGATGGAGGGCTTGTCGTACGCCGAGCTCGCCGATGCCCTGGAGGTGACGCTGCCGGCGGTGAAGTCGCTGCTCGTGCGCGCGCGCATGGGCCTCGTCGAGGCGCAGGAGGCGCGCGACACCGCGTGCGCCGACATCCGTGCCGATCTTGCCGGCGCGCACGACCGCGGGGTCCGCGCCAGCGGGCGCGCGCGGCGCCATCTGCGCGAATGCGGCGGCTGTCGCGACTACCGCGTTGCGTTGCGCGCCGTCGAGCGTGGCGTTGCTGCGCTGGCGCCCCCGAGCTGGGGGTTGGCGGCGAAGATCTTCGGCATCGGTGGCTCGGGCGCGGCGGCCGGCGGCGCCGGCGGCACCGCGCTCATTGCCGGCGGTGCGACGGCGAAGGTCGCGGCCGTCGTCTGCTGTGCCGCGCTGGTCGGTGGTGGCGCCGCGGTCGGCGTGCGCGACCACGGCAGCGATCCGGTCCCGTCCGCTCCCACGCCGGCAAAGCGCGCGGCCGACGCAACGAGCGCCGCGCGCTCGCTGCTGTCCAAGGCCCCCGCCACCGCTGTCGCCCGCCGCAGCGGACAGCCGCTTGCCGCGTCGCCGGCCGCGCGCCGCGAGCGCTCCGCACGCACGCATCGCGCGGCGCTGACGCCCGCGACCGCCGCCGGTCCGACCGGTGCGGCCGCCGTGCCGGCGAACCCGCGCGACGCGGAGATCCACCACGCCCAGGCAAGCGCCGGCGGGCTGCTCGCGCCGGTCGAGGACAGCGAGCCCCCGGCGACGACAACGGACAGCGAGCCGCTCGCGACGCCGCCGACCACGACGACGTCAGACGAGCCTGCCGCGGCCGAGCCGACGACAACGGTCGACGCCGAGCCCCTGCAGGCGCCCGCGACCCCGTAGCCGGCGCGGAGTAGGGTCGCCGGAATGGCGGGCTTCCCCGAGTTTCAAGACGGCGTGCTCTACCTGACCGAAGGCGGCCAGGAGACGGAGCTGATGTACAAGCACGGGCACGAGTTGCCGGAGTTCGCGATGTATCCGCTGCTCGACGATCCGGCGGCGGTCGCTGACCTCAACGACATGTACACGCGCTATCTCGAGGTCGCTGCGACGCACGGCTTCGTCGCGTTGATGGGCGGCCTCGACTACCGCGCCAGCCCGGACTGGGCGTCGAAGATCGGGATCTCGCGCGACGGCCTGGCCGAGTACCAGCTGCGCTCGATCCAGTTCCTCCGTGACGTCGCTCGCCCCTTCGAGGGGCAGGTCCCGCAGATCCTCATCGCCGGGATGGTCGGTCCGCGCGGCGACGCCTACGGCGAAGACCGCACGATCACGGCGGAGGAGGCCGAGGAGTACCACGCCGTCCAGATCGAGACGCTTCGCCAGGCCGACGTCGACCTCGTGAGCGCGATGACGTTCAACAACGTTCCCGAGGGCGTCGGCGTCGCGCGCGCCGCTGCGAGCGCCGGGCTGGCGCTGTCGCTGTCGTTCATGGTCGACGCCCAAGGCCGGCTGCTCACCGGCCCGACGATGCAGGAGGCCGTCGAGGCGGTCGACGAGCAAACCGGCGACGCGCGGCCGGACTTCTACGGCATCAACTGCTCGCATCCGGTCGAGTTCGAACCCGCGTTGACCCCGGGGCCGTGGCTCCAGCGCATCCGCGCCCTACGCCCGAACGCGTCGATGGCCGAGAAGCAGGCGCTCTGCACGATCGGCCACCTCGAGGCAGGCGATCCGGCAGCGCTCGGCGCACAAATGGCCTCGCTCGCCCGTCGCCTGCCGCACGTCGACGTGTGGGGCGGCTGCTGCGGAACCTGGGACGACCATCTGCGCGCGATCGCCCAGCAGCTGCGCAACTAGCCATTGGTAAGGTCGCCTGACCATGGCCGAGGAGACCTATCTGGCCCCCATTGAGCACGAATTGCTCCATGTCCGCCGGGGCAAGAGGTCGGGGCTGTACTGCATCGTCGCGGTCCACTCCACGGTCCTGGGTCCGAGCCTCGGCGGCTGCCGGATGTGGCCCTACGACGACACGCGCGGCGCGATTCGCGACGCGCTCAGGCTCTCGCGCGGCATGACGTACAAGTCCGCGGTTGCAGGCAACGACCTGGGTGGCGGCAAGGGCGTGATCATGCTGCGCCCCGGCCAGCGGCTCAGCGCCAAGCAGCGGACCGCGACGCTCGAGGACTTCGGCGACACGGTCTCCGAGGTCGGCGGCCAGTACATCACCGCCGAGGACGTCGGCATCGGCACAAGAGACATGGACGTCGTCGCGACGCGCACGCCGCACGTCACCGGCCGCGCACGCAGGCACGGCGGCTCCGGCGACCCCTCGCCGTTCACCGCACTCGGCGTCGAGGCCGCGATCCGCGCCGCCTGTGAGCGCGCGCTGGGCAGCAGCTCACTGAAGGGACGCAGCGTCGCGCTCGTCGGGCTCGGCCACGTCGGCCTGCGTGTCGCACGCGCACTCGCCAAGGCCGGCGCCACGCTGCTGGTCAACGACATCGACCCCGCCCGCAAGGCCGACGCCGAGAAGCTCGGCGCGCGCTGGATCACTGCGAGCAAGGCGTTGACCGCCCCCGTCGACGTCTATTGCCCCTGCGCGCTGGGCGGCGTCCTCGACCACGAGACGGTCCCGGCGCTGCAGGCGCCGGTCGTCGCCGGCGCCGCGAACAACCAGCTCGCCGCCGACGAGATCGCCGAGCTGTTGATCAACCGCAGCATCACCTGGGCGCCGGACTTCATCGCCAACGCCGGCGGCATCATCAACATCGCCGTCGAGCTGCAGCCCGGCGGCTACGACCCCGCCGTCGCCCGCGCCCGCACGAAGGCGATCGGCGACACCGTCGGCCGCGTGCTCGACACCGCCGCCGCCGAGCGCACGACACCGCTCGCCGCGGCGATGGCGCTCGCCGAGGCGCGCTTGCAGGGCATCACGGCCCCGGCTGGCTGAGCCGCGGCAGCTGCGGGCGCTCCACGCCGTCCGGCAGCCGGTCCTCCTCCGCGAGCTTGTCCAGGTGCGCCGCGAGCGTCACCGCTGCCGCCGGCCGCAGCACCGCCGGCGCGTCGGACCAGACGTCGTCGAGCAGTTCGTCGACCGTCCGCTTGCCGGCGTCCAGCGCGGCGAGCAGCCGCTGCTCGCGGTCCAGGCGGTGCGCGATGTACTCCTCGAGCTTGGCCGCGGGATCGTCGACGAGCGGCCCGTGGCCGGGTGCGATCTGGCGCAGCGGCAGCTCCTGCAGACGCCGCAGCGCCGCGAGATAGCTGCTCAACGCGCCCGGATCGGGCCAGACGAAGACGCTGCCGGTGCCGAGCACCGCATCGCCCGTATAGGCGACGCCGTCGGCGACGTACGCGAGATGGTCCGGCGCGTGACCAGGCGTCGCAACGGCGGTGAACGGGCCGATCTCAGAGCCGTCGGCGAGCACATCGGTGCCCGGGTAGCGCGCCGCCGCAACGACCGACACGCCGAGCCGCTCCGTCAGCGCAGGGACAGCCTCGGCGTGATCTCCGTGGTCGTGGGTCAACACGATGCCGGCCGCGCCACCACGGGCCGCAACAGCCTCCACAAGCGCGTCGAGATGCGCGGGCAACGCCGGCCCGGGATCCACGACCCAGCAAGGCTCAGCGCCGACGACGTAGCTGTTCGTCCCTGTCAGCGAGAACGGCCCGGGGTTGTCGGCCATCACGCGGGTGAACGCCAGCACCTGGACAACGTATCGAGTAACCCACCGGTGAATTTCGACCCATGGGCCTTTCACGACGAGCGCGAATGCGCGAGTATGGGTGCCAGGTGCCCCCCGCCCGAATCGACCGCCTCAGCGCGCTCGACGCGACGTTCCTTGCGCTTGACGCGCCAACCGCTCCGCTGCACGTCGGCTGGACGATGCGCTTCGAAGGACCCGCGCCGCCGCTCGCTCAACTGCGCCGTCACCTCGACGCGCGCCTCGCCCACGTGCCGCGTTTTCGCCGGCGCGTTGTCGTCCCCCCGCTTGGCCTAGGCGACGCCCGCTGGGCCGACGACCCGAGCTTCGACGTCGCCAACCACGTCCACGAGCTGAGCGTCGCGGCTCCCGGTGGCGCGGGCGAAGTGCGCACGCTCGCCGGCCGCTTGCTTTCGACGCCACTCGACCACTCGCGGCCGCTGTGGCGCATGTACCTCGTCAAGGGCCTTGCCCGCGACGAGTTCGCGCTGATCGGCCAGGCCCACCACGCGCTCGTCGACGGCATCGCCGCGCTCGAGGTCGCGATGCTGCTGTTCGCGCCCGAGCACGAGGACGCCGCCAAGGCCGCCTGGCGCCCCGCGCCCGCCCCCAGCGCCCTCGCCAACGCCGGCGACGCCGCGCTTGCCCGCTCACGCGGCACGCTCGACGTCGCGCGCGCGCTGGCGCGCAGCGCCAAGCTCCCGAGCCCCACGCGCCTGCAACAGGCCGGCTCGACGCTGCGAGAGGTCGGCAGCGCGCTCGAATCGCTTGCCCGCCCGACCGCCAACACGTCCTTCGAGCGCACCGCGACCCACCGCCGCAGCGTCGCCTTCGCGAACGTCTCGCTCGAGGGCGCGCGCAGCGCCGGCAAGCGCAACCACGCGACGATCAACGACGTCCTGCTCGCGGCATGCACGATGGCGCTCGGCCGCGCGCTGCGGCGCCGCGGCGAGGAGCACGCGGAGATCAAGGTGCTCGTGCCCGTCAGCACCCGCGCCGCCGGCACCGCCTCCGAGCTCGGCAACAAGATCTCGTTCATGGCGATCGAGCTGCCCGTCGGCGACATCGACGCTGTCACCGTCCTGCGCACCGTGCGCAACCGCACGCGCGTCGCCAAGCAGGGCAGCGCGCACGGCCCGCTGGAGGCGCTGACCCGCGCCGCCGACCTGCTGCCCCCGGCCGGCGCACGCATGGTCGCCACGCAGGCCTGGAAGACCGCGTCGTTCAACGCGATCGTCTCCAACCCCGGCGGCCTGCCCGTCGAGCTGAGCCTGCTCGGCCGCCCGCTGAAGGCGGTCTACCCCGCCGTCCCGGTAACCGAGGGCCAGTCGCTGACGATCGGCGCGCTCTCCTACCTCGACCGCCTGCACGTCGGCCTCTACGCCGACGCCGAGGTCGTTCCGGACACCGTCGAGATCGCCCGCGACCTCGAGAACGCCTTCGACGTCCTGCGCGTCGAGGGCACCCACGCCCCCACGCCCTGGCGCGCCAGCGCTAAGGCGAAGCGGGCGCGCCTGCGCGCAGTGCGCTGACCCAGGCGTCGAGGTCGGGCACCCACAGCCCGATCGCGTCGTCGTCCCAGCGCACGACGAGCAGCTCGCGCGCGACGGTCTTGCCCAGCCACGAGCGCGCCGTGCTCACCTCGCTGATCGCCGCCCGCGGGATGCGCAGCAGGCGGTTGGGGACCCACTGCGCGAACAGCAGCTCCTCAGCGGTCAGCGCGAGCGTCCCGTTGCCACGCACCTGCGCCCGACCTTTCGAGGAGACGCCGAAGCTGTTGGCGTCGCCCTCACGCTCAAGCGTCAGCCCCTCGAAGTGCCGCGCCGCCCGCCGGCGCAGCGGTGTCGTGATCAGCCCCACCGGCGCAGGCTAGCGCCAGCAACGGGAACAACAGCACGCTCAGCAGACCGGCCGCGACAAGGCCCGCCGCCGTGGCCGCGTTCAGCAGCTCGAGCTCCAACCCGATCGCCGTCGCGGCGACGATGAACGGCAGCGACGTCGCCTGCAGCAGGCCGGCAACGACGAGCTCGCGGTCGCCGCCGAGCGCGCGCCGATAGAGCAGCGCCGGCAGACCGCGTACCGCCAGCAGCACGGCGAGGAACAGCGGAACCTTCGCCAGCGCGGAGCCATCCGCGGTCAGCGCGTCCAGGTCGAAGCGCAGCCCGCTCGCCACGAAGAAGATCGGGATCAGCACGCCGTAGCCGATCGCCTCGAGCTTGCGCCGGAACTCCGGGTGGGTCATCGCGCGGTCGCGATCGACGATCGTCAGCAGCATCCCGGCGACGAACGCGCCGAGGATCACCTCGAGGCCGAGCTCCTGCGCCAGCGCGGAGAAGCCGACGAGCAGCAGGATCGCGCCGCGCACGCGAATCTGCGCGGTCGTGTCCTGCAGCCGCAGCAGCGTCACCGACAGCCGCGTCCAGTGCCGTGCAAGCGCCGCGCCCGCCACCACGACCACCGCCATCGCCGCCAGGCCGCCGAGCAGCAATGCCTGCGCGGTGACCGACCCCGACTCGCCACTGAACAGCAGCGACAGCAGCACGATCGTCGCGACGTCGGCGACGGACGCCGCAGCGATCACGAGCTGGCCGACGGGCGCGCCCGCCAGTCCCGCGTCCTTCAGCACCGGGACGACGACCCCCAGCGACGTCGCCGACAACACGATCGCCAGGAACACCGGACTACGCACGACCCCAGCGCCCTGCAGCGCGAGGCCGACACCCAGCGCGATCGCGAACGACACAGCGAAGCTCAGCACGGCCAGCCGCCCGATCGGACCGCGCAATGCAGACGGCTCGAGCTCCAGACCGGCGAGGAACAGCAGCAGCGCCAGACCGATCGTCGCCAGCACGAGCACCGCCTGATCGGCGGTCAGCCAGCCGAGGCCGTCGGGCCCGACCGCGATTCCGAGCATGATCTCCAGGACCACCGCGGGCAGGCGCAGTGCCGGCGCCAGTCCGAGCGTCAGCGGCGCGAGGAACGCGATCGCGCAGACGCCGAGCAGGTTCGTGAGCTCGAGCTCTCCCATGCCCCCGCTGTCTCGCGGGGCACGGCAGGCGTTACTGCGCGAACCTGTAGACCGGACCCTCGAGCGAGACGACGTACACGCGACCGCGCGTGTCCTCGCCGAACGACGACAAGCTGCCGACCTTCGGCAAGGCAAGCTGGCGATCGCCCGTCGCGCCCCCGCTGCGCAGCCGCGCGCTGCGCAGCCGCCCGACGCAGAAGTCGCCGTAGACGTAGCGCCCGTACAGCGACGGCAGGCCGCGGTCGCGCACGACGTAGCCGCCGGTGATCGAGCACCAGCCGTCGTCGTGGGACTGCTCGATCACGGGCGGGATGTGGCCGGGCGCCGGCTCGTCGAAGTTGCGTTGCCTGCCTTCGAACGGCCGCCAGCCGAAGTTCGCGCCCTTGCCACGCCCCTTGCGGACGAAGTTGACCTCCTCGACCGCGTCCTGGCCGACGTCGGCGATCGTCAGATCGCCGGTGCTGCGATCGAACGAGAAGCGCCAGGGATTGCGCAGGCCGTAGCTGTAGATCTCGGGCCGCCCTGACCGCGGGTCCATGCGCAGGATCTTGCCGAGCAGCGAGTCGCGGTTCTGCGCGTTGCCGCGCGCGCCGTGCTGGTCGTCGCCGCCGCCCCCGTCGCCGGTGCCGACATACATGCGCCGATCGGGCCCGAAGACCATCAGCCCGCCGTTGTGGTTGCCCTCGGGGTCGTCCATGCGCAGCACCAGCCGCGCGCTCGCGCGGTTCGCGCGATCGGCCGACGCCCGCCGGTACTCGACGATCCGCTGATTGCTCGCGTTGTCGGTGTAGTAGACGTAGAACCGGCCCGAGCGCTGGTAGTCGGGCGGGAACGCGACGGACAGCAGCCCCTGCTCCCCACCGCTCGTCACAAGCCCGCGGATGTCGAGGAACGGCCGCGCCAGCGTGCGCCCGCCACGCACGACGAGGACGCGCCCGTCCTGCTCGACGACGAACAGCCGCCGCGTGTCGCCCGGAGCGCCGGTGACGTAGACCGGCGCGTCGAAGCGCCCGACCGGCGCGAGGCGCAGCTTGCCGGCGGCCGCGGTGCCGGTGGGCGCGGCGCCCCCGACCACCGGGATCGTCGCGGTCGCGTCGTCCCCGTCGCCACACGCGCCAAGCGCGAGGATCAGCAGGGCCAGCGGCAGGAAACGTCTGGACACATCCGCGAGGATGCCAGGCATGAACGCGACTGAGCGCAGCACCTTCGACGTGATCGTGGTCGGCGCCGGGCCGGCGGGCGAGGTCGCCGCCGGCCGGCTCGCCGACGCCGGCCTCGCGGTCGCGATCGTCGAGGAGCACCTCGTCGGCGGCGAGTGCTCCTTCTACGCGTGCATGCCGTCCAAGGCGCTGCTGCGTCCCGCCGAGCTGCTTGCCGAGGCGCGCCGCGTCCCGGGCGTGCGCGAAGCGGTGACGGGTGAGCTCGACGTCGCCACCGTCCTCGCGCGCCGCGACGAGGTCATCCACGACGCCGACGACAGCTCGCAGCTGCCGTGGCTCGAAGACCGCGAGATCGCGCTGATCCGCGGCCACGGCGTGCTCAGCGGCGAGCGCGAGGTCACCGTCGGCGAGCGCACGCTGACCGCCGAGCAGGCCGTGATCCTCGGCCCGGGCACGCGCGCGGCGATCCCACCGATCGACGGCCTGCGCGAGGCCAAGCCGTGGACCAACCGCGAAGCGACGACGACCAAGCACGTCCCGGACAGCCTGATCGTCCTCGGCGGCGGCGTCTCCGGCGTCGAGCTCGCACAGGCATTCGCGTCACTCGGCGCGCAGGTCACGCTGATCGAGGCCAACGACCGCCTGATCTCCCGTGAGGAGAGCTTTGCCTGCGCACACGTGCTCGAGGGGCTGCGCGGCGAAGGCGTCGACGTGCAGCTCGGCTGCCGCCCGGCCAAGGTCGCGCGCGACGGCGACGGCATCGAGGTCACGCTGCAGGACGGCCGCCAGTTCCGCGCCGAGGAGCTGCTCTGCGCGCTCGGCCGCCAGATCCTGACGGAGGACCTCGGGCTCGACACGGTCGGCCTCGAGCCGGGTAAGGCGATCGAGGTCGACGACCGCTTGCGCGTCCCCGGCCACGACTGGCTGTTCGTCATCGGCGACGCCAACGGCCGCGCGCCGCTGACGCACGCCGGCAAGTACCAGGCGCGCGTCGCCTCGGACCACATCCTCGGGCGTGGCCGCACGATCAACCCGCTCGCCGACGGCGTCCACGTCCCGCGCGTGATCTTCACCAACCCGCAGGTCGCCGCCGTCGGCCACACCGAGGCCAGCGCCAAGCAGGCCGGCGTGCGCGTGCGCTGCATCGAGGTGTCGACCTCCGGCAGCGCAGGTGCGAGCTACGTCGGCAAGGACACCAGCGGCACCTGCAAGCTCGTGCTCGACGAGCGCGACATCGTGATCGGCGCGACGTTCACCGGCTTCGAGGTCGCCGAATGGCTGCACGCCGCGACGATCGCGGTGGTCGCCGAGGTGCCGCTGAGCACGCTCTACCACGCGATCCCCTCGTTCCCGACGCGCAGCGAGGTGTGGTTGAAGCTGCAAGAAGCTGCTGAGGCCTGATCTACGCTTTACCGGAATGTTCGATCCCGTCCGGACACGCCGCACGTTCGAGGAGGCCGTCGAGCAGATCGCCGACCGCGTCCGCCTCGGCGAGCTGCGCGCCGGCGACCGCCTGCCGTCCGAGCGCGATCTCGCCAAGCTGATGCAGATCAGCCGCCCGACGGTGCGCGAGGCGATCCGCGTGCTCGCGGACGCCGGCGTCGTGGCCGTGAAGTCCGGCGCCGGGGGCGGGATCTTCGTGATGTCCGAGGTCGCGCCGGCGTCGCTGCTGGCGCGCGAGTCCGAGGAGCGTGTCGACGGCATCGCGGTCGTGCTCGAGGCGCGCCGCGCCATCGAGCCGCAGGTCGCGCTGCTTGCGAGCAGCCGCGGCGGCGAGCGCGACTTCGCGGCGATGGCGGCGACGATCGAGCGCCAGCGCGAGCTGCTCGCCGAGGCGGGCGTGCTCGCCAACGAGGACCGCTTCCTCGGCCTCGAGCGACGCTTTCACCTGGCGATGGCCCATGCGACGGGCAACCCGCGCCTGGCGCGCATCATGCGCGCGCTGATCCGCGACCTCGAGATCGCGCGCGACATGGCGATGCACGTGCCGCTGGTCGCCGACTGGACGATCGAGATCCACGAGCGCACGCTTGCCGCGGTGCGCGGCGGCGACCGCGCGACGATCGAGGACGTGATGGACGAGCACCTCGGCCGCATGGAGGACACCTGGACCGCCGAGGTCGGCGGCCGCGGCATTCCGGCCTGACAACGCACCGAAATCTGGAGGTGTCCATGCAAGGACTCTCCGGGTATGACCATTGGTGATGCAAAACGCCTCCAAGCAATCCCTCCTCGAGCTCGACCGCGATCTCGCGAGGGATCTGCACGATGACGACGAACAACGCGCGCTCGCTGAGCTCGTGGTGGACGTCGTACGCGTGCGCCCGGGGCGCTGGGATCCCGAGCAGGTGGCTGTCAACGGCGGCCGCGGCGGGTTCGGCCTCTTCGTCGTCGACGGATTCCTTGTCCGTGCAGTGACCCTTGCCCACCGCACCGCGGCGGAGCTCGCCGGCCCGGGCGACATCATCCGCCCCTGGCGGCGCGAGGAGTTCTCCAGCGGATACCCGCTGAACCTGCACTGGCGCATGCTCAGCCCGGTCACGGTCGCGATCCTCGGGCACGACGCGACCAACCAGCTCTGCGGCTACCCGCCGATCATCGCGCAGCTCGCCGAACGGCTCGTGGCACGCTCGCGTCGCCAGGCCTGCATGCAGGTGATCGGGCAGCTGGCTGCCGTCGAGCACCGCATCCTGCTCGTGATGTGGCAGCTCGCCGACGAGTTCGGCAAGGTGCGCCCCGACGGTGTCGTCGTGCCCGTTCCGATGACGCACGAGATCCTCGGCATGCTCGTCGGCGCGCGGCGCCCGACGGTGACCGGCGCGCTCGGCGTGCTCGCCGACCGCGACCTCGTGTACCCGCTGCGCGGCGAGGGCTGGATGCTCAAGGGAGAGCCGCCGACAGACCTCGACGTGGTGCGTGGCCACCGCCTTGTGACGCACACCGACTGGCCGTTCGGTTTCCGACCGCTTGTCCGGTGGTGGTCTGGTTTGTTTACCATAGGTTGCGATGGCCCTGATCGAGGACGAGGTACGGCCGCTTCGCGACGTCGAGCTCAGCGACAAATACGAGCTCGAGGAGGGCCGGATCTTCTGTTCCGGCGTGCAGGCGGTCACCCGTCTGCCGTTCGACCAGCGCCGCGCCGACGACCGCGCGGGACTGCGCACCGCGGCCTTCGTCTCGGGCTATCAGGGCTCACCGCTCGGCGGCATCGACAAGGAGCTGCTGCGCCTCGGCAAGCTGCGCGAGCGCTGGGGCGTCGAGTTCCAGGCCGGCCTCAACGAGGAGCTTGCCGCGACCAGCGTCGTCGGCACGCAGCTCGTCGCGACGCGCCCGAACGCGAAGGTCGAGGGGGTCACCGGCTGGTGGTACGGCAAGAACCCGGGGCTCGACCGTGCCGCCGACGCGATCCGCCACGGCACGTTCCAGGGCGCCGCGCCCACGGGCGGCATGGTGCTCTGGGTCGGCGACGACCCCGCGTGCAAGTCCTCGACGCTTCCCAGCGCCGCCGAGGCCACGCTCGCGGCGCTGCAGGTGCCGACGCTGCACCCCGCAAGCGTCCAGGACATCCTCGACCTTGGCCTTCACGCCGTCGCGCTCTCGCGCGCCAGCGGCCTGTGGTCGGCGATGAAGATCGTCACCTCGGTCGCCGACTCCGCGGCCACCGCCGAGGTCGCGCGCGACCGCGTCCGCCCCGTCCTCCCCGCCGTCGAGTGGATGGGCCAGCCGTTCCAGCACAAGCCTGACGCGATGCTGCTTGCGCCCGGGTCGCTGGCGCTCGAGCGCAGCCTGATGCACGTGCGCCTGCAGGTCGCCCGCGCCTACGCCCGCGCCAACAACCTCGACACCATCGAGGGCGCCCGCGGCGAGGCCTGGCTCGGGATCATGGCCGCAGGTCACGTCTACCGCGAGCTGCGCAGCGCGCTGCAGATGCTCGGCCTCGACGACGCCGCGCTGGAGCGCCGCGGCATCCGCCTGCTGCACGTGCGGATGCCCTGGCCGCTGGACGGCGAGACGGTCGCCGAGTTCGCCCACGGGCTCGAGGAGATCGTCGTCGTCGAGGAGAAGCTGCCGTTCATGGAGGAGCAGATCAAGCACCTGCTCTACCGCAAGCCCGAGGCGCCGCAGATCGTCGGCAAGCTCGACGAGGACGACCGCGTGCTGCTGCACCCCGAGGGCGAGCTGCTGGCCGACGAAATCGCGCTGGCGCTCGCGTCGCGGATGCGCCGCAAGCTCGCCGACGACGCACTCGAGGGGCGGGTGGCCGAGATCGAGGCCGCGTCGCGCTTCATGGCGCGCCCGCTGCCGATGGCGCGCACGCCGTTCTTCTGCTCGGGCTGCCCCCACAACACCTCGACGCGCGCGCCCGACGGGACGCTCGTCGGCGGCGGCATCGGCTGCCACACGATGATCGTGCTCAACCGCGAGGGCAAAGGCGACATCGCCGGCATCACGCAGATGGGCGGCGAGGGCGCGCAGTGGATCGGCATCGCGCCGTTCGTCGACGACGAGCACCTCACGCAGAACATCGGCGACGGCACCTTCCACCACTCCGGCTCGCTCGCCGTGCGCGCGTCGGTGGCCGCGGGCACGAACATCACCTACAAGCTGCTCTACAACGGCTTCGTCTCGATGACCGGCGGCCAGGACATCGAGGGCCAGATGACGGTGCCCGAGCTGACGCAGTGGTTTGCGCTCGAGGGCGTCAAGAAGGTCATCGTCACCACCGAGGACACCTCGCGCTACCGCGGCGTGAAGCTGCACCCGATCGCCTCCGTACGCGACCGCGCAGAGATCGAGGACGCCCAGCGCGAGCTGATCGCCACGCCCGGGACGACGGTGCTGATCCACGACCAGGTCTGCGCCGCCGAGAAGCGGCGGCTGACCAAGCGCAAGCAGATCGCGCCGCCCGCCTTCCGCGTCGCGATCAACGAGCGCGTCTGCGAGGGCTGCGGCGACTGCGGCGTGAAGTCCAACTGCCTCTCGGTCGTGCCGACGGAGACGGAGTTCGGGCGCAAGACGCAGATCCACCAGGCTTCCTGCAACACCGACTACTCCTGCCTGGAGGGCGACTGCCCGTCGTTTCTCACCGTGGTCCCGGCGAAGACGCCGCGCGCCGCGCACGTCGCGCCGGCGCCGCCGACCGACCTGCCGGCGCCCGACCCGTCCCCCGAGACCTCGCTGATCCGCATGATCGGGATCGGCGGCACCGGCGTCGTCACGGTCTCGCAGATCGTCGGCATGGCGGCGCACCTCGACGGGCGCGCGGTCGCGGCGCTGGACCAGACAGGCCTCGCGCAGAAGGGCGGTCCTGTCGTCTCCGACGTGCTGATCTCCGACACGCCGATCGTCGGCACCAACCGCGCGGCACCGGAGTCCGTGGACGCCTACCTCGCCTTCGACGCGCTCGGCGCCGCGGACGCCAAGAACCTGCGCACGGCATCGGCCGAGCGCACGATCGCGGTGGTATCGACGAGCCAGACCGCGACCGGCGCGGTCGTCTCTGACGTCGCGCAGGAAATGCCGCCCGTCGATCTGACGCTCGACCGCATCGACCGCCACACGCGCAAGGAGCGCAACGTCTACCTCGACGCGCAGGCGCTGTCGCAGGCGCTCTTCCACGACCACATGCCGGCCAACGCGATCGTCCTCGGCGCGGCGTTCCAGCGCGGGCTGCTGCCGGTGTCCGAGGCCGCGCTGCACCGCGCGTTCGAGCTCAACGGCGCGGCGGTCGAGAAGAACCTGCAGGCGTTTGCCTGGGGGCGCGCGGTCGTCGCTGCGCCCGACGCGATCGAGCGCATCACGCCCGCGCCGAAGGCCGCCGGCACGCTCGACCAGGTGATCGAGCTGCGCGTCGCCGAGCTGACCGCCTACCAGGACGCCAAGTACGCGGCGCGCTACCGCCAGACGCTCGACGAGCTCGGCGTCGACGACGAGGCGTTCATGACCGCCGCTGCCCGCGGGCTGCACAAGCTGATGGCCTACAAGGACGAGTACGAGGTCGCGCGTTTGCACCTGCTGCCCGAAGAGCGCGCGCGGGTCGAGGCCGAGTTCGGTCCCGGCGCGAAGGTCCAGGTGAACCTGCACCCACCGGTCCTGCGAGCGATGGGCATGAAGCGCAAGCTCAAGTTCGGCGCCTGGTTCACGCCGGGGCTGAAGGGCCTCTACCGGATGCGGCGGCTGCGTGGCACGGCCCTGGATCCCTTCGGCAAGGCCGAGGTTCGCAAGGTCGAGCGTGCGCTGATCGACGAGTACGTCGAGCTGCTGCGCCTTGCCGCGTCCAAGTTCACGCCGGAGACGCGCGCGACCTGCATCGAGCTTGCCGAGCTGCCGGACGTCGTTCGCGGCTACGAGGACATCAAGCTGCGTAACGTCGAGCGCTACCGCGAATCGGCAGCGGCGTTGTCCGCGTCACTCTGATCGGGCGCCTCTTCGCGGTTCTGGTCTGACTCCTCGGGCTCGCCCTCGTGGCGGTCGTCCTGCTCGCTGTCGCGCGGTGGCGTTGCCTGGTCTGACATCTCCGCCTCATACCCGGCCCAGCAGCCGCAGCACCGCGCGCTCGATCGGCTCGGGCACCGGGCCTGCGTCGGGCTGCTCGCCGAGGTGCTTGAGCACCGGCGCGATCGTGTCGCCCGCGGCATGGCGGTCGAGCACGCGCGGGTCGACGTAGGACGCACGGCAGACGGCCGGCGTGTTGCCGAGATAGCGCGCGACCTCGCGAATCGCCTGCGCCTGCACCCGCTTGATCGTCGCGCTTCGCGGCGCGCTCTCGGCGACGCCGAGAGCGACGGCGCAGAGCACGGTCGCGCCCCAGGTGCGGAAGTCCTTGGCTGATACGTCGAGCCCGCTGCGGTCCTTGAGGTAGGCGTTGACGTCGGCCGAGCGGATGTCGCACCAGCGCCGGCCGTCCTTGAATGCGAACAGCTCCGCCCCGCTGCGGCGCCTGCGCAGGACGGCGACGATCTCGGCGATCTCGGGGTCGACCACCTGCTGCAGGCGGCGCTGACCAGACTTTGCGGGATAGTCGAAGACAAGCGCGTCGCCATCGACGACGACGTGCTCACGCAGCATCGTCGCGAGCCCGTAGCTTCCGTTCGTGACGGCGTAGTCCTCGCAGCCGATGCGAAAGAAGCCGCGATCCAGCAGGCGCACCATCGCGGCCAGCACCTGCTCGCGCGACATCGGCTTGCCGTCGAGATCCCCGGCCATACGCTCGCGCAACCCGGGCAGGCCCGCCGCGAACTCCTCCATCTCACCGAACTTCTTGCGCGCACGCTGCTGATGCCAGGCGTCGTGGTAGCGGTACTGGCGACGACCCGCCGCGTCGACGCCGGTCGCCTGGATGTGGCCGAGCGGATCGGGGCAGATCCAGACGTCCTTCCATGCCGGCGGGATCGCCAGCTCCTTGACGCGGAGTCGGTGCTCGGGATCGCGCGTCGAGCGGCGCAGCCCGGGCGTGCTGAGGTCCGAGCGGCGCAGACGGGGCACATCGCACTAGTACCCGGAGCAGTGAGAGACCTGCTACCCCTAGAGGGGTGACCCCGTTGAGACGCATCCGTCCCCGCGTCGTCGCGCCGCTGACGAGCGACCGCGCCCTACGCCTGCGCCAGGAGGCCGCCGCTGCCGCCCGCAGCGCGCGGCGCAAGGTCCTGCTGCTGGGCCCGAGCTTCGCGGGCCTCGTCGTCGTGTCCGAGCACCGCCACGAGTGGTTCGACGGCCTCGAGCGCGAGGTGCAGATCGCCTGCACGATCGGCCTCGTGATCATCGGCTGGGCGCTGGCACGCGACCTCGGCCGCGCGTTCGGCCCGCAGCTGCTCGGCCGCCTGGACCCCGCCACCGCCGGCACCGTCGGCTTCCTGATCCGGCTGGTGACGATCATCGCGACGCTGATGCTCGCGCTGCGGATCGCCGGAATCGAAGCCCGTGAGCTGGCCGTCGGCGGCGCCTTCACAGCCGTGATCCTGGGTCTTGCCGCGCAGCAGACGCTCGGCAACCTCTTCGCCGGCACCGTGCTGCTGAGCGCGCGGCCGTTTCGCGTCGGCGAGCGCGTGCGCTTCCAGGGCGGCGGGCTGGCAGGCCAGGTCGAGGGGACCGTCGTCTCGCTCGGCCTGCTCTACGTCGTCCTCAGCCACGGCGCCGACCGCATGATGCTGCCCAACTCGACGGTGCTCAGCTGTGCGGTGATCCCGCTGCGCGAGCCCGACGCGGTCGACTTCCAGGCGCGCCTGCGGGCCGGTGTGCGGCCGTCGGAGGTCCAGCGCCTGCTCGACGAGAACGTCACGATCCTGACGCGCGGCAACGCGCAGATCGACCTTCAGTCGATGGACGACGACGAGGTCGTCGTGCAGATCTCAGCGGTGCCCGTCGATCCGGAGGAGGGCTGGAAGCTTGCCGACGAGATCCTCGCCGCGATCGACAGCGTCGTCCGCGGCGAGGTCACGATGGAGCACACGATCGGCGACCGACCGCCTCAGTCGCGAGAGATGGAGGGCATCGGGCGCTCGTGACGTCCGGGCGGCTTGTCGAGATCGTTGCGGCGCAGCATCACGAGCCCGAGTCCGCCGAACAGCAGCGCCAGGATGCCCAGCGCCAGCAGCGCGACGGTCACCGGCGAGTGCGGGATCACGAGCCAGGCGAAGACCGCGATCGCCGAGATCGCGAACCACACCGCCACGTAGCGCGTGGTGAAGCGCGTCGGCGGGTCCGGCCGCGGGGTCCAATGTGGTTCGCCGCTCATGAGGACTTCTTCCCGTCGACGGCGCGGCGCAGCTGCTCCTTGCTCATCTTGGAGCGGCCGTCGATGCCGAGGTCCTTGGCCTCGTTGTAGAGCTGGTCGCGCGTGCGGCCCTTCGGCCGGTTGCTGCCCGAGCGCTGGCCGCCGCGGCGGCCGGAGGACATGTCGCGCGTCGAGGTCCGCGAGCGCTGGCGCGACTCGCCGTGGCGCGCGCGTTCCTTGTTGACGGTGCGCGCGGCGATCTCCTCGGCACGATCCTCGCTTGAGCCCTGGTCCTTCTGGGCCTGCTTGATGTGCTCGTATTGGCGGGCACGCTTGGTGCCCTTCTTGACTCCACGCGGGGGCATGTCAGTCCTCCTTGGGTGGCTGTGGCGCGGGGGGCTCGACGTCGGGCGCCGGAGGATCGGTGGGGTCGACGGGGATCTCCGGGCCGGGCGCCGGCACCTCGGGAACTTCGAGCGTGTGCATGTCTGTTGCGGTACCCGTCGCACAGACGTCCAACGCGGTTACGCACGCCCCGCTCCGGACACTTTTCGATCATCGAAAGGAGGACTCGGATGCTTTCCATTCTCATCGCCATCCTGCTCGCAGCGCTCGCCTACGCCTTGTGCGTGGCGCTTGGCCTGCCGTCGATTGTCGGCATCGTCGCTGCGATCTTGGTCCTGGTCGGCGGGATGCCGGCGGGCCTGTACGGCGGACGTCGAAGCGCCGCGTAGCTGTCCGTATGCGGACGTTCTTCGGTGGACGTTCGCTCACCGGGGGTACCAGCAGGGTGTGGTTGCAGTCCACTGCCCACACTGCCTGCTGGCCCTCCCCGGTGCTCAGCGGTTGCCGTATCCCGACAAACCTCTGCGCTGCCCGCACTGCCGGCTCGTGATCGGCGCAGGCCGCGCGCGACCGTCCGGTGGCGACCCCGAGGCAACCGCTCGCGCGCACGGCAGCGCCGCCGGCGTGCTTGCCAGCGCAGCACGTCGGGCGGACGACCCGGCGCTCGACCCCGCCGTCGTCAGCCATGCGCTGCGGGACGTCGCCCACGACGTCGGCTGCCCGCTTGCACGACTGCGGATGCTCGACTACCAGGAGCGCGCGGCGGGGGATCCGCAGCTGCCGCGCCTCGGCGGCGTGATCGCGACGTTCGGCTCGTGGAAGCGCGCCCGGCGCTTCGCGCGCTCAGCTCGCCTCGCGTGACGCGACCGCGGCGCTGGCCTCTGCTGCGGTCTTGACGACGCGGCAGGAGAGGACCTTGCCGCCGCGCAGCTTGAAGACCCAGATCACCGGGATCGTCACGGCCTCCGCGTCGCCGACCGCGCGCACGCGCACCGTGCCGAAGGAGACGACGCCGCCGGCCGCAACGCGCAGGTCGCCGGGTTCGAGCAGGAACTCCTCCCAGACCGCCCCGATGTCGGCGAAGTACTCACGCACGCCGTCGGGCCCGCGGTAGGGCTCGGTGCGACCGGTCTGCTCGGCGGTTCCGACGGGCCAGAACTCGCCGTCGGGATCGGTCAGCGCGATCACGCCGTCGACGTCGCGACGGCTCACGGCCGCGAACACCTCACGCACGATGTCCGCGCTCTCGGCGGGCACGCGCCGAATCCTACGCCCGCGTCAGGCGTTCCAGAAGCTGGACGACGGACTCATACGGCCGGCCGGTCTCCTGCTCGAGCGCGATCTCGCAGGTGCGGTTGGCTGAGACGTGCGCGTCGCACGCGGCGATCTGAACCTCCTCGACCTCTTGGTGCAGCGCCGACGCGATCAGCTCGGGGTGCTGCAGGCCGCGGTCGCCGGCCATGCCGCAGCACGTCGCGCTCGGCGGCACGACGACGCGTTCGGCGCAGGCCTGCGCGAGTGCGGTCAGCGCGCCCGCCGTGCCGAGGTGGCGCGACGAGCACGTCGGGTGCACCGCGACCGACTCGAGCTTCTTGGTGACCTGGAGGCCGGGCAGCAGGTGGTCGTGCGCCCACGCGACGGGATCGAGGATCGTGACGCCGTCCACCACGAGACCGTGGACGCAGGACGTCGCGTCGATCACGACCGGCAGCTCGCCGCCGCTCCATCGCTGCAGCTCCTTCGCCATGTGCTCGGTCATCGCCTGCGCCCCGTCGGCGTAGCCCTTCGAGCTCCACGGCGTCGCGCAGCACGTGCCCGCGACGTCGTCGGGAATCCAGACCGGCTTGCCGGCGCGCGCGCTCAGCGCGACGAGCGCGTCGGGCAGCGCCAGCTGCTGCGCCTTGCGCGAGGTGCCGAACATGCGGTTGATGCACGCGGGGACGTAAACCGCCGCCGCGCCCGCCCGCGTCGTCTTTGGCAGGCGCCGCGCCGCGCGCGGCATTCCCGTCGACCAGCCGGGCGCCTCGCCCGGCCGCGGCAGCTTGGCCAGGCGCGCGTCGCCGACGACCCGTGCCGCTGCGCCGCCGGCGCGCAGTCCGGCGCGGCCCGCACGCTCCACGGCACCCCAGTGGCGTGCCGCAGTGGCCGCGGTCCGCTCGGCCCGCGGCGTGTGCGTGCGCAGCGCCTTCACCAGCGCGCCGGTGTCGATCCCCATCGGGCAGACGAGCTTGCACGAGCCGTCGGCCGCGCAGGTGTCGATCGCGTCGTACTCGTACTGCTCGGCGAGCGTCGCGCGCAGCGGCGAGTCTGCCGGCTGGCGCGCCATCTCGCGGCGGATGACGATGCGCTGGCGCGGCGTGGTCGTGAGGTCGCGCGACGGGCACACCGGCTCGCAGAAGCCACACTCGATGCAGACGTGCGCGCGCCCGTCCTCCTCGATCATCGGCGTCGACTTGAGGTTGGCGAGATGGATGTCGGGGTCGCGGCTGAGGATGACCTCGGGGTTGAGGACGTTGTCGGGGTCGGCGAGCCGCTTGAGCTCCCACATGTACCCCGTCGCCTTCTCGCCCCACTCGTGCTGCACGTACGGCGCCATGTTGCGCCCGGTGCCGTGCTCGGCCTTCAGCGAGCCGTCGTACTTGTCGACGATCAGCGCCACGAGCTCGGTCATGAAGCCCTCGTAGCGGTCGCGGTCGCCGGGCTCGGTGAGGTTCGGCGTCAGCAGGAAGTGCAGGTTGCCGGCGCTCGCATGGCCGGCGACGCCCTGGAGGAACTCGTACTTGCCGAGCAACTCGCGGATCTCGTGCGTGCACTCGGCGATGCGGTCGGGCGCGACGCAGACGTCCTCGATCAGCATCGCCGAGCCCGGCGGGCGCAGGCCGCCGACGATGCCCTGCATGCCCTCGCGCACGACCCACAGCGTCTCGGTCGCGTGCGCGTCGCGGCTCAGCTCGGCAGGCTCCACCAGCTCGAGGTCCTCGACTGCGGCGTAGGCGGCGGCTTCCATCGCGTCGAGCTGTGCGGGGTCGGTCGTGCGCAGCTCGACCAGCAGCACGGCACCCTCGGGCGGCAGCTCCTTCCAGCGCTCGGGCATGCCGTCGAGCGTCCAGGCCGCCGCGATCAGCGTCGGGTTGACCATCAGCTCGACGGCGGTCGCCCCGGCTGCGACGAGGGCGGGGACGGGCTCGGCGGCGCTGTCGATGCTGTCGAAGAACAGCAGGCCGGTACTCGTGTGGTGGCCGTGGTCGACGGTGTCGAAGACCGCATCGGCGATGAACGCCAGCGTCCCTTCGGAGCCGACCAGCAGCCGGGCGAAGATGTCGAGCGGGTCGTCGGCGTCGAGGAACGCGCAGAGGCGGTAGCCGTTGGTGTTCTTGATCGCGAACTTGCGGCGGATGCGCTCCGCCAGCTGCGTGTCGGCGCGCAGCTCGTCGCGGATCCGCGCAAGCCCCTGCGCGAGCGCGGGCTCGGCCGCCGCGAAGCGCTCGCGCGCATCGGGCGCGGCCGTGTCGATCAGCGTGCCGCTCGCCAGCACGAACGTCAGCGACCTGAGCGTCGAGTAGGCGTCCTGGGTCGTCCCGCAGCGCATGCCGCCGCTGTTGTTGGCGATCACGCCGCCGACGGTCGCGATGTCGGTCGACGCCGGGTCGGGTCCGATGCGGCGCTGATGCTTGTGCAGGACGCGGTTGACGTGCCCGAGCACCGTGCCGGGCTTCACCTGCACCGCGGCGCCGTCCTCCAGCACACGCACGCCGCGGAAGTGGCGGCGGACGTCGACGAGGATGCCGCTGGTCTGGCCCTGGCCGTTCAGCGAGGTGCCACCGCCGCGCAGCGTCACCGGGATGCCGCGCTCGCGGCCGTAGGCGAAGACCTTCGCCACGTCGTCGGCGTCGTGGGCGATCACGACGACCTGCGGCTGCAGGCGGTAGCAGCTGGCGTCGCTTGCGTAGGCGACGAGGTCGATCGCGCGGCCCTTCACGCGGCCGGGGCCCAGCCGCGACTCGAGGTCGGCGACCAGCTGCGGGTTGGCGCCGTCTGCCAGCGCTGCGGGGAAGCGATCGTCCGTCGGCGCGGCGGTCGGCAGCGGCGCGGGCATCAGAACAGCGCCATGCCCGGGGTGACGCCGACCTCGATCAGGCGCGGGCCGTTCGCGCCGAGCGCGTCGCTCAGCGCGCCACGCAGCTGCTCGAGCCCGTCGACGCGTTGCGACGGGACGCCGTAGGCCTCGGCGATCCTCGCGCACTCGAGCTTGGGCAGGTCCATGCCGGGCATGCCCTCGACCTGCTCGAGCGCGCCGAACCACTTGAGGATCGAGTACTCGTCGTTGCGCATCACCAGGAACGTGACCGGCAGGTTGTAGGCCGCCGCGGTCCAGAAGCCGGTGATCGCGTACTGCGCGCTGCCCTCGCCGAGCACGCAGACGACGCGCCGGTTCGGTTCGGCGAGCTGCACGCCAAGCGCTGCGGAGAGGCCGAAGCCCAGGCCGCCGCCGGCGGCGAAGTAGTAGGAGCCCGGCCGCGAGATCTTCATGCGCGCTCTCAGCGCGGGGGTCGACGTCGGCGACTCCAGCACGACGATGCCCTCGCCGATCAGCTCGGCAAGCGTCGCGTGGACGGCGCCCGGCGCAAGCGGCGTGCCGTCCTCCACCGGCGGCAGGTCGGGCAGCGGCTCGGGCTCGGGGCGCTGGCTGGGCGAGACCAGCTCCACGAGCGCCGCGAGCGTCAGCCCGACGTCCGCGACGATCGCGTCGCCGATCTGGGCGCGCGCGGCCTCGTACGGGTCGCTCGTGATCTGCACGAGCTCGGCGCCCTCGGGCAGTGCCGGGCCGGGGATGTTCGGGTAGTAGGCGAAGACCGACGAGCCGGCGACGACGATCAGGTCGTGGCCCTTGAGCGTCTCGCCGATCGGGCCGATCGCGGGCGGCAGCAGGCCGCGGAAGTAGCGGTGGTTCTCGGGGAAGCCGAGGCGGTTGCCGCCGGTTGCGGGCGGTGCCCACACCGGCAGGTGCGCCTTCTCGGCGAGCGCGATCGCGTCGTGCCAGGCGCCGCTTGCGTCGACGTCCGGGCCGGCGACGAAGACCGGGTTCTTCGCGGCGTCGATGCGCGCCGCGAGCTGGCGCAGCGTCTCGTTGTCCGCCACCGCCCGCGCGCTCGTGCTGCGCTGCGTGACCCACCCCACGGCCTGGTCGTCGGTCTCGGCGCTCCAGTCGTCCATCGGGATCGAGACGAACGCCGGACCCTTCGGCGGCAGCGACGCCCAGTGGATCGCCTGCGCGAGGGCGGCCGGCGTATCGGCCGCGCGCGGGACCTCGAAGCTCCACTTGACGAACGGCTTGGGGACCTCGACGGCGTCGCGGTTGGTGAGGTTGGCGTTCAGCGTGATCAGGTGGCGCGCCTGCTGGCCGCCGGTGACGAGCAGCGGCGACTTGTTGGCCTGCGCGTTGAAGATCGCGCCGACGCCGTTGCCGACGCCCGGTGCGGTGTGGAGGTTGACGTGCGCGACGCGCCCCGTCGCCTGCGCGTAGCCGTCGGCCATGCCGACCGCAACCGCCTCCTGCAGCCCGAGGATGTAGCGGAAGTCGCTCGGGAAGTCCTGGAGCATCGGCAGCTCGGTCGAGCCCGGGTTGCCGAACATCGTGGTGAGCCCGTGGCGCCGGAAGAGCTCGTAGGTCGCGTCCAGGACAGAGGCCATGCCGCGGACCCTATCCGCTGGCACGAGCGTCCCGGTTTGGCTAGCTGCGCTTGCGGCGGGCGGGCGGGAGGTCGGTGATCGTGCCCTCCGCCACCTCGGCGGACAGGCCGACGGTCTCCGACAGCGTCGGGTGGGCGTGGATCGTCAGCGCGATGTCCTCGGCGACGGCGCCCATCTCGAGCGCGAGGCCGATCTCGGCGATCAGCTCGCCGGCGTTCGCGCCGACGATGCCTGCGCCGAGCACGTGGCGTGTCTCGGGGTCCACGAGCAGCTTCGTCATGCCGGTCGCCTCCATCGACAGCGCGCGGCCGGAGGCCGCCCACGGGAAGACCGCCTTCTCGACCGGCGTGCGATTCGCGGCCGCCTCGGTCTCGGTCAGCCCGACCCATGCGACCTCGGGGTCGGTGTAGGCGACGCTGGGGATGCCGCGCGGGTCGAAGACGACGTCGTGCCCGGCGATGACCTCCGCCGCCACAGTGGCCTCGTGCATCGCCTTGTGCGCCAGCATCGGCTGGCCGACGACGTCGCCGATCGCGTAGATGTGCGGGACGTTGGTGCGCAGCTGCTGGTCGACGCCGACGAAGCCGCGCTCGTCGACGCTGACGCCCGCCGCGTCGAGCCCGATGCCGGCGCCGTTGGGCACGCGGCCGATCGCGACGAGCACGCGGTCGTAGACCTGCGGCTCGGGCGCGTCGTCGCCGGCGAACGTCACGTGCACGCCGTCCTTCTTGGCGTCGACGGCGTCGACGCGCACGCCGAGGTGGATCGCCTCGTAGCGCCCGCGGATGCGCTGCTCGAGCGGCTTGACGAGGTCCGGGTCGCAACCGGGGATCAGCGTGTCGAGCAGCTCGACGACGCTCACCTTCGACCCGAGCGCGTCGTACACGCAGGCCATCTCGAGGCCGATGATCCCGCCACCGATGACGAGCAGCCGCTCGGGGACGTCGGCGATCTCCAGCGCGCCGGTCGAGTGCATCACGCGCGGGTCGTCGGGCAGCGACGGCAGCCACGCCGCACGCGAGCCGGCGGCGACGATCGCGTTGCTGAAGGTGATCGTGCGGTCGCCGACGACAACCTCGTGCGGTCCAGCAAACTGGCCCTCTCCGAAGACGACCTGCACCTTGCGCCCGCGCGCCATCCCGGCGAGGCCGTCGGTGAGCTTCTTGACGACGCCCTCCTTCCACTCACGCAGCGCATCGAGGTCGATCTGCGGCTCGCCGAAGCTGACGCCGTGGGCGGCTTCGGCGTCGGTGATGACCTTTGCGGTGTGCAGCAGCGCCTTCGAAGGGATGCAGCCGACGTTGAGGCAGACGCCGCCAAGGCGCTCGTGCTTCTCAATCAGGACGACCGACTTGCCAAGGTCGGCAGCGCGGAACGCGGCCGTGTAGCCGCCAGGGCCGGAGCCGAGAACGAGAAGATCGAACTCGTGGTCCGTCGGCGCGGCGACGGCAGGCTCAGCGGCTGCGGCCGGCTCGGCAGCTGCGGCCGGCTCGGCAGCTGCGGCCGGCTCGGCAGCTGCGGCCGGCTGCGCCCCCTCCACGACGGCGATCACGTCGCCCTCGGAGACCGTGTCGCCGATCTTCACGCGCAGCTCCGCAACCTTGCCGGCAACCGGCGAGGGCACGTCCATCGTCGCTTTGTCGGACTCCAGCGTGACCAGCGGCGACTCGACCTCCACCTCGTCGCCGACCGCGACGAGGATCTCGATCACCGGGACGTCGGCGAAGTCGCCGATGTCGGGGACGCGCACGTCGGTCACAGCAGCACCCTCCGCAGGTCGCCGAGCACGCCCGCGAGGTGCGCGCAGAAGCGCGCGGCCGCGGCGCCGTCGATGACGCGATGGTCGTAGGACAGCGACAGCGGCAGCACCAGCCGCGGCTCGAACTCCGAGCCGTTCCACACCGGCTTCATCGCCGAGCGCACGACGCCGAGGATCGCGACCTGCGGCAAGTTGACGATCGGCGTGAACCCGGTGCCGCCGATGCCGCCGAGCGAGGAGATCGTGAAGACCGCGCCGCTCATCTCCTTCGGCGAGAGCTTGCCCGCGCGCGCCTTGCCCGAGAGGTCGCTGAGGTCGGCGGCGATCTGCAGCAGGCCCTTGCGGTCGACGTCGCGGATCACGGGGACCACGAGCCCGTTCGGCGTGTCCGCGGCAAACCCGAGATGCAGGTCGGACTTGACCACAAGCTCGTCGCCGTCAAGCGACGACGCAAACCGCGGGAACGCACGCAACGTCGCCGCGGTCGCGCACATCAGCAGCGCGACCATCGTCACCTTGACCTCGGACTGCTCGGCGTTGAGCTGCTTGCGGAACGCCTCCAGCTCGGTGATGTCGGCGTCCTCGTGGTGGGTGACGTGCGGGATCGTCTGCCAGTTGCGCGTGAGGTTGTCGCGCGAGATCTGCTGGATGCGCGTCAGCGGCACGCGCTCGCCCGCACCGCCCACTCCCGGCGCCGCGACCGGCGCGGCCGGGCCGGGGCGCGCGCCACGCTCGAGGTCCTCGGCGACGATCCGCCCGCCGCGGCCGGAGCCGGCGATGCCGGACAAGTCGGCGCCGAGCTCGCGCGCGCGCCGGCGCACCGACGGCGACGCGTAGACGCTGCCGCCTGCCGAAGCCGCCGGCGCCGGTGCAGCCGCCGGCTCGGCGACAGGGGGCGGCGGCGTCGGCGGTGCACCCTCCGAGCGCTCCTCGTCGGGCGCGACCTCCGGCTCGCCCTCGGCGGGCTCGATCGTCACCACCGCGACGCCCTGCGAGACCGTGTCACCGAGCTTCACGAGCACGTCGGCGACCTTCCCCGCAACGGGCGCGGGCACGTCCATCGTCGCCTTGTCGGACTCCAGCGTGACGAGCGGATCCTCGACCGCGACGGTGTCGCCGGCCTTCACCAGGATCTCGACGACAGGTACGTCCGTGAAGTCCCCGATGTCGGGAACTTCGACCGTCACCGCAGCCATGGGGCCTCCGCGTCCGCGTCGATGTCGTATTGCTTGATCGCCTTCGCCGCGTCCTTCGGCCGGCCCAGCGCGCCCAGCGCCGCGACGACGACGTGATGGCGGTTGACCTCGAAGAACGAGCGCAGCTTCACGCGGTAGTCGCTGCGCCCGAAGCCGTCGGTGCCGAGCACGGTGTAGGGCGCGTCGAGGTAGGGCCGGATCATGTCCGCCAGCTCGCGCATGTAGTCCGTCGACGCGACCACCGGCGCGTCGCCCGCCAGCGTCGAGCCGACAAACGACGTCTTCGGCTTCGACGTCGGGTGCAGGCGGTTCCAGCGCTCGACGGCCATCGCCTCGCGCCGCAGCTCGGTAAACGACGTGACGCTGAAGACGTCGGCCTCGACGCCCCAGTCGGACGCCAGCAGCTCCGCCCCCGCGAGCACCTCGCGCAGGATCGTCCCCGACCCCAGCAGCCGCAGCGCGCCCGAGCCGGAGCCGGCCACGCGATGCATGCCGCGCAGGATCGACTCCTCGGCACCCGCGGGAATCGCCGGGTGCGCGTAGTTCTCGTTCATCAGCGTGACGTAGAAGTAGACGTCTTCCTGCTCGCTGAGCATCCGCCGCACGCCGTCCTGGACGATCACCGCGACCTCGTAGGCGTACGCCGGGTCGTAGGCCACGCAGTTGGGAATCGTGCCGGCGAGGATGTGCGAGTGGCCGTCCTCGTGCTGCAGGCCCTCGCCGTTGAATGTCGTGCGACCCGCGGTGCCGCCGAGCAGGAAGCCACGCGCGCGCGAATCGCCCGCCGCCCAGGCGAGGTCGCCGACGCGCTGGAAGCCGAACATCGAGTAGTAGATGTAGAACGGCAGCATCGGCTCGCCGTGGTTGGCGTAGGACGTCGCCGCCGCGATCCACGACGCCATCGCGCCGGCCTCGTTGATCCCCTCCTGCAGGATCTGGCCGTGCTTGTCCTCGCGGTAGAACATCAGCGAGTCGGCGTCCTCCGGCCGGTACAGCTGCCCGACCTGCGAGTAGATCCCGAGCTGGCGGAACATCCCCTCCATGCCGAACGTGCGTGACTCGTCGGCGACGATCGGGACGATCCGCGAGCCGATCGTCTTGTCGCGCAGCAGCGCCGCCAGCACGCGCACGAACGCCATCGTCGTCGAGATCTCGCGCTCGCCCGTGCCCTCGAGCTGGCCCTTGAACGTCTCCAGCGCCGGCACCGGCAGCGACGGGACGTCCGTCGACGCGGACGGGCAGCGAGCCGCCGAGCGCCGCGCGGCGCTCGCGCAGATAGGTCATCGCCGGGTCGTCGTCGGCCGGCTTGTACAGCTGCGTCTCGCGCACGTGGTCGTCGTCCATCTCCAGCGAGAAGCGGTCGCGGAAGGCACGCAGCGCCTTCTCGGTCATCTTCTTCTGCTGGTGGGTGATGTTCTGGCCCTCGCCGGCCTCGCCCATCCCGTAGCCCTTCATGGTCTTGGCGAGGATCACCGTCGGCTGCCCCTGGTGCTCGACCGCCGCGCGATACGCCGCGTAGACCTTGTGGGGGTCGTGACCGCCGCGATTCAGCGCCCAGATCTCCTCGTCGGACATGTGCTCGACCATCCGCGCCAGCCGCGGATCGGTCCCGAAGAAGTGCTCGCGCACGAACGCGCCGTCGCGCGACTTGTACGCCTGGTAGTCGCCGTCGACGGCCGCCTCCATGCGCTTGAGCAGCAGGCCCTCGTGGTCGGCGGCCAGCAGCGGGTCCCAGCGCGAGCCCCAGATCACCTTGATGACGTTCCAGCCCGCGCCGCGGAAGTTCGTCTCCAGCTCCTGGATGATCTTCGCCGTTGCCGCGCACCGGCCCGTCGAGGCGCTGCAGGTTGCAGTTGATGACGAAGACGAGGTTGTCGAGGTGCTCGCGCCCGGCCATCGAGATCGCGCCCATCGACTCGGGCTCGTCCATCTCGCCGTCGCCCATGAACGCCCACACCTTGCGCTCGGTCGCGTCGGCGATCCCGCGTCCGCTCAGGTACTTCATGAAGTGCGCCTGGTAGATCGCCATCAGCGGCCCGAGCCCCATCGACACCGTCGGGAACTGCCAGAAGCCCGGCATCAGCCACGGGTGCGGATAGGACGACAGTCCCTGCCCGTCGACCTCCTGGCGGAAGTTCGCGATCCGCTCGGGCGTCAGCCGGCCCTCGAGGAACGCGCGGGCGTAGATCCCGGGCGAGGAGTGCCCCTGGATGTAGACGAGGTCGCCGCCGTGCTCGTCGGTCGGCGCGTGCCAGAAGTGGTTGAAGCCGACCTCGTAGAGCACCGCCGCCGACTGGAACGAGGCGATGTGCCCGCCGAGCTCCGAGGACTCCTTGTTGGCCTGCAGGATCGTCGCGATCGCGTTCCAGCGCACCAGCGAGCGCAGCCGGTGCTCGACCGCCGGGTCGCCGGGCATCTCCGGTTCGTCCTCGACGGCGATCGTGTTGACGTAGGGCGTCGACTGGTCGGCAAACGGCTGCGCGCCGAGCACGCGTGCCTCGCGCATGACGCGGTCCAGCAGGGCCCGTGCGCGCTCGGGCCCGTCGTGCTCGACGACCGCGTCCAGCGCCTCGAGCCACTCGCGGGTCTCCTGGGGGTCGAGGTCGGTGTCGGCCACTAGATCGACCCTCTCAGATCTGCTCGAAGTAATCGGGATGTTCTACGCGCAGATCGTCAAGCCCTGACAGGACCATGCGCAGGTGGTGACGCAGCGCCTCCTCGGCGGCGTCGGCGTCGCCGCGCTCGATCGCGCGGATCACGAGCTTGTGCTCGGCGACCATCTCGCCCATGTAGCGCGGCTGGGGCAGGCTCAGGCGCCGCACGCGGTTGAGGTGCGCCTCGGCGCGCTGGGCAAGCGACCAGACGCTCTCGTGCCCGGAGAGCCCGAACAGCGCGGCGTGCAGCTCGTCGTCCAGGACGTACCAGTGGTCGAAGTTGCTGACCTGCGCCTGGCGGGCGACGATGCCCTTCAGCGCGGCGATGTCCTCGCGCGTCGCGCGCTCGGCAGCGAGGCGCACGGCGGCGCACTCCAGCGCCTCGCGCACGAACTGCGCGTCGGCCACCGCGCTGACGCTGATGCGCGAGACGAACGTGCCGAGCTGCGGCACGATCTCGACGAGGCGCTCGTCCGAGAGCCGCACGAGCGCCTCGCGCACGGGCGTGCGGCTGACGCCGAGCCACTCGGCCAGCTCGTTCTCCGACAGCTGGCGGCCCGGCTCGAACTGCACGGAGACGATCGCGTTGCGCAGCGCACCGTAGACCTGCGGTCGGGTCTTGCCTCGTGTCTTGGTGACGCGCTCGGGCACTACTTGTATACAAGCATAACCGCAGCTCGACAGCGCGCCCTGAAACGTCAATCCCACCGCTGGCTGGGATTGCGACGCGCAGCAGGCTCGGGCGGCCCATGTCATCGCCCTGGTGGATCGTGACCTGCGCCGGCGCCTGCACGAGCCCGAGGATCCGCAGGTAGCCGCCGAACGCTGCGGCGGCGGCTCCGGTCGCCGGGTCCTCGACGACACCGCCGGTCGGGAACGGGTCGCGTGCGTCGAACGTGAAGGCGTCGCGGCGATGCACGAGCTGCAGCGTGATGCAGTCGCGCGCCTCCAGCAGCGCGCGCAGGCGATCGAAGTCGTAGTCGAGCTGCCCCAGCCGCGTACGTGTGGCGACGCCGAGGATCGGGTGGCGCGCGCCAGCAAAGGCGTAGCGCGGCGGCAGCGCCGGATCGAGATCCGCGCGCGTCCAGCCCAGCGCCGCGAGGATCTCGTCGAGGTCGCCGTCAGGCAGGTCTTCGACGCGTGGCTCGACGCTCGTCAGCGTCGCCGAGCCGGCGGCGACCGCGACGACCACGCGGCCACTCGCGGTGTCCAGCTGCAGCGTTCCGTCGCCGTAGGTGTCCGCGTAGGCGACGCCGGTCGCGATCGTCGCGTGGCCGCAGAACGGCACCTCGGACTCGGGGCTGAAGTAGCGCACCTGCAGCGCGTCGTTCTCGCGACCGGTGATGAACGCCGTCTCCGAGTAGCCGACGTCCGCGGCGATCGCGCGCATCTCGTCCTCGCCGAGACCGCTCGCGTCGAGCACGACGCCCGCCGGGTTGCCGCCCGCCGGGTCGTCGCTGAACGCCGAGTAGCGCAGGACGTCGGTCACGTCGACTCGATCACCCCGAGCAGCTCACGCACGCGGCAGACGAGCAGGCGCTCGTCCTCGACCTCCACCCAGACGCCGGCCGAGCGCGGGAAGACGACGTGATCGCCGGGCGTCACCGGCATCTTGAAGTCCGGCAGGTCGGGCGGGCCGTCGCCGACGGCGAGCACGATGCCCTCGTTGGGCGGTAGGTCCTGCGTGCCCTCGGGGATCACCAGGCCGGACTTGCGCATGCGATCGGGCTCGAGCTCCTTGATCACGACGTGATCGAAGATCGGGCGCAGCGCCTCAGGCATCGAACCTCACAGACAGGCTGCCGAGCGCGCCGTAGTCGAAGCTCACTTCGTCCGCCGCCGGCTCGATCACGAGCGCCCCCGTGATCACCACGTCACCGGCCTGCAGCCGCTCGCCGGCGTGCTCGAGCAGGTCCGCAACACGATCCACCATGCTCCGCGCGTCCTCCGAAAGGTCGCTGAGGTCCTGCGTGAACTCACCGAGAATCACCCCGTGGTGGAAGATGTTGCCGGCGAGCACGCGCTCGACGCCGATGCGCGGATCGCCGAGGTCGACGACCTCCAGCGCCGCCGCCTGCGCGGTGATCGCACCGTCGTCGCCGATGCGCACCGCGATCTCCTTCTCCACGAGCGGCGTGCCCGTGAAGCCGTCGAGCGACACCGTCGCCCCGTCGGGCAGCAGCGTCGTGTTGGTGAGGTAGCCGACGATCGGCCCGTCGAGCCCGAGCGCCTCCTGGGCGGCCGGCGCGTTGAAGCCGACCTTCCATCCAAGCCGCTGCCCGCCGTTGAAGAAGTCGGTCTCGCGCGCGGCGAGCATCTGCGCCAGGCCGCGCGTCAGGGCTTCGTCCATGGCGCGTAGCGTATGTGGCGTGAAGACCGGGGCACCGAAGCGCTACGCGGCTGGGATCACGGGCGTGCGCGTGGCGCTGCAGCATGCGCTGCGTGAGATGGGCGTCAGGCGCACGGTGAAGACGCTGCGCACGGTCAACCAGCCCGACGGCTTCGACTGCCCCGGTTGCGCCTGGCCGGAGACCTCGAAGGTCCATGTTGCCGAGTTCTGCGAGAACGGCGCCAAGGCCGTGGCCGAGGAGGCGACACGCAAGCGTGCCGACGCCGCGTTCTTCGCACGCCACAGCGTGGCGGAGCTGGCCGAGTGGACGGACTTCGAGCTCGGCCAGGCCGGCCGCCTGACCGAGCCGATGGTGCTCGACGGCGGGCACTACGTCCCGATCTCCTACGACGACGCGTTCGACCTGATCGCCGAGGAGCTGCGTGCGCTCGACTCGCCCGACGAGGCGATCTTCTACACCTCCGGGCGCACGTCCAACGAGGCGGCGTTCCTCTACCAGCTGCTCGTGCGCGGCTTCGGCACGAACAACATGCCCGACTGCTCGAACATGTGCCACGAGTCCTCGGGCGCGGCGCTGATGCAGACGATCGGCATCGGCAAGGGCTCGGTGACGATCGAGGACATCCACGCCGCCGACCTGATCCTCGTCGTCGGCCAGAACCCGGGGACCAACCACCCGCGGATGCTCAGCGCGCTGGAGGAGGCCAAGCGCGCCGGCGCGGCAATCGTCGCGATCAACCCGCTGCCCGAGGCCGGGCTGCTGCGCTTCAAGAACCCCCAGCGCGTCAACGGCGTCGTCGGGCACGGGACGCAGCTGGCCGACCACTTCCTGCAGATCCGCCTCGGCGGCGACCTCGCGCTGTTCCAAGCCTTCGGTCAGCTCATCTTCGAAGCAGACGCGGTCGACCGCGACTTCGTCGCGACGCACACCGACGGCATCGAGGAGCTGCGGGCGCATCTCGCCACGCTCGACTGGCACGCGGTCCTGCGCGCCACCGGCCTCGAGCGAGCCGAGATCGAGCGCGTCGCCGCGTTGCTTGCGGCGTCCGACCGCACGATCGTCTGCTGGGCGATGGGGCTGACCCAGCAGCGCGACGCCGTCGCCACGATCCGCGAGATCGTCAACGTCCTGCTGCTGCGCGGCAACATCGGCCGGCCGGGCGCGGGGCTGTGCCCGGTGCGCGGCCACTCCAACGTGCAGGGCGACCGCACGATGGGGATCACCGAGCAGCCGACGCCGCAGTTCCTCGACCGGCTCGCGATCACCGCCGGCTTCGCGCCGCCACGCGAGCACGGGTTCGACACCGTCGACGCGATTCGCGCGATGCGCGACGGCCGCGCACACGTCTTCCTCGCGATGGGCGGCAACTTCGCGGCGGCGACGCCCGACAGCGACGCGACGCACGCCGCGCTGCGTGCGCAACGGCTGACGGTGCAGATCTCGACGAAGCTCAATCGCTCGCACGTCGTCCATGGGCAGCGCGCGCTGGTCCTGCCGACGCTCGGGCGCAGCGAGCGCGACCGCGGGCAGCACGTGACGGTCGAGGACTCGATGGGGATGATCCACGCGTCCGCCGGGACGCTGCCGCCGGCGTCCGAGCAGCTGCAGTCGGAGGTCCAGATCGTCTGCGGCCTGGCGCGGCGGCTGCTCGGCCACCGCCTGCCGCTGCGCTGGGAGGCGCTGGCCGACGACTACGACGCGATCCGCGACCTCATCGAGCAGACGATCGACGGCTTCGAGGACTACAACGCGCGCCTTGCCACGCCCGGCGGCTTTCGGTTGCCGCACGGGCCGCGCGACGCGCGCACGTTCGCGACGGCGAGCGGCCGCGCGGCGCTGACGGTGAACGCGCTGCGCTGGCCCGACCCCCCTGAAGGACACTTGCTGCTGCAGACGATCCGCTCGCACGACCAGTACAACACGACCGTTTACGCGTTGAACGATCGCTATCGCGGCGTGAAGGCCGGGCGGCGGGTCGTGCTCGTCCACCCCGACGACCTCGTTGCGCAGGGTGTGGCGGACGGCGACACCGTCGACCTCGTGTCCGTGGACGCCGTCGGCGTCGAGCGCCGCGCGGAGCGCTTCCGCGCCGTCGCCTACCCCACCGCGCGCGGCTGCGCGGCGTCGTACTTCCCCGAGTGCAACGTGCTTGTCGCGCTCGATGCGACCGCAGAAATCAGCAATACACCGGTCTCCAAGGCAATCGCGGTACGGCTCGTGCCCGTTGCTACTTGAACCGCGTCCCCACTCCGGGTAATCCTTACCTCGTGCAAGCCGCGCCCGTGATGCGTGTCGTCGTCGCACTTGACGGCGAGAGCGATCTCGAGGTCGTTGACCAAGCGGTCGCGCTTGCGCGCGAGCACCGCGCCCGGCTGGAGCTCGTCGGCGGCATTCCACGCCTTTGGTTCACGAGCGCTTACGCCCCTGACTGCGGTCGTCTCGAGGCCGATCTGCGCCGCTACGCGTGCCAGCTGCTGCACGAAGCCGCCGCGCGCGTCGACGACGACGTCTGCCTCACGCTGCGCCAGGTCCACGGCAGTGCCGCCGAGCACCTGCTGACGCGCCATGAGGACGCCCTCGGCGACCTCATCGTCGTGCGCAGCGGCCGGCGCCTGCGCACACGCCCCGCGCGCCGCCAACGCCTCGGCACGCTGCTGCGCGTCCGCGCCGGCGGCGTGCCGGCTGCAGCCGAACCTGCCTGACGTCCGGCCCTCGCCGTAGCGTCGAACAGGTGTTCGACGATCTCAATCCCGAGCAGCTCAGTGCTGTCGCCCACGACGGCGGGCACCTGCTGATCCTCGCCGGCGCGGGAACCGGCAAGACGACGACGCTGTGCGCCCGCGTCGCGTCGCTGGTTCAGCGCGGCGTGCCGGCCGAGCGGATCCTGCTGTTGACGTTCACGCGGCGTGCGGCGCGCGAGATGCTCACGCGGGCGCGCGTCAAGCGCGTCGCCGGCGGCACGTTTCACTCGGCCGCGCATCGCTTCGTGCGCGCCAACGCCTCGGCGCTCGGGCTGTCGCCGGACTTCGGACTGCTCGACGCAGGCGACGCCGCCGACGTGCTCGATCTCGTGCGCCAGGAGCAGGGGCATTCCGACTCGGCGAAGCGCTTTCCGCGCAAAGGGACGCTGATCGACATCTACTCCCGGACGGTCAACGCGCAGCGGCCGCTGCGCGACGTGCTCGCGTCGGACTTCCCGTGGTGCGACGAGCACGGCGACGCGCTCGCGTCGCTGTTCACCGCGTTCACGGCGCGCAAGCGCGCGCTCGGCGTCCTGGACCTCGACGACCTGCTCGTGTTCTGGCGCGCGCTGATGAGCGACGAGCGCGCGGCTGCACGCATTGCAGGCGGCTACGACCACGTGCTCGTCGACGAGTACCAGGACGTCAACGCGCTGCAGGTCGACGTCGTCGCCGGGTTCGCGGATGCAGGCTCGACGATCACGGCGGTCGGCGACGACTTCCAGGCGATCTACGGCTTTCGCTCAGCCTCCGCGGACTTCATCCTCGGCTTCCCGGAGCGCTTCGCGGGCACGACGATCGTCACGCTCGAGCGCAACTACCGCGCGACGCAGCCACTGCTGGACGTCGCCAACGCGGTCTCGGCGCAGGACAGCGCGGGGTTCCCGAAGACGCTGCGCGCGCAACGCGATGGTGGCGAGCAGCCGGCGCTGGTCTTCCTGCGCGACCAGACGCACGAGGCCACCGAGGTCTGCGACCGCGTGCTTGCCGCGCGCGAGCAGGGGATGCTGCTGCGCGAGCAGGCCGTGCTCGCGCGCACGGGGCACGACACCGACCTGTTGGAGCTCGAGCTGTCGCGCCGCCGCATCCCGTATCGCAAGTACGGCGGGCTGCGCTACTTCGACGCGGCCCACGTGAAGGACCTGCTCGCCGCGTTGCGGCTGGCCGACCGGCCGGGCGACGAGCTCGCCTGGTTTCGCGTCCTGCAGCTGCTCGACGGCGTCGGGCCGGGCCGAGCGAAGCGCGTCGTCGCGCGGCTGCTTGCCGGCGACCCGCCGTCGCTGTCGACCCTCCCCGACCGCTGGGCCGTCGCGCGTGCCGAGCTGCCCGCGTCCGCCCACGAGCTGGCCGACGCGCTGATCGCGGCGGTCGCCGCGAGCGCCGACGGCTCAGCCGGCGCCGCCGCCGAGCGCCTGCGCGACGCGGTCGCGCCACTGGTTCACGCGCACTACGTCGACGGCGCGGTGCGCGTCCAGGATCTCGACGCGCTCACCGGCATGGCCGCGGGCGCGCGCGACCTGCGCACGTTCGTCGCCGAGCTCGTGCTCGATCCGCCGGTCTCGGCGGGCGACATCGCGCAGCCTCCGCATCAGGACGAGGACTGGCTCGTGCTGTCGACGGTGCACTCCGCGAAGGGCCTGGAGTGGCAGTCGGTGCACGTGATCGCCGCCTACGACGGCAACTTCCCGGCGTGCATGGGCGCGGGCACGAGCGAGTCGATCGCCGAGGAGCGGCGCCTGTTCTACGTCGCGCTCACGCGCGCGCGCCGCGCGCTGACGGTCTACGTCCCACGCCGCTACTACCACCGCCCGAGCGGCCGCGACGACGGCCACGGCTACGGCAAGCCCTCGCGCTTCCTCGCGCCCGACGTGCAGGAGCTCTGCGCGGTGACGCACCTCACCGACGACCCCGTCGCACTGCCCGTCAGCCCGATCACGGCGGCGCGCATCCGCGCGTCGGTGGACGAGCTGTTCGCGTAGGGCGCGACGGCGTAGGCTCGCGCCATGACGAAGCTCATGGCGGTTGCCGATCTCGGTCCGGGCGGGGTGGCGGTCGTCGACCATCCGGAGCACGGGGCGCTCGCGGTCGGGCTGAGCAACGGCGAGCCGTTCGCAGTCTCCAACCGCTGCCGCCACCTGTTCGCGTCGCTCGGCACGGGCACGGTCAGCGAGGACGGCACGCTCGAGTGCCCGCTGCACAAAGCCCGCTACGACGTCCACACCGGCAAGATGACGCGCGGCCCGCAGGGCGCCTTCAAGCCGCTGAGCGGAGTGGTTCGCGGGACCACCGGGCGGCGCGCGTTGACGACCTACGCGGTGGAGCTCCGGGACGGCGAGATCTGGCTATCTTGACGCGGTGTCGAGAAACCTGAAGGTGGTGATCGTCGGCGCGGGGTTCGGCGGGATCGCCGCCGCGATCGAGCTGCGCAAGCACGGCATCGAGGACGTCACCATCCTCGAGCGCGCGCCGCACCTCGGCGGCACCTGGTACCACAACACGTATCCCGGCTGCGCGTGCGACGTACCGAGCCACCTGTACTCGTTCTCGTTCGCCCAGCGCAAGGACTGGTCGAAGCTGTGCTCGCCGCAGCAGGAGATCCTCGAGTACCTCACCGGCGTGGCGACGACGCACGGCGTCGCCGACCGCGTGGTCACCGACACCGAGGTCAGCGCGTGCGCCTGGGACGACGACACCCGGCGCTGGACGATCCACGCCGGCGACGGCCGCAGCTGGGACGCCGACGCGCTGATCGTCGCCACGGGCCAGCTGCACAAGCCGTCCTATCCGAAGATCGAGGGCATCGAGACGTTCGCCGGCAAGAGCTTTCACTCCGCCGAGTGGGATCACGAGCACAACCTCGCCGGCCGCGACGTCGCCGTCATCGGCACGGGCGCAAGCGCGGTGCAGTTCGTCCCGGAGATCGCGCCGCGCGTGCGCAGCCTCACGGTCTTCCAGCGCACGGGCAACTGGTTCCTGCCGCGCAAGAACTACACCTACCCCGCGCTCGTGCACTGGGTGATCGAGCACGTCCCGGGCGTCGAGGCCTTCCGCCGCCGCTTCATCTTCAACTACGGCGAGTTCCTGACGCTGATGATTCGCCGCCCGAAGACGTGGGGTCGTCTCGGGGCGGCGAAGTCGGCCAGGTTCATGCGCAAGCAGCTGAAGGACCCCGAGATCCGGGAGAAGGTCTGGCCCGACTACACGTTCGGCTGCAAGCGCGTGCTCTTCAGCTCGTGGTGGCTGCCGGCGCTGCAGCGCCCGAACGTTCAGCTCGTCACCGAGCGCGTCGAACGCGTCACCCCCACCGGCGTCGTCACCGCCGACGGCACCGAGCACGCGGTCGACACGATCATCTGGGGCACCGGCTTCAGGACGACCGACTTCATGTTCCCGATGGCGATCACCGGCACCGGCGGGCGCTCGCTGCAGGAGACCTGGTCGACGGGCGCGCACGCGCACCTCGGCATCAGCGTCCCCGGCTTCCCGTCGCTGTTCGTGATGTACGGCCCGAACACGAACACCTCCGGCGGCTCGATCATCTTCTACCTCGAGACCCAGGCGCGCTACATCCGCCGGGCGCTCGAGCTCGTCCGCGATCGCGACGCCGCCGCGATCGACATCCGCGAGCACGTCGAGGCGCAGTCCGACCGCGAGCTCCAAGCACGCTTCGACGGCACGGCCTGGACGCAGTGCGACTCCTGGTACCGCGACGAGGCCGGCCGCATCGTCACCAACTGGCCGGGCTACATGCGCGACTACGCGGCCGCCGCCGCAAGCCTTGACCCGGCGCAGTACGAGCTGATCGCGCTAGCCGATCGCGACCCGGCGTCGCCGTATGAAAACTTGAACACAGCGCCGACATAATCAAGATTAACCGCTAAGACGCCGAGAGATACGAGCAGCGCGTGCGCGACGTCCAGGCGACCTGGCGCAACAAGCTCGGTCGGGTGCGCACCCGGTCGGCCGTCGACCTCCTCGTCCAAGCGCTGCCCGGCGCGCCCGTGATCACGGTCAAGAGCGCGTCAGCGCTCATCGGCCGTAGCGAGCAGGCCGTCAACGAGGCGATCCCTCGCCTGATCGACGCGGGGGTCGTGACACAGACCACGATCGGACGACGCAATCGTGCCTTCGAAGCGGACGACCTGATCAACGCGTTCGCGGACCTCGAGCGTCAGCTCGCGAGTCCTGACGGCGACACGCGCCACTCGCCGCCGGCGCGGCGCGTGCCTCCTCGTCGCCCGAGGTAGCGCAACCCAACACCTTGGTGCGCCGGTAGAGCTGCGGAGCGACCGTACAACTACGGTCATGTCCTCCCTCAAGAACAAGCTCCTGGCGGCCACCGCGGTCGCCACGGTCGCTGCGGCCGGCACCGCCGCAGCCGCCGGCTCGACTCAGCTCGAGTCCCCCAACGACATCAAGATCGAGAACGGCTACGCCTACTTCGATTCCTACAAGCCCGCCAACAAGCCGATGGCGATCGTCGTCATCAAGACTAAGGGCGAGATGCCGCGCCGCTTCGACGGCCTCATCCGCGCCGGTGGATCGCTCGGCGAGGCCCGCGGCGGCTCGACCGGAAGCGTCGGCGGCCGCGAGAGCCGCTGCTACACGTTCGCCGTGCGGCTGAAGAACGGCCGCCTGCTCGAGAACGGCAAGCCGGGCGCGAAGGCCGGCAACGGCTCGCGCCACGTCGTCACCTTCTCCGCCAAGGACAAGGACGGCAAGACCGTCAGCTCGACGAAGACGATCACCCTGCGCAAGAAGCGCGCGGGTGACGTCTCCGGCAAGCCGCTCGGCTGCTAGCAGTCGCTGACGCAGTGGGCGTGCCAGGCGTCGTGCAGAACCTGGCCGCCCGCTGCGACCGCGTGCTCGTGGCGCCGAGAACGACGAAGGGCCGCCCTAGCCGTCGGCGGGACGCGACGCCGGGTCACGCATCCGCGCCCGGAGCAGCAAGGCCGCGAGGCCGATCATCGCCGCCAGCGCCGACGCCACGAGGATCGCGAGCTTCGCCTGCTCCTGCAGCGCCCGGTCCTCGAAGGCCAGCACCGAGATGAAGATCGCCACGGTGAAGCCGATGCCCTTCAGCGGCGCGACACCGGCGATCGCCGGCCAGTCGAGTCCCTCGGGGAGCTTTGCGGGTGACCAGCGCACGATCGACCAGGCGAGCAGGAAGCCGCCGATCGGGGCGCCGACGACGAGCCCGAGCAGGATGCCGAGACCGACCGGGCCGGTGAGCGCGTCGCCCAGCACCTCGAGGGAGATCGGCACCCCCGCGTTGGCCAGCGCGAACAAGGGGAGGACGACGAACGCGCTCCACGGATGGAGCTGATGCTCCATGCGCGCAAGCGGCGAGACAGCCTCGCGTGCCATCCGCGACGCGTCCCACATCGTCCCCTCGACGAGCTCGACGTCGCGGGACCCCGTGGCCTCGCCGAGCTGGCGCGCAATCACCTCGCCCGTCGGATGACGGGGGTAGAAGGCAGCTGCGGGAGTCAGGAAACCCGCGATGACTCCGGCAATCGTGGCGTGAATCCCGGACTCGAAGACCGCGAGCCACAGCAGGCCCGCCAGCACGACGTAGGGAACCATGAGGCGCACCGAAAGGCGTTGGAGCATGACGATCGCGACCGTCACAGCCGCAGCCGCGCCCAACCAGGGCACGGAGATCGCGTCGCCGTAGAACACGGCGATGACGGCGATCGTGCCGAGGTCGTCGACCACCGCGAGCGTGAGCAGGAACGTGCGCAGCTCGGGAGGGGCTTTGCGCCCGGCGAGGCCCAGGACGCCCAGCGCGAACGCGATGTCCGTGGCGATCGGGATCGCCCAGCCGCTGGGCTCACCTCCCTCGGCGAGGTTGACCGCCAGATACACGACGGCGGCGCCGACCATCGTGCCGGCTGCGGCGGCAACCGGCACCGCCGCTGCTGCCCGGTCGCGCAACGCACCGAGGACCGCCTCGCGCTTGACCTCGAGCGCGACGACGAAGAAGAACACCGCCATGAGCAGGTCGTTGACGAGATGCCGGAGATCCTCGGACAGCTGCAGCGAGCCGACCTCGACGTTGACCGTGGTGTGCCAGAACTCCTCGTAGGACTCCGAGGCCGCGTTGCTCCAGACGAGCGCCGCGACAGCGGCCGCCATCAGGAGCGAGGCGCTGCCCGCTTCCAGCCGCAGAAAACGCTCGAGTGGACGGGCAACGAGCCGGGGCACGGCACGGTCCGACCGCAGCCACGGCACGTCAGAGCCGGCGGGCGGACCCAAGCGCGCGCGACGCGGAGTCAGGGCGCCGTCCTCATACGGGTGTTCATGCCCAGGAGCATTGCCCACCACGCACGCCGTCGGCATCGCGCCTCGTGAATCGCCGTAGGCTGGATGCATCCCCGCTCGTTGTGGCCACCGCGACGCGCTCGCCCACCGCAGGTGAACGCTGGGTCCGGCAACCCGCGCCGTCGCGGCGTGGTCCTCGCGGCGACGGTCGTGGCCGTGGTGCTCGCCGCGGCGGCGGGCGGATTGCTGGCGATCTGGTCGTTCACCACGGAGCGCCGGGTGTCGGCCGGCACGGTGTCGCTGTCGGTCAGCCCGTTTCACCGCGGGAGCCTCGACGTCTACGTCCCCCTCGTCGACTGGGGGGTGCGGTTCGACGGCGTGCGCGCGCCAGCCCGGCTGGAGGTCGAGCTGCAAACCGTGGACCGCGCGGCCGTCGAGCAGATGGTCCGCACCGGGCTGCCCGCGACGCGGTCGGTTCGCGCTGACGCCCGCGACGCCGTCGCGTCCTACCTGAGAACGCTCGCGCTGCTGACCGCGGCCGGGGCGCTGGCGCTGGGGTTGTTGATGCTCGCCGCGCTGCGTCCGCCGGCGTGGCGCCCCTTCGTCGCCGCGCCAGCGGCCGTAGCCGCGCTCTGGGTCGCTGCGATCGCGCTGCTGGTGGCACCGCGCGGCGAGCTGACGTCGTATCAGTACTACGCCCACGGCGGGGACATCCCGGCGGCGCTGCGGGTTGTCGAGAACGCCTCGGCGGCCCCTGGAGCGCTCAGCGAAGAGCTCGACAATCAGCTCCTGGGCCTTGCGCGGCTCGTCGACGAACCCGGCAGCCGGCGCTCGATCAGCGGCCTGTCGCGACTCACCGTCGCGTCGGACCTGCACAACAACGTGGTTGCGATCTCGGCCATCCGCCGGGCGGCGGCGGGCGGACCGGTGATCCTCGCGGGCGACCTCACCGACCGCGGCACGGCGGCCGAGGCCGCAGCGGTCGCAAGCGTCGCCAGCGCCGGCGAGCCTGTCGTGTTCGTCGGCGGCAACCACGATTCGGACACGTCCTCACGGCGCTTTGCCGACGCGGGAGCGATCGTCCTGACGCGGCGCGGCCGGCTGCATGCGGGCGGCCGTTACGGGCCGATGATCACGCGTGTGAGGGGCCTGCGGATCGCGGGCTACGAGAGCCCGAACCTCCGGCGCAAGGCCGACGGCTATGCCGACAAGGGCGCCGAGGTGAACGACGCGCAGCGTCACGAGTTCGCGGCGTGGCTGGAGCCCTTGGTCGGGCACGTCGACGTCGTCGTCGTCCACGAGCCCGACCTGGCCAGCGCAGCGGTCGCGGCGCTGCGAGCGCGGCGGCCGGGCGCCGCGCTGCTGTTCGTCTTCGGCCACACCCACCACCAAGCCGTCCGCAGCGCCGCGGGAGTGCTCGAGGTCAACGGCGGCACGGTTGGCGCCGGCGGCACGGGCAACCTCGGCGAGCGCCAGGCGATGGGGCTGGCGCTCGTCAGCTACGAGCGCTCGCCGTTCGCTCCGGTGGCCGCTGACCTGGTGCAGATCGCGCCCGAGACGGGCGCGGGAACAGCACGTCGTGTCAGGCTCGACGACGAGCCGGTCGACGTCGGCGACATCGAGGCCCCGGCACCCGAGCCGGCGACGACCGGCGCCGCGGCCCCGCCGTGAGCCCGGTCGAGGGACAACTCCCACCCCGCCAACGACGAAGGGCCGCGCAGGTGCGCGGCCCTTCGCTCAGTCGGGGCGCCCGGATTTGAACCGGGGACCTCGCCGACCCGAACGGCGCGCGCTACCAGGCTGCGCCACGCCCCGATGAGGTGACCAAGTATCGCAGGCGCGCGCTCAGCGCGGCGTCCCGGCAACCGCGGTGAAGTAGCGGATCGCCAAGCCGGTCATCAGCGTCTGGAAGGCGACGTCGACGCCGACGTCCTCACGCGCCGCCCAGGCCGACAGCCCGCGACGCTCGATGTCCACGCTCTGCGCAAGGACGTCCTCGACGAGGTCGGGATGGCGGTCGCAGAAGTACGCCCCGATCGAGTAGAGATCGGAGTCGGTGAGCGACGCGAGCAGCTCGTCGTCGCGGCTCAACCGCCGCCACGGATGAAGCTGTTGACGCGAGCCGTCGTCTGGTCGACGACCTCGCGTGTCTCCGCGACCACCGGGGCGACCGCGGCGCGCACCAGCCCACGCACGGCGTCGCGAACCGGTCGCGGCTGGTCGCCACCAACCACCGGCGCCGCGGCGGTGCCCTCGAAAATGCGCTCGACGCCGCCGCTGCGTTGTGGTGCGGCCGGCGCACTCGACGCCGGCTCAGACGCGCGCGCGGGTGTCGCGACCGGCGGCTTGCTGCGCTTGGCCGGCGCCATCGCCGTGGCGGGCTTTGCCGTGGTGCGCTCGAGCGCCGGCGTCTGCCGCGACGTCGAGGCGTCGCCGGCGCGGCGCTGCACCTCTGCTGCGGGGACGACGAACGAGGACGCCGGTGCCGCGGCCGGCTTCCCCGAGGCGCCCTTGTCGGCCTGCACGAGCTCCGTGGCGACGCCTGCGCCGATGCCGGCGGCAGCGATCGTCGCGGCCGCGGCGGCGGCGCGCGCCCACGCCACGAACATCGATGGATCCGCGAACGACGAGAGCTGTGCCGACCACTGCGCGGCGTGCGCCGAGCCCTGCGAGACCGAGACCGCCGCAGTCGCGTCGCCCTCCTCCAGGCGGCGGCGCAGGAACAGCGGCAGCGGCAGCAGCGCGGCGACCTTCGTCCGCACCTTCGGGCGCCCGCGCAGCAGCGCCGGGTCGATGCCTGCGTGCAGCGCATGGCGCCGGCAGGGCTGGCAGTGCGACACGTGCGCCGCGAGCTTGCGCCGGTCGCGCGCGCCCAGCGACGCGGTCGCGGCGGCTTCGACGATGCTGCGCACGCGCGTGCAGCGCGCACCGCTGACAAGCTCCTCGTACTCCTCGGCCAGCCGTCGGCGCGCGCGGAAGAGCGTCGACTCGACCGACGGCCGTGTCATCCCCAGCCGCTGACCGATCTCGGCGTAGGACAGCCCCTCGAACTCGCGCATCACGAGGATCTCGTGGTGCACCTGCGAGAGCCCGCCGAACGCGCCGCGCAGGTCGTCGAGGGCAAGCTTCTGGTCGACCGCCGCATCGGGCGACGGCGCCGCGCTGACAAGCCGCGAATGGTCAGACGACGCGAGCGTCTCGTCGGCGTCGTAGGAGACCTCCTCCGTGCGCCGCGAGCGCCGGAACTGGTCGATGCACGCGTTCTTCGCGATCTCGTAGACCCACGGCTTGAAGACGATCTCGCGATCGGTCTCGCGCATCCGCCGCAGCGCGGACACGAACACGTCCTGCGTGATGTCCTCGGCACGGCCGTAGTCCTTCACCATGCCGTAGATGTAGGCCGCGATCCGGCGGTTGTAGCGCCGGTACAGCGCGGCGAACGCGGCGTCGTCTCCCCCGCGCAGGCGGGTGATCAGCGTCGCATCGTCATCCGCCGTCCGCGGTGCGGTCGCCGGCGAAGCGAGCAGTGCGTGTGCCATTTCCCCTGTTCCCCGGTCCTAAGAGTCATCATGACCTGCAGAACCCCCCAGCTGGACGATACCGTTCGAGCGAGGGTGCGAGCAACCGCCGACGACCTCATCGCCTATCTCGACGGCCTGCTCGACCCGGGCGCGTTCGCGGACTACTGCCCCAACGGCCTGCAAGTACCGGGAAAATCGGACATCTCGACGGTCGCGACCGGGGTCTCGGCCCATGGTCCGTTGATCGACAAGGCCGTCGCCGCGGGTGCGGATCTCATCCTCGTGCACCACGGATTGTTCTGGCGCGGCGACCCGCTGGAGGTCACCCCGCTCCTGCGCCGCAGGCTCGCGCCGCTCTTCGCGCACGACATTGCGCTGGCCGCCTACCACCTCCCGCTCGACGCCCATCCCGAGCACGGCAACAACGCACTGCTGGCCGACGCGCTCGGCCTCGTCGACCGTGAGCCGTTCGCCGGCATCGGCTTCGCGGGGACGCTGCCGGAGCCACTCGAGCCGCCCGCGCTCGCCGCACGCCTGCGCGACGCCGTCGGCGGCCGCGATCCGCTGCACCTTCCCGGCGGCCCGGAGCGCATCACGCGCGTCGGCGTCGTCAGCGGCGCCGCGACCGACTCGGTGCTCGACGCAATCGCCGCCGGGCTCGACGCGTTCGTCACCGGGGAGCCCGCCGAGCGCGCGCTCGCGCTGGCCGCGGACGGCGGCATCCACTTCTACGCCGCCGGCCACCACGCGACCGAGACGTTCGGCGTGCGGCGACTCGGCGAGCTGCTAGCCGCCGAGTTCGGCGTCAGCCACGTCTGGCTGGACGTCCCCAACCCGATCTGAGCCGAGAACAGCGAGCGGTTCGTAATGCGAACCGCTGCCTGCGCTCGCGCACGAGCCGCCGTACTCGACCGCGGTCGCGGCCTCCGAACGACACGCCCGGCGGGCGCTCATGCGAGCGACGGCGTCACGCGCCGCCGCGGGGACGGCGGAGCGAGACCGCGTCGGCGCCGGCGTCGCCTTCTTCGATGCCGTTCTCGCAACAGTGGGCGCAGCCGCAACAGAAGCGGAGACCGGCGCACGCTGAGGCGCCACCGTCGGCAGCTCCATCGGCAGCACCGGCACCGCCACCGCCACGGCCGCCACACTCGCCGCCGCCGCCCCGTGTTGCGCGAACAACCCGGTGATCTGCTCGCGCAGCCCGAAGGGCATCAACGCCGCAGCCCGCGCGCCCGACGCCTCCAGGCCACGCCGCGCGCGGTGGACCAGCGACTTCACGGCCTGCACCGACGTCGCCTCGCGCTGAGCGATCTCCTCGTACGCACGGCCCTCGAACGTCGCGCCGACCAACGCCCGGCGCTGCGCGTCCGGCAGCGCGCCGATCGCATCGACCACCGCGCCGAGCTGGCGCCGCGTCGCCGCAGCCTCGTCGGGTCCCGGCCCCGCGCACGACACGCCGAGCGCGTCGTCGAGCGAATCGACCGCCCGGCGCCCCGAGCGCACGTCGTGGCAGCGGTTGCGGACGATCACGTACATCCACGCGCGCGGATTCGCCGGCGCGCGCCCCGCGCGAAGGGCCACCAGAGCGCGCATCGTCGCGTCCTGGACGACGTCCTCGGCCTCCGCGCGGTCGCCGCCAAGGCGCTCGCGCGCGTAGCGCAGCAGCGCGGGCCGCAGCTCCTCGATCCAGCGGGCGTAGGTGTCGTCGTCGTGACTCACACCTTCTGAGACGCTCGCACGCAGCGAAGGTTTCGGCCAGACCGCTTGAACCTTGTCCGCTCTTGGTGGTACATGTATCGGGAGTCGCAATCCCACAGGAGGTCTTTCATCCGATGGCGAATCACTTGACGCCCACCGAACTCGCGCGTGAGTCCGGATTGGAGCGTCGCGAAGTCATCGCAAAGTGCATGGAACTCGGCGTGCCGATCTTCCAGGGCCGGATCGACAAGTCCCTGTTCCTCGCGAGCTTGTCGGAGGTCGCGCCCCAGGCGCAAACCAGCGCCGCCGCGTCGGCCTAACGCCGACGCCAAAGCCGCACCGCGCTTGACGCGGTGTCAACTAGACTCGGCCGCATGGTCACCGCCACCGAGTCGAAGACGATTGCGGACCTGCTCCCGCGCTCCGCGGAGCTGTTCGCCGATCGGGTGGCCCAGCGCCACAAGGTCGACGGCACCTGGCAAGACGTCACGTTCGGCCAGCTCGGCACGACGGTCTCGGAGATCGCCCGCGGCCTGATCGACCTCGGCATCCAGCCGGGCGATCGCGTCAGCATCCTTTGCGCGACGCGGATCGAGTGGTCGCAGTGCAGCTTCGCGGCATCCGCCGTCGGCGCGGTCGTCGTCCCGATCTACCCGACGAACTCGCCCGAGGAGTGCGAGTGGGTCGTCGGCAACTCGGAGTCCGTGGCCGTGATCTGCGAGAACGCCGAGCAGACCGCAAAGATCGCCGCCGTGCGCGAGCGGCTACCGCTGCTGCAGCACGTGATCGTCGTCGAGGACGACCTCGCCGGGCTGCGCGAGCGTGGCCGCGGGCGCGACGAGCAGGAGCTGCGCGAGCGCTACGAGGCGGTCACCCCCGAGGACCCCTACACCTTCATCTACACGTCTGGCACCACCGGCCCGCCGAAGGGCTGCGTGCTGTCGCACGGCAACTACCGCGCCGTGCTGAACATGGTCGCCAAGCGCGGGATCCTCAACGACCCCGACGACGTCGTCTACCTCTTCCTCCCGCTCGCGCATGCCTTCGCGCTGCTGCTGCAGCTGATCTGCGCCGACCGCGGCATCACGATCGCGTTCTTCGGAGGCGACGCCAAGCAGATCGTCCCCGAGCTGTCCGAGGTCAAGCCGACCTACCTCCCGAGCGTCCCGCGGATCTTCGAGAAGATCTACACGCTCGTCACCTCCCACGCCGACCCCGAGCTGATCGCCAAGGCGACGCAGGTCGGCCTGAAGGTCCGCGAGCTCGAGGCCGCCGGCCAGCCGGTCCCCGACGAGCTGCAGGCCGCCTACGACCAGGCCGACGAGAAGCTCTTCAAGAACGTCCGCGCCGCATTCGGCGGGCGCCTGCGCGAGGCCGTCACCGGCGCCGCGCCGATCGCCAAGGAGATCCTCGAGTTCTTCTACGCCTGCGGCGTCCCCGTGATGGAGGGCTACGGGATGACCGAGACGTCGACCACCGCGACCGGGATGCGCCCGGGCGAGCACCGCTTCGGCTCGGTCGGCAAGGCGCACGACGGCGTCGAGATCAAGATCGCCGAGGACGGCGAGATCCTGCTGAAGGGCGCCAACATCTTCCAGGGCTACTACAAGAACGACGACGCGTCGTTCGGCGCCGTCATCGACGGCTGGCTGCACACCGGCGACGTCGGGCGTCTCGACGAGGACGGCTTCCTCTACATCACCGGCCGCAAGAAGGACATCATCATCACGGCCGGCGGCAAGAACCTCACGCCGGCGAACATCGAGAACGACCTCAAGCAGTCGCGCTGGATCTCCCAAGCCGTGATGCACGGCGATCGCCGCCCCTTCCCGAGCGTGCTGATCACGCTCGACGAGGAGGAGATCGTGCCCTGGGCCCAGCAGCAAGGCATCGAGGACACCGCGATCTCCGCGCTGGCCAAGGACCCGCAGGTCCTCGAGCTGATCCAGGGCGTGCTCGACAAGGCAAACGCCAAGTACGCGCAGGTCGAGCAGGTCAAGAAGTTCTTCGTCCTCGACCACGACCTCTCGCAGGAGACCGGCGAGCTGACGCCGACGCTGAAGGTCAAGCGCAACGTCGTCAACGAGAAGTACGCCGAGCGCTTCGACGCGCTCTACGCCTGAAACGACTGCAGCCCGACGACGGCAAGCAGCGCCAGCGCGTCGGCGTCCTTCGAGCCGGGCGCGGCGGTGTAGACGATGATCCGCAGGTCGCTGCCCTCGACGAGCATCACGTCGCAGTCCAGCGTGATCCTGCCGACCTCAGGGTGCTCGAGCATCTTGCGCGCGGACGTGTGGCGCGCGACGGGGCGCGCTTCCCACAGCTCCGCAAAGCGCGTGCTGGCGGCACGCAGGTCGTCGATCAGGGAGTGCAGCCGCGGGTCCTCGGGATAGCGCCCGAGGGCCGCGTGCAGGTCGGCGACCGCCTCCTCCTCGAAGCGCGCGACCTCGGCATCGGTGCGCACGACGCGTGAGCTCGACCCGGTGAAGTGACGCCAGAGGATGTTGCCGTCGCGCTCCTCGCGGATCGGTGCCTCCCCGGTCAACGCAGCGGCCAGCGGGTTGAGCTGGACGATCTGCCAGGACGGGTCGATCACGATCGTCGGCACGTCGGTGAGGCGATCGAGGACGCGCAGCATGCTCGGCGTCGGCTGGCGCGGCATCCGCCCCGGTCCTGGCGGCATCTGCCCCGCGAGCCGGTAGAGATGGTCGCGCTCCGCGTCGTCGAGGCGCAGGGCACGCGCAAGCGCCGCAAGCACCTGCGGCGACGGGCTCGTCGCGCGCCCCTGCTCCAGCCGGCTGAGGTAGTCCACTGACAGGCCGGCAAGCTGCGCGAGCTCCTCGCGCCGCAGGCCCGGCGCGCGGCGCAGGCGCTGGACGGGCAGCCCGACATCGCGCGGCGACGTGCGGTCGCGCCAGGCGCGCAGGCACTCGGCAAGCTCTTCCATCTCCTTCGAGTATGCCGCGAGGACCGCAGACGACACCCGGACTGCGAGTCCTAGGCTCACGCGGTCTCTGGTGGTCGGCGGCGGGCACGCGCACCATCAGTGACATGACCACCACGCTCATCACCGGCGCGACCCGCGGCCTCGGCCGCGAGACCGCGCGACGACTCGTCGCCGAGGGCCACGACGTGTGGATCGGCGCTCGCGACGCAGACCGCGGCCGTGCGGTGGCCGCAGAGATCGAGGCGCGCAGCGTCCAGCTCGACGTCACCGACGACGCATCGGTCGCAGCCGCGGTCGAGACCGTGGGCGCGCTCGACGTGCTCGTCAACAACGCCGGGATCCTCGGCGCGATCCGCGACGTCGGCGAGACCACGCCCGAGGACCTTGCCGAGGTCTACGCCACGAACGTCCTCGGCGTCGTGCGCGTCACGCAGGCGTTCCTGCCGCTGCTGCTGGACTCCGACGCGGGCGTCATCGTCAACGTCTCAAGTGGCATGGGGTCGTTTGCCGTCACGAGCGATCCCGAGCGCCTCGAGTCGACCCTCGTCGGCCTCGCCTACCCGTCCTCCAAGAGCGCGCTGACCATGCTCACCACCCAGTACGCGAAGGCGTTCGCGCAGCTGCGCATCAACGCGGTCGACCCCGGCTACACGGCGACCGACTTCAACGGCCACAGCGGCCACAAGACCGTCGAGCAGGGCGCGGAGGCGATCGTGCGCGCCGCGCTCATCGGCCCAGACGGGCCGTCGGGCACCTTCACCGACGACCAAGGCACCGTGCCGTGGTGAGGTCGGCTGCGACACGGTGCCGTAGCATTGGCCCCTCGCGTGCGGACGGATCCCACCGACAACGGCGGACTCTTCATCGGCAGGCGGCCTGGTACGGCCCCGATCCGATACCGCGAGCTGCCCGAGGAGACCAGCACTGCGCGCCGGCGCACCGACGGCGCGATCGCGGCGTTGCTGCTTGCCGTGCAGGTCGTGATCAACCTGCTGTTCTGGGGGCCGATCCCCGCCGGTGCGCTGTGGGTCGCCTCCCAGGTCCAGTACCAGACGGGCTCGGTGATGGTGGGCATCACGCTCGGCTTCGCCGTCCTGCTGGCCGTGCTGTTCGGCGGCCTGGCGCTGCTGAAGCGCCTGGACCACGTCTGGGTGCTGGCGCGCCGCGCCGCGGGCCACGACCAGCGCAGCGGCGTCATCGGCCAGGTCTTCGCGACGTGCGCAGCCCTCGGCGGCGCGGGCTTCTTCATCTGGCTGGTGTTCATCGGCGGCCTCGGCTCGTCGGTGTTCAGCGGACAGAGCTGATGGGCCTGCTGGACCACTACCGCCAGTACGAGGCGATGACCGAGGAGGAGGTCAACGTCCTCAAGCGCGCCGACGCCGAGGAGCGCAAGCGCAACGCGCTCGCGCGTCAAGACCCGCTCGACCTCTCGAACATGACGTGGCCGGAGTATCCACCGCATCTCGTCGTCAACGCGATCACCTACGCCGCGCGCCGCGGGCTGCACCGCTACCGCGACCGCCACGCCACCGAGCTGCGCGCCGAGCTCGCGCGCCGCCACGAGCTCGCGCCCGAGCGCCTCGTGATCGGGGACGGTGCCGCCCAGCTGCTGTCGACCGCCGCGCGCGAACTGCTGATCGACGGCGACGAGCTGATCACGCCGTGGCCGTCCTACGGCCTCTACCCGCTGATGGCGCGCAAGGCGCGCGCCCACGCGGTGCCTGTCCCCGGCTTCGGCACCGACGCCGTCCTGCGCGCCGTCAACGCCCGCACGCGCGTCGTCGCGCTGTGCAACCCCAACGACCCGACCGGCGAGATGCTGAGCGCCGAAGCGCTCGATGCGCTGCTGGGCGCGCTGCCCGAGCGTGTCGTCGTGCTGCTCGACGAAGCCCTGCGCGACTACGCCGACGAGCCGCTCGACGCGACGCTGCCGCTGCTCGAGCGCCATCCGCGGCTGTTGATCTTCCGCACGTTCTCGAAGGCCTGGGGGCTTGCCGGCCTGCGCGTCGGCTATGCGATCGGCGGACCGGGCGCAGAGCCACTGCTCGAGCACCTCGAGCCCGAGCTCGGCCTCGACGAGCTGGCCCAGGCCGGCGCCCTGGAGGCGGTGCGCCACCTGCCGGGCCTCGCGCACGACCGCGCGCAGACGATCGCCGCGCACCGCCGCGAGCTGGTGGAGAGCGTGCAGGCTGCCGGCCTGGACGTCGTGCCCTCGCAGAGCAACGCGCTGTGGCTCGCGCGTCGCGGCGCCCCGGGGGCCGCGCTTGCCGCTGAGCTGGAGCGTCGCGGGCTGATCGTCGCCGACGGCGCGCGCCTCGGCGACGACACGCGCGTGCGGATGACCGTGCCGGCGCGTGAGCACGAACTCGCCCGCGCTTTGGGCGCACTCGCCGCGTTCTGAGACACTTCACTTTACGGTGCAGTGTGGGAACTGCGGCCATCGCAACCGCGAGGGGGCACGCTTCTGTGAGGCATGCGGCCGCGCGCTCGCGTCCGTCTGCCACATCTGCAGCTACGAGCTGCGCGACGACGCGCGCTTCTGCGACGCCTGCGGCGAGGCCGTCGGCGACGCGCTGACGGAAACGCGCAAGACCGTCACGGTCGTCTTCGCCGACCTCGTCGGCTCGACGGCACTGCAGGAATCCCTGGATGCCGAGTCGGTTCGGCGCGTCATGCGCCGTTTCTACGCGGCGATGCAAGAGGCGATCGAGCGCCACGACGGCCAGGTGGCGAAGTTCATCGGCGACGCCGTCATGGGCGTCTTCGGGATGCCGGTCGTGCGCGAGGACGACGCGCTGCGCGCGGCACGTGCGGCGCGCGCGATGGTCGCCGCGCTGGACGAGCTCAACGACGCGCTCGCGCGCGACTGGAACGTGCAGCTCGGGATGCGCACCGGCGTCAACACCGGTGAGGTCGTCGTCGGCGCCGACGGCCTGCTCGTCGGCGACCCAGTCAACGTCGCGGCGCGCCTGGAGCAGGCTGCGCTGCCGGGGCAGATCCTGATCGGTGAGACGACCGCGCGGCTCGTGCGCGGTGCGATCGCGGTCGAGCCGGTCGCAGCGGTGGCCGCGAAGGGCAAGTCGGCGGCCATCGCAGCGTTCGCGCTGTTGCCCACCGACGACCTGCGCGAGGCGCGCGCCGAGACCGCCTTCGTCGGCCGCGCGGCAGAGCTTGCGACGCTGCGGGCGGCGTTCGACGACGCCGTCGCGACGCGGGCGTGCCGGCTCGCGACGATCGTGGCCTCACCGGGCCTCGGCAAGTCGCGTCTGGCCAACGAGCTCGCCGCCGCGCTCGCCGGCAACGCGACCGTGGTGGAGGGTCGCTGCGAGCCGCAGGGCGCGGGCATCACGTTCCTCCCGGTTGCCGACGTGCTGCGCGACGCAGCCGGCATCGGCGAGGCCGACCCGCCCGACGAGGTCCGCGCCAAGCTCGCCGCGATCGTGGCGGACGCGCCCGACGCCGAGCTTGTCGTCGAGCGCGACGCGGGTGTCCTCGGCCTGGTTGCGCCGGCGTCGGCCGAAGAGACGTTCTGGGCGGTCCGCCGCACCCTGGAGAGCCTTGCCCGCCGCCAGCCGCTGCTCGTGTTGCTGGACGACATCCACTGGGGCCAACCGCAGTTCCTCGACCTCATCGAGCACCTCGTGCAGTGGGTCGTCGACGCGCCGATCCTGATCGTCGCGATGGCCCGCCCGGAGCTGCGACAGCAGCACCCCGCGCTCGCACGGCCGGGCGCCGCCGCAAGCGTCGTCGTCGACCTCGAACCGCTCGGCGACGACCACAGCCGCGTGCTGATGCAGTCGCTCGTCGAGGGCGCGACGCTGCCGGATGCGCTCGTCGCGCGCGTGCTCGACACCACCGGCGGCAACCCGTTGTTCCTCGGCGAGACGGTGCGGATGCTCGTCGACGACGGCGTGTTGCAGCGTGGCCAGGGCGCGTTCGTCGACGTGGACGCAAGCGGCGTCGACGTGCCACCGACGATCAGCGCGCTGCTGGAGGCGCGCATCGAGCGCCTCGGCGCCGACGAGCGCAGCGTCGTCGAGCGCGCCGCGGTGATCGGCAAGCAGTTCTACCGCGGCGCGGTCGCCGAGCTGGCGCCGGCGCCCGTGGCCAGCAACGTCGACGCGCACCTCGAGGCGCTGCGCCTGAAGGAGATGGTCGAACCCGAAGGCACGTACTGGATCGACGAGCCCGTCTACCGCTTCCATCACGTGCTGATTCGCGACGCGGCCTACCGCGCGCTGTTGAAGCAGGCGCGCGCAGAGCTGCACGAGCGCTTCGCGCGCTGGCTGGAGGAGAAGGCCGGCGACCTCGTCGGCGAGCACGAGGAGGTCATCGCCTTCCATCTCGAGCAGGCGCACGAGTACCGCCGCGAGCTCGGTCCGCTGGACGACCGCGGCCGCCGGCTCGGTGCTGAGGCGGCGACGCGCCTCGGTGCGGTGGGCCGCCGCGCGCTGGCGCGCGACGACATCGCGGCGGCGGCGAACCTGCTCGGACGCGCCACGCGCCGGCTGGAGCCTGATGCAGACGTAGCGCGTGCCGAGCTGCTGCTGGATCTCGGGGAGGCGCAGCTGGCCAACGGCGACACCGCTGCCGCCGCTGCCGTCCTCGACGGGCTGGACGCGATCGCCGGCGGCGATCCGCGGCTGCGCGCCCGCGCCGACGTGCTCGCCGCGCAGCTCGCCACGCTCACCGGCGCTGCGGGCGTGGACGAGCGCATCGCCGTCCTGCGCGCAGCGGCAGCCGTGCTGGCCGACGCCGGCGATGCGGCCGGCGAGGCGAAGGCGCACCACGTGGCAGCGCAGGCGATGGCGTTGCTCGGCCGCGTCGCAGCCGTCGAGGAGTCGCTCGACCGCGCGCTTGCCGCCGCACGCGCAGCGGACGACCGTCGCCGCGTCACCGCGGTTCTCGCCGGTGCGCCGCGAGCCGCGCTCTGGGGTCCTTCGCCGGTCGTCCGCGCCAGCGGGCGCTGCCTCGACGTCGTGCGGATCCTGCGCATGACGCCCGGCAACCGCCACGTCGAGGCGATCGCGCTGCGCTGCCAGGCCGTGCTCGAGGCGATGCGCGGGCGCACCAGCGCCGCGCGCGACATCCTCGCGTCCGGCCGCGCGACGCTCGAGGAGCTTGGCCTGGCGCTGGAGCTGCACGAGACCGCGATCCATGCCGGGATCGTCGAGCTGCTCGGCGGCGATCCAGTTGCAGCCGAGGCGCACCTGCGCGCGGCCGCCGACGGCTTCCATGCGCTCGGCGTCGAGCTCGGCGCCGCGCAAGCGCAGGCGTTGCTGGCCCGTGCCCTGGTCGAGCAGGGCCGTCACGACGAGGCGATCGCGGCAACCGAGGACGCCGAGCGCCGCGCGGGCGGGGATCTCAAGACCACGATCACGTGGTGCGGCGTGCGCGCCGAGGCGCTTGCGCAGCGCGGCGCGATCGAGGAAGCGCTTGCGCTCGCGCAGCGCGGCGTCGACCTGGCCGAGCCGACCGACGCGCTCGCCGACAAGGCCGACGCATGGATGGCGCTGGCGACCGTCAGCGCTGTCGCCGGCGGCGAAGCGCAGGCGCACGCCGCTGCCGAGCGCGCACGCGAGCTGTACGCCGCCAAGGACCACGCGGTCGGCGTGCTGCGCGCCACCGCCCTCATCGGCGCGGACGCGCCGGTCACGGAGCCCGCGGAGCCGGAGGGGGCCGAGATCCCCGACGCCGAGCTGCGCCAGTTCTTCGCGCGCTACCAGCAGACCTACGCCGACCGCGACGTCGACGGGCTGATCGCGCTCCACCACCAGGAGTACGTCCTCGTCGACCATCGCCGCGTCGGCTGGGAGGAAGTCCGCGGACTCGGCCACGTCGCGCGCACCGCGCGCACGATGATCGCTGCGACGCGCGAGCTGCGCCACCGCGTCGAGGAGATCCACGCCGCCGGCGACGGCGCGATCGCGATGCGCGCCGCCTGGCATGGCACGAGCGCGGACACCGGCGGCGCGTTCTCCGTGGAGGTCGGCTACGTCGGCGTGCTGCGCGACGGCCTGCTGTGGCGCATCGACATCTACGAGCCCGAGGACCGCGCCGCGATGGTCGCGCGCTACGCCGAGCTCGGCGGCGGGCTCGCGGCGCTCGGCGACACCGGCGCCGAGCGCCTCTGGCGCGCCATCGCCGTCGCCCGTGCGCGCCGCGATCTCGACGCGCTGGCTGAGCTGTTCTCGCCGGAGTGGACGTTCACCGATCACCGCGGCCTCGGTTGGGACTCAGTCAGCGGGCGCGACGGCGCGACGGACCTGACGCGCTCGGGCTACGAGGTCAGCCCCGACATCCATGTCGAGGTCGACGAGGTGCTCGCAAGCAACGACGACGTGATCGCGCTGCGCTACACCTGGCGCGGCACCAACGCCGAGGGCGGCCCGACCACCTACGCCGTCGGCACCGTCGTCCGCTTCGAGGACGGACTCGCCGTCAGTGCGGACCAGTTCGAGCCCGACGACCGCGACGCGATGCTGCGCCGCTTCGCGCAGCTCGCCCGCTACTCGGCGGCGCGCGACTGACGCAGCAGCGCGCCGGTGGTCTGCTCGAGGATCTTGCGCCAGGCGCGCATCGGCTCCTGCTCGGCGCCGAAGTGCTTGACGACCTTGCGCACGCGCGTCGCGGAGATCTCGAGCCCGTGGCGCTCGCACATCGCCTTGAGGTGGTCGTAGTCCTCGGCGAGCTTCAGCGTCACCGACTGGAAGCCGTGGCGCGCGATCGCCACGCGCGAGGTGAAGTTCATGATCGACGTCTGGAACATCAGCTCGTCGTCGGGCGCCGGCTCGATCAGCAGGATGTCGACGCCCGGGTAGCGCTGCTCCCACTGCTTGGCCATCTCGTGCAGGCGCTGATGGGCCATTAGCTTGAGCACCTGGTAGCCGATCTGCGGCAGCCCCATGTCCGACACGTGCTTGGACCCGAAGTCGTTGACGTACGGGACCATCGGGTTGATGACGACGACGAGCTTTGCGCCCGCGTCGATTGCCACGTCGAGGTTCGTCGTCGAGACGATTCCGCCGTCGATCAGGTCGCGGTCGCGGACGCGCACCGGTGCGTAGACCATCGGCAGCGCCGTCGAGGCGCGCACGGCGGTCGAGATCGGGATGTCGTCCCACTCGGGGCTGCCGAAGACGATCCGCTCGCACGTGTCGAGGTCGGTCGCCGGCAGGTAGAGCTCGTTGTCGAGCATCCGGAAGTCGTCGCTGCGGTCGGGATCTGAGAGCACCGTGCGGATGTACTGCTCGATCCCCGAGCCGGTGTAGAGGCCGCTTGGCAGCCCTTCCGCGAGGCCCAGCGCGACGTCCATCAATGAGATCTGGCCGAGGCGCGGCCCCATCTCACGCGCAACCCGGATCGCGCGCCACGGCAGCAGCGCGCCCTTCTTGGCGAACTCGAGGATGTTCGGCCGCAGCAGCTGGCCGATGTCGATGTCGCGAAACGGCGTCGGCACCTGGCGGTTGACGACGCGCATCATCTCCTCGGGCGTGACGCCGTTGGCGGTCAGCGCCGCGACGAACGACCCTGCCGAGGTACCGACGTAGACGTCGAACTGGTTGACCGTGCGGTTGACGGACAGCAGGTCAAGCGCGCGCAGCGCACCGATCTCGTAGACACCACCCGTGAAGCCACCACCGCCGAGGACGAGCGCCGTCTTCGAGCGCCGCGGACGACGCCGGCGCGTCGCCTGCGTCTTGTCCTTGCTCGAGATCGCAACGACGTTGCCCACGGCGGCGAGTGTACGGGCTTCGTCCTACAGCGGCAGCACCCCGAGGATGACCAGGAAGGGCGGCGATTCGTCGGACAGGACGGTGTTGCCGGCCTGGTCGATGATGTGGACGCGGTAGTGGTACAGGCCCGGCAGGACACCGCGATTGGACGAGTCACGGCCGTCCCAGTTGGCGGCGCCGGTGCCGTTGTCGCGGTAGCCGAACGGGTGCGGGCCGTTGACCGGCAGGCGCCGCACGAGCCCGAGCAGGCTGTTGTAGACGTACACCGTCACCTTCACGCGCGGTGTCAGCGCGTCGCTGGCGGTGAAGCGCAGCGGCACCGGGCTGGGCAGCCCGAGCAGCGGGATCGTCAGCAACGGCGTCGCGCCGACAGGCCCGCCGAGCGGAGCCATCGTGTCGATGCGCTGCGTGTGCTTGTCCACCGTGCCCTTGCGGCCGGCGAAGTCACGCGCCTGCACCTCGACCTGGTGGATGCCGTCGCCGACGTTGAACGGGGCGAGGTAGGACGCCGGCCCGTCGCTGTCGATCTTGAACGTCGCACTGTCGGCGCCCGAGCCGTCACGTCCGTCGTGCGCGGCGACCGAGTCGACCGCGTGGCGGCGGAACCAGCCCTGCTCGTTGCCGCTGCGCGGGAAGGACCTCATCGCGTTGCTCGGGTTGGACTTGTCGACGCGGATCACGCGTTCGAGGATCGGCGAGGCGTTGCCCGCCTTGTCGAACGACCGCGTACGCATGAGGTGCTCGCCCTCGGCGATGTTGGTCGGCGTCGCCGATCACCCACGCGCCGTCATCGAGCTGCTGCTCGACGCGGTCGACGCCGGAGCGCTCGTTGACGTCCGCCGGAAGCGGATCGGTGCTCGTCGCCGTCGATCGTCGGCGTCGTGACGTAGAACGAGTTGTCGCCGTCGGGCGTCACCGGGTCGATCGGGTCCGCGATCGTCGGGCGCCGTCGTGTCGACCTTGATGTCGTCTGACGCACTGATCCTGCAGGCCGTTGGCCTCGGGTTGCCGTCGGCGTCCTCGCGGTTGCCCGCCAGGTCGCGAGCGAAGAAGCAGACGTCGTGGACGCCGTCGCCCAGCACCGGCGACGTTCTTCGGGTCGAACTCCTGAGACGCCGCCGCCGTCGATCGTGTACGTCAGACCCGCCCCGACGTTGTCGACGTCGAGCGTCGGGTCAACGCCCGAGCCGCCGGCGCTGTCAGACGCGGCGAATGCGACGAACGGCTCCGTCACGTACCAGCCGTTCTCCCCGTCGGGCTGCTTCGGCCCGATGAAGAAGCGCGACTTCGGCCGCGTTGCTGTCGACCTTCATCTGCTTGGGATCCGCGGTCACGACTTGTGGCCCATCCGGTCCTCGGACGTGCGCCGTGAACGTGTGCATGCCGTCGTCGGGGATGTCGTCCGCCGTCGAGGCCGTGCTGCAGGTCGTCAGCGTCGAACCACTGCGTGGACAACGCTGCCGGCCTCGGCCGTTCCGCACTTCACCTCGCCCTCGTCGACGAACAGGCTGACCGGCTGTCGGCTCGAACCCGCTCGACGGGTTCGGATCCGTCGCGGACACGCCGACGAGCGGCTTCTGCGTTGAACCAGCCGTTCTTCTCGGGCCCCGACCGGGGTCACCGTCACAACCGGCTTGTTCGGCGCGTCGATGTCGACGAACCACTTGACCGCGCCGAGGACCTCGGAGACGTTGCCCGCCTGGTCGAAGACGCGGACGTCGACCGTAGTTCTCGCCCTCGCCCAGGAGGGTCAGCGTCGTCGGCCGTGCCTTGCAGTCGCCGTAGGTCCCGACGACCGCGCCGCGGTTCACACGGCACTCGACCGCCGTGACGCCGGACTCGTTGTCACTCCAGTTGACGTCGATCCCCGCGCTGGTGCTTGTCAGGCACAGGGAGTCGCCGGCGTCGGCGCTCGGGCAACCCGCCTCGCCGTCGCGCGGCGTGATCGGGCTGGTGCCCGGAGCGCCCTTGTCGACGCCGATCTTGGCCGTGGCCAGTGCGGTGAGCGGCGTCTGGTTCGAGTAGAACGGTGTCGAGAAGTTGCTGCAGATCTGCGCAGCCGGGATGTAGGTGCCGCCGACGCACGTGGGCCGTCGCGAGTACGCGAAGAACCCGTAGACGGCGCTCGACAGGTTGAGGTCGAACGTGTGCACGTACTCGAACGCCCCGCGTATTGGGCCCGCTGAAGCCCTGCGCGGTGCAGGTGGCCCCGCTCCTGAACTGGTCGATGTCCGCGTTCCCGGTCGGGTCGAGGCCCGCGTCGGCGAACGGGTCGTCGTCGCTCCAGGGCACCGAGCGCCGGCACAGCACGACCTCCAGGTCTCCGGCGCTGTGGTCGATCCCGGTGACCGTGACCTTCGCGTTGCCGTTCGTGAACGGCCCGGGCGTGTCGGGGTGCAGCTCGGCGTTGGCCGCATGCGCGATGTCCGAGCCGGCCAGCTCGGTCCCGCCGCCGCCGGCGTCGCCGGTCTGGAACGGGACGTTCGGCGCGCCGGTGTGGCAGTCCCCGGTCCCGTTGATGGCGCCGCCGCCGCCGCCGGCGGTGAGCGTCTTGGAGTTCGGGATGTCGTCGGCGATCGCGTTGATCGTGATCCGCCCGCCCGAGCCGCCGCCGCCGCCGTAGCCGCTGGCGCCGCCGTTGCCGCCGTCGACCTCGATCGTCCCGTCGCCGTCGACGATGTTCGCGCTGATCTCGATCGCGCCGCCGGAGCCGCCGCCGCCGCCGGTGTTGCAGGCGTCGCCTGTGCGCGTGGCAAACCCGGAGCCGCTACCGCCGTTGGCGGTGATCTGCGCGTTGCCGGTCAGGAAGACGCGCTCAGACGCGGTGACCTTGATGGTGCCGCCGCCGAGGCCGGCGGGAACGTTCGCGTTCGGGACCGTGCCGGCGCCGTCGCTGTCGCCGTTGGCGCCCTTCGAGCCGAAGTCGGCGATCGGTCCGCCGCCGGGGGCCGCGTAGCTGGAGCCGCCGGGCCCGGTGCCCGCGGTGGCCTTGTCACGGCCGGACCGGCCGCCGTTTGAGTGGTGGCCTGCGCCGCCGCCCACGCCGCCCGGGCTTCCGGAACCCATGATGTTGCTTGCGTTGATGTCGCCGGCATTCCCGAGTGACACCTTCCTCGCCTGGAGGTCGAGGCTGCCGTTGCAGGCGTGGCCGTTCGCGTCGGTGCCCGAGGACTTCACGTTGATGTCGCCGTCGACCGTGACCTCATCGAAGTTGTAGAAGCCGCACAGCTCGAGCGTGTTCCCGGCACCGACGGTCAGGTCGTCGGCGGGCGGGACCGGCGCCGGCGTCGGCGTCGTCGACGAGTTGGCCGTGGTCGTCTGGCCCGGCAGCAGCCGGGTGTTGTTGACGTAGCCGGGCGCCGGTTCGCCCATGCTGCCCTCGTTGGTGCCGAAGACGCACCACAGCGGCTGCAGCAGCTGGCTGAGCATGATGTTGAATTGGTTGGCCTGGCCGGCGAACGACGAGGGCACGCCGAAGCCGATCGTGGCCTTGCGGTTGCCGGGCTTGGCGTCCGCGAACAGGAAGTTGTTCGAGTCACCCGTCCAGAACTTCGTCGAAGGTCGGGAACTCGAAGCCGAGCAGGCCGGTGGCGCTGCACGCCTGGAACTCGATCGGCTGGTGGAAGGGCGGCGTGGTCTCGTCGATGATGTCCTCTTCGATCAGGCCCCACAGAGCCTCCGCGGTGATCTTGAAGTGCATCACCGCCTCGAGGTCCGTCATGACCCGCGCGAAGTCGTTGGGGTCGGATCCGCCCTCGGAGATCAGGCGTAGCGTCGCGAGGTTGCTGCTGATCCTCGTGCGGTCGTTGGCGTGCCCCGCGAGCGCGAGGACGAGATCCCCGACCATCTCGTAGGTCGTCGAGCCGCCGACGAGGCCGAGGAAGCCGCCGCCGATCTTCAGGCCGAGGTTGAAGTTGGTCAGCCTCAGCGCCGCGACAGGCGTGATGTTCGCCGGCGTGTTGCCGGTGATCGTCGTGAAGCCCTTGAGCTCAGCGTCGTTCTTGGCGCCGAACGGCCCGGCGTTCGCGTCCACGCGGCGCGCCGCCCCCGCGGTCGACGTCGTGGCGCTGTTGGACTTGTTCGGGTCGGCGTTGAGCTGCACGTCGAGGTAGCGGCTCTCCGCGTTCACCGGCAGCAGCGCGCAGAACGTGAACAGCGCCGGGATCTCGACCCCGTAGCCGTCACCACCGCAGGTGAAGATCTTCTCGATGATGCCGGGGTCGGAGTCCTCCTGGAACGCGTCGTTGACCTGGGCGCGCACCCGGAACGTCGGGTCCCCGTAGTTGTCGGCGTTGTTGGAGCTCGGCGCGTTGCGCAGCGAGATCTGCGTCGGCGACACGGCGGTCCCGTCGCGGCGCTCCGGCGAGATCCACTTCTTCGCCTTCGTCGGATCGTTGGACTTGCGCTCGTTGAGCCGCACGGCCATCGATAGCGGCGCGTTCACGCGACCGTCGATCTGCGTGAACGAGGCCGAGTTGCGGCCGTCCTTGACGGCGTTGAAGTCGTTGCGCATGAACACCTGGGTGTCCAGGTGCGCGGGCGCCAGGAAGCCTTTGTTGGACACGTCACCCGTGGACGGGAAGTCCTCGGCGAACTTGGAGCTGGCTCCCTTGGTGCTGCGCTCGACGATCGGGTCCTTGTCGTCCGGGTCCGGCATGCCGGTGAGGACGATCTGCGTGCCGTCGGTCGGCGTGATCGGCTCGACCATGAGCGCGACGCGGCCGAGGTACTTCGAGTTGGTCTCGGGCGGCTGGCCGTTGTCGGCCGGGTTGCCGCCGTGCTTGTCGTCAGCCGCGGTGAGCTTGAAGAAGATGTCCTTCGTCTCGTAGCCCTTGTTCTCCGGCTTGCCGACGCCGAGCTCGTCGCAGTTGGCCCCCGGGGTGGAGGTCAGGTGCGAGCAGTCGTAGAGGATCGGCGGGTCGAGGTCGAGGAACTTCGAGATGTCGACCTTGAGGCCCAGCCGCAGCGCGAGGCCGCCGCCCTCGGCGGTGCCGACCTTCACCCGCGCGCCGCGCGGGAAGCTGCCCAGTGCCGGGCGCTCCTCGTAGTCCAGGCGCTGTGAGAGCGGGTCGTCCGGCTTCTTGGTGCGCAGCGTGTTGTTGAGGTTGAGGCTGCCGACCGCGAGACGGGCATCGAGCTGGCCGGGCGAGCCGGTGCTGGGCGCCTCGACCGAGAGCATCGGCGGGTTGCACGGCACGACGTCGGTGTTGCCGTCGTTGTTCGCGTCGGCGCAGACCGGCGCGAGCTTGATCGTGTCCGGCGCCTTGCCGAGCGCCACCGTCAGCGAGTCGGGCATCTTTGAGATGTGGCCCTCCTCGACGGAGAGAATCTCGTTCTTCTCGTCGAGGGTGCGCACCGCGAGCCCCAGCTTGCGACCCGGAGCGACGATCGCCCGCACGCACTTGTAGTCGGGCTTCTGGTTCGCCGCGAAGCCGACGTTCGGATCGGGGAATCGCTCGTCACCGTCGGTGCCGGAGCCCGGCGGATCGCACGGGCGCGGCTCGAGCTGGATGCGCTTGATGCGCGGCACCGACCCGTTGGCCTTGACGCGGCCGTCCGCGTCCTTGATGACCTTGAGGTAGTTGTGCCGGTTGCCGTCCAACGGGTCCTCGTTGCGGCTTGCGCTCTCGGGCTCGGTGCCGCCGTCCAGGGCACCCCACGGGAACGACGAGCCGATCGGCGAGTCGAAGTTCTGGAACCCGAAGGTGACCCGCCGCGCGACGTCTGACAGCGTGCCGCCCAGGGTGCGGCCCTCGACCAGGACCTCGAGGTCGTCGCCCTTGCCGGCGAGCACGTCGATGCGCTCGGCCAGGTCCTCGATGTTGGCGAACGCCTTGAGAACCTCGGCCCCGCCGCCCTTGGTCATCTCGAACTTGCGCAGGTCGATGTCGGGCAGCGTGCCCGACGCGGCCGTGTCCAGGCGCGCCTGCAGCGCGAGCTTGTCGTGGTCGTCACGGCCGTCACCGTTCGGATCGCGCTGCTCGCAGTAGTTGCCGCCCGAGGTCTTCGTGTCGGCGATGTTGGTCTTGTCGCGCAGGCAGATGTTGATCGCCTGCGGAGCGTCCTTGATGACGGCATCGACGACCTGGGTCTCGGTGCCGGTGTCGCGATCGACGTAGGCACGCAGCGGCGTGCCGTTGCCGAAGGCCGAGCGCAGGCTCGTCACGCGCGATGGCGCGTCCGACGGCAGGTCCTCGAGCTTGGAGTACGAGAGCTCCTTGAGGTTGCGCACGAGGCCCTTGGCGCGGAAGTCCTCGCCCACGGCCATGAAGCTGAACTCCTGGTCGCCGCCTGTCGCGGGATTGGCGGCGGGCACCGGGGGCAGCGGGTCGCCGACCAGCGAGTTGGTCGCCGTGAAGGTGATCTTGTCGATGCCGACGCAACCCGAGGGTGAGCCGGGCGGGCAGGCGTTGAACGACAGCCGCGCCGGGTCCTTCTCGCAGTCGTCGTCGTCGGCATTGGCCTTGCCGTCGCCGTCATCGTCGATCGGCTGTTGCGCGCCGTTGACGTTGGAGCAGGTCGCCAGCTGGGCGGGCAGCGTCGGGGAGCCGGGCGGGCTCTCGCCGTCGAGCTCGAACGACTGGATCTTGCCGATGATCTTGTCGGTGACGCCCTCGATCTCGGCGTCGAGAATCAGCGGGCTGGAGTCCTTCTCCGGCGAGACCTTGGACAGGTGGAAGGGCTTGATGGACAGCTTCGGGTCGCCGCTCGGCGGCGGCGCCGTGGTCATCGTGATGTCGCCCTTGGAGTCGTCGGGGTCGTAGCTGACCGCGACATTGCTCGGCAGGTCATGCAGGTCGCCGCTGAGGCACATCGCGTTGCGGTTTGGCCGCGGGTCCTCGCAGACGTCGGTGGCGCGCCGGTCCTCCATGCCGAACTTGATCAGGCCGATCGAGTCCGAGGCGTCGTAGACGAGCTGCAGCCGGCGCCCGGCGACCGCCGGGTTGGCGTCGGGGTCGGGCGTGATCGGCGGGATCAGGTCAGCCTTCAGCTCGGCCGGCACCTTGTCCAGGACCAGGTCGAGGACGCTGGTCGCGTCGATCGGGTTGCCGCCGGCGTCCTTGTCATCGAGGTCGGGCGCCGTCGACTTGACGTTGGCCGTGACCTTCGTCGGATGCGGCTGGCCTGCCGTGTTGGTCGCCGTGTAGTGCGCCGAGAGCGGGGTGACCGCGTGCTCGCCGGGGCCCGGCGTGACGATGTCGTTGACCTCGCACGGCTCGAGCAGGTCGTCCTCAGGCAGCCCACCGGTGGGTGCCTCTTCCTTGCTGTCGCGGAAACAGGTCGTAAAGCGCGGCGGGAGCTCCTCGACGTTGACGGCGACCTTGGTCTTCGAGCGCCCGACCACCACGTCGGGGTCGGGCTCCTCGTTGATCGCGTCGCTCTCGTCGTCGACCTTCAGGTCGAACTCGGGCTTGTTGGAGCCGACGTCGATGACGGCGCCGAGCGTGCCGTCGGCCTGCTCGTCGTCGGCCACCGTGTCGCGCTGGCGGAACTCGACGTTGCGCACCTCGTCCACGCGCCCGACGACCTCCATCGCCTTGAGCACGGGGTTCGCCTTGGAGTCCTGGCGGTTGAGCAAGATCACGTGCTGGTCGGCGACATCGGGCCGCGAGGGCAGCCCCGTCCGCTCAGGACGACCGCGGACGGTGAACTGCACGCGGCCGATGGCGCCCTGGGCGTCTGTGCAGGCGGGCGTGTCGGCGTCGAAGTTCCACTTGCAGGCGTGGAACTCGGCGGCGCGCAGCACGCCGTCGGTGCTGGTGTCCAGGCGGCCGGTGACCTCGTTGGGCACCCGCAGCAGGCGGACGTCGGCCCAGGTGCGCGAGGTCTCGTCGGTGTCCTCGTCCAGAGCGGTGTCGTCCACCGTCGCGCGGACGTCGGGCCGGTGGGTGGCGTCGCCGTTGTGGCTGAGCGAGAAGTCGGTGCCGTCCTCACCCGGCAGCACGGCTTGCAGCCGGCCGGGGATCTTGTCGATGCGCACCTTGGCGCACGTCACCTCGGCCTGTCCGCACCCGTCCGGTGCCGCCGGCGATGGTGGCGTTGACGTCGGCGTCGAGCCCCGACGAGGCCTCGTACAGCGCTTCGTGGGGTCGCTCCCGCCGGCGGACGGGTCGTAGTTGACGTGGATCCCGCGCGGAAGCGGCGTGAGCGTGGAGTCGATCTTCAGCCACTTGCGTCTGCGTCAGCTCCCGGCCCGCGCTCGTCGATGTCGACAATCGCGCGCAGCGGCCGTGTGCCGTCGCCCAGGTCAGTCGTCGCGTCGATCGTCTTGTTGTCCGATCCCTGGCGCTCGACGGTGATGGCGCGCACGCCGAAGAGCCGGCCGGCCGCGCGGAAGCGCTCGGACCCGTCGCCCTGAAGGCGCGTGCCGACCGTGATGTACTGGTCAGGACCGATCTGCGGCGCCGGGACGTTGCCAACCGACCCGACGAAGTCCTTGACGAGGAAATCGACTGCGTCGATCTCGTCGCCCTCGAGCACCTTGAAGTCGACGCGGTCGATCGTGCGCTTGCCGTCTTCCTCCACGGTGTCGAACTGGCCGGTGATCGCGCGCGGCAGCCCGGCGACCTTGATGTTTGCGTCGGTGAGGACCTTGCCGGAGCCGTCGGTGTCGCGATAGGTCGCGTCGACATCGGGCTTGCCCAGCGACGAGGACGAGTCGTAGCGGACGTCTCGTCTGGGACTCGGTGTTGGTGTTGGAGAGCTTGATCTCGCGCGGGACGCGCTCGATCTTCGCGCCGATCGTCCAGCAGCCGTTGGTCGTGCGGTTCTTCAGGCTCGCGCTCGCGTCGAGGTGCACGTCGGCGACCGGCGCCTCGTGCTTGTAGACGGCGTCGAGGCCGTCCTCGCGCGGGCAGGGGGCGCGGGGACCTGCGCAACTCCCGGACGGGATCGATGTACGCGGTCAAGCCGAAAATGCACGGTCCGGAGGAGGTCGCGCTGACGGACGACCTGTTCCAGCGCGTCGAAGCCCTCCTCGGGCTGCCGACGGGGACGATCAAGCTCGGGATCATGGACGAAGAGCGCCGCACCTCGGCCAACCTGGCGGCGTGCATCCACGCCGCACGGGGCCGCGTCGCCTTCGTCAACACCGGGTTCCTGGATCGCACCGGCGACGAGCTGCACACCTCAATGCTCGGCGGCCCCATGGTCCGCAAGGCCGAGATGCGCGACACCGCATGGATTCGGGCCTACGAGGAGCAGAACGTCGATGTCGCCCTCGCGTGCGGCTTCCGCGGCAAAGCGCAGATCGGCAAGGGCATGTGGGCCCAGCCCGACAACATGGCCGCCATGCTCGAGGCCAAGATCGGGCACCCGAGAGCGGGCGCGAACTGCGCCTGGGTCCCGTCCCCCACCGCCGCGACACTGCACGCACTGCATTACCACGAAGTCGATGTGGCGGCGGTGCAGCAGAAACTCGCGGGCCAGCGGCGCACGACCCTCTCGCAGCTGTTGACCATCCCCTTCGACGCGTCGGCCGAATGGACGGAGCCGGAGCGCACCGCCGAGGTCGAGAACAACCTCCAAGGTGTCCTCGGCTACGTCAAGCGCTGGATCGATGACGGGATCGGCTGCTCCAAGGTCCCGGACATACACGGAGTCCAGCTGATGGAGGACCGCGCCACCTGTCGCATCTCGAGCCAGCACGTGGCGAACTGGTTGCGTCATGGGGTCGTGACCCCGGCCGAGGTCGAGGACGCCTTCCGTCGCATGGCCGATGTCGTGGATTCCCAGCAGGCCGCCGACGGCTACTCGCTGATGGGCCCGAACTACGACGACCGTGCCTTCCTGGCGGCACACGATCTTGTCTTCGACGGTCTCGATCAGCCCGGAGGATACACCGAGCCGATCCTGCACCACCACCGCCGCCTGAAGAAGCAGGAGAACGCATCTTGAACCTCGATCTCGCTCGTCGCGCCATCAGCGGGGCCCTGGGCCACGCCGCCTCGCAGGGGTACAAGCCGCTGACCGTCGTCGTCCTCGATGCCGGCGGCCACGTCGTGGCCGCCGAACGTCAGGACGGCTCCTCGAACAAGCGCTTCGAGGTCGCCTACGGCAAGGCCTCCGGTGCGCTGGCCCTGGGCATGGGCTCCCGGGCCTTGATGGCCCGTGCTGAGCAGCAGCCCTACTTCATCGCTGCGGTGAGCCGATCGGTCGGAGCCTTGGTGCCGGTGCCCGGCGGTGTCCTGGTCAAGGACGACGAGGGAGCGCTGGTCGGCGCGGTCGGCATCTCCGGGGACACGTCCGACAACGATGAGTCGGCGGCCCTAGCCGGAATCACGAGCGCTGGACTGAGCGGTGAGCCGGGATGAGCGCCACGCAGCGGGCCGGACCGACCCGGCGGGGCTCGCCGACGCGCTGACCGATAAACGTGGTCGTGAGCGACCCCGAGCTGACGGAGAAGTACCACTGGGACCGGGCCAATGACCCCGGTGCCGGCACTCCCCTGGAGGTGTTGCGGGTGAGGGCGACCGAGGACGTACAGGTCGCCTGCGGTTTCGCCGTCATGTCATCACCTGCTCCACCGACCTCATCAGCATCACCCGACACTCAAGAGGAAAGCCCATGACCGGCACAACTCGATCGTCTGCCGTTCTGGGGGCCGAAGGCTGCGATGTCATGCAGACCCAGGCCCTCGGCCCCTACCGGCCGACCCGCGCTGAAGCGTGAACGGCTGTCGAATTGAAGAATCCACTGTTCCGGAGGCTGCCACATGTGTAATGAGCCGATAGTCAGGAAAGCTGACAACCGATACGGTGTCGTTCGATGTGTTCGACCCGGGCGCACCAGAACTGCGCCGGGTGAGCGGACGATCGCTGTGGACGTGATCGCGGCCAGCGAGGAGAAGACGCGCAAACGCGACCTCGTCTCCACCCACGGTGTGCCCGGCTACGGCACCTTCGAGGTGCAACGCGACGAAGGAACGCCACTGGGAGGCGACGACTCCGCATCCCTGCCTCTCGCGAACCTCGCAATCGGCGTGGGATTCTGGGCACCCACACACGTCACCGAGTACATCCAGTCAACCAAGACGAGGGTCGACGACGCTCGCATCGAGCTGCAGCCGGGGCTCGCGACCAGCGTGACCCCACGAAGTATGCCCTCGGTGCCTCACGAAAGAATGCCCGCGAAATCGGTGGAAGCTGCGGGGGCATGGGAAGTGGGTCGTCGATGGCCACTCGTGCCGAGGTGACGCACAAGTACGCCAAGGCGTACGCGGCAGCGAGCAAGAAGGACCAGGGCCGGATGCTCGATGAGGTGGTCTCGGTCACCGGCTGGTCCCGGGACAACGCCCGCCGGCGGCTGGTCGCGGCGGCCAAGACGCCGCCGGGGCCGGGTCGGGCGGTGGCCACGCCGGTGCGCAAGCCGCGGGCACCGAAGTTCTCCTATGACGCGCGTGAAGGTGCTGCAGAAGGTGTGGGCCGCCTCGGGCGGGCAGTGCGGCAAGTACCTGGCGGTCTCGATGCGCGCCCATCTGGACGCCCTGGAGCGCCACGGTGAGCTCATCGACGGGCGTCGATCGCTACAGTCGCGCGGTGCGCGACGGAGTTGCTGGCGATGAGCGCGGCTTCGATCGACCGCTACCTGGCGCCGGCCAAGGCCAAGGACGCCATCGGTGGGGTCTCGACCACGAAGCCCTCGCCGCTGCTGCGCTCGAGCTCGCCACGTCCGCAGGCCCGGGACGAGGTCGAGGACGAGCCGGGGTTCTTCGAGGGCGACACCGTCGCGCACTGCGGGCCGACGCTCAAGGGCGAGTTCGCGCGCACGGTGAACCTGACCGATGTGCACACCGGCTGGGTCTTCACCCACACCGTGCGCAACAACGCGCACACCCACATCCTGGCTGCGCTGAAGGCCGGGTGGATGAGATCCCGTTCGAGGTAACAGGACTGGATTTCGACAACGGCAGCGAGTTCCTCAACAATGCCGTGATCAACTGGGCCGCCGAACGCGAGATCTTCTTCACCCGGTCCCGGCCCTACAAGAAGAACGACCAGGCCACCGATCGAGTCGAAGAACAACCACCTGGTGCGCAAGTACGGCTTCTACTACCGCTACGACACCGCCGAGGAACGCGCCGTGCTTGAACCGGCTCTGGCGCCTGGTCAACGACCGGCTCAACTACCTGACCCCGACCAAGAAACCCGTCGGGTACGGCACCGACCGCAACGGACGCCGCACCCGCCTCTACGACAAGCCGCGCACGCCGCTGGACCGGCTCCTGGCAGCGAGAGTCCTGGCTCCCGGCACAAGAAGCCGAGCTGACTCGCCTACCGCGACACGCTCAACCCCGCCGAACTGGCCCGCCAGATCGCCGACCTGCAAGACCGGCTGACCCAACTCGCCAAGGACAAGACCGAACAGCTCTACCTCGCCGCGATTCCCCTCCAGCCCTGCCCGACGTCCACCGCGGAATCCTCATCCCAGCCAGCTGACCACCACCCACTTTCGCGGGCATTGCCTACCTGAGGCACGGGCCCCACTTTCGCGGGCAATGCCTACCTGAGGCACGGGCCCCACTTTCGCGGGCAATGCCTACCTGGGCACGGGCCCCTTCGCGGGCAATGCCTACCTGAGGCACGGGCCCCTTCGCGGGCAATGCCTACCTGAGGCACGGGCCAACCTTCGCAGGCAACGCCCACTACGGGCATTGTTGGCGGGCTCGTTCCGGGCCTGCCGTGCGAGCGTCTCGGATCGCCTGCCAGGTACTTGATGATTTCGAACTCTCGAAAGTCGATCACAAGCTGAACCCAGCACCCATGAACTGGTACCCCCTTGCGGACGGGGCAGACTACGACGGAGCCAACTCCATTAAGCCCGTTCTAAAGTTTGACCGTGCTTTGCTCTGCAGGGTTCGTTTTTGCGGGCCTTCCACCACTCCTGCCTCCTGGGCGCACGATAAACGCTGCACCAACCAGGATCAGTGAGCAACTGAGTACCTGCCAGAGAGTCAGGTTTTCACCCAAGACGAGAACCCCCGCCACGACCGCAATAATCGGTGCGGTATATGTTGTGAGGGCTGCAGTGGTCGGCCCGGCGCGCTTGATAAGTGCGAAGAATGCACTAAAGCCGCCTGCTGTGCACGCAACTCCCAGCGTGATAAGGGAAAATACTGTGGTGTCCGATGGTGCCCGGATCGGTTCGGCCGCCACTGCAATGGCGATGAGCAGGGGAGCAGCAGCCAGGATCATGGCGACGGCGACTGTAAGTGCATCATAATCGCTAAACCAGTGATCAATCAGGATGGCACCAAGGCCGTAGGCGAGGGCCGCACTGACGATGAACAACGCCCCTGGTCCTGCGGCATCCAGGCCGAGGAGCGTGGTCACGCCGATGAGCCCAAGGACCAGGCCAACCCATCCCGATGGGCTCAACCAAGGCTTGCGAATGAGCAAGGGCGCAAGTATCGCAATGAAAATGGGTTCAGTTGCGATGATCACACCAGTTGTTCCGGAAGGAACGAACAGCTGTCCTACCGTAATCAGGCTCAATGGCACGACGACCTCAACTACGGCCAGTACCAGCAGGGCGCGCCAGCGTTTTGTAAGCACCCGCCAGCGCTGCCGATGTAGCAGGAACGGCGCCATGACGAGTGCCGCTATGGCTACACGTGCGGCGGCGATTGACAGAGGTCCGATGTCCCTCAGTGCGATTTCAATGAAGAGGTAAGGCACTCCCCAAAGGAGTGAAACCAAGGCAAATAGCCCCCATGAGCTTGCTTTCACGCTGCACCTTCCGGGTTGCCACGAGATTGTTCCAACATGGCATCCAGTCTAAGAAGAAGGCCGATATCGGCGGAAGGCAACTTGTAAAGTTTTCGAGCCAAAGAATATGCATTTGAAAAGTTGAGTGGCTAGAATTTGAGACATGGTTGTTCTGGATGACGTGGACTGGGAATTGTTGCGGCTGCTGCAGGATGATGCGCGCCTCGGATACAGGGAGCTCGGGCGGCACGTAGGGTTGACCGCCCCTGCGGTTGCTAGCAGAGTGCGACGTCTGGAGCGGCACGGGGTGATAACCGGCTACAGTGCCCGTGTCGATCCCCTTGCTGCTGGATATGCGGTTGAGGCTTTCATTCACGTTGCCAGTACCGGTAAGTTGCAGTCCTACGGGATTGCAACCCAAGCTATCGCCGACTCGTATGTCCTCGAGGATCATCGGGTGGCGGGCCAGGACGATCACATCTTGCGTGTGGTTGCGGAGACTATCCGGGACTTGGAACCTTTCATCGACTCGCTCCACGATAAGGGCAGCTCTGCGACATCGTTTATCTTCTCGTCGCCCAAGCGCTGGGCCCCGGTCGTACGGCCGGGAGCTAGGACAACAGACCCAGCGACTGAGCGCCAAGAGTGGGAATGATCACCAACTGCCGCGCCGCAAGCCAGATTGCGCAGTTGAGCCCGTTTGTTCAGCAGACCACCGCCCCAAGGTTGGGGAAGGGGACAGCATCCGCTCCCGCGTGAAACACACGGGGTCTTCCTGGCCGACGTAGACGCCGCAATCATTCAAGCTGCAGGTACCGTCACACATCTAAAGCAGCTGCGGCGGATATTCGTTGCCGTCCTCAGCGCCTCTCCATGCTAGGGGGAGCTGACCAGCACCGAACCCTGGGAATGAGTTTTGCAATGCTTGTTGGCCTCGCCGGTCTGCTATTTTCGGATCGATCACCAGGGATTTCCCAAGATGCGCTCCGTGAAAGCCGTCGCCATCTACAAACACCCCGACGCCCTGATCCGCATGGAAAGCATTTGGCGCGCGTGGGAACACCTCCGTCTGAACCCGCCCTCGGTGTCACCACCCGGTGGCTGAACCACGCCGACCACCACACGCGCGTCCTCATGGACAAAGAAGGCCACTTCAGAAGATGCGCCTACGACGGCCACAAACCACCATCACCCGAAAATGCAGCACTACCGCACCTCATACCGGAGGCAGGCATATTCGACTGACAGCGCCGTCAGTCCGCCGCCGCGACACCTGATCCGTCTTCCAGCCGGAGGGGTTGGAAGACGCGGTGAGAGCCACAAGCCGTGGTACACGTTTCAAGGCACGGGGCGTCTTATCACTCTGTCTCCCAAAGTGCTCGTCTCGTTTGTCCTCGAGCAATGTTGTGATACTTGGTCCTCGAGGCACTACGCCGGGCCGATCTCCGATCGGATCGGGCGGGGGTCAAGCTCGAGCGCGCGGTGAAGTTCCTCCAGCTGCGCGGGGGAGACGTGAGCGTCGCAGCTCGCGGTGTTCCCCGGAACGACGCATTTTTTCGGGCTCGCGCGGACAGATCTCGTGCGCGACGTCGTGATCATGGTCGTCGACGCCCCCGCGCCCACCGGCTGGGCCGATCGGTGAGAGGTGCGCCGACGAACGTTGGCAGTGTCACCGCACCCAGTCCTGTGGTCTGACGAGATGTGCCGTAGTCACGGCTATTGGTCCCTCCGTCATCGGGTGCGGGTCCTGAAAAGGTCTTAGTGCGGCCAGCAGGCTATTCGGTTGTCCAGCGTAAGAAGGCAAGTTCCGTGTGGCCGGGCGCTGGAAGCCGTGATCAGAGAGCTGCACACAAAAGCGTACGACGGCGGGAGCCCCCCGCCGTCGTACGTCTTCTTTGTCTTTGGGGCGGAGCTAGGAAGTGCTTCGGCCGGAGGTAACAAGGGCCTCGCTCTGTGCCATTTCGGCCTCGGTGGGCTGAAGGTCCGCTTCCAGCGTTGAGTTCTTGGACGGGTCCTTGACCGTGATCGCGGCGACGAGGGTGAGCGCGATGCAGGCCGTTACGTACCAGAAAAACGCGGACTCCATGCCGCCCTGCTTGAGTGCGAGGGCAACAGGCTCGGCCGTGCCGCCGAACGTTGCGGCGACCAGGGCGTGGGGAAGGCCGACGCCGAGAGCGCGGACGCGGGTGGGGAACATCTCGGCCTTGACGATCGCGGCGCAGGCTGTGTAACCGGAGACAAAGACTAAGCCGAGCATCATCATTCCGAAGGCGGCGAAGACGTTTGTGGTCTCGGCGAGGAGGGTCAGTACGGGGACGGTGATGATGGTACCGCCGATGGAGAAGAAGAGCATGACCTTCCGGCGTCCGATCCGGTCGGACAGACCGCCGGCGATGGGCTGGAGGAACATGAAGATCAGCAGGGCGAAAAAGCTGATGACGGAAGCGTCTTCCTTGGCAATGCCTGAGGTGTTGACCATGTATTTCTGCATGTAGGTCGTGTACACGTAGAACGAAATGGTGCCGCCGATGGCCAGGGCGAAGACGGCTGCCAGCTGCTTGGGGTACTGCAGGAGTGCCCGCAGGGAGCCCACCGGCTTGGTGCCGTTTTCGAGGCCGGCGGCTTCGCGTGCTTTTTCGATCTTGTAGTGTTCGGATTCATCCATGCTGCGGCGGAGGATCATTACGCCGAGCCCGGCGACAGCGCCGATGATGAACGGTACGCGCCAGCCCCATTCGCCCATCTGCTCCGGGGTAAGGACGCGCTGCAGCAGGATCATGACGAGGAGTGCGGAGAGCTGGCCGATGATGATCGACACGTACTGGAAGCTGGAGAAGAAGCCGCGCTTGCCGGGTGTGGCGACCTCGGATAGGTAGGTGGCGCTGGACCCGAATTCGCCGCCGACACTGAGGCCCTGCAGGAGGCGTGCGACCACAAGGATGACTGGGGCCATGATGCCGATCGTTTCGAAGGACGGCGTGAGGCCGATGGACAGTGATCCTGCGCTCATCAGCAGTACGGAGAGGGCCAGGGCGTTCCGGCGGCCGTGCCGGTCGGCGTACATTCCCAGGAGCCAGCCGCCGAGGGGCCGCATCAGGAATCCGACGGCGAAGACTGCGGCGGTGGACAGCAACTGGACGGTGGCGTTTCCGGCCGGGAAGAATTCGGCGGCGAAGTAGATGCTGAATGATGCGTAGACGAACCAGTCGTACCATTCGATCAGGTTGCCGAGGCATCCCTTGACCACATTGCTGACGACCCGTGGCTTTGCCACCGGTACCGAAGCTTGTTGCGTGTTCATTTGAACTCCCTTGTTCTTGGCTGATGCCGCCGGCGGTCTGCTGCCGTTGCCATCGTGTTCGGGTCTTGCGCCCGTGAACTAGTTCAAATGTGTCGCACGTCACCGCTTCGGGAAATAGAAACGGCGAATTCTTAGGACTCCCTTAGGGTTGTTGTGATCCGGCACACTCGGGCGTAGGCGGGAGCGGTCCGACGGCAGGCACGGCGGCGTTATCGGTGATGGCGGCGGTAGGCCGCGGCAGCCCCGGGGTGTAACGGCACGCCGGATGTGTAGATCAGGGAGCGCGTGTCCAGGTACTGCACGCCCACGGTGCCAGGGGGAACTAGTTCGGAGGATCTGTCGATCAGGACATCGACTATCCGGCTTACCACGTCGTCGGGGAGATCCGGCCGGGCCAGCAGGAGGCTGGCGATGCCGATGGAGCCGACCTCTTGCTGTGCCCCGTAGAGGCCAACAGGCAGCCTGACCTGTTGGTACACGGGACCGTATTTGGCCTGCAGGGCCGGCAGGTAGCTGGAGAGGTCGATCAGGCGTATCCCCTGGGCCGGGCCGTGTCCGCTGCTGGGATCGACCTCGGGGTGGGGGACGCCGCCCGCGTAGAGCGCAGCTTCCACGTCGCCGCGGGCCAGGGCATCCAGGACTTCTGTGATGGGGACAGCCCGCACCTGCACATCGGATTCGCTGAGGCCGGCGGCCTCCAGCAGCAGCCCACCCGCCCGTGTTGTCGCCGAACTGGCGCCCAGGCTGATGGTGCGGCCACGCAGGTCGGCCAACGTGCGGACAGGCGAATCCGCCGGGACCGCGAACTGGAGATAGTTCAGGTAGACCCGGCCCACCGCGCGCAGTGTGTCCCGCTCTGTCGCGGCGGCGGCCACATCGGCCAGCGCCAGCGCCAGATCGAGCCGCCCGGCCACGATGTCCGGGATGTTCTGCACCGAACCCCCGGTGATTTGGGGATTGAGGGTGAAGCCCGTATTGGAACGTCCGACGGCGGCGGCCAGTGATTGTCCGAAGTCAAAGAAGAAGCCGCGGTTCTCCGCCGTGCCGAGGCTGTACGTGCGCGCATCCTGCCGGCAGCTGCCGAGGGACAGGGTTGCGGCGACTGCCGCGGCGCCGGTGAGCAGCCGCCGTCGGGACAGCCGGGGGTTGGCGCTTGGGTGGGTTGTCATCTCCCGGCCTCCTCATCCGCGGGGGCCGCGAACGACAATTGGACGGTCAGGCCGCCGCCCGGGGTGTCCCGGATCAGCAGCTCGCCGCCGTTGCTTTCCACCAGGGCCTCAACAATGGACAGGCCCAGTCCGGTGCCCGTGGGGCGACCGCCGTCCCGGGGCGGTTGCCCTTGGGGGCTGCCGCGGTAAAACCTCCGGGTGACCAGTTCCAGTTCCCCGAGGGCGACGCCGGCGCCGCCGTCGGAAACTGTGACCACCGTCCGCCAGCCTGCTTCCGGGCTGCTGCCCCGGCTCGTCGATATCTGCGCGGTCGTGCCCGGTCCCGCGTATTTGCAGATGTTGTCGAAGAGGACGTCCAGGATCTGTTCCAGATCGCCGGTGCTGATGGTTGCCTCCAGCCGGGCGGGGTCGTCGTCCACGGTGAACACGATGCCGGATTCCGCCGCCGTGTCGTGCCAGAAGTCCGCTCGTTCGACGGCGACCAGCTGCGGGATGCAGGTGTGTTCGCCGTCGCCGCCGCTGGTTCGTGGAGCTTCGGCAACAGACAGGGCCAGCAGGTCATCGAGGATCTCTTCAAGCCGGATGGCCTCGCCCATGGCACGTTCGTGGCTTTTCTTGCCGTCCTCCATCACGTGTGGTCCGAGGGTGTCCAGCCTCAGCTCCAGTGCCGCCAGGGGATTGCGGAGTTGGTGGGCGGTGTCGGCCACCAGCCGGCGCTGTGCGTCCGCGGACGTGTGGACGGCGTTGTCCATCGTTTCGAAGGCGGCCGAGAGCGCGCGCAGCTCCGGTGGCCCGGTTCGGCCGGCGGCCGATTCGGCAGAGGGGGTTCCGCTGCCGGTGGCCACGAAGGGGAGGCTTTTGGTCAGCAGTTGCATGCGTGTGCTGACTTCCTCCAGGGGGCGGAGCACCCACCTGCTGACGGACAGGGCAAGGACGCCAAAACCGATGACGGCGGCGAGGAACCCGACGCCGATGATAGCCCACCGCTGCAGGATGTCGTTACGTGCGGACTCAGTCGACGCAACAATCACCACCGCGCCGTTGACCTGCGCGCCCGTCCCGATGGGCTTGGCGAAGACCACGGTCCCGGGACTCCAGGGGGTCAGCAGCTCCACCCCGGATGACCGTTCGTTCCGCAGCGCCCGGCCGATGGCAGCCGATACGGCCGGATCATCAAGGCTGGTTCCAACAGCGTAGGGCGCGGCGCCCCTCGTTGAGACCATAGCAAGGGCCTCGCCGTAGAGGCCTTGGTAGGCGCCGACTTCCTCGAGGAGAAGGCCTGGGCTTCCGTTTCTGGCGTAGCCGTCTGCGAGGTCGGCGAAACGCTGGAGGTCAGCGTCCCTGCTGAGGACAAATTCGCGGGTCCGCGCGTCAGCCATCGAGGCCGCCAAGGGGAAAGCAAAGGCCGTGACGACGGCGGCTCCAAGCACCGCGAGGACGAGGAGGAGGCGGGTGCGCAAGTGTCAGCCGATCCATCGGTAACCGAAGCCGCGGATTGTTTCGATCCGCGCGGGACGGCCGAGCTTGGCCCGCAATGCCGTCATATGGACATCCAGGGACCGTGACACGGAGACGAAGGCGTCGCCCCAGACCTGGTCCATCAGTTGCTGCCGGCTGACCGCGGTGCCGGGGTTGTCCACCAAGGCGGCGAGGAGTTCGAATTCCTTGGTGGTCAACGGGACGGGGATGCCTGCCACCGTGAGTTCCCGCCCGGCAAGGTCGACAGCCAGGTCGCCAAACTGGCGAACCGTCGACGTCGACTCCCGCGCCCTGGTGGCCCGCCGCCGGATCGCTTCGATCCGGGCCAGAAGTTCTGTCATCCGCGCCGGCTTGACCAGGTAGTCGTCGGCTCCGTTCCGAAGCCCCCTTACCACCGACCGTTCGTCGTCGCGGGCGGTGAGGATGATGACCGGCACGGCCGAGACCTGGCGGAGGCTGCGGAGGACCTCGATCCCGTCCATGTCCGGCAGGCCCAGATCGAGGAGGACAAGGTCGAACTCCGGGTGGCGCGTGAGGATGTCCCCGCCGCGGGACATCCGTGCCGCGGCGATGCGGTTGGACGCCAACGCATCAATCAGTGCGCCGGCCACCCCGTCATCATCCTCGACGACTCCAATGCGCATCCCTTGTCTCCTCTCAAATACGCGGGGCGGTGAAGGCAAGCCTGCACCGCCCCGCGCCTGTCCGATACTCTAGGCCCCGCGTCAGCTGATGCGGTAGTCCACTTCACCGGCCTGCGCCGCAGTGGCGAGGAGGCGCTCCTGCGTGGCCTTGTGCTGGGCCGAATAGCCTTCGGCCGGGGACGCGGCTTCCGCCCTGCCGACGTAGCCAAGGTTGAACTTGCCCAGGCCGAGCTTCAGGAGTTTGGGCAGCACGTAGGTCCAGGCGCCCATGTTCTCCGGTTCCTCCTGCAGCCACACAATCTCCTCAAGGTTGGCAGCCGCGGCCACTTCCTGCAGGATCTCGTCCTGCGGGAACGGGTAGAGGCCTTCGAGCCGCAGCAGCCGCACGCCGTCGCCGAGGCGGTCCTTGATTTCGACGCCGACCTTGCCGGAGCACAGCAGCAGCCTGCGGGTCTGGTCGCTGGCGGCGCCGTCGGCGAGGACGGACCTGAACCGGACGAGTGCGAAGTCGGCCACCGGCGACTTTGCCGACTCTGCCCGGAGGAGCGACTTGGGTGTGAAGATCACGTGCGGCCTGGGGTCGTCCGCCGCCGCGGCCCCGACGAGGGCTGCGAAATACTGGGCCGCCGTCGTGGGGATCATGATCCGGGAGTTGTCCCGGGCTGCGAGCTGCAGGAACCTCTCCAGCCTTGCCGAGGAGTGCTCCGGCCCGGCGCCTTCCCAGCCGTGAGGCAGCAGGATGACCAGCCTGCTGTCGCGGCCCCATTTGTCGTGTCCGGCCATGATGAACTGGTCGAACATCACCTGGGCAACGTTGACGAAGTCGCCGAACTGCGCCTCCCAGATCTGCAGGGAGTCCGTGTTGGTCCGGCCGTAGCCGTACTCGAAACCGACCGTGGCCACCTCGGTCAGTGGCGTGTTGGCCACCAGGAAGGGCGCCTTGTCGAAGGCCAGCCGCTCCGCCTTGTCGCCCGTGGTGGCATCGTGCACCACGATGTGCCGGTGGCTGAAGGTCCCGCGCTCAACGTCCTCGCCCGTGAGCCGGACGGGCACGCCGGCCTCGTTGATCAGCTTTAGCGCGAGCAGCTCGGCCTGCCCCCAGTCAACCATTGCGTCCTGGGCGCGGGTGGAACGGCGCTTGGAGAACTGGCGCATCAGCTTCGGGTGGATCGCGAAGCCGTCGCGGTCCTGCTCGGCCAGGTCAAGGACCTGAAGGGCCCAGTCAGCCGGTGCGGCTTCCAGCGCAGCCCGCACAGCAGGGCGGGGCGAGAGCTGCTGGTTGACCACCGTCTCCAGGTCGAAGGTCCGCGCCTTCTCCAGTGCCTGGACCAGCGCGGCCCGCGCCGCCGACTTGGTGGTTTCCACGTAGTCGGAGGGCACCAGGCCGGAGGCCTCGAGCCTGGCGGCATAGATTTCGTGCACGGGCGGGTGCTCGTCGATATCGGCGTAGTAGACAGGCTGCGTGTAGCGCGGCTCGTCGGTCTCGTTGTGGCCGTGCCGGCGATAGCCCAGCACATGGATGATGATGTCCTTGCCAAACCGCTCGCGGTAGTCGAAGGCGATCCTGGCGGCGACCAAGTTGGCGTCGATGTCGTCCGCGTCAGTGTGGATGACGGGGACGTCGAATCCCTTGACGACGTCGGATGGCCACAGCGTCGAGCGCAGCTGGAACGGGGTAGCCGTGAATCCCAGGCGGTTGTCCTGGACGATGTGGACGCTGCCGCCCACATCGTAAGGTGCCAGGTTCTGCAGGTTCAGGGTCTCGTACACGACGCCCTGGCCGGTGAAGGCGGCGTCGCCGTGGAGCAGGACAGGCAGGACCCGGCGCTTTGCCTGGTCCCTGCTTTCCCCGCCCGCAATGAGGCGGTCCTGCTTGGCCCGGACCGCGCCGAGCGCAACGGGGGACACAAATTCCAGGTGGCTGGGGTTCTGCTCCAGCGTCACATTGATGGACGCGCCGTCGACGTCGTCGAACCTGCCCTCGCCGCCGAGGTGCTGGCGGACATCGCCCACGGGGGCCTTGGCCGTGGCACGCGCCGTGGGCAGGAACTCCGCCAGGATGCGCTCCGCGGGCCAGTTAAGGACATGGGCCATGATGCTCAGTCGGCCGCGGTGCGCCATGCCAAGCACCGCATCCGAATAGCCTGCCGCCGCGGCATGGCCGGCCATTTCCGCGAGGGCGAGGACTGTCGCTTCGAGTCCCTGGACGGACAACGTCTTCTGCCCCAGGAACTGGGTCTGGAGATAGGCCTCGAACACATCAAGTTCAGTGGCGAGCTGTAGTGCCTGCAGGCGGCGGGAGGAGGCGGGCGACGGCGTGCCGTTCCTCAGGAGCTCGGCAAGCCACTGGCGGGACTCGGGGTCCGAGAGGTGACTGAATTCCACCTCGACGCCGTCGGGGAGCCAGGACCCCTCGTCGCGGGCACGCACGGGTTCAAGCCTGGCGACGGCAGTGCTGGCGGAGCTTTCGTACTCGGCCAGCCTGATGTCGTCGTGTTCGGACCCGGGTTGGGCGGGAAGATCGAGCAGGACATCGCCGCCAGTGGTCCCGCGGAGCTCGCCTTCGAGCTCCGCGAGGAATTCCGGTGCCCGCAGCAGCTTTTCGACGGTACCCAGGAAGAGTCCGGAATCGGCCCCTTGGATGGCACGATGATCGTAGGTGGAGGACAGGGTGAGTACGGGATCCACATGCTGTGTGCGGGCGAGCGTCTCAAGCCCGGCCGGAATGCCGATGGCTCCCGCCGCAACGATAATCCCGGGGCCGGGTGGCAGCAGCGGGACGCCGGTGGTGGACCCGAAGCGGCCGGTGCTTGTCAGGATCAAAGTGGCGCCGCGAAGGTCGCTGACGGCGACGGTTCCGGCCCGGCAGGCTTCGGACAGCTCGCCGAGGCGGCTGACGAAGGAGGGGAAGGAAAGGCTGGCGGCATCACGGATCACGGGGACCATGATCGAATGGCCGGCTGCCGTTTCCACATCCACGGCCACGCCGAGGTTCACTGTAGATTCTTCGACCAGGACCAGGTCCTTGTCCGCCGCCTCGATCCTGCGGCGTGCGGCGGGCACAGTCACCTGGGCTGCCCGCGCCATCGCCGTGGCCAGGACGGCGGCGATGGGGACATTGAACCCTTCGGCCCGCAGACCTTCCCGCCACCGCATCAGAGCCGACACCTCGAAAGTCCGGATTGTTGACGCGGTCGGGATGGCCAGGCTGGCTTCCATGTTGCGGGCCATCGCTGCGGACCGGCCGCGGAGCGGGCGGCGGATGTCTGTGGCCGCCGTACTGCCGGTTCCTGCACCGGACTGGGCGGGATGTGAATCAGGGGTGGTTACGTTGTGAAGCATCATCTTCGACTTTCGCGGGGACAGAGTGTCGGGTGCCATTTGAGAGGAGGACTGCAGCAGCACCTCAACGGGATGCATTCCATACTCCTTGTTATGGATAAGCTCCACCAATACTTTCCTGCGATGGATGTATGTCATAGTGTGATCGGGCTAAACCGCAACGGGCCGAGATGCGGCAAAGTCCAGCCCAGGACGGAGGAACCATGGAAATGAGGCAGCTGCAGGCCCTGCTGGCAGTGGCGGACACCGGAAGTGTCACGCGGGCCGCCGAGCTGTTGCACATTGTGCAGCCCGCCGTCACCCGGCAGATCCACAACCTGGAAACCGAGCTCGGGGCAACCCTCTTCGACCGGAGCCGGGCAGGGATGCGTCCCACGGACATCGGGCTCCAGGTCATCGAACGCGCACGGCGTGCACTCAGCGAGCTGGACCGCGCCCGGGAGGAGGCACGCTCCTCCGGGGCAGGCCTGCACGGCATCGTCACTGTGGGTCTTCTGGCCAGCACCGCCGCGCTCGTCGCTGTGCCCATGGTTTCTGCTGTGACAGAGCGGCATCCCGGCGTACGGCTGCGGGTGGTCACCGGATATGGAGGTCACCTCAGCCGCTGGCTGGAGGCCGGGGACGTGGACGTTGCCCTGACGTACAACCAGCCGCCGGCAGCCGCGCTGGATGTGAAACCGCTTCTGGAAGAGGATCTGTGGGCGGTCGCACCACCGTCCGCTGGCCTTGTCGCGGCTGGGGGAGTGGACTTCCGCGGGCTGTTGCAGCGTTCACTGGTCATGCCGAGTGCGCCGCACGGCATCCGCTCGCTCGTTGAAGGTGCCGCGGCGCGCATAGGGCTCTCGCTGGACATCGCCGTGGAAACGAACGATGCCGGCGTCCAGAAACAGCTCGTGCAGGGCGGCCTGGGATGGACTGTGCTGCCAGGCATTTTGGTGGCGGACGAAGCGGCGGGCGGCGCCCTCAACGCAGCCCCCATCGTGAATCCAGGAATCCCGCGAAGGATCGTCCTCGCCAAGCCGACCAGCGTAAGGTCAACGAGCGCTGTCCGGATGGTCGCCGAAATCCTCGAGGAGACCATTCTGGGCCTGATCGATGCCGGAAGGTGGCCGTCCGCCCGCCTCGTCCACTAGTGGGCTGCACCTTTGCGTAGAATCGTGCGGCGCCAGGGACTGCGGTCCCACCGCACGAGGCCGCGTACGACATAAACCCTAAGTGAGGGCCCGGGCGTCCGTCTGGGCTGCCGCGATGCGATCGTCGAAGTGGGCGGCCAGCAGTTCGCCGGAGTGGACGATGTGCTCCTGCATCGCGGCGCGCGCTGCTTCCGGGTCACGTGCCCGGATGCTGCTGAGCAGTTCGGCGTGGTCGTCCATGGTGGCCTGGGGCCAGCCCGGGATGGCGGAGTAGAACTGCCGCGGGACGTACCGGGTGACCAGGCCCAGGAGCCAGATGATCTTGCGGGAATCGGCCATCAGGTTGATCTCGCGGTGGAAGGCGTGGTTTTTCTCTTCGAGCTTCGCGTGGTCGTTGCGGGTGGCAGCCGCGATCAGTTCGTGGTGCAGGGCATCGAGCTCAGCCACGTCCTGGTCCGTGGCCTTGGCGGCGGCCCGGGCGGCGAGTTCCCCGCCGATGAGAGCCTGGACCTGGAAGAGGTCGCGGATGTCCTGACCGGTCAGTGATGCCACGATGAAACCGCGGCGGGGCACGAGTTCCAGGAAGCCCTCCACACGCAGGGCCTGGAGGGCCTCGCGTGCCGGGGTGGTGGAGATACCGAGGTCCTCGCCGATGGTTTCGGGGCGGACCAGTGTTCCGGGCTGCAGCTCGCCGGACATGATGAGGCCGCGGATATGGGCGGTGGCCTTTTCGCTCAGTTGCGGTCGTGCGCTGGCGCGTGGGCTGGGCTCGGTCATGGTCTGCGGGCTCTTTCTGATCAATTTCCCCACCTAACATACGGCATCAGCCACGGCCCTCCTGCAGGACAGGCGTTCCGTGGCTGATGCGCAATCATAGGGATACTTAGTTCGGTGTTCCGAGCGTGGCCAGGCCGGCCGGGTCGAGGCCGAGTTCGGCCAGGATGCTCTGCGTGTGTTGTCCGGTCTCCGGCACCGGATCCATCCTGACGCCCACCTCGCGGGACGTGACTGGCGGGAGCAGGCTGCGCAACTGGCCTACCGGGGAATCCACGTCCCGCCAGCGGTCCCGTTCCGCCAGCTGTGGGTGGGCTGAAAATTCGTGCATGTCCCGCAGCCGGGCATTGGCAATTCCGGTCGCGTCCAGCCGGGACAGGACCTCGGCCGCCGTTAGTTCGCCCAGGACGGCGTTGATGGCCTCGTGGAGCGCGGGTCGGTTGTCCACCCGCTGCGCGTTGCCGGCGAATCGTTCGTCCTGAGCAAGCCCGGGCTGCCGGAGCACGTCGGCGCAGAACTTGGCCCATTCACGCTCGTTCTGGATGCCGAAGAACACGGTGCCGTCGGCGGCACCGAACGGTCCATAGGGTGCGATGCTGGCATGCTCGGCGCCGCTGCGGGTTGGTGGGGCCCCACCGTATTCGGCGTAGAAGTACGGCTGGGCCATCCATTCACCCAGGGCCTCCAGCATGGAGATCTCCAGGACGTCGCCGCGGCCTGTGGTGGCCCGCTGCAGCAGCGAGGTCAGGATGCCCGAGTAGGTGTACATGCCGGCGGAGATGTCGGCGATGGATACACCCACTTTGGCGGGGGAGTCCGGGGTGCCGGTGACACTCAGGAGGCCGGCCTCGCACTGGACCAGCAGGTCGTAGGCCTTCTTCTGTTCGTAGGATCCGCCCCGCCCGTAGCCGGAGATGGAGGCGTGGATCAGCCGCGGGTTCAGCGCCAGCGCCTCGTCCGGACCCAGCCCTAGGCGTTCGACGGCGCCGGGCGCGAGGTTCTGGACCAGCACGTCCGCGGTGGAGACGAGTTTGCGGAGCACAGCCATGCCTTCGTCGGACTTCAGGTCCAGGACGATGCTTTCCTTGGACCGGTTCAGCCAGACGAAGTAGCTGGCCATGCCGCGGACCTTGGTGTCGTAGCCGCGGGCGAAGTCCCCGGTGTCCCGCTCCACCTTGATGACCCGGGCTCCGAGATCGGCCAGCTGGCGCGTGGCAAACGGAGCGGCAACGGCCTGCTCCAGGGAGATGACGGTGATGCCCGCCAGCGGTAGGGCGCCCATTTACTGCTCCTTTCCTGCGCGCTTCAGGATGCGTTTGGCCCGTTCGGTGACAGGGCGGTCGATCATCCGGCCGTCGACCTGGGCGGCGCCGCCTTCGGCGCCGATGACGGACCGCGCCCACTCGACGTCCGCCTCCGTGGGGGCGAACGCCCCGTGCACCGTGGCGAGCTGGGCGGGGTGGATGCAGAGCTTGCCGCCGAAGCCGAAGTTCCGGGCCAAGCCGTGCTGACTCCGCCACGCGGGCGGCGTCCTTGATGTCGGTGGACGGTGAATCCAGGGGTGCCGCGATGCCGGCCGCGCGGGAAGCCAGGACCAGCTGGGCCCGGGCCGGGTCCAGGAACCGGTCCCCGCCGTCGGCGTCGATGTCCAGGGCGAAGTCGATGGCGCCGAACGCCAACCGGGTCACGCCCGGCACGCGTGCCAGCCCGACGGCGTTCACCACGCCAAGCGCGGACTCGACCAGCGGGACCAGGGCCAGGTGTTTTGGCATGTCCGCGCGGAGCTCCCGCAGGGCGCCGGAGTCCTCCGCCTTCGGGACCACGATTCCCAGCAGACCCGACCCCGGCGTCCGGGCGGCGGCGAGCAGCAAGGTGATGTCGGCGTCGTAATGGCCGGAACGCTGCGGGTTCACCCGCACCAGGGCACGCACGCCTGCCCCGCCGTCCGACGGTGCCACAGCCTCCACCGCCGCAGCCAATGCTGCGGATTTCGCGCCAGGCGCGACAGCGTCCTCGAGGTCAATGATCACGACGCCGGCACCTGCGGCGGCTGCCTTGGCGAACCGTTCGGGGCGGTCACCGGGGACGAACAACGCGGTGACTGCGCCCGCGACAGTTTCCCTGGCGGTGAGGCCGGCTGCCGTGAGACTTCCTGCCGCCGTCACTGGAAGTCTCCGATGGAGGGCAGCGTGGACTCATCCGGGCGGGCGGATTCGACACCGGGGAGGTGGCCTTGCCGGTACACCATGAAGGTGCGGCGGTAGCTGATCACGATTTTGCTGTCCTGGTTGAAGCCTTCGGTGGCGACGGTGACCAGGCCGAGGTTAGGGCGGGACTTGGATTCCCGGACGGAGAGGACCTTGGACCGGGAGTAGATGGTGTCGCCCTCGTAGACGGGGTTCGGCATGCGGACCTCGTCCCAGCCCATGTTCGCGAAGACGTTCATGGACAGATCGATGGTGGACTGGCCGGTGACCAGCGCGAGCGTGAAGGTGGAGTTGACGAGCGGCAGGCCAAACTCGGTGGCCTTGGCGAAATTGCGGTCAACATGGGTCTTGGCCACGTTCTGCGTCATCAGGGTGAAGCTCTGGTTGTCCGCCTCCGTCACGGTCTTGCCGAACGGGTGGTAGTAGATGTCCCCGGGGGAGAAGTCTTCAAACAGGCGGCCAGTCCAGCCCTCCACTATGCGCCCTTCGGTTGTTGCAGCCTGCGTTGTTTCGTCGGTCATCATCGATCTCCTTGATCCAATATATTACTGATCCTTGATCAGTTTCGCGGCATCTTCCGCTAAATGTCAAGGATTATGGTGGTTGAACGGTTCGGTCGGTTGCTCTTGCTACTTTCTAATATATTGGCGTATCGTCGTTTCCCAGAGGCGACGAAAGCCGCCAGCAACGATTCAAAGGAGCACCGATGCAAACCCTCACCGCCGGACTAGACCAGCTGCGCGAGCAGACCCGCCTCCTGTGCGAAGGCTTCCCGGACGAGTACTGGCGCGAGACGGACCGCAACCGCCGCTACCCGCAGGAGTTCGTGGACACCCTCACCGAGGCCGGCCTGCTCTCGGCGCTGATCCCGGCCGAGTACGGCGGCCTGGGCCTTGGCCTGACCGAGGCCAGCGTCATCATGGAGGAAATCAACAAGTCCGGCGGCCACTCCGCAGCATGCCACGCGCAGATGTACACCATGGGCGCGTTGCTCCGGCACGGCAACGCGGCCCAGAAGCAGGCGTACCTGCCGCAGATTGCTGCCGGATCGCTGCGACTGCAGGCCTTCTCCATCACCGAGGACAAGGCGGGCTCGGACACCACCAGCATCGAAACCGCGGCCGTGCGCGACGGCGACGATTTCGTCATTACCGGCCACAAGAGCTGGACCAGCCGCATCGAGGAATCAGATCTGCTCTTTGTCTTGGCCCGCACCTCCGGGAAGCCCGAGGGCAAGGGTGCTGACAAGACCCATGGTCTGACGCTGTTCCTGGTGGATCTGCGCCAGGTCCGGGCCGAACAGCCTGACACCCTCGAGGTGGTCAAGGTCCGGACCATGTTCAACTACGCCACCAATCAGATCCACTATCACGGCATGCGCGTCCCTTCCTCGGCAGTCATTGGCGAGGTGGGCAAGGGCTTCCGTTACGTCATTGACGGCTGGAACGCCGAGCGCATCCTGCTGGCCTCCGAAGCGATCGGCGACGGCTATTGGTTCACGCGGCGCGGCGTGGATTATGCCAACAGCCGTGAGGTGTTCGGCCGCAAGATTGGCAGCAACCAGGGCGTGCAGTTCCCCATTACCGACGCTTACATGAAGGTCCGGGCCGCGGACATGATGCGCTACGAGGCGGCGCGGCTTTTTGATGCCGGCGAACCCTGCGGCGCCGAGGCGAACATGGCCAAGCACCTCGCCTCCGAAGCCAGCTGGGCCGCCGCCAACGCCTGCCTCGATACGCACGGCGGATACGGTTTCGTGGACGAGTACGACGTCGAACGCAAGTTCCGTGAAACCCGCATGTTCCAGGTGGCCCCTGTTAACAACAACATGATCAAGAGCTTCGTGGCTACCAAGGTCCTGGGCCTGCCCCGCTCCTACTAGGCGAGCCCAGTAACGGGGGCGGCACACTGCTCGGCACCACCATTACGGACGTGGATTATGCAGCCCTTCACGCAGAAAGTGAAGGGCTGCGAGCTCCGTTCAGGCCGCATGGAAGCCTGACTCGTCAGGTGTTCGATGGTGACTTAGCTGCGGGGCTCCGAGAGTGGCGGGTGCCACCTTCAGGTGGCGCCCGCCTGTCTGCTGGAGCGGTACACCCAGGTGAGGTCTGTTAGCACACCCGGGAGAACTGTGACTGCGTGTCGGATCAGTGCGCTTGCAGGTGGACCGCGTGCTGCAAAATGCGAAACCTGCAATCCGTTTGTACCCGGGGCTGCAGCGACTAGGCGCGCTACTTGCTCGGCATCGTCCAGCCGGTGATAACCCGCCGGTCACCGCCGCTTCCGTACACGTCGGTGCGGTCACTGTCGAATGCCGTCACAACGTGCAGGGTGCTCCCGACGCCAGAGCCAGACGGGCGTCGGAGTCGGCAGCCCTTCTGTCGGGTGCGCTGCGGTCTACGCCGACGACGATAATTCCGGACATTCGGTCCTTTGGATCGGGGGCCTAAAAATACGCCCTACGTTGAAGGAGCGCGAGCGAAGTTTCTTTGGCCTAGTCTTCGGCCATGCCCTTGAGGGCGCCGTAGAACGCGTTAATGAGCATCCTGATGGTTGCGGCTTCGCTGAGGGTTCCGCGGTTTTTCAAGAGGTCGTCTACCTCGCGGGGATCAAAGTGCGAGTTGCAGAACATGAGGGCGAATTCAAAAAGACCTTCGGAGAGACCCAGCTCCCGAATAGCCTCCCGCACGGGGCGCTCCCATGCTTCATGGAGCGTGCTGATTACTTCGTCCCCGCGGTGCAGCCTCGTCAGAAAGCCTTCCGGGGACCTGAGCTGGATCATGGCCGGCCCGTAAGTCTCCAGCAGCTTTACGTGCCGGGCCACAACATCCTCAAATAGAGCTTTTCCACGCAGGGGCGACCCAAGGCTGTAATCGCGCAGGTTGACCAGCACGCCGTGCAGATACTCCTTGTGCAGCTCTTCCAGAGTCGGAAAATAACGGTAGGCGGTGGCAACTGAAAGTTGGGCCCTCTCCGCAATCGCAGGCATGGTAGCGTTCTGCGGATCCTCACGAAGAAGCTCCCCAGCGGCATTGAGGAGTCGCCGCTTATTCCGAACGGTGTCTCGACGACCCCGCACGGACGGCGGGTTTGAAAGCTGTTCAGCGGCCAGAACGGTCACCCCTGTATCTCCAATATTCCTTGCTCAATGCGATCAAGGGCCGTCTTTAGGGTATCGATATCTGCTGCGAAGGACAGCCTCAGATGCCCCTCCCCAGAGGGCCCGTACTCACTGCCAGCTCGAAGGATAACCCCCTGCTGCTTGAAGCGGTCCAACATCTCAGCCGCTGGAAGGGTCTGGGGATAGCGGAAAAAGGCGTAGAATGGCCCCCGTCGGCTCGGTGAACTCCACTCCAGGGATGTTCTTCAGCCGTTCCACAACGTAGTCGCGCCGTTCCCTATAGGCAGCAAGCATTTTGGACGAAATTCCCGGGCCTAGTTGCAGGGCCTTCAGCGATGCGCGTTGTGCCGCGGCATTGACTGAGCTGTTTATGGTCCTGTGCACGGCGCGGATTGAATCGATGAGCTCCGGTGGCGCAACTATAAAGCCGATCCGCCACCCCGTCATCGCATAAGTTTTGGAGAGAGTCTGGCAATAGACCAGGCGTTCCTGCAACGACTCGATAGCCAGCGAGGAGACGAAACTGTCGTCGTACACGAGGTGGGCGTAGGCCTCGTCAACCAACACCAACGTGTCGGAGCCGGCGAGCCCCTCGGCGAGTTCCTCGAGCGAATGCCTGCTGAAAACGGCGCCGGTGGGATTAACCGGATTGCAGAGGGTGATCAGGCGGGCGCCATTGGCGGCTTCGAGCAAGGCTGGCACATCAAGCTGGTTGTCAGGCGTGGTGGGCACGAAGACCGGAACCCCGCCAGCCAGTCGCACGGCATCCGGATAGAGGGAGTAGCTCGGTTCCGGAATGACAACCTGTTCTCCGGGATTCACGGTCGCTAAGACAGCGGCCGTGATGGCAGCAGATCCACCGTGTGTAACGAGCACGGATTCGGGCGTCACGGACTGCCCGGATACGGACGAAACGTCGTCCGCAATGTGCTGCCGCAGTTCCGGGTCACCGTTTGCATCCCCGTAGTGCGTCCAACCGGCGTGGAGGGCTTCGACGGCAGCTTGAACGATTTCCGACGGCGTATCAAAATCCGGTTCGCCCATGGACAGTGAAAGAGCGCCGGCTGGTGCGGCACCCCCGACGGGACGAAGGGAGGTGGCGACAACACGGTCAATGGCTGCTGATGCGCGATACAAATTCAACTTTTCTCCAATATTTGCGACTCTCCCTCCAAAGTAAGACAGTAGTCGCAAGTTGGCAAGCTCGGCACCACGATGGGGATAAGTCCCTATATTTCAGGGCTTCTTCGTAAGCGATGTCTTGCATAATGACGCGAAGAGCCTAAACGATCGTCAAAATAGCAATATATTGCGAGTGAACTCGTACTTGCGAGTGCTGTCTCATTGTGATTTAGTGTGACGTGACGCACAACGAAGTGCGGGGCTCGTCCAACCCAGTCCAAAGGAGACAATCCGGATGAAGCGCAGATCGCTTATCGAACAAGGGACCGAAACCCGGCGTGAGGACGGCAGGGCGCCGATGCCGGCCGGTGCTGCAGCAGGGATTACCGTAACGCCGCCGCCTCAAACATCGGTGCCCGCCCGCCGTCGCAGCAAACAAAAAGGAGACCAGGCATCACGCCGACCCCGATGACAGGAATTCAGGAATATAACGACGCCCTGGCAAACGGGGCTGCCACCAGCGAGCAGTTACAGCGGTTGCTGACGCTGGGAACGGCGACTGTCTACGAGGCGCAGGGCCAACGGGGATCCATCGCCTCAGAGATCCGCCCGATCCACCCCGACATGAAAGTCGTAGGAACCGCGCTGACGGTCAACACCGCGCCAGGCGACAACCTCATGCTTCATCAGGCAGTCCTGAAGGCCAAGCCCGGTGACGTACTGGTGGTCGACGCAAAGGGATTCACCGACGCGGGCCTCTGGGGCGACGTGCTCACTCTCGCCGCCCAACGGGCTGGAATTGCGGGGCTCGTCATCGACGGGTCGATCCGCGACTCTGAAGCGATCATCAATGCAGGGTTCCCGGTGTTCGCCCGAGGCATTTCCATTCGAGGAACCACCAAAGTGGACCCCGGCTCTATCGGCGGCACCATCAACCTTGCGGGTAGCGCTGTGGAGCGCGGGGACATCATTGTTGGCGACCGTGACGGGCTGGTGGTGGTCAAAGCCCAAGAAGTGCTTGAAGCACTTCAGTCCGCGGAGGAACGGGAAGCCAAAGAGGAGGAGTTCCGGCGCCGGATCATGGGCGGCGAGTCCACGGCCGAACTCCTCGGTTTGCTCGCTACACTTCAGCGCTACGGATGGTGACCCATGACTATTTCACAAAATGCTGAATCGACCCCTGCCCGCGAAGCCGAGACTGGAGGCCCTCAGAACATGATCTCCATGCAGGGAGTCAACAAACACTTCGGGCCGCTCCACGTCCTCCGCGACATTGACCTCGAGGTCGCCAGGGCCCAGGTCGTCGTCGTCCTCGGACCATCCGGATCCGGCAAGTCCACGCTGTGCCGGACCATCAACAGGCTGGAGACCGTCGACACCGGATCGATCTCCATCGACGGAAGGGCACTTCCAGAGGAAGGTAAGGCGCTCACCCGCTACCGGGCCGACGTCGGAATGGTCTTCCAGTCGTTCAACCTCTTTGCCCACAAGACCATTCTTGAAAATGTAATGCTGGCCCCTCAGAAGGTGCGCAAGCTGTCCAAGGTAGCCGCCCGTGATCGGGCAATGGCTCTGCTGGAACGGGTCGGCATTGCAAACCAGGCCGACAAACTCCCCGCCCAGCTCTCCGGCGGCCAACAGCAGCGCGTTGCCATCGCCAGGGCCTTGGCCATGGAACCCAAGGTAATGCTCTTCGACGAACCGACCTCGGCCCTCGACCCGGAAATGGTTACCGAGGTCCTGGATGTCATGACTCCCTGGCCAAGGGTGGCATGACCATGCTCGTCGTCACCCACGAGATGGGCTTCGCCCGCCGGGCAGCCGACCGCGTCGTCTTCATGGCCGACGGCCAGATCCTGGAAGACACCACCCCGGAGCAGTTCTTTACAAGTCCTGCCACCGCAAGGGCCAGGGACTTTCTCGGCAAGATCCTCAGCCACTGATCTCGTGGCAATTAATCTCTCCCAGTAGCGCAGAAAGAATCCACTATGAAACTCAAGTCCCTCATTGCCCTGCCCGCCCTCGCTCTCGTCCTCGCAGGTGCGGCCACCGGCTGCTCCAGCGCGGCCGGCAGCGATACCGAGGCGTGGAGGCCAAGGCGAAAGCCGGCCAATTGACCATCGGCATTGTCTTCGACCGCCCGGGCATAAGCCAGAAGAACCCTGATGGCAGCTTCAGCGGCTTCGACGTTGATGTCGCAAAGTACGTTGCCGGCAAGCTAGGCGTCCAGGAATCCGGGATCAAGTTCCAGGAAGCGCCCACCGCCCAACGCGAAAACCTGATCCAGAACGGCCAGGTGGATTACATCGTCGCCGCCTACACCATCAACGACGCCCGCAAGGAGAAAATCAGCTTTGCAGGTCCATACCTGACCGTGGGACAGTCCTTGCTGGTCCGCGTCGACAACACCGACATCACTGGTCCCGAATCCCTCAACGGCGGCAAGAAACTGTGCTCGACCGTCGGATCTGTTCCCGCACAAAACATCAAGAAGAACTACAGCAAGGATGTTCAGCTGCAGGAGTACGACACCAATGCAGCCTGCGTCGAAGCGCTCAAGTCCGGTTCCGTTGACGTTATCAGTACTGACGACATCGTCCTGGCCGGCTACGCCGCAATCAACGCCGGCAAGCTCAAGGTCGTGGGTAAGCCCTTCACCAAAGACTCATACGGCATCGGGCTGAAAAAGGACGATACGACGGGTCGGGCCAAGATCAACGACGCGATCGACGCCATGATCAAGGACGGCTCATGGGCCAAAGCCTTCGAAAAGAATCTCGGCCCTTCCGGATACCAGCAGCCTGCGACCCCGGCAGTCAACAGGTACTAAAGCACCCTGCAAGGAATCCGGAGCTAATCCATGGAAATCCTCAATGAATACGGCGACCAGTTGGTCACAGCGTACTTCCGCACCATTCAGCTGGCCGCGCTGTCCGCGGTGGCTGCTTTGGTGCTTGGCACGGTGCTGGCCGCGATGCGCGTCTCGCCGGTCTGGGCGCTGCGCACCGTGGCAACCGCCTACGTGAACATCGTCAGGAACACCCCGCTGACACTGGTGGTCCTGTTCGCGTCCTTCGGCCTGGCCCAGCAGCTGGGTATCACCTTGGTCGATCCGAAGTCCCCAACCTCGATCACGGACAGTTCCTTCCGCCTCGCTGTGCTGGCGTTCAGCCTGTACACGGCAACATTCGTCTGCGAATCGATCCGCGCCGGTGTAAACACGATCCCCGCGGGACAGTCCGAAGCCGCCCGGTCCCTAGGCCTGGGATTCACCCAGGGACTGCGGTACATCGTGCTGCCCCAGGCCTTCCGGGCAGTGATCGGGCCACTGGGCAGCATCCTGATCGCCCTGATCAAAAACACCACCGTCGCCTCCGTCATCGGCGTCGCTGAAGCCGCGCTGCTGATGAAGGAAGTCATCGAAAACACCTCAGCCCTGATCGTGGTCGGCCTGATCTTCGCACTCGGCTTCATGTGCCTGACCCTCCCCACCGGCGCGGCCTTCAGCTACCTGAGCAAGAAACTGGCGGTAAGAACATGAGTACAAAACCCGCACTCAAAACCCTCTACGACGAGCCCGGCCCTCGCGGCAAAGCCCTGAACCTCATCATCAGCGCCGCCTGCCTGGCCGGCCTCGCCGCCGGCACCGTCTGGATACTCTCAGCGCTAAGCGAGAAAGGCCAGCTCGCCCCCGAGAAATGGCTGCCCTTCCTGACCGCCGACATGTGGCGCACCTACCTTCTGCCCGGCATCATCGGAACCCTGCAGGCCGCAGCATTGGCCGTTGTTCTCGCCACAGTCCTGGGCATCCTGCTCGGCGTCGGACGGATGTCCGAGAAGAGGCCCGTGCGCTACGGATGCACGGCCGTGGTGGAGTTCTTCCGCGCCATGCCGCTACTGATCCTAATGATTTTCTGCTTCCAGCTCTTCGCCAATTACTCCCTCTTCCCTTCCACCCAGCTCGCGATGGCCGCCGTCGTCACCGGCCTGACCCTCTGCAACGGCGCGGTGATCGCCGAAATCGTCCGTGCCGGCGTCCAGGCGCTGCCCCGGGGACAACGCGAAGCATCGATCGCCCTCGGCCTGGGAAACGGCCAAACCATGCGCATGATCCTCCTCCCACAGGCCATCACTGCAATGCTGCCCCCGATCGTTGCCCAACTCGTCGTCGCGCTCAAGGACACCGCCCTGGGCTACCAGATCACCTACGTTGAAGCAGTACGGCAAGGCATCCAGGCAGGGTCGGCGTACTCCAACTACATCCCGGCCCTGCTCGTCGTGGCCGCTGTCATGATCACCATCAACTTCGCGCTGTCCCAACTCGCCGTGACCGTCGAGAACAAGCTGCGAAGGGGCCGGAAACTCGTCGTGAAGGCACCGGACCAGCAGGTCGCGGTACCCGCTTTATGAGGCTCCACGTTCGGCGGCGGTGCGTCGCACCACTAGTGCCGAAGCGTCGTCGAACCGCTTAGGTCGTCGAACCGTTTAGAAAGGTATCCAGGTGGTTCCCACGCCTATCATCGCCAGTAGAAATACTGCGGTCGGAGGCAATGACCGGCCACCATGCACCGACCAGTGGTTGGTGGCGTCCCGACGACGACCCCAAACCGTACCGCTACCTACAGCAGGGAGAGCTCATGCCTCCACTTAGTGGCAGGCCCGTCTACTGGACACTCGTCCTCGAACTGCGAGCCATTCACAGGTCTCGAACCGGGCGTTTACTGTAGCCAGGAGCGACAGGAGACCTTCCTCCACCCAAGAGCCGGGGACCAGGCCTGCTTCCAGGGATACCCCCCAGCTCATGGGAGCGATGGGAAACCACGGCGGGAACTTCGAATCTCAACGCTCACCATTCCCGGCCACAAAGACGCCCGGCCCTTGCACTGCGCGTCCCCACCCTTTGTACAGCACTGTCTTCGATCAAGGAGCCATTGATGATCCCGCTCAGTTCACTGGGCACCGAGCTGGTAACGCTGCTCACTTTCCCTTCCGCGGAGCATACGCAGGAGTGGAATTCCGATCCGGACGGTTGGGACGCGGCGGTGGAGGACTGGCTCCGGAAGGTCCCGCCGTCGTCGTCCGTATCCCTATTACTGCGGGTCATGAGGCTTCGAGGCCCCAGGGCCGGAAGGCCCGGTCCTTGTCCATGTTCCAGCCGGCGACCATTCCGGAGCCGATCATGAGGTCGCTGAGTCTGGCCAAATGGTAGGCGGGGTCTGCTTCGAGGGCGAGTTGCAGGAACTGGTGGGCTTTGCTGCCTCGGCCTTCCCACCAGTTGACGAAGGCGATGGCGGTGAGGATGGGGGCTGAGTGTTTGGTGCTGCTGTGGGTGTAGGCGTGGAGCAGTAGCTGCTGTGCCCATTCGACCCGGGACCACTGGGGCCCGCCGTGTGTTTGGGCCAGGAGAACCCGGTCCATCGATTCATCGATTCCCGGGATATCGGCCATGAGCTGGTCGCGGATGGCGGGGGCCTGGAAGTTCGCAATCAGACTGATGGTCTGATCGTCGTCCGGGTAGGAGATCGCGTCCAACATGCCGTCCCAAAGTGTCCTGGCTTGCTCGAGGGCCTCGCCCGCGTTCATCCGGTGGATTGCTTTCACGCGGTCATCGACGGCATCCGCCGTGCGGCCTTCCTTTGTCGAGGCCGGCAGGGTGATGTGGTTGGTCGGTGCGATGGTGCTGCCGCGGTAGACGAATTCCGCGTTGATCTGGCTGGACTCGGTTGCCTTGAGCGGCAGTGTCAGTCCGTCCTGGGGGTTGCCGTCGTACGGGGATACGGTGTTGTCTCTCGTCCAGGGTGATGCAGACGAGGCTTTCGTGCGGCCAGAAGCCGAGGGTGTGCCCGATGAAGCTCAGGACGTCGGCTGGGGTTTTGATGGTGAGCGGTTCCATGTTCCTTCTCCTTCAGCGACTGGCGGGCACCGGATGTGTCTGTCAGATTTGTGCGTCGTTCTGATACACGGAGTCACCGCTGGGTTTTGAGGGTCCGGAACGCAACTTGGGGGACCGGGAGCGGTTCAAAGTTTCGCGAGGAAATAAGCGACGCAGGAGCGCCGAACGAAACTTTGGACCGAGCCCGGCGCGTAGCGCCCTGGTTGCGTGGAGGACCTGCCCAGCGATGATGGGGGATCAGAATGACAAACAGCGAAGTTGCTTCTGGTGGTTCATGGGCGTGGGGGAGTGGGACGGCATGACGTCGTCGAATCCTGTGGGGTTTCGTCTGGAATCTATTGGGTTGGGTGTGGGCCGGAGTGCTTTGCGAGGGGCGAGTTCGGTATGTTCGACGATGGCTGTTCGGCGTTTGGCCGGAGAATAGCACTCTGCTTACTGGAGGCTGGACCGCAGGACATAGGGGAGGATGCCGCCGTGGCGGATGTAGGTGGCTTCCGTGGGTGTATCGACCCTTACCCTGACAGCGAACGAGGTTGCCTGCCCGTCGGCACGGAGGGCCTTGACGCTGGCTGTCTCCGGCCATCCGTCACCGGTGAACTCCGTCAGTCCTGTGATCGAGAGCTCTTCGGTCCCGTCGAGGCCGAGCGTTTGGGCGGATTCGCGTTCGAAGTACTCGAGGGGCACCACGCCCATGCCGACAAGATTTGAGCGGTGGATCCGCTCAAAGGACTCTGCCAGCACCGCGCGGACGCCCAATAGCCTGGTGCCCTTGGCAGCATAGTCACGTGCAGAGCCGGCACCGTATTCGCGGCCGGCCAGTACTACCAGGGGTACACCACGCTCGGCGTACCGGGTGGCAGCATCGAAGATGGTCATCTCGTCGCCATCGGGAAGCAGGCGGGTAAACCCGCCTTCGGCATCCTCGACAAGGTGGTTGCGCAGCCTGGCGTTCGCGAACGTCCCGCGCACCATAACGTCGTGGTTGCCCCGTCGGGAGCCGTAGGTGTTGAAGTCGTGGCGGGCCACGCCTCGGTCCAGCAGGTATCTGCCGGCCGGGCTATCGGAACGGATCTGGCCCACCGGGCTGATGTGATCGGTGGTGACGGAGTCGCCGAGCTTGACCAGGATGCGCGCCCCGGTCAGGTCCTGGATAGGCTCCGGTTTGAGGCCGACCCCCTCGAGGAACGGCGAGCTGCGCATGTAGGTCGACTCCGTGCCGAAGTCGTAGGTGTTACCGTTAGCGACCTTGAGGTCCTGCCATTGCTCCGATCCGGAGTAGGCGTCGCCGTAGTTGTCCAGGTACATCTGACGGGTGACGACCCGTGAGAGTTCACGTTCGACCGCTTCCGGGGAGGGCCAGAGGTCCCCTAGGTGTAGTTTGCCTCCGTCGGTGTCTTGTCCGAGCGGGTCCCTTTGAATATCTATGTCCATGGTTCCGGCCAGCGCGTAGGCGATAACCAGCGGCGGGGAGGCGAGGTAGTTCATGCGAACGTCGGGGCTGATTCTGCCCTCGAAGTTCCGGTTGCCGGAGAGGATCGATGTGAGGGTCAGGCCCTTCTCTCGGGCGGCTGCCGAGATCGGTTGTAACAGGGGCCCGGAATTGCCCATGCATGTGGTGCATCCGTAGCCCACGACGTGGAAGCCCAGCTTTTCCAGGTAGGGCAGCAGCGCGGCTTTCTCCAGGTACTGGGTCACCACTTGGGACCCCGGGGCCATGGAGGTTTTCACCCATGGCGGGACTGCCAGGCCGCGGTCTACCGCGTTCTTCGCCAGCAGGGCAGCGGTCATCATCATTTGGGGGTTGGATGTGTTGGTGCAGCTGGTGATCGCGGCGATGGCCAGCGCTCCGTGGTTCAGGGCAATTGATGTTTCGTCCAGGACCACCTCCACGGGAAGGTCAGCGGATGCGCCCGGGTGCAGGTCCGCGAGGTCGCTGAGGAACTGCTCGTGAGCCCGATCCAGCGCTATCCGGTCCTGGGGCCGGTAGGGACCGGCAATCGACGGGACCACAGTGGACAGGTTTAGCCGGAGATACTCCGAATAACGCGCCGGCAAAGCGTTCCCGTCGTTCCAAAGCCCCTGCGCCCGGGCGTACGCTTCGATCAGTTCGACCTGATCCGGGGAGCGGCCGGTCAGCCGGTAGTAGTCAATTGTCGCCGAGTCGATAGGGAACATCGCTGCGGTAGAGCCAAACTCGGGAGACATGTTGGCGATGGTGCACCGGTCGGCCACCGGGATCTTCGCCAGTCCCGGGCCGTAGAACTCGACGATTTTGCCGACGACGCCGTGCTTCCGGAGCATTTCCGTCACTGTCAGAACCATGTCGGTCGCTGTCGTTCCGGCTGCGAGGTCCCCGACGATCTGGACGCCAACTACCGGGGGGATGAGCATGGACAGCGGCTGGCCGAGTAGCGCGGCAGTGGCCTCGATACCCCCAACGCCCCAGCCGAGCACCCCGAGGCCGTTGACCATGGTGGTGTGGCTGTCCGTTCCGATACACGTGTCGGGGTAGGCCAGGGCCTCCCCATCGATCTCGGTGGTCATCACTCCCCGGGTCAGGTGTTCGACGTTAATCTGGTGGATGATGCCGGTTCCCGGCGGGACGACGCGAAAGTTGTCGAAGGCGTTCTGGGCCCACTTCAGGAAGCGGAACCGTTCATGGTTACGGTCGAACTCCAGCTCCGCGTTGCGCTGCAGCGCCGAGGGACTTCCGAAGCTGTCCACGATCACTGAATGGTCGATGACCAGCTCGCCCGGTATCAATGGATTGATCAGGGAGGCATCCCCGCCGAAACGCTCCACTGTCTCGCGGAGGGTGAGCAGGTCGTGGAGCACCGGGGCGCCGGCCATGTCTTGCATGACCACCCGGGCGGGGTTGAACGGGATGTCCGCGCCCGGCTGCAGGTTGTCCGGGTCATTCGGGTGCAGTAGGGACTCGATGTTCTCAGCGCTGCCACCGTGACGGATGACATTCTCCAACAGCACCTTGAGGCTGAACGGCAGGGAGCCGGCACCCTTAAAGGATGTCACGTCGATGTAGCGGATCTCTCTGCCGCCGATGGTGAGGGTGGACCTGAGTGTGCTGTCGATAGAAGATGTCATGACCGTCTTTTCCTGGCTCTTGCTTTTGGATGTCGTTGCCTGCCACGGCCCATGCGCGTGCGCTTCCTGGTTTTTGTCAGCACCCCATGGATGGGAGCGACAGATCGTCCGGTGCGCCGCAGCGACCGGGCACGTGGCAGGCTGGGGTGAGGGATAGGGGACAGGTGTTCGGCAGTGGCAAGCCGGGTGCAGCATTCGGCTGGCTCATTTAGGGGACGTCTCGGGGTTCGGGTCCCAGGTAGTCGGGGAGGACGGATCTGTGTTCCGGTCCTTTGTTGCGCAGGCCCGAGCGGGATTCCTCCCAGGCATGCGCGAGGGCTCCAATGGATCGGGACAGGATGAACAGGCCACGGCCAAGAGCAGGCTCGAAGCCCAGTTCGGCGTAGATGATGGCGGTGGCGCCGTCGATGTTCATCGGGATGGGGCGATCTCGGTTGAGGTTGATTTGGCGTTCGATCTCCAGGGCGACCTCGAGGTGTCGCCCCTCGACGGTCCTCTCTTCGCGTGCCGTCTCGACGGCGGAAACCAGCGGCTCGCGCCGCGGATCGACCGGATGGAATCGGTGGCCGAAGCCCGGCACGTATCGGTTGTCGGAGCGCAGACGGGCGATTTCAGCCGCGACGGCCTCTGGAAGGGGCCGGGGATCCTCGAGGGTGGTCCGGAAGATCTCCATGAGTTCCTGGCCGGCGCCGCCATGGACGTCACCGAGGACGTTTGTAGCGGAAGCCATGGCGCTATTGATGCCGACTCCACAGGTTATAGCCATGCGGGCGATGGCGATCGAGGGAGCCTGCGGGCCATGGTCGACACCGGCCACGAGGGCACGCTCCAGCAGCTGCGCCTGGGGCACTGTCGGCAGTTCGCCGCGGGTCATCAGCCAGATCATCGAGGCCATTCCCACGTGCTCTGAGGAGATCAGCTGTTCCACTGGGTAGCCAAAGTACCGGATGATGCCGGGCGAAATGTCGGAGATGGAGGTTTTCCACCAGTCAGAGCGGGTCATCAGATCACTCCTTCGGATCGGAAGGACTCTATGTCCTTGGGCGAATAACCGAGCGCGCAGAGCACATCGTCGGTGTGCTCTCCCAGGAGGGGAGGTCGAGTGGTGGGTCCCACGGCGGCGCCGTCCACGTGGACCGGTGCCCCGAGCAGACGGACCGAGCCGCCTGGGCCGATCGTTGCGTCAGAGACTCCCTGGAGCCCTTCGATCTGCAGGGTGGAAACGAGTCCCCGCTCGGTGATCTGTGCGGACTCCAAGGCATCTGCGACGTCCATGACGGGTCCTCCCGGGATTCCGGCCGCGGACAGGACCTTGTCCCAGTGGGAACTGGTCTGTTGCTTGAGGATGCCCTCGATCTCGTCCTTGAGGTCTTCGCGATTGGCTTTGCGGTGTTCCCGCTCGGCGAACCGGGGGTCCGTGGCCAGTTCAGGGCAGCCCAGAACACGGCACAGGTCCTCGAACTGCTCCTGCTTGTTGGCCGAGATATTGAACTTGCCATCGGCCGTGGTGAAGGTTCCGGACGGTGCCGCGGTGCGGTTCTCATTCCCCATGGGGATGGGAAGGCTGCCGCCCACGAGATAATCGGATGCCACCCAGCCCATGGCGGTGAGTGTGGCTTCGAGCATGGAGACGTCGAGGAAAGCGCCCTCGCCTGTGCGGCCACGGCGCACCAGGGCGGCGGAGATGGCGAATGCGGCCGCGAAGCCACCCACCGTGTCGCTGATGGGGGCTCCCACCCGCAACGGCGCGGTCTCGCTGTCCCCGGTGACGGACATGAGTCCGGACATCCCCTGGATGATCTGGTCGTAGGCAGGGCGGTCGCGCAGCGGGCCGGTTTGGCCGAACCCGGAGATGGCGCAGTAGACGATTCCCGGGTTGATTTCGCGTAGGGTGTCCCAGCTAAAACCAAGCCGGGCGAGCACGCCGGGACGGAAGTTTTCCAGCACCACGTCGTGGGTCTCGACCAGTTGCCGGAAGACCTCCTTACCGCGCTCCGACTTCAGATTCAGCGTCATTGACCGCTTCGCGCTGTTCTGCGCGAGGAATGAGATCCCCAGGTGCCGTTCGCTCAGGTCCGGTGAGCTACCTAGCTTGCGGGCCAAATCGCCGTCGCCGCGGGCCTCGACCTTGAGTACATCAGCACCCATGAGGGCGAGCTGGTATGCGGCAAATGGGCCGGACAGCACGTTGGTGAGGTCGAGGACCTTTAGGCCTTCCAGCAGGTCCGTCACGTCAAACCTCCCGCAGTGCTGATGACATTCATGGCTGACGGGTTCCTGACCGACATCCGTGCCGGCTGACGAGCCTTCGCGGTGAGCCGGGGGAGCGGGCGGGATTTGAGCAGGGCAGTGCTGACCTGGCCGGTCTGCTTCCGGATTGGGATGGCTCGGAAGGCCACACGCCGGGCGTGCTCCCTTTTCCCTCCTGAGAACGCATACCCGTTCTCGGGGACCTTCCGGGTCTGTTCGAGCAATCCGTCGTACGGTACCCGACAGAGTTCCACTAAGGCGGCCAGGTGATTGCCCGTTTGTGCGGCGTCGTTTGCACTTCTCACAACTTCTCCATTTCGCTCAGCGAACCACCCCTTTGGGCGACTGCGCTAGATTCATAGTAGGAATTTCTTGACTTAAAGCGCAAGAGCTGATGATCTAGTGGTGGGAATCACAGAAAAGCATTTCGGTGAACGAAACGCAGAAGGAGAAGGTGCAATGAAGCAGTTTCAGCCCAAAGACCTGGTCGTCGTTGGATGCGGCGCCGGAGGTCTTTCAGCTGCAGTGAGTTTCTTGGAGAAGCAGCCCGGAGCCGAAGTCGTGGTTCTTGAACGCGCTGCGCGTGAAGACCGGGGCGGCAACACCCGGTGGACGAAAGGCTTCTTCCGGCTGCAGGAAGACGGTCGACCAACCACAGACTTTGCAGAGCGCATCGATCGATACAGCCTCGGCCAGGCAGATTCCGCCATCGTGGAGACGCTTACCGAGGAGGCTCAGCGGACCGTGGCGTGGGCGCGGAGCAACGGTGTTGAGATGGACCTGGCCCAGACATACTTCTTGACATCGAAGGGAAGCCGGATGATGCCGCGCGGGGGAGGAGCCGCGGTTGTGGAGGCACTGGCTGCCCGTTTCGAAAAGCTCGGCGGACAGATTGAATATCAGGCCGCAGCGCTGGACCTGATCGTCGAGGACGGCCGGATAGTCGGGGTCTCTGGACTGGATGCAAATGAGGCAGAAACGTACTGGCGGGCTCCGGCTGTTGTGCTGGCCACAGGCGGCTTTCAGGGAAACAAGGAACTCCTCGCCCAGCATCTGGGGGAGCGCGGGCGAAGCCTCGAAACGATCTGCCCTGGCGGCACAAATAACCGTGGCGAGGGTATCACCATGGCACTGAAAGCTGGCGCGGGGCGAGCCGGCCAATTCGACATGTTCCACGGCGAGCCCAGCGACCCGAGGACGACCAAAGCCGAGGCCCTGGTCATGATCTACCCGTACGGGATCCTGGTCAATAGAGAAGGCCGCCGGTTCCTGGACGAAGGCAAAGACTCGGTAGACGAGACGTTCGAAGACGTCGCCTACCACATTTGGAGAGATGCTAACCAGCAGGCATACCTCATCGTCGACCAGCTGCTCCTCCAAAGCGACTACAAAAAAGCGGTGCTTTCAGAAACCGAACCAATACTTGCCGACTCCATCGAGGAACTGGCAGTTTCACTGGGCATTGACCCCTCGGAACTTACGGCAACAGTGGACTCCTATAACGCCGCGTGTCAGCCGGGCGCCCTCGATGTCACCGTGAAGGACGGCGTCGCAACCCAGAACCTCAACCCGCCCAAATCGAACTGGGCACGTCCCATCGGGCAAGGCCCATTTGGTGCCTGGCCAATGTCATCGGTGATCACCTTTACCTTCGGCGGTGTGAAGACGGATACGGTCGGCCGGGCGGTGACGGCCAATGGGGAACCAGTTCCCGGACTCTACGTGGTCGGCGAGGCCGCTGGTCTGTACCACCACAGCTACCCCGGCGCCTCGTCAATGCTCCGAGCGATGGTCTTTGGTCGCCTGGCGGCCGCAGACGCCGCCGCGAAACCCATCGGAAATTCGAAGGAATCTTATGCGTACAACGTCTAGCACCACGCCCAACACCCCTCAGATCCAGGCACGCAGGGCTACTGTGGCGAGTCTGGTTGGGACAAGCATCGAATGGTATGAGTTCTTCATTTACGGCACGGCGGCTGCCCTGTATTTCGGCCCCCTGTTCTTTCCCGGCGGCGATCCTGCTGTTGGGCGGCTTTTGGCGTTCGCGAGCTTCGGGGTTGCGTTCATAGCCCGTCCGCTCGGGGCGATCATTTTCGGACACCTCGGCGACAGGATCGGCCGTCGCGCGACCCTGATTGTGACGCTGTCACTAATGGGCGGTGCGACGGGGCTCATCGGCCTCCTGCCCACGTACGCCCAGATCGGAGCCCTCGCTCCGACGCTTCTGGTCGCGATGCGATTCCTCCAAGGCCTGGCCGTGGGCGGGGAGTGGGGTGGCGCCGTTCTGATGTCGGTCGAGAACGCCCCCCCGGGAAAGGTCCGTCTCTACGGTTCCGCTCCCCAGATGGGTTCTCCCATCGGTCTCATCACCGCCACCGGTGTCATGGCGTTAGTAGGCCTGATGCCGCAGGCTGACCGGCTGGCCTGGGGCTGGAGGCTCCCCTTCCTCTTCGGGTTTGTGCTTGTCATTATCGGCTTGCTCATCCGGCTCGGCGTCGAGGAATCTCAGTCGTTCGTGAAGATCAAGGAACGCCATGATCAGCCTAAGGTTCCGCTCGGTCAGCTCTTCCGGTACGCCAAGCTCCCCATGCTCATCGGCGTTGGCCTGCAGGCGTCGGTGAACGTTGTCTTCTATATCGTTGCCACGTATTTCGTCTCCTACGCTGTGAATGTCTTGAAGATGCCTCAGGGAACCGCGCTGCTGATCGTAATGCTTGCCGCCGTGGTTGATGTCATCGCGTTGCCTCTGTTGGCCTCAATGGCCGACAAGGCTGGGGTTACGAGGGTGTTCGGGGCGGGTGCTGTCGCGGCAGTCCTCATGGGATTCCCGTTCTTCTGGGGCGTCAACTCGGGCAATCCGATCCTCATCTTCGTATCGATTGCAGCGGGATTGGTCATCGCCCATGCCACCACATATTCCGTCCTCTCCTCCATGATTGCCGAGCTTTACCCGGCGCATTTCCGTTACTCGGGCACAGCTGTCACATACGCGGTCGCTGCGCTCGTATGGAGTGCACCGACTCCGATCATCGCCGAGGCCCTTGTCTCGGGTACGGGCCGCTGGGAGACACTTGTAGCGATGATGGCTGTCGCAGGAATCGTCTCGCTCTTGTCCCTGTATGGATATCGGCGAATCGCCTACCGTCGCAACGTCCTCGGCTATGAGGAAGCCACGACAATAGAAAGAGGAACCCCCGAAAATGTCCACTGATACAGGAACCGAATCCGCCCGTCGTGTCGCAGACATCCTCATCGCCCTGGGCGACGCCTATGGCCCCATCGGAGTCAACGAATTGGCGCGACGGGCTGGTTTGAGTCCCACGGTGGCGCACCGTATCCTGCGTGCGCTTATGTCACGCTCCCTGGTCGCACAGAACCCTGCCAGCCAGCAGTATTCCCTGGGGCTAGGTGCCGCGTTCCTCTCCAGTAGCCAGATGACTCGCAACTCTTTCAGGGACCTTGCCCGTCCAACACTTGAGCGCCTTGGCGCGGAAACAGGTCAAACTGCCACGCTCAGTGTTCTGGGAGGACTTCGGCGGATGTACGTCGACCAGGTTTTGCCGGATTCCGAGATGAAGATGTCGGTGGAATTGGGACGTCCGTATGGACTTCATCTCGGTTCGACTGGTCGCGCGATCCTGGCCGGCCTTCCGGACACAACCATTGAGAAAGCCCTCGAGCTTTCTCCTTGGGGTGATGCCACTTCTCCGGAGCCCTTCGACAAAGGGGCCTTCATGAGGCGCATCGAGGAGGTTCGCCAGACGGGGGTTGCTGTTTCCCGTGGCGAACGTATCCCCGGGGCAGCCGGTGTCGCCGCTGCCATTCACGATATTACGGGTCAGGTTACCGGAGCGGTGAACATCCTCGGCCCCGTTCACGAATTTACCGATGTGAAGGTGAAGGAATTTCGCCGGGCCGTACTAAAGGCTGCTAGCAACATCGAGGCAACCGTGGCCGCGGAACTGGACCAGCCAGCCGCAAACCAGGTTCTTTAGAAAGAGATCAACACATGTCGAACACAATCTTGGCCCCGGAAATCTTCCAAATGCACATTGGCGGCGAGTGGGTCGCTGCGGAATCTAACGAAATGTTCGATTCGATCAATCCCTACACCAATTCACCGTGGGCATCGGTGCCCGAAGCCACCCCCAGCGACGTAGACAGAGCAGTGCAGTCGGCACGGGAGGCCTTCGAATCAGGGTCCTGGGCCAGCTCCACCGCAGCAGGCAGGGCTGCCTTGCTCAGAAAATTCGGGGACCTCATCCTGGAAAACGTGGACGAACTTGCCCGCGTCCAAGTCATGGAAAACGGCAAACTAATCCGAGAGGTTCACGGGCAGACTCGAGCCCTGGCTAACCACTGCTATTTCTTTGCGGGTGCCGCGGAAAACATCACTGGCCAGACGCTGCCCAGCAGTGTGCCCAATTTCCAGATCTACACAGTGCGGGAGCCCATTGGTGTCATCGCCGCCATAACGCCATGGAACAGTCCGCTGGCCTTGTTGCTCTGGAAGCTTTGCCCGGCCCTCGCGGCCGGTAACACCGTCGTCATCAAACCATCGGAGATCACTCCGGTATCGACTCTGGTTTTGATGCGCTTGCTGGAAAAAGCCGGCCTGCCGGCCGGCGTCGTGAGCGTCGTGACCGGCCACGGAGCCGTCGGAGCCGCGCTGGCTCAGCACCCGCTGGTGAACAAGATCGCTTTCACCGGGTCCACCGAAGTCGGCCGTATGATCGCGGAATCCGCTGGCCGTCAGCTGAAGCGGGTGTCGCTGGAGCTCGGCGGCAAGTCTCCCAATATCCTCTTCGCGGACGCTGACATCGACAACGCGATCAACGGAATCGTAGCCGGCATCTTCGCCGCATCCGGTCAAACATGTATGGCAGGCTCCCGCGTTCTCGTGCAGGAAACCGTCTACGACGAGGTCGTGCAGAAGTTGGCCGACAAGGCAAACCAGGTCCGCCTTGGGGATCCTTTGGACCAGCAAACCGAAATGGGAACGGTCGCCTGCAAAGCCCAGTTCGATAAGGTTCTGGCCTATGTCGACATCGCCAAAGAAGAGGGAGCACGGCTGGTCGCGGGAGGCTTCCATCCCGAGGACCCCGGACTGGATCAAGGTCTCTTCGTTCGTCCCACGGTTTTCGCAGACGTCGATAACAGCATGAGAATTGCGCGGGAAGAAGTGTTCGGGCCTGTCGCTGCGGTTATCCCCTTCAAGGACGAGGAGGACGCTGTCAGGATCGCCAACGACACCAACTTCGGTCTTGCAGCAGGCATCTGGACAACCGACATCACCCGAGGAATTCGCATGACCCGATCGTTGCGGGCGGGAACTGTATGGATCAACAATTACAGGAAAACCAATTACATCGCTCCGTTCGGCGGCTTCGGAGACAGCGGCCTGGGCCGGGAAAACGGTCCCGAAGCCATCTACGAGTACACCGAGACGAAAACGGTTTGGATTGATTTGGGTAACAAGATCACCGACCCTTTCAACCCAAGGGCATAAGCGTCCGCCTGCCAGTGCTGCTTCCAGGAGGGGCGGCATGACCGTTCAGGCGTCATGCCGGCCCTCCGGAGAGTTCAGACCTGTCCAGGGCAAGCACAGGCCGATGCGATGACACGCCGAGGCAAAGGATCTTCCGAGCGCCTAGAAAGGGGCACGCCAGGGCTTCAAAGACCTGATGCCGACTTCCCCTTGGCGCTACGAAGGACGCCGAGGGGCTTGCCGGCGGCGGCAACTTCCTTTGGGACCAGGTCGTACGGTGCCTGCAGTTCCTTGGCCGCGACGTGAGAGCTCGTCCTCGGGCAGGACGGCGAACTTGGCAATCTCGGAACGGATCAGACGATCTCGGGAGTGAGCGTATCGAAGTGGTCGTAGCGGTTGGTTCAGCCCCACGCGGCGAGTCAACCTGCACTTCAATCTCGACGCGTGCCCTGAGCGGGAGCCCGGCGACGGCGACCGTCGTGCGCGCGGGATACTGGCCGTCGAAGTACCTCGCGTACACGGCGTTCATCGCCGCGAAGTCGTCCATGTACGACGAGGAAGACATTGACCTTGAGTACATCGCGCCAGCTGCTGCCGGGCCGCCTCGAGGACGAGACCGAGGTTGTCGAAGACGCGTGCGGTCTGCTCCTCGATGCCCCCGTTGACCAGCTGCCCTGTCTTCGGGTCGATGGGCGTCTGACCAGAGAGGAACAGCCAGACCATTCGGGACACCGCACGCGTGGGAGTCGGGGCCTACGGGCGCCGGGGCGCGTTCGGCTATCACATCAGGTCGGTTCCATCGCTGAGGTCCTCTCCGTCGGGCGGTGCGCGCTGCCGGAGCGACCGGCCGGCGACCGGGTGCCCAGGGCTGTCGGTTCGCCGATTTTCAGTACTACTGCCGGCACTGGTGCGGCGAGCTCTCACCCGGCCGGTACATGCTCAGAACTTGTTGGGTAAGAGAAGAGTGTGACGTCAATTCAGCGCCTTTCGGCCAGGGCCCTGAAGCCGTCCCGAGCATCATCGTCACCGCCGGCTAGCGACACTGAGTGGTCACAGAACGCCGTCAGTGTCCGCGGGCCGTGGAGACCGTGTCTCAGTTCTGTGCTTGAGCGGGGTCCGCCTTCGATATTGAGCCTATTCATTCTGCGGCGGGGCGAGGAACTTCATCAGTGTTTCCATAAGGTGGAGGGTCTTCCTGCCCGGATCGAGGAGAGACTGGATCCGGAGGCCGTCAATCATGGCCATGACCATGGTTACTTTGTCGTCTGCGCTGAGTTCGTCGCTGTCCTGAGTGATGGCGAGCCGTGTGCTCGTGAAGTCAAGGTCGCGCATCCTTTCCCCGGCGAGCAATGAAAAAGTCGTGGGCTGGGTGGGTCGGGTTTGTTGCCGCGATGGTGATGGCCAGCCAATTCCGCTGCTGATCCGGGTGCGCAAACTCGTCCCGCAGGACGCTGGCCAGTACCTTCTCCCTGGGCACCTTCGATTCGATGATGCGGCGGGCAAGTTCCGAGTCGTCGGCGTCGCGCTGCGCGAGTGCGGCCAGGAGAAGCTCATCCTTGGTGGCGAAATGGCGGAGCAACGCCGCGTGGGTGACGTTCGCCCGGGAAGCAATATCGCGGAGGGAAGCCCGCTCGTAGCCATGCTCGGCGAAGCTTGCTGAAGCTGCCCTGACGATCTCCGCCCGGCGGGCGGGAGTTGATGCGTATGGACCGCGTCGTCGTGGGCCGGCCTTTTTCTCGGTCTCTTGCTCGACAGTCACGGTCACGTAAATCGTCTCTTTTCTGCGGCTTGGATTTTTTTGCTTCTCGGGCTATTGCCAATTGTAACCACTCTGGCTACTATTTCTCGAAGAGTAACCACGCTGGTTACTATTTAGTTTGGCTTTCGACGCAGCTGTCGTCCGGCGTCCGCGGTGCTGCAGGCGGGGAGCCACCCGATTAAGGGTCCATAGGTGACTACGAACGAACACGAGGCTTCGGTTCTGGTTGGCGGCATTGTCGCCGCCCAGCGCGGGTGCCCGGCAACCAAAGCCCCCGGTGGCGCTTCCGCCAGAGTTGAAAGCAGCGCCGATGAACCCCAGTCACCTGTCAGTCAGGAGCTACATTTTTTGGCTGATGCTGGCCAGCTTCGGGGCATCGATCGCCATGATGGTGCCGCTCTCCTACGGCATCGCTGTGCGGATCAGCGAACTGGCCCCCGGCCACGAGGAGGTGCTTGGTTACATCACCGGTACGGCCCAGCTGATTTATCTTGTCATCAGCCCGATGGTGGGTATTTGGGACGACGCATGCGGTCCGGCTTTGGCCGCCGCACCCCGTTCATCTTCCTCGGCACGGGGATCGGCCTGGCAGGTCTGGTGGTGATGGGGCTGGCCCCCGATCTGCTGATCGTGGGGGCGGGCTGGGTCCTGGGCATGGCCGGCTGGTCGATTTCCGGCGCGGCAATCCAGAACCTGATGGCGGACAAGTTGCCGGACCAACAGCGCGGACGCGTTTCAGCACTGACATCCCTCATGACGCAGATTGCGCCCGTCCTGGGCATCGGGGTGGCCTATGCGGTCTCGTCAAACACCCTGCTGGTCTTCGTCGTTCCCGGCCTGATCGGCGCCGTGCTGCTGGCGCTGCTTCCGATTATCAAGCCGGAAGGCAGCTCGAAGGACTTTGCCGTTAGCTCGCAGGTCACTGCAAAGTCGGTGATCGCCAGCTACGGCTTCAACGTGCGCAAGTACCCGGACTTCGCGTGGAACTGGCTGGGCCGGTTCGTGTTCTTCATCGGACTGTACTTCAACACCACATTCGGCACGTTCTTCTACGCGCAGCGCCTCCGACCTCCCGGTGCGGGAAGTAGCCGGGGTCGTCGCCACCATCGGCATGCTGGGCGTGGTTGCGGCTGCAGCGGGCGCGCTGCTGGGCGGGTTCCTGTCGGACAAACTGCGGCGCCGGCGCCTGTTCGTGATGATCGCCGCACTGCTTTTTGTGGGCGGAGCGTTGGCAGAGGCAACCGCATGGTCCTTGCCCCAGCTGATCATCGGCGCCGTGCTCATGCAAGCGCCATCGCCTATCTCCGCAACAGTTGATCAGGCCATTATTTTCGCCATCTTGCCGAACCGCACCGAAACCGGGCGATACATGGCAGTGGTGGCCTTCGCGCAGAAGATCCCAAGCGCCGTAGCACCGCTTATCGCTTCGCTGGTCATCACCATCGGCGCCACCGGCGCCGAGAAGAACTACACCCTCCTGTACCTCACCGGCGCCGTCTTTGCCCTGCTGGGCGGCACGGTGATCGCGCTCAAGGTCAAATCAGTCCGCTAGTACCTGCCACATCAAGGAAGAAGGATCACCCATGGGCGGAAAGCCCTACGATCTGGCCGTCGACAGCGGCGGAGACCAGTTCCCGGTCACGGGGCCTGCCCCCCAGGCTCTCGTGGAAGATTTCAGCGAACACCACCGCATCCTATGAACTCGAGGCGACCATCGACGGGGTACTGCAGCCCGCCGCGACGACGGGTCAGCGCCTGTACGTACCTTGGCCGTGGCCGGCTCTGCGCAGCCCGGCAGCGGGTCCAGTGGCGGGTCCGGGCCGCGGCCACCGGCGACTGGTCCGCATGGTCTGGTTTCGAAGCCGGACTGCTGGACGCGGACTGGACCGCCTTCCTGGATTTCCCCGGTTGAACCGGGAGACCCGGGGTATGGCGGCCCGCCCGCCTACCTCCTCACCACCCACTTCGACCTGCCGGACAGCGTGAAGTCAGCCCGGCTTTACGCCACCGCACTCGGCGTCTACACAGCGGCGCTCAATGGCGAACGGACGGGCACCGCCGAACTGTCCCCCCGGGTCGACGTCGTACGACCGCACGCTCTACGCGCAGGCCTTCGACGTGACATCCTCACTGAGGCCCGGACGCAACCGGGTGGACGATAGAACTGTCCGACGGATGGTACCGCGGCCAGGTGGGCGCCTTCCGGCTGCCGGCCGGCTGGGGCACGACGCTGGGAGCACGTGCAGGAACTGCACATGGAACTCGAGTGACGGAACCCGCCGGGCCATCCTCACGGACGGCAGCTGGACGAGCGCCCCTCGACGACGACCGTGCCGACCTGATGGACGGGCAAAGCGTTGACTTCGCGGCGCATGCGGCCGCGCCGGCCAAGCACTCGTGGACGTCGTGGAGACGCCCCCGATTGACTGGTCGCCCGCTCCGCCGGTTCGCGTCATTGACTCCCGTCCGCCGGAAGCCGTCCGTGAGGTCCGGCCGGGTGTTGGGTCGCCGATTTCGGCCAGAACGCGTCCGGATGGATCCGGCTCGAGGACCTCGGAGCAGAGGGCACGCGCACCGTAATCGAGTATGGCGAACAACTCGGCCCGGACGGGGACCTCTCAACATCCCACCTCGATTCGCATCGGCCGGGAGAGCCGGCGAGAATTCTCTACCAGCGTGATGAAGTGACAGCGGGACCCGCCGCCGCAGTTTTCGAACCCCGACACACGGTCCACGGCTTCCAGTACGCCCGCATCAGCCGTTTCGGCACCGGGCTGGACCCCTCGGCGCTGACCATGCAGGTGGTCCACACCGACCTTCGCCGTACCGGCGAATTCTCGTGCAGCGATGACGGTCTCAACCGCTTGCACAGCGCGGGCGAATGGAGCTTCCTCGGGAACGCGGTGGACGTGCCGACCGACTGCCCTACCCGCGAACGGCTGGCCTGGACAGGCGACTACCAGGTTTTCGTTTCCACCGCCACCAGGCTGAGGGACGTCTCGGCTTCAGCCGGAAATGGCTGAGCTCGTCGCGACGACCAGCTCGACGACGGTCGGATCGCCAACTTTTCCCCGACGGCCGCCGGATCAAGAACCACCTCGATGACCAGTTCGCGATGATGACCGGATCCGCCGGGTGGGGGGACGCGATTGTGCAGTGCCCTGGGCCCTTTACGAGGATACGGCGACCGGGCGGTTCTCGCCGAGAACTGGGACGCCATGGTCCGATGGGTCCAATGGGCCCTTGAAAAGGCACGCACCACCCGCCACCACGCCCGCGCCCAGCTCGCACCCGAGCCGGAACCGTTTGAGGAGTACCTCTGGGACGGCACCTTCCACTGGGGCGAATGGACCGAGCCGAAAAAGCGCGACGCCGACGGGAAACTGATCGACCCGGTCCAGGACAATCCCATGGCCTGGTTCATGGAGGACAAGGGCGAAGTGGGGACGGCATACCTCTACCGTTCCACGGCGACACTCTCCCGGGCAGCCGCCGTTCTTGGACGAACGGAAGATGCAGCACTGTACTGCGGAAATCGCGGATCCGTCCGGCACGCGTGGCGGGCCGCCTACCTTCGCTCGGATGGAACCACTGTCACGGACACCCAGGCCAGCTACGTCCGGGCGCTCTCGTTCGGCCTCCTGCCGGAAGAAGCCCGTGAGCCTGCGGCCAACCGGCTCGTCGAGCTGATCCGTGTCCGCTGACACGCATCTGGGAACGGGTTTCCTCTCCACGGGGGATCTGCTCCCGGTACTTGTGGAGGACGGCCGGGGGACGTCGCGTACGAGCTGCTCCTGCAGCGTACGTGCGCCATCGTGGCTGTACATGGTGGACAGGGGTGCGACGACGATCTGGGAATCATGGGAGGGCATCGACGATGACGGGCGACGCCACGAGTCCCTGAACCACTACAGCAAGGGAACTGTGCTCCGGTTCCTCCACGAACACACGCTGGGCCTGCGACAGGATTAGGGTCCGTGGCGTGGCGCTCGATCGACGTGCTGACCCCCGGCCCCGGTCCCCTCACCTGGGCCCATGGCTCCCATGAAACACCGAACGGAACCATCAGGGTTCATTGGCAGCTCGACGGGGAAGAGCTCCGTATCGACGCCGACATCCCTGCTGACACCGCCGCCCGTATCGTCTTTCCGGACGGGTCCGAATATACCGCCGGGCCGGGCAGGTCCCGGGCTGCAAGACCCATCCGCCCGCAAACACCACCCACCCAACGTACGCGGCTGCACAACGCTAAACACGTGCCGCGACGACCACTCACAACACAGAGGATGACATGACTACTTTCCCCGACGGCTTCCTGTGGGGCGCCGCGACTGCCGGCCACCAGATTGAGGGCAACAACGTCAACAGTGACTGGTGGGCACGCGAGCGCCCGATGCCCGGCATGGAGCTCAGCGGCGACGCCTGCGACAGCTACCACCGCTACCGGGAGGACATGCGACTCCTCGCCGACGCCGGCCTGAACTCCTACCGGTTCGGCATCGAGTGGGCCCGCATCGAACCGGTCCCGGGCACTTCTCCAAGGCGGAGCTCGCCCACTACCGCCGCATGATCGACACTGCCTCGAGCTCGGTCTCACGCCGGTGGTCACCCTGCACCACTTCACCACCCCGCAGTGGTTCGCGAACGAGGGCGGCTGGCTCGGCGCCGGACGCGTCGACCAGTTCCAGCGCTACGTCGACCGCGCCACGGAGATCCTCGACGGCGTGGAGTGGGTTGTCACGATGAACGAGCCCAACATGCTGGCGCGATGATGGGACCATGCGCGCGGATGCGGCAGCCGGCGCCGAGTGGCAGAGCCCCACCGTCGACAGACGAAGCAGGCCCACGCTGCCCGCCACGCGACCCCGAGATCGGCCGCATCCTCGTCGACGGCCGCACCATGCTGCGCGTGAGATCGTTCGGGCGCACACCGACGCCAAGGTCGGCTGGACCATCGCCAACCGGCGCTCGCCGCGCGCCCGGCGGCGAGGAAAAACTGCTCGAGCTCCAGCTACGTCTGGGAGGACTTCTACCTGGAGGCCGCCGCGGCGACGACTTCGTCGGCGTCCAGGCCTACTCCAGCCAGGAGTGGACGCGGACGGTCTCGTCCGCACCCGCCGCACCCCGACAACACCCTCGTCGGCACCGCGTACCGCCCGGACGCGCTGGGCATGGCGGTCCGCCACGCCTGGGAGGTCACCGGCGGCGTCCCCGTCCTCGTCACCGAGAACGGCATCGCGACCGCCGACGACGAGCGCCGATCGCGCTACACCAGCGAGGCGCTGCGGCACCTCCACGAAGCCATGACGACGGCATCGACGTGCGGGGCTACCTGCACTGGATCGCTCCTCGACAACTACGAGTGGGGCCACTGGGAACCGACGTTCGGCCTGATCGCCGTCGACAGGGAAACGTTCGAGCGCACGCCGAAGCCAAGCCTGGCATGGCTCGGCAGCGTCGCCCAGCACAACGAACTCGATATCGAGGTCCTTTCATGACCGCGGCTTTCGCCGACGTCTCCGCGACCCGCGTCGCTGACCTCCTGTCCCTGACTGGTCGGCAGGCGGTCGTCACCGGTGGCGGGCAAGGGCTCGGCAAAGCCATTGCCTTCCGCCTGGCAGAAGCCGGTGCCAACGTTCTCATCGGAGACATCAACGCAGACCAGGCACGCGCCGCAGCGGGAGAAATCGCTGAACGGTTCTCGGTTCGGGCACTTGGTGTCGCCATGGACGTCACCGATTCCGAATCAGTCCGGGCCGGTGCGTCAGATGCGTCGGAAGAATTCGGCCGGATCGACATTTGGGTAAACAACGCCGGGATCTTCCCCAGCGTTCCTGTCCTCCAAACACCCGATACCACCTGGGAGCAAGTGTTCGCCGTGAACACCCGCGGCGTCTTCAACGGCTCCCGCGAAGCCGCACGGCACATGAGCGGCGGCAACAACGGCGGCGTCATCATCAACATTGTCTCGACCGCTGGATTCGCAGGAACAGCCCCCGGACTCTCTGCCTACGTCGGATCCAAACACGCAGTCCGAGGCATGACGAAGCAGATGGCGCTCGAGTTCGCTCCCCTCGGGATCCGCGTTCTCGGGGTCGCCCCCACCTTCGTACCCACCGAAGGCAACACGGCGGCTGCGGCATCGCAACCCGCAGCCAAATCGGGCAAGGCGATGGCCGTCATGACAAACAGTCTCATCGGCCGCATCGGAACCCCTGACGACATCGCTCGCGTCGTGCTGTTCTGCGCCAGCGATCTGTCCACCATCATGACAGGAAGCACCCTCCTCGCCGACGCGGGGCAAACCATTTGAGTCCACATACGTCCAGCCAGGGCCAACCAGGCATCGCCAACTACGGGAGGGAGGGCTGGCGTGCCTGGGTCAGACGACCGGCCACGCACAGTCACGTACCGGGCACGGTCCATCCACGTTCGGCAGTAGCTTTCCGTTCCCGGCACATCGTGTCTCGACCGCTTCCGGCTTCGAAAGGATGGAGCAGTGACAGTTCCCGCGACCCCGGAACAACATGATGCGGGCCACCCATCGGCGCGAAGCATCACTGCCGGAAAATCCAACCCCACCATTTACGACATCGCCAGGGCAGCCGGCGTGAATCCGTCGACTGTGTCACGTGCGCTCAGCAATCCGGGAAGGGTCAGCGCCAAGACACGGAAGCTCGTCGAGGATGCAGCCAACCAACTGAACTACCACGTCAACTCGTTCGCCCGGGCGTTACACACGGGAAGTACGAACACTATTGGCCTGATCGTCGCGGACATCACCAACCCCACGTTCTTCGACGTCATTCGAGGGGCCGAAACCACCACCAGCGGACGTGACTACACTTTGGTCCTTGCGGATTCGTCCGAGTCCGCACTCACTGAGCTGACGGCAGCCCGACGGATGATGGCCACCGTGGATGGCCTGATTCTGGCAAGTCCCCGCATGGAGGATGAGGACATCAGGGCCATCGCCTCTGACAAGCCCGTGGTCGTCATCAACCGCGAGGTATCGGGGGTGTCCTGTGTCATCCCCGATGCCAACAAAGGAATTAGTCAAGCGGTCCGAAGCCTGGCCGCCAACGGCCACAAAAAACTGGCCTATGTGGCCGGCCCGCCGCAATCGTGGATGTCCGCCCGGCGCTGGGACGGTGTGGAGGCTGCCTGCGACTGGTCCCGGCTCGAGGCACTGCGGCTGGAATCCGCCAAACCAACGGTCGACGGCGGCAGGCAGATGGCGCGCGCCGTCCGCGCCAGCGGTGCAACAGCAGTGTTGACGTATAACGATCTCCTGGCGATCGGACTTATGCAGGAACTCCAAGCCGCCGGAGTATCGGTGCCAGACCATCTCAGCATTGTGGGTTTTGATGACATCTTCGGCGCGGACTTCACGTCGCCGCCACTTACCACTGTTCGTTCACCTTTGCGGGAATGTGGCGCTTTAGCGGCAGAACGGATGCTCGACCGTCTGAACGGCATCCCGGAAGTCATCGGAACGATCCGTGCCGAGACGGAACTGGTACTCCGTGGCTCCAGCGGACGGTTGCTCACGCTATGAGAGCCCTCCGCTGTCCCTACACGACAACAAGCGAGTGAAAATAGAGCAGGCCCTAGTTATTGGCCTTCATCTGTCCTCTAAAGGAGCCACCATCCAATGACTTAGGCAAGTTCTATGGTGTGCGGCTCAGTTTGCAGATAGACTTTGCCTATGAAGCAAGCCCCGCCAGCTCGGCGGCGTTACGCCAAGACGACCGAGCGCCGCTCCGCGATAGCCAAAGCCGCACTCGAACTAGTCCTCGAAAAGGGGCGCCGTGCGTTAACAACCGCGGAAGTGGCACTAAGGGCCTCGATGAGTGAAACGGCCATGTTGTATCACTTTCCAACGCGCGATCACATTCTCGTGGCCGCTATGGAATTGGCTGATCAGGAAAGGCGTTCAGTGCTGACCGGGGAATTCACCGCGAGCGAAGCGAAAGGCAATAAATGGCCCCCGCCGGGAATTGCACGCATCACTCAGGAGCAAGAGGCAACCATTAGGTTATTCCTCGCGCTGGGCGCCGAGGCCGTGGAATCCTGAACATCCGGCACACGCATATTTGAAGGATCACAATGAGCGTGCAGTGCATGAATTTGCCGCAGGCGTGAAGCAGCGACAGGTGGACGGAACTGCTATTCCAGGACTCGATCCTTACGCTGTTGCACGCCAAATGCTGGCGGTGTGGAGCGGGCTGCGTTCGCAATGGCTCATCAATCCGTCCTTCAGCCTCGATCTGGAAATTGCCCATGCGTTCCGGGCCTTGAACGGGCAGCCTCTCATGGAAGCCAAACGGCAAATTGATGAAGTTCTGTCACAAAACTGACCCTTATAACCAGCGCTAGCGCAGCCCTTTCGACAGTTACTGGGCTGCCTTTGAGTAGTCCCGCTGGATAGTTGGCATGCCCTTTTAAAGGGTTCTTTCGGCTGGAAACGATCAGTCGAATATTTCTAACCAAATTTCTTTGGCAACCGGTTGTAATATCGTTTCAAGAATGCTTTGCTTGTGATGTTGCTCACCGAATTGATCGAACGCTTCAGGCCCCTAACGCATACACCTGACTTTCGACACATCCCCCAAAACGACAAAGGAGTCTCCCAATATGATTTCACTCTTGCCCCGAGCCAGATCGCTGACACGTGCGGCGTCCGCCTCCCTGGCTGTCGCGGCACTGCTGGCCACCGCAGCCTGCTCGGCCCCGGCAGCAGACCCGGCTGCGGCGCAGGCGGCCTCCCGCAATGAAGAGCTGAGCATCGCCGTGCAGGCGCAGCCGGCTTCCCTGGATCCGGCACAGCTCGCCGAGGGCCAACAGTCCTACATTTGGGGATCGATCTTTGACACCCTCCTGATGCTCGATAAGAACGGGAAAATGCAGCCAAATGCGGCTGAAAGCTGGAAGTACTCAGAGGATATGCGTACGCTCACGCTGAAACTTCGCGACGGTCTGACGTTCAGCTCAGGGCATCCTGTCACTTCGAAGGATGTTGTGGCGACGCTGGAGCGGACCCGTGCCACCCCGGGCCAGCAGCAGCCAAAACTGGCCAAGGTAAGCGCCGTTTCGGCGCCTGATGACTCCACTGTCGTAATACAGCTGTCCTCACCCGAGCCGTCGCTCTTGAACTATCTTGCGCAGGCAACAGGTGTTATCGGCGACGCTGACACACTGGCGTCCGAGACGACGAAACTCCGCCCGACCGGATCAGGACCCTACGTTCTTTCGGACGCTACCGTGGACGGCACCGAGTACGTCATGGAGCGCCGGGATGATTACTGGAACGCCGCAGCTTTTCCGTTCAAAACGGTAAAGATCAAGGTCATCCAGGACAGGACCGCCCAGTACAACGCGCTTCAGGCTGGAGAAGTTAAAGCGGCCCTGATCCAGGCTCCTCAGCAAAAACAGGCTGAAGGCGCGGGCTTCACCGTGAAGGAAGTGGAGGCGACCGCCGCGCTTGTTCTCGTCCTGGCAGACCGACAGGGCGGACTTGTTCCGGCGCTTGCGGATCTGAAGGTTCGTCAGGCCATTAACATGGCATTCGACCGGGAGCAGATTGTGAAGGCCCTCCTCAACGGGGTCGGCAAGCCCACGGCCCAGGTGTTCGACCCCAACGGTGCTGCATACGACCCTGCGCTTGAGGGCACCTACCCCTTCGATCCGGCGAAGGCACGCAAACTTTTGGCGGAGGCTGGTTATCCCGATGGCTTCTCGATGACGATGCCCAGCACGGTCATTTCGCAATCCTTCGAGCCGGTGATCACGCAGGCCCTCTCTGACATTGGAATCAAGGTGACCTGGGAGCCGGTGCCCCCGCAGAATACGGCATCATCGATCGCGTCCAAGAAGTACCCGGCCGTGCTGTGGTTTTACGGGCTCAACAGTGCCGGCCGCCAGGTGGGCGACATGTACGTCCCTGAAGCATTCCTTAACCCTTTCAAGTGGCAGGATCCTGAATTCGACAAGTTGCTCCAGAACGTCGCCAACGAGCCGGACGATACAGTCCGCGACGATCTCTACAAGAAGGTCAACGAATACACGGTGAAGCATGCTTTGAACGCACCGATCGCGTATGTCGGCACGCTGTGGGCGACTGCGCCCGGCATCGACTTCCTTCCCACCACAGTCCTGTTGCCCACGGTCCGGGACTTCGGTGTAAGCGGCGGCTAAGCCCCCAGACAGCAAAAGGCGGAAGGCCCGGCCGTGTCGGGCCTTCCGGCCCCGTACCCCGCAAAACCGGTTCAGCTGCTTGCGGATCCTGTGGCTCCCGGGCCCGCCCTGTATTCGTTGAAACCCTCTGCAGGGCACAACTTGAGCCACCCCATGAAATACGGTGCACCAACAACACGGGGCACCAACCGCCAGAAGGCGGCATCACACACGACAAAGGAGTTCGAAGATGCCAGAGGAAATGTCGCGAGGAAGCTCATGATCACCTACGCCCTGCGACGTCTTGGGGCGGGCATCGTGCTCGCCCTGCTCGTCACCATGATCACGTTCTTCCTCCTCAGCGGCTCCCTGGAATCCGTGGCCCGCGAACGCCTGGGCAGCGCAGCCACACCGGAGTCCATCAAAGGCCTCATGACCCAGCTCGGTTTTGACCGGCCGGCTATTGTCCAATACCTGGATTGGCTCGGGTCGGTCATTACCGGTGACTTCGGCACCTCCCTGTTCACCAGCCAGCCCGTCGCTCCCGCCGTTGCGTCCCGTTTGGGTGTCACGCTCTCCCTTGTCGTCACCGCGCTTACCATTACCGTGATCGTCAGCGTCGCGTTGGGCGTCTGGGCGGCCTCACGCGGCGGTGTGGCCGACAAAGTTTCCCAAGGCCTGTCGCTGGTCGGTTACATCGTGCCCGGACTGCTCATTGCGATTGTCCTCGTGGCCGTGCTGGCTGTGAACCTGAAGCTGCTGCCGGCGACCGGCTTCACCCCCTTCGCCCAGAACCCCGCAAAATGGGCGGCATCCATCACCATTCCCGTGATCGTGCTGGTCATCGGGGGAGTAGCGAACATGGCCGCCCAGGTCCGCGGGTCCATGATCGATGAACTCCGCAAAGACTACGTCCGCACTTTACGGACCCGCGGCATCCCGACACGCTCCATCGTGCTCCGCCATGCGCTGCGGAACGCGGCCAGCCCTGCACTGACCGTGCTGTCCCTTGAATTCATCCAGATGCTGGGCGGAGCGCTCATCATCGAAAACGTGTTCGCGCTTCCTGGCTACGGCCAGTACGCCTTCAACGCGTCCCTGCAGGGTGACATCCCCATCATCATGGGCATTACCTTGTTCAGCGTCATGCTCGTGGTCACCGTGAACCTCATCACCGACGTAGTCAACGGCTGGCTCAACCCGAAGGCGAGAATCAATTGAGCATCGAAGAACTCAGCATCGATCCAGGGCTGGCAGCCCCACCCCGGAAATCTCCGCTGCGCAAACTCCTCAAAGACCCACAGGCCCTCATCACCTCCGTCCTGCTGCTGGTCATCATCGTCCTCGGCCTCCTCACTCCCTGGATCGCCCCGCACGAACCCAACGAGGCCCAGCTCAATGCCATCAACGCCGTGCCAGGGACGCCCGGGTTACCCACTGGGCGCAGACCAGAACGGGCGCGACATCGCGTCCCGGCTCCTCCATTCGATCAACACGAGCATCATTGCAGCCCTGATCGGCGCCAGTGTTGCCCTCATCATCGGCGTGACCTTCGGCCTCATCGGCGGATACTTCGGAAGGCGGCTGCGCAGCGCAACCGAGTGGGTCTTCAGCCTCATCATGACCTTCCCCGGACTGCTGCTGCTCATCGTCCTGCATGCCGGTCACGAAAGGTGACTACCGCGCCACCATGCTCATTTTTGGGGTGCTCCTCTCCCCCGGGATCTACCGTATCGTGCGGAACCTCGTCGATCGGTGTAAAAAACGAGCTTTATGTGGACGCTGCACGGGTGTCCGGCCTGTCCAACCTTCGTATCCTGGGCCGCCACGTCCTCTTCGTCGTCCGCGGACCCATCATCATTGCCGCCGCATTCCTTGCGGGCTCCGCGATCAGCCTGCAGTCGGGCCTTGCCTTCCTGGGGGTCGGGTCGAACCTTGTTCCCAGCTTCGGCGCGATGATCGCCGACGGCTTCACCAACCTCTACGTTGACCCGACCCAGTTCATCTGGCCCAGTGTCCTGCTCGGCACGCTCACTGCGTCTCTCGTCCTGCTGGGCAATTCCCTTCGTGACGCGTTCGAGGGAGTGAAACTGAAACCGTCCAAACTAGCGGCACGCCCAAGTACAGGCCCAGGGGTCTGCTGCCCGTGATGAGCCATCAGATGACCTGCTGTCCATTGAGGACCTCGCCATCGCTTATCCGACGCCGTCCGGTCAGCTGAATGAAGTCGTCAGAGGTGTCACCCTCAGCCTTCGTGCAGGGGAGACTCTGGGCCTGGTGGGCGAGTCCGGGTCCGGCAAGACCCAAACCGCTTTCTCCATCCTCGGCGTCCTCCCGTCGGAAGCTGTGATCGTGCGCGGCACTATCCAACTGGAGGGACGGAATCTGCTCGGCCTCAGAGAACGGGAACTGCGCGAACTGCGAGGGCGGGAGATCGCCTACATTCCCCAGGAGCCCATGTCGAACCTGGACCCCTCCTACACCATCGGCGCCCAACTCGTGGAAGGCCTTAGCGGCCTCGGCACGGATGTCCGGCGCAGATGCAAAGTCGAGGGTCCTCGCACTCCTGGACCGGGTGGGAATCCAGGATCCGCAACGGACCTTCGATTCCTACCCGCACCAGATCTCCGGCGGAATGGCCCAGCGCGTACTGATTGCCGGCGCCGTGGCGAGCCGCCCCGAACTGCTCATCGCCGATGAACCGACAACCGCCCTCGATGTAACCGTCCAGGCCGAAATCCTTGACCTGATCCGGGACCTGCAGGCTGAACTGAACATGGCCGTCCTGCTCGTCACCCACAACTTCGGGGTAGTCGCCGACATCTGCGACCGGGTCGCCGTGATGCAGAACGGCCAGGTTGTCGAGATCGGGCACGGCGCTGGAGCTCTTCCGGGACCCGAACACCCATACACGCAGATGCTCCTGGGCTCGATCCTCGACGAGCACGGCCGTCCGGACCGACCGCGCCCGTGCCCGCCGCGGCGGCCGCTCGGGAGAGAAACTGATGACTACGCCACTTCTGGACGTGACCGACCTCCGCGTCGCTTTTTCCGGCCGTGGATTCCGTGCCAAGGCCATCGAGGTCCTGCACGGGGTGTCCCTGAGCATTGCGAGGGCGAGACCCTGGGCGTGGTCGGCGAATCCGGATCCGGCAAGACCACCATCGGCCGCGCCGTCCTGGGCCTGGTAAACCCAGCGGAGGAAGCATCCGCTTCCACGGGCGCGGACATCACCCACGCCAGCGCGCAAGGAACGCCGCACCCTGTCCAAGGACATCCAGGTCGTCTTCCAGGACCCCTACACCTCGCTGAACCCGTCGCTGACGATCGGGGACATCCTCAGCGAGCCGCTGGTGGTGCAGGGCGCCGACGCGCGCGCGACGCCCGGACGCGGGTGCAGACGCTGCTGGACCAGGTGGGCCTCCCGCGGACGCGGCCGAGCGTCTGCCGCGCGAGTTCAGCGGCGGCCAGCGTCAACGCGTCGCCATCGCCCGCGCCCTGCGCCCCCGAACCGAAACTCATCGTCTGCGACGAGCCGGTCTCGCGCACTCGACCTGTCCACCCAGGCCCGGGTCATCGACCTGTTCATCGACATCCAGCGCAGCACCGGAGTGGCCTACCTGTTCGTCTCCCACGACCTGCCGTCGTGCGGCACATCAGCCACCGCGTCAGCGTCGTCTACAGGGCGACATCGTCGAAACCGGATCCGCGGACACAGTCACGTCCACACCCGAGCACCCTTATACGCAGAAACTGTTGCTGGCGGCACCGATCGCGGATCCGGTGGAGCAGGAGAAACGCCGGGCAGAACGTCACCGGATGGCCGAGATCCATCGCGAACAGAACGTCCAGGCGGGCGTCGCGTGATGGGGGCAGCGCCGATACTTCCCGGTTTCCATCCTGACCCGTCCATCTGCCGGGCTGGTGAGGACTACTACCTGATCAACTCAAGCTTCGAGTACTTCCCCGGTGTACCAATTTTCACCAGCCGGGACCTGCGAAGTTGGAAGCAGATCGGCAACGTCCTGGACCGCGAAAGCCAGCTCAACGTAAGCTCCGGCCTCTCTGGCGCGGGCAAAGGCATCTACGCACCGACCATCCGTTTTCACGACGGACGATTCTGGACGACAACGACCAACATCACGGACGTCGTCAAGGGTCACCTCATCGTTCACGCCGAGGACCCCGCAGGCCCCTGGAGCGACCCGGTCTACACGAGCGGCGCCATCGGATGGGATCCGGACCTGTCCTGGGACGAGGAAGGACACTGCCACCTAGCGTGGGCTGACCCGAGAGGCGGCATCGCGCACGCAACGGTTGACCCACTCACCGGCCAGTTGCTCTCCGAGGCGGAGCTGATTTGGCGCGGGACTGGCCTCTCCTCCCCAGAGGGCCCCCACCTGTTCCGCAAGAACGGCTGGTGGTACCTCCTGGTTGCCGAAGGCGGAACAGGCCCGGGACACGCGGTAACCATTGGCCGCTCCCGGTCGGTCACGGGCCCCTACGATGCTCACCCCGAAGGCCCGATCCTCACCCACCGCAGCACCTCCCACCCCGTACAGAACACCGGCCACGCTGACCTGGTGGATCTTAACGACGGCCGCTGGGCAATGGTCTACCTGGGCGTGCGGCCGCGCGGAGAATTTCCCCGCTTCCACGTGAACGGACGGGAGACCTTCCTCGCCGGCGTGGACTGGACCGCGAGTGGCCGGTGATCATTCCTGATCGCCACCAGGAACCCCAGCCCACGACATCCTTTATCGAAGATTTCGGGGCGGCGGAACTGCACCCCCGCTGGATCGCCCCCGCGTCTCTCCGCAACTTTCTGCCACCTCGACGGAACCGGGGGAGTCACCCTGACCGCAGGCCGCAGGCCCGAGGACCGGGAAGCCAAACATCTGCTCGCTGTACGCGCACGGGACGCCGAATGGCAGGCGAACGTCGAAGCGCCAGCCTGTGACCTGTCACTGATAGTCCGTATCGATGACGCGCACTGGGCAGGGATAGAGCGCCGCGGCGACGTACTCACTGCCCGGTGCCGTCATCGGGCCCATGGACCAAAAACTCGCTTCCACGAACGACATCCCCGCCGGAGTGGCTCTTGCCTGCGGGCAGTGGGCAACCCGCAACAGCACGGTGTCCGGACGGGACCGGACCGCCTCGAGCTGGGCTACCCTGCAGGACGGTTTCACAGTCCTGGCCGCTATTGATGGCCGGTACCTCTCCACAGAGGTTGTAGGAGGGTTCACCGGCAGAGTCATCGGGGTGGAGGCGCTTGCCGGACAGGCACGAGTGGACCGCTTTGATACTGGGCCGGTGCCACTGAACCTGCCGCCACTCCCGAAGTTTGAGAGGGACAACCTGAACGAATCAACCGAACCCCCGGACCCGTTGCGTTGGGCGATCGCCGGGGCCGGAACCATTTCCCGAAGATGGTCCTGACCTGCAGCTCATTCCCGCAACCGGGTAGACATTGTCTTCAGCAGGGACAAATCCAAGGCAGCCCGCTTCGCCCAGGAGTTCGGGCCGCCCCGCTGGACCGACGATTTCGCGTCAATGATCAGTGATCCCGGTGTTGACGTGCTGTACTTGGCGACCCCGTTCGCTACCCACGCTGCGATGGCCCGCGAGGGGCGCTGCTCGCCGGTAAGCACGTGGTTGTCGAAAAGCCCATGGCCTTGAATGCAGGCGAGGTCGAGGAGTTGTTTGCCTTGGCCGAAAGCCTGGGTCTGTTCCTCATGGAGGCCATGTGGATGAAGTTCAACCCTGCGTTCCGGCACCTTTTCGAGCTCCTGGATTCCGGGTTGATCGGGAAACCATCAAGCCTGCGGGCGGGTTTCGGTTTTCCGCTGATTGCTGACGGCGGCAGCCGGTGGGACGTGGCACGCAGCGGCGGGACACTGCTGGACCAGGGGATCTACCCCGTCACGCTGGCTCACGCAATCTTCGGCGAGCCCACAGGCATCCACGCGGGCGGACGCGTCAGAGAAGACGGCCTCGACTTCGCCGAGCACTTCACCCTGGATTTCGAAGGGGGCCAGTTTGCCCAGTGCGCGAGTTCAATGACTGAGTTTGTCGACCCCTCGGCTTCAGTCAGCGGCACCTTGGGATGGATCACGCTCCCGGGCATGTTTTGGACCTCGACGACCCTTCTTGTCCACGCAGGCACTTGGGCCAAAATGTTCGCCCCCGAGCCGATGGAGCACGAACGTGAAGGCAACGGCTACGTTCCCATGCTCAGGGCTGCCTGGGAGGCCATCCGTTCAGGAGCAACCGAGCATCCGATACATCCCGGATCTGAAACAGTTGCCGTATTCCGCACGCTGGATACCATCAGCCAACTCGTCAAGGACTCCGTGGCAGGGTTTCCGCGGGAAGGCTCCCAAGGAGCCACCCGAACTGAAGTCAGTGATTATGCCTGACGGAGTAGTGACGCGGTTGAGGGCTCCGGCTCCAGATGACATGGCGCAGACGACTAAAAGTACGGGGCGGGTCTACGAGGAAACCGAGGCTCCCCTTTTGGCCGCGGCTGCAGGGCCGCTGCCGGCTCCGTCCGGCGACCCGTTCGAGCCGGCCCGGCAACCTGCCTCCGGGGCGGGAACGGTCGGGCCGGGCACTATCGCCCTCCTGGTCGTTGCGACATTCGGAGGAGCCATGGCGCTGATCGTCCCTATGGCCTTCACGCTCGCGCTTCGACTCGATGCGCTGGCCCCGGGGCGGCAGGAGCTCCTCGGCTACACGATCGGCATTGGGGCAGTCTTTTCACTCCTTGCCTCACCCCTCACGGGAATTTTGAGGGACCGAACACGAAGCCGTTGGGGCCGCCGTCGTCCGTTCACGGTCGGAGGGCTGATCCTGGGGCTCGCCGCGACCCCCGTCATGGCGTTCGCGCCCGATCCTTTCACCCTGACCGTGGGGTGGGTGCTGTGCACCGTCGGGTGGGGCACCGCAGTGGGTTCGATCGGCAACTACCAGGCGGACCGGCTGCCCCTCCACCAGCGGGGAAAAGTTTCCGCGCTCACCGTACTGACCACGCAGGTATCTCCGGTGGCAGGAATCCTCCTCATCGGGCTCGTCAGCAAAGAGGCCCTCTGGGTTTTCGCGATTCCTTCTGTGGTAGGAGTCGTGTGCGTGGCCTCCTTCATCATCTTCGTGAAGGAACCCGACACCCGGGGAGCGGTGTTCCCCGAACCACTTTCGGTGCTGAGGTTGGTCAGGAGCTTCGGCTTCAACCCGAGGAAAGAGCGGGACTTCGCGTGGACCTGGCTGGGCAGATTCGTCTTCTTCTTCGGGCTGTCACTGACCACCAGCTTCAGCACGTTCTTCTACGCCCAGCGCCTCGGGATCGAAGTTTCCATGGTCGCCTCGGTCCTGGCCGTGATCTCGGCAGCCAGCGTTCTCAGTGCCACCGTGGGGTCCCTCGGGGCAGGCTGGTTGTCCGACCATTGGGCCCGGCGTCGCCCGTTCATCATGGCCGCCACGATCCTGTTCGCCCTGGGTGCATCGATCACCGCCTTCGCGAACGATCTGGCCACCCTTCTGGCGGGCACGCTGTTGTCATCCCTCGGGATCGCAGTCTTCAGCGCCGTCGGCCAGGCGCTGGTCCTGGACGTCCTGCCCCACCGGGAAACACAGGCCGGACGCTTTATGGCCATCACCAGCTTTTCGCAAAAGATACCCGGGGCACTGGCCCCGTTCGCCGCCACCCTGCTGCTGTCCCTAGCAACCGTCGGCGACGCGAAGAACTACACACTGCTCTACCTCAGCTCCGGGCTCCTGGCGCTGGCCGGCGGACTCATCACCGTGCTGGCGGTACGGTCCGTCCGCTAAAAGCAGCCAATGCAGCAACCTTCACGACAAACACGAACGACCGGCGGCCGCTTGTTGCCCCAACCACGTCCTTATCAGCTAACCATTTTCACTATTCCTCAGGAGGAAATTCATGCTTAACCCCCGCCCCACAACCACCCGCGAACTTATAAACCTCGATGGCCTCTGGCGCTTCGCTCTCGAAGATGCCGATATTCGCCAGCCCTGGACAGGAACCCTGGAAACCAAGCTCGAGGCCCCCGTACCCTCCAGCTACAACGACCTCTTCATCGATCCAAAAATCCGTGATCATGTGGGATGGGTCTGGTACCAGCGGTCGGTGCGGGTTCCCCGCGGCTGGGCAGGGGAAAGAGTGCTTCTCCGCCTGGACGCAGCCACTCACGAGGGCAGGGTCTACGTCAACGACGTGCTCGTCGCCCAGCACGTGGGCGGCTACACACCATTCGAAGCCGACATCACCGAACACGTCTCGCCAGGTGGTGAGTTCAGGCTCACGGTCGGAGTGAACAATGAGCTGACCAGCGCGACCATTCCCCCGGGAGCATCACCGTGACCAGGGACGGGCGCCGCCAGCAGACGTACCTGCATGACTTCTACAACTATGCCGGCCTGGCCCGCTCGGTGTGGCTGTACAGCAAACCCGAGCGCCACATCAGCGACATCACCATCATCACCGGCATCATCGGTAAAACGGGCGTCGTCGACTATTCTGTGGCAGCGAGCCACGAAACCGGCTTCCGCGTCCGCGCGCTGGACGCGGCAGGACACGAAGTCGCATCCGCGGAAGGAAGCAACGGAACCCTCAGCATCGAGGACGTCACGCTGTGGCAACCGGGCGCCGCATACCTTTACGACCTGGTCGTGGAGCTCCTCGACGGGGACGAAGTGATCGACAGCTACACCCAGCCGTTCGGTGTGAGGACTGTCGAAGTGCGCGGAACCCAGTTCCTCATCAACGGGGCACCGTTCTACTTCACCGGTTTCGGCAAGCACGAGGACACTGCCGTTCGCGGCAAGGGACACGACAACGCCTACCTGGTGCACGACTTCCAGCTGCTGGACTGGGTCGGCGCGAACTCCTTCAGAACCTCGCACTACCCCTACGCCGAAGAAGTGCTGGAGTTCGCGGACCGCAACGGCATCGTCGTCGTCGACGAGACAGCCGCCGTCGGACTTAACCTGGGCGTCCAGGGAGGACTCACCGGTATCGGACCGAAACCGACCTTCTCCCCGGAAACCTTCAACGGCGAAACGCAGGCCGCCCACGCCCAGCACATCCGGGAGCTCATCGCCCGCGACAAGAACCACCCCAGTGTTGTCATGTGGAGCATCGCCAACGAACCGGCGTCCAACGAGGACGGGGCGCGCGAATACTTCGAACCCCTCGTTCAGCTCGCGCGGGAACTGGACCCCACACGCCCCCTGACCTACGCCGTTGTCATGTTCGCCACCTTCCAGAACGACAAAATCGCCGACCTGTTCGACGTCATCAGCATCAACC
>CAVSFU010000016.1:0-186920 GCA_963727365.1 Paraconexibacteraceae bacterium | reverse complement strand
CGAACGGCAAGCCCGGCGTCCACCACGTCCTTTCGCGCGTCTTCAAGGACATCTTCCCGCGCTACAAGACGATGCGCGGCTACCGCGTCGACCGCAAGGGCGGCTGGGACTGCCACGGCCTGCCTGTCGAGATCGCGGTGGAGAAGCAGCTCGGGCTGAAGTCCAAGACGGAGATCGAGGAGTACGGCATCGAGGCGTTCAACGCGAAGTGCCGCACCGCGGTCTTCGAGTACCTCGAGGACTGGAATGCGCTGACCGAGCGCATCGGCTTCTGGATCGACCTCGACGACGCCTACCGCACGCTCGACGCGACGTACGTCGAGTCGGTCTGGTGGGCGCTCAAGACGATCTACGAGAAGGACCTGCTCTACGAGGGCCATCGCGTCGTCCCGTACTGCCCGCGTTGCGGCACGGCGCTGTCGTCGCACGAGGTCGCGCTGGGCTACGAGGACGTCGTCGACCCGTCGGTCTACGTGCGCCTGCCGGTGCGCGAGCCGCTCGGCCCGCTGCATCCGGAGGACGAGCTGCTCGTCTGGACGACGACGCCGTGGACGCTGCCGTCGAACGCCGCGGTGGCGGTCGACCCCGACCTCACATACGTGCGCGCGACGGCGCAGGGCTCGACGTTCGTGCTGGCCGAGGCGCTCGTGGAGCGCGTGCTCGGCGAGGGCGCTTTGGTCCAGGCGCGCTTCCCGGGCCGCGAGCTTGAGGGCGTGCGCTACGACCCGCCGTTTCACTTCATCGACAGCGCCGAGTGGGGCGACAAGGCGCACTCCGTCCTTATCGGGGACTTCGTCACCGCCGAGGACGGCACCGGCATCGTCCACACGGCGATCGCGTTCGGCGAGGACGACTACCGCCTCGGTACCGGTGCCGGACTGAACGTCGTCAACCCCGTGCGCTTGGACGGCACGTTCGACGAGCGCATCACGGACTTCGCAGGGCGCTTCGTCAAGGACGCCGACAAGGACATCGTCGCGGCGCTGGAGGCGTCTGGCCGGCTGCTGCGCGCCGACGACTACGAGCACTCCTACCCGCACTGCTGGCGCTGCAGCACGCCGCTGCTCTACTACGCCAAGCCATCGTGGTACATCCGCACGTCACAGCTGCGCGAGCGGCTGATGGCGTCCAACGAGACCGTCGCCTGGTACCCGCCGCACATCAAGCACGGGCGCTTCGGCGACTGGCTGGCCAACAACATCGACTGGGCGTTGTCGCGCGAGCGCTACTGGGGCACGCCGCTGCCCGTCTGGCGCGGCGAGGACGACCCCGACGAGCTGCACGTGATCGGCTCGCTCGCCGAGCTCGAGCAGCTGTCGGGCGTCGCGCTGGACGACCCCCATCGCCCCTACGTCGACGACGTCACGTTCGCTTCGCCGGTGAGCGGCCAGACGATGCGCCGCGTGCCCGAGGTCATCGACGTCTGGTTCGACAGCGGCTCGATGCCCTTCGCCCAGCATCACGCGCCGCACGATCCCGCAGGTCAGCAGCGCTTCGAGGAGCACTTCCCCGCGCAGTTCATCTGCGAGGCGCTCGACCAGACGCGTGGCTGGTTCTACTCGCTGATCGCGGTGTCGACGCTGCTGTTCGACCGCTCGTCCTACGAGAACGTCGTCTGCCTTGGGCTGATCCTCGACGAGGACGGCAAGAAGATGTCCAAGTCGCGCGGCAACATCGTCGTGCCGTGGGAGGTCATCGACGCCTACGGTGCCGACGCGCTGCGCTGGTACTTCTTCACCGCCAAGCAACCGTGGGACGGCTACCGCTTCTCGCAGGCGGCCGTCGGCGAGGGCGTGCGCCTGTTTTTGAAGCAGCTGTGGAACACGTACGCGTTCTACTCGCTGTACCGCGTCGAGGAGGACGCCGAGCGCACGCAGACCGAGCTGGATCGCTGGATCCTGTCGCGGCTGGCGGCGACGGTGGAGGAGGTGACTGAGCGCCTCGACGACTACGACGCGACGTTCGCCGGCCGCTCGATCGCCGGCTTCGTCGACGATCTCTCCAACTGGTACGTGCGCCGCTCGCGCAAGCGCTTCTTCGACGGCGACGCGGGGGCGTTCGAGACGCTGCGCGAGTGCCTCGTGACGGTCGCGCAGCTGCTGGCGCCGTTCACGCCGTTCATCGCGGACGAGATCTACGTCGGCCTGGAGGCCGGCGAGCAGTCGGTGCACCTTTGCGACTGGCCGGTTGCCGGTCCGCGCGACGTGGGGCTGGAGGAGGACATGGCCACGGCGCGCGAGGCGGTGCGGATCGGCCTCGGCGCGCGCGGTGCGGCGAAGATCAAGGTGCGCCAGCCGCTGCGCGAGGCGGTCGTCGTCGCCGCCGGCCGCGAGCGCGACGCGATCGAGCGCCACGCCGACGTCATCGCCGAGGAGCTCAACGTCAAGGACGTACGGCTGGTCGCGGCGGCCGACGAGCTGGGGTCCTACCTGCTGAAGGCCAACTACCGCACGCTCGGGCCGCGCTTTGGCAAGCAGATGCCGCAGGTGGCGGCGGCGATCGAGGCGCTGGACGCAGCCCACGCGGCGGCTGCGCTGCGCGACGGGCGGACGGTCGGCGTCAACGTCGACGGCCACGAGCACGAGCTGACGGCCGACGACGTCCAGCTCGTGTTGCAGCCTTTGGACGGCTACCAGGTGGAGCGCGACGGCGCGCACGCCGTGGCGCTGGACCTGTCGATCGACGACGACCTGCGCCGCGAGGGACTCGCCCGCGATGTCGTGCGGGCGATCCAGAACGCGCGCAAGGACGCGGGGCTGGAGGTGTCCGATCGCATCGCGTTGTCGCTGCGCGGCGAGGCCGAGCTGCTCGACGTGGCGCGGGCGCACGAGCCGTACATCGCCGGCGAGGTGCTCGCCGAGTCCGTCGCCTACGACATGTCCGACGAGGAGGGCGCCACCGTCGAGCTCGACGGGCGCCCACTTCGCATCGCAATCGCGAAGCTCTGACGCGAAAGCGTCACGTCTTCGCAAATTCTCTGCGACATCCGCGGGCGCGCGCGCGACCCGCGCTTACCGTCGCGGCATGGACAGCGAACGACTTCACGCACTGATCTCGGCGATCCCGTCCGGCCGTTGGGCCAGCTACGGCGACGTCGCCGACGCCCTCGGCGCGCGCCACTATCGCGCGACCACCAACCTCAACCAGCGGCTCTGCGACATGAACCCCGACGGGGCACATCGCGTGCTGCGGGCCGAAGGCCGCGTCGGCCAGGACGCCCTCGGCGACCCCGAAGGCGTGCGCCTGCGGCTGGAGGCTGAGGGCGTCGAGTTCGACGCGCTCGGGCGCGCAGACAAGGAGCTGCGGCTGCGCACCGCGGAGCTGCTCGAGCGCGCGGGCCTGGAGCCCCTGCCGCGCGAGCCGGTCGAAGCGGTTGCCGCCGCGGCGGCGGAGAGCGGCTAGGCGAGGACGGGCTCGAGCTCGGACTCGAGCTTGCGCTTCGGGTAGGCGCCGATGATCTTCTTGGCGGGCTGGCCGGCCTTGAAGAGGATCAGCGTCGGGATCGAGAGGACCTCGTACTTCGCGGAAGTCTCGGGGTTCTCGTCCGTGTTGAGCTTCACGACGCGCAGACCCTTCTCCTTGGAGATCTCCTCCAGGACGGGCGCGACCATTCGGCAGGGCCCACACCACGGCGCCCAGAAGTCGACGAGCACCGGCTCGTCGGCCTCGATGACCTCGGCCTGGAAGGTGGAGTCGGTGACGTCGGTAGCCATGCCCCAACTATACAAACTGAAGTGGTCGTGTCAGCCGCGCAGCACCAAGATCAGGTGCGGGCTGACGTAGACCTCGACGAAGGCCGCGAGCACCAACACGGGCGCCGCCAGCGCGCTCGTCGCGAAGGTCGCGGCGAGCAGCTCGTGCCAGTCACCGCGACGGCTCGCGAGGATCCACGCAGCCAGCGGGAGGAACAGCGCGATCAGCTCGGGCAGCGCGTGCGGCAGCAGGCCCACGAGCAGCAGGATCGTCGGCATCCCGTGCTGCGTGGCGATCGTCTTCGCGCCATCGCCGAGCACGAGCGCCTGCGTGATCAGCGAGAACGTCGTGGCGGCGACGACGAACGCGATCGCCAGCGGCCCCGCACGGTCGTGGATCCGTGCCCACAGGCCGGAATAGCGGCGCGCTTCGAGTGGCAGCGTGGAGCCGGCGATGAACCCGGCCACGCACGCGAACGCGTGCAGCGCGAGGACCAGCGAGTTGCGAAACAGCACGTGCAGGACGGCGTCCATCGATGGCGGGCGCCCGAGCCCCGGGAGGAACATCGGGGTCACGTCGGGGGTGGTGAAGCCGGCGACGACCAGCACCGCGCCGAGCAGCCCGGCGGCGATGACAGCGCTGCGCCAGATCCACGCGCTGACCACCGGCCAGGGGTCGAGGTTCCAGCGCACGAGGGTCGATCGCGTGACGGCGAAGCCGCGCACGACCGCGAGATCCTTGACGGACGTCACCGACGAGGCATCGGCGCGCGGCGTCAGCGGCTTGAGCGCGTGAACCGCAGACGCGGCACCAGCCAGATCGCCTCGACCGCGATCCGCCAGGACATCTTCGAGTGCCCGTGCTGGCGGTCGCGGAAGACGATCGGCAGCTCGCGCACGCGAAAGCCGGCCTGCACCGCGCGATAGGTCAGCTCGACCTGGAACGCGTAGCCGTGCGAGCGAACCGTCGGCAGGTCGATCGCGCGCAGCACGTCGGCGCGGAAGCACTTGAAGCCACCGGTGAGGTCGCGCACGCCGAGTCCGAGCACCGCACGCGCGTACGCCGAGCCGCCGCGCGAGATCAGCTGGCGCACGCGTCCCCAGTCGCTCACACCGCCGCCGGCGACGTAGCGCGACCCGAGCGCGAGGTCGCAGTCGCTGCGCGCGGCGCCCAGCAGCCGCGCGATGTCCGCGGGGTCGTGCGAGAAGTCGCTGTCCATCTCGAGGACGTAGCCCGCCCCCTCCTCCAACGCGCGCCCGAAGCCCGCGAGGTAGGCGGGTCCGAGGCCTTGGCGCTCGGAGCGTACGAGCACCGACACGCTGCCGAGCTCGGCAGCGACGCGCTGCGCGATCTCACCGGTTCCGTCGGGCGAGCTGTCGTCCACCACGAGGATCCGGTATCCGTCCACAGCGCAAGACCGCAGCACAGCGTCGGCCGCGCGCAGGATGCCCTCCACGTTCTCGGCCTCGTTGAACGTCGGAAGAACAAGCCAGGCCGGACCGCTCACGGGGGGCCGTAGGGTAGGGATTACACCGATGTCGCAGCCCCAAGACCCCACGAACACCGAGATCGCGATCCTCTTCGACGAGCTCGCCGACCTCTACGAACTCGACGGCGCGGTGGTCCACCGCGTGATGGCGTACCGCAACGCCGCGAAGGCCGTTCGCGAGGCTCCGCGCTCGATCGCCGCGCTCACCCGCGACGGCACGGTCACCAAGCTGCCGGGCATCGGCAAGACGCTCGAGGAGAAGCTCAACGCGCTGCTGGAGAGCGGCGAGATCCCGTCGCTGACCAAGCTGCGCGGCAAGTTCCCGGCGGGGCTGGTCGCGATGACGCGGCTCCCCGGCCTCGGTCCGAAGCGCGCGCGGGTGCTCTACGACGAGCTGCAGATCGGCTCGCTCGAGGCGCTGCAGGAGGCCGCCGAGAACCAGCGCCTGCGCGACGTCAAGGGCTTCGGCGAGAAGTTCGAGGAGTCCGTGCTGGAGTCGCTTGCCGCCGGCTACGGCGACGCGCCCAAGCAGCGCACGCTGCTGCCAGCGGCGCTGGAGATCGGCGAGGCGCTCGTGGAGGAGCTGCGCGCACACCCCGCCTCGGACCGCGTCGAGCTCGCAGGCAGCGCCCGCCGCGGAGCGGACACGGTGAAGGACCTCGACATCATCGCCACCGCCTCGGACCCGCGCGCGCTGCTGGACGCGTTCGCCTCCTCCGAGCTCGTGCACACCGCGTCGTCGCCGGGCGAGAACGCCGGCCGCGGCCAGACGCACTCCGGCCTACCGATCGACCTGCGCGTCGTCGAGCCCGACCAGTTCGGCAACCTGCTCCAGCACTTCTCCGGCTCCAAGCGCCACAACATGGAGCTGCGCGAGGCGGCCGTGCGCAAGGGCCTGCACGTCTCCGAGTACGGGATCAGCGACGACAACACCGGCGAGACGCATCGCTGCGCCACCGAGGAGGAGGTCTACGCGCTGCTCGGCCTGCCGTGGATCCCGCCGGAGCTGCGCGAGGACCGCGGCGAGCTGCAGCTGAAGGAGATCCCGCCGCTGGTGGAGCAGGCCGACCTCAAGGGCGACCTGCACATGCACACGACCGCAAGCGACGGCCGCGGCTCGATCGCCGAGATGGCGCAGGCGGCGATGGAGCTGGGCCTGGAGTACATCGCGATCACCGACCACTCCGCCACGCACGGCTTCGGCGACCACGTCACGCCCGACGCGCTGCGCGTGCAGATCGAGGCCGTCCGCAAGGTCAACGAGGAGATCGACGGCATCACGCTCCTGGCCGGCAGCGAGGTCAACATCCTGCCCGACGGCTCGCTGGACTACGACGACGAGCTGCTCGCTGAGCTCGACTGGGTCGTGGCAAGCGTCCACACCGCGTTTTCCAGCAAACCCACCGAACGTATCGTCGCGGCGATGGAGCATCCCCTCGTCGACGTGATCGGCCACCCGACCGGCCGCAAGCTCAACCGCCGCCCCGGCTACGCGCTGGATCTCGACAAGGTCGTCGAGACCGCTGCGCGCACCGGCACGTTCCTGGAGATCAACTCCGCGCCCGACCGCCGCGATCTCGACGACATCGCCGCGCGTGCCGCACGCGACGCCGGCGTGCTGATCTGCATCGACTCCGACGCGCACGGTCCCGAGAAGCTGCCGCTGACGCGCTGGGGCGTGACCACGGCGCGCCGCGCCTGGCTCGGCCCCGACGATGTCGCCAACACCCGCAGCTGGTCCGAGCTCGACAAGCTGCGCAAGCGCTCGCGCTGAGCGGGGCTACAGCGGCGCGCGCTGCGTACTCCCGGCGTGTGCGGCGTTTCATTCGGGAGAACAGCCTGTCGCTGGCGTTCGGCGTGATGTTCCTCGTCGCGCTCGTCCTCCAGGCGATCGCGGGTCACGCTGCCTACAACGAGGACGAGCCCGCGCACCCCGGCCGCAGACGATCTCGCTCGGGCGCTACGTCGTCTCCTCGCACTACGGCAACGCAGTGCTCGAGAACTGGCAGTCGGAGTTCCTGGCGGTCGGCTCGTTCGCCGTCCTCACGATCTACCTGCGCCAGCGCGGCTCGCCGGAGTCAAAGCCGGTCGGTGCGTCACACGACGCCACGGGCGTCGAGGGCTAGCAGCGCCGGCAGCAGCTGCTCGGCGACGACGCGGTCGACGGCGTCGGGGTGAAACGGCGCAAGCAGCTCCACGGCGCGGTCGGCGTAGCCGGCGAGCGGCGAGTCGAGGGCGGCGCGCAGCGCGGCCGCGAGGGCGGGGATGTCGTCGCCGTCCTCGACGACGAGCCGCGGGTCGAGCGCGCGGGCAAGCGGGAGCGCCGCGTACGGGCCGGGCGCCGTGGTGGTGACGAGCTGCGCGCCGTCGGCGAGCGCCTCCAGCTGGGCGATGCCGTAGTCCTCGCGCCGCGGCGCGGTGACGTAGACGCGGGCGCGGCGCAGCAGCGCGCGGTACTCGGCGGGCGCGAGCAGGTCGGTGTGGCGCACGCCGGTGGCGGCGGCGGAGGGCGCGCCCGCGACGACGAGCTCCTCGCCCTCGCGCCGCGCCAGCGCCCACGCCGCCAGCACGCGGTCGAGGCCCTTCTTCTCCGCGTTCGCGCCGTAGGTGATGGCGGCGATGTCGCGCGCGCCGTCGCGCGGGCCGCTCGGCGCGACCGGGATCGGCACGACGATCGAGCCTTCGGCGGCGGGGCCGACCTGGGGGACCACCAGCGGCGCTTGAGCGACGCGCCGCCGCTCCAAAGGCCGCTGCCACAATCCGTGCCGTCCGAGCCGGTTGTCGGCACCGAGCGCGTCGTAGCGGATCGCACCAGGCCGCGGCCACAGCAGCGCGCCGGTGATCGTCGAGTACAGCACCGCCCGCGGCGCATGCTCGGCGATCCCGGCGATCGCCGCGCGTCGCGCAGCGCGTGCCCACACAAGGTCGGTCAGCATCAGCGTCCGCACCTCGCGCGGCGCGTCCGGCCGCACGAGCGCCACGTCTGCGCCCGCCCGCTGCAGCGACGCGTACAGCTCGTCCTCGGCCGCGCGCAGACCTGCAGTCGAACCAAGCCCGGCAATCAGCACGTCGACGCCCACGCGCGCACCTTAGGGTGAGCGGCGGCATGACCGGCACGCTCATCAACGTCGGCACCATCCTGCTCGGCACGATCATCGGGACCGTTGTCGGCAGCCGCCTGCCGCAGGGCCTGCAGGAGCGTGTGCTCGCCGGCCTCGGACTCGTGACGCTCGTGATCGGCGTCGACCTCGCGCTGCAGTGGCGCGACACGAGCGCGCTGTACGTCCTCGGCGGTGTCCTGCTCGGCGGCCTGATCGGCGAGGCGATCGGCATCGAGGCCTGGCTCGCGCGGCTCGGCGACCGCCTCCAGCAGCGGACCTCCAAGGACAACGAGCAATCGACGGTGTCGGAGGCCTTCTTCACCGCCAGCCTGCTGTTCTGCGTCGGGCCGCTGACCGTCGTCGGCGCGATCCAGGACGGCTTGACCGGCGACTACGAGGCGCTGGCGACCAAAGCCCTGCTCGACGGCTTCGCGGCAATCGCGATCGCCGCGTCGCTTGGCCCCGGCGTCGCGTTCGCGGCGATCACCGTGCTTCTGGTGCAAGGTGCCATCAGCCTCGCCGCGGGGCTGTTCGACAGCATCCTCGCGGAGGGCTCCGAGGCGCTCGCCGCACTCAGCAGTGCCGGCGGCGTCCTGATCATCGGGATCAGCCTGAAGCTGCTCGACCTGACCGACGTGCGGGTCGGGAACTTCCTTCCCGCGCTGGTGCTTGCCCCGGCCCTTGCGGGTCTCGGCTCGCTGTTCTGACGGTCGTCTTGCCCTCGTACATCGCCGCGTCGGCATCGCGCAGCAGCTGCGCAGGACGGCTGCGACCGTCGCCGACGACGAGGCCGATGCTGGCGCCGACGTCGACGCGGTCCTCGCCCACGAGCACCGGCTCGGCCAGCGCACTCGCGAGGCGCGCGGCGATCAGGTCCGCGCCGGCGGCGTCGCCGAGCTCCTCGCAGATCACGACGAACTCGTCCCCGCCGAAGCGCGCGACGGCGTCCTGGGGGCGGACGTGCTCGGTCAGGCGCGTGGCGACCGCGCGCAGGACCTCGTCGCCCGTGTCGTGCCCGAACCGGTCGTTGACCGCCTTGAAGCCGTCGAGGTCGATGAAGAGCACGGCGAGCATCGCGCCCTCGCGGCGGGCGCACGCGATCGCGACGCCGAGGCGCTCGATCAGCGCGGCGCGGTTGGGTAGCCGCGTCAGCGGGTCGTGGCGCGCCTGCACGCGCGACGCCTCGAGGCGCGCGACGCTGCTGAGCACCGCGCCCGCGGTGTCGGCAAAGGCGCGCAGCACGCGCAGCCGCGTCGCGATCGTCAGCTCGCGCTCGTCGGCGTCGTCGACGATGAGCACGCCCGTGAGGTCGCCGAGTGCGACGGCGTGCCCCTCGACTGGCCCGAGCGACTGGCTGCCGCGCGTCATCACGCGCACCGAGCGGAACCCGAGCGCCTCGCGCACGGTCGCCTCGATCACATCGAGCACCTCCGGGCGCGATTGCGCACGCGCCAGGGCCGCGGTCGCGCCGAGGAGCCCGTCATGCGCGGCGAGCAGCTCCCGATCGCTGTCTCCGTAACGATGCACCACCGTGATCCCCCATCGGGACCTGGTGGAGATAGCTTGAGCGGAAGCTCAGACCGGCGGCGCCACGTTGCGCCGGAAACCGGGCGCACGCACGAGCCGGATCGGGCGCACGGGTGACGTCGGCTCGATGTAGAACGTCACGCCGTCGCGCTCCTCGATCGCGGTGACGGCGGCGTCTTGGTGGCGCCAAGCCAGCGCCCAGATGATCGCGAAGCCCGCGGCGATCCCGGGGATCTGCGGCGCGAGGAACGCCAGCGCGCCGGCGGCGACCGTCGACATGCCAAGCGGCCACAGCCGGTTGAGCACGACAAGTGCCGCCTGCGGCTCGGGCAGCGAGGTCGCGGGCTTTGCATCAGCAAGCAGGCGCGCGATCGGCGGCGTCGCGCGCTCGCCTTGGCCGAGCATCGACCCGACCATGGCCGCGATCGTCCACCAGCCCGCCATCACGACCACCGCCGTGTTGTCGTCGACGTTCACGGCGGCCGCAAGGCACGTCAGCCCGAGGGCCGTCGCCGCGCCGGCGCTCAGCAGCACCGTCGTCTTGAGCAGGTCGACGAAGCGCACTAGGCGTCCGCCAGCCGCGCCAGCACTTCGCGGACGCCGGCGGTCCCGTCCACCATCAGGTCGGCCGCGTCACGCAGCTCGGGCGGAGTCTCGTCCGATGCCACGCCGACGCAGATCGCCTCGCGCAGGCGCCCGGCGTCGACAAGCCGGCGCAGCGCCGCAAACGCGTCGACGTCGGTGCGGTCGTCGCCCGCGTACATCGCGGCGTCGAGCTCGACGCCCTCGAGCACGCGCTCCAGCCCGCGGCCCTTGTCGATCGCGACGGGCGGGCGCACCTCCAGCACCTTGCGGCCCCAGTGCGTCGCGAAGCCCGCGTCCTCGGCGCGCTGCGCGAGCTCGCGAACCGCGGTCTCGGCCGCATCCTCGTCGGGCGCGCCGCGCCAGTGAAAGCCCGCGATCGCGTGCTTGTCCTCGCCGCGCACGCGCAGGCGCGTGAGCTGCGGGTCGGCGAGCGCCTCGCGCGCGAACGTGGTGACGCGGTCGCGCCACTGCTCGACCTCGGGGTCGAGCTCGACGTCGATGCGCCCGCCGCGCAGGATCTCGGCGCCGTGGTTGCCGACGTAGGTGATCGACCCGATCGAGACGATCCGCCGCGCCGTCGCGGCGCGCCGTCCGCTGACGCACGCGACGAAGCCGTAGCGCTTGGCGATCGCGATCAGCGCGGTGCGCGTGGGCTCGGGAACGTGCGCGTCGTCGGCATGGCGGACGATCGGCGCAAGTGTGCCGTCGACGTCCAGCAAGATCGCACTGCGCGCCGGATCGGCACGCAGCACCTCGAGCACGCCGGAGAGGGCGGGTCCTGAGGTCACCCTGACAGTATTGCGACCGATGCATGGCCGTCGCCGACTGCTCGCGCTGGCCGTCATCGGCACTGCCGCCGGCATCTTCAGCGGACTCTTCGGCGTTGGCGGTGGAACCGTGATCGTGCCGCTGCTGATCCTGTGGCTCGGATACGGCGAGCGCGAGGCCACCGGCACGTCGCTGGGCGCGATCGTCGTGATCGCCGCGGCCGCTGCTTTGACACAGGGCGTGTACGGCAACGTGCACGTGCTCGAGGGCGTCCTGGTCGGCGTGCCTGCGGTCGCCGGCGTCGTCGCCGGGACGTGGCTGCAGCAGCGCGTGCGCCAGGAGACGGTGTCGCTGCTGTTCGCGGGCCTGCTCGTCGTCAGCGCGGGGGTGTTGCTCGTCCCATGACCGGCGCGATCGTGATCGGCATCTGCGCGGGGGTGGTCGCGGGGATGATGGGCGTCGGCGGCGGCGTGCTATTCGTGCCGGCGCTCGTGATCTTCCTCGACCTCTCGCAGGTCGACGCCGAGGCGACGTCGCTGCTGGCGATCATCCCGGTGGCGCTGGTCGGTGCCTGGCGACAGCACGGCTATGGCAACCTGCGCGTGCGCGACGGCGTCGTCGTCGGGCTGCTAGCGATCCCAGGGGCGGCGCTCGGCGTGGTGCTCGTCAACGCCGTTCCGGAGCGATCGGTGGAGATCGGCTTCGCGCTGCTGCAGCTGTTGGTCGCCGCCCAGCTCGTGCGGCGCGTGACCAGTTAGCGTGCCGAGCGTGGCTGAGCTGTTGTGGACCCCCTCCGCCGAGCGCATCGAGCGCGCGACGATCACTCGCTTCATGCACGAGCGCGGGTTGGAGGACTACGACGCGCTGTGGCGCTGGTCGGTGGCGGACCTCGAGGGGTTCTGGGCGGCGATCTGGGAGTTCTTCGGCATCGAGGGCTCCTACGAGAAGGTGCTCGGCTCGCGCGCGATGCCGGGGCGGAATGGTTCCCCGGCGCGAAGGTCAACTACGCGCGGCAGGTCTTCGTCGGCAAGGGCGACGCGCGCGTCGCGATCCACCACGCGTCCGAGCTGCGTGAGCTGTCGTCGTGGACGTGGGGCGACCTGCGGCGTGAGACGGCCCGAATCCGCGCGGGGCTCGTCGCGCGCGGGGTCGGCGAGGGCGACCGCGTCTGCGCGTACCTGCCCAACGTCCCCGAGACGATCGCGGCGTTCTTCGCGACGGCCTCCCTCGGTGCGATCTGGTCGTCGGCGGCGCCGGAGTTCGGCGCGCAGTCGGTGATCGACCGCTTCGCGCAGATCGAGCCGAAGGTGCTGCTGGCGATCGATGGCTATCGCTACGGCGGCAAGGACTTCGACCGCAGCGCGCAGGTCGCCGACATCCACGCGGCGACGGGGGGTGAGCTCGTCACGCTCGGCTACCTCGACGGCAGCGGCTGGGATCTGCCCGAAGGCGGCGAGCTCGAGTTCACCGACGTCCCGTTCGACCACCCGCTGTGGGTGCTGTTCTCCAGCGGCACCACCGGGCTGCCGAAGGCGATCGTCCACTCCCAAGGCGGGATCCTGCTCGAGCATCTGAAGAAGATGCACCTGCATCTCGACGCGCAGCCCGACGACAACGTCTTCTGGTTCACGACGACTGGCTGGATGATGTGGAACTTCCTCGTCGGCGTGCTGCTGACCGACGCGGCGATCGTGCTCTACGACGGCAACCCCGCCGGCGACGTGCTGTGGGAGCTCGCCGCCGACTCCGGCACGACGGTGTTCGGCTGCGGAGCGGCGTTCATCGCCGGGCAGATGAAGGAGGGCGTCGTCCCCGGGCAGGGCCGCGACCTGTCGCGCCTGCATGCCGTCGGCTCGACGGGGTCGCCGCTGGCGCCGGAGGGCTTCGAGTGGATCTACGAGCAGCTCGGCGCCGACACCTGGCTGTTCTCGACCAGCGGGGGGACCGACGTCTGCACCGCGTTCGTCGGCGGCGTCCCGACCCTGCCGGTGTACCGCGGCGAGCTGCAGGCGCGTTCGCTCGGCTGCGCGGTCGAGGCCTGGGACGACGCCGGCAACGCCGTCGTCGGCGAGGTCGGTGAGCTCGTGATCACCGAGCCGATGCCCTCGATGCCCGTCTTCTTCTGGAACGACCCCGATGGCTCGCGCTATCGCGAGTCGTACTTCGAGATGTTCCCCGGCGTCTGGCGCCACGGCGACTGGATCGAGATCACCGACCGCGGCACCGCGATCATCAGCGGCCGCTCGGACTCCACGATCAACCGCGGCGGCGTGCGTATGGGCACCGCCGAGATCTACCGCGCCGTGCTCACGCTCGACGAGGTCGTCGACGCGCTCGTCGTCGACATCGAGGACCACATGTCGCTGTTCGTCGTGCTGCGGCCCGAGGCGACGCTCGACGACGACCTCAAGAAGCGGATGGCCGGCCAGATCCGCTCGATCTGCTCACCGCGCCACATCCCCGACGAGGTCGAGCAGATCGCCGAGGTCCCGCGCACGCTGTCGGGCAAGGTGCTCGAAGTGCCCGTCAAGAAGATCCTCATGGGTGTGCCGGTGGAGCAGGCCGCCTCCAAGGAATCGCTCGCCAACCCCGCCGCCCTCGACTACTTCGTGAACCGATGAAACGCACCATCTTCGAACCCGACCATGTCGACTTCCGTGAGTCCGTCCGGCGCTTCATCGCCGAGGAGATCACGCCGCATCACGAGCAGTGGGAGGCCGACGGCATCGTCCCGCGCGAGCTGTTCGCGAAGGCCGCGGAGAAGGGCATGCTGGCGATGGCGGTGCCCGAGGAGCACGGCGGCCTTGGCGTCGACGACTTCCGCTTCAACCAGGTGCTGCTCGAGGAGGTGCAGTACGCCGGGGTTGCCGGCTCGGGCCTGGGCCTGACGCTGCACCACGACATCTGCCTGCCGTACTTCCTCGAGTACTGCACGCCCGAGCAGCGCGAGCGCTGGCTCCCAGGGATCGCGGACGGCACGCTGATCACCGCGGTCGCGATGACCGAGCCGGGCATCGGATCAGACCTCGCGTCGATGTCGACCTCGGCGATCCGCGACAACGGCCACTACGTCGTCAACGGCTCGAAGACGTTCATCACCAACGGCATCAACGCCGACCTCGTGATCACGGCGGTGAAGACCGACCCGTCGCTGAAGCACAAGGGCGTCTCGCTGGTGATCGTCGAGCGCGGCATGGAGGGCTTCGAGCGCGGGCGCAACCTCGAGAAGATCGGCATGCACGCGCAGGACACCGCCGAGCTGTTCTTCAACGACATGCCCGTGCCCGTGGAGAACCGGCTCGGCGACGAGGGCTCGGGGTTCACGTATCTCGTCGCGAACCTCGCGCAGGAGCGGCTGTCGATCGCGATCGCCGGCGTCGCGGCGGCACAGGCGGCGCTGGACTGGACGCTCGAGTACGTGAAGGAGCGCCAGGCCTTCGGGCAGCCGATCGGCTCGTTTCAGAACTCGCGCTTCGCGCTTGCGGAGATGGCGACGGAGATCGACCTTGCGACCGTCTACTGCGACCAGGCCGTGATGGCGCTCAACGCCGGCACGCTCTCGGTGGAGGACGCGGCCAAGGCCAAGCTCTGGTGCACGGAGCTGCAGGGGCGGGTCGTCGACCGCTGCGTGCAGCTGCACGGGGGCTACGGCTACATGCTCGAGTACCCGATCGCGCGTGCCTACGCCGACGCGCGCATCACCCGCATCTACGGCGGTACCAGCGAGATCATGCAGGAGATCATCGGCCGCTCGCTGGGCGTCTAGCGCTCGACGACGACGTTCGTCGACTTGATCACCGCTGAGGCGGGCACGCCGGGCTCGAGGCCGAGCTCGTCGGCCGCCTCGCGGCTCATCAGCGAGACGACGCGGTAGGGGCCGCAGGCAAGCTCGACCTGAGCCATCACCTTGTCGCGCGTGACCGCGACGACGACGCCCTCGAAGTGGTTGCGCGCGCTGGTCTGGTACTCGGCCGGGCGGCGCTCGCGCAGCAGCCGGGCGAGCTCGGCGGACTCGATCTCGCGCTGACCACCGCGGCGCACGAACGACACGCGGCCGTCGCGCTCCCAGCGGCGCAGCGTGTCGACGCTGACGCCGAGGGCGGTGGCCGCGGTCCCGATGCGGACGGTAGTCTGCGCGCTCATGCCTAGGAAAAGTCTAGGTCTTGCGGCGGCGGTCTGCGCGGCGATCGCCGGCTGCGGTGGCGGTGACGACGCCAAGCCGACGGTGTACGCGGCGTCGTCTCTGCGAAGCGTGCTGCCCGACGTCCTGCCGGACGCGCGATACAGCTTCGCCGGCTCCAACCAGCTGCGCGGGCAGATCGAGCGCGGCGCGCCCGCCGACGTGCTGATCGGCGCGAGCGCGAAGGATCCAGCGGCGCTCGCAAAGGCAGGGCGCTGCAGCACGCCGGTTGCGATCGCCACCAACGAGCTCGTGCTGATCGTTCCCGCCCGCCGCGCGCGGCTCAGCCTCGACCGGCTGAAGCGTGGTCGCTACCGGCTGGCAATCGGCGCGGAGGGGGTGCCGATCGGCGACTACACGCGCAAGCTGCTCTCGAGCGCCGGCGCCGACACGGTGCTGACGCGCAACATCGTGAGCTCGGAGACCAGCGTCGCGTCGATCGTGGCCAAGGTGCGACTCGCGTCGGCCGACGCCGGCTTCGTCTACGTCACCGACGCCCGCCGCCTGCGCACGGTGCGCCTCCCGCGCCGCGTGCAGCCGACGGTGCGCTACGAGGCCTGCGCCGTGAAGCCGCGTGGCGCTGCGTACGTCCGCGACCTGCAGTCCGAGGCGGTGCAGCGCGCACTGGTGCGACGCGGCTTCGGGCGGGCGCCATGAGCCGCGCGCTGCCCGCCGCCTGCCTGGCGATCGTCGTCGCGTTCCTCGTCCTGCCGGTCGCCGCGCTGATCGCCGAGGCGCCGCTGTCAGACCTGCCGCGCCTGCTCGGCGACGACCAGGTCGGCGACGCGCTTGCCGTCACCGCCCGCACCACGATCATCGCCAACGTCCTCTTCGTCGCGCTCGGCACGCCCGCCGCCTGGCTGCTCGCCACGAAGCGCTTCCGCGGGCGCGCGGTGGTCATCACGTTGATGGAGCTGCCGCTCGTGCTGCCTCCGGCCGTCGCCGGCATCGCGCTGCTTGCCGCGTTCGGCAGCGGCGGGCTGGTCGGAAACAGCCTCGTCATCCCGTTCACCGAATGGGCGGTCGTGATCGCGATCGCGTTCGTCGCCTCGCCGTTCTACCTGCGCCAGGCGATCGCCGCGTTCGAGGCCGTCGACAGCGCGCAGCTGGAGGTCGCGCGTACGCTCGGCGCCAGTCCGTTGCGGACGTTCTGGCGCGTCGGCCTACCGCTGGCCGCGAGCGGCCTCGTCGCCGGCTGGGTGCTCGCGTTCGCGCGCGGCATCGGTGAGTTCGGCGCGACGATCATCTTCGCGGGCAGCGTGCGCGGCGAGACGCAGACGCTGACGCTCGCCGTCTACGAGCTGTTCGAGGCGAGCTTCGACACCGCACTTGCGATCGGCGTGCTGCTCGTTGCGATCAGCGCCGGCGTCCTCGTTGCCTACAAGGTCATCACGTCATGGCGGGACTCGAGCTCGAGCTCACCTGCGCGCTTCGGCACTTCGCCCTCGACCTCGCGCTGACCGTCGCCCCCGGCGAGACGGTTGTCGTGGTCGGACCCTCGGGGGCGGGGAAGACGACGCTCGTGCGCGCCGTGGCCGGTCTGCGCCCGCTGGACCGCGGGTCGGTGCGCTGCGACGGCGAGGACTGGACCGCGCTGGCGCCCGAGCTGCGCAGCGTCGGCTACGTCCCGCAGGACGGCGCGCTCTTCAGCCACCTGACGGTCGCCCGCAACGTCGCGTTCGCCGGCGCGACACCGCAGCGCGTCGGCGAGCTGCTCGGACGCCTGCACGTCGCCGAGCTCGCCGACGCCAGGCCGGCGGCAATCAGCGGTGGGCAGCGCCGCCGCGTCGCGCTCGCGCGTGCGCTTGCCCGCGACCCCCGCGTGCTGCTGCTCGACGAGCCGCTCACGGGCCTCGACGTCCTGACCGCCGCGATCGTCCGCCGCGAGCTCGCCGAGCTACTGACGCAACTGCAGCTGCCGACGCTGCTGGTCTCCCACGACCTTGCCGACGCGGTCGCCCTCGACGCGACGGTCGCGGTCGTGATCGACGGTCAGCTCGTCCAGCGCGGCAGCGTCGAGGAGCTGCGCGCCGACCCCGCGCATGCGTTCGTCGCGGCGCTCACCGCACCAGCTTGATCGTGCGCACGCGGCGCTTGCCGCCGGCCGTGAAGCCCGCGTGCAGGACACGGGCGTGGGCCTCGACGGGAATCGTCAGCAGGCGCCCGGTGCGCCCGCGGCGGCCACCGACGGCGACGCGGACGGCGCGTGCGCGGCGCGTGCCGTCGCTGTAGACGGCGACGACGCGCGGGCGGATGCGGATGCGCCCGTCCCGCACGCGTGCCGTGCGTGGCGTGAACGCGAAGCTGACGACGCGCCGCTTGCCCGCGGCCGGTGGCGCGCTTGCGACGCGCCCGCCGGGCACCTCGGCGATCGTGCCGCCGAAGCCGACGGCAAACAGCCGGCCCTCGCTGAAGCCGCGGTCGCCGTGGCCGAACGCCACCGCGCTGGGGTTGGCGATGCCGGTGCCGACGGTGCAGATGCTGCGGTCGCTGTTGACGCGCCAGATCTCGCCCGGGATCTGTGCAGCGACGTACAGCCGGTCCTCGAGGTCGATCGTCATCCCGTCAGGGCCCGCCGCGAGATCGGCGAGGGCGGCCGTGGCGTAGGTCTCGACGCGCGCGGTGCGCAGGTCGATGCGCGCGATCGCCGCCGGCTGGAAGGTTTGCGCGGCGTAGAGGTAGCGCCCGGCGCGGTCGATCGCGAGGCCGTTGGAGGAGACGACCGTTGCCCAGCGCACCGTGACGGCGCCGCTGGGCGTGACGCGGTCGATCCCGACGCCGAGGTCGTTGGACGCATAGATCGTCCCGTCGGCCGCGCGCGCGAGCCCGTTGGCCATCTGCAGCCCGCTGGCGATGACCTCCGGCGTCCCGCCTTCCGGCGACACGCGCAGCAGCTTCGCCCCGGGCATCAGGTTGCCCGTCGCACCGCCGGGGAGGCTGTTGCCCGAGCCGACGATGATCCGCCCGGCGTCGTCGATCGCAAGCCCGCCGCCCTCGGGGATCGCCGCAACCGTCTTCGGCTGCTCGCCCGGCGCGTCGATGCGCCGCAGCTCACGCGCGGTGACGTCGGTGTAGAAGAGCCGCCCGCGCTTGTCGACGATCACCGACTCGAGCGTTCCCTGCCCCTGCAGCACCGGCTTGACGGGCGTCTCGCTGCCGGCGCACGGCGGCGCCGCGCTTGCCGTCGCGGGCAGCAGCGCGAGCGCCGCGACCGCTACCGCGTCACACAGGCGCGGCCTCGCGCGAAGCTGTGGGTAGTGCGTCTGACCTCCGAACATGTTGCGGCAGCCTACGACCGTGACGCCCGTCGCCTGCTGGTTTGGTTCACCAGACGCACGTACGACGCGCAGCTTGCGGCAGATCTCGTCGGTGAGACCTACGCCCGCGCCTACGCCGATCGCCGTCGTTTTCGCGGTGAACCCGACGCCGACGCGATCGCCGCGTGGACCTTCGGCGTCGCGCGCAACGTCCTGCACGACGCGCTGCGCCGCGGCGGTGCCGAGCGCCGCGCGCTCGCGCGGCTCGGCGTCGAGCCGGTGCAGCTGACCGATGCCGAGCAGGAGCGCATCGAGGACCTCGCGGAGCTTGGTGAGCTGCGCACGGCGGTCGTGGCGGCGCTAGCCGAGCTGTCGGCTGAGCAGCGCGATGCGGTGCGCCTGCGGGTGGAGGACGAGCTCGGCTACGACGCGATCGCGTCGCGCCTGGGGATCTCCGAGCAGGCGGCGCGCGCGCGTGTCTCGCGCGGCCTGCGCACGCTCGCCGTCGCCCTGGGGGACGCGCGATGACGCGCGAGCCAGACGCCGTCCTCGAGGAGCTCGGCCAGCGCCTGCGCGCGGGCTACGCGCGCGCCGACCGCGCACCGTGGTGGCGGCGCATGACGCTGCGGCGCTCGTGGCGCCCGCTCGTGCTCGGCCTTGCGCTTGCGGCGTTCGCGTCCACCGCGGTCGCCACGCGCGACGTCCTCACCGGCCCCGCGATTCCCGACCTGCCCGCGCAGCTGCGCGCGCCGATGCCCGACCGCAGCACCGGGCTGCGCTACGTCGCGACCGGCCAGGGCTGGCGCCTCAGCGCCGCCTCGTGCGAGTACGGCGGGCGCACCGTGATCGCGACGTTCCTCGAGGCCGGCCCGGGCGGCGGCGGCACGCGCTGCACCCCCGGCGCGCGGCGCGTCCAGAGCTACTACGACCCGGCCTTGGACCGCACCTGGGTCTTCGGTGTCCTGCCGGCGGAGGCGGCGCGTGCCGAGCTGCGTGCCGGCACTGAGCGCGTCGTCGCCGCAACGCAAGCGGTCGATTCCCGCGGCGCCACCGCCGCGGGAATCGATCCACGCCTGCGCGCCTTCGTCGCAGCGGTGCCGGGCGCCGTCACCACGTACTCCGTCGCGGCGCTCGATGCGTCCGGCTCGCTGGTTCTGTCCTGCAATTCCGGGAGCTGTCGTTGACTCTTCGCATCGTCGTGCCGTTTGCCCTGGCCTGTGGGCTGCTTGCTGCCTTCGCGAGCAGCGTGCGCGCGCAAGGGCCGCCGCCCGTGCTGTATCCGACGGTGGCGCCCGCGTTTCCCGCGACGCTCTACATCGCGCGCTGCGCGCCGCGCAAGCAGACCGCGGTGAAGCCGCCGAGCCAAGCAGTATTCGACGCGTTCGGCGTCCTGCGCCGCGAGCGGACTGACGCGGACACGCTGTCGGCGAAGGCCATGCAGCAGCTCAAGCGCCGCGGGATCACGCTCGCAGACCCCAACTCTGCACGTTTGCTGCGTCAGACGGCGAGCGGCGGGCGCGCATGGGTCGTGCCGGTTGCCGACCTGCGGGCGCTGCTGCGCGGGCCTCGGTTGATCTGCAACCCGAAGGCTGGGCGCGGCGTCGAGCGGCGTCCCCGCGCGCGGCGCCTGCGCCCGGCGCGCCGCATTCCGACGCCCAAGCTGCCGCGTCGCGTCCCGCCCCCGAGCGCCGCGCCGATCTACGCCGCCCCGGTCCCGTTCGCGCCCGTGCCGTTCGCACCGCTGGTGGATCTCGACAAGCCACAGGAGGGCCTGATCGTGATCGCCGAGGGCGGCGCGCCGGTTGGCGTCGGCGGCGTCCACAAGCAGCTGATCCGCGGTCTCGTCTCGCCGTCGGTGCGCCCGTGCGCCGGTCCCAAGCGCGACCTCGTCAGCGTCAGCGGCATCGTGCCCGACGGCGTCGGCTCGGCGTTCCTCACCAGCGCCGACGGCACCGCGATCAAGGCGGACGTCAAGGACAACGCCTACGAGTTCCTCGTCCCGCCGGCGAAGGGTCGCGAGGCGCACGCGCCGCGCTACGTCGTCTGGGTCGGCGGCGACGGCACGCCCCATGTCCAGCCCGTCGCGCTGAGCCGCCTGCCCACCCGGCTGTGCCGAGCGCTCAGCCGCCGTCCGCGCGGCTTGATCGAGCTGTCGCCGGGATTCGGCTTCGACATCGCGCCGACGCTCGTCGTCCCGTCGCGGGCGCTGCCTCCGCCGCGGCCGCGCCGCCCATAAGGCGTCCCAAATATAAGGCGTGCATGATACGTTGGTGTCGTGCACGCTTTCGACGTCCTCGGGGACCCCGTCAGGCGACGGATCCTCGAGCTGCTCGCTGCCGGTGAAGCGCCGGCCGGCGAGCTGACGGCGACGATCCACGACGAGTTCGGCATCTCCCAGCCGGCGGTCTCCCAGCACCTGCGGGTGCTGCGCGAGCACGGCTTCGCGAGCGTCCGGCCGGACGGGGCTCGCCGGCTTTATGCCGTCGACGACGAGCCGTTGCGCGAAGTCGAGGCTTGGCTGCAGCGCTTCTGGCGCCAGCCCCTCGACGCCCTGCACACCGAGATCAGGAGGGGCCGGCGATGATCGAGCGCGAGGTTGGACGCCAGCGCGTCACCATCAGCGAGACGTACGCGACGACGGTTGAGGACCTCTGGGACGCGTGCACCACCGCCGAGCGCCTGCCGCGCTGGTTCCTGCCTGTCAGCGGCGAACTGCGCCTCGGTGGGCGCTACCAGCTGGAGGGCAATGCGGGCGGCACGATCGAGGCGTGCGACCCGCCCAACGGCTTCACCGCGACGTGGGAGTTCAACGACGCCGTCAGCCGCATCAGCGTGCGCCTGATCGCCGAGGGTCCGGACAGCACGCGCCTGCAGATCGAGCACTTCGACCTGGCCGAGGACGATCACTGGCGCCAGTTCGGTCCTGGCGCGGTCGGCATCGGCTGGGAGCTGGGCCTGCGCGGGCTGGCCCTGCACGTCGCCAGCGGTGAGGCCGTCGATCCCGCCGCGTTCCTCAGCTGGACGGCATCTGAGGAGGGCGTCGCGTTCGTCACGAAGAGCGGGCGTGCGTGGGGTGAGGCGCATGTCGTCGCCGCGACCGACGAAGAAGCGCAAGCGCGTGCGATGGCCGACCGGACGATTGCTGCCTACACGCCCTGAAGCCCGTGCTCCAACGCGCCCTTGACCGTCGCGTCGAGGGCGTTCAGCCGGTACAGCGCGAGCGCCTCAGCTGAGCCGAAACGCCGCCCCGGCGCGGCGTCCGCGCCGTGGTGGGTGAGCACGCAGTGCATGAGTGAGAGGCGGTGGCCGTCGTCCATCACGCCGGCGGCGATCGGGTCGAGCAGCCGCAGCCCGAGCTCGACGTGGCCGAGCAGGCGACCCTCGTCGGACAGCGCGATCTCCGCGCCGTAGGTGAACTCGCGGGTCTTGCCGAGGTCGTGCACGAGCGCGGCGCAGATCAGCAGGTCGGAGTTCAGCCGCGGGTGCAGCTGCGCGGTCTCCAGCGCCAGCGTGCCGACCGCGACCGTGTGCTCGAGCAGGCCACCGAGGTAGGCGTGATGCCCACCGCGCGTGCAGGGCGCGCGCCGCCACTCCGTGCGCAGCGCTTTGTCGGCCAGCAGCGTGTCCAGCAGCGCGCGGTAGCCGGCGTCGTGGACCTCGCGTGCGAGGTGCTCCAGGAAGCCGTCGAGCTCGTCGAGGTCGCGGTAGGCGACGGGCAGGAACGTGGCTGGGTCGGCGTCCTCGGTGGCCGCGCGGGCAATCGCGGCGATCTCGACCTGCAGCTCGTCGCGAAAGCGCTCGACGCGGCCACGCACGCGGACGAGGTCGCCGCGATCGAAGCGCCCGCCGAGCAGATCGGCGTCGCGGAACGCGCGCGCGCCGATCGCGCCGGTGCGATCGCGCAGCTCGACGGCAAGGTACGGGGCGCCAGAGCGCGCGACGAAGCGGTCCTTGCGGGTGCAGGCGTAGACGTCGTCGACGACGTCACCGGGGCGGAGGGTGGCGACGGGCATGCCCCGACCATCTTGTACCGTGGATCGGATGCCGCCCCTGATCTGGGAGAGCCGACCGGACGGGCTTCGCGCTCCGGCTCTGGTCTGCGCCTTCACGGGCTGGAACGACGCCGGGGACGCGGCGTCGGCGGCGCTGCAGTTCGTCGGCTCGTCGCTCGGCGCGACCCGCTTCGCGCGGATCGATCCCGAGGAGTTCTTCGATTTCCAGGCCACGCGGCCGCGGATCAAGCTCGAAGAAAGCCGCGCGCGCAAGATCGAGTGGCCGGCGCTGGAGATCTACGAGGCGCGCGTGCCGCGTGCCCCGCGCGACCTGATCCTGCTGCAGGGCCCAGAGCCGTCGATGCGCTGGCGCACGTTCGCCGAGAGCGTCGTCGACCTGGCCGAGTCCGCGGGCGTGCAGATGGTCGTCACGATGGGCGCGCTGCTGGCTGACGTGCCGCATTCGCGTCCCGTGCCGGTCAACGGCATCTCCAGCGACGACGCGCTCGTCGAGCGCCTCGACGTGCGCCCGACGTCCTACGAGGGTCCGACCGGCATCACCGGCGTCCTCTACAGCCTCTGCCAGGAGGCCGGCCTGCCGTCGGCGTCGCTGTGGGCAAGCGTTCCGCACTACGTCGCCGCTGCGCCGAATCCGAAGGCCGCGCTTGCGCTCGTGCGCCGCCTGGAGATCCTCGTCGGCGTCTCGGTGGACGCTACCGAGCTCGAGGAAGCGACCGTTGAGTACGAGCGCCAGGTCGGGCTCGCAGTCCAGGCGGATCCCGAGGTGCAGGCGTTCGTCGAGCGCCTCGAGGCCAGCGCGGAGGAGAGCGAAGATCCGGTGGACCAGTCCGAGCTGCCGTCCGGCGATGCGCTGGCACGTGACTTCCAGCGGTTTCTCCGACAGCGCGGCCCGGGTACTGACTGAAGCCGATGAATCGGACGTTTGACCTCGGTGCCGGGATGTTGACCCTCGGCGGCCTGCTGCTGCTCGTAAGCCTGTTCCTGCCCTGGTTCGACGGCGACAGCGCCTGGAGCGCGTTCGAGTCGCTCGACGTGCTGCTTGCGGCACTCGCGGTCGCCGGCATCGCTCACGGCGCAGGGCGTTTGGGCGATGACACTCGCATCGGCCTTGCGATCGCCGGCGGCGCGCTGCTGGCCGTGGCCGTGCAGCTGCTCGACCCGCCGCCCGCCTACAGCAACGCCGACCTCGACAGCGGCGCCTGGCTGGCGTTCGTCGCGGGTGCGCTGATGGTCGCGGGCGCCGCGCAGCTCGTCGCGAGCTTCAGCGTGTCGGTTGACGTCCGCAGCCGCGAGCGGCGCCGGCGCGTCGCCGCGGTCGACCGCCGCCAGCCTGAGCCGGTGGAGGAGGAGCAGCGCACGGAGGCGATGAGCGCGGTCGAGGTGCCCGAATGAGCGTCTTCGAGCTCGAGCGCTTCAGCGCCGCGCCCGTCAGCGGCGACGTCGCGGTCGTCGAGGTCGGCGGGCGCTTTGGCAACGGCGATCTCAACGGCGACACGCCGCGCCTGCTCGTCGAGTCGATCGGCGGCGCGCGCATCGAGCTGCCGGCGCTCGGCCCCATCTCCGGGCCCGCGGGACGCTGGCAGGCGAGCTTCGCGGTTCCCGCCGACCAGCTCGACGGCAGCTTCGCGCTGGCGTTGCGCGACGTCCTGCTCGACCTGCCGGCGCCGGACACCACCGGTGGCGACGGCGACCGCCTGATCGCGCTGGCGCGTGAGCTCAACGCGCTGCGGCGCGCGCTGGACGACGCCGAGGCCGACAAGGACCGCGCGCTGACCGACGCCGCCGCGCGCATGGAGACGTCGCTGCGCGAGGCGGCACGCGCGCGTCAGGAGGTCGAGGCCGAGGCCGTGACGCTGCGTGAGCGCGCGGATCGCAGCGAGGCCCAGCACGCCGCGCTGGAGGAGGAGCTGCGCGAGGCGCGGCGCGTGCAGAAGACGCACCGCGCCGAGCTGGAGGCGCTGCGCCGCGAGCGCGACGGCCTCGCGAAGGCGCTGGCGAAGGCCGCGCCCCCGGAGCCGGCACCCGCCGACGACGCCGCCACCGCGATCGCCGAGGCGGTCGACCTCGAGGGACCGGCCGTGAAGGTGATCGGCCGCGAGAGCCCGCGCCGCGCAGCACCGACCGAGGTCATCGACGCGGAGCTGCCACCGGCGCCGCCGATCCTCGGCTACCTGGTCGCCGCGATCATCTTCGTGATCTTCGTCGTCGTCGTCATGCTGCTGCTCGTATGAGTGCTGAAGAGGAACAGCCCGCCGGCGTGCGCCGCGTGTCGGTCACGGACGCAAAGCTGCCACCGGCCGCGCCGAGCGACCCGCCGCTGCCGCTCTCCAGCAGGCAGCTCGGCACGATCTTCGCCTGGGCGATGGCGATCCTCGCGCTGATCGTGCTGGTCTCGCTGCTCTAGCGCTCGGCCGCAGGACAGGCGATGCGGTAGTCGCACATCGAGCAGACCGAGTACGACGGGGTCGGTTCGAAGCCCTGGGAGAGGATGCCGTCGGCGACCTCCATCACGGTGTCCGTGATCCAGCTCGGGTCGATCTCGTTGGCCGGCACGGCGATCTTCTCGTCGTCGAGCACGTAGTGGTAGGCCTGCTGCGGTGCCTCGATCTCCCACGACTCGCGCGCGGCGATCGCGTAGAGCGACAGCTGGACGTCGTCGCGCAGCTGCACGGCGGTCTTCGGGCGGCCAGTCTTGTAGTCGATCAGCTCGTACTCGCCGTCTGGCAGGCGGTCGACGCGGTCCACGCGCCCACGCAGCAGGTGCGGGCCGAGCTTGAACGCAAAGCCCTTCTCCAGCCACACCGGCTCGCCGGGCTCGCTGGTGAAGCGCTCGACGTAGCGGCGCATCGCCACGACCGCCTTCTCGTGCAGCTGGCGCTCCTGGTCGGAGTCGCCGAGACCGCTGCGCCGCCAGGCGGCGTCCAGCAGGCCCTGCAGCTCGTCCAGCGAGCGCGAGGACTCGGCGTGGAAGCGCTCGAGCGCCTGGTGCACGACGATCCCGAAGCGCTGGTTCAGCGTCGGCTCCGACGGGATCCGGAAGACGCGCGCGAACTTGTAGCGCAGGGGGCAGGAGCGGTAGGTCTCGATGTCCGACGCGCTCAGCACGAGCCCGTCCCCGCGGCGCGGCAGGAAGGCCTCCAGCGACGGCTCCTCGCGCGCCGCCAGCGCTCCGGCCCGCGCACGCGTGTCGCGTTCGGCACCAAGGATGAAGTCGTCGAGTGTCGACGTCTGGAAGACCTCGCGCTGAGAGGCGGAGACGGCCTGCAGCAGCCGCGCGTTGATGTCGATCAGCGCGTCGCCGACCGACTGCCCGCTCGGGCGCTCGATCAGCGCCGCGAGCTTGACGAGCTCCAGGTAGCGCACGACGCCGTGGGTGACGTCGAGGTCGGTGTCCAGCCGCAGGTCGCCGAGCCGCGAGCCGACCGTCGAGACCGACCCCAGCAGCTCGTCACGCAGCGCGCTGAACGTCGCGTGCAGCGCCTCGTCGGGCCCGAACAGCTCCTCCTCGCGCAGCTCCCACTCGGCGCCGACGGCCGCGCGCGCGTCCTCGGCAAACGGCGACGGCGGTTGGCGCGCGCCGCGGTCTGACGCCGCGGCGTAGGCGAGCACCGCGCCGTTGCGGGCCCGCGTGATCGCGAGGTGCACGAGGCGGCGCATGTCGTCGACGTGGCGATCGCGCGACGGGGCTGGGTCCCCCTCGACGTCGGGCGCGGGCTCCACCAGCGCGGTTCGCGCGCCGGGGATGCGCGACGCCTGCATGCCGAGCACGAAGACGTGATCGAGCTCCAGACCCTTCGCGCCCACCATCGACGTCACCGCCACCATCCCCGCCGGCGGCGACTCCTGTGCCTCGTCGCGCAGGCCCGCGTCGGCGACCGCACCGAGGTAGCGCGCGAAGTCGCGGCCGGTCGCCTGCGGCGCACGGCGTACGTGGTCGGCCGCCAGCTCCCCGAGCCGCGAGAGCGCAAGCAGGCGCTCGACGACGTCTGCCTGCGCGGCAAACAGCTGCTGGCGGCGCAGCCCGAGCCGGTCGATCAGGCGGTGGACGAACATGTCCGGGCGCGTCGTGTCGATCGCGCGCGACGCGCCGCGGTAGAGCTTGAGGAAGTCGACGACGCGATCGCGTGCGTCGGGCGGCAGCTGCGGCGACTCGGTCGCCGCGACGAGCGCGGAGACCATGTCGAGCTTGCGCCGCCGCGAGATCTGCACGCAGCGCGCGAGGTCGACCGCGCGCAGCTCCACCGGCGGGCGCGCGAGCGCACGCACCACCGCGGCGGAGTCCGACGGGTTGACCAGCAGCCGCAGCCACGCCAACACGTCACGCACCTCGGCTTGCCCGAAGAAGGCCGCCGCGCCCAGCAGCCGGAAGGGGATCGCGCGTTCCTCCATCGCGACGCTGACCGCCTGGCCCTCGTTGCGCACGGACCGCACGAGCACGCCGATGCGCTCCGGCGCGACGCCCTCGCGCACGAGGCGCTCGATCTCGCTCGCGACGGACTGCGCCTGCGCGCGCTCGTTCGCGCACTCCCAGAAGCTCACCGCCCCGCCGGGCTCGCCGTAGCTGCTTCTCGACACGGCCGGCCGCCGGGGCGACGATCGCGTTCGCCGCCTGCAGCAGGTTCTCGCGGCAGCGGTGCGAGCGCTCGAGGCGCACGCACTTCGTGTTCGTCGGCACCCATGCCGCGGCGCCGCGCCGCGGCGGCGTGACGGCCTGGTCGTCGTCGCCCGCCAGCACCAGCCCGCCGTGCGAGCTTGCGAGCACCTGCGCCAGCGCAAGCGTCGCCGGCGTGTGGTCCTGCGCGTCGTCGACAAGCACGTGCAGGAAGCGCGCCCCGCAACGCGCGCAGACGTGCGGGTGCTCGCTGAGCAGCGCGTGCGCACGGGCAACGAGCTCGCCGTGGTCGATCAGGCCCTGCTCGGTGAGGATCCGCTCGTGCTCGCGGTAGAGCGCGGCGAACTCGCGCTCGCGGTCGCTGCCGTTCTCCGCCCAGGCGGCGACCGTGGCCGGGTCGAGCAGCTCGTCCTTGCAGCGGTCGATCCGCGCGATCACGCGCGCAAGGGTGGCGGCGGGCCGCCCTTGGAGGTCGTGGTGGCGCAGCGGCAGCTCGTCCATGCGGTCCAGCAGGACGCCGAGCCGGTCGGCAGGCGACGCGAGCGCGACGAACGGGTCGATCGCCGCCTCGAGCGCCTCACCGCGCAGCAGCCGCCGCGCGAGGCCCGGCCCGGTGTGGACCGCCAGCTCGGCAAACGGCCGCGTGCCAAGCGCCTCCTCGAGCTGGGCCCGCAGCGTGCCCGCGGCGCTCTCGGTGGGGACGAGCACGGCGATCGCGTCAGCCGCGACGCCGTCGTCCACGAGCGCCACGAAGCGGGCGACGAGGGCCGCGGTCTTGCCGGTCCCGGCGCCGCCGAGCAGGACGAGTGGGCCACCGCGGTGTGCGGCGGCCTCGCGCTGGGCATCGGTCAGCTCGTGCACGCGGACCTAGTATTGCGCCGGTGACCGCCTCGATCCTGCGACATGACTGGCTCGGCGCTTCCCGGGCCTCGGCGCAGGCGCTGGCGGCGATCCTCGCCGGCTCGCGCGCCGGCACCGAGCGCACCGTCGAGACCGGCAACCGCGGCGAGGGCGGCGACCGCACGCTCGTCATCGACGCCGACGCCGAGGACGCGGTCTTCGAGCAGCTCACAAGGCTGCACGACGACGGCGCGCGCTTCACCGCGGTCTCGGAGGAGCGCGGGCGTGTGGACTTCGGCGACGACGGCGTGCTCGTGGTCGTCGACCCGATCGACGGCTCGCTGAACGCCAAGCGCGGGCTCAACGCGCATGCGATCTCGATCGCGGTCGCCGACGGACCGACGATGGCCGACGTGCTCTTCGGCTACGTCTTCGACTACGGCGCCAAGGAGGAGTGGCGGGCGGTCCGCGGGGAGGGCGTCTGGCTCAACGACGAGCCGCTGGGCGAGCCCGCGCCCGAGCGGCGCACGCGCGACGGGCGCTTGGAGGTCGTCTGCGTGGAGAGCGCCGCGCCGCGCTGGCTGGCGCAGGCGTCGGAGAGCCTCGTCGAGCACGTCCACCGCGTGCGCGCGCTCGGCTCGGTCGCGATCTCGCTGTGCCAGGTGGCACCGCCGCGCGTCGACGGGATGTGCTCGCTGACCGCCTCCCGCGCGGTCGACGGCGCGGCCGCCCAGCTCGTGGTCCGCGAGGCGGGCGGGCTGGTTGCCTACCCTGGCTTCGATGACCCGCTCGCCGCGCCGCTGGACCTCGAGGCGCACTCACCCGTTGTTGCCGCCCGCACTGCCGATGGGCTGGCTCGCATGATCGAGGTGGTTTCGTGAGAAACCACCGATCTCGGGCGGCCGGAGGCCGACCGTTGCCATCAGGACGCGGGGCAGGATGCCCCGCGGAGGTACCCCTTTCGTGAGTGCCGTTGACTGGGGCCTCGCCGCCCAAGCCGCGCTCTGGACCGGCGGCGACGCGGGCGACGCTTCCGCGCTGCCCGGCGACGTCCCGGCAACGTGCGACGCGGCCGAGCTGCGGATCGCCGCCTACACCGGCCTGCACCCCAGCGCGCCGCTGCCGCCGCCGGAGACCGTCGACCGCGCGACGTGGGTCGAGGCCAACCTGTCGACGATGCGCGACGTCATCGACCCGGTCGCCGACCGCCTCGGCGACGGCCTCGGGCCGCTCGGCGGTGCCGCGCGCCGCGTCGGCGGGACGGTGCTCGGCCTGGAGGCCGGCGCGCTGACCGGCTACCTCGGCCGCAAGGTCCTCGGCCAGTACGACGTCCGCCTGCTCGCGGAGGACCCCGCCCCGCGGCTGCTGATCGTCGGGCCGAACATCCGCGAAGCCGCGAAGGTCCTGGAGGTTGATCTGGAGCGCTTGACGCAGTGGGTCTGCGTCCACGAGGTCACGCACGCCGTCCAGTTCGGCGCCGTCGACTGGCTGCGTCCCTACCTCGCCGGGCTGCTGCGCGAGCTGCTCGCCGCCGACGTGAAGATGGACCGCCTGCCGTCGCTGGACGACCTACGTGCGTTCGTCGACACGGTCCGCGAGGGGTCGTTCGTCGAGCTCGTGGTCGGGCCCGAGCGCCGCGCGGCGTTCGATCGCCTACAAGCGGCGATGGCGCTGATCGAAGGCCACGCCGAGCTGGTGATGGACGCCGTCGGCGAGCAGCTGATCGGTGACCTGTCGGATCTGCGCGAGGCGCTGAACCGCCGCCGCGAGCGCGATCGCCCGCTGCTGGTCGTCTGGCTCGAGCGCCTGCTCGGCCTGGAGCTGAAGCTGCGCCAGTACGAGCAGGGGCGGCGCTTCTGCGACGGCGTGATCGAGCGCTCCGACGTCGCGACGCTGCATCGCGCCTTCGCCGCTCCCGAGGCGCTGCCGACGCTGGCAGAGCTCGATGATCCCGGTGCCTGGCTCACTCGGATTCCGCTGGCCACGGCCTAGTGGCAATACGAACAATCGTTCGGGGTTGTAACGATCTGTCGACGGGGGTTTACAAACATGTGTTCGCTGGTAGTCTTCAGGCCAACGGACACTGTTAAAAGTAATCTCCTTAGCAACCGAGCGAGGAAGCAAGACCATGGCCGAGACCCCCGGCACCCCCAAGAAGGCCCCCGCCAAGCGCACCACCAAGCGCACGGCATCCACCAACGCCAAGGCTGCGAGCACGCAGGCCCGCACCGCTGCGACGCAGGTCGAGAAGTCGACCGTCGAGCAGGTTCAGGACTACGCCGAGAAGGCCGTCGTGATCCCCGTCGGCGCCGCGCTGATTGCCCGTGATCGCGTCGTGACGACCGTCGAAGAGCTGCAGACCAAGTACGGCACCCGTGCCGCCGCTGAGAAGCAGCTCACGAAGCTCCGCAAGGACGTCGAGGCCGACCTCAAGAAGGCCGAGCGTCGTGGGCAGACCGCCCGCAAGAGCCTGCAGCGCGACCTCAAGAAGACGCGCACCCAGGTCGAGCGCGAGCTGCGTCAGCGCCGCACGCGCCTGCAGCGCGAGCTCAAGTCGCTGCGCAAGGACGTCGAGACCAACGCCGACAAGGTCCAGACCCAGGTCAAGGACCTCGCCGAGACCGTCCAGGATCGCGTCGGCACGCTGGCGTAGCCCCTTCACCGCACCGCGCCACGGAGAGGGCGCGGATCGCGGAAGTTCCATCCGGCCTCATATTCGCCGGTGGAAGTAGTACCTCTCCTCCCTCATCTTGCGGCCCGCTCCTCGGAGCGGGCCGCAGGTCTTTGTGCATCCAAGGTTGCGACAATGGACCCATGCCGTCCGTCGACGAGATCCGTGAGGCGCTGCGCGCCGTCATCGACCCCGAGCTGCGTCAAGACGTGGTCGAGCTGGGAATGGTCCGCTCGATCGACATCGCCGACGACGGCTCGGTCGCCGTCAGGATCTCGCTGACGACCCCGGGATGCCCGATCCGCGGCCACTTCGAGACCGCCGTCGCAGACGCGGTCAAGTCGGTCGGCGTCGACGTCGTCAGCGTCAGCTTCGACGTCCTCACCGACAGCGAGAAGGGCGACCTGCAGCGCAAGCTCGGCCGCGGCACGCTGCCCGCCGGCGCGTTGGCGCAGGTGCAGAACGTGATCTGCATCGGCTCGGGCAAGGGCGGCGTCGGCAAGTCGACGCTGACCGCCAACCTCGCGACCGCGCTGGTTGCCGAGGGCAAGCGCGTCGGCGTGCTCGACGCCGACGTCTGGGGTTATTCGATCCCGCGCATGTTCGGCCTCGGCTCCGACCGCCCGCCGGTCAGCCCGGAGCGCAAGATCCTGCCGCTCGAGGCCCACGGCGTGAAGGTCATGTCGATCGGCTTCTTCGTCGAGGAGGACTCCGCCGTCGTCTGGCGCGGGCCGATGCTGCACAAGGCGCTGACGCAGTTCCTCGAGGACGTCGCCTGGGGCGCGCTGGACTACCTGCTCGTCGACCTGCCGCCGGGCACCGGCGACGTGTCGATGACGCTGAGCCAGCTGCTGCCCGACGCGAAGTTCCTGATCGTCACGACGCCGCAGCCGACCGCGCAGAAGGTCGCGCGCCGCAGTGCCGAGATGGCCCACAAGGTCAGCCTCGAGATCGCGGGCGTGATCGAGAACATGAGCGGCTTCACGACGCCCGGGGGCGAGCGCTTCCAGATCTTCGGCGAGGGCGGCGGCCAGGAGCTCGCCGACGAGCTCGACGTGCCGCTGCTCGGCAAGATCCCGCTGACGATGCCGCTACGTCAGCAGGCCGACGCCGGCACGCCGCTGATCGTGACCGACCCCGACGACCCGGCGGCGCAGAACGTGCGCCACGCCGCGCGCGGGATCATCGCGATGACGCCGGCGCCGCTGCCGGTGCTGACCGTCGTGCCCGGCGACGCGCCCAGCCTCGCCGAGGCCCCGGCGCCCTCGGGCATCACGCTGCCGATGGCGTAGCGTCTAGCTGCTGCAGGCCGGCGTCTTCTTCGCCAGCCCCGTCGGGATCGCGGGCAGCTCGCCCTTCAGCGACGAGCCGAGCGAGCGCGCGGCCGCCGCGTTGCCGTTCGCGGCCTCCCGCGATGCCTTGCGCAGCGTGCCGACGTAGCCGTCCACGCCTTTGACGATGTCGGCGTTGAGCCGCTTGTAGTCCTCGGGGACGTCGATGTCGCGCAGCTTTGCGCCGGCGCGCTCCATCGTCGTGGCAAACGTCCCCAGCACCCCACTGACGCCCTTCAAGCGCTCCTGCGGCGCCGCGGTCTGCAGCTGGGCAGAGTCCGCCTGCACCTTCGCGGCGCCCTTTGTCATCGCCGAGCAGAAGCTGTTGAGCACGCGCTCGTAGCCACTGCCGTCCTCGTCGCCGCCGCAGCCCACCAGCACGGCGCACAGCGTGGCCGCGGCGAGCGCGCGGGTCACTTCGCAGCGCTGAAGTAGTCCGCGTTGATCTGCACGAACTTCCCCCACTCGTCCGGGAGCTGGTCCTCGGCGAAGCAGGCGTCCACGGGGCAGGCCTCGACGCACGCGTCGCAATCGATGCACTCTTCGGGATCGATGTAGAGCTGCGTGACCTTGTCGTAGTCCGGCTCGTCCGGCGTCGGGTGGATGCAGTCGACGGGGCAGACCTCGACGCAGGAGTTGTCCTTGGTGTCGACGCAGGGCTCGGCAATGACGTACGCCATGCGCGGCATACTAGCTACGAAGATGCTCCTGCTGACCGGTGCCACGGGCCTCGTCGGCTCGGCGCTGCTGCGCCGCCTGACTGCCGCGCGAGTCCCCACGCGCTGCCTCGTCCGCGACCCCAAGCGGCTGGGCCCCGAACGCGTGCGCGTGCAGATCGCGCTGGGCGATCTCGCCGACCCGCCGTCGTTTCGCAACGCCCTGCGCGGGGTGAAGACCGTCGTCCACCTCGCGGCGTCGATCCGCGACCAGCCGGGCGGCTCGATCGAGGAGCTCACCGGCATCGCGACCTGGCGGATGGTTGCCGCCGCCGAGCGCGCCGGGGTCGAGCATTTCGTCTTCTTCAGCTCGCTCAGCGCCACGGCGCACAACCGCGCGCGCTTCATGCGTGCCAAGGCGCTGGCCGAGCAGGCAGTGCGCGAGAGCGGGCTGCGCACGACGATCTTCGCGCCGTCGATCGTCTACTCGCCGGGCGACCAGTTCCTCACGCTGCTGTCGCGGATGGCGCTGCTGCCGCTGGTGCCCGTATCGGGCAGCGGCGACGCGCAGTACCAGCCGATCTGGGCCGAGGACGTCGCCGATTGCGTGATGTCGGCGCTGCAGCGCAACGGCTCTGCGATGCCGCGCTACGAGCTGGCCGGGCCGGACACGCTGACCTACGAGGCAATCACGGAGCTGGCGATGCGCGCCGCCGGCCGCTCGCGTCCACTCGTGCACGTGCCGACGCCGGTCGTCTCGCGGGTGCTGCGCCTGTCGGAGACGCTGATGAAGTCCGCCACGCCGGCCACGTGGGACGAGGCGGAGCTGATGGAGGTGCCGATGACCACCCGTCACGGCACCGCCGACGCGGAGTCGCTCGGCATCGTGCCCAAGCGGATGGCCGCTGTCCTCGGCGCCGCCTAGCTACCGCGGGCCGGCGGTCGTGCCACGGCGCGGCGGCCTCGAGCTGCGCCGCCAGCGCCAGCAGCTGGCCCTCGCCCGCCGGCGTGCCGATGATCTGCACGCCGAGCGGCAGGTCGGCGTCGGGCCGCTGGTAGAGCGGCAGCGAGATCGCAGGGTTGCCGGAGACGTTCGACAGCGCCGTGTAGGGCGTGAAGCGCCCGGAGCGCGCGAACGTGCCCATCGGGTCGCTCGGGTCGGTCGGGTCGATCGTCCCGATCGTCACGGGCGCCTCGGCAAGCGCAGGCGTGACGATCGCGTCGTACGGCGCCGCCCAGGCCGCGATCTTGCGCGTCAGTTGCGACAGCGCGATCTCCGCGCCGACGCCCTTGGCAGCGGAGATCTTCGAGCTGAGCTCGTAGATCGCCCAGCTCAGCGGCTCCATGTCCTCGGCCTGCGGCTCACGGCCCTGCAGCGACGCCGCCCACTCCATCGACGTCGCCAGCAGCGGCCCGAAGACGGCAGTGAAGATCGCCAGCAGCGCGGGGTCGTCCCAGGGCGCCTCGACCTCCTCGACCGAGTGGCCGAGCGACTCGAGCAGCGCCGCCGCGTCGCGCGCCGCCTGCTCGCAGACCGGGTCGAGCTCTGCGTCGCGCAGTGGCTTGGTCATCGTCAGCGCGATCCGCAACTTGCCGGGGTCGCGGCTTGCGAGCTGGGCAAACGGCGCCTCGGGCTCGGGCGCCCAGCAGGCGTCGCCGAGCTCGTAGCCCGCAAGCACGTCCAGCAGCGCCGCGGTGTCGGCGACCGTGTGCGACAGGACGCCGTCCTGCACGAGCGACGGATAGCCGGCCTCCGGCGCGACGCTGATGCGCCCGCGCTGGGGCTTGAGCCCGACCAGCCCGCAGCACGCCGCGGGGATCCGCGTCGAGCCGCCACCGTCGTTGGCGTGCGCGAGCGGGACCATGCCCGAAGCGACGGCCGCGCCGCTGCCGCCGCTCGATCCACCCGGCGTGCGGTCGGTGTCCCAGGGGTTGCGCGTCGGCCCGAAGCGCGCGGTCTCGGTCACCGGCATGATCCCCCACTCCGGCAGCGTCGTCGTGCCGACGATCACGAAGCCGGCCTCCTTGAAGCGCCGCACGACGTTGTGGTCGTAGCCGGCGACATGGTCGCCGAGCAGGTTCGCGGCCAGCGTCAGCCGCCGCCCCGCGATCGCGCGGTTGTTCTTGACGGCGATCGGCACGCCGGCAAACGGCCGCTCGTCGCCCGCACCGATCCCGTCGGCCTGCGCGAGCGCGTCCTCGGCGAAGACGTCCACGAACGCGTTGAGCTGCGGGTTGAGCTGCTCGATGCGATCGAGCGAGGTCTGGACGAGCTCGCGGCTGGACACCTCGCCGCTGCGAACGAGCTGGGCGAGCTCGGTGACGGGGCGAAAGAGCATGCGACGGACCCTACTTGCGGCACAGCGACGCAAAGCGCGGCAGCGCTATCGTGGAACTTGTATGCAAGCACCGAGTCGCTACCGCTGGGTTGTGCTCGGCGTTGGCGCGCTTGGCGCCGGCGTGTTTGCAGCGCTGCGGATGGGGCTCCCCGCGCTCGGCCCCGCGATGCGCGAGCGCTACGACCTCTCGCTCTCCGGCGTCGGCCTGGCGTTCACCGCGATCTCGCTCGGCGTGATGATCACGCTGCTGCCCTGGGGCCTGCTGACCGACCGCATCGGCGAGCGCCCGGTGATGACGATCGGGCTGGCGGGCACGGCGCTGGCGCTCGTCGGTGCCGCCCTCGCGCCGAGCTTCGGGCTGCTGCTCGCGGGCTTGCTCGCCGCCGGCATGTTCGGCGCGAGCGCCACCGGCGCCAGCGGCCGCGCGATCATGTTCTGGTTCTCGCGCTCAGAGCGCGGGACGGCGCTCGGCATCCGCCAGATGGCGCTGCCGCTCGGCGGCGCGGTGGCGGCGCTGACGCTGCCGCACCTGGCCGACGCGCGCGGCCTCGACGCGGCGCTGCTGGTCCTCGCCGGCCTCACCGCGACCGCCGCTGTCACCGCGCTGCTGTGGCTGCGCGACGGCCCGCCCGCGTCGCCCGAAGCGGTGGCGTTCGCCGCCAGCGCGACGCCGCCGCTGCGCGACCCACGCTCCTGGCGCCTGGGCGCCGGCAGCGCGCTGCTGGTCTTCGCGCAGGCGGCGCTGCTCGGCTTCCTCGTCCTCTTCCTGCACGACGCTCGCGGCGTGTCCGTCGGCACCGCCGCGGCGGTGCTCGCGGGGACGCAACTCGCCGCAGCAGGCACGCGCATCATTGCCGGCCGCCGCTCTGACATCGCCGGCTCGCGTCTGCCGCTGCTGCGCACGATCGCCTGGCGCAACGCGCTGCTGGTTGCCGGCGTGGCGGTGCTCGTCGATGCACCCGGCGTCCTGCTCTACCCGGTGCTGGCCCTCGCCTGCGTGTCGACGATGACCTGGAACGGCCTCGCGTTCACCGCGGCGGCTGAGCTCTCCGGGCGCATCCGTGCGGGCACGGCGATGAGCCTGCAGAACACGATCGTTGCCGTCGGTGGCGCGCTCGGCCCGGTGCTGTTCGGCGCCGTCGTCGGTGCGACGTCATGGGCCGTCGGCTTTGCCGTCTGCGCGCTGGCGCCGGCGGCCGCCTGGGTGGTGCTCGCACCGCTCGAGGCTGAAGAGGCGGCACGCAACGCCGCGCGCACCATCCGCTTGAAGTCCAATCAACCACGACCTGCGAGGCTTTCTCCATCATGAGCACGACCGTCACCTCTGAACCTGAAGTCCAGTCCGGCCTCGAGGGCGTCGTCGCCTTCGCCACGACCATTGCCGAGCCCGACAAAGAAGGCGGCGCGCTTCGTTATCGCGGCGTCGACATCGAGGATCTCGTAGGCAATGTCACCTACGAGAAGGTGTGGGGGTTGCTGGTCGACGGCACGTTCGACCCCGGCCTTGCGCCGGCCGAGCCACACCCGCTGTCGGTCCGCTCGGGCGATCATCGTGTCGACGTCCAGTCGGCGCTGGCGATGTTGGCGCCCGAGTACGGCTACCAGCCGCTGATCGACATCTCCGACGAGCAGGCGCGGACGGATCTTGCGCGCGCGTCGGTGCAGGCGCTGAGCTTCGTCGCGCAGTCCGCGCGCGGGCTCGGGCAGCCGTGGGTGCCGCAGTCAGAAGTCGACAAGGGCACGTCGATTCCCGAGCGCTTCCTGATTCGCTGGCGCGGCGAGGCCGACCCCGACCACGTCAAGGCGATCAACGCCTACTGGATCAGCGCCGCCGAGCACGGCATGAACGCCTCGACGTTCACTGCTCGCGTCGTCGCCTCCACCGGTGCCGACTGTGCCGCCGCGCTGTCCTCCGCCGTCGGCGCGCTCTCCGGTCCGCTGCACGGCGGCGCGCCCTCGCGTGTGCTGAAGATGCTCGACGACGTCGAGCAGATGGGCAACGCCGAGAAGTACGTCAAGGACCTGCTGGACCGTGGCGAGCGGCTGATGGGCTTCGGCCACCGCATCTACCGCGCCGAGGACCCGCGCGCCCGCGTGCTGCGTCGCACGTCGCGTGAGATCGGCTCGCCGCGCTTCGAGGTCGCCGAGGCGCTCGAGAAGGCGGCGCTTGCCGAGCTGCACGCGCGCAAGCCCGACCGCGTGCTGGCGACGAACGTCGAGTTCTGGTCGGCCGTGGTGCTCGACCTCGCCGAGGTGCCGGCGGACCTCTTCACGCCGATGTTCACGTGTGCGCGCGTGGCCGGCTGGAGCGCGCACATCATGGAGCAGAAGCGCGAGGGCCGGCTGATCCGCCCGACCGCGAAGTACATCGGCGAGGGCCCGCGTCCCGTCGCCGAGGTCTAGTGCAGCGGTTTGCGCCGTTAGCTACAGTGCCGTAGCTTTCGGCGCGAACCATGCGCACCTCCCTCGCCGTCGTCCTCGCCGCAGCCGGCCTCGCGCTCAGCGCGGCGCCCGCCGGCGCGCTCATGAGCCTCAGCAACCCGCCGCGGGGCGCCAACGACTGGTCGTGCAAGCCGACGGCGGCGCATCCCAACCCGGTCGTGCTCGTGCACGGCCTCGGCGCGACGATGGCGGCCAACTGGGGATCGCTCTCACCGCAGCTCAAGGCGCGTGGCTACTGCGTCTTCGCGCTCACGTACGGAATCGACCCACGCATGGTGCTGTTCGGCGCGCCAGGCGGGACGATCCCGATCGAGCAGAGCGCCAAGGAGCTCGGCGCGTTCGTCGACCGCGTGCGGACCGCCACCGGCGCGGCAAAGGTCGACCTCGTCGGCCACTCCGAGGGCACGTTCATGCCGCAGTACTGGCTGAAGTTCCTCGGCGGCGCCGCGCAGACCGACAAGTACGTCGCCTGGACGCCGCTCTACGACGGCTCGACCGTGTACGTCATCAGCTTCCTGCGCGACCTCGGCAACGTCGTCGGCCTGAGCAAGCCGATCATCGATCTCGTCTCCGCGTTCTGCGGGTCGTGCACGCAGTTTCTCGCCGGCTCGCCGATGCAGCGCAAGCTCGCCGAGGGCGGGGCGGCCGCGCCGGGTGTCTCGTACACGACGGTGATGACGAAGCTCGACGAGCTCGTCGTCCCGTGGTCCAGTGGCTCCATGCCGGGCCACACCAACCACGTGCTGCAGGAGATCTGCCCGGGCAACCTCTCCGAGCACGCGCTGGTGGCCATCGATCCGGTCGCCGCGCAGCTGACGTTCAACGCGCTGGACCCGGCGAACGCCGCGCCGGTCCGGTGCTGAGCGCGCGCGGCTGGTGGCCCCTCGCCGGGCACCGAACGTACGTCACACCCCCAATAGCTGCGGTACGACGTACGTTCGGCCGATCCGCGGGAGATCAACGGCGCGATTGCGGCGGCGGCGTGCGGGCCCGCCGGCACACCTTCCCCCTCAATGCCCGGTTGCGCGCGCAGCGGCCAACGCTAGCCCCGAGGTGTCTCCCCACGATGCCAGTCCGCCGACTCCTCGAGCAGGCGGCCCGCGGCGAGCACGAGCGCGTCTTCGCCGGGACGGCCGACGAGCTGAACGGAGGCGGGCAGGCCGTCCTCGGCCGGGCCGCACGGCAGCGCCAGCGCGGGCGCTCCGACTGCGTTGAAGGGGTAGGTGAACTGCAGGGCACGGTCGCGGATCGGCGGCTCGCCGAGCTACGCGAGCGGCGCGACCATCGCGAGCGTCGGCGTCAGCACGAGGTCGACGTCTGCCATCAGCGCGGCCATCTCGTCGCGGTAGGCGGCGCGGACGCGCTCGGCCTCCGCGACCTCGGCGTCGGTCACCGCCATCGCGATCGCGAGTTTGTGGCGGACGTTGGCGCTGTAGCCGTCGCGGTGGTCGCGCCACAGTTGCTCGTGGACGATCGCGACCTCGCGGCCGAACAGCGGGCCGGTGCCGAACGACAGCGGCAGCTCCAGCGGACGCGCGCCAGGGAACTGCGACGCCGCGGCAAGCACGCGCTCGCGCACGAGTGGGTCCGCCAGCTCGGTCCAGGCGACGCCGACGCGCAGCTCGGCCAGCGAGGGGAGGTCGAGCGGCACGAACTGCGCCACCAGTGCCGAGAGCATCTGCTCGCACGTCGCGACATCGCGCGCCATCGGGCCGGCGTGGTCGAAGCTCGGCGCGAGCGCGTAGCAGCCGTCGAGCGGCACGAGCCCGTGCGTCGGCTTGAAGCCGACGGTCCCGCAACACGCCGAGGGGATCCGGATCGACCCGCCCGAGTCCGTGCCGAGCGCGGCGTCCGCCAGGCTCGCCGCAAGCGCTGCCGCGTTGCCGCCGCTGGACCCGCCCGCGATGCGATCCGGCGCAAGCGGGTTCGGCACGCGCCCGAAGTGCTCGTTCTCCGAGGTGATGCCGTAGGCGAACTCGTGGAGGTTGGCCTTGCCGACTGGCACATAGCCGGCGTCTTGGAGCCGCGTCACCGCGACCGCGCTCGCCTCGGGCACGTGGTCGGCGAAGATCGCCGAGCCGTAGGTCGTCCGCACGCCGGCGGTGTCGAAGAGATCCTTGATCGCCAGCCGCGGTCCCTCGCCCGCCGGCGAGATGTCCGTGATGAAGATGCTCACAGCCGCGCGAGCATCGCCTCGAGCGCGGACTTCGCCACGCTGATCGGCGGGTTCAGCCCGCGGTCGGCGGAGATGCCGAAGCCGACCTGCCCGTTGTAGGAGAGCACGCCGACGTTCATACCCTGATCGGCCGGGTTCAACGGCACGACCGGCACGGCGGCCAGCACCTGCGAGCCGTTGAGGTACAGCGGCATCTGCGGTCCGGGGACGTTGGAGACGACGACGTTGAACGGGCTGGCGCCGTCGCCGGTGACCGGTCCGGCGACGCTTGCCGCGCGCGCCAGCGCCGACGCCATCAGCGGCGGCGCGAAGCCGCCGGCACCGACCATCAGCGCGCCCGCGCGCACCTTCGCGGAGTTCTTGATCGCTGTCATCCGCTCGGCGAGGATCGCGGTGCGCCGGTCGAGGTCGGGCTCTCCGACGGGGAGGTCGACGAAGACGATCGAGATCTCGTTGCCCTCTGTGCTGCCCTCCTTGCGCACGCTCACCGGCACCAGCGCGACCGGGTCGCGCGGCAGCGTCGCCGCCATCACGCCGGCCGCCGCGAGGTAGTTGGCGAGCATCCCGCTGACCATCGACAGCACGACGTCGTTCATCGACCCGCCCGCGCGCTTGCCCGCGCTCTTCAGCTGCTCCAGCGACGCCGGCACGTAGGCCCACGAGCGGTTCGGCGAGATCTCGCGGTTGAACGGCAACGCCGGCGCCGGCGGGCGCCCCAGCGCGAGCTCGGTGACGAGGTCCGTCGCGCGCTTGAGGTCGCTCGTCGCCGTGCTCGGACGCAGCTCGAGCAGGCGGTCGGTCGCACCGAGCGTCCAGCGCCGCGCGCGGCGCACCGGCGAGGTCGCGATCTGCGCGACGTGGCGCTTGGGGTCGTACGGGCGCGGCGTCCACGGCTCGGCCGGTGGCTCGATCGGCGTCGGCTCGGGCGTCGCGTCGACCAGCAGCATCACCGCGCCGAGCGCCGCCATGCCGTCCACGAGCGCGTGGTGCATCTTCGGCATCACCGCGACGCGCCCGCCCTCCAGCCCGTCGACCAGGTGCAGCTCCCACAGCGGCCGCGAGCGATCCATCTTGCGCGACGCCTCACGCCCGACGAACGCCTCGAGCTCGGCGATCGCGCCGGGTGCCGGCAGCGTCGCCGAGCGCACGTGCCAGCCGACGTCGAAGTGCTCGTCGTCGACCCAGACCGGATGGGCCACACCGAGCGGCGCCTGCTCCAGGCGCTGGCGATAGCGCGGCAGCAGATGCAGCCGCTCCTCGATGCGCCGGCAGACCGCGTCGTGGGTGAGCCCAGGTCCGGCCTCGGCGATCATCACGCCGGCGACGGCCATGTTGATCGGCCCGCGCTCGGTGTTCAGCGAGGACCGATCAGCCGGCGACAGCGACTCGGGCACGGCGCAACGCTACATGGGCCTCATCTCTGCACGACGACGCGCTGCTTGCGCGCGATCGCGTCGATCGACACCGCGGCCAGCAGGACGCCGCCGGTGATCATGTACTTCACCGACGACTCGAGCCCGAGCAGGTCCATCCCGTTGGAGATCGACCCGATCACAAGCGCGCCGAGCAGCGCTGCCCAGACCGTGCCGCGCCCACCGAACAGCGAGACGCCCGCGACCACCGGCCCGGCGATCGCGTTGAGCAGCAGGTCCGACCCGCCCGAGGACTGGTTCACCGCCAACAGGCGCGACGCGGCGATGATGCCGCCCGCCGCCGCGAGCATCGACGCGAGCATGAACACGGTCGTGCGCACGCGCACCACGGAGATGCCCGCCCGCCGCGCCGCCTCGGCGTTGCCGCCGACCGCGTAGACGTGGCGCCCGAAGGTCGTTCGCGTCAGCAGCAGGTGGAAGACGATCACCAGCCCGACGAGGATCGTCAGCGCCAGCGGAACGCCGCGATCGGAGTTGACGACCGCCACCGCGACGACGATCGCCACCGCCGACAGGCCGACGCGCAACGCCGCGCCCGCCACCGGCGCCTGCTCCAGCTCCGCGGCAGCCCGGCGGCGTCGCGCGTTCAGCTCGGCGGCCAGGATCACCGCGATGCAGACGACCGCCAGCAGCCAGCCCAGCCACTCCGCCAGGAAGACGCTGGCGATGTTCGTGATCGCCGGGTCGTCGAGGTTGACGGTGCCAGTCGAGCCGAGCACCTCGAGCTGCGCGCCCTGCCACGCCAGCAGGCCAGCCAGTGTCACGACGAACGTCGGGATCGCCAGGCGTGTCGCGACCGTGCCCTGGAAGGCGCCGATCGCCGCGCCGACGGCGAGGCCCGCGAGCATCGCGAGGTAGGGATTCCAGCCGTGCTTGACGCTCAGCACCGCGACGCACGCAGCAGCGAGGCCCGACACCGCGCCGACGGAGAGGTCGATCTCCCCGAGCAGCAGCACCAGCACGACGCCGATCGAGATCGTCCCGAGCGCCGCGATCTGCAGCGTCAGGTTCGTGAGGTTGATCGCCGTCAGGAAGCGGTCGTTGGCGAGCGCGAAGATCACCCAGATGATCGCCAGGACAAAGAGCACGCGCAGCGATCCGAGATCGCCCGCGAGTATGCGTCGAACTGCGGTCATGCCACCAGCCCTCCTTCCACACCGGTGATCGCCGCGACGACGGCCTGATGCTTGTCGCTCGTCGCCGGGAACTCGCCGCCGTTCTTGCCGAGGCGCAGCACCACGATGCGGTCGGCAACCGCGAAGACGTCGGAGAGGTTGTGCGAGATCAGGATCACGCCGAGCCCGCGGTCCTTCAGGCGCTTCACCAGCGCCAGCACCTGCTCGGTCTGCGCGACGCCGAGCGCGGCGGTCGGCTCGTCCAGGATCACGATCTTCGGCTCGCCGATCAGCGAGCGCGCGATCGCGATCGACTGACGCTGGCCACCGGACAGCGAGCCGACCTCCTGGCGCACGGACTGCACCGTCGTGACGCTCAGCGAGTCCAGCAAGGAGAGCGTCTGCTTCTCCATCGAGACCTCGTCCATCGGCGCAAACGGCCCGCCAGCGGACGCGGTCTCCTCGCGCCCGAGGAAGAGGTTCTCGACGACGTCGAGGTTGTCGCACAGCGCGAGGTCCTGGTAGACGACGGCGATCCCGAGCGCAGCCGAGTCGGCGGGCGAGGAGATGCTGACCTCGCGGCCCTCGAAGGTCATAGTGCCGGCGTCAGCGGGGCCGGCACCGGAGACCGTCTTGATCAGCGTCGACTTGCCGGCGCCGTTGTCGCCGACCAGCGCGACGACCTCGCCGGCACCGACGTCGAGGTCGGCGCCGTCCAGCGCCTGCACGGCGCCGAAGCCCTTGCGTATGCCGCGCAGCGACAGCAATGCGCGGCCGGAGGCCGGCGCCGCGGGGGCGCCGGCCTGCTCGGTGGTGTGCACTAGGAGATCCCGGCGTCCTGGCAGAACTTCGCGTAGCGGCCGGTGCAGACGTCGCTCGTCTTGACGAACTCGTCCTTGATCACCGTGTCGGCGACGTTCTCCTTGTTCACCGCTGTCGGCTTGAGCAGCACCGACGGCACCTGGCCGGCGCCGTTATCGGTCTCGCCGTTGACGAGGTCGGCCGGCGGCTCCTCACCGCGCACCAGCGCGACGGCCAGCGTCGCGGCAGCCTCGGCCTCGGGCTTGATCGCCTTGTAGACGGTCATCCCCTGCTCACCGGCGAGGATCCGCTGGATCGCGGCGACCTCGGCGTCCTGCCCGGTGCTCGGCAGACCGCTGACCTTCACGCCCGCGCCCTTGAGCGCGGCGATCGCGCCACCGGCGGTGCCGTCGTTGGCGGCGTAGAAGCCGTCGATGTCCTTGCCGACCGCGGTCAGCGCCTGCTCCATCTCCGTCTGTGCCTTGTCGGGCGACCAGTCGGGCGTGTCGTACTCCTTGGCGATGTCGACGCCGGACTTGTCGAGCACCTCGTGTGCGCCCTGCTTGAACAGCTTGGCGTTGTTGTCGGTCGGGGCGCCGTTGATCATCACGATCTTCTTGCCGTCGCCGCTGCCGCCGAGCTGCTCGACGAGGCTCGTGCCCTGCAGACGGCCGACCTCGACGTTGTCGAAGGAGACGTAGTAGTCCACCTCGGCTTCGAGGATCAGGCGGTCGTAGGAGATCACGGGGATGTTCGACTGCTTCGCCCGCTTGGCGATGCCTGCAGCCGACGCGGAATCCACCGGGTCGAGGACCATCACCTTCACGCCCTCGGTGATCGCGGCCTCAGCCTGCTGCTGCTGCTTGGCGGCGTCCTGGTCGGCGTTGGAGTAGACGATCTCGCAGTCCGCGCACAGCTCCTTGACCTTGGCCTCGAAGTTCGGCCGGTCGGCCGCCTCGTAGCGGGTCGTCTTGGACTCCGGCAGCAGCAGCGCGATCTTGCCGCTGCCTCCACCGTCGCCGCTTGAGGCGCTGCCGCCTCCATCACCGCCGTCGTCGTCGTCGCCGCACGCGCCGAGTGCGAGCGCAGCGCACGCGCTTGCCAATGCAAGCGCAGCCTTCGTGTTGACCATCATGGGGCACTCCCTCCTGGTTGGTTCTACAGCTGACCTGCAGCGAGCTTCTCTGAGCTCACTCCCTCGGTGTCTCCGATCACGCGCGACAGCGCGCCGAGCACTTCGGCGCGCGCGCCCAGTTGGCCGCCGACCACCGTCAGCGCGTCACGCGCCGCCGGTAGCGCGAAGCGCGCGATCGAGTCCTCCACGCCCTCCAGCAGCGGCGCACCTGGTCCCCCGAGGTCGCCGCCGATGACGATCCGCTCGGGGTTGGTGACGTTTGCCAAGTTCGCGAGCGCCTTGCCGACCGCGCGGCCGGCGTCCATCAGCGCGCGGCGCGGGCCGGTGTCGCCCTCGGCGGCGAGGGCGAGCACGTCGGCGATCGTCAGCTCCTCGCCGTGCGTGCGGCGCAGCAGCTCGAGCACCGTGCCGCTTGCGGCGACCGTCTCCAGGCAGCCGCGGTTGCCGCAGCGGCAGATCGAGCCCTCAGGGTCGACGAGCACGTGCCCGAGCTCGCCCGCGGAGCCCGCGACGCCGCGGTGCAGGCGCCCGCCGAAGAGCATCCCAGCGCCGATGCCCGAGGAGACCTTGACGTAGATCACGTCGCTGGCGCCGCGGGCGGCGCCGAAGCGCGCCTCGCCGAGCACCGCGAGGTTGGCGTCGTTGTCGACGGCGACGTGCAGACCGATGCGCCGCTCGATCTCCTCGACGGGACGCAGCCCCGCCCAGCCGGGCAGGATCACCGAGGACCCGACGACCCCGGTCTCGGCGTCGATCGGCCCGGGCAGGCCCATCGCTGCGCCGATCACTCCCTCCCAGCTGACGCCGGCGCTGCGCAGCACCTTGTCGGCCAGCTCGCCTGCGCTGTCGAGCGCAGCGGTCGCGGAGCGGTCGACATCCAGCTCCAGCTCCTCCTCGGCAAGGATCTCCGAGGCGAGGTCGGCGATCGCGACACGCAGGTGGGTGTGGCCGAAGTCGAAGGCCAGCGCAGTGCCGGCCGAGGCGTTGAGGCTCACCAGCACGCCCGGACGGCCACGTTGCTCGTGGCCGGCGGCGGCGCCGTGCTCGATGATCATCCCACGCTCGATGAGGTCGCCGACGAGGCCCGAGACCGTCGTGCGCGACAGGCCCGTCACCCGCGCGAGCTCCGCGCGGCTCGTGCGCCCATGGCCGCGCAGCGCGTCGAGGACGAGGACGCGGTTGCGCTCGCGCAGCCGTGACAGCGAGTTCGAGCTGTCGTGACCCATTGGCGGGCCAGCCTCTCCCACCGGACCCTCGTTTGTCAAGAGTCCGATCAAACACCCTGGATTGCACGGGTCTATTTCGGCGCAGTTGGACGAACTCCCCTTGCAGCGCTCACCAGCGAGTGCACGTTGAGGCGCGCGATCGGGCCCGTCCGCGCCGCATGCCCGCCGCTGCGCGACCGCAGCAGCGCGGCCAGCTCGTCGACGCGCAGATCGGGACGGCGGGCCAGCGCCAGCGCCGCGGCACCGGCCACCTGCGGGGCCGCGAACGACGTGCCGGTGTTGCGGCCGTAGCCGTTGCCGCGGGCGGTGCCGATGAGGTCGATTCCAGGCGCCGCGACGTCGACGCACGCGCCGCGGTTGGACCACGAGAGCAAGCCGCCCTTGTTGTCGGTTGCACCGACCGTGATGACGTTGACCTCGGGCAGGCACGCGGGGTAGAGCGGATGCGCGCCGAGGTCCAGGCCGCTGTTGCCCGCGAGTACGACGACGAGCATGCCGCGCTGGCGCGCGAACTCGATCGCGTCCTGCAGGTCGCCCGGATTCTCGGCGGGCGTGACCGACACGTTCGCGACGCGCGCCCCGTTGGCGGCGGCGTAGCGGATCGCCCGTGAGACCGTGTAGACGGTGCCGATGCCGCGGCGGTCCAGCGCGCGCAGCGCCATGATCTGCACGCGCTGGGCGACCCCGGTGATCCCGCGCCGGTTGTTGCCGCGCGCGCCGAGGATGCCCGCGACCATCGTCCCGTGGCCGAGCTCGTCGCCCGGGTCGTGCTCGTCGTTGACGAAGTCGTAGCCGTTGCGGTCGTCGACGTAGCCGTTGGCGTCGTCGTCGATGCCGTTGCGTGCGATCTCGTCGGTGTTGGTCCAGATGTTGCCGGCGAGGTCGCGGTGGCCAAGCTCGACGCCGCTGTCGATGACGGCGACGGTGACGCGCCCGCCGGTGGTCAGGCGCCACGCAGCGGGTACGTGCGAAACCGTGAGATGGCGTTGCAGACCGACCAACGGATCGTTGGTTGGACGCCCGGCCACAGCCGGCGCAGGCAACATCGCCCCCGCTACCCCCGCCAAAGCCGCGACCATCGCCACGGGACGACGGACGGTTCCCACGCGAACAAGATAACCGGGTCGCCGGAATCCGGCGCTACGTGTCCGTCAACAGTCGCAAATACGACGGAAGATGTTGCGCAGGGCCTCGTGGTCCTCGCGCGACAGCTCGTCGAAGCACTGCGGCGGGGTGTCCACGCGCGCGCAGATCGCGCCGCGGACACGGTCGCCCTCGGGGGTCAGCACGAGGTGCTTGACGCGCCGGTCGTGCGCCGCGGAGGTGCGCTCGACCAGGCCACGCGCTTCGAGCCGGTCGACGATGCCGGTGACGTTGGAGTTGTCGCACATCAGCCGCTCGGCAAGCCAGCGCATCGGCGCGGGCGTGCCGGGCTCGAGTGAGCGCAGCGCCATCACCTGGGGCATCGAGAGATCGAACTCGGCCGCCGCGGCGTGAAAGCGCTTCTTCTCGCTCTGCATGAGCTGACCCATGAGGATCCACGCTTCGCTCGCGGCAGACAGGCGTGTCTGGCTCGCCATCGCGCTTCGATGGTACTTGCTGGCGGCGATCGTTGACAACTTCAAGCATCGAAGTGGACCAATCGGCACCGAGGCGCAAGTAAGCTCGCGGCCGACCGTGAGCACCGCGTCCGCGCGCCCACTCGATCCGCAGACCCTCGGCGATCACCTGGACCGGCTCTACCGCGCGGCATGGGCGCTGACGGGCTCGCGCGCCGACGCCGAGGATCTTGTGCAGGACACCTACGCGCGCGTGCTCGCGCGGCCGCGCTTCCTGCGCAACGACGACGACCTCGGCTACCTCATGCGCGTGCTGCGCAACACGTTCTACTCGCAGCGCCGCACGGCGGCGCGGCGGCCGCAGACCCAAGCGGTGCCCGAGGATCGCGAGCTCGTCGATCCGCGCGCGGGCGCGCGCCCCGAAGAGGCCGTCGCCGCACGCGAGGTCTTCGCGGTGATCGCGACGCTGCAGCCGGACTTCCGCGACGCGCTCGTGGCCGTCGATGTCGTCGGGCTCTCCTACGGCGAGGCCGGGCGCCTGCTCGGTGTGAAGGAGGCGACGATCACCAGCCGCCTGCACCGCGCACGCGGACAGGTCGCGCGCGGGATGGATTCGGGTCTCGGCGGCGTCAGTGTAGGCGGGGGAGATGACTGAGATGGACCATGACCTCACGCCCGAAGAGCGCGCCGACGCCGAGCGCGGCCGCACGCTGGTGGCCGCCGCCGTCGCGCGCGAGCGCGCGCCGCTGGCCCTGCGTGAGTCGCTTGCCGCGCGCCGGTCCACGCGCCGGCGGCCACCGCTCGCGCTGCTCGCCCCGGTCGGCGTCGGCTTGGCGGCGTTCCTCGCCGCGATGGTCCTGGTCCTCTCCGGGGGCAGCGGGCCGCCGACGGTCAGCGCCGTGTCGCTGATCGCCTTGCGCGGCCCGCAGCTCGGAGCGCCGGCGACGCAGCCGGGCAACCCCGACCTGCTGACGACGAAGGCCGACGGCATCGTCTTCCCGGAGTGGCGCAAGCTCGACTGGCCGGCAAGCGGTGCGCGCACCGACACGCTCGAAGACCGCACGCTGACGACGGTCTTCTACCGCGGGCGCCGCGGCAGCCAGGTCGGCTACACGATCGTCTCCGGCGGTGCGCTCGACGTGCCCGACGGCAAGCGGCGGATGGTCGGCGGGGTGCGCTACACCGTCATCGAGGACGGCGGGCGGCGAATCGTCACGTGGGAGCGCGACGGGAAGACCTGCGTGCTCTCCGGGCCGGACGGCGTGCCGGCCGAGCGGATGCTCGCGCTGGCGGCGTGGAAGGCCGCTAGCCCACAGTGACGGCGTCGCCGACGCGCAGCGTCGCGGCACCGCGCGGGCGCGCGTTGATGCCGAACAGCATGCGGTGCTCGCGCGTCAGGTGCTTCAGCAGCCCGGCCCACTTCTCGTAGGTGTCCGGATGGCGCGTGGGGATCGCGCAGCGCTCGCAGGGGTGCAGCAGGTCGACGGTGGTCTCGCCGATCGTGATCGTGCGCCCCTCCCAGTCCTGCTCGGCAAAGGCCGGCGCGTCGAGCTCGACGTGGACGTTCGTGCGGAAGCGACGCAGATCCAGCGGTTCGCCGAGCTCGCCCTCGAGCGCCCGCAGGCTCGCCTCGGTGGTGATCAGCAGCGTGTCCTCGAGGTCCTGCTGGCCGCGCAGGTCGCGGCGCAGGGCGACCTCGCGGCCGAGGTCGGTGGCAAGCGCCGTCGGCAGCTCGGGGTCGTCCCAGCTGTAGCGGCGGCCGTCGGGTGCGGTCAGCTGCGCAAGCGGCGGGTCGGCCGGGTGCGGGTCGGCGCCGTCGTAGTTGGCCTTCCACGCGAGCATGCGCGGTGCCTCGCGCGCGGTCAGCCGCCGCGGTGCGCCGCGATGCTCGTCGAACAGTGCGTGCGTGCGATCGCCGGCGGCGCCGCGCGCGTCGATCTGCAGCGCAGGCACCGGCTCGCCGCCCATCGATTTGACGGGCCAGCGATGCAGCTCGGTGACGATGCCTCTCACGCACGACAAGATACGAGCGTGCTGCTCGTCACCGGCGTCTCGGGCGATCTCGGCCGTGCGCTGGCGGCGCGCGCGGATCTCGTCGGCACGGTGCACTCGCGGGCGGCGCCCGACGGCGTGCGCGCACACGCGCTGGACGTCCGTGACGCGCCCTCGGTGCAGCGGGTGTTCGCGGCTGAGCGGCCGCGGGTCGTGATCCACACGGCCTACCGCCAGGACGACGACAGCGTCACGCGCGACGGTGCCGCTGTCGTCGCTGCCGAGGCAGCGCGGGTGGGTGCGCGGCTGATCCACCTCTCCACCGACCTCGTCTTCGCCGGCACGCTCGGGCGCCCGCTGCGCGAGGACGACACGCCCGACGCGCTCGGGGGCTACGGCCGCGCGAAGGCGGTGGCCGAGGAGCTCGTGTTCGCGGCGCATCCGGACGCGCTTGTGGTGCGCACGTCGCTGCTGCTCGGCGCGCCCGACGCACTGCTGCGCCACGAGCTGATGGCGCACGAGCCCGACGCGTTCTTCTTCGACGACGAGCTGCGCTCGCCAATCAGCGTCGGCGACCTCGCCGATGCGCTGCTGGAGCTGGCGACGCTGGACACCACCGGCATCCTGCACGTCGCCGGTGCCGACGACGTCACGCGGCTGCAGCTCGCGCGGCTCGTCAACCCCGAGGCGCGCGGCGGACCCGGTCCGCCGGCGCGCCCGAAGCACTGCGCGCTGGACTCAGCCCGCGCGCGGGCGCTGCTGCGGACGCCGCTGCGCGGCGCCCGCGAGCTGTTCGCCTAGCGCCGCGTTCCGATCGAGATCATGTAGTCCTGCTCGAACACGGTCGCGCCGGGCTCGCCCTGAGCCCACTTGTCGCAGAACGCGTCGAGCGCGGCGTCGAGCTCCTCCGCGCGGCCGTTGGCCTCGGCGTTCTTGCGGACGGCGATCGTCGGGCCGTAGTAGGCCTTGAAGTGCTCGGCGTAGTCGCGCGGCTGCTTGAACGCGGTGATCACGAGCGGCTCGGTGTCGTGGCTGCGCCACTCGACGTTGTCGCCGAAGATCTCATCGAGGTGCTCGACCGAGCCCCACAGCGGCGGCGGCTGGGCGCCGGGCGGCGGCGGGGCGGCAAACCCGCCCATCGTCTTGAAGAGGTCACCGAGCATGCCGGCGTTCGTCCAGCTGAGCAGGGCGATCGTGCCGCCGGGCTTGCAGACGCGCGCCATCTCGCTCGCTGCCTGGCCGTGAAACGGCGCAAACATCACGCCGATGCTCGACATCACGACGTCGAACGCCGCGTCGTCGAACGGCAGGTGCTCGGCATCGGCAGTCGCCCACTCGAGCTCGACGCCCGCCGCCTGCGCGCGCTGCGCGCCGGCCTCGAGCAGCTCGGGCGTGAGGTCGCTCGCGGTCACCGTGGCGCCGGTCTGCGCCGCGGGGATCGAGGCGTTGCCCGTCCCGGCCGCGACGTCGAGGACCGTCTGGCCCTCGCCGATGCCGGCCTCCTGCACGAGGCGCGGGCCGAGTGGCAGCAGGAACGTCTCGACCATCTGCGGGTAGTCGCCGGATGCCCACATCGCGGCGTGCTTCGTCTTCAGTTCTGTGTCTGTCGTAGTCATTGCCAGACGACCGTACGCGACGCACCTTTGTCACCGCAATAGGGAGGGTCCCCACCATTTCGCGCTGCCCACCCGCAGGGGACCGCTGAACGCACGAGGGCCCGGCAAACGCCGGGCCCTCGAAGCGTGCGCGGCTCCGCGGAGCCGCTGCGGTTCGCGTGAACCGCGTGGCTACATCATGCCGCCCATGCCGCCCATGTCGGGCATGCCGCCGCCACCGCCGCCATCCTTGTCCGGCACCTCGGCGACGATCGCCTCGGTCGTGAGGATGTTCTTGGCGATCGACGCTGCGTTCTGCAGCGCGGAGCGCGTGACCATCGCCGGGTCGATGATGCCGGCTGCGACGAGATCGACGATCTCGCCGGTCGCGGCGTCCAGGCCGTGGCCCTTCTTGGCCTTGCGCACGTCGTTGATCACGACCGAGCCCTCGAGGCCCGAGTTCTCGGCGATCTGACGCAGCGGCTCCTCGAGCGCGCGCTTGATGATCTGCGCGCCCGTCTTGTCGTCGCCCTCGAGCAGGTCGAGGTTGATCGCGTCGGCGCTGCGCAGCAGCGTCGCGCCACCGCCCGCGACGATGCCCTCTTCGAGGGCGGCGCGGGTGGCCTGCAGCGCGTCCTCGACGCGGTGCTTCTTCTCCTTCATCTCCGTCTCGGTGGCCGCGCCGACCTTCACGACGGCAACGCCGCCGGAGAGCTTGGCGAGGCGCTCCTGGAGCTTCTCCCGATCGAAGTCGGAGTCGGTGTTCTCGACTTCGGCCTTGATCTGGTTGATGCGGCCCTTGATCGCGTCGGTGTCACCGTTGCCATCGATGATGGTGGTGTTGTCCTTGGCGACGACCACGCGACGCGCGCGGCCGAGCTGGGAGATCTGCGTGTTCTCCAGCTTGAGACCCATCTCCTCGGTGATGACCTCGCCACCGGTGAGGATCGCGATGTCCTCGAGCATGCGCTTGCGGCGGTCGCCGAAGCCCGGCGCCTTGACCGCGACACCGGTGAAGGTGCCACGCAGCTTGTTCACGACGAGCGTCGCGAGGGACTCACCCTCGACGTCCTCGGCGATGATCAGCAGCGGCTTGCCCGACTGGATGACGGCCTCGAGGACCGGCAGCACGTCGCGGACGGAGCCGATCTTCTGGTTGGCGATGAGGACGTACGGATCCTCGAGGACAGCCTCCATGCGGTCCTGGTCGGTGACCATGTAGGGCGAGATGTAGCCCTTGTCGAACTGCATGCCCTCGGTGAACTCGAGGTCCATGCCGAACGTCTGGCCCTCCTCGACGTTGACGACGCCGTCCTTGCCGACCTTCTCGATGGCGTCGGCGATGACGTCTCCGATGTCGTCGTCGCCGGCCGAGATCGTCGCGACGCGCGCGATCTGGTCCTTGCCGGAGATCTCCTTGGACTGCTTGGCGATGTCGCTGACGACCTGGTCGACGGCCTTCTCGATGCCACGCTTGAGACCAAGCGGGTTGGCACCAGCGGCGACGTTCTTCAGACCCTGACGGACGATCGCCTGAGCGAGCACCGTCGCGGTGGTCGTGCCGTCGCCGGCAACGTCGTTGGTCGCCGTGGCGACCTCGCGCACGAGCTGCGCGCCCTGGTTCTCGAAGACGTCCTCGACCTCGATCTCACGAGCGATCGTGACACCGTCGTTGGTGATCGTCGGGGCACCGAACTTCTTGTCGAGGACGACGTAGCGGCCCTTCGGGCCAAGCGTGACCTTGACAGCGTTGGCCACCGCGTCGACGCCGTTCTGCAGCGCGTTGCGGGCCTCGATGTCGTACTTCAGTTCCTTGTGAGCCATTGGGTCTACTTCTCCACCTTCGCGAGGACGTCGGACTCGCGAAGGACCAGGAGGTCCTCGCCGTCGACCTTGATCTCCGTGCCGCCGTACTTGCTGTAGAGGACGACATCACCTGCAGCCACGTCGAGCGGCGTGCGCTTCCCGGTGTCCTCGTTGACCTTGCCGTCGCCGGCAGCGAGGACTTCGCCCTTCTGGGGCTTCTCTTTGGCGGTGTCGGGGAGGAGGATGCCGCTAGCGGTCGTCTCCTCCTCATCGATCGCCTTGACGATCAGGCGATCGCCGAGAGGCTTGAGCTTCATCGAATCGGACCTCCGATTGAGGGATGTTTCCTGCGTCTTGGCACTCACGCATGGAGAGTGCCAACCGACCTTCAATGTAGCGATCTCGCGCGAGAAGTGTCAACGCGGGTTGGCACTCTCTTCACAAGAGTGCCACGAGCGCGCTCATCTGCTCGGGCGGAAGCTCGTGTCCGACGCCTTCCCAGCGCTCCAAACGGGCGCCCGGGATGCCCGCCGCGAGCGCCTCGCCGTGGCTGAAAGGGAAGATCGGGTCGTCGCTGCCGTGGACGACCAGCGTCGGCGTGCGGATCTCGCCCAGGCGGTCCAGCCTCGACGGCGCGTTGTGCAGCGCGTGCCCGTGGCCGCCGTTGGGGTTGACGCCGCGTGCCTCGTCGGCCGTCGCGAGGCGGCGGTAGTAATCCTCGTCGAACGGCACGCCGCTGCCTGCGAGCGCGCGGCAGAAGGCGACGGTGGCCTCGATGCCGCCGGCGTCCCAGTCGATGCCGTCGAGCACGCCCTCGGGGGCCGGCTCGAGCCGCGCGTCCGGGCCGGGCGTCGTGCAGAGCAGCGTCAGCGACAACAGGCGCTCGGGCGCCGTCAGCGCGAGCACCTGGGCGATCATCCCGCCCATCGAGATGCCGACGACGTGCGCGCGCTCGATCTTCAGCGTGTCCAGCAGGCCGAGCGCGTCGTCCACCATGTCCTCGAGCTCGTAGGGCTGATCGACGTACTCGGACAGGCCGGTGTCGCGGTTGTCGTAGACGATCACGCGCCGCCCGGCGGCCGCGAGGCCGTCGACGAGCTCCTTGGGCCACCACAGCAGCGATCCCTCGCCGCCTTGGATCAGCAATGTCGGCTCGCCGGAGCCGTGTTCTTCGTAGTGGATGTGAGGCATGGGCGGTGAGACTGCGCTACGGCGCAGAACTCATCGCGTCAGTTCTGCGCGCCGCCGATGCCGCGCAGGCGCTCGGTCATCGTCGGGGGGTTGTCGATGATCTGCGAGAAGCGCACGACGGTGACGGTGTCGTCCATCGAGACCGACTTGCCGTAGATCTGCTCGAGGAAGTGGATCATCTCCTCGTGGCGGCGGAACTCGGGGTTGTCGTGCTCGATGTCGCGCGGCGTGAGGTCCTTGACGCGCTTGACCTCCACCTGGTCGATCACCGCCTCGAAGATCTTCTCGCGCGGCGAGTGCTGGTAGCCGATCGTCACCAGCACCGCCTGGTTCTTGCGGTACTTGTGCGACTTGTCCCCGAGCCGGATCGTGGCGGTCTTGCGGCCGCGCTTGAGCTGGTCGGCGAAGAGGGTGGAGTAGAAGTTCAGGACCTGCATGGGGTGAGGGGCACCCTACCCGCTGGCCTGGATCCTGGACAGTGCGCGCGCGACCATCTCGCGCTCCCCCTCGTAGGTCAGTGCCGAGGCGGCTTCGGTGAGCGCCATCCAGCGTGCGTCCTCGACCTCGTGGTCGTGATCGTCGACCTCGCCTGACACGTACTCCAGCAGGAAGAACGCGACGACCTTCTGGATGCGCTTGCCCTTGCGCTGGTACCAGTAGCGCACGTCGCCGAGCTTCTCGATGAAGCGGCCCTCCACGCCTGCCTCCTCGCGCACCTCGCGCAGCGCGGCGTCCAGCGGCGTCTCGTCGCCGTCCGGATGGCCCTTGGGCAGCGCGAGCACCCGCGAGCCGTCGGCGGCGCGGCGCGTCGGGACGATCACCACGCACTCACCGTCGCGGACGATCACTCCGCCCGCGGAGAACTCCTGGGCCGCCATCGCGTCAGTAGATGTAGCGCGACAACGCTTCGGGGTTGTGGACGGTGATGCGCCCGCGACCCTGGCTGACGATGCCTGCACGCTCGAGCACCGCGAGGAAGCGCGAGGCCGACTCGCGGCTGGAGCCGGCGAGCTGGGCGATGTCCGCCTGCGTGATCGTGACGAGCACGTGCTGGTCCTCGGCCCCCTCGGCCTGCGCCTGCGCGACGAGCTGGCCGAGGACGCCGGCAACGCGGCTTTGCACCGTCTGGAAGGACTGGCGGGCGAGGCGCTCGTTAGCCTCGCGCAGGCGCCGGCCGAGGCCGATCACCAAGCGTGCGGCGATGTCTGCGTGCTGCTGCAGCAGGCGGCGCATGTCTGACCCGAGGATTGCGACGCACTCGACGTCGTCGAGCGTCTCGATCGTGGCCGAGCGCGTCTCGTCGTCGAACATCGCAAGCTCGCCGAAGATGTCGCCGGGACCGAAGTGCGCGAGCGAGATCGTGCGCCCGTCGACGTGCTCGCGCAGCGCACGCGCGTGACCGGAGGACAGGACGTAGCAGGTGTCGCTCTGGTCGCCCTCGCGGAAGATGATGTGATGCGGCGCGAACCGCCGCATCACGGCGACCTGGGCGATGTGCTCGAGGTCCGCCTCGCTGAGGGCAGAGAAGACCGGGACCTGCTTCAGCAGCTCTACCGTCCCCTGTGACACCGGAGTTGCCACGGGGACGGTTGTACACGATCACGCGGCGTCGAGTGCGTGTTCGCGGCGCCGGCGGCGTGCCCCGCGCGTGGCGAGGTATGCGAGGCCGCCGATCAGCCCGAGCGGCAGCATCGCGGCAAGCGCGATCACGACGACGCCGGCGGCGACCTCGAGCACGCGCAGGGCGTCCTTCGCGGCGTCGCTAGGCGACCAGCTGTCGTCGTCGCCGGGGGCTCCCGCAGAGCCCTTGCCGCGCGCGACGACCTCGACGGAGATGGTCGACAGGTCGGCGCGGCGGCGCAGCGATTTGAGCTGGCCCTTGTGCTGGGCGATCTCCGAGCGGTTGCCGCGGATGCGGGCGCGCAGCGAGGAGATCTGCTGGGGCGTCGTGGCCTTGCCCAAGGCGCGCAGCAGCGCTCGGCGCTCGGCGCGGGCGTCGGAGAGCAGCTCCTGCGCGGAGACGAACGCGGCGGTGATGTCGTGGCTGGACTGGTTGAGGCTCGTGACGTGGCCCAGCTTTGAGAGCTGGCTGGTCGCATGGTCCAGGCGCTTGGTGGGGACGCGCAGCGTGAACGTCGCGCTGCCGCCGCGGCCGCGCGCGGCGACCTGCGAGTCGGCGACGTAGCCGCCGAGGCGCTGGGTGGTGCGGACGACGCCGTCGGCGGCCTCCTCGAGCTGGCCCGCGCCGACGCGCAGCGCCAGCTCGACCTCGCGCTCGACCTTGCGCTCGCGCTGGAGTCGCTCGAGCGGTGCCGGCGCCTGGTCGTCGAAGGACTGCGCTGTCGCCGGTGCGGACTCCTTGGTGGCGGTGCCGCCGGCGGCGCGGTCGGCAGCTTCGAGAGGCGCGGTCGGAGCCGCCACCGAAGCGGCGCCGCTGCCCCCGTCGCTGCTGAGGGTCTCGGCGAGGCCGCCGGTGTCGTCGCGCAGCGCGCCGACGGCGACGATCAGGGCGATCAGCACCGACGCCGCGACGCCCATCGCCGGGAGCGTCCAGCGCGGCAGGCTGAAACCGGAGCGCTGCTTGCGCTCGCGAGGAAACCCGGCGGCGACGCGCTCCTCCAAGCGTGTCTTCGTGGCCAGCGGCATCGGCGGCGCGAGCGCGCGCACGTCCTCGGCGAAGAGGGCCTCGAGCGCCTCGAGCTCGCGGGCGATCTGGGGATCGAGCGTGGTCATGAGCAGGCCTTCCGGAGCTTTGAGAGGGCACGATGGACGCGGGTGCCGGCGTTGGACTCGGAGATCCCGAGCACGGCGCCGATCTCCGCGTAGGAGAGGCCCGCGTTGAACTTGAGCGCGATCAGCTCGCGCTCGCGGGCCTCGAGCGTGGCGAGCGCCGCGCGCACCGTGGCTCGGCGCTCGGCGCTGCTGTCGTCTTCGGTGAACGTCGCCGCAGCGGGGTCTTCGGGGTCGGTGACGAGCGCCGCCGTGCGCTTGCGGCGCCTGAGCTCGTCGAGCGCCGCGTTGCGCGCGATCGCGAACAGCCACTGGCGTGGCGACCCCTTGCCGGGGTTGAAGCGCGCGCGCTTGCGGTAGGCACGCTCGAAGGCCAGCGCCGTGACGTCCTCGGCCGCGGCGGCGTCGCCGACGAGCGAGCGCACGTATGCGTACACGTCGTCGGCGCACGAACGAAACAGCGCATCGAACTCGAGGGCGGGAGTGTTTGGTGGGGCGAAGGCCACAGCGACGGTCTCGCTCATGCCGCTACTACGACGCAAGACGACATTCATCACGACAAGCCGCCGGTACTCTGCTGGCGTGCGGGCGATCGGGGCAACCCTGGGGGCGTTCCTGCTGCTGGTGGCGGTCGCGCCTGCCGCCAAGGCGCCGTCGATCTACAAGTCCAAGCTGCTCTGGGCGACGATCAACTACTGCGACACGGCCAAGCACCCGGACACGATCGGCATCCGCGCGTCGATGCCCGGCAGCGGCGTCAAGTCCGAGCGCATGTTCATGCGCTTCCAGGTGCAGTACTACCGCGTCGACGAGAACCGCTGGCACAACATCGGCGACACCGGCGACAGCGGCTTCATCGACGTCGGCAGCGCGCGCTACAAGGCGCGCCGCACCGGTCGTGACTTCGTCATCAAGCCGCCCGTGACCGGCGCGTGGATCCTGCGCGGCGCCGTCACCTACGAGTGGCGTCGCAGCGGCGAGGTCGTGCGGCGCGCGCGCAAGCGCACGCGCTCGGGCCATTCTGGGACGACCGGCGCGGACCCGAAGAACTTCAGCGCCGCGATCTGCGAGATCAGGAAGTAGCGGCGAACAACCGCGGGTCGTTCGTGATGACCCCGGTGACGCCCGCGATGCGCTCCAGCCGCGCGATCTTCTTGGCGTCGTCGACCGTCCAGACGTAGAGCTCGCCGCCGGCGTCGGCGACGGCTTGGGCGAAGGCCGGCGTCACGAGCGCCTGGTGGGCCATGATCGCGTCGATCTTGCCGGCACGCAGCTTGCGCGCGGCCGCGGCAGCGAGCGTGCGCCGCAGGATCTGCAGCGCCACGAGCGCCACCGGCCGGAAGTGCGGGCGCCCGAGGTAGTGGTAGCGGCGCGGCGGCAGCGACCAGCCGAGGCGGATCTCCGGCGCGATCGCGCGGATGACCGGCAGCGACTCGAGCTCCATCGTCGAGATCAAGGCGCGGTCGGCGAGCCCGTGCGCGCGCAGCGCCTCGATTGCCCGCTGCTCGTAGCCGGGGAGCTTGAGGTCGACGTCGAGCTCGACGCCCGCGTAGGCGTCTTGCGCGAAGTGCGCGAGCCCCTCTTCGAGGGTGAGGGCGTCGGGCGCGAGGTGCTTGTAGTCGTGCGCGAGCAGCAGGCGGCCGGTGCCGTCGCTGTTCTCCGACAGCACGTCGAACTCGATCATGTCGACGCCGTGCGCAAGCGCGGCGTCGAAGCTCGCGAGCGTGTTGCCGGGCGCGATGTGATCGGCGCCCTTGTGGCCGATGCGGCGGATCTTGCGGGCTACGTCTGACATCCGGGACACCAGTATGTCGCGCGGTTGTCGTCGCCCTGTCCGCTTACCCGGATGGGCGTACCGCAGCGCGGGCACGGGCGCCCGTTGCGGCGGTAGACGGCGTGGCCGCCGCGTGGCTGCAGGAGGGCGTCGCGCATCCGCTGGCGCGCCGCGTCGAGCGCCGCGCGCACGGCGTCGTCGGGTACGTCCGCAGTGCGCCGCCAGGGGTCGAGCTGGACGTCCCAGCACGCTTCGGCCTTCCACATGTTGCCGATGCCGGCGACCGTCCGCTGGTTGAGCAAGGCGTCGCCGATCGGCCGCGTCGGGTCGTCCTCGCGCAGTCGGCGAAGCACCCGTGCGACGTCGAAGTCGTCGGCCAGGATGTCGGGCCCGAGGCGCCCGACGAGCTGGCGCCGACGCGCCACGGTCAGCAGCTCGAGCGTCGGGCCGCGGTGCTGGGTGACGGTGTGCTGCGCCGTCATGAGCGTCAGCCACGCGCCCGCGCGCGGCGGCTCGCTGCGGGACTGCACGCGCCACGACCCGACCATGCCGAGGTGCGAGTGGATCGTGAGGTCCTCGAAAGCGATGAAGAGATGCTTGCCGTACGCCTCGACGTCGGTCACCACGCGGTCGGCCAGCCGCTCGGGCCAGCGGTTCGCCGAGAACCGCCGGTGCGGCACGATCTCGTCGGGGACGCGCCCGAGCAGGACCGGGCCGACGCGATCGGCCGCCCGGCGCAGCGCGTCGCCCTCAGGCATCAACCACGCGCAGCGGCGTGTGCCGCGCGAGCACGTCGAAGTCACGGTCGGCGTGCAGGACAGGCATGTCGAGCCTGATCGCGACGGCGGCGATCACGCAGTCGAGCATCGCGCGCACCGTCTTGCCGCCGTGCCGACACGCGCGATGCAGCTCCGCTGCGTCTTCCCAGTCCTCGATGCCTCGCACCGGCTCGTACCGGCAAGCCGCGATGACCCTTCGGGTCGCGCGCATGACGTCCGGGCGCAACGCGCCGGCAAGCAGCTCGAGCATCACGGGATCTGTGATCACGAGCAGCTCGTGCGCTTGCAACGCGGCGCGCAGACGCAAGTGTGCCGGCGAGCCGGTGCTGCGCATCAACTCAATCCACGCGGAGCTGTCGGCTACCACGACAAGTCCTTGTGGTCCGGCGGGCGCAGCTCGGAGATGTCGGTGTCGTAGCCGATGCCTTCGAGCTCGAGCACTTCCTCGTACGTCACCGTCGGCCCAACGAGCCGGCGCAGCGCGAGATCCACGGCTTCGCGCTTGGTCTTGAGCCCGTACCGCTCCATCGCGCGGGCGATCAGTTCGTCGTCGATATCGATGTTCGTCCGGCTCACAGGTGTAGACGATACACCTCGTGGTGTATGGCTCATGCCTCGCCACGTTCCTTGAGCTGGATCGCCAGACGCAGGTGCTCGAGCGTGCGATCGGCTACCTCGTCAAGGAGCTCGGTGGCCATCCGTACGGCATCGATGCCGGCGCGCTCGACGATCGGATACGCAGTGCCGGAGAGGCACTCGATCACGACTCTTCCTGGGTGTTCGCCGGGGAATGCGTCCTCGGGCATTGCCTCGGCGAAGTCGGCCGCGATGTCTGTGAGCATCAGGCCGGTTCGGAGGATCTGGGTGACAAACGCCTCGACGACATCGGCGTGCGGAGGTGGAGCGAAAAGATCGTTCATACCTCCTATAGCGCGGCCGAGGTCGGAACTCGCCCCCCTCAGGCACTCAGCGTGAGCTTGCGCGGGCCGGCGCGGAAGCCGAGCTCGATCAGCAGGGCCTCGATGTCGGAGCCGACGACGGGCTCGCCGTTGACGCGCTCCAGCGAGAGCTTGCGCCCGCGGCCGGCGGTGATGAACTGCGCGAGCGCGTCCAGCGCCGGACGCAAACGCTCGTCGTCGGTGAACGTCAGCAGCGAGCGGCCGCCCTTCTCGGCGAAGACGACGGGCTCGCCGCCACTGAGCACGACGTAGGCGCCGCGCACGCGGCGCGCGCCGGACTCCGCGGGCCACTTCAGCGCGGCACCGTAGGGCTGGGCGGGGTCTGTTGCGGCGAGCACGACAGGTGGCGCGTGCTCGCGCATCGCGCGCAGGCGCTCGACCGCGCTGGGGAGCGCGAACTGCGCGCCGCCGAGTCCCTCGATGAAGTAGCCGCGCCGGCAGACGCCAAGCGTCTCGAGCTGGCTCAGGGCGTCATAGAGGATCGAGAAGCCGCCGGCGATGCCCTCGGCAAGCACCTGCTCGCGCGTGACGATGCCGTAGCGCTCGAGCAGCAGCTCGGCCAGCGTGCGGCGCCGCGCGCCGGGCTCGGCCTCCGCGCGGAAGATCGTCGACGTCAGCGACCAGCGGCCCTGCACGGTCGCGGTCGCGCCGCCGCGGCGCGACCCGAAGCGCCGGCCCGCGCGTGGTGACGACGGACGCGCCCGCGCGACGGTGAGCTTCGGCGCGCGCAGCGGCGCCCACGCGTCGTTGGTCGCCTCGCTGGCCCAGACGAGGTCCCAGAGCGTCTCGGCCAGCTGCTCGGGCGCCAGGTCGAGCTCGGCAATCAGGTCGCTGAAGAAGCACGGCGACGCGGCCAGACGCTCGCGCAGCAGCACGTGCTCGGGCGTCTCGGTGATCTCGGCGCGCTGGGGCGGTGGGCCGATCGCCTCGGCGTCTTCGCGGAAGTACAGGGCGACGCGGCCGGTCGAGCGCCCGAGCGAGCCCGCGCCGACCCACACGACCTCGCCCGACGCGCAGAGCTGGTCCAGCCACGTCGGCGAGTACGCGCCGACGCGTCGCGGCAGCACGTCGCGCTCCCAGACCTCCGCGGGCAGCGCCAGGCCCTGCAGCGGGACGAGCGCTTCGCGCAGGCGATCGACGCCCGCGCCGGCCGCCGGGTGACGGTCGACGCCCTGCCAGGACGGCAGGAACGTCGCGAGCGTGCGCTGGTCGGCGGCCTCGATCTCCTCGCGCAGGACGGCGAGCGACGCGCGGCGCAGGCGGCGCAGGACCTCCGGGTCGCACCACTCGCGCTCCGTGCCGCCGGGGCGCAGCTCGCCGCGCACGAGCTCTCCCTCGCGCTCGAGCTCCCGCAGCGGCGCGGTCACATCGATCGAGTAGCGGTCGCGCAGCTCGGCGGTGACGAACGGACCGTGCGTGCGCGCGTAGCGACCCGCGAGCGCGCGCAGCGCGTCGGGAACATCCTCGAGGAACGCCGAGGGCAGCCCACCCTGCGGCACGACGCCGAGCGCGTCGCGGTAGAGCCCAGCGTCGTAGGCGGCGATCCAGCGTTCCTCGCCGCCCACGCGGATCCGCAGCGCGCGGCGCTCGTCCTCCAGCCCGGCGAGCATGGCGGCGGCGTCCAGATCGGGCAGGACACGGGCGCGGACCTCGTCGTCGCTGAGGTCGCCGAGCCGGCGCAGCACGTCGTGCAGTGCGTCGCGCGACGTCGCCTGCGTGCGCGAGGAGCGGTGCTGCAGGTCGTCCTCGACGGTCTGCAGCGCGCCCGGGTCGATCAGGTCGCGCAGCTCCTCCTGGCCGAGCAGCTCGCGCAGCAGGTCGCGATCCAGCGACAGTGCAGCGGCGCGCCGCTCGGCGTTCGGCGCGTCGCCCTCGTACATGTAGGTCGCGACGTAGTCGAACAGCAGCGACGAGGCAAACGGCGAGGCGGTCTTCGTCTCCGCCTCGACCATCGACAGCTCGCGGCGGTGCAGCGCGCGCAGCAGCTCCGTCAGGCCCGGCAGGTCGAGCACGTCGCGCAGGCACTCGCGGTAGGTCTCGAGGATGATCGGGAACTGCGCGTAGCGCTTGGCGACCTCGAGCAGGTTCTGCGACTTCAGGCGCTGCTGCCACAGCGGCGTGCGCTTGCCGGGGTACTGGCGCGGGATCAGCAGCGCGCGGCCGGCGTTCTCGCGGAAGCGCGCGCCGAACAGCGCGCTGGCGCCGAGCTCGCCGACGACGAGGTCCTCGAGCTCGTCCGGATCGATCATCACGAGGTCCGCGCCAGGCGGCTCGTCGGCGTCGGGGAGGTGGACGATGATGCCGTCGTCCGACCAGATCGCATCGGACTCGAGGCCCAGCTCGTCGCGGATCTTCGCGCTCAGCGCCAGTCCCCAGGCGGCGTGCACGCGCCCGCCGTACGGGGACAGGATGCACAGCCGCCAGTCGCCGATCTCGTCGCGGAAGCGCTCGACGACGATCGTGCGGTCGGACGGCAGCACGCGCGTCGCGGCCTGCTGCTCGCGCAGGTAGTCGAGCAGGTTGCGCGCGGCGCGCTCGTCGAGGTCGTACTCGCGCTCGAGCTTCTCGGCGGACCACTCGACCGCCTCGCGCGTGAACTCGCCGATCGCGCGGCCGAGCTCCTTCGGGCGCCCGACGCTGTCGCCCTTCCAGAACGGCACCTGGCCGGGGATGCCGGGCGCGGGCGTGACGATGACGCGGTCGCGGCCGATCTCCTCGATCCGCCAGGTCGACGCGCCGAGCAGGAAGGTCTGACCGGCGCGTGCCTCGTAGACCATCTCCTCGTCCAGCTCGCCGACGCGGCGGCCGTCGGGCAGGACGACCGCGTACAGGCCACGGTCGGGGATCGTGCCGGCGTTGGCGATTGCCAGCTGGCGTGCGCCCTTGCGCGCACGGATCGTGCCGCCGACGCGGTCCCAGACGATGCGCGGGCGCAGCTCGCCGAACTCGCGCGAGGGGTAGCGCCCGTCGAGCATGTCGAGGACGTTCTCGAGCAGGTCGCGCGACAGCTCGGCGTAGGAGTGCGTGCGCGTGACGAGTGCGTAGACGTCGTCGACGGCGATCGGCTCGGGGTCGATCGCGGCGCAGATCGCGACGATCTGCTGGGCGAGCACGTCGAGCGCGTTCTTCGGGATCACCGTCGGCTCGATCTGGCCCTCGCGCATCATCCGCGTGACCACGGTGGTCTCGAGCAGGTCGGCGCGGAACTTCGGGAAGAACCGGCCCTTGGAGACGTCGCCGACGTTGTGGCCGGCGCGGCCGATGCGCTGCAGGCCGCGGGCGACGGACTTCGGCGACTCGACCTGCAGCACGAGGTCGACGGCACCCATGTCGATGCCGAGCTCCAGTGACGAGGTCGCGACGAGGCACGGCAGCTCGCCGGCCTTCAGCAGCTCCTCGACGATGGTGCGCTCCTCGCGCGCCAGCGAGCCGTGATGCGCGCGGGCGATGACTTGGGGCGCTTCTCCTTGGCTGACGGGGTCAGACCTTGCATTGCGGCTCTGCCGCAACGCAACGTCAGACCCCTCTCCCTCCAGGCCTTCGTTGTGCAGGGTGTTCAGGCGTAGCGCGAGGCGCTCGGCCGCGCGGCGGGCGTTGACGAAGATGATCGTCGAGCGGTGCTCCAGCACGAGCTTCAGCAGCTCGGGGTAGATCGCCGGCCAGATCGACTGGCGCGTCGCCTCGCCGTAGGAGGCGGTGTCGAGCGGATCGTGGTCGACGCCCTGCTCGGGCTCGATCATCGACTCCACCGGCACGTGGATCTTGAGGTCCAGCGGCTTGCGCACGCCCGTGTCGACGACCCTGCACGTGCGCCGCGGGCCGACGAGGAAGCGCCCGATCTCCTCGAGCGGGTTCTGCGTCGCAGACAGGGCGATGCGCTGCGGGTCGTCGGCGTGCGCCGCCAGCCGCTCGAGCGTCAACGCCAGGTGCGCGCCGCGCTTCGTGCCGGCGACCGCGTGGATCTCGTCGACGATGACCGCCTCGACGTCCTGCAGGATCTCGCGCGCGCCGCTCGTCAGCATCAGGTACAGCGACTCGGGCGTCGTGATCAGGATGTCCGGAGGGTTGCGGCGCATCGCCGCGCGGTCGCGCTGCGGCGTGTCGCCCGTGCGGATGCCGACGCTGACGTCGGCGCCGATGCCGCGCAGCGGCGCGCGCAGGTTGCGGTCGACGTCGTAGGCAAGCGCCTTCAGCGGCGAGATGTAGACCAGCCGTGTCCCGCGGTCTCCCCGCGGCTCGCGCGCCAGGCGATCGAGTCCCCAGAGGAACGCCGCCAGCGTCTTGCCCGAGCCGGTCGGTGCGCTGATCAGCACGTGCTCGCCCGACGCGATCGCCGGCCACGCCTGCTCCTGGGCAGGCGTCGGCGCCGCGAAGGCCCGCTCGAACCACTCGCGCGTCTGCGGGGTGAAGGCAGACAGCGGCACGTCAGTCGTTGAAGGAGGACAGCGACACGGTGTGCGTGATGCCACCGGTCGTGAGGTGGAACGTGGTGGTCGCCGCGGCGTCGCCGAGCGCGCAGATCCGGTCGACGCAGTTTGCGGCGGGGTAGGCGCGCTTGATCGCCGCCCGCGTCGACCCGACGCCGATGCCCTTGGACGTGCGCTCGCGCCGGGTCGTCGTCTTGACGCGCAGCACCTGCGCGGTGGGGCCGCGCGTGAGGACGACGTCCGTCGCGCCGTAGTCGAAGATCTTGACGCTGCCCTCGATCTGGTCAGGTCGGTAGGTGATGTGGTGCGGCTTACCCAGGGCGGCGCGGACCTGTGCGGCGGTCATGCCGAGCTTCACCCCGGCGATCGACTCGCGCACGACGATCTTCGCTGCGGCGACCGGAGCGAGGACGAGCGCGACGGTCACGGCAGCGACAAGCTTCATGTGCTCAACGCTAGCGCGCGCGTGAAGACGCGATCGAGCATGTCCGGCGTGAGGCGGCCGGTGAACGTGTTCTGCTGGCTGGGGTGAAAGCAGCCGAGCATCGTCAGCCAGGCGCCGTCGTCGAAGACGGCCTCGTGGCCGAAGCGCGGGCGCGGCGGCTTCACCGGCACGCCGGCCGCCGCGCGCAGGCGCAGCGCCGCGTCCCAGGCAAAGCCGCCGAGGCAGATGCAGACGCGCAGGCCGTCCAGCAGGGCGAGCTCGCCGACCGTCCACGGCAGGCATGTGTCGCGCTCAGACGGCGTCGGCTTGTTTGCCGGCGGCGCGCAGCGCACGGCCGCGGTGATCCAGACGTCGCGCAGCGCCAGGCCGTCGCCGGCGCGCACCGACGTCGGCTGGTTCGCCAGGCCCGCGCGGTGCAGCGCCGCGAAGAGGAAGTCGCCCGAGCGGTCGCCGGTGAAGATGCGCCCGGTGCGGTTGGCGCCGTGCGCGGCCGGCGCGAGGCCGAGGATCAGGATCCGCGCGGCCGGGTCGCCGAAGCCGGGGATCGGGCGGCCCCAGTAGGTCTCGTCGGCGAACGCCGCGCGCTTGACGTGCGCGACCTCCTCGCGCCAGGCAACCAGCCGCGGGCAGCGGCGGCACGCGACGACCTCCGCCTCCAACGCCGCGAGCGGCTCGTCAGCGCGCGCCACGTTCCAGCGTGCCGAGCAGCACCCGCGTCATCACGCCGACGAGGTCTGACGCCTGCCGCGGCTCACCCGTGCGCAGCCGCCGGCCGATCAGCTCGGCGATCGCGCCGATGACCGCGAATGCGTCGTCGCGCGAGCGGAAGGTCGGCGCGCCGTAGGCGGGCGCGTGCTGGGCGTTGTCGGTGTAGAGGAAGTCCGCGAACGAGTCGAGCACGGCATCGCGGCGCTGCGTCGCGCGCGGTCCCGCGCCGATGACCTCGACGAGCAGTGTCTGCGTGTGTGCCGGAAACGCCTCGATCGCCGCCAGCACCGCGTCCAGCCGCGAGCGCACGCGGGCGTCGTAGCTGTCGTAGTGTCCGGCACGCTGCGCCGCGTCCTCCATCGCGTCGCGCAGGCCGCGCTCGGCGGTGTCGAAGAGCGCGATGATGCACTCCTCCTTGTTGGCGAAGTGCTCGTAGAACGTCGCCTTCGACATGCCCGCCTCACGCGCGATCGCCTCGGCCGTGGCGGTCGCATAGCCGTCACGCGCGAAGACCGTTGCCGCCGCGGCGAACAGCCGTCCGCGCTGCACGCCGAGGCGCACCTCCAGTGGGGGAGCGTGCCGCCCGCGCGGGACCAGCGGCTTGACGTCACGCGTGGCCATCCTCGTGATCGTAGAACGACTACGCTGCCGGTCGCGATGTCCGCCCCTCGTCTCACCGCTGCCGTCGTCGTCCTCGCTGCGCTGTTCGCGGCCGGCTGTGGCGCCGCCGCAAAGGACTCCACCGACGACTTCCGCGGCGAGGCCCGCCAGGTTGCCGTCGCGATCGAGGACTACCAGGACGCGGCGCGCAAGGGCGACGAGGAGGAGATCTGCAAGGACCTGCTCGCGCCCGAGCTCGTGCGCATCATCGAGGCGCAGGCCAAGGGCGGGCGCGGCAGCTGCCCCGGCCGCCTCAGCGACTCGCTGCGCGACGCCGACGGCTTCGAGATCGACGTCAAGAAGGTCGACGTCAGCGGCACGCGCGCGACCGCGACGATCACGTCCGAGGGCCGCGACAAGGACCGGACGGACACGATGACGCTGCTGAAGACGGGCACCCCGCCCCGCTGGCGCATCGCGTCCGTGGGTCGCTAGACGCGCAGCCGCGGTGGCGCCGCGCGGCCGCTGAGCAGCGCACGCCAGTCGGCCTCGTCCAGCTCAGCCGGATCGGTGCTCGCGAGGAACTCGAGCAACGCGTCCGCCAACCCGTCCGGGTCCTCGAGGTGGGGGAAGTGCGCCGCGCGCGGCAGCGTCACGAACGGCTGCCCGCGATCGCCTCGTGCGCCGCGCGGCCGTGCTCGATCGGGATCGTGCGATCGCGCTCCCCCCAGACGATCAGGGTCGGCATGCGGTCCAGCAGGTAGAGGCGGTCGTTGGCGTGGACGCGCTGTCCGTGGCGGTCGATCACCGCGCGCAGCGTCTGCACGAACGCCTCGCGCGCGCCGGGCGTCTCCAGCGGGCGCAGCGCCCGCGCGATCGCCTGCAGCTGCACGCCGAGGCCCGAGCCACGGGCGCGCAGCCGGCGCCCGGCGCCGTTGAGCGCATTTGTCGCGCCGGGGTGGGCGACGAGCGACAGCAACGCACGCGCGCCGGGAAGCGCGGCCGAGCGCAGCAGCGGGCTCACCGTCGGCCCGAGCCCGCCGCTGGAGATCAGCGCGAGGCGCTCGACGCGGTGCGGGAACTGCCAGAAGAACACCATCGCGATGCCGCCGCCGAGCGAGTGCCCGACGATCGTCGCGCGCTCGATGCCCAGCGCCGACAGCAGATCGCGGATGACCGATGCGTGGGCGCCGAGCGAGTAGTCGCCGCGCGGCGTCGCGCTGTCGCCATGGCCGATCAGATCGGGCGCGATCACCGTGTGGCTCACCGCGAGCCGCTGCGCCACGGCATCCCAATGGCGCGACGAGTTGACCATTCCGTGCACCAGCACGACCGGAGGACCGCTGCCGCCGATCCGGTACACGACCTCGTGCCCGTGCAGCCGCATCTCCCAGGCGTCGAACGTCACGGACACGCTGCGCACGATACTTGCGTCGTGCCGTTCGAACCCCCCGACGACGCGCTGCTGCGCCCCGCCGAGGTCGCAGTGTGGCTCGACGTCGGCGAGGACTGGCTGGCGCGGGCGATCGTGCGCGAGGGCCTACCCGTCATGGGTTTCGCGACCAACGGCGAGCCCGTCGTGGTCGCCGGCGAGCTGCGCGCCTGGCTGCGCCGCCCCGATCCTCACGGCGACGAGACTTAGCCGAAAGACCCAGGAAGGTTCACCCTCGTCGGGCGGGTGTTCGTGGATTGGCATCGTGGGGCGCCAGCTCGGGACGAGCGTCGAGGCTTCGCGAAACGGCCGCTTTGAGGGGGAAGGGGTGTTGTGCAGGGCGGCCGTTAACCGGGTGCCAGCCCTGGTGTCTGGCCACGAGTGACAGCTACTCGTCCCATATGAACCGATAGCTGTCACTCGTCACGACGCGGAGACCAGCGAGCGCTTCGCACCCGGTTAAGTCTGGGAAACCGGACGTGTTCGGCGCGCGGCGCGATTGCCGGCCGAGTCGTGTCGGCCCTTGCTGCACGCCGCCCTCTCTATGCCCTGTTGCTCGCGCAGCGGCCAACCCGGCGGCCCAAACCGGCACGGCACGATGCCAATCCACCAGCACCGCCTGACAACGTCCTCACGAACCACACCTAGTCTTCCTCGAGCGCCTCGACGCCGACGACGCTTGCCCAGAGCCCGGCGTTCTCGACGATCTCGGGCCAGGGCAGCTTCGCGCCGCGCAGTGCCTCGGCGCCGATCAGCCCTTCGAGGCGACAGCCACGCAGCTCGCATCCCTGCAGCCGCGCGCCGCGCAGGTCGGCGGCGCGCAGGTCGCAGCTGTCGAAGGTCACCTGCTCGAGCTGGGCCTCGAGGAACGTCGTCTCCACGAGCACGCAATCGGCGAAGCTGACGCGGCGCAGCCGTGTGAAGCTCAGCGCCGCGAGGTCGATGCGACAGCCGCTGAAGCGCACCTGCGCAAGCGTCGCCTCGGAGAGGTCGACGCCGGTCAGCCGCGCGCCGCGGACGTCGACGCCGTGCCACGACGCTTTGCGCAGCTTCGCGTTGGCGAGGTCGACGCGCTCGAGCTGCTCGTCGAGGAGCTCGACGTAGTCGTCGCTCACGCGTCGCGCTCGGCGAGGAACCCGGCGAGGCCTTCGCGCCAGTCGGGCAGCGTCGGTGCGCCGTCGCGCTCGCTGGCCAGCACGCTCCACGCGGGCCGCGGCGCGGGCCGCACGAACTCCGCGGCTGTCGTCTCGTTGACGGGCGTGCTGACGCCGGCCTGGCGAAACAGCTCGACCGTCAGCTCGTGCCACGAGCACTGCCCGCCGCCGGCGGTGTGGACGACGCCGCGCAGCGGGCTCGCGCAGAGCGCGACCAGCGCCGGCGATAGGTGCCCCGTCCACGTCGGTGAGCCGACCTGGTCGGTGACGACCGCGACCGCGTCGCGCTCGGCGCCCAGGCGCAGCATGGTGTCGGGGAACGACTTGCCGGGCCAGCCGAACAGCCACGCGGTGCGCGCGATCGCGTGGTCGGCGCACACGTCGGCCAGCGCCTGCTCGCCCGCGAGCTTCGTGCGCCCGTACGCACCGAGCGGCGCGACGGGGTCGGACTCGACGTAGGGGCGGCCGGTGAGCGTGCCGTCGAAGACGTAGTCGGTGGAGACCGCGACGACGCGCGCGCCGGCCACCTGCGCGGCAGCACCGACGTTTGCCGAGGCGCCGGCGTTGATCGCCAGCGCCGTCTCCTCGTCCTCCTCGGCGCCGTCGACGTTGGTGTACGCGGCGCAGTGGACGATTGCCTGCGGCCCGATCGCGCGCACGGCGTCCAGCGTCTGCGGCGCGTCCGTGAGGTCGCACTCGGCGATGTCGATCCCGACGACGTCGTGGCCGGCCGCGCGCGCGTCGTGGACGACGCGCCGGCCGAGCATGCCGGCGGCGCCCGTGACCAGCAGCCTCATCCGCCGGTCTCCAGCAACCCCAGCAGGTAGGTCCCGTAGCCGCTCTTCACCAGCGGCTCGGCACGCTCGCGCAGCTCGTCGTCGGTCAGCCAGCCGTGGCGCCACGCGATCTCCTCCGGCGCGCCGATCTTCAGGCCCTGGCGATGCTCGATCGCGCGGACGTAGTTGGAGGCGTCGGAGAGGTCGTCGAACGTGCCGGTGTCCAGCCACGCGCTGCCGCGCGGCAGCACCTCGACGTGCAGCGTCCCGGCCTCGAGGTAGATGCGGTTGAGGTCGGTGATCTCCAGCTCCCCGCGCGCGCTCGGCTTCAGCGTCTTGGCGTGCTCCACGACGCTTGCGTCGTAGAAGTACAGGCCGGGGACCGCGTACGGACTCTTCGGCGCGGCCGGCTTCTCCTCGAGCGAGATCGCTTTGTAATCAGCGTCGAACTCGACGACGCCATAGGCGGTCGGATCCGAGACCTTGTAGCCGAACACCGCCGCGCCGTCGAGCTGCTCGAAGCGCCGCAGCTGCGTCCCGAGGCCGGCGCCGTAGAAGAGGTTGTCGCCGAGGATCAGGCCGACGCGATCGGAGCCGACATGGTCGGCGCCGATCGTGAACGCCTGCGCCAGGCCGTCGGGGCTCGGCTGCACGGCGTAGGTGAGGTTGATGCCGAAGCGGCTGCCGTCGCCGAGCAGTCGGTGGAAGCCCGCCGCCTCGTGCGGCGTCGTGATGATCAGCACGTCGCGGATCGACGCGCAGCATCAGCGTGCTCAGCGGGTAGTAGATCATCGGCTTGTCGTACACCGGCATCAGCTGCTTGCTCACCGCGAGGGTGAGTGGGTGCAGGCGCGAGCCGGTGCCACCGGCGAGGACGATCCCTTTCACGGGCGCGAACGGTATCGACCTCGGTCCCCGCCTCCGGCGGCCGACGTCCGGCCGCCTCCGGCACCCGATACGGTTGCGCCCCGTGCGGAAGATCCTCGTCACCGGCGGTGCGGGCTTCATCGGCTCGAACTTCGTGCGTCATGTCGTCGCCACGACCGGCGATCACGTCACCGTGCTGGACAAGCTCACGTACGCCGCGTCGCGGGAGGCGCTGGACGATCTCCCGGCCGATCGCGCGGCCCTGGTCGTCGGCGACATCGCCGACCCTGCGGTGGTCGAGCCGCTCGTCGCGCAGGCCGACGTCGTCGTCCACTACGCGGCGGAGTCGCACAACGACAACTCGCTGTCGGACCCCGGACCGTTCGTGCAGACCAACCTCGTCGGCACGTTCGTGCTGCTCGAGGCGGCGCGCAAGCACGACGTCCGCTTCCACCACATCTCCACCGACGAGGTCTACGGCGACCTCGAGCTCGACGATCCCGGGCGCTTCACCGAGACGACGCCCTACCAGCCGTCCTCGCCCTACTCGGCGTCGAAGGCCGGCTCGGACCATCTCGTCCGCGCCTGGGTGCGGTCCTTCGGCGTGCGCGCGACGATCTCCAACTGCTCGAACAACTACGGGCCCTGGCAGCACGTCGAGAAGTTCATCCCGCGCCAGATCACCGAGCTGATCGACGGCCGCCGGCCACGCGTCTACGGCGACGGACTGAACGTGCGCGACTGGATCCACACCGACGACCACTCCTCGGCCGTGCTCGCGATCGTCGAGCAGGGGCAGATCGGCGAGACCTACCTGATCGGTGCCGACGGCGAGCGCTCCAACATCGAGGTCGTGCGCGCGCTGCTGCGCGCCTTCGAGCGCCCCGAGGACGACATCGAGTACGTCACCGACCGCGCCGGGCACGACCGCCGCTATGCGATCGACGCCGGCAAGCTGCGGGCGGAGATCGGCTGGGAGCCGCGCTACGCGGACTTCGACGCCGGCCTTGCCGACACGGTCGCGTGGTACCGCGCCAACGAGGCGTGGTGGCGGCCGGCGAAGGCAGCCACCGAGGCGAAGTACGCCGCCGCGGGCCAGTAGGCGCTAGGCCAGCCGCCGCTCGAAGGTGCACTCGAGCTTGCGCTCGTCGCTGCCCGACTCCGCGGGAAGCGCCTTGTCGACACGCAGCTTCAGCGCGCGCCCGCGGATCTCGAGGCTGGCGATCTGGTTGTCGAACCACGGCCCGTCGGTGATGCGCCAGTCGATCCGTGGCTTGCGCGCGCCGGCGCTGCGCGCAAGGCCACGGGCAAGGGCGCCCGCCGGGCGCGACAGTGCCGCCTTCACGGCCAACCGCTCATGGCGGTCCAGCGGGTTGCGCAGCGGCGAGCAGACCGCCTGGTAGACGGGCGTGCCGACGTCGCCGACGAAGTCGATCTCCGCGAGGTAGGCGTGGTGGACGTCGCCCGACAGCAGCACGATCGCCCCGGGCGCGTTGCCGCGCTCGCCGCTGGCGACCTCCTCGAGCAGGCGCGCGAGCCGATCGAACGAGGTCTCGAAGGCGCCCCAGTGCTCGAGGTCGAGGCCCTGGCGCAGCCTCTCGCCAAGGCGTGCGGCGCGCTTGCCCCAGGCGCCGTCGCAGAGGCGCTCGCTGAACGTCTCGAGGTGCTGCATGCCGTGGCCGAGGACGTACGGCAGCGACGTGCCGATCAGCAGGTGGTCGAAGTCGCCTGTCGCCTTCTCGACGATCCAGTCCCACTCCTGCTCATCGACCATCGTGCGCTCGCCACGCTCGAGCACGCGACCACCGCGCGAGTCGATCACGATCAGCCGTGTGCGGCCGATGTCGCGGAAGACGCTCCAGCGCGACCCCGACGTGTCGCGCGTCGCGAGCTCGGCGTGGTCGCGCACCACTGACGTTGCATCGCCGGCCTTCAACGCGGCCTGGAAGACGTCGTCTTCGGCCAGCTCGCGCGGCGAGAGGTTGCCGATGTGCTGGTAGACCCAATAGCTCATGTAGCCGGCGACGATGCGCTCGTGCCACCACGGCTGCTCGTGCATCTCCTGAACCCACGCCTCGGAGATGTTCCAGTCGTCGTGCATGTCGTGGTCGTCGAAGATCATCGACGTCGAGACCGTCGAGAACAGCCAGCGCATCACCGGCTGGCTCCAGGACTCGCGGTACAGCTGCGTGTACTCCTCGTAGTCGGCGATCTCCTCGCCAGGCGGCTCGTTGGCATCGCGCCGGCCCTCGATGAACTTCGCCGTCTCGGGCGACACCTCGTCGGCGTAGACCTGGTCGCCGAGCAGCAGGATCACGTCGGGCCAGTCGGTGCTGGGGTCGCGCAGCATCTTCAACGCCAGCGCGTAGAGCGCGTCAACACCACGGCCCTCGGGATGCTCGTCCTTGGGCAGGCAGTACGGCTCGTCGTGCGGGTGGCCCAGCCGGCACGAGCCGAACGCGAGGTCGACGTCGTCCTTCGCCGGATCGAACGTCGTCAGCGAGCAGTGCGGGAAGCGGTCGTCGGGCGGCGGCCACACGAGCTCGCCGTCGAGGCGCACGTCGTACTCCGTCGAGGCGGCGGGCTCGAGCTCGTCGACGCAGACGAGCGCGTAGTGATGGCCGGCGACGCTGAAGCTGCGCGCGGTGTGCGCGCCGACGCGCACCTCGCAGGCGGCGTCGGTCTCCACCCAGACGGTCGCCTCCGTGTCGCTGGCGTAGCGCAGCATGGGTCCGAGCACCAGACGGGGCACGGACCGGTCCTACCCCGCGCGCTGGCTAGTACGCGCCGCCGAGCTTGCTGTGGTCCCAGCTGGCTCGCCGGCGCTCGACGAACTGCATCGCCACGCGCTTCGGGGCCTGCTTGCCGACCATCTCGCGGACGGCGTCGGGCAGGTCGTCCATGCCCGTGTACTTCTGGAAGATCTCCAGGCCGAGCGCCAGCACGTCCTCGGTCTCGTGGTGCAGCACGACCTCGGTTTCGAACATCACGCCGCGCAGCTCCTGGTACTGCTCGCCGGTCTCCACCTGGAGCGTGGCCCGCGGGTCACGCTCCAGGTTCTTGACCTTCTGCGACTTGGCGAACGTCCACGCCCAGATCTCACCATCGCGCACCACGAACCACAGCGGCATCAGGTGCGGCCATCCCGAGCGACCGTTGGTCGCGCAGATGACCGTCCGCTCAGCGGCGAGGAAGTCTGAGACCTCCTCGTCGCTGAGCTGGATCTGCTCGCGCTTGCTCGCCACGTCTACTTGTCGTTGAAGACGTAGACGGTCTCGCAGCCCTTCAGCTTCTTGCGCTCGTTCTTGTTGATGCGGACCTTGTCGGCACCGCTGCCGCAGCTGATCGTCGCGGCACGGCCGGCGGTCGATGCGTTGATGAAGTCGACGCCCGACCCGCCGAAGGCGCGATCTGCGCCGAACGAGGTGTTGATCGTGTCGTTGCCCGTACCGCCCGACAGGTAGTCGTTGCCCGGGCCACCGTTGAGGTGGTCCTTGCCGCTGGTGCCGAACGCGCGGTCGTTGCCCAGCGCGCCGGACAGCGTGTCGCCACCGGTGCCACCGTCGAGGCAGTCGTTGCCACGGCCGCCGTCGAGCGCGTCGTTGCCGGCGCGGCCGAGGATGCGGTCATGCACGTTGGTGCCGGTGAGGCGGTCGCGCTTGTTCGAGCCGACGATCGCATAGCGCGCGCCCGAGCCCTGGAGGCAGACGCTCTTGTACAGGCGCCGCGCGACGTTCAGCGCGACGACGCGACCACCGGAGGGGCCCGAGTAGGGGCGGCCGATGACGACGATGCCCATGCCGCCGCTGTTGGCGGCCGCGATGATGCAGACGCCCCTGCTCGCGTCGAGCTGCGAGCCCTCGGGGCACAGGCGCGAGCCGGACTCGCCGCCCACGGTGCCGCCGCCGGTGCCGCCGTCGGTCTTGTTGCCGTCGGCGTTCGGATCACAGGCGCTCGCCGAGCTGACGCGCGCCTCGGCGACGATCACGTCGAGCAGCGGGTCGGCGCCCGCGGCCGCCAGCACCTTGATGTGCGCGGCGCGCTGGATGAAGCCGTTGGCGTCCTTGACCTGCTCGTTGAGGCGGATGTCCACGATTGCCCCAAGCGCGTCGGAGAGCGCGTTGGTGATCGTGATCAGCGGCTCGTCGAGCGAGATCACCTGGCCGCCGATGACGAGGTGGGCGATGTTGCTCGTGCCGGTGAAGACGGGGTTGCCGTCCTTGCAGCTGGCGGTCACCTCGGACTCAGCGGCGTTGACGCCGATGACGGTGGTGTCGCCGCTCTTGATGCTCAGGCCCTCGACGCCGGATGCGGCGGCCGTGGTCTGCTCGATCGGCCGCGCGCCCTGGGGCTTGGCCGACGTGATCGCGTATGCGGACTTCGCGTTGATCGCGGGCGCAAGGCCGAGCGCGTCGGTGGCCTTCGGCAGGCCGACGAACTGGTCGGAGCAGGGCGTGCGCGACGCCGTGATCGGGTTGACGGGTTCAGCGCCGGCGACGGTTGCGATCGCGGCGCTGGCGCCACAAGACCAGGTCGCGGTCGCGGCTTGGGCCGCGCTGGCGGAGCCGAGTCCCGCGGTCAGGGCGACAGCGCCCACCGCGACTCGGCGAAAAGGTTTCAGGTACATGGCCGGACACCCTATGCAAACGCACCCGAAAAAACGGTACGGCTACGTAGCTTCGGCGCCGCGCGGCGGCGTGCGTCAGCGCAGCTTCGCGACCGCGTCACGAACGGCAGCGCGCGCATCTGCGGGCTCGATGACCGCCGCGTCGCCGGCCTCTTCGAGCACGGCGCGGACCAGATAGTCGTTGCCGGCGAAGGGCAGCTCGATGACAATCGAGCCGTCCTCGAGCTCTGCGGAGACGGTGCGCTCCTCGCGTGCCCAGCGCGCGCGCTCGGGTGAGACCCAGACTCGCGCGATCCGCGACGCCGGCACCTCGCCGGTGCGCGGCCAGCCGTCGACGTCGGCGGCCGGGTCGACCTCGGGGCGCGGTTCGAAGTGCTCGTCGGTGACCTCGGCCTCGCGCACGCGGTCCAGGCGGAAGTGGCGGACGTCGCCGCGGGCGGGGTCAAACGACGCGACGTACCAGCCCTCCTGGCCGTTGATCAGCGCATACGGCTCGACGACGCGCTCGGAGAACTCGTCTTCGTTGGACTTGTAGTAGTCCAGGCGCAGCAGGCGGCGGCTCTCGATCGCCTCGGACACGATCCGCGCGATGCCGGCGTCGTCGGCGCCGGCCTTGGCGACCTGCAGGCCCTGCTCCATCGGATCAGCGCCGAGCGCGGCGACGATCTTGTCGCGCGCGCTGGAGAGCGCGCCTTGGGGCAGGTGGTCGCCGATCAGGTCGATCGCGGCGACGAGCGCCTTCGCTTCGACAGGCAGCAGCCGCGCGGGCCGCGCGAAGTTGTCGGAGTACGGCTCGGGGTCGACATCGATCGTGCCGTCGTCGTTGACCTCCGCGTAGAGCACGTAGGAGCCGCCGCCGAAGTTGACGACGTTGAGGACGTTGACGTCCTCGCGCAGCTCGGCGTCGGAGACCTGCAGGCGCTGGCAGAGCTCCTCGATGTTCAGGGGCTCGCCGGCGCGGCCTGCCTGGATCAGGATGCTGGCCAGCGTGACGAGGCGCGCGAAGCGCTCGGGGCGGATCGCCGTGTCGCGTTTGGTGCTCGAGTCGTCGCCGTTGACGGCGGCGCCGTTGAGCGGCGCGCGCTGGGACGTCGCGGGCGCGGCCAGGTCGAGCTTGCCGCGATGGCGGCGCGCGAGCAGCTTGATGCGCTCGTTGACGGCCTTCTCCAGCTCTGACGGCCCGACGACCTTTGCGTGCTCGCCAAGGCGCAGGACCCACGCGGCGAGCTGGCGCGAATTCGCATACTCGGTGCTGAAGACGATGCCGTCGCCGGTCGCCTTGACCGTGCCGTAGCGGCCGTAGTGGCGCTCGACCTGCCAGGCGAGACGATCAGATATCCACACTTCCGCGGTGGAGAGCGCCTCGCCGAACTGCCACTCGGCGCGGTTGGCGTAGTCGCGCGGGTCGAACTCCTTCGAGCGCTTGAAGTCGTGCTCGGCCTTCGTCGCGTAGGCGACCTTGCCGCGGATGCGGCTGAGGCGAAAGACGCGCAGCGCGTCGCGCTCGTGCGAATGACCGAGCAGGTAGAACTGGCCCGAGCGAAACAGCAGGTGGTAGGGATCGACCTTGCGCGCGCCGAGCGCGTCGCGCTCCATCGTGTAGTAGTCGAAGGTGATCGTCTTGTGGCGGAAGATCGCGGTCTCGATCTTCGCCAGGCGCTGGCTGAGGTCGTGCCCGCCCGCGCTGCCGGTGATGCCGAGCGCGATCGAGCTGTTGGACCCACCCATCCCGGTGCGCAGCGGCGACGGGCGGCCCCAGCTGATCTGCTGCAGCGCCAGGCGCAGCGGCTCGGCATAGGCGAACTCGCCGTCGAGCAGGCTCAGCGCGGTCTGCAGCGACGCCAGCTCGGCATCGGAGAACGCGATCGGCGGCAGGTGGAAGTTCTCCGGCCGCAGCGAGTAGTTCTCCTGCTCGGCGATCCCGTCGGCGGGACGGTCGATCGTCAGCGCGATGCCGAGGGAGTCCAGCTCCGCGCGGTCGGCGTAGAAGCGCCGCGCGAAGGCGTCCTCGTTCATTCCGGAGTAGCCCTCGACGTCGCGTCGGATCTCCAACGCGGTCACTGGCCGGCGCTCTGCCATCAGGTACGAGATGAGCGAGAGCTGGCGGATGAGCTTCTCGGTGTCCTTCGCCATGCGCGCCTGAAGATAGAACGCTGACGAAGTGCGGGCCCGCAAGAGGCCCGCTTTTTGCGGTGTTTCTACGCAGCCCGTCGCTCAGACGACACATCTTGGGCGCCGAAGTACGCCCCGCCGCCGATTCCGCGGTCGAAGCCCGACCAGCTCGCGCCCGGCGCCAGCTCCTGCTCGAGACGGTCGAACGAGCCGAGCCGGCCGCCGAGGTTGTCCATGAAATGGACGAGCGTCGCCTCGCGCGTTGCCGGCACGACGGGCGAGCCGTGCTCGAGCGTGCCGTGATGGCTGAGGATGATGTGCAGCAGGTGCTGGGAGGCATCGCGCGGGAAGCCGTCGATCTCCTCGATCGTGCGCCGCACGCGGTAGTAGCCGAGCGGGATCTCGCCGAGCAGGCGCCCGTGGTCGGTCATCTCGATCGCCAGCGGGTCGCCGGTGTAGGTCTCGATCTTGCCGATGTCGTGCAGCAGCGCGCCCGTGACGGCGAGGTCGCGGTCGATGCCCGGGAACGTCGCGGAGATCGCGCTGACGCCTTGAGCCACCGACAGGCAGTGCTCGAGCAGGCCGTGGCGGTAGGCCTGGTGGAAGTACTTCGCCGCCGGCGCGACGCGGTAGTGGCGCCAGGTGACGGTGTCCGGCCCGAGCGTGCGGTCGAGCAGGGTGCGCAGGTGCGGGGCCTGGATCGTCTCGATCAGTGCCCGCAGGTCGGCCTCCATCTGCTCGGGGTCCAGCGCCGGACCCGGGCACAGCTCGGTGACGTCGACGCTCTCCGGCGGGGGGACGCGCAGAACGCGGATCGTGATCTGGGCGCCGTAGCGCGCGTGGACCTCGTAGCGGCCCATCACGCGCACCGGCTTGCCGGCCTGCGCGATCTCCGACACCTGCTCGGCGCCGTCCCACATCATCCCGGTGACGCGCCCGGAGCGGTCGGCGAGCGTCAGCTGGAGGACCTCGCCGCCGTCGCGCTTTCGGCGCACGTCGACCTCGCGAACCAGGAGAACCTGGTCGAGCTCCTGTCCATCCGTGAGATCGCGCAGCAGCATCGATTCGAAACGGTACGTCGCGGTGCGGACGAAACCGCTGCACAACCGACAGTTTTGTGGCGTTGTCGAGTGCGCCGGATACGATCCACGACATGGAGCCGCTGTTGGAGCATCGGCTCGAGCTGGCGGGAGTGGGGACCCGCGCACTGGAGCTCGAGGGGGACGGGCCGCCTTTGCTGCTCTTGCACGGCTACGCCGACAGCGCCGACACCTGGCGGCGGCTGCTCGTCGAGCTGGCCCGCCGCCGTCGCCGCGCGCTGGCGATCGACCTGCCCGGCTTCGGCGAGGCCGACCGCCTCGACCGCAAGCGCCCGATCGTCGAGCAGCTCGAGGAGGTCGGCGCCGCAGCGGTGCGCGCGCTCGCCGACGAGCACGGGACCGACGTCGTCGTCGCCGGCAACTCGCTCGGCGGCCTGACGTCGCTGCGCCTGGCGATGCGTGACGACCTTCCGCTCGCGGGCATCGTCCCGATCGGCCCCGCAGGGTTCGACCACCCGCGCTGGTTCACGCTGATCCGCACGCAGCCGGCGATCCGCTTCCTGCTTGCCTCGCCGGTGCCGGTCCCCAGCGCCGTCCTGCGCGGGATGCTCGGCCAGGTCTACCGCCAGCTGGCGTTCGCGCATCCGCGTGAGATGACGTCCGACGTCGTCAACGCGTTCACCAAGCACCACGGCACGCAGCGCGACCTGCGCCGCCTGCTCGGCACCGGCAACACGCTGATCCCGGAGATCACCGGCGGCCGCGCGTTCGAGCTGGAGCGCATCGACGTGCCGGTCACGCTGATCTGGGGCGACCGCGACCGCATGGTCGCCCACAAGGGCTCGCGCCACCTCGTCGAGGCGCTGCCGGGGATGCGCTACGAGCTGCTCGCGGGCGTCGGGCACTGCCCGCAGGTCGAGGTCCCCGAGCGCGTGACAGAGATCTTGCTGCAGGCCGCTCCGGCGCTGCCGGTTGCCGCCTGAGTCCCTACCCTGAACAGCATGCCCGTCCGCCGGATCGCGCTCCTCAGCGCCCTCCTGGCGGTCCTCGTCGCCGTCCCCACCCGTGCGCAGGACCCCCAGCAAACCGTTCCCCAAGGCGTCACTGCCGGCGGAGCCGACCTCTCGGGCCTGACGCTCGCGCAGGCGATCGACAAGCTCAAGGCCGAGGTCGAGCCGCGGCTGCAGAAGGACCTCGTCCTCGGCGTCGCGGGCAAGCCGTGGACGCTCACGATGCGCGACGCCAAGCTCGTCTTCGACAAGACGAAGACCTCACGTGTCGCGCTCGAGGCGCAGCCCGGCAGCGCCGTGGCGCTGCAGCTCAAGCACTCCGCGGCGGCGGTGAAGGCGTTCCTCGACGGGATCGCGCCGAAGGTCGCGCGCGCGTCACGCAACGCGACGGTCAAGCTCGGCCTCAAGCGCCACCAGATCCGCCGCGCGAAGACCGGCAAGAAGCTCGACGTGGCAGCGAGCGCGAAGCTCGTCAGCGCCGCGCTCGCCGACCAGGCCGCGCCGCGCGTGCTGCACAAGCGCCTGAGCACCGCCTACCCCGAGGTCAACGCCAACGACCTGCGCAGGCAGTACGGCACCGTCATCACGATCGACAAGTCGCACTTCAAGCTGCGGCTGTTCAAGCGCCTGAAGTACGCGAAGTCCTACCCGATCGCGATCGGCCAGCCGGGCTACCCGACGCCCGAGGGCAACTTCAAGATCGTCAACAAGCAGATCGATCCGGTCTGGTCGGTCCCCAACTCGCCGTGGGCCGGCGAGCTGCAGGGCACGACGGTCGCGGGCGGCAGCGCCGCCAACCCGCTGAAGGCGCGCTGGATGGGCATCGTCAACGGCGTCGGCATCCACGGCACCGGCCAGGACTACTCGATCGGCACCGCCGCGTCGCACGGCTGCATCCGCATGCACGTCTGGCACGTCAAGGACCTCTACCGGCGCGTACCGGTCGGCACGACCGTCCTGATCAGACGCGGATAAGCGCTGCAGAACAGTAGTCCAAAAGCGCTCATAACGGTAGTGTAGATCCGTGCATAATGGTAGGCTACGGACGTGGCCTACCAGCATCGGATCCTCGACGACGAGCTCGACGAGCTCTTCGCCGGCGTCGCGGCGATCGTCATCGAAGGCGCGAAAGCCGTCGGGAAGACGGCAACTGCTGGCGAGCGGGCGCGGACGGTGCGCGCGCTTGACGACCCTGAGCAACGTGCCGTCGCTGCCGCGGAGCCGGCGCGCCTGCTCGATGGTGAGCCGCCGGTCCTCATCGACGAGTGGCAGCACGTTCCGGACACATGGGACCTCGTGCGGCGCGCTGTCGATGCCGGTGCTGGGCCTGGGAGCTTCCTGCTCACGGGCTCGACGCTGCCGGTTGGTCGTGGCACGCACTCGGGGGCCGCGCGCATCGTCAGCGTGCGGTTGCGGCCGCTCGCTCTCGCCGAGCGTGATCCAGGCGTTGGGACGGTGAGCCTGCGATCGCTGCTCGGCGGCGATCGTCCGGGGATCGGCGGAGGGTGCGATTGGGGACTCGACCGGTACGTCGACGAGATCGTGACGTCCGGCTTTCCCGGACTGCGCGGCTTGACTGGGCGCGCGCTTCGCGCCCAGCTGGACGGCTACCTGGCGCGGGTCATCGATCGGGACTTCCCCGAGTTGGGCCACGCGGTGCGCAACCCCGTCGCGCTGCGCCGCTGGATGGGTGCCTACGCTGCGGCGACCTCGACGGTGACGTCGTTCGAGAAGATCCGCGACGCAGCCACGAGCGGGCAGGGAGACAAGCCGGCCAAGACGACGACGATCCCGTATCGCGACGTCCTGGAGCGCCTGTGGATCCTCGATCCGGTGCCGGCGTGGCTTCCGAGCCGCAATCGAATTGCCAGGATCTCGTCTCCCCCGAAACACCAGCTCGTCGATCCCGCACTCGCCGCGCGCCTGCTCGGTCTCGACGCCGAAGGGCTGTTTCGCGATGCGGCACTTCTGGGGGCGCTGTTCGAGTCGTTGGTCACCCAATCCGTCCGGGTGTACGCGCAAGCTGCGGAGGCGACGGTCAAGCACCTCCGCACCGCCGGCGGCGAACGCGAAGTCGACCTCATCGTCGAGCGTGCTGACGGCCGGGTCGTCGCAATCGAGGTCAAGCTCGTGCGCACGGTCCGCGACGACGACGTGCGTCACTTGCGCTGGCTCGCCGAACGGGTTGGTGACGAGTTGCTCGATGCCGTGGTCCTCACGACCGGCGCCGAGGCCTACCGTCGTCTTGACGGCATCGCCGTCGTTCCTGCGGCGCTTCTGGGCCCGTGAGACCGGTACGGTCGTCCCATGGGGAGGACGGCCGTCGCCACGATCGCGACCGCAGCGGCGCTTGTCGCTGCTCCAGCCGCGCCAGCCGCTGACCGCTACGCGCTCGCCGGCGGCTGCTACACGGTCACCGACGACGCCGGTGCGCGCGTTGCCGAGCAGGTCCGCCTCAAGGCGACCGCGCTCGGGCGCTACCTGCTCTATCGCAAGGACGGGACGTTCGTCGCCGCCGGTGGCGACGGCCTGCGGGTCGCCGCTGCGCCGAGCCCGGCCAGCGACTTCAGCGTCCGCGAGGCCGGCGGTGAGCGCTTCACGCTGACGCCGCAGTCCACCGGCGCGCCCGTGGCGACCGTGACGCTCGCCGCGGCCGAGGGCTGCGCGGTGTTTCCCGAGGCGGCGCTGGACGCCGACGGCACACCGTCGAAGGGCGCGACGGAGTACGGCCGCGTCGGCGGCATCGTCGAGGGCCACATGCACTGGATGGCCTACGACTACTTCGGCGGGCGCTTCCGCTGCGGACGGCCATGGCATCGCTACGGCATCGCCGCCGCGCTGCCCGACTGCGCCGACATCGAGGGCCCGCAAGGGACGGCGGCGGTGCTGCAGAACACGCTCAGCTTCGGCTCGCCGGTGGCGCCGCACAGCACCGCCGGCTACCCGACGCTGCCGACGCAGTCCAAGGACAACCTCACCTACGAGGGCATGTACTACCGCTGGGTCGAGCGCGTCTGGAAGTCGGGCCTGCGGCTGATGGTGATGGGCGTCAACGAGAACCGCGTGCTCTGCGAGCTGCAGGTCACGCGCACCGAGAGCTGCAACGAGATGGACACGATGCGCCGCGGCTTCCGCGCGATCCGCGAGCTGCAGGACTACGTCGACGCGCAGGCCGGCGGTCCCGGCAAGGGGTTCTTCGAGGTCGTGACCGACCCGTTCCAGGCGCGCCGCGTGATCAACCAGGGGCGCATGGCGGTGGTGCTCGAGATCGAGACGTCCGAGCCGTTCGACTGCCGTGGCTGGGAGCAGGTCACCTGCGACAAAGCGCAGATCGACCGCCAGATCGACGAGATGCACCGCATGGGCGTGCGCTCGTCGCTGCTGCTGAACAAGTTCGACAACCCGCTCAGCGGCGTGCGCTTCGACTCGGGCGTCGCGAGCTACCTGATCAACGCCGGCAACAAGCAGAGCTCAGGCACGTTCTTCAGCGCGAAGACGTGCAAGGGCGAGCTTGCCGACAACCAGATCGACTTCGGCGAGCCGACCGCCGGCGCGCTGCTGGACAGCGTCTTCGGCGGCCTCGGCGTGCCCAGCGGGACGCTGCCGTTCTATCCGCCGGCACCGCACTGCAACACGCGCGGGCTGACCGAGCTCGGTCGCCACGCGGTGCGCCGGATGATGGACCTCGGCTGGATCGTCAACCCCGACCACATGAGCCAGGCGGCCGTGGACGACACGCTCACGCTGCTGGAGTCGCGCCGCTACTCCGGCGTGATCTCGCCGCACGGCTGGATGGACCCGGGCAACTGGCCGCGGCTGTGGAAGCTCGGCGGCCTGGCGTTCCCCGGGCACTCCGGCACCGACTCCTACCTGAAGGAATGGCGCGACTACCGCCCGCGCGAGACGCCGTTTGCGTTCGGTTGGGGCTACGGCGCCGACCTCGGCGGCCTCTCGCATCAGCCGGACAAGTCCGCGAAGGGCGCGATCAGCTACCCGTTCCGCAGCTACGACGGCAAGGTCAGCTTCGAGCGCCAGAAGACCGGCACGCGCACGTTCGACTTCACGAAGGAGGGCGTCGCGCACTACGGCCTCTACGCCGACTGGCTGGAGGACCTGCGCCGCCTTGGCGGCCCGCAGTTCGAGGACGACATGTGGGCGGGCGCGGAGGCCTACCTGCAGATGTGGGAGCGCGCGTCGGGGATCCGCTCGCGCGGCTGCGTGCGCAGCCGCGACGTGCTGACGTCCAAGGGTCGCGGCCCGCTGCGCCTCGGCGACGGCTGGCGCCGGCTGCTCGAGCGCGCCGGCCAGCCGCAGCAGCGCACGCGCGCGTGGAGCTGGTGCGTCAAGGGCGCCGGCAACCGCCGCGCCGCCGACGTCGCGGTGCTCAGCGCGGCCGGACGCGTCGAGCTCGTCGGCACCACCGCCCGCGGACGCAGCACGCGCGGCGTGCGCGTCGGTGCCCGTCGTCGTGGTCCGGCGCTGCAGGTGCGTCGCAGCGGCAAGCGTGCGTTCGTCGTCTCGGTCCGCCGCGGCCGCGTGCAGGCGCTCGCGGTGACGACGGCACGCCTGGCCGCTGACCGCAAGGCGCTGCAGACGGCGATGCGCCGCGTGCTCGCCGCGCAGGCCGACAACCGCCCGCGCAGCTTCGTGCCCGCCGAGGCGCAGGCCAAGCCGCGGCTGCTCGGCCGCACGCTCGCCGGCGCCGGCGATCGCGCCGTCGACGCGCGCCTGGCGATGCTCTGCAGCCTCAACTTGTGAGCGCACGCGCGCGCCGCAGCGCGGCGCGCGGGTCGAGCGTGCCGAACTCGCGCAGCAGGATCGCAAAGGAGATCAGCAGGCCGACGACGAGCAGCACCGCGCCGACGCCGACGGTGAATGTCGTGATCGCCGCGAAGTCGACGGACTTGCCGGTGACCTCGACGAAGCCGTAGGAGAGCATCGCCAGCCGCAGGCCGGCGCTCACGGGCGCCAGCGGGATGATGCGCCCGCCGCCCTGCGCCGCCATCACGAGCACGACGGTCTCGGGCGTCACCGGCAGCTGGAACGCATGCATGAACGCCGCCAGCGACCCGAGCCGGATCAGCCGCGCCAGCGCCTGCCAGCTCGCGACGCCGGTGATGAACTTGCGCGGCGTGCCGAGGATCACGAGGCCGCGCTTGAAGCGCTCGGCGAAGTCCTGGGCGCCGCGGCGGATGAAGCGCACGAGCAACATCCCGCCGACGACGATCACGCCGCCGCCGATCGCCGAGATGATCGGGTGCTGCAGGACGAAGGTGACGTCGAGCGACGGCAGCTCGCCCGGCGCGGTCGGCACCGGCAGGAAGCCCATCGACAGTGCCCAGATCACGAGGCCGGTGCCGAACAAGGTCTCGAAGACGGTCTCCGGCACGAAGGTCGCACCGAGCGTCGCGTAGCTGGACTCGGGGACCTTGCGATGGACGAGCGCGAGCTTGACGACGTCGCCACCACGCGCCGGGATCACGCCGTTGAGGCCGGCGCCGGCGAGGTAGGCCTGCGCGGTGTCGCGCTGGCGCAGCTCGTCGGCCTCCGGATAGGCGGCGCGGATGATCGTGTGCCAGCCGCGCACGCGCACGATCTGCGCGAACACGTGCACGGCGGTCCCGAGCACGAGCCAGAACACGTCGACATGCGCGGCGCTGTCGGCGAGCAGCTCCAGTGCGCCCCTGACGCGGTCGATGGCCTCTTCGAAGTAATGCAGCACTCGACGCTCTTATCGGCGCATACCACCGCCCGATGAACCCGGACCGGGCTCGTCGGGCCAGTGCCCCCAACGGTCGAAGAACGCGCGCGCCTCGGCTTCCTCGTCGCGCACGTGCTCGCCCGACACTCCCATCCGGTGCAGCACGTTCAGCAGCCAGATCGCCAGACCGGCGCCGACGATGGCGCCGCCACCCTCCAGCGCGACGTCATCACCGCCCCCGGCGACCATCACGATCAAGCCCGCCGAGACGACGATCGCGGGCAACCAGACACGGGTGAACTGCAAGAGCACAGCTATCTGGATTGTAGGCTCGCCGGACAGATGCCTGGTGAAACCATCGTGCGGCTCTACGCCGCGATGAACGCGCACGACGGAGAGGGGATGGCCGCTTGCTATGCGGACGACGCTGTCTTCGAGGACCCGGCGTTCGGCGAGCTGCGCGACGGGAAGGTCAAGGACATGTGGCGCATGCTCTGCGCACGCGCCGAGGATCTGGCGGTCGAGCTGCGCACGCACGACGAGGACAGCGCCAACTGGGTCGCGACCTACACCTTTCGCACGGGGCGCAAGGTCGTCAACGACATCCAGGCGCGCTACGTCTTCGACGCCGACGGGCTGATCACCGATCACCGCGACGACTTCGACCTGCGCAAGTGGGCCGCTCAGGCACTCGGGCCGCCGGTTTCGCTGCTGGGCTACACCCCGCTGCTCAAGCCGTTCATCCAGCGGACGACCAACAAGCAACTCGACGCATGGAGGACGCGATGAAGCTGGCGCTGAACACGGGCTACTGGGCAGGCGGGCCGCCGCTGGGGATCACCGACGCGATCACCGAGGCCGAGAAGCTCGGGTTCGACTCGGTCTGGTGCTCGGAGGCCTACGGGTCCGACGCGCTGACGCCGCTTGCGTGGTGGGGCAGTAAGACCGAGCGTCTGCGCCTCGGCACCGCGATCGTGCAGATGAGTGCGCGCCAGCCGGCGGCGACCGCGATGGCCGCGATGACGCTCGACCACCTCTCCGGCGGGCGCTTCATCCTCGGGATCGGCGCGTCCGGGCCGCAGGTCGTCGAGGGCTGGTACGGGATGCCGTTCGAGAAGCCGCTTGCCCGCACACGCGAGTACGTCGGGATCATGCGCGACATCTGGGCGCGCAAGGGGCCGGTGACCAACGCCGGGCCGGCCTACCCGCTGCCGATCGCAGAAGGTCCCGGCGTTGTCGGGCTCGGCAAGCCGCTGAAGGCGTCGATCCACCCGCTGCGCGAGGAGATCCCGGTGTTCCTTGCCGCCGAGGGGCCGAAGAACGTCGCGCTGGCCGCGGAGATCTGCGACGGCTGGGTCGCGATGCTGCTGTCGCCCCACGAGCAGTTCTACGTCGACGCGTTGGCCGAGGGCTTCGCGCGCGACGGCGCGCGGCGCAGCGCCGAGGACTTCGAGGTCGCCGCGATGGTCCCGTTCATCGTCCACGACGATGTCGAGACCGCGGTCGACATGGTGCGCCCGTTCTACGCCCTCTACTTCGGCGGCATGGGCGCCAAGGGCGGCAAGAACTTCCACGCCAACGTCGCCATCCGCATGGGCTACGAGGCCGACATCGTCGCGATTCAGGAGCTCTACCTCGACGGCAAGAAGGACGAGGCGGCCGCGCGGATCCCGTCGGACCTGATCCAGAAGATGTCTCTGCTGGGACCGGCGGACAAGATCCGCGACGAGCTCGCGGCGTGGGACGACTCGTTCGTGACGACGCTGCTGATCATGGGTGACACGGCTTTGCTTCGACAAGCCGCGGAGATCGTGCTGGGATAACGCCATGCGCCGCTCCGCCGCCGTCCTGATCGTGCTCGCGATGGCCGTGCTCGCCAGCACCGCACTCGCCAAGACGATCAACGGAACCAGCAAGGCCGACCGCCTGAACGGCACCTCGAAGGCCGACAGGATCAACGGCAAGGGCGGCAAGGACCGCATCAACGGGCGCGGCGGCAACGACAAGCTCGACGGCGGCAGCAACGGCGACACGATCGACGGCGGCGCCGGTGGCGACCGCGTGCTTGGGCAGGCCGGCAACGACACGCTGAAGGGCGGCTCGGGCAACGACCAGATCGACGGCGCGGGCGGCTCGGACAAGATCGACGGCGGCGCGGGCAACGACATCGCGCTCGGCGGCAGCAACGGCGACACGATCAACGGTGGCGACGGCGACGACGTGCTCGACGGCGCGACCGGTGACGACAAGGCCGACGGCGGCATCGGCGACGACGTCCTCACGGGCGCCGGCGGTGCCGACCGGCTCAACGGCGGCGTCGGCATCGACACGATCGCCGGTGGCTTCGGCAGCGACACGGTCGACGGCGGCGACGGCGGGGACATCCTGCGCGGCGACTCGGCCAACGACACCGTCCGCGGCAGCGGCGGCGACGACCAGCTGCAGGGCGGCACGGGCAACGACACCGTCGACGGCGGCGACGGCGACGACCGCATCGACGGCAACGACGGCGACGACACGCTGCTGGGCGGCGTGGGCAACGACTTCATCGTCGAGGCGCGCTTCGGCAACGAGGTCCTCGTCGACGGCGGCCCGGGCGACGACTACATCCACACCAACCGCGGTCGCGACACGCTCGTGCGCGGCGGCGACGGCAACGACGTCATCCGCACGGGCTCGGCGCCCGACGGGCGCGTCTCCTCCAACGGCGCGAACGCGCCTGACGGCGCGGTCGACGGCGGCGCGGGCAACGACATCCTGCTCGGCGGGGCGTCGTCGGACCGCCTGCGCGGCGGCGACGGCGACGACCTGCTCTTCGGCGGCGGCAACGACGAGCAGACCGACACCTACGACTGCGGCCTCGGCACCGACGCAGCGTTCGTGGACACGCAGGCCGAGGCAGCGGTGGCCGCGGCCACGGGGACCTGCGAGAACATCGTCGTCGGCGACCCGTCCGCCACCGATCAGCGCTTCGACGGCCTGGGCAGCACGCCGCACGCCGGCAAGGCGACCGGTGGCGCCGTCGGCCTGGCGACGCTCGAGGCGATCGCCGTGCAGGCCGAGAACCCGGCGATCAACGGCAGCGCCGGCGACGACGTCATCACGGGCAGCATCGTCGGCGACACGATCAACGGCCAGGACGGCAACGACACCGTCCGCGGAGCCGACGGCGACGACGAGCTGCGCGGCGACGACGGCAACGACCAGCTCTTCGGAGAGCTCGGCAACGACCTGCTCTTCGGCGACGCGGGCGACGACCTGCTCGACGGCGGCGACGGCCTCGACGAGCTGGAGGGCGGCGCCGGCTCAGACCGCGTCTTCGGTGGCGCGGGCGACGACCGCCTCAACGGCGGCCTCGGCAACGACACCGTCGACGGTGGCGCGGGCAACGACGACATCACCGCCACCGGCGGCGGCTCGGACGCGATCGACTGCGGCATCGGCTTCGACAAGGTCGCCGTCGACAAGTCCGACAAGACCCGCAACTGCGAAGTCAAGACCTGAGCGCGAACGCTTGCCCCGGTGCCGGACACTGGGGTGAGTAATGGCGGCAAACGACGACGAGCAGCGCTTCCGGGCGCTGTTCGACAGCGAGGCCCGGGCGGTGCTCGGGTACGCCCTGCGCCGCGTCGGGCAACCCGACGACGCAGCCGACGTGGTCGCCGAGACCTTCGCGGTCGCCTGGCGGCGCATCGGCGACGTCCCGGCCGGCGACGCGCGGCCGTGGCTGCTCGGCGTCGCCCGGCGCGTGCTGGCCAACCAGCGCCGCGGCACGCGCCGCCGTGCGGCGCTCGACGAGCGTCTGCGCGGTGAGCTGCGCGCCGTCATGCCGGCGCCGCAGCCCGACGACGTCGCCGACAGCGTGCGGCGCGCGATCGCGACGCTGCCCGAGCAGGACCGCGAGGTTCTGCTACTCGCCGGCTGGGAAGGCCTGACACCCGCCGAGATCGCTCGCGTCTGCGAGGTCCCGGACGCGACCGCCCGCACGCGGCTGCACCGCGCGCGCGGGCGGTTGCGTGCGGCACTGCTCGCCGACGGCTACGTCCCTATGGAGGCAAACGAAGCATGCTGACCGACGCCGAACTCGACGAGCTTGTCGCCCGAACCGCGACCGTCACCGACGACGACCTGACGCTCGTGCCGTTGCAGTCGCTGCGTCCAGCGCCGCCGCGCCGCCGCCGCCTGCCCACGCGCCGCGTCTTCGCCGGTGCGCTGGCGGCGGCCGCGCTTGCCGCCATCGCGCTGTTGGTGGTTGCTGCGCGCGACGGCGAGCAGGCGGGCACCGCATGGGCCGCGCCGCTGGTGAAGCTCGCCGAGGACTCGCCGCTGATCCTGCTCGACGCGCCCGGGCTGGAAGGTCACGCGCGCCGACGAGTACGACGAGGCGGAGACGAAGGTCATCGAAGGTGAGATGACGTTCACCGATGCCGCCGGTCGCAAGGCCGACCTGCACTGGCGCGGCGGCAACCTGCGCGGCTGGCAGAAGGACCGCGCGCACGACGCGCCCCTGGTCAGGCAGCGCACGGTCATGGGTCACCGCGCGCAGGTCATCCGCTACGCGCAGTCGATCAACTACGCCGCGCTGTGGGCGGACGACGACGGCCGCGTGCTCGAGTTCCGCGCCGACGCGCCGAGCCTCGCGGAGTTCGTCGGCATGCTCAATGCGCTGAAGCGCGTGGACGTCGACGCCTGGCTCTCCGCGATGCCCGCAAGCGTCATCAAGCTGGCCGACCGCGCGACGGTCGTGCGCGAGATGCTCGCCGACATCCCGCTGCCGCCCGGCTTCGATGCGAAGAAGCTCGAAGAGGGCGACCTGCTCAAGGACCGCTACCAGCTCGGCGCGAACGTCGCCGGCGCGGTGGCGTGCGCCTGGATCCTGACCGCTGGGACGCCGCACGCAAGCGCGGCGACAGCGCCACGGCGGCCGCCGCGGTGACGGCCATGCAGGGCTCGCGCGACTGGAAGATCCTCAACGAGATGAACGCCGACGGCGACTACCCCGAGGTCGTGTGGGACTACGCCGCGGCAATGGGCAAGGGCGACGGCACGTGGCACGGGCGGCCGCTCGTCAAGGAGACCGAGTCGGGCCTTGGCTGCAAGTAGCGGGAGCGACGAGTGTCGACTTTTCCTCGTATGTGGAGGAAAAGCCGACACTCGTGCATCGTGTCGGCGGAGAGCGACGCCGGCCGGCACCCGGTTAGCGCCCGCGCCCTGGCGGGGTGTGGACGCGAGGCGTGACCGCAACCGCACCCTGCACCGACGCACGAACCCAGCGCCGCCGCTGCCCCTCTAAGCGGCTGTTTCGCGAAGCCTCGACGATGGCCCCGTTGCAGGCGCCGCGCGATGCCAATCCACCAACGCCCGCTAGCGTCCCCGCGCATGCCCCTGACCCTGGTCAGCCTGATCGTCGACGACTACGACGAGGCGATCCGCTTCTTCGTCGACGTGCTCGGCTTCGAGCTCGCGGAGGACTCGCCGTCGCTGACGAACGACGGCCGCCCCAAGCGCTGGGTCGTCGTTCGCCCGCCCGGCGCCGAGACCGGCGTGTTGCTCGCCCAGGCCGACGGCGAGCGCCAGCAGCGTGCGGTCGGCGACCAGTTCGCCGGCCGCGTCGGCCTGTTCCTGCGCGTCGACGACTTCGACGCCACCTACGAGCGGATGCGCGCCGCGGGTGTCGAGTTCGTCGGCGAGCCGCGCCGCGAGCCCTACGGCCGCGTCGTCGTCTTCAGCGATCTGGCCGGGAATCGCTGGGATCTGCTCGGCGACTAGGGCGCCGGCGCTTGGGCAGCGCGTCCTCGAGCGTCAGCAGCATGATCAGCTTGCGCCCGAGGCGCAGCGGCCCGTCGAACTCGACGCGACCGTCGGCCAGGCGCGCAAGCGCCTTGCGACCGCGCGCCGACGTCGGCCGCGGCAAACCCGCCGATAGCGGCGCCGCGATCATCGCGTTGATGTCGCCCATCCGCCCGCTGACGACGAGGTCGACGGCGCGGTCCTCGGGCTCGAGCTCGTCGCTGACCTCGATCTCGTCACCGCGGAAATCCAAGCGCACCGCGGGGTAGTCCTCCTCGAAGCGCAGCAGGATGCTGCCGCGAATCTGCTGGGCAAGCCCCGGACGCACCGTCGCGCCACCGCGCACGAGGCCGAAGATCGCGGGCGCGACGGAGTCGTCGGCAAGCTCGCCGAGGATCACCTCGATCGCCATCGCGTGGGACTATCGCAGTCAGTGCCCGACATCGAGATCCGCGGTGACTGCATCCGGCTCGGCCAGCTGCTCAAGCTGGCCGGGATCGTCGACTCCGGCGGCGAGGCGAAGGAGCTGCTCGCCGCCGGCGAGGTCGTCGTCAACGGCGAGGTCGAGACACGCCGCGGGCGTCAGCTCGTCGACGGGGACGAGATCAGCGCCGCGGCGCAGGCGATCACAGTCCGAGCGTCGTCCCGATGATCTCGCGCTGAATCTCGCTCGTCCCGCCGTAGATCGTCGAGACGAGGTTGAGGCGCACGTGGCGCTCCATGTCGTACTCGGTGGCATAGCCGTAGCCGCCCATCATCTGCATGCCCTCCAGCGACACCTTCTTGCCGACCTCGGTGACCTTCAGCTTCGCCATCGAGGCCTCGCGCGGGAACAGCGCGCCGGGGTTGGCGTCGACCTTCTGCGCGACGTCGTAGACGAGCAGCTTGCAGACCTCGATCTCGGTCGCGAGGTCGGCGATGCGGTGCTTCAGCGCCTGGAAGGAGCCGATCGGCTTGCCGAACTGCTTGCGCTCCTTCACGTAGGTCAGCAGGTCGTCGAACGCGCGGCGCGCCATGCCCAGCGACTGCGCGGCGATGATCAGGCGCTCGTGGTTGAGGCCGGCCATCAGCTGCATCCAGGCCTGGCCCTCGACGCCGATCAGGTTCTCCGCCGGGACCTTCGTGCCGGTGAAGAAGACGTCGTTGACGACGCGGCCGCCCATCGTCTCGATGCCGCGGATCTCGACGCCGTCGGCGTCCTTGGGGATCGACAGCATCGTCAGCCCGTCGTGCTTCTTGCCGGACGCATCGGTGCGGCAGACGAGCAGGATGTGCTCGGCGTAGTGCGCCTCGGAGATCCAGGTCTTCTGGCCCTCGATCACGTAGTGGCCGTTCTCGCGCACCGCCTTGCAGCGCAGCGAGCCGACGTCCGACCCCGCCTCGGGCTCGGACATCGCGATCGCCTCGACGTTGCCGTTGACGATGCCGCCGAGGACGTCCTGCTTCTGGGTCTCGGTGCCGAAGCGCTCGTAGGCGCCGGCCGTGATCATCGTCACGGGGTAGCCACCGAGCGGGAGCTGGCCGTAGAACATCTCCTCGAGGAACAGGCAGATGTCGACGGCGCCGCCGCCCGAGCCGCCGTACTCCTCAGGGATGCCCATGCCCAGCCAGCCGAGCTCGGCGACCTTCTTGTAGAGGTCGACGTTGTGCGGCTCGGCGAAGTTGTTGGTGAGCGCGTCGCGCTGCTCGCGCGTGCCGGCCTCGCGCTGGGCGAAGTCGCGGACCGCAGCGACGAAGTCCTGCTGCTCGTCGGTGAGGGTCAGGGTCATCGGGATACCTCTTCGTTGGTGATCAGGGACAGCAACTGCTCTGTGAGGAAGACCTGGGTCTGCTCGCGCGTCAGGCGCTTGCGCAGCAGCCATTCGTGCGTCGCCTCCTCGGCGAGGCCGCCGAAGGCGCGGATCAGCGGCTGCAGCCGGCGGGGGCGTGCCTCCGGGTCGTGGGCATGGATCAGGGCGACGATGCGCGCCGCGGCCTGCTCTCGTGCCTCGTCGATGATCGCTTGGATCTCAGGATCGCCGCTGGCGCCGCGGGCCGCGAACCACGTCTCGTGGTTGCGATGCACCATCGTCAGCCAGTGCTCGACGTCCTCCGCGATGACATCGCGAAGCTCGCGGTCGGCGAGTTCCGCGGGTGCCGGCGCGTCCGGGACATGGACCATGCGCCGCACGACCTCGAGCTCGAGCTCGCGCTTGGTGCCGAAGTAGTGGTTGAGCAGGCCGCGCGTGACGCCGGCGGCGCGGCCCAGCTCCGTCATCGAGACGGTCTGCGCCGGGCGCTCGGAGAACAGGCGCTGAGCGCACGCGAGGATCTGCTCGCGCCGCTCGTCGTGCTCCAGGCGCTGCCAGCGGGGGGCCGTCGTCGCCATGCGGCGCCGGAGGGTAGCAGCCTTGTTGGCGGCGCGCCAATAGGCCGAACGTACGTCCTGCCGCGGCTATTGGGGGTGTGACGTACGTTCGGCGCCTAGCATCGGTCCGGATGCTCCGCCGCGCCGTTGCCGCAGCCGCCAGCGTTGCCGCCGCCCTCCCCGCGGCCGCGGGCGCGCAGGACAGCGGGGACTACACGCTCTGCGAGCCGCCGATCGGCACGCGTGCGGTGCAGGTCGCGCGCGGGACGTGCGACGACGCGCGGCCGGCTGCCGCGGCGCTCGGTCTCGCGCAGGCCGGCCAGGAGCAGGCCGCGCTTGCCGCGGTCGGCTGGAGTGCCGTGCGCGCCGAGTCGACGATCGACGCCACCCACGACGTCGTCGCCCTGCGTGGACGCACGGTCGTGCGCGTCCGTCGCCAGGGGGACACGCCCGACCTCGACGGCTGGGCGGCGGGGCGCGAGCTGGTGTTCTCCCGCGGTCGCCTGCAGGGCGGCGCGCGCGTGCCGCGCGACGCCTCGCTGTGCACGTCGGCCTTCCTGATCCGCGTCAACGGCAGCCAGGCCGGCCTCAGCGCCGGGCACTGCGCGGGCCTCACGCGCAAGAACACCGCGCGGCGGCGCAACGTCGGCCTGCGCCGCCCACCACAGCCGGGAATCGTGCTCGGCCGCGTCACCCGCCTGCTCAACCGCACCGCGCCGCTCGACGCGCTCGTGCTGCGCGCCCCGACGGGAGGCGGGCGCACGAGCTCGCCGATCATCGAGCGCGGCATCACGCGACCGCCGTGGATCGTCGCCGCCGCCGCGAAGCCGACCCGCGGGCGCCGCGTCTGCTTCACCGGCCGCACGAGTGGGATCGACCAGTGCGGACGCATCGCCGTCCGCGGCGCGCGCGGCATCGAGCGCCTGCTCGCGGCGCAGACGGGCGTGGTCGTGCGCTGCACCACGATCGCCGGGGTCCCGGGCGACAGCGGCGGACCGGTGTACACCGCGCCGCGCAGCGACGGGACGGTGCGCGCGATCGGCATCGTCTCGCTCGGCGTCGGCAGGTCGGGCCGCGTCTGCTTCACGCCGATCCAGCCCGTGCTCTCGCGCCTGAAGGCGACGCTCGTCACCGCGTAACTCGCGTGGGGTGGCAGCCGTTGCAGGCCCATGCGCAAGCTCGCCCCGATCCTCATCGCCGCCGCGGTCCTCGCTGTGCCGTCAGGCGCGAGCGCCGCGCAGACCTGCCCGTCCAAGCCGAACACGCTCGCGAAGGACTCCACCGGCCGTGTCTGGCACAAGGGCGCGTCGTTGTACGCCTGCACGACGGTCTACGGCCACAAGCCGCGCACGTTCCGCATGGGGCCGTACACGCAGTGGACAAAGGTCGCCTTCGACGGCGTCAACGTCGCCTGGTCGACGGTGATCACGCGCAACGGCGTGCGCAGCGACCGCGTCTGGGCCGGCTCGGCCGACACCGGCAAGCGCTGGATGGAGGGCAAGCGGCTGCTGGCCGCGACGGGCGATCTCCCCGAGCGCGAGGCGCGCATGAAGCGCGTCGTCCTCGCCGACCGCGCCGTTGCCTGGGTGACCAAGGCCGGCGACGTCGGGATGGCGCTGCAGTTCCCCGAGGACGCGCCGAAGAAGCTCGGCGCGCTGCCGGGAACGCCGACGCCCGCCGGGCAGCGCCTGCTCGTCGGCAGCTTCGGCACCGCGGCCGCCGCCACGATCGCGCGCGAGTTCGAGCTCGAGCAGAAGCCCGGCGACGGCGACGAGTGCGGCGGCAGCAACCCCTACACGCTCACCTTCCGCACCGAGCCGCACGCGCCGCTCGTGGGCGTCGAGTGGCAGGGCGGCTGGGTCAGCACGAACTGCTCGTAGTGCCGGCTCGCTAGATTCGACGTTGTGCCTCGTACCGTCGCGTTGCTCTCAGACCTCGAGACCGCGCTGCCGGAGCGCCCGTTCACGATCGAGTTGTGGGACGGCAGCGTGCTGCCGTCGACCAACGGCGACCACGGCCCGACGTTTGCGATCCGCGACCGCCGCGCTCTCGCGCATGTGCTGCGCGCCCCCGGTCAGCTCGGCATCGGGCGTGCCTACGTCAGCGGGATGCTCGAAGTCGACGACCTCGACAAGGTCATGGACGTCCTGCAGCACTGGAAGCCGGCACCGATCGACCGCGCGACGCAGGCGCGCCTCGCGCTCGACGCGGTGAAGGCCGTCGGCCCCGTGCGGCCGCCCAAGCCGCCGCAGGCCGAGCTGCGCCCGCGCGGCCGTCGCCATTCGGCGGCGCGGGACGCGCGCTCGGTCCGTCACCACTACGACGTCTCCAACGACTTCTTCCGCCTCCTCCTCGGCCCGTCGTTGGCCTACTCGTGCGCGGTCTTCTCGCGCGGCGCGACGACGCTCGAGGAGGCGCAGGAGTACAAGCTCGAGCTCGTCTGCACGAAGCTCGCGCTGCAGACCGGCCAGCGGATCCTCGACGTCGGCTGTGGCTGGGGCAGCTTCGCGCTGCACGCCGCCCGCGAGCAGGGAGTGGACGTCGTCGGCATCACGCTGTCCGAGCCCCAGGCCCAGCTGGCGCGCGAGCGCGCAGAGCAGGCCGGGCTCGCCGACCGCGTCGAGATCCGCGTCATGGACTACCGCGACATCAGCGACGGGCCGTTCGACGCGATTGCCTCGATCGGGATGGTCGAGCACGTCGGCAACGTCCAGATCGACGACTACGCCGCGCGCCTGGCGCAGCTCGTCAAGCCCGGTGGCCGCGTGCTGAACCACGGCATCGCGCGCCTGCGCCACGGCGAGCCCGAAGCCGGCCCGTTCTCCGAGCGCTACGTCTTCCCCGACGCTGCGCCGCTGCACCTCAGCCGCATCCAGCTCGCGCTCGAGCGGGCGGGCCTCGAGACGCACCACGTCGAGGACTTCCGCCACGACTACGCCGAGACGCTGACGCGCTGGATCACCAACCTCGACGACAACCTCGACGAGGCCACGCGTCTGGCCGGTGACGAGCGCGTGCGCGTCTGGCGCCTGTACCTGCGCGCTGCGCGCAACGGCTTTCGCACCGGCTTCACCTCGATCTACCAGGTCAGAGCTTCGCGTCCGATGTAGGGTCGCCGCGTGATGGTTCTGGCGGAGATCGACTGGTTTGCGTTCTGGTCGATCCCGGTCTTCACCGGCGTGATCGGCTGGCTCATCAACTGGAGCGGCGTGATCATGCTCTTCAACCCGGTGCGCTTCCACGGCTTCACCGTGCCGGGGCTCGCGGACGTCGCAAAGCTGCTGCCGCGCAAGGTCCAGGAGATCCCGGGGATCATGCACGGCGGCATCGGCTGGCAGGGAATCGTCCCCGCGCGCGCCGCGAAGATGGGCTCGATCGCCGTCGACAAGGCAATCGCCAAGCTCGGCACGCCGGCCGAGTTCTACCAGCAGCTCGAGCCCGACAAGATCGCCGAGCACATCGTCCAGATGTTCCAGCCGCAGGTGCCGGCGATCGTCGACGATGTGATGCAGCGCGAGCAGCCCGAGCTGTGGAACAACCTGCCGCCGCGCATCAAGGAAGGCGTCTACACGCGCGTGCAGGCGCAGCTGCCGGAGATCGTCCGCCAGATCACCGACGAGATCGGCGAGCACATCGACCAGCTGCTGGACCCGAAGATCATGGTCATCGACCACTTCTCCAAGAACCCGGCGCTCGTCAACCGCATCTTCCACGACGTCGGCCAGCGCGAGCTGAACCTGATGGTCAACTTCGGCTTCATCTTCGGCTTCCTGCTGGGGGTCCCGGTGGCCGTCCTGGACCACGAGGTCGGCCAGTGGTGGCTGCTGCCGTTCCTCGGTGTGCTCGTCGGCTGGACGACGAACCTGCTGGGGATGTCGCTGATCTTCGACCCGGTCGAGCCGAAGAAGATCGGCCCGTTCAAGCTGCACGGCCTGTTCCTGCGCCGCCAGGCCGAGGTCGCCGAGGTCTACGCCGGGATCATCGCCGACGACGTCGTCACGCTCGAGAACATCGGCGACTTCCTGCTCGACGGTCCGCGCGGCGACCGCACGCGCGAGATGCTGCGCACCGCGATGGGGCCGGCGATCGACCGTGCCGCGGGACCGGCACGTGCGGCGTTGCGCGTCGCCGTCGGGACGAAGGAGTTCGACGCGATCCGCGACCAGGTCGCCGAGGAATCCGTCGGCCACACGCTGACGCCGTTTCGCGACCCCGAGTTCTCCAAGCGCCAGAGCGAGCGCATTCGCGTGCTGATCGCCGAGCGCACGAAGACGATGCCCTACCGCGACTTCGTCGAGATGCTGCGTGCCGCGATCAAGGAGGACGAGTGGATGCTCTACGCGCACGGCGCGATCATGGGCTTCGCCGGCGGCGTCATCCACCTGCTGATCTTCGGGGTGCAGGGCGGATGACCGACGACGAGCGGCCGCAGTCGCCCGCGGACATGCTGCCCGGGCTCGCGCGGGTGGCGGTCACGTCGGCGTTCCGCACGAGCAGCTGGGCGCTGCGCACCTACGTCGACGTCAATCGCCGGCTGATCGGCGTCGTGCTGCGCCCCGACTCGGCGGGTCAGCTGCTCGAGGACGTCCGCAAGGCGGCCGCCGACGCGACCGAGTCGATCGGCGGCGAGGAGATGGCAAGCCGCGTGCGCGCGCCCGAGCCGGCGCCGCCGCCATCGCTGCACGACAAAGGCGAGGAGCTGCTGCGGCGCTCGCGCGACGTGCGCTACGAGGAGCCGGCGCACCCGGCGCACGAGCGGATGCTCTCCGAGATCGCGCCCGACGAGGGACGGATCCTGCGGCTGCTCTTCGAGAAGGGGCCGCAGCCGAGCGTCGACGTGCGCACCGGCGGGCCGATCGGCATGTTCAGCTCACGCCTGATCGCGCCCGGCTTGAACATGATCGGCGCGCGCGCCGGGTGTCGCTACGTCGACCGCGTGCCGTCCTACCTGAACAACCTCAACCGCCTCGGGTTGATCTGGTTCTCGCGCGAGACGCTGCGCGATCCGCACGAGTATCAGGTCGTCGAGGCGCAGCCCGACGTGCTGCAGGCGATGAAGTCCGTGAAGATGGCCAAGGTCGTCCGCCGCTCGATTCACCTGACGCCGTTCGGCATCGATTTCTGCCACGACGCGCTCGGCCTCGATCCGGCTGAGTTCCCCACGCACGGCTCGCCCGAAGAGGAATAGCTACGGGGCCGGAAAGAACCGCAACGCGTACCTTTGCGTTGCTGTTAGGTTCTCGCCGCGGATGGGTCGCTGCACGGGAGAGCTGCGAGGGACAACGCTGCCATGAGCGCGGGCGACGCTGCAGGCCGCATCGCGACGCCGAGCAAGCAGCCGGTCAAGCCCTCGCGCCGCCCGCAGCTGGCGGCCGCGACGCGCATCCTCGAACGCCCCAAGAGCGGCATCGAGGAAGTCGGCAAGATGATCCTGCTGCTGCGCGAGACGCTGTTCAAGCTCGTGCGGCCGCCGTTCAACTGGGGCCCGGAGTTCGCGTCGCAGTTCGTCTTCGGGATGCGCGTCGCGTGGTTCCCGATGATCGTCGCGTCGCTGGCCTTCACCTACGGCCCGGCCGGCATCCAAGCCGCCAGCTTCCTCAAGCTCGTCGGCTCGCTCGATCGTCTCGGCGGGCTCTTCGCGTTGATCGTCATCCGCGAGTTCGCGCCGCTGGTCTGCGCGATCGTGATGGCGGGCGTCGTCGGCACGTCGATCTGCGCGGACCTCGGTGCGCGGCGCATCCGCGAGGAGCTCGACGCGCTGATGGTGCTCGGCATCGACCCGATCCGCAGCATCGTCGTCCCGCGCTTCCTCGCGCTGATCAGCCTGACGTTCCTGTTCAACATCTACGCGCTGCTGTTCGGGACGTTCGGCGGGATGCTCGTGACGCTGTCGAACTCCGAGCCACTGGGGCCGTTTTTCGCTACCTACTTCACGAACGCCACGACGGTGGAGTTCGCGGGCTCGCTGATGAAAACGGCGGTCTTCGGGGCGGTGATCGCGCTCGTTGCGTGTTACAAGGGCCTGACGGCCAAAGGCGGGTCCGAGGGAGTCGGACGCGCGGTGAACCAGTCGATCGTGATCACGTTCCTGATGATCGGCGCGATCGACTACGTCTTCACGCAGTTCCTGCTGGCGACCAACCCCGAGCTCTCGCAGGTGCGCTGATGGCGATCAACGACACCTTGCTGGAGATGGGGCGCCTGACGCGCTTCTCGGCCACGATCACGCTGAAGGTCGCGCAGGGCAAGGCATTCAAGTACTTCGGCGAGTCGCTGCGCCAGGCCGGGATCCTGATCACCGGCTCGATGCTGATCATCTTCGGCCTCGTCTTCGCGCTCGGCCTGCAGTGCGGCATCCAGGGCGCCTACGGCGCTGCCGCCGTCGGCGCGACCTCGGCCGCCGGCGTCTTCACGGCGCTCTGCGACCTGCGCGAGGTCATCCCCTACGCGTTCGGCTACATGATGGCCGCGAAGGTCGGCACCGGCATCGTCGCCGAGCTCGGCTCGATGCGGATCTCCGACGAGATCGACGCGATGGAGGTCATGGGCCTGGACTCCGTCGCCTACCTCGGCGCGACGCGCCTGTTCGGCATGTGGATGGTGCTGCCGTTCGTCTACGCGATCGCGGTCGTCGTCGGCATCGTCGCCTCGTACATCGCGGTCGTGATCCAGCTGGGCCAGGTCTCGGCCGGTGGCTACCTGCAGCTGTTCTGGCAGTTCCAGACGCCGATGGACTTCCTCTTCTCCCTGATCAAGGGCATGTTGATGGCCACGTTCGTGGTCTTCGTCGGCTGCTACTACGGCTACCACGTGCGCGGCGGCCCGGTTGCCGTGGGCGAGGCCACGGCGAAGTCGATGATCGCGAACATGTTCGGGATCCACGGCATCGGGCTGCTGACGACGCAGCTGTTCTGGGGCACCAACCCACGGGCGCCGATCGGCGGCTGATGCGCACGCCGCGGATCCTCGCCGTCGCCGGGCTGTTCGTCGCGATCACGCTGATCGCCGTGATCCTGCTTGGCGGCAGCGGCGGCTACAAGGTCACCGCGCGCTTCCCCGAGGCGGGGCAGATGGTCAAGGGCGGCCTCGTCGAGGTCGGCGGTCGCCCCGTCGGCAAGATCGAGGACATCAAGCTGTCTGACGACGGCGTCGCCGAGGTCGTGATGAACCTCACCGACGACGAGGTCAAGCCGCTGCGTACGAGCACACGCGCGGAGATCCGCTCGGTCGGCCTCGTCAGCGTCACCAACCGCTTCGTCGAGCTGACGCCGGGAGCCAAAGGCGCGAAGATTCCCGACGGCGGCACGCTGGACATGGCCCACACGAAGGGCATCGTCGACCTCGACCAGCTGCTCAACACCTTCACGACGAAGACGCGCACGCGGCTGCAGGACATCATCGCCGAGTTCGCCAAGGGCTTGCAGAAGCCGACGACGACGCAGCTGAACAAGTCGCTCTACTACCTCGACCCGGCGCTGTTCCAAACGACCGAGCTGACGCAGGAGCTGACGCTGGACCAGCACGCGCTCGAGCAGCTCGTCGTCAGCGCCGGCACGACGGCCAAGACGCTGGCCGAGCGGCCCGACACGCTGCGCGGCTCGATCGCCAACACCTCCCGCGCGCTCGCGCAGATCGCCGCGCGCCGCCAGGCGTTCGGCGACGCGCTGGACCGCTCGCCGCAGGTCTTCACGCAGGCGACGCGCACCCTGCGCGCGCTGCAGCTGGCGCTGCCCGACGTCAACCCGGTGCTGCGCGGGCTGCGCCCCGCCGCGCCGCAGCTGTCCGCGTTGCTGCGCGAGCTGCCGCCGGTGATCGACGACGCGCTGCCGACGTTCGACGCCGTCCAGAAGCTGCTGCCCAAGGCGCGCGCCGCGCTCGCGCCGATCCCCGAGCTCGCAAAGGAGGCCGTGCCGGCGTTCGGCGAGGCACGCGAACTGCTGAAGGAGTCCCAGCAGATCGGCGCCAACCTGCGGCCGTACGCCGTCGATCTCGTCTCCGGCTTCCTGCAAGGCTTCACGGGGACGACCGGCGCCTATTACGACGCCAACGGCCACATCTCGCGGATCTCGTTCAACTTCGGCTCGACCGCCCTGCCCGGTCTGATCCCGACGCCGCCCGGCGGGATCAGCACCGACGGCGGCGTCGAGTACAACCTGACCAACCGCTGCCCGGGTGCAGCGGCCGAACCGGCGGCGGACGGCTCCAACCCGTTCGTGCCGCCGGGTGACATCTGCGATCCGAAGCAGTCGCCGAAGTGAGGCGCCTGCTCGCGATTGCCGCCGCTGCTGCCGTCGCGCTGGCGATCGGCATCCTGCTCACGCCTGCGCAGGGCGCCGACGACTACAACGTCGACGTCGTCTTCGACGACTCGCAGGGCCTGATCCCCGGCCAGAACGTGCAGATCGCCGGCGCAAAGGTCGGCACGATCAAGGACGTCGTCCTCACGCCGGACTTCAAGGCGCGCATCAAGATGAAGGTCAAGGGCGAGTTCGGGCCCTTCAAGCAGGACGCGCGCTGCACGATCCGCCCGCAGGGCCTGATCGCCGAGTACTACGTCGACTGCGACCCCGGCAGCCCCGACGCGACCGCGCTGGAAGGCAACGGCGACACGCCGCCGACGGTTCCGGTCGAGCGCACGACGCTGCCGGTCTCGCCGCAGGAGCTGTTCAACATCTGGACCGCGCCGGTGCGCGACCGCTTCGGGCTGCTGCTGAACACGGTCGGCATCGGCACCGCCGGGCTCGGCGCGGACTTCAACAAGCTGCTGCGTCGCGCCAACCCGACGCTGCAGGCGGCCAACGACGTGATCTCGGTGCTCAAACGCCAGAAGCAGGACCTCGCGACGGTGCTCGACCGCGCCGACGAGGTCGTCGGCAAGCTCGCGCGCAACGGCCGCACGTTTGCCGACTTCATCGACGAGACCGACGGCACGACGCAGACCACCGGCAAGCGCGCAAATCAGCTGCAGGACACGGTGCGCCAGCTGCCAGGCCTGCTGGACCAGCTCGAGCCGGCGATGCGCGATCTCAACGACGTCGTCGTCGACGGCACACCGCTCGTGCGCTCGCTGCGCCAGGCGGCGCCGGACCTCAACAAGCTCTACGCCGACATCGGGCCGTTCGCGCGCGAGGTCAAGCCGACGCTTGCCGCGCTGCGCCCGGTGCTCGTCACCGGCGCCAACACGCTGAAGCGCTCAGCGCCGCTGACGCGCACGCTGCGCAGCTACGCGCGCAACTCGCTGCCGGCCGCGCGGCTCGCGTCGAAGGTCTTCACCAACCTGCGCGACCGCGGCGCCTTCGAGAACCTGCTGCGCGTCTTCTACCGCGGCGCGGCGGCGACGGCGCGCTTCGACGAGAACGGCCACATCCTGCCGGCCTACGTGATGCTCAACGCCTGCGCCGCGCCGGCGACGACGCTGATCGCCGGCTGCAGCGCGAAGTTCTCCGACGCGCCGTCGGAGGCGCCGAGCAAGCGGCCGGCGAAGCGCAAGCAGGCCGAGACGGCGCCCGCGAAGGACGCGCCGAAGGCGGCCGAGCCCGCGCCGCAGAAGACGCTGCCGCTGCTGCCGTCCAACCCGATCAAGACGGTGACGGACGCGATCGACAGGATCCTCGACCCGATCACGGACCCGATCAAGAAGATCCTCGGGTCCGGCGATCGCGACGGCGGCGGACTGCTGGGGTACCTGCTCGGATGAGCCGCAGCCGCCGCACGAGCTTCTTCGGCCGGCTGGTCGACAGCCCGTTCTGGAACGGGCTGATCACGATCGGCCTGATCACGTTCGCCGTCTACGTCTCCTACACGGCCAACAACGGCGTGCCGTTCGTCCCGCGCTACACCGTCGAGGTCGACGTCCCCAACGCCTCGCAGCTGGTGCGCCACGCCGAGGTGCGCATCGGCGGCGCGCGCGTCGGCCAGGTGCTGAAGATCGACGCCGTCAACCGCACCGACGACGAGCCCGCCCACGCGCGCCTGAAGCTCGCGGTCGACAAGGAGCTCGAGCCGCTGCCGGTGGACACGACCTCCGAGCTGCGCGTCGCCTCGCCGCTGGGCGGCAAGTACGTCTCGCTCGTCCCGGGCAAGAGCTCGCAGACGCTGCCCGAGGGCAAGGTCCTGCCGCTGAAGCAGGCCAAGACCGCCGTCGACATCGACGAGGCCTTCCGCGTCTTCAGCCCGCGCGTGCAGAAGGACCTGCAGAAGACGATCTTCGAGCTCGGTGACGGTGTCGCCGGCCGCGGCATCCAGTTCAACAACGCGATCCGCAACCTCTCGAACAGCTCGGGTGCGCTGCAGCGCTTCCTGGAGCTGCTTGCGGCGCCGTCGACCAACCTCGCCGGCTTCATCTCGGCCAGCGCGAACATCGTCACGACGTTCGCCCCGATCACTGATGGCTTCATCGAGTTGATGCGCGACGGCGCGACGACGCTCGGCGCGATCAATGCCGCCGACCCGGCGTTCGGCCAGACGCTCGACGCGCTGCCCTCGGCGGTGGGGCAGACGACGACGACGCTGCGCAACCTGCGCCCGGCGCTGCGCGCCGCCGCAGCGGTCACGCACGACCTGCGCCCGGCGGCCAAGATCCTGCCCGAGACCACGCGCGCACTCGACGCCACGCTGCGCACCGCGATCCCGGTGGCACGCAACGCGCGCGCGCTCGCGCCGGCGCTGAAGTCGGTGTTTGCCGCGACCAACCGCTTCGCCGCCAGCCGCGACGCGATCAACGCGATCAAGGCGCTCGGCGCCGAGGATCTGCCGACCACCGGCGCCTCGCTGCTCGTCGGCCTCGGCGCGCTCTTCAAGACGGTCTCCGACGCGCAGTTCAACTGCAACGCGTTCGGCATCTACCTGCGCAACCTCAGCTCGGCGCTGTCCGAGGGCGACGCCGCCGGTGCGTGGGCGCGCGTCACGCCGATCCTCGACCTCACCAGCGGGCTGTCGCGCCACGACGCCACGCCGGACCCCAACCTCCACTACAACCCCTACCCGAACGCCACCGCTGAGGAGTGCGAGGGCGGCAACGAGCCCTACTCGCCCGGCCAGATGATCGGCAACGTGCCCGGCAACCAGAGCAAGGCGCACGACATCACGCGCCCGCCGGCCTACGCGACCGCCCGCGCCCGCTCCGCCGGCCTGCTTGCGAAGGCTCCGCGATGAAGAAGAAGCGCAAGGAGCCCACCAACCGTGGCAGCTACTTCGCTGCCGCCTGCCTGATCGGGTTCGTCGTGCTCGTCTCCTACATCGCGTTCGGGCACCCGGAGGTCTTCTCGCACTACAAGGTCGACGCGATCGTCAAGAGCTCCAACCAGATCCGCACGGGCCAGCCGGTGCGGATCGCGGGCGTCGACGTCGGCAAGATCTCCGACATCTCGAAGGGGCCCGGGAACACGACGCGGATCCGGATGACGTTCAAGGAGTCCGGCGAGCCGCTGCACACCGACGCGTCGCTGAAGATCCGCCCACGGCTGTTCCTCGAGGGCGGCTACTACGTCGACCTCGACGCCGGCAGCCCGAGTGCGCCGGAGCTCGACTCGGGCGGGACGATCCCGTTCTCGCAGACCGCGATCCCGGTTCAGCTCAACGACGTGCTGTCTTCGCTGGACAGCCCCAACCGCAAGAGCTTCACCGCGATCGTGCGCGAGTTCCACCTCGCCGTCACCGGTGGCGGCGCCGAGAGCTTCAAGCGCTTCGCGCCGAACCTGGCGCCGATCTTCCGCGACCTCGCCTGGGTCGCGAAGGCCGCCCGTGGCACCGCGCCGCACGACGTCTCGCAGCTCGTCAAGAACGCCGCGAAGTTCAACAAGCAGCTCGCCGACCGCAACGACGACCTGGCCGGGCTCGTGTCCAACCTCGACCGCACCGCGCAGGCGCTCAACGCCGGCGACGGCGCGCTTGGGCGCACGATCCAGGCCTTCGACCGCGTGCTGCGCGTCTCACCGGCAGCGCTCTCGGGCGTCGACAGCTCGCTGCCGGCGCTGCGCACGTTCTCGCGCGCGCTGCGCCCGTCGCTGCCCGACGCGCCGCGCCAGGTGCGCGACATCCGCAAGGCGCTCGCAGAGCTCGCGACGCTTGTCGCGCCGCGCGAGCGCAAGCGCGTGATCGGCGCGCTGTCGACGACGTTCGAGGACCTGCCGACGCTCGTCCAGCGGCTCGGCAACCTGCTGCCGGTGGCGCGCCCGTTCCTGCAGTGCGCGCAGCAGCGCATCGTCCCGTCGCTGCTGTCGAAGGTGCCCGACGGCAAGCTCACGACCGGCCAGCCCTCCTACCTGGAGTTCGCGCACGGCCTCGTCGGCTTCTCGGGGATCTCGCAGCAGTTCGACGGCAACGGCCCGCTGACGCGCTATGACTCGGGCATCTCGCCCGGCGCGGTGACGCTGCAGAGCATCCCGGGCATCGGCGAGGTCATCAGGACCGGCGTCTCGACGCTGCAGGCGCGGCCGAAGTGGATGGGCTCGGGCGTCGACCCGAAGTTCGACCCGGCCGCGAAGTGCACCGACCAGCCGATGCCGAGCCTGGAGTCCGACACGGTCACGGTCCCCGGCACGACGGTGCGCACGAAGCGTGAGAAGGTCACGCGCAAGCAGCTGCGCTCCTTCAGCCACTCGCGTGTCGGCAAGCTCCTGGAGAAGCTCAAGTGAGCCTCAAGCTTGCGATCCAGCGCTATGCGCGGTGGGCGGCGATCATCGTCGCGATCTGGATCGTGGCAAGCGCCTGCGCGCTCTACGTGCTCTCCAAGCAGCGCCTCGAGTCGCCGTTTGCCAACAACTACGAGGTCCACGCGGAGTTCCAGAACCTCACGGGCGCGACGCCCGGGATCGGGATGCCGGTCAACGTCGCGGGCGTGCATGTCGGCCAGCTGTCGGAGATCAAGCTCGTCGACGGCCGCGCGGTCGCGAAGATGCTCGTCGATCCCGAGGACCTGCCGGCGGTCTACAAGGACGCGCGCGCGACGCTGATCCCGAACACGCTGGCCAAGGACATGCGCATCAACCTGCGGCCGGGGACGCCGCGGGCCGGGAAGCTCGGCAAGGACGACGTCATCCCGTCGAACCACACCGAGGAGCCGATCGACCTCGACGAGCTGCTCTCGGTGCTGGACGCCGACACGCGCCAGTGGTTCACCGGGCTGCTGCGCGAGGTCGGGATCGGCCTGAACAAGCGCGGGCCGGACGTCCGCAAGCTGCTGCGCACGCTGGGCCCGACCAGCGAGCAGCTGCGCGAGATCGGCCAGCTGCTTGCCGAGCGCCGGCGCACGCTGCCAAAGCTCGTGCACAACCTCTCGACGGTGACGAAGGTCGCCGGCTCGCGCGACAAGGAGATCGGCCGCATCGTCACCGCCGGCAACGCGACGCTCGGCGCGATCGCGTCGCAGGACGTCGCGCTGCGCGAGGCGATCACACGCCTGCCGGGTGCGCTCAACCTCACCGCGGACACGCTGTCCAACACGCGCGAGCTCACCGACGAGCTGACGCCCGCGCTGCGCGCGCTGATGCCGACGGCGCGCAACCTCAAGGCGACGCTGCGCGACAGCAAGACCCTCTTCGAGGGCGGCGCGCTGCTGCCGATCCCCGAGCTGCGGCGCTTCGTCAAGGAGGCGCAGCCGCTGACGCAGACCGTGCCGTCGGCGGTGCGCGACCTGTCGACGGCGACGCCGTTGCTCAACGACGCCTTCCGCGTTCTCACCTACGCGGTCAACGAGACGGCGTACGACCCGCCCGGTCCGGACAAGAGCTTCCTCTACTGGATCCCGTGGGCGTTCCACAACCTCAACTCCGCGACGTCCTCGCGTGACGCGCGCGGCCCGGTCATGCGCGGCATGGCGATCCTCGGCTGCTCGACGCTGGCGCAGGCCGGCGCGCTCGGCGAGCTGCTCGAGACCCTCGTTGGCGGCGCCGGGGTCTGCACCGGAGGAGGTGGGAACCCCTAGATGGTCACCGAGGCTCCCAGTCGCAGCGTCATCCTGATCACGTCGCTGTTCACGCTTTCGTGCCTCTGCCTGATCCTGTTCGTCTGGTCGACCATCGGGGGCAGCACCCCGCTGCAGCCGCAGGGCTATCGCTTCAAGGCCGAGTTCGAGGACGCGAGCCAGCTCAACAAGCACGCCGCAGTGCGCATCTCGGGCGTGGACGTCGGCAACGTCATCTCGATCGAGCCGGTCGGCCTGAACACCGTCGCGACGATCGAGATCGACGCGAAGTACGCGCCGATCCCCACGGACACGAAGGCGATCCTGCGCAACAAGACGCTGCTCGGTGAGACGTTCGTCGCGCTCACGCCCGGCTCGCGCGGCGCGCCGAAGGTGGCCGACGGTGGGACGCTCGCCAAGGGCAACATCGGCTACCGCCAGCCACTGGACCGCCTGCTCGCGTCGTTCGACCCGCGCACGCGGCGCAACCTGCAGAAGATGCTGATCGGCACCGCGGAGACCTTCGACGGCCGCGGCGACCAGCTCAACTCCGCCTTCGGCGACCTCGACCCGCTGTCCGAGTCGCTCGCGAAGCTGTCGCTGATCGTCGACAAGCAGTCCGACTCCGTGCGCTCGCTCGTGCGTGACACGGCCACCGTCTTCGACGTCGTCGCCGCGCGCGACTCAGACGTCGCCGGGCTGGTCGAGAACGGCCGCGCCGTGTTCTCGACCACCGCCGAGCGCAACCGCGCGCTGACGGCGACGGTGCGCGCGCTGCCCGGCTTGACGACGCAGCTGCGCAGCACGATGCGCGACCTCGACACGACGGCTGCGCTGGCCACGCCGACGCTCAACGCGTTGCGCCCGGGTGCGAAGTCCGCGCCCGCCGCGATCCGCAAGCTCGGGGTGCTCGCGCCGCGCGCGACGCGTCTGTTCCGCGACTTCAACCGGCTTGTGCCGACGGCGAAGAAGGCGCTCCCGGCAACCGGGCGCATCATCGACGCGATCACGCCGTTCGCCAACCAGCTCTACCCGGTCGTGCGCGACCTCGTGCCGATCACCAACTACCTCGTCGCACGCAAGCAGGACGTCGTCGGCGCCGTCATCAACGCGTCATTGCACCTACAGGCGACGCTGCCGTCGAACACCGGTGTGCCGACGCACTACCTGCGCTCGCTGATCCCGATCGACGAGCGCGGCCTCACCGGCGACAAGGAGCGTCCCGGCGACGACCGCCACAACCCCTACCCCGGCCCGGGCGAGTTCGCACGCGTCGGCAAGGAGGGCATGCGCGCGTCGGACTGCCGCAACGTCAACCACGCGAGGTCGCCGCTGGTGTTCGGCACGGGCGGTCCGCCGTGCGTCGTCCAGCCGGGCTGGCTCTTCGGCGGCGCGACGCGCTACTACCCGCATCTCGAGGCGCTGCCGCCACAAAAGTAAGTTCCGTCGCGCGCCGTCCGGATAGGCACGGTGTATGCCTGACGGCCCCGACTGGGACTTCATGGAGCAGCAGAAGTACCTCTGGAACCCGCTGATCGACTTCTGGTTTCGCATGGATGTGGACGGCTGGGAGCAGATCCCCGAGCCTCCGGTGCTGCTCGTCGGCATCCATTCCGGCGCGCCGTTCGTCTGGGATGCCTGGACGGTCGGGATCCACTGGTGGCGGCGCTTCGGGCGCACCCGCCCGCTGCACGGCACCGCGCACGACGCGCTGATGGGCACGCCGGGCATCGGGGCGTACTTCCGCAGGATGGGCGTCGTGCCGGCGCGCCGCGAGGCGATGGCAGAAGCGCTCGAGGCCGGGCACGACGTCGCGGTCTGGCCGGGCGGCGAGATCGACTCGCTGCGGCCGTGGACGCAACGCGACGAAGCGATCCTCGCCGGCCGCAAGGGCTTTGCGAAGCTGGCGCGCGACACCGGCGTGCCGATCGTCCCGATCGCAACCGTCGGCGGCGCCGACGCGATGCCGGTGATCGCCGGCGGCAAGCGGCTCGCGCGCTGGCTGCGGCTGGACAAGCTGATGCGCCTCAAGCGCTTCCCGATCGCGCTGCAGCTGCCGTGGGGCGTGTCGCCGGCGGTGCTACCCGAGATCCCGCTGCCGACGAAGATCCGCACGCGCTTCCAGGCACCGGTCGAGCCCAGCGACGACATCGACGCGACCTACGACGAGGTGCAGGGCGCCATCCAGGCGGGCATGGACGCGCTTGCCCGGCAGCGGACGCTGCCGCTCCTTGGCTAGGATCGCGGCCGTGTCCACCCCGACGCGCGACGACATCCAGCCTGTCGCCAACGAGACTGCCGACCGGATCGCCACCGGTCTCGTCACCGCCCTTCCGATCCTTGCGCTGTTCGTCGTCGGATGGCAGCTGTGGAACGACTGGCTGCACGTCTCCGACCTGATCGTGCTGTTCGTCCTCTACACGGCGACGGCGCTCGGCGTCACCGTCGGCTTCCATCGCCTGTTCACGCATCGCAGCTTCAAGACGCGCAAGGGCGTGCGCGCGACGTTCGCGATCCTCGGCTCGATGGCGATCGAGGGGCCGATCATCTCCTGGGTCTCCGACCATCGCAAGCACCACGCCTTCGCCGACCAGGATGGCGATCCGCACTCGCCGCACGTCGACCACGGCCACGGCTTCGGCGGCGCGCTGCGCGGGCTGGCCCACGCGCACGTCGGCTGGCTGTTCCTGCACACGCAGCGCGGCTCGCACGAGCGCTACGCGCCGGACCTCAAGGCCGACCCGGTGATCGCGTGGGTGCATCGCACCTTCCTGCTGTGGGCGGTCGCTGGCCTGGCACTTGCGTTCGGCCTCGGCTGGCTGCTCGGCGGGTCCTGGCGGACGGCGCTGAGCGGGCTGCTGTGGGGCGGGGCGGTGCGGATGCTGCTGCTGCACCACGTCACGTACTCGATCAACTCGCTGTGCCACTTCTTCGGGCGCCGCCGCTACGCGACCGGCGACGAGTCGACGAACCTGGCGTGGCTGGCGCTTCCCTCGATGGGCGAGTCCTGGCACAACAACCACCACGCCTTCCCGACGTCGGCCAACCACGGGCAGAAGTGGTACGAGGTCGACCTCTCGGCGCTCGTGATCCGCGGGCTGGAGAAGACCGGCCTGGCCTGGGACGTGGTGCGGCCGTCGCAGGAGAAGATGGCCGCCAAGGCTTCCGCGTAGCATCGCGTCGTCATCTGTCCCACAAGCGACCAACACGCTGACCCGCGCGCCGCGGCCGTTACGTTCGTGACGACGGAGCACTTCGTGCTGCAGGCCGCGCGCTCCTCGACGATCGCTGAGTCCAACGGCCGCGCGAACATGTTCCTCGCGGCGGTCTCCGGCGGCCTTGTCGCGCTCGGCCTGGTGGCGACGGCAAGCAGCGTCGGCTCGGCGTTCTACGGGTTTGCTCTCGTCCTGCTGCCGACGCTGGCCTTCGTCGGCTTCGTCACGTTCGAGCGGACCTTGCAGTCCTCGATCGAAGACACCGAGTACGCGCGCCGGATCGCCCTGCTGCGCGACTACTACTTGGGACAGGCGCCGGAGATCGCGCCGTACCTGGTGAGCGCCGCGCCCGCCGAGCTGCTGCTCATGCAGCGCGTCCCTGGCGACCGCTGGCAGGGATACAGAACGGTGGCCGGCATGGTCGCGGTGGTGACGGCAGTGCTCACCGGCTCGATCGCGGCGATCACAGCGGTCCTGATCTTCGACCACTCGCTCGCGGCGGCCGTGGTTTCAGGGATAGTCCTCGCGTTGCCCACGATGATCGCGCTCATCCGCTACCAAGACGCCACCTGGGAGCGCGCGGCCGGCGCGCCGCTCCCGACGGCATGAACCAGCGCAACCCTCGCCGGCCTTCGCGGGCGATCAGCGACAGCCAGCGCACGATGCTCGTCCAGATGCACGGCGACGTCGACCTGCGCCGCGTTCCGCCGGAGATCCTCGGGTTCTACGAGCGCGCGATGGCCGGCGACGCGCTCACCCAGCGCGAGGTGCAGCGCATCGTCGAGGCGTTCCGCGAGCACGCCAAGCCCAGCGACCAGCTGCCGCTGACCGACAAGCAGCTGTGGTGGGTGGAGAAGCGCAGCGGCGAAGCGGCAGCCGAGGCCGCCGAGAAGCTCACTCGCGACCACTTCCCGGGGCTCGTGCTGCAGGCGCTGAAGGACACCTACGGCAGCGACGACTTCGCCGCGATCATGGAGCTGCCGCTCGCCGAGGTGAAGCAGTGGGCGACGCATCTGGTCGGCGGCGCCAGCCTCGTGTTCGGCAGCGCCCAGCGCGACCGCCAGATGACGCTGATCCAGGCCGCCGGCGAAGCGCGCGACCTGCAGGCGCCGATGAAGCGTCTCTACCAGGACATCGTGCGCGCCGCGCAACGCGGCGACGAAACCTAGGCGGAGGTGGTGCTTGCGCGCCGCGCGGGTGCGGGTGCGGGTGCGGGTGGGAAGCCAGGGGTGGCAGCCCTCAGTCACCGATATCGACACTGAGCGCTGCCACCCCGGTTCGGCGCGGAGACCAGCAAGCGCTCCGCACCCGGTTCACTCCGGGAAACCGGACGTGTCCGGCGCGAGGCGCGATTGCCGGCCGAGTCGTGTCGGCCCTTGCTGCACGCCGCCCTCTCTATGCCCTGTTGCTCGCGCAGCGCGCCAACGCAACAGCCCAAACAAACCCTCCACGATGCCAATCCACCGGCACGGCCTTGTACCTAGAGCCCAGGCGGGTGGCGGGCGACGAAGCCGCCCGTCGGGCGCATCGCGCGCGTCCAGCGCGTGCCGCCGCTGGAGCGCGCCGACGTGTCGAAGCGCCAGCCGCCGACGACCATGAACGCGTGGCCCGCGTTCGCGTAGACCGTGATCCACTTGCCCGGGCCGGCCTCGCCCCAGCTCATGAAGCCCGTCGACGCCATCGGCGAGGACACGAGGCCCGCAGCGGCGAGCGCGTAGCTGATCGAGCCCGAGCAGTCGTAGGCGGAGTCCTGGAAGGACCCGTGGCCGCCGCCGTAGCGATAGGGCAGGCCGGCGATCGAGTTGCCCGCCGCGATCACGCGCACCACGGCGGCGGGCGCGCCGGGCGGGGCTGACGCGACCCCTGCGGACAGGCGGATGCCGTCGGGCGCCTGCGTGCGCATCAGCCGTGCGGCGCGCCGCGCCTCGGCGAGCTGGCGGCGGCGGATCGCTGAGATCTGCGCCTCGATCGCGCGCAGCTGCGCCGCCTTGCCGTTGCGCCGCGCGACCTGTCGCGCGTGCACGCCGGCGATTGCCGCGCGCACCGCGTCGGCACGGTCGCGGCGCCGGGCGATCTCGGCGGCGAGCTTGCGGTTGCGTGCCTGCAGCCCGACCAGGCGGTCGGCCTCGATGCTCACCGCGATCCGCGTGCCACGTGCGTTGTCGAGGATCTCGGCGTCTCGCCGCGCGATCCGGTTGAGGAACTCGCGCAGCTCCAGCAGCTCGGCAAAGGAGTCGGCCTCGGCGACGATCGAGACGAAGTCGGGCTCGGGCGTCTGGTAGTCGTGCAGCAGGTTGGCCGCCAGCGCCGCGCTCGCCTCGCGCATGCGGTTCTCCAGGCGCAGCAGGCGCTTGCGCGCCGCGATCAGCTCGCGGCCGACGGCCAGCAGCTTCGTGCGCCGATCGGTCAGCTCGGCGTTCAGCCGGTCAAGCCGGCTCTGGGCCTCGCTGACGCCACGCGCGGTGGCGTCGATCCGCCGTGTCTCCGTTGCGACGGCAGCCCGCAGCGACGCGGCCTTGCTCTGGCGCGTCGTGAGGTTGTTCTGTGCGGCGGCCGGCACGGTCGCCAGCAGCACGCAGGCGGCGGCGACCGTCGCGCTGAGAGCACGAGGGGACATCCGAAGGGCGCCAAGCTACCAACGCCGCGGAGATTCCCCTGCAAATAAGCTCATTTGCAACGAATCATGCAGCGAGCCCGCGACGGCGCGCCAGCCGCGCGAGCGGCGGGATCACGAGCCGCTGGATCGGTGGCGGCGGCAACGGCGCCAGCAGCGTCACCATCTCGCGGTGCTCGTCGGCCAGCAGCGCGGCGCGCAGCAGGCCGGTGAAGCTGCGCGGCAGCGCGCGGCTGGAGATGCAGCCGTCGCGCGACAAGGCGGCCGCGCTCTCGAGGAACACCTGCAGCGAGGATGGTGGCGTCGCGCGGCAGCGGATCTGCGCGACGGCGTCGCTGCGATTGCGAAAAGCGTGCCTGGTTCCGGGCTCTACGACCACCGACTCGCCCGGCCCGGCCTCGGTCCAGCGCCGGCCGGAGAGGAACTGCATGCGCCCGTCGACGACCTCGAAGACCTCGCGCATCGCGGGGTGGATGTGCGGCGTCACGCCCCCGCCCGGGTCGACCCAGGTCTCGACCACCAGGGTGTCTGGGCCGTCGTGGCTGAAGCGCGAGCGCATCTGCAGGACGGGGTCGATCACGAGGTCGTCGGCGGTCATGACGACAGCCTACCTAGTAGGCGTTAGGTACGTCAACGGCGCAAACAAGATTTTGTTGTGCCAAACTCTCTCTCGTGGGCGGACTCACACGACGCAAGCTCCTGACACGCGCAGCACCGGTCGCCGGTGCCGGCGCGGTTGCGGGAGCAGCGCTGCTGCGGCCCGGCGGCAACGCCGCCGCGCAGACGGGAACGCACGCAGCGCACGGCGGCGCGGCAATGCCGGCCGAGCACGCCGGCCACGCAGACCACGCCGGCTTTCGTGGCGGCCAGGTCAACCACCGCGCCAACGGCTTCGACCCGCACACGCTCGTGCGCGAGTTCGACTGGGGTCGCGAGAGCAAGCTGCCCAACGGCCGCACGCTGCGCGAGTGGACGCTGGTGGCCGAGGAGAAGGACATCGAGGTCGCGCCTGGCGTGACGTTCGCGGCGTGGAGCTACAACGGCCAGGTCCCCGGCCCGACGATCCGCGCCCGCGAGGGCGACCGGCTGCGGATCACGCTGCAGAACCGCACGCCGCACCCGCACACGATTCACTTCCACGGCGTCCACCCCGCCTCGCAGGACGGCGTCGGCGGCCTCGGCGCCGGGCAGATCGCGCCCGGCGGCAGCGTCGTCTACGAGTTCGACGCCGTCCCCGCCGGGCTGCACCTCTACCACTGCCACGTCCGCCCGCTGGCCGAGCACATCGCCAAGGGCCTCTACGGCGCGTTCATCATCGACCCGAAGGACGGTCGCGAGGACGCCGACGAGCTCGTGATGGTGCTCAACGGCTTCGACACGAACTTCGACGCGGCCAACGAGATGTACGCAGCCAACACGATCGGCTTCGCCTACATGGACAAGCCGATCCAGGTGCCGAAGAACGAGCTCGTCCGCATCTACATCGTCAACGTCCTCGAGTTCGACCTGATCAACTCGTTTCACCTGCACGGCAACCTGTTCGAGTGGTATCCGACGGGGACGAGCAAGACCCCCGCCGAGTTCACCGACACGGTGATGCTCTGCCAGGGCCAGCGCGGCATCGCCGAGATGCGCTTCCCCTACACGGGCAAGTACATGTTCCACGCGCACCAGTCGGAGTTCACCGAGCTCGGCTGGCAGGGCTTCCTCGAGGTCTGCGAGCGCGACACCGCCGGCAAGCTGATCTGCGAGCTGCGCTGATGGAAGCCGGCAACCCCACCATCGACCGCATCTCCGGCCTGCCGCGCTGGGCGCTCGGCGTCATCCCGCTGCTCGTGATCGCGGTCCTGCTCGCGGGCTTTGCCTTGCTCGGCGGCCCCGGGGTGGCCGAGCGCAACGGCATCCCGATCGAGGAGGTCGCGGTCGAGCGCACGGTGCTCAAGCCCGGCACGATCGAGCTGACGCTGCGCAACGACGGTCCCGACGCCGTGCGCATCGCGCAGGTCATGGTCAACGACGCCTACGCGTCCTTCGACGGCGGCAGCGGCGAGCTCGGCCGCCTCGGCTCGGAGAAGATCACGATCCACGAGCCCTGGATCGAGGGCCAGGCCTACACGGTCGGCCTCGTCACCTCCACCGGTGGCGTCGTCGAGCACGCGATCGACGTCGCCACCGAGACGCCTGATAACGACATCTCGTTCTACGGGCTGATGGCGCTGCTCGGCCTCTACGTCGGTGTCATCCCCGTTGCGCTCGGCATGCTCTGGCTGCCGTGGCTTCGCCGCGTGAAGCCGCACGTGATCCGTTTCGTGATGGCGGTCACCGTCGGCCTGCTGGCGTTCCTCGCGGTCGACGCGACGCTCGAGGGGCTCGAGCAGGCAAACGCCGGCTCGCAGGCGTTCGGCGGCGCGTCGCTCGTGATCATCGGCGCGATCGCGGCATACCTCGCGCTCACCGCCGTCGGCTCCTGGATGAACGAGCGCCGCAAGTCCAGCTCGAGCGGGATGCAGCTCGCGACGCTGATCGCGTTCGGCATCGGCATGCACAACCTCGGCGAGGGCCTGGCGATCGGCAGCGCCTACGCAACCGGCGCGCTCGCGCTGGGGACCTTCCTCGTGGTCGGCTTCGCGCTGCACAACACCACCGAGGGGCTTGCGATCGTCGCGCCGGTCAGCGGCATGAGCGTGTCCCTCGGGCGCCTGCTCGGACTCGGCCTGCTGGCGGGTGCGCCCGCGATCCTCGGCGCATGGATCGGCGCGTCGGCGTTCAACTCGAGCGTCGCGGCGTTCCTCTTCGGTGCCGGCGCAGGCGCGATCGTGCAGGTGATCGTCCAGCTTGCGCCGACGCTGCGTGATCGCGGGCAGCAGCTGTCGCCCGGCGTCGTCGGCGGGCTGCTCGCCGGCATGGCTGTGATGTTCGCGACGGGGCTCGTGATCTGATGGCGACGACTCCACGCCACGGCGAGGCGATCGAGAACTACGCAAAGGCGATCTACGCGCTGCAGCGGCGCTCCGACGACGGCACGGTCGGGACCAACGAGCTTGCCGACCGCCTTGGCGTCACAGCCGGCTCGGCGTCGGCGATGGTGCGCCGCCTGGCGGAGCTCGGCCTCGCGACCCACGAGCCCTACAAGGGCGTGGCGCTGACGCCTGAAGGCGACCGCGTCGCGCTCGAGGTGATGCGTCACCACCGCCTGCTCGAGCTCTACCTCGCCGAGCACCTCGGCGTGCCGTGGGACCGCGTCCACGACGAGGCCGAGGCGCTGGAGCACGTGATCTCCGAGGATCTCGAGGAGCGCATCGCCGCAAAGCTCGGCAACCCGACGCACGACCCGCACGGCGACCCGATCCCCGATGCGCAGCTGCGCATCGACGAGGGCGACGCGCTGCCGCTGTCGGCGCTGGAGCCGGGCGCGCGCGGCACGCTCGTGCGCGTGTCCGACGAGCAGCCCGAGATGCTGCGCTACCTCGCCGAGCAGGGCATCGCACTGGGCGAGCGCCTCGAGGTGCTCGCGCGCCAGCCGTTCGGCGGGCCGCTGACCGTGCGCTTTGCTGGCGGCGAGCTGGCCGTCGGCGGCGAGCTCGCGCGCGCGATGCGCGTCAGTCTCGACGCGTGACGACGACCCGCGCGCCGTCGCGCGGGATCATCGTGACGTTGCGGTGACGCGCCTTCTCCGGCGCGGGGTCGGCGGCGGTTAGCTCAGTGCGCTGCGCGATCGCCGACAGCACGATGCGCTGCTCGGCCATCGCCAGCGTCGCGCCGAGGCAGCGCCGGATGCCGCCGCCGAACGGGATCCAGGTGTAGGTGCCGGGCTTGACGCCGAGGAAGCGCTCGGGCTGGAACGCAAACGGGTCGGCGTAGAGGTCCTCGCGGTGATGCAGCAGCAGGATGCTCACGAGCATCGTGCTGCCCGTGGGCACGCGGTAGTCGCCGAGCCGCCAGTCGACGAGTGCGCGCCGCCCGACGACCGGGATCACCGGCCGCGAGCGCATCGACTCGTGGATCGTCGCCTCGACGTACTCCTCGCCGTCGCCGCCGCGAACCTCCTCGCGCAGGCGTGCGTAGGCGTGCGGCGTGCGCAGCAGGCGCTCGAAGGTCCACGCCAGCTGGTTGGCCGTGGTCTCGTGGCCGGCGAGGATCAGCGTCAGCAGCTCGTTGCGCAGCTCGCCGTCGGTCATCGGCTCGCCGTCCTCGGTCGTCGTGCGCAGCAGCAACGCGAGGATGTCCGTGCGCTCTTCGAGGTCCGTGGCCTTGCGGCCGTTGGCGATCACGGCGTACATATGGCGGTCCAGCAGCGACATCGCGGCCTTCAGGGGACCCCGGGCCTCGGTGCTGCTCAGCTGCATCAGCTCGACGAGCTGGAACGAGCGGATGCGTCGACGCGTCGGCCAGCATCCGCACGGTGCGCTGCAAGCCTGCCTCGGGGCTGCCTGGCGGCGGCGTGCCGTGGATGCCGAAGATGCCGCCCATGATCACCTCGAGCGTGACGTCCTGCATCCGCGGCGCCAGCGCAAACGGCTTGCCGATCGGCCAGCTGTCGATCTCGCGGTTGGCGACCTCCTCGATCATCTGCGCGTAGCGCGCGACCGCCTCGCCGTGAAACGGCGGCAGCAGCAGCTTGCGCTGGCGCAGGTGGCGCGGGCCGATGGCGGTCAGCACCGAGTCCGGGCCGACGATCGGCGCCAGCGGCGAGTCGCCGGTGGCCGACACGGCCGTGTCGGGCTTCGCCGTCATCAGCGCCTTCACGTGGTCGGGATGGCACGTGAACGTGACCTCGTAGGGGACCGGCGCGTCGAAGCGGAACACGTCGCCGAGCTCGCGCCGCGCGCGGAAGACGAACTCGATCTGGCGCACGCCGAAGTGCAGCGTCTGGCGGGCCCGCGAAAGCGGGAGCGTCGGCGCCAGCGGGAGCACGTCGCCCTCGAGTGGCCCGGCGGGCGAGGGAGGCGCGTCGAGCGCCTCCGGAGCGGTTGTGACGGCCATCACAAGGAACCTACGCTTGCATCGATCAATGTCAGTGTGAGGTGGGTCACAGAGCGGCGTCACGTCTGCGAGGCTGGCGCCCATGGCCACCTACAACCTCGACGGGAAGGTCGCGCTCGTCACCGGCGGTGCACGCGGGATCGGCTTCGAGACAGCTCGCGCGCTGATCGCGCGCGGCGCGTCGGTCGTGATCGTCGACCTCCACGCCGAGGACGCGCAGCGCGCGCGCCGCATCGCTGCACGACTCGCGCGCGCTCGGCCTCGCCGCCGACGTCACCGATCGCGGTGCCATGCAGCAGGCCGTCGCGACGACGGTGGAGCGCTTCGGCGGGCTCGACGTCGTCGTCGCCAACGCCGGCATCGCCTCGCGCGGCGCGACCGTGCTGTCGATGACGACCGAGAACTTCGAGCGCGTGCTGGACGTCAACCTCAACGGCGTGTACCGCACCGTCGCGGCGGCGCTGCCGCAGATCGTCGCGCGCAAGGGCCATGTCGTCGTCGTGTCCTCGATCTACGCGTTCACCAACGGCCTCGGCACGTCGCCGTACGCGATGGCCAAGGCCGGCGTCGAGCAGCTCGGCCGCGCGCTGCGCGTGGAGCTTGCGCCGCACGGGGCAAGCGCGAGCGTCGCCTACTTCGGCTTCATCGACACCGAGATGGTGCACAAGGGCATCGACGAGGACCCGCTTGCCGACCGCATGTTCGAGATGCTGCCCAAGCCGCTGCACAAGCGCCTGCATCCGAAGGTCGCCGGCGAGGCGATCGTCGCCGGCATCGCGGCACGCAAGCCGCAGATCATCCGCCCTCGGCGCTGGACGCTGCTGTCGGTGTTCCGCGGCCAGCTCAACCCGCTGATCGACCGCTACATGGCACGCGACGCCACGGTCGCCGGCATCGTCCACGACTTCGACGGACGCGCGAGCGAGGAGCAGCCGCGGACCGCTTAGGCGCGTAGCCCGAAGCCGCGGCTGAAGAGGCGGAGGTTGACGGCGAACACCAGCGCGCACGCTGCCGTCAGCGCCAGCAGCGACAGCGCGACGCTGACCTCGGCGTAGCCGAGGAAGCCGTAGCGCACGAGGCTGATCATGTAGTAGACGGGGTCGAAATGCGTGAGCGTCTCGAACGGCTCGGGCAGCAGCGCCGCCGAGTAGAAGACGCCGCCGAGGAAGATCAGCGGCTGCAGCACGAACTGCTGGTAGAGGGCGACGTCGTCGAACTGCTCGGCACGCAGGCCGACCAGCACGCCGAGCTGCGCGAAGAAGAAGCCGACGAGGAACACTGCGGGCAGCAGGACCTCGGGGTGGTCGATCGGGACGCCGACGAGGATCGTGGCCGCCGTGTAGGTGAGCGTCGCGACGATCATCCCGCGCAGGAAGCCGCCGAACGACAGCGCGAGCAGCAGCTCCAGCGGCGAGGCCGGCGACGAGAGCTGGTCGTCGATCGAGCGCTGGAACTTCTGCTGCAGCAGCGACGAGGAGTTGTTGGAGAACGCGTTCATCGCCCACGCCATCAGCACGAGGCCGGGGACGATGAAGACGACGTAGTCGACGCCGTGCAGCGTGTCGATGCGCGACCCGAGCGCGGCGCCGAACACGGAGATGTAGAGGAACGTCTCCAGCAGCGGCGCCCCGAGCGTCTGGCGCTTGATCTTCAGGAAGCGGTTGACCTCGCGCCGCAGCAGCGAGAGGAAGCGGATCTGCGTCGTCGTCACGGGACGTCCGCCGTGACATGCGCGCGCGAGAGCTCCTTGCGGCCGACGAGCTCGAGATAGGCGTCCTCGAGCGACGTCACGCCGTAGGTCTCGGCGAGCTCGTCGCTGGTGCCGCTTGCGACGATCTCACCGCTGTTGATGAAGGCGATGCGGTTGCAAAGCTGCTCCGCCTCCTCGAGGTAGTGCGTCGTCAGCAAGATGGTGGTGCCCTCGGCGTTGATGCGCTGCACGTAGTGCCAGAGCTCCAGGCGCAGCTCGACGTCGACACCGGCGGTCGGCTCGTCGAGGATCAGCAGCCGCGGGCGGTGCATCAGCGCGCGGGCGAGGACGAGCCGGCGCTTCATGCCGCCTGACAGCGTGCGCGTGCGGTCGTTGCGCTTCTCGCTGAGCGAGAACGCGTCGAGCAGCTCGGCGGTGCGCTCGCGACGGTCACGCTTGGGCATCCCGAAGTAGCCGCCGTGGTAGTCCAGCGTCTCCTCGACGGTGAGGAACCAGTCGAGGTTGATCTCCTGCGGTGCGAGGCCGACCGCCGTGCGCGCGTCGCGGTAGTGGTCGACGGCGTCGTGGCCGAAGACGCGGATGTCGCCGGACGTCGGTGCGGCGAGGCCGGTGGTGCAGTGGATCAGCGTCGACTTGCCCGCACCGTTGGGACCGAGCAGACCGAAGAACTCGCCGTCCTCGATGCGCAGGCCGACGCCCTTGAGCGCCTCCGTCCCCGTCGGGTAGCGCTTGACCAGGTCGGTGATCTCGAGGGCGGGCGGCATCGGCAGCGGACCACGGTAGCGGCCCGCCGCCACAACCCATCAGGGCAATTGGTCCTAGGACCGCCGCGCGACCGACTCCGAGTACGCCGCCGCGCGGTAGGGCAGGAACGGATCGTCGGAGAGCTCGATGCCGTCCGTCATGCGCGTCGGGTCGAAGACGACCAGGCCGTCGGGTTCGGCGACGACGTCGGTGAGCGCGAGCGTCCCGGCATCGATCTGCTCGCGGTCATCGGGCCAGTGCTCAGAGGGGTCGGCGGTGGAGTCGCCCGGTGCAGCAAGCGTGACGGTCAGTCGCCAGCGGGCCGGAAGCGTGGCCGCGATGCCGTCGTGGAGGTAGTCGCGACCGAGCGCCTTCGCCACGCGTGGCGAGAGCCGGGCGTCGCCGGCCGCGGGCTCCCACGTCCAGCGCACGGCACGGCTCTGGCCGCCATCGGCGACCCAGACGAACGCGTGGACACCGAAGAAGCGGCACTGCGCGAAAGACGGCGGCGGGCGCAGCGCACCGGCGTTGGTCGGCAGGCTCTTCAGCGCCTTGGGATGCGTCGCGAGGTACAGCGGAAGCCGCACGGCAGCCGCCGCGCCCGTGGATGCACGGATGAACTGCGCGAACTCCTCGGGCGTGCGCTGGAAGAAGCGCGGGATGCTCTGGGCAACCATGTCGGTTGCGCTGCCGTCGGGCAGCTGCAGCGACACCGCGAGGCCACGCACGTCCGCTGCGTAGTCGGGCTCGTCGGGGTTGCCGCCGCCGTTCGACACGCGCGCGAGCACCGGTATCGCGTCGCCCTGCAGGTGCGCCGCGCGGCTGAGCTGCGCCGCCGCCGGCGTCGCCGTGAAGGTCCCCGTGCAGAACGTGCCCTTCGCGTGCAACGCCCGCCGCCCGGCGTGTGCCCCGAAGCGCGCGTTGACGATGTCGACCGCCTGGACGGGGGAGATCACGGCGCGAGCGTACAGTTGCGCCGTGGACTACAGCCAGATTCGCGTCGACGTCGCCGACGGCATCCAGACGATCACGCTGAACCGACCCGAGAAGCTCAACGCGTTCACCGACGTGATGCGTCAAGAGCTGATCGCCGCGTTCGATCAGTCCGACGCCGACGACGACGTGCGCGCGGTGATCGTCACCGGCGAGGGCCGCGCGTTCTGCGCCGGCGCCGACCTTTCGGGCGGGGGCGACACGTTCAACGCCAGCGAGCACGTGCCGGACGTCGACGGCCACCGCGACGGCGGCGGCACCGTCGTGCTGCGGATCTACGAATCGCGCAAGCCGGTGATCGCGGCGATCAACGGCCCTGCGGTCGGCGTCGGGATCACGATGACGCTGCCGATGGACGTGCGCCTGATCGCAGATGACGCGAAGGTCGGCTTCGTCTTCGCGCGGCGCGGGATCGTGCCGGAGGCGTGCTCCAGCTGGTTCCTGCCGCGGCTCGTCGGCATCTCGCGCGCGATGGAGTGGGTCGCCAGCGGCCGGCTGATCGAGGCGGAAGAGGCGGTCGACGCCGGGCTCGTCCGTCAGACACCTGTGGAAGGACGAGCTGCTGTCCGCTGCGCGCACGCTGGCGCACGAGCTGACCGCCCACAGCGCGCCCGTCTCGGTGGCGATGTCACGTGAGCTGATGTGGCGGATGCTCGGCGCCGCCCATCCGCTGGAGGCGCACCTCGCCGACTCGCGCGCGATCTTCCTGCGCGGCCAGTCCGCCGACGCCGTCGAGGGCGTCACGGCGTTCCTGGAGAAGCGCGACGCGGTCTTTCCCGACCGCGTCTCGGACGTCAGCCTTCTCGTTCCGCCAGCTCGCGCTTGAGGATCTTGCCGGTCGGGTTGCGCGGCAGCTCGTCCAGGAAGACCCAGTCGCGCGGCACCTTGTAGCGCGCGAGGTTGTCCTTGACGAAGGCCTTGAGCTCGTCCTCGGAGACGTCCTTGCCCTGCGTCTTGACGACGAACGCGCGCAGGCGCTTGCCGAACTCCTCGTCCTCGACGCCGATCGCGGCGGCGTCGTCGATCGCGTCGTGCGTGACGAGCAGCTCCTCGATCTCGCGCGGGAAGACGTTCTCGCCGCCGGAGACGATCATCTCGTCGTCGCGGCCGTCGATGTAGAGGCGCCCGTTCTCGTCGAAGTGGCCGACGTCGCCGGTGGCCATCAGCCCGTCGACGATCTCCTTGTGGCCGCCGCCGGTGTAGCCCTCGAACGGCGAGGTCGTGCCGACGAAGATGCGCCCGGTCTCGCCCTGCGCGAGCTCCTTGCCGTCGTCGTCGAGGATCTTCACCTTCGAGCCGAGCGCCGGCTTGCCGACCGAGGACGGCGCCTCGCGGATGTCCTCGGGCGTGGCAAGCGTCGCGACCGACACCTCGGTCGAGCCGTAGAGGTTGTAGATGACGTCGCCGAGCACGTCGGCGGCCTTCGTCGCGACCTCGGCGGGCAGCTGCGAGCCGGCGCAGAAGACGACGCGCAGTGACGAGAGGTCGCGCTTGTCGACCTCCTCCTCGCCGAGCGCGAGGATTCGCTGCAGCATCACGGGCACGACGCACCAGGTCGTCGCGCCGTGATCCTCGGTGTCGTCGAGGAACTGCGCGGCGTCGAACTTGCGCCGCAGCACCAGCGTCGAGCCGAGCGCCAGCGACAGCAGCGCGATGATCAGCCCGGTGCCGTGGTACAGCGGCGGGCCGATCAGGGTCTTCTCGCGCGCCTTCATCGGCATCCGCTCCAGCAGCGAACCAGGCAGCGCCAGCGAGCGTGGCTCGGCGCGCGGCGCGCCCTTCGGCGTGCCGGTGGTGCCGCTCGTCAGCAGCACGATCTTGCCCGGCTTCTTCGGCGACGAAGGCGCCTTGGCCTCGCCCTCCTCGATCAGCGCATCGAGCTCGTCGCCCGACGTGATCAGCCCGTGCCCGGGGCTCGTGATGTCGGCGACCATCTCGGCGAACTCGTCGTCGTAGACGAGGATGTCGACCTTCTCGCGCTCGGTGACCTCCTTCGCCTGACGCGGCGAGAACGCCGTGTTCAGCCAGACGGCGTTGAGGCCCGCGCGCGATGCCGCGAACGCGGCGATCAGCGGCTGGCGGTGGTTGCGGCAGAGGATGCCGACGCTTGCGCCCTGCGGCACGCCCTTGGCGACGCAGCGCGTTCGCCAGGCGGTTGACGCGCTCGTCGAGCTCGGCAAACGTGATCTCGCCGTGCTCGTCGGAGACCGCCGCGCAGTCGCCGTGACGGATCGCTGCGATCCGTGGCGCCGCACCGAACGGCCCGTAGTCGTTCAGCGCCTGGACGATCTGCAGCACGCGATGCGGGAGCTCGACGCCGACGACGCCGGCGCGTACCAACGCGACCAGCGCCTGCGTCTCCAGCGACGCCCTGCGCGCAGGCTCTGCAAGCAAGCCGACGAGGTCCATTTCGAGAACCTACATGCCCGGTGCGGGTGCAGCCGACCCCTCGCGTGGCTCGACTACGAGCAGCCTCGCGGCGACGACGCCGCCGACCGCGCCGAAGAGGTGGCCCTGCCAGGAGATGCCTTCCTGCGGCTCGAGGCCGGCCAGCAGCGCGCCGCCCCAGATGGCCGCGACGACCGCGCCGGTGAGCAGCTCGCCGAGGTTGCGGTTGAAGAACCCGCGCGCGAGCACGTACGTCGCATAGCCGAACACCACACCGCTGGCGCCGATGTGCAGCGTGTGCTCGGGCGCGATCAGCCACGTGCCGACACCGCTGACGAGCGCGGTGATGACCGTCACCAGCGCGACGCGCGCGGCGCCGCCAAGGGCGATCACGAAGCCGAGCACCGCAAACGGGACGGTGTTGGAGATCAGGTGGCCGAAGTCGGCGTGCAGGAACGGCGCTGCGACGATCCCGGAGAGCCCGTCGGCGTCGCGCGGTTCGATCCCGTACTTGTCGAGGCGGTGGTCGAGGATCGTGTCGACGATCTCCGACGCCCACATCAGCGCAATCAGCGCGATGATGATCTGCAGACCTTGGGATCGAGCGCTCGGACACGCTGGGCATTCTGACCGATGAGTTTTCCGGGCCGCTCCCGTCATAGCGCCATGATCGACACGCCTGCCTTCTCCGCGATGGCCGAACCGCACCGCCGTGAGCTGCACGTGCACTGCTACCGCATGGTCGGCAACTACCAGGAGGCCGAGGATCTGGTGCAGGAGACGTTCCTGCGCGCGTGGCGCAAGCGCGACGACTACGCCGGCCGCTCGACGTTCCGCGCGTGGCTCTACAAGATCGCCACCAACGCCTGCCTCGACGTGATCGCCAAGCGCAAGCCGACGACCGGTGAAGTGCTGTGGCTGCAGCCCTACCCCGACACGGCGCTTGCTCCGCGCGAGGACGAGCCCGATGCGGTCGTCGTGGAGAAGGAGACGATCGAGCTCGCCTACATCGTCGCGATCCAGCACCTCCCGGCGACGCAACGCGCCGTGCTGATCCTGCGCGACGTCGTCGGTTGGTCTGCGAAGGAGACGGCCGACCTGCTCGACACCAGCGTCGCATCGGTCAACAGCGCGCTGCAGCGCGCCCGGGAGACGATGCGCGCGCGCCTGCCTCAGCAGCGCAGCGAGTGGGCGGCGACGGGCGACGAGGAGGAGCGCGCGCTGGCGGCGCGCTACATCGCGGCCCTCGAGGCCGACGACGCCGCGGCGTTCGTCGACATGCTGCGCGAGGACGCCGTCTTCTCGATGCCGCCGCAGCCGGAGACGTACGTCGGCAACCAGACGATCGTCGACTCGTGGGTCACCGGCGGCTTCGGCAGCGAGGACTTCGGCCACCTGCGCGGCACGCTCACGTACGCCAACCGCCAGCCGGCGATCGCCAACTACCACCGCAAACCGGGTGACGACACGTACCGCCTGTTCGCGATCGACGTCCTGCGCATCGAGGACGGCAAGATCGCCGGCATCCTGGCGTTCGGAGCTGACGCCGGCATGGCGGCGTTCGGGCTTCCGGAGACGCTAGCGTCGACGGGGTGACCGCGGACTCGCACGACCTCCCACCACGCCACCGCGTCGTCATCGTCGGCGGTGGCTTCGGCGGCCTCAGCGCGGCGCGTGCGCTGCGCCGTGCGCACGTCGACGTGACGCTGGTGGACCGCCGCAACTTCCACCTCTTCCAGCCGCTGCTCTACCAGGTCGCGACGGGCTCGCTGTCCCCCGGCGAGGTCGCCACGCCGCTGCGCGCGATCCTCAAGCGCCAGCGCAACACCGAGGTCGTGATGGCCGAGGTCGTCGGCTTCGACCTCGACAATCGCAAGGTCCTGCTAGGCCGCAAGGCCACGCGCGAGGAGGGCGGGGCGGTTGACTACGACACGCTGATCGTCGCCGCAGGCGCACGGCACTCGTTCTTCGGCCACGACGAATGGGAGTTCCTCGCGCCCGGCATGAAGACGATCGAGCACGCGCTGCGCATCCGCCGGCGGATGCTGCTGGCGTTCGAGGCCGCCGAGCTGGAGGAGGACCCGGAGGTCCGGCGCGCATGGCTGAACTTCGTCATCGTCGGCGCCGGGGCAACAGGCGTCGAGCTGGCCGGGCAGGTCGCCGAGATCGCGCGCCACACGCTGAAGAACGACTTCCGCAGGATCGACCCGCGCGAGGCGCACGTGCTGCTCGTCGAGGGCGCCGACCGCGTGCTGCCGCCGTACGTGCCGAAGCTGTCGGGCAAGGCGGCGAAGGCGCTGGATCGTCTCGGCGTGGAGGTGAAGACCGGCGCGATGGTCGTCGACATGAACGCCGACGGCGTGACGATCAAGCACGCCGACGGCAACACCGAGACGGTTGCCGCACGCACGAAGATCTGGGCGGCCGGGGTCGAGGCCTCACCGCTCGGCAAAGCGCTGGCCGAGGCCAGCGGCGCGCCGCTGGATCGCGCGGGACGCGTGACGGTGGAGCCCGACCTGACGCTGCCGGGGCACCGCGAGGTCTTCGTGATCGGCGACATGAACCGCGTCGCGGACGGCGCGGGTGGCGTGCAGCCGTGGCCAGGTGTCGCGCAGCCGGCGATTCAGCAGGGCAAGTACGTCGCCAGGCAGATCAAGGCGATCGAGCACGGCGGGCGCCTGGCCAAGCCGTTTCACTACCGAGACAAGGGCGACCTCGCGACGATCGGCCGCCGCGCAGCTGTCGCCGACATCCGCGGCATCCGCTTCTCTGGCGTCTTCGCCTGGCTGACGTGGCTGTTCGTCCACATCGCGTTCCTCGTCGGCCTGCAGAACCGCGTCGTCGTGTTCCTGCGCTGGACGATCAGCTTCCTCACCTACGGTCGCGCGCAGCGCCTGATCACCGGCGACTCGGTCGCCGCTGACTTCGAGAACCTCAGCGCCGACGACGGCTAGCCGGATTCGTCTCGCCGCGGTCGAGGCGACCGTTGCGGTTGCGGTCTTCGCGACCGTCGCGGATGCCGTCGCGATCCGTGTCACGGCGGCGCGGGTGCGTGCGCGTGCGTGGGTCGCGGTCGGGACGGAAGCGGCTGGCCGCGGTGCCGCGCACGGGGCCGATGATGTCGCGTACGCGGCGCGTGACGCCGGTCTCGGTGCCGTCGTGGATGCCGTCGCGGTCGGTGTCGCGGCGGTGTGGGTCGGTCTTGCGGATCCGCACCTCGACGCCGTCGGAGATGCCGTCGTCGTCGCTGTCGCGATCGAGGTCTGACGTGCGCAGGCGCCTTTCGGTCGCGGCGGTCAGACGGTCACCGTCGTGGTCGCGCGTGGTTGCGCCGCCGACCGTGCCGGGCGGAGGTGGCGGCGGAGGCGGTGGTGGTGGCGCTGGCTTCACCTGCCAGTCCGGCGACTCCTCCGTCGTCGGGAACACCGTCACGCGCGTCTGCCCCGAGCCGTCGCGGGCCATGCGGTAGATCTCGTAGTTGCCGTCGCGCCCGCTGGTGAACGCGATCTGCGTGCCGTCGGGGGAGAACGCCGGGCCCTCGTCGACGACGTCGGCCTGGAAGGTCAGCTGCGTCTGGTTGGCGCCGTTGGCATCCATGATCCAGATGTCCTTCGTGCTGTCGGCGTCCAGCGCGGTGCCGCGCTCGAAGGCGATCCGCGCGCCGTCCGGCGCCCACGACGGCGCCGAGTCGTAGCCCGCGTTGCTCGTCAGGCGCACGGGCGCGGAGCCGTCCGCGTTTGCGGCGTAGATCTCGTACTGGCCGTCGCGGGTGCTGGTGAACGCGAAGCGGTTGCCGTCGGGCGAGAAGACCGGGTAGCGCTCGTCCGCGCCGGGCGAGGTGATGAGGGCGCGTGGATTGGTGCCTTCGTCGTCCATCGCCCAGACATCGGCGTTGGGGTCGCCGGGCGTCGAGCGGCGGAAGATGATCGTGCCGCCGTCCGGCGACCAGCCCGGCTGCGTGTCGTTGACCGTGCTCTGGCTCAAGCGCGACTGGTCGGAGCCGTCGGCGTTCATGACGTACACCTGGTAGGGCTGCCCGGCCGCGGGCCGGCGGCGGTAGGCGATCTGCGTGCCGTCCGGCGAGAACGTCGCCTGCGCCTCCTCGTCGGAGGTCGTCGTCAGGCGCAGCAGGCCGCTGCCGTATAGATTCATCGATAACAAGACCTCTGACGCACATCACTTCAAGAAGTGACCATGAGTTCCTATGATGTTTTATTTTCATTTGCACGCCATCATCTTATCCTTCGTAGGTGTATAGGAAGTGGTACTTGATCCTTGAAAGCGGTCAAAGCTGCATTTTTTGTGATGGCAATCAAGTTAGGTCTCCTTTGTCCATATGTCTACAATCTAAAAATGTATGTTTTAGTCAAGAACGAAGTATTACATACTCCTAGCTTGGTCCAATTTTGAGAAGAATATATGAAGAGTCAAAGAATACAATACACCCGAATATGTTCATATAATGTATAGAACTTTCAAACCCATTTACAAATTATTCAATTACAAACTTGACCTTGGGACCTGAAATCAGAATCATAAATATCTGGTGTGTAACTTTTTGCTTTGATAGAGGTTCTAACTTGCACCTGGTTTGTCAAGCAAGTGGAATGTTGGCTACAGAACAGGCTTGATTCTTGGATAATTTATTGCATATGTATTAATCATAACTTCTCACATGGAAACTGAGTATACTATTTGTGCTTTCTTCTTAAGCAAATGAAGCAGCTTGCGCAAATTCAACAACAACAACAACAGGCTGGAAACCATCAGCAGCAGCAACCTGCCACCCCACAACAACAACAGCAACAACAGCAACAGGATCGCCTTGGGGGAGTCACTGTGGATGTGTCGAACTCATTTCGTCCAAATGACCCTGTATATGGAGGTCTAGAGCCTAGTCCGAGCACTAATAGCACAGGCACTGGAAAAGGCACTCAGAACTGTTCTTGTATTCCATAGATAGCTTGTTGGATACTTAAAGAACACTTCTTACATTTGATAAGTTGTTGTCATTATAATATTTATATTCAAGGTGGTTGTAATAATCTGTGAGTAACCTGCTTACGTCTCTCTTGATTAGTAGTTGAAAAATGTCTTGGATTCTCAGTGCCAGCATGAGGTGTCTGGCCGTGTGCGGTGCAAGCGGGGTGCCACGCACGCCGCGGGAAATGCCATGAAAATCGCGGGGATCGGACGTGGCGGCCCCTCCGTTCCCGTACCCAAAGTCAGCCGTCCGAGGAACAACCCGGCTGGCACGCCGAGCGGTGGGCAACCCTATTCTCGTCCCAGCCCTTACAATGCAGGGCGCCGGCAGCCCGCCCGCAATGCCCCTGTTCTCCCTGGACTGCGTGTCCGTCGCCTTCGGCCACCTGCCCCTGCTCGATCGCGTCGCCTTCCAGATCGATCCGGGCGAGCGCGTCGCCGTCATCGGCCGCAACGGCACCGGCAAGTCGACGCTGCTGCAAGATCATCGGCGGCGAGCTGCCGCCCGACGCGGGCACGCGTCTGGCGGCAGCCGGGCGTGCGCGTCGCGCGGCTCGAGCAGGACGTGCCGCTCGCCACCGCCAGCCGGTCTTCGACGTCGTCGCCGAGGGCCTCGGCGCGCTGAGCGACGTCGTCACCGCCTACCATCACGCCGCGCACGACGTGGCGCACGACGCCACACCGGCGGCTGCTCGAACGCCTCGGCCGCCTGCAGCACGAGCTCGACGAGCGCGACGGCTGGCGGCTCGAGCAGCGCGTCGAGATGGTCCTCGATCGCCTCGGGCTGCCGCGCGACGCGCCGGTCGACACGCTGTCCGGCGGCTGGCGCCGCCGCGTGCTGCTGGCGCGCGCGCTGGTCGCCGCAGCCCGACGTGCTGCTGCTCGACGAGCCGACCAACCACCTCGACATCGAGGCCATCGCCTGGCTCGAGGCCTGGCTGCTCGAGTATCCCGGCGCGCTCGTGTTCGTCACCCACGATCGCGTCTTCCTCGAGCGCCTCGCGACGCGCATCGTCGAGCTCGATCGCGGCCGGCTGACGTCGTGGCCCGGCGACTACGCGACCTTCGTCCGCAAGAAGGAGGAGTGGCTCGCGAACGAGCGCCTCCAGCAGGCGAAGTTCGACAAGAAGCTGGCCGAAGAGGAAGTGTGGCTGCGCCAGGGCATCAAGGCGCGGCGCACGCGCAACGAAGGCCGCGTCAAGGCGCTCGAGGCCATGCGCGCAGGAGCGGGCCGAGCGGCGCGAGCGGCTCGGGCTCGGTGAAGCTCTCGGCCGAGCGGGCCGAGTCGCACCGGCAAGCTGGTGTTCGAGGCCGAGGGCGTCTCGAAGGCCTACGGCGGCCGCACCGTCGTGCGCGACCTCGACGCTGCGCGTGCAGCGCGGCGATCGCATCGGCCTGATCGGCCCGAACGGCGCCGGCAAGACGACGCTGCTGCGGCTGCTGCTCGGCGAGCTCGAGCCCGACGCCGGCGAGGTGCGGCGCGGCGCCAACGTGCAGGTCGCCTACTACGACCAGCAGCGCGAGCAGCTCGATCCCGAGCGCACCGTCTTCGACACGGTCGGCGACGGCAACGACACGGTCACCGTCAACGGCGTCACGAAGCACGTCCACGGCTACCTGCGCGACTTCCTGTTCTCGCCCGAGCGGGCGCGCTCGCCGGTCAAGGCGCTGTCGGGCGGCGAGCGCAACCGCCTGCTGCTGGCGCGGCTGTTCACCCAGCCGGCCAACGTCCTCGTGCTCGACGAGCCGACCAACGATCTCGACCTCGAGACGCTGGAGCTGCTCGAGGCCGAGCTCGTCGAGTGGACCGGCACGCTGCTGCTCGTCAGCCACGATCGGCGCTTCCTCGACAACGTCGTCACCAGCACGCTCGTGTTCGAGGGCGACGGGCGCGTCGAGGAATACGTCGGCGGCTACGCCGACTGGGAGCGTTATCGCATCGCCATCGGCGCCTCGACGTCGCTGGCGTCGGCGATGACGCGGCCTGGCGCCGAGGCCGCGCCGGCCGCGCCGCCGCTCGCGCCGCCGGCGCCGGTCCCGGTGGCGGCGCCGACCAGGAAAGCCCCGTCCGCGCCGCCGCAGAGCGGCCAGCGGCGACCGGGAAAGCGGCGACCGGCAACGCTGCGGCCGGCAAAGCGGCGGCCAACAAGGCCGCGCGCCGGCAGCGTCGCCGCACGCCGCAGCCGCGAAAGTGAAGCTCTCGTTCAAGGAGCAGCGCGAGCTGGCGGCGCTGCCGGCCGTCATCGAGGCGCTCGAAGCGGAGCGCGAGGCCCTGCGCGCGCGCACGACCGCGCCCGAGTTCTACAAGGAGCCGGCCGAGGCGATCCGCGTCGCACTGACGCGGCTCGAGGCGATCGATCCCGAGCTGGCCGCCGCCTACGATCGCTGGAACGTGCTCGACGCGCGCGCGTGAGACGCCCGTGATCTCTACACTGCCGGCATGCACACGACGGGACACGCCCTGCGGATTCGCGGCCGCGCTACTCCTCGGCGTCTCCGCGCATGGCGGCGCAACAGCCGGCGACCGGCGCCGCCCACGTTCGACAACCCGGCGTGGACGACGCCGGCCGCGCCGTTCACCATCGTCGGCCCGATCCACTACGTCGGCACCAAGGATCTCGCCGCCTACCTGATCACGACGCCGGCCGGGCACATCCTGATCGACGGCGCGGTGCCGAGCATGGCCGGCGCAATCGAGAAGTCGATCGCCGCGCTCGGCTTCAAGCCCGAGGACATCAAGATCCTGCTGACGACGCAGGCGCACTTCGATCACGTCGGCACGCTGGCGCACTTCAAGAAGCTGTCGAAGGCCAGCGTCCGCATCATGCAGGGCGACGAGACGCTGGTCGCCGACGGCGGCAAGTCGCGACTACCTGCTCGGCGGCGTGCCGCGGCGCACTTCACGCCGGTGAAGGTCGACGTCGTGCTGAAGGACGGCGACATGGTCACGCTCGGCGGCATCTCGCTGACCGCCCTCGAGACGCCGGGCCACACCCCGGGCTGCGCGACCTACACGATGTCGGTCACCGACAGGGCAAGACCTACGCGGTGGTGTTCCCCGGCAGCACGACGGTCAACCCGGGCACGCGGCTGGTGAAGAACCCGTCCTACCCGGGCATCGCCGACGATTTCCGCCGCACCTTCGACCGGCTGGCGTCGCTGAAGCCCGACATCTTCCTCGCCGCGCACGCGAGCTTCTTCGACCTCGAGGGCAAGCGGGCCCGCATGAAGACCGAGGGCGCCGCGGCCTTCGTCGATCGCGACGGCTACCGCCGGCTGCACGCGCAGAAGCGCGAGGCGTTCGAGGCGGCGATCGCCAGGAGCGCGAGGGCCGGTAGCGCGAATCACGCGACAGCGCTCCGGCGTCGCTCAGGGCGGCGGGATGGTCGGCAGCAGCACGGTGAAACGGCTGCCCTGACGCGGCGCGCTCTCGACGGTGATCGTGCCGCCGTGCTGGCGGACGATGCCGAAGCGCGGTGGCCAGGCCGAGGCCGGTGCCGCCGTTCGCGCGCGCAGCCCGGCGGCGCCGGCCCGAGCCGGCGGCGTCGGCTCCGACCACGCGCGCCGGTCCCGCGACGGGCCGCGGCTTCGATCCGCGGCCGCCGCCAGGCCGCGCGCCGGATCCCCGAGCCTGCCCAGCCGCTCCGCCCGCTGCCGCCGACCGCCGCCTGCGCCCTGGCGCGCCGACCGGCTCATCGCGTCGGCCGTGCGCCTTGGTGGTGAAGAACGGCTCGAACAGGCGCGCCTGGACGACGCGTCCATGCCGACGCCGTCGTCGGCGACTTCGATCGCGGCGCTCGCGGCGGAAGGCACCGGCGCGTCCCGCCCGAGGCCGCCGTGCGCGTCACCGCGACGCGGACGTGGCCGTCGTCCGGCCGCCCGCTACCGCGTCGGCGGCGTTGGCGACGAGGTTCAGCACGACGCGCTCGAGCGCGCCGGCGTCACCGCGGATCCAGACCGGCCGCGCCCGCGACCATGTCGAGCCGCGCCGTCGGCCGGCATCAGCGCCGACGAGGCGCGACGCCAGGCTCGAGACGAGCGCGGCGAGATCGATCGGCTCGAGCGTGACCGGCTCGGCCCGGCCGGCCGCGAGCAGCTCCTTGGACAGCTTCGCCGCGCTCAAGGCGACGTCGCGGATGCCGGCGAGCGCGGTCGTGCGCCGCACCGCCGCGGCCGGCATGCCGTAGATCGACGTGGGCGAGGATCGCGGTGAGGCAGTTGTTGAAGTCGTGGGCGAGCCCGCCGGCGAGGCGGCCGATCGAGTCGAGGCGTTCGGCCCGCTCGAGCCGCTCGGACGAGCTGCCGCCGCTCGCGCACGTCCATCGCCCGGCGCGACGAGCCCCGCGACCCAGCCGGCACTGCACTGCTCGAGCACGGCCCACTGGTGCGGCGCGCCGACCTGCTCGTGGCAGACGACGCCGACCAGCCGTCCGTCGCGGCGGATCGGCGCATCCAGCATCGACACGACGCCGTGCGGGATCAGGTACGACTCGGTCAGCTCGGCTGGTGCGCGGGTCGCGGCGGGCGTCGTCGGCGGCCAGCGTCAGCGACGATTCGAGCGTCGCCAGGTAGCGCGGGCACGACGACACCGGCCGCGGCCGCTCGTGCGCCCGCGTCGAGCGCACGAACAAATCGACGCAGACCAGCGCCTTGCGATCCTCGGTGAACTCCCACACGCTGACCCGCTCGACCTCCAGCAGGTCGGCGGCGCGCTCGATGATCCGCTTGATCGCGTCGTCGAAGTTCCAGAAGTCGGAGCGCAGCAGCTCGAGGTAGGTCTGCTGGTGCCGCACGAGCCGATCCATGAACTCGCGCCGCTCGCCGTCGGTGCGCTTGAGCGTGTCGGGCATCGACAGCACGCCGCGGATGCGGCGCCCGAGCTGTTCGCTCGACGACTCGGTCGACCACTGTCCGGTGCCGCCCCAGCGGAAGATCACCGGCAGCTCCGGCCGGGTTCGCTGGATTTCGTCGAGCCCGCTTGCGCCACTGCGGCGAGCTGAGCGGCACGTCGACGACGAGCAGATCGATCTGCGACTGGCGACCGTGCGGGGCCAGATCCTCGCCCGGCGAGAGCGACAGCAGCTGGCAGGGGATGCCCTCCTCGGCCAGTTCGGCCTTGAGCAGGAACGAATCGTTCGGGCTCTCCGCCAGGTGCAGGACTTGAGCTGTGCGCGCCATCGGAGCCTCGCTGTCTGCAGCTTGCCTGTCGCGTGCCGGGGGGCGACTTCAGCTTAGCCGAGGTTGGGGCTGGACGGATACCACGCGCCCTTCGTCCAGGCCGACGATCGCCTCGGCGCGGGCCGCCACTTCCTCGACGGCGTGCGTCACGTAGAGCGTCGGCAGCGCCAGCTCCTGGCGGAGGCGATCGAGGTAGGGCAGGATCTCCTGCCGCCGGGCGACGTCGACCGCGGCGAGCGGCTCGTCGAGCAGCAGCAGCCGCGGGCTGGTCATCAGCGCCCGGCCGAGGGCGACGCGCTGGCGCTCGCCGCCCGAGAGGCGGGACGGACGGCGCGCCAGGAGGACGTCGAGGTCGAGCATGCCACCACCGCCGGCAGCGTCAGCCGCCGCGCCGGCAGCGGCGTGAACCAGTGGCCGTAGCCGAGGTTCTGCCGCACCGTCAGGTGCGGGAACAGCCGCGACTCCTGCGTGACGTAGCCGATGCGCCGGCGATCGGGCGGCACGAAGACGCCGCGCGCCGATGTCGACCAGCACGTCGTCGCCGAGGGCGATCGGCCAGCGTCGGGCCGGATCAGCCCGGCGATCAGGTGGAGCAGCGTGGTCTTGCCGGCGCCGGAGGGGCCGACGATCGCCGTCAGGCCGGCGCCGGCCCGCATGGTGAGCGAGCCCGATGCGCTCGAGGCGATGTCGGACGTCGACGGCGAGGCTCATCGCCGCGACCGCCGTCCGCCGCGCCAGCGCTTCGGCCGCGACCAGCGCGATGAAGGAGACGCCGACCGAGAGCGCCGCCAGCCGCCAGACGCCGGCGTCGCCGCCCGGTGTCTGCGTCAGGGCGTAGATCGCCAGGGCCAGCGTCTGCGTCTCGCCGGGGATGTTCGAGACGAAGGTGATGGTGGCGCCGAACTCGCCGAGGCCTTGGCGAAGCCGAGGATGGCGCCGGCGAGGATGCCCGGCGCGGCCAGCGGCAGCGTGATCGTCAGCAGACGCCACGCCGGCGAGGCGCCGAGCGTCGCGGCGGCATCTTCGAGCCGCGGATCGACGCTCTCGATCGAGCAGCCGCACCGCGCGCACCATCAGCGGGAATCCCATCACCGCCGCGGCCAGCACCGCGCCGGTCCAGCGGAACGCGAGGACGAGGCCCACGTGTCGGCCAGCCAGCGCGCCGATCGGGCCGCGCGTGCCGAACGCCGCAGCAGCAAGTAGCCGGTCACGACCGGCGGCAGCACCAGCGGCAGGTGGACGAGCACGTTGACGCAGCGTCGCCCCAGAAGTGGCGGCGGGCGAGCAGCCTCGCCACCGCGATGCCCGGCCGAGGATCGCCACGTCGCCAGCGCGCACCGACACGCTGAGGCCGAGGATCTGCAGGTCGTCGGGCGTCCAGGCGAACATCGAGTCGGAGCGAGAACTACCGCGCCTGGCCGGCACGATGGCGGCGCGGGGTCCAGTGCGGCAGGTGACCGGCCAGCACGTCGACCAGCACCGACCCCGGCGTCGGCTTGTGCACGATGTCGGTGAAGCCCTGCTCGCGCAGCGTCGCCGGCGTCAGGTCGTCGCCGCCGCCGGTGACCGCGATCACCGGACCCTCGTAGCCGGCGGCGCGCAGGTGCTCGGCGACCTCCAGCCCGCTCATGCCGGGCAGGTCGAGGTCGAGCAGGACGGCGTCGGGCCGGCGCGCGGCAAGCGCCGCCACGGCGTCCTCGCCGGTCGGCGCCATCAGCGCCTCGGCGCCGGCGCGCTCGAGCACGACCGAGAGCAGCTGGCGGATGTCCGGCGAATCGTCGCAGACGAGGATGGCCGGCTTCCAGTCGGCGAGCGTGCGCCGCGGGCACCGCGGGCACGTCGCGGCGCCGGCGCTGCGGCGGCCCCGGCGCCTGGGCCCGGCCCGGCCGGCCCCGGACGCGCGCCGCGCCGGCGCTCGCCGCGGCGACCGTCGCGATCGGCTCGACGACGGCGCCGGCGCTGGCCGGCACCGTCAGGAGGAAGCGCGTGCCGGCCCCCAGCGTGGTCGACGTCGAGCACGAGGTCGCCGCCCATCAGGCCGAGCGAGGCGGCGCGACACGCTCAGGCCGAGCCCGGAGCCGCCGGCCCGCGCCGCGGCGGCGCTGCCGAACTCGAACTCCTCGAACACGCGCTCGCACGCCTCCGGCTCGATGCCCGGCCCGGTGTCCTCGACCCGGATACTCGAGGACGTCGGCGCGCCAGCGGACGTCGACCCGGATGTGCCCCTGCTCGGTGAACTTGGCGGCGTTGGCGACCAGGTTGAGGACGATCTGGCGCACGCGCAGCTCGTCGATCGGCAGCCGCTCCGGGACGGCGGCGTCGACCTGGGTCAGCACCGCGACGCCGGCTCCGCGCGGCAGCCCTTCGATTGTCGCGACGACGTCGCGGACGATGTCCCGGACCGAGGCCGGCTGCGGGTCGGAGGTGGCGTGTCCGGTGGCGAGCCGCGCATCGTCCAGCAGGTTGTTGACCAGGCGCAGCAGGTGCGTGCTGTTGCGGACGATGACCTGAGCATACGCCTGCCGGTCGTTCGAGACCGGGCCTGTCCTGGCCGATCAGCCGGCCGAAGCCGAGGATGGCGGAGAGCGGCGTGCGCAGCTCGTGGGCGACGTGGTTGATGAACGAGCGTCTTGAGGTCGGTGGCCCGCTCCGCGGCGACGCGCTCGGCGACCAGGCGCTGGCGCTCGCGCCGCAGCCGCACCAGCTCCTGCATGCCGAGGGCGCCGGTGGCGCCGAGCGCGGCGACGAGCGGCGTGACGAGCGCGGTCCGCTGATGCAGCGCGACGAGCAGCGCCACCGAGAGCGCCGCGATGGCGATCCAGCCGCCAGCGGCAGCGCCAGCACCAGCCGCGTCGGGGTCTCGCGGCGGGCGCTGTCGATGGCGAACGGCACCACGAAGGCGACCAGGAACAGCACCAGTGTCCCACGGCCAGCGTCGCCGGCCGCAGCACGCGCTCCTGCGCCAGCAGCGCCGCCGAGAGCCGCGCGAAGTCGACGCCGGCGATCCGCCCGCGCGGCGTCTGGATCGCCGTAGTCGAGCATCAGCGCGCTCGACCGACGAAGACCCGGCGATCGCGGACGAGCGCCGCGAGCGCCGGATCGGCGGCGCTGGTCGAGCGCCGCGCGCGCCAGGCGATCGAAGCGGATGGTCGTCAGCCCGTCGAGCGTGCGCGGATACCACAGCTCGGCGCGGCCCTCGCGTCGACCGGGAAGGCGCGGTCGCCCAGCGCGGACGACGCCGCCGCCCGTCGCCGGCGTCCACTCGAGCGCGGGACGGCCGCGCGTATCGGCCCGCCGGGCCACGGCCGCCAGGCCAATCGCCGGCAGCACCGCGTCGCCGGCGCGATGCAGCAGCGCGACGCGGCGGACGACGCCGTCGTCGTCCGGCTGCACCGTGACGACGGCGATGCCGCCGGCGCGCCGCAGCTCCGGACGCGGCGCCGTCGACGTCGGCCCAGGCCATCGCCGGCACGTCCGCCGGCACCTGCCAGCCGAGCCCGGCCATCGAGGTGGCGTTGGCGGTGTCGGCGGTCAGCGCGAACGGCACGGTCGCCGCGGCCACCACCGTGCCGGGCGCGCGATCGAGCGCGGCGCTCAGCTGCGCGTCGCCGGCCCGCGGCTCGGCGAAGAGCACGTCGAGGACGATGCCGCGGGCGCCGTGGACGCGCAGATAGTCGACGACGTGCGCCCACACGTCGCGGCCGTACGGGCCACGAGCCGGCGAGCGGCGTCAGCTCGGCGAGGGTGCGATCGTCGACGTCGAAGACGATCGAGCCGCCGGCCGCGTCGGCCAGCGCCGGGGCGACCAGGCCGGCGGTGAGATCGCCGAGCCAGCGATCGAGCTGGCGCGCCACCGGCGTCGTGCCGACCGTCGCGGCGACGGCGAGGCCCGGCGAAGATCGGGCCCGAGACGATCGCGCCACCAGTGGATCGCCATCACATCCGGCCACCAGGAACGCGGCCGACACCGCGATCGGCTCGAGCAGCCACCACCACGATCGGCGTCGGGATCGGCGCGACGTCGAAGGCCTGCACCGGGCCGAACGGCCCCTCCGTCCCTTCCGCGTTGACGATGGCGATGCGGACGCCGTAGCGGCCCCGGCGCCGGCCGGGCCGTCGACAGCTGCGGCTCGGCGACCTGCGACGTCGACGACCGGACGCGTCGAACTCGGCGTCGCGGGCGAGCTGGACACGGTAGCGATCGCCGGCGAGACCGGCGGCCCAGCGCAGCGCGAGCGTCGTCTTGTCCGCGGCGTCCGCTCGGCCGGCGGGCCCGGCCGGCGGCCTCGCCTTGAGGGTGAAGGTCGAGCGCGTCGTTCCACGGCCCGAGGTCGGGCGTGCCGTCGGCGCGAGCCGCGCGCGAGCGCACGCGCCACGTGTAGCGGCCGGGCGCGAGCGGCGCCTCGAGGCGCGTGTCGGCCAGGCCGTCCCGGCTCACGATCGGCGGCGCGCCCGCCGCCGCCGGCCGCCGACGCCAGCTCGATGTCGAAGCCGGCGGCGGCGGCCGGCCGCGTCCAGGCGAACGCGGCGCGATCGCCGAACGAGCACTGCGTCGATCGCCGGCGCCTGTGCGATCGGCGGCTCGGGCCGGGCATCGACGCTCGAGCGCGCGCCGCGGCGTCGGCGCCCTCGAGGCCGTCGGCGTCGATGGCGCGGATCACCAGGCGATAGGCGCCGTCGGCGAGATCCGGCCAGCTCGCCTCGGGATCCGTGACGACACGCTCGTCGATCAGCGGATCGCCGGCGCCGCGGTGCCGCGCAGCTCGGCGCGATAGCGCGCGGCACCGGGCACCGCGGCTCCAGCGCAGCGGGCGGGCAGCCGCTGCTGCACTGGCCCGGCGTCGACGCCGGGCGCCGGCAGCAGCGCGCGTGGCGGCGCCAGCGGCGCATCCTGCCGCGCCACGGTGCCGAACCCGGCCGCGACGTCGATCGCGTCCGCAGCCCGCGCCACACCGACGGTGCCGTCGGTGACTTCGGCGAGCGCGGCCGTCCCGGCCGTCATCGACGCCGACGCGGAACGTCGTGCCCGCGCACCGCCGTCGTCACGACCGGCGTGCGTATCAGGTAGCGCTGCCGGGCGCCGCCGCCGGCCGGCACGGCGTTCTGGATGCGCCCGCGGCGCAGGTCGATGCGCGTGCGGGCGGCGCCGTCGGCGGGCACGGCGCGCAGCTCCTCGAAGCCGACGTCCGCGCCCTTCACCGATCGTCAGGGTCGCGCCCGTGGTGAGGCGGAGTCCGATCGCCTCGCCAATCTGCGTCGTCACGCGGGCGCCTTCGCTCAGCGTGGCGCCGACGAGCGCCATCGTGGTGGTGCCGTCGGCGAGCCGGACCGCGCGGGCTGCCGCGGACCCACACCACTTCGGCGCTCGCGGGCACGCGTCCGCAGCAGATCGATGGGGATGTCGAGGGTCCCGCCCGGCCGCAGGCGCCGCGGATTGCGGACCCGGTTGAGCCGCTGCACGAGCGGCCAGCGGCGGGGATCGGCGAGGAGCGATCGGGACACCGCGATGAGCGTATCGCGCGGCGCGATGGTATGGACGTAGACGTCGGACGGCGGCGCGACGGCGCCCGCCGGCACGGCTCCTGGCTGGGCCGCCGCCTGCGTCCCCATGCGAATCCGACGAGGAGCGCAGCGATCGGTAACCGCACGACGGACGGGACCTCCCCCGCGCGCCTCGCCGCGCGCGGCAACACAATAGCAGATGGCGGAAGGGTCCATACTGGAGCGGGTGCACGCCCTTCCTGGCCCTGGTCCTCGCCCCGTGGACGCGGCGTGCGCGCCAGGCGGCGCGTGGCCTCGGCCGTCCTGGCCAGCATGATTCGTCGCCGGATCGTCCGGGGCCGCCCTGGCCGCCGGCCGCCGCTGCCGCGCCACCTTGGCGCGCCATCTGCGAGGCCGAGGGCTTCACGGCCGCCGATCTCGCGGCGATCGCTGCCGGCCGGGTCGTCGCGCGCGGCCTGCCGCGGCGCCGATCGCGACGAAGCCGGCGCCATCGGCGTCGATCCGCATCAATCTCTCACCTGCCGCCTTCCTGGCCCGCTTCCGCGACATCGTCCGCTTCGAGCGCGGCGGCGGCGTCGACGCGGTCGGCCGCTTCAGCGTGCCGGCGATGCTGTCCGACTTGGAAGGCTACGTGCTGCCGGCCGATGACGCCGTCGACATCGCCGGGTGTGCGCTCGACGACTGCGACGTCAACCTCTCGGCCGGCCAGATTGGGCGGCTGCGCGGCGTCGACGGGCGCGGTCCCGGCGGCCGGGCGAAGCTGACCCAGGTCGCCCGGCAAGGCTCGCCGAGTACGTCGCCGACTACCAGAAGCGCGGCAACGAGGCGCTGGCGGTCTACCGCGATCGCGAGCCGGCCTTCGCGCTGAGCGAGGCCAGCGCGCGGCTGCTGCGCCAATCGACCGAGCTGCAGCGCATCGCGCCGGCCATCGCCGCCTATCTCGATCGCTACCCGGCGTCGCCGCTGCCGCCCGGCGCCGAGGAGTTCTTCTACTGGTCGGTGATGTCGTTCGGCATGAAGCCGATCACGCGGGCCAACCACGTCGTGGTGATGCCGGTGAACCACGACGGGCTGGCCGGCTTCGTGGCCGCATCGCGGACGCTCTACGCGTCGCACTACTTCCGCGACGGCCTCGAAGTGAAGTACGTCGTCCCGGTGTCGCCGGAGCGAGCGGCGCGTTCTATCTGCTCAGCGTCAACCGCTCGCACAGCGAGTCGCTGCTCGGCCTGAAAGGGCTGCTGCTCGGCGGCAAGATCCGCAGCTCGGCGCGCAGCGGCGTCGAGCGTCACCTGCTTCACGTGAAGAGTCAGGCCGAGCGCCCGGCGCCCTGAGGCACGGCCGTCGATCGGCGACGGCTCCGCTGCCATGCGTCGAGCGTCGATTGCACTTGAAAGACTGGTCAAACCAGTCGTAGCATCGGCCGTTCCCGTTTCCGTTCCACGGTTTCGAGAGGTGAGGCCGATGAGTGTTCGCGCGACGCGTCGTGATGTCCTGAAGCTGGGTGGGGCCGCCGCGGCCTCGCTGGCGGTGTCGCCGCTGCTCGAGGCGATCGGCCGCCGCGGGCGCCGCGGTGCCGGCCTGGAAGCCACTGCCGATCGGCACGCAGGCGTGGTGCGTCCGCATGCAGCTGCGGACCGACATCCCCGGCACGCTGGCCTAGGTCTCGAAGGCCGGCTTCGAGCTGCTCGAGCTCGAGAACGCGCTTCGGCAAGAGCGGCGCCGAGTGGAAGACGGCGCTCGACGCCGCCAAGCTGAAGGCCGCCGGCTTCCACCACAACCTGACCGATCTCTTCCCCGACAAGCTGAACGCGACCATCGAGTTCAACCAGGCGCTCGGCAACCAGAACCTGATCATCCGGTCGCTGCCACCGGCGGTCTACAACTCCGTCGAGATGCTCAAGCAGACGGCCGACACGATCAACGGCGTCGCCGAGAAGCTGAAGCCGCACAAGCTGCGCGTCGGGTACCACAACCACACGACCGACTTCAATCGGCTCGACGGCGAGTACTGGTGGAACCGCTTCGCCGACGGCACCAGCAAGGACGTCGTGCTGCAGTTCGACACCGGCAACGCGTCGGAGAAGGACGGCGTCGACGTCGTCGAGGTGCTGAAGCGCAATCCCGGGCCGGGTGAAGTCGATGCACATCAAGCCGTTCTCGAAGACGTCGCCGAATGCCTTCATCGGCGCCGACGAGCTGAAGTGGGCCGGAGATCATGACGGCGGCGGAGACCGTCGCCGGCGTCGAGCTCTACATCATCGAGTACCAGAAGGAGACCGGGAAGCCGCCGATCGAGGATCTCGAGGCCAACCTCGCCGCCTTCAAGAAGCTGCGCGCGTAGCGGGGCAGCCGCCTCGCCACTGCCGCCCGCGTGCGGACGCCGCGACGCGCCCAGCGTCGCGCATAGCAGTCCGCACGCCCAGAGGGCGGCCTGCGCGCGGTCCTGAGTGGACCGCGCGCCAACAATCACTGCCAGGAGCCGTACATCGGGTTCGGGATCACGAAGATAGCGTGACCCGAACTCGTTGAACGCCGTCGTCGCCGCTGCCGCGGATCGCCTGGGACAGCTTCGGGAAGTCGGTGATGTTGTCGCCGACGAACGCGACCACCGTCGAGCGGCGGCAGCGTCGACGGCAGCAGGCCGCTCTGCACGGCGTCGAAGCGCGGGTTCTTGTCGCCGCGTCCGTCCGGCACAGCATCAGGTCGTAGACGAGACCGCGCGCCTCGAAGACGGCCTTGGTGTCGGCGCAGACCGGCTCGCGGCGGTTGGTGACGATCGCGATCTTGCCGCCGAGCGCGCGCACGCGCATCAGGAACGCGGCGGCGCCCGGCAGCGCCGTCGCCTCGCGGCGACGCACCCAGGCGCTCCACGCGTCTTCGTCGTGCGGCCGGCCGGCGCGCTCGATCTGATACGCCAGGTTGCTGATCACCGTCTCGTCGGCATCGAGGACGACGCCCCACGTGCCGGCGGCGCGGCCCACGGCGGCGCGCTCGACGTGATCCTCGGCCATCCGGTACGTCTGCCGTACGGCGGCCTCGTACTCGGCTGCGTCTCGCACCCAGCGGATTCTCCAGGCCGAGCTCGGCGGTTGGCCGCGCCGGTGCCGGGCTCGGCGCCGTGGCTGACGTCGCCGGGACCGGCGTGCCCGTCGGCGCCTGGGCGGTCGCGCCCGGCGGCGGAGGCGGCGGCGCGGGCGGCCGCGGCGGCGCGTTCTTGTGGCAGCCCGCGGCGAGCGTGAAAAGGAGTGCAATCGAGGCCAGGCGCGTCGACATCGTGCCGACAGCATATCCGGCGCCGGTGCGGCGGCGCGACGCGCGGGCCGACGTCACGCCACTGGGTGCGGCCGGACAAGGGATGAGAAGATGGAGTCCCCCCAGATTGTGAGCTGCATGCGCCGACTCTTCCTTCCGGCCGTCTTGTCCTTTGTGATCTCGTCGCCGGCCTTCGCGCAGACGGCCGAGATCCTGCACACGTTCCACGGACCGATCGGCGGTACGGGGCTGTCTTCGCCTTCGACGCCGCTCGCCGGTGCCGACGGGTTCGTCTACGGTCTCGTCACGAGCGAGCAGGCGTCGGTCCGCTCACGGGTCGCCTACCGCCTGAATCCGATCACGGCGGCGCTCGAGCTGAAGGGAAGCTTTCCCGACGAGATTGGAACGAACCTGGCCGAAGGGGCTCCCGGAGTCCTGTATCGCTTTTCCTCTGTCCTCGTCGCTGGCATGCGCAGAACGCGCGTGTTCCGCCTGGACGCCGCTTCGGGTGCGATGACGACCGTGCTCGATCAGACCGAGCCCGCGTCGCAGGGCGACTTCCAGCCTGGCCTCGTCCGGACGCCCGATGGCAGGTTCGTGGGACTGCGGGATGTGTGGGATGGGGCGACGTGGGCCCGCTTGGCGGCGGTGCGCTTCGATCCCCTCGCTGGCACCTTGACCGAAGTCGCGTCGACCGGCATCTACTCGACGTGGTCGGTTCCGATCGTCGCCGGCGACGGCCGCATCTACGTGACCGCGAGCGACCTCGGCTTCAACCCGGGCGGGACCAGGAACGTGCAGCTGCAACGTATCCGTGACGATAGCGGCGAGTTCGAGCTGGTGCTCGCCTTCCGCATCGCCTACGACAGCAGTCCCACGCCCATGGCCGGTCCTGGAGCAACCGTGTACGTCCAGGCCTCCAACGCCGGCATCCGGCGGCTGCTGCAGGTGGATCCCACGGTGACGCCGGCGTCGTCCGCCACGATGTGCATCGGGTCCGCCGCCAATGTCGTCGGGCCGAACGGACAACTCTACGAAGTTGGTGAGACAGTGCCGAACTTCGGAGTGAGCCAGGCAGCGCTGAGCGCGTGCGACCCGGCAAGCGGACTGGTGACGTCGTCTCCGCTGGCGGGCCGCATGTTCGGCGGGACCTTCGTGGCCGGGCCGGGTGTCTTCGTCGGCGGCCTCCTGTATGGTGCGCTGCCCAGCGCGCTCTTCCGGGTCGCGGTCACCGGCGGCCTGGCGCCCATCGACACCGACGGCGACGGTCTGTCGAACGAGTGGGAAACGCGCTACGGCCTGGATCCCTCCTCGACCAGCGGCAGCCAGGGCGCCGCTGGCGATCCGGACGGCGACGGCATCACGAACGTCCAGGAGATGACGGCCGGGTCGCACCCGAGAGGCCTGATCACGCGGTTGTTCGCCGAGGGGGCGACGGGAACGTTCTTCCACACCCAGTTCGCGCTCGCGAACCCTACGGCATTTCCGGCGACGGTGGTCCTGCGGTTCCAGACCGAGGGCGACGCCACGACGCCCCTGAACGTCACGGTCTGGCCGGGACTCACGGCTCACCATCGATCCATCGACGATCGCCGGGCTCGCGGCCGCCAGCTTCTCGACCGTCGTCGAATCGGACGTCTTCGTCGCCGCTGACCGGAAGATGACGTGGGACGCGACGCGCTACGGCAGCCACTACGAAACCGGCGTCGCGGCGGCGTCGACCTCCTGGTATTTCGCCGAGGGCTCGACGTCGGGCGATTTCTTTCTCTACTACCTGCTGCAGAACCCGGGCGATGCGACGGTGACGGCGACGATCCGCTACCTGCGGCCGGCCGGTTCGGCACCGGTGGAGCGGTCGTACACCCTGCTGCCGCGCAGCCGGCGGACCATCGCCGTGAATCTGGAAGGCCCTGAGCTGTCGAGCACGGACGTCTCCGCGGTGATCACCGCGTCGGCGCCGATCATGGCGGAGCGCGCGATGTATCGGAACACCGCGGGGCAGCTGTTCGTCGCCGGCCACGACAGCGCGGGCGTCACGGCACCGGCGCTCGAGTGGTTCCTGGCCGAGGGCGCGTCCGGGCCCTTCTTCGATCTCTTCGTGCTGCTGGCGAACCCCGGCTCGACCGCCGCGAGCGTCACCGTCGACTACCTGCTGCTCGGCGGCGGCGTGCTGAGCAAGACGTACACGGTAGCCGCGGCCTCACGCCGAACGATATGGGTGGACGCGGAGGAACTGCCGGCGGGGTCCGGGGAGCATCCGCTCGCCAATGTTTCGGTGTCGGCGGCCATCCGATCGACCAACGGTGTGCCCATCGTCGTCGAGCGGACGATGTGGTGGCCGGGCCCGGAGACGACGTCGAACTTCTGGTACGAAGCCCACAACGCCTTCGGGACGACGGCCACGGCGCCGGCCTGGATCGTCGCCGGCGGCGAGACCGGCGGCGCCGACGCGGCGGAAACGTTCGTCCTGGTCGCGAACCCGTCGTCGACGGCGGGCACCGTCCGCGTCACGCTCCTGCGGGAAACGGGCCGAACGATGGAGTTGACCTTCCCCGTCCCGGCGTCGAGTCGCACGAACATTGCGATAGGCAGCCACTTCAGGGAACGCGATGCGTTCGGGAATCTCGTCGGCGTGTCCGGCCGCTTCGGCGTGCTCGTGGAGAGCGTGGAGACCCCGCCCCTGCCGCTCGTCGTCGAGGCGGCGACCTACGCCAGCCCCGGTGGCGTGACGTGGGCCAGCGGCGGTGCCGCGCTGGCGACGCCGATACGCTAAGTCCTCGATCGCGCTGTTCGAGCAGGGCGGCCGCACGAGCTGGCGGCGAGGAGCCCGCCCGCGGCCCTCGAAGACTAGCTACCGCCCGCCGTCCAGACGAGGAAATCGCGGCCGCGATTGCGGCCGCCAAGGCCGAGTCGAGGGCCGCGTCGCCCAAGGACATGGGCAAGGTGATGAAGGTCCTCACCAGAAGGCGCGCAATCAGGACCAGGCGCGTCGACATCGTGACGACAGCATGTCCGGCCGCCGGTGCGGCGCAGGCCGACGTCACGCGACTGCGCGCGGCCGGACGAGAGAGATGAGAAGATGTAGTCCCCCCAGATCGTGAGCGACATGCGCAGCTTCTTCGTTTCGGTTTCGGCCTTCTTGTCCTTACTGGCCTCGTTGCCGGCCTTCGCGCAGACGGCTGAAATCCTGCACGCGTTCCACCTGCCGGAGGCAGGAAGATCGGGCCTGGCGCGCGCGGCGGACGGCAGGCTCTATGGCATCAGCGCGTCGGGACTGCTGCGGATCGACCCAGGCGGAGCCGTCACGATCGTCCACGCCTTTTCGCGGGCCGACTTCTTCAGCAGCTTGCCAGCGCCGATGGTCGCCAGTGACGGCACGGTGTACGGCCTGACCCATGCGGGGGGCACGCATCGAGCCGGCTCGATGTTCGCGTTCGTGCCGTCGACAGGAGCGTTCCGCACCGTCTATTCGTTCCCGACGTCTGCGGCAAATGAACCCAAGAGCGCCTTCGTGCAGGCGTCGGACGGACTCCTGTATGGGACTGTCCGCGGACAGATCTGGCGAATCAATCCCGCCACCGGCGCGGCCCTCGTGCTCGCGAAGACCCTCGCGACCGACTGGGTCGCAGTAGACACCGTGCTCTACGGGACAACCAGCCAGGGGTCCTTGACGAGTCAGCAGCTCGTCCGGTTCGACACGGCCAGCGGCACGACGACGGTCCTCCACACGCTGGCCGGCGGCCGGCGTTTCGTTGCCCCCGTTCGCGCAACGGACGGGCTGATCGTCGCGCTGGCCGGCGTAACGTCTTCGAGCCCACCGGCGCCGACGGCGCAAGTGGCCGTCGTGGATCCGTCGACGGATGCGGTCAGCGTCGTCGACGTCGCCCCATTCAGGACCTTCGACTACGGCGGCCCTGCCGCGGCACCTGCCGAAGCCGGCGACGGGCACTTCTACGGCATGGCGTACAACGGGCAGGTGCGCATCTACCGCCTCCGGCGGTCGAGCGGCGGGGCGCTTACGTCCGAGCTCTTGCCGGTGACGGTGCCGGGAGGCCCGAGAGGCTCGCTCGCGCTGTCGGCCGACGGCTTCATGTACGGGGTGAGCCAGTTCGACGACGTCTACCGGTTCGATCCGCTCGAGCAGGGTCAAGCGGGTGACGAGCTCCAGTTCGCGGTCGTGCACGGGATCGGCAACACGGAGCTGTATTCCCCTTCCACCCCGCTCGCCGGTGCCGACGGGTTCCTGTACGGTCTCCTCAAGAGCGTGCAGGCATCGGTCCCGTCGCGGGTCGCCTACCGATTGAATCGGACCACGGCGGCGCTCGAGCTGAAGGGAAGCTTTCCCGATGAGCTCGGAACGAACCTCGCCGAAGGCGCTCCCGGAATCCTGTATCGCCTGTCTTCCGTGCCCGTGGCCGGCGGCATGCGGAGAACGCGTGCGTTCCGCCTGGACGGCGCCTCAGGCGCCGTGACGACCGTGCTCGATCTGACGGAGTCCGCTACGCAGGGCGACTTCCGGTCGGGCCTCGTCCGGACACCTGATGGCAGGTTCGTGGGACTGCGGTATGTGGCGTCGTTTAACCGATTGGCAGCGGTGCGTTTCGATCCGGTCGCTGGCACCTTGACCGAAGTCGCTTCCATCGACACCAACTTCTGGAGGTGGTCGGATCCGATTGTCGCCGGCGACGGCAGCATCTACGTTATTGCGAGTTCCTTCAACCTGCCGGGCAGGACGACGAACTCGCAGCTGCAACGTATCCGTGACGATAGCGGCGAGTTCGAGCCGGTGTTCGACTTCGACATCGCCTTCGACAGCAGCCCCGCCCCGATGGCCGGGCCTGGAGCAACCGTGTACCTCCAGGACTCCAACGCCGGGATCCGGCGGCTGGTGCAGGTGGATCCGACGGTGACGCCGGCATCGTCCACCACGATTTGCATCGGGTCCGCCGCCAACGTCGTCGGGCCGGGCGGACACTTCTACGAAGTGGATCAGGGAGTGCTGAGCGCCTGCGACGCCGCGACCGGACAGGTGACGTCGTTCCGGCTGCCGAGACACATGTTCGATGGCGTCTCGCTGGCCGGGCCTGGTGTCTTCGTCGATGGTCTCTTGTATGGCGCGCACTCCGACGCGCTCTTCCGGATCGCGGTCACCGGCGGTCTGACGCCCATCGACACCGACGGCGATGGCCTGTCGAACGAGTGGGAGTCGCACTACGGCCTGGACCCCTCCGCGACCAGCGGCGACGACGGCGGAGCAGGCGATCCGGACGGCGACGGCATCACGAATGCTCAGGAGATGGCGGCCGGGTCGCACCCGAGAGGCCTGGTTACACGGCTGTTCGCCGAGGGGGCGACCGGAACGTTCTTCCGCACCGAGTACGCGCTTGCCAACCCCACGGGAGCTCCGGCGATGGTGGTCATGCGGTTCCAGACCGATGGCGGCGTCACGGTTCCCCTGAGCGTCACGGTCTTGCCGTACGCACGGCTTACGATTGATCCATCGACGATCGCCGGGCTCGCGGCCGCCAACTTCTCGACCGTCGTCGAGTCGGACGTGTTCGTCGGCGTTGACCGGAAGATGACGTGGGATGCGACGCGCTACGGCAGCCACTACGAGACCGGCGTCGCGGCGGCGTCGACCACCTGGTATTTCGCCGAGGGCTCGACCTCGGGCGACTTCTTCCTCTACTACCTGCTGCAGAACCCGGGCGACGCGACGGTGACGGCGACGATCCGCTACCTGCGGCCGGCCGGCTCGGCGCCGGTGGAGCGCACGTACACGCTGCTGCCGCGCAGCCGGCGGACGATTGCGGTGGATCTGGAAGGCCCGGAGCTGGCCAGCACGGACGTCTCCGCCGTGATCACGGCGTCCGCGCCGATCATGGCGGAGCGCGCGATGTATCGGAACCGAGTGGGGCAGCTGTTCGCCGCCGGCCACGACAGCGCGGGCGTCACGGCACCGGCGCTCGAGTGGTTCCTGGCCGAGGGCGCGTCGGGGCCCTTCTTCGATCTCTTCGTGCTGCTGGCCAACCCGGGCCCGACTGACGCGAGCGTCACCGTCGACTACCTGCTGCTCGGCGGCGGCGTGCTGAGCAAGACGTATACAGTGGCCGCGTCGTCGCGCCGAACCATCTGGGTGGACGCGGAGGAACTGCCGGCGGGGTCCGGCGAACATCCGCTCGCCAATGTCTCGGTGTCGGCGGCCATCCGATCGACCAACAGTGTTCCGATCGTCGTCGAGCGGACGATGTGGTGGCCGGGGCCGGAGACGACGTCGGACTTCTGGTACGAAGCCCACAACGCCTTCGGGACGACGGCCACGGCGCCGGCCTGGCTCGTCGCCGGCGGCGAGACCGGCGGCGCCGACGCGGCGGAAACGTTCGTCCTGATCGCGAACCCGTCGTCGACGGCTGGCACCGTCCGGGTCACGCTGCTGAAGGATACGGGCGACCCGCCGCCTGCCGCGTTGACTCTCCCCGTGCCGGCATCGAGTCGCACGAACATTCCGATCGGCAACCGCTTCGGCGTGTCCGGCCGGGTCAGCGTGCTCGTGGAAAGCGTGGACACGCCGCCCCTGCCGCTCGTCGTCGAAGCGGCCACCTACGCCAGCCCCGGCGGCGTGACCTGGGCCAGCGGCGGTGCGGCGCTGGCGACGCCGATACGCTAGGCTTGTCGCATGGCTCTCATCGATCAGGTCACGAAGGATATCGCGGAGGCGATGAAGGCGCACGATCAGCTGCGGCTCGGCGCACTGCGGATGTTGAAGGCCGCGATCATGAACCGCGAGGTCGAGAAGGACCGCGGCCTCGAGCCGACCGAGGACATGCAGGTCGTGCAGCAGCCGGTCAAGCAGCGCCGCGACTCGATCGAGATGTTCGAGCAGGGCGGCCGCCACGAGCTGGCCGCCAAGGAGCGCGCCGAAATCGCCGTGCTCGAAGGCTACCTGCCGGCCGCCGTCCCGGACGAGGAGATTGCCGCCGCCATCGCCGCCGCCAAGGCGAGGCCGGCGCCACGTCGGCCAAGGACATGGGCAAGGTGATGAAGCTGGTCACCGCGAAGTTCGCCGGCCGACGGGTCGACGGCAAGGCGCTCAGTGAGAACGTCCGCGCGGCGCTGTCGTAACGCGCGCGGCGGCGTAGTAGAATAGGTCAATCGTCGCGTCCGGCTTTCCCCCCTGCAGCCGTTGCATCCGGTCCCGTCGGAAGGATACGTGCTGATGCGAATCGTCAGGGCTGTCGTCCTCTGCCTGCTGCCGTCGCTCGCGGCCGCGCAACCCCTTCAACCGGTCCAGATCCTCCACCGGTTCACGCCGTCGCCATCGGTGCCGGAAGGGGGCCTGCTGCAGGTATCCGACGGCAGCTTCTACGGCGTGACGTCGGACACGATCTATCGACTGGCGACCAACGCACAGGTGACGATCGCCGCCAGGTTCACCGACGCAGTCGGCGCGACGGGAACGCTGGTCGCCGGGGCCGGCGGCGTCCTCTATGGCACGACGCAGTGGGGCGGGGACGGCGGACAGGGCACCGTGTTCCGCTTCGATCCGGCCTCCGGTGAGCTCAGCACCCTGCACGCGTTCACCGGTCTCCAGGAAGGCACGTCGCCGTTCGGCGGACTCGCCATCCTCGGTGGGCAGCTCTACGGGGTCACGCGCCAGACGGTGTTCCGCACGGATCCGTCGTCGGGCGCCACGACCATTCTCTACACGTTCGGCGAGGGCCCGCTGGGCCTCCACAACCCGACCAGTGGGCTCACGGCCGGCGCCGACGGGTTGCTCTACGGCACGACCATGACCGGCCCGGGGACCTTTCCGACCCTCGGTCTTGGCGCGCTCTATCGCCTCAATCCCGCCACGGGCGCCGTCTCGGTGGCGCACGCGTTCACCGACATCAACTCGCCGGACGGCCGCCTCCTGCTCGGCCCCGACAACCGCATGTACGGGAGCGCGATGAGTGGTCCGGGCCTGCCCGGGACTGGCGTCGGTGGGATCTACCGCTTCGATCCCGCCACCGACGGCTACGAGTTGCTGCACCAGCTCCCCCAGTCGAGCAGCGTCCGGTCGCCTGGCCCGCTGGTCATGACGCCCGACGGCAGCCTCTACGGCGTCACCCTGGGTGAGGCCATGAACGTCGTGCCGGCGCTCGTGAGCACGCTCTTCCGGCTGCGTCCCACTGGCGGCAGCTACATCTACGAGGTGGTGCGGACGTTCGACTTCGCGACGACCGGTGTCGGCAGTCGCGCCGAGCTGGTCCGCGGCATCGACGGGCTCATCTACGGGTACGCCAAGCAGGGTGGTGCCGCCGGTGCCGGCACCCTCTACCGCTTCGACCCCGCCGCTGGTGGCCCGCCGTCCGATCCGCTGTCGTTCACCGTCCTGCACGCGTTCGTGCCGACCACGACGTGGATGCCGTCCGCGCCGGTGTTCGGCCCCGATGGGATGCTGATGTACGGCTCGACCAGTCAGGGCGGCAGCGCGCAGCGTGGCGCGATTTACGCCCTCGACCCGACGACCGGTGCGGTCACCATCCGCGCCAGCATCCCGGGTACACCGCCGGGTACGTGGCGTACGGCGAACACGCCGCTGATCGTCGGGGCCGACAACGCGCTCTACGGCACCACCACGGCGGCGACGACGACCGCCGACGAGCACGGCATCGTGCGGTTCGAGCCCGCCGGCAACGCCGTGACGAATGTGCTCAACAGCACGGTGCCGGCGGTGGGCGGCGGCCCGTATCGACTCCCCAGACCCGATTCGCCGATGGTCAGGGCCCCGACGGGGGATCTCTACTTTCGTCCGGGACAAGACGCTCTATCGCCGGGCCACGAATGGCACGGTGACGCAGGCGGGCACTGGTGGCATCGGGCCCACGAACATCGCACCGGAGCTCGGTCCACCCGTGCTCGGCACCGACGGACGGGTCTACGTCATGATCTCGACGGTCGTCAGCCAGCCCAATTCACCGACCCCGTTCATCCGGACCACGCGTATCTTCCGGGCGAACGCGGCGACCGACACGCTCGACGAAGTCGCGAATCTCGGCAGCCTGCAGGCCGCCAGCCTGGTTCCGGCACCCGACGGCGCCCTCTACTTCACGATCTCCAGCGGCACCAGCGCGGAGGTCCGCCGTCTGGATCCGGCGACCGGCACCCACGCGCCCGTCTGCAGTTCGTCCGCGATCGGCGTGCTGTCGTCCATCACGCCGTTCGAGGGCGCCATCGTCGGCTACAGCTACACCGATGCGCGGCAGCGGCTGTTCGTCTGCCAGCCGTCGACGGGCGCGGCCGAGATCAGAATGCTGCCGCCATCGGTCGGCATCTTCCGTGAGCCGCTCGTCGCCATCGGCGGCGTCCTGGTAGGGGCGACCGCGGACCCACTGGTGGTCCGCAGTTGGGGTGTCCCCAGTCCGACGCCGCGACAGCCCGGTGGCGCCCTGGTGCGCTTCACGCTGGCCGGGCCGCAGCCGTTCCTCGACTCCGACGCCGATGGATTGTCGAACCTCTCGGAGACCGCCTACGGCCTCGATCCGTTCGACGCGACCGGCGACGACGGCGCCGCCGGCGATCCCGACGGCGACGGCCGCACCAACGCCCAGGAGCTCGCCGACGGTACGCATCCGCGCGGCGTGCTGACCCGCTACTTCGCCGAAGGCGCTACCGGGCCGTTCTTCCGCACGCGCCTCGATATCGGCAACCCCGACGACGGGCGCGCGGCGACCGTGCTGGTCCGCTTCCTCACCGATGCGGGCGCCCGCATCTCGCTCGAACGTGATCGTGCCGCCCGGATCGCACAATTCGCTCGATCCGTCGACGATCGCCGGGCTGGAACACGCGGCCTTCTCGACGGTCGTCGAGGCCGACCTGACCGTCGCCGTCGACCGCACGATGTCGTGGGATCCCATCCGGCTACGGCAGCCACATCGAGACGGGCGTCGTCGCACCGGCGACGACGTGGTACCTCGCGGAGGGCTCGACCTCCGGCCCGTTCGCGCTGTTCTACCTGCTGCAGAACCCGCAGGCGACCGCCGTCGACGCGACGGTGCGCTACCTGCGCCCGTTCGGCCTGCCGCCGATCGAGAAGGTCTACACGCTGGCGCCGTTCAGCCGGCAGACCATCGTCGTCGATGGCGAAGGCGCCGAGCTCGCCAGCACCGACGTCTCGGCGGTGATCACCGCGCCGCTGCCGATCGTCGCCGAGCGGGCGATGTACTACTCGCAGCCGAACCAGGCGTTCGCCGCCGGCCACGAGAGTGCCGGCGTGACCGCGCCCGCGCTCGAATGGTTCCTGGCCGAAGGCGCGACCGGGCCCTTCTTCGATCTGTTCGTGCTGATCGCCAACCCGAACCCGTTGGCGGCGACGGTGGAGGTCGAATATCTGCTCGTCGGCGGCGGCACGCTGACAAGACCTACTCCGTCGCCGGCAACTCACGGTCGACGATCTGGGTCGACGACGAGCAACTGCCGGCCGGTTCGGGGCAGCGGCCGCTGGCCAACGGCTCCGTGTCGATGACCGTGCGCTCGACCAACGCCGTGCCGATCGTCGTCGAGCGCACGATGTGGTGGCCGGGCCCGGCGTTGACGACGAACTACTGGTACGAAGCGCACAACTCGCCCGGCGCGACGGACGACGGCGACGCGCTGGGTCGTCGCGCGGCGCCGAATCCGGCGGGGCGTCGGGCGCGCAGACCTACGTGCTGATCGCGAACCCCGGGGCCAGCCCGGGCCAGGCGCGGGTGTCGTACCTCACCGCTGACGGCCACCAGCACACCGGGGCGGCGATCGACTTGCCGGCCAAGAGCCGGACCAGTGTCCCAGTGAGCTACCCGTCGGCGAGCGACCAGCGCAGTTTTTCCGTCCTGGTCGAGTCGCTGGGGACGGTGCCGGTGCCGATCGTCGTCGAGCACGCGACCTACAGCAGCCCGGGGGGCGTCGACCTGGGCGAGCGGCGGCAACGCCCTGGCGGCGCCGCTGCCGTAGATCAGGGCAGCGGCACGCCGTACTTCGCGGCCCACGGCTCGAGCGCCGGCATCGCCGTCGCCGGCAGCGTGACGCCGGAGCGCAGATGGTGCCGACGGCGCGAGAGCGCGCCTTCGCCGGGCAGCCGCACCGGCGGCCGGCCCGGCGCGACCGGCGTCGTGCGGCACAGCTCGGCGAGATAGGCGGCTTCGCGGACGAAGGCGTCGCGGCCGCCGAACGCGTCCGGATCGAGCACCTGCAGGAACACCGCCGCCTGCCAGCCGGTCGGCTGCTGCGACGCGGCCGTAGCCGGCGAGCCCCGACGTCAGCGCTTCGACCATCAGCGCCAGGCCGAAGCCCTTGTGCCCGAGGTCGAGGCCGCCGAGCGGCAGCAGCGCGCCGCCCGCGTCGCCGCCGATCGCCGACGGATCGTCGGTCGCGTTGCCGTGGCGATCGACCAGCCACGGGCCCGGGCAGGCGTCCGCCCTCGGCCTTCACCCGCTTGACCATCGCGTTGGTCGAGGTCGACATGCTGACGTCGATCAGCACCGGATCGGGGTGCCCGGACCCGGTCGCCAGCGGATCCGGCCCGGTGGGGAAGCCCATCGCCAGCGGGTTCGGGGTGATGCGCGAGGCGATGCCGCCGTGCGGCGCGACGCCGGCGCCGGCCGGATCGGAGGTCAGGAGCAGGCCGACCAGCCCGGCGTCGGTGATCGACTTGAGGTAGGCCTGCAGGCAGCCGATATGGTGGCTGCGCCGCATCACGACGGTGACGACCGGATGCGCGAGGAGCCGCGACCGCGTCTCGGCGATCGCCCTGCGCACCAGCCACGGGCCGGGCAGCTGGTGGCCGTCCCAGGTGAGCGCCGCGCCGACGTCGTTGACCACCTCGGGCTCGCCGGTCTTGGCCATCGTGCCCTGCTCGATCTCCTTCAGGTAGAGCGCGAGCATGTCGAGGCCGTGCGTGGTGTGGCCGAGGAGATCGCCCTCGACCAGGATCTCGGCGACGGCGCGGGCGCGATCGGCCGGCAGGCCGGCGGCCTCGAGCAGGGCGATGGCGAACAGGACGAGCGCGTCCGGGCGGTAGCGGCGTTCGTCGACGGGCGGCATCGGCTCAGTCATCGGTCGGCTTGTTGTCTGCGTCTATCAGGCTCGGCAATCACGAAGCGCCGGGCCTTCATCTCGAAGCGCGGCAGGGCGTTGGCGGCGACCGGGTGCACCGCGACGGTGAGGCCGAGGGCCTCCTTGAGGCCCATGGCGACGGCCTGTGCGATCGCCGGCGCCGTCGCGGCCCGGCGCGCACCTCGATCTCGACCGTCAGGTGCCGCATCGCGCGCTCGCGCGCGACCGTGGCGCGGAATTCGGTGACGTCGGGATTGGCGCGCACGACCGCCTCGACGGCGGTCGGGTAGACGTTGACGCCGCGGATCGTCACCATGTCGTCGGCGCGGGCGAGGATGCCGCCGTCCAGCCACGAGGTGCCGGCCGCAGGCGCAGCGGCGCGGTGCGGGCGCCGCACCACGTCGCCCGGTACGGTAGCGGATCACCGGGCTCGCCGTGCGTCCGAGGTTGGTCAGGACCAGCTCGCCCAGCTCGCCGTCGGGCGACCGGGCGCGCCGTGCCGCGTCGATGACCTCGGCGATGAACTCCGCCTCGTTCACGTAGAGGCCGCCGGGGCGCTCCCAGTCCTCGAAGGCGACCGGGCCGACCTCGGTCAGGCCGTAGTGATCGATGACGCGCGCGCCCCAGGCGCGCTCGATGCGGGCGCGGATCGCCGGCAGGCTGCCGCCGGACTCGCCGGCGACGATGATCGTCCGCACGCCGCTGGCCGTGCAGCGGCGCGTGCGCCGCGGTCGGTCGTCGGCGACTTCGGCCAGGCGCAGCGCGTAGGTCGGCGTGCAGCAGAGGACGGTGGGCCGCACCGCGTCGATCAGGCGCGAGCCGCTGCTGGCTGGTCATGCCGCCGCCCGGCACGCAGTGCGCGCCGATCTGGCAGCCGGCCTCGAACGCCGTCCAGAAGCCGAGGAACGGCCCGAACGAGAACGGCGAACAGCACGCGGTCGCCGGCGCCGACGCGGGCCGCCGCGAACACCGCCTTCCAGCACTCGAGCGCCCACTGCCAGCTGTCGTTGGTGTCGAGCCAGCGCAGCGGCCGGCCGGTCGTCGACGAGGTCTGGTGTAGCGCGTGTAGGCGCTCGAGCGGCTCGGTGAGGCGCTGCCCCACGGCGGTGCGCGTCCTGGTCGGCGATCAGCTCCGCCTTGGTCGTGAACGGCAGCGCCGCCGACGCCGCGCGCGCGCCACGGCCGCCGCGTCGACGCCGGCCGCGGCCAGCTTGCGCCGTGTAGAAGGCGTTGCGGCCCGGATCGGCGACCCGCGCGACGCAGCTGCGCGCAGCGCGCGTCCTGCTGCGCGCCGCGGCGGCGAGTCGCGCCGCGGGCACGTGCGTCCACGGCGTCGACGGTCGATGCAGGCTCATCGCGCCGGAGCCGCTGCGGCGGCGCGGAGGCGGGCGACGATCGTCGGCGGGAATCGCGACGGCGCGCATCGTCTCGTCGGCGCTCGCGCTGGACGCAGACGATGGTCATGCGTGCCCGTCGGCGATCGGCTCGCCGCGGCAGACGAGCCGGCAGGCGTAGGTATGGCTGCGCGTCGAGATCGCGTCGACGCGCAGAGCGATCTCGAACTCGTCCTCGAAGCGCAGCGGCCGCTGGTAGTCGAACGAGGCGGCCACCCGCGGCCAGCCGATGCTTCGGCTCGGCCGGGAAGATGCTGAGCCCGATCGCGCGCCACAACGCGTGCTCGGCCTCCTCCATGTAGCGGAAGAACCATGCTGAAGTGCACGATGCCGGCGGCATCGGTCTCGTAGAACTGCACGCGGCGGCGGTGGCCACGAGCTCGTGCGGACGACGCTCAGCTGCGGACGCCTTCGGGCTTGGTCACGAGCTCGTTGGCCTTGCCCGGCGCGGCGTGCGCGGCGCGAGGCCCGGCGTGCCACGGCGGGATGTCGCGTCTTCTCGGCGCCGGCGAGCGCGTCCATCGGCGCCCAGACGCGATCGGCCGTCGTCGGTGAAGAGATCGCCGATCAGCAGATCGGTGATCGTGCCGCGCAGCTCGGGATGGTGCCGCATGAAGGTGCCGAAGTTGAAGCCGTCGTAGTACTCGCAGACCAGGCGCCGCATGCGATCGATGCCCTGGTTGAACATCGGCGCCCACACGCCGAGCGCGCGCCTTCGAGGTGTCGCCGCTTCGCGAGCGCCGCGTGGATGGCGTCGGCGGCGAGCTCGCCCGACTTGAGCGCCAGCATCACGCCCGACGAGTAGAGCGGATCGAGGAAGCCGAAGGCGTCGCCCGACCAGCACCCAGCCGTCGCCGGCCAGCTCGCGTGGCGCGGTAGGAGTAGTCGCGCGTGGCGAAGTAGCCGGTGACGCGCTTCGCGTTGCCGAGGCGATGCTTGATGTACGGCGTGTGCTCGACTCTCCTCGAGGTAGGTCTGCTCGATGCGCCGCCGCGGTTCTTGAAGATGTCGCTCGAACGGCCGGACGATGCCGCAGCTCAGGCGATCGCCGTGCTGCGGGATGTTCCACCACCAGCCGCGCTTGTCCGGCGTCTGCATGACGAGCGTGGCACCCTCGTCGCGGTTGGCGTCGCGTAGCCGCGCCCTCGTAGTAGGTCCAGATCGCGCCCTTGTTGAGCAGCGGATCCCAGATGCGCAGGCCGTTGCGGTTCATCAGCATCGCCGCCTGGCCGCTGGCGTCGACGACCACCGGGGCCCGCACCTCGCGCCGCGGTGCCGTCCTTCCTGCGACCTTCACGCCGACCGCGCGCTCGCCCTCGAAGATCACCTCGAGTGACGTGGACGCCCTCGTGGGCGTCGACGCCGTGCTCGCGGGCGTTCTCGAGCAGCATCTGGTCGAACTCGCCGCGCTCGACCTGCCAGGTCTGCGAGCACTCGTGCGGCTTGTTGTCCGCAGAAATAGAACGGCGCCGACAGCTTGCCGTTGGCGCTGACGAACTGCACGCTGCGCTTCTTGACGAAGTGGCTGGCCTTCATCTTCGTCCAGCATGCCGAGCCGCTTCAGCACCCAGTAGGTCTCGGGGATCAGCGACTCGCCGATGTGGAAGCGCGGGAAGGTCTCGCGCTCGAACAGCTGGACGCGGCGCCCGTGCTGCGCCAGCAGCGTCGAGACGGTCGAGCCGGCCGGCCCGCCGCCGATGACGACGACGTCAGGGGACATCGGTGCGGCAGCAGTCATGATCCTCGCGGGGCCGCTTCAGACGAGCGGCAGGACTTCGACGATGTCGCCGATGCGCGCGGCCGTCGAGCAGCACCTCGGTGCGGCGGCCGTAGAGCGTGCGCGGCTCGCGCATCCAGAACACGCCCATCATCTCGGGGTTGGGCGTGACCGCGAAGAACTCGCGCGGCATGCTGGTGAAGTCGACGCCGCCGTCGCGCAGGATGCGGCCGAGCGGCACCGCGGTTGCGGCGGATCTCGGCCTGGACCTTGCGCGGCAGCGCCGCCGAGCTTCATGCGGATCGCGCCCATCTCGACCGGCCGGCCCGGATACTCCTGCGCCAGCAGCACGCGGCGGTAGTACCAGCGGCCGCTCGTGAAGGTCGACAGCGGCCGCAGCACGACGCGGCCGCCGAAGTGCGCCTCGAGCGTCAGCGTCATGTCGCGCTGGTGCACCAGCAGCGATTGATACGGCTGCGGGATCTGTCCGGCGCGATGGCGTCGCCGCCGGCGGCTCGAGCCCGGCCCGCGCGTAGGCGAGGTCGAGCGGATGGAGCGGGCTTGGCACGCGCACGGCGGCGGGGCGGCGGCGCACGGCCGGCCGCGTCGAGCAGCGCGGCAGCGGCATGGGCCTGGACATCAGGTGTAGCGGATCCCCGTGTGCTGGGGCAGGAAGAAGCGGTGCAGCAGCACGTCGACGCGCAGCAGCGCCTGGCGCGTCAGCGCGATGCGATCCGGGCCGAGCGCGCGCCAGATAGCCGTCGCGCGGCAGCGACGCCAGCGGCGCCGCGAAGCGATCGAGCACGTCGACGCCGTACTTGCTCGGCGAAGTAGGACGGGCGCCACCGCGCCCTTCTTCAGCTGCAGGACGAACTCGCGGATCAGGCGCTCGTCGGCGGTCGGCCGGTAGGCGCGCGACAGCGGCGGCGCGCCGGCCTCGATGCCGGCGGCGTAGGTCTCCCAGGAGTCGAGGTTCTGCAGGTGGACGCCGTTGACGTGGCCGAACGAGGCGACGCCGAGGCCGGCGAGATCGGCGCCCTGCCACAGCCGATCGCGGTAGACGAAGCGTGCCTTGGCCGGATCCTTGACCGCGGTGTAGGCGCTGCCGACGTGATAGCCGGCGCGCTCGAGCCGCGCGAACGCCTCGTCGACCCAGCGCCGCTTGGTGTCCCAGTCGGCGCACCGTCTCCTCGAACTGGCCGAGGTGCTTCAGCTTGTCGCGGCTGATCGTCGTGTTGAAGGGCAGCTCCATCTGGTAGATGGTGACGCTGTCCGGCTCGAGCTCGAGCACGCGATCGCACGGCCGCGGTCCACTTCGCGTCGGTCTCGCCGAGCATGCCGGCGATCAGGTCGATGTTGATCTGCGGGAAGCCGAGGCCGCGGGCGAAGGCGTAGGCGCGCGCGATCTCCGCCGAGCGATGGGCGCGGCCGTTCAGCTCCAGGATCTGATCGTCGAAGTTCTCGACGCCGAGGCTGAGGCGCGTCACGCCGATCTCGCGGATGCACCGACAGCTTGGCTTCGGTGAGCGTGCCCGGCTCGCACTCGAAGGTCACTTCCTCGGCGCGATCCCACGGCGTCGCCGCCTTGAGGCGCGAGACCAGCCCGCCCAGCTGCGTCGTCGAGAGGAAGGAGGGCGTGCCGCCGCCGAAGTAGACGAAGTCGAGCGGCCGCCCGGCGATGGCCGGCAGCGTCGCGTAGAGCTCCCACTCGCGGGCGAGCAGATCGAGGTAGGTGTTGACCTCCTCGGCGTTCTTGCCGGTGTAGACGCGGAAGTAGCAGAAGTGGCAGCGCTTCCGGCAGAACGGGATGTGCAGGTAGAGCCCGAGCGGCGTGCCCGGCACCGGCGCGCGGTGCAGCGCGGGCAGGCCCTCGGCCGCGACCGCCTCCGGCGTCCAGACGGAGAACGGCGGATAGTTGGCGACGAAGTAGCTGCCGACTTCCGTCTGCGCGGGACCGGGGGTGTCTGGGGTGGGTGACGTCGCTCATGACAGGGGGCAACCCCCTCCCAAGACTACGCTACCGCACCCCGAAATGCTTCATGATCGCGTCCCGCATCAGGTCCGGCGGCAGCAGGCCCTGGGCCAGGATCGCGTCGTGGAAGGCCTTCTGGTCGAACTTCGGGCCGAGCGCCTTTTCGACGGCGGCGCGCAGCTCGAGCAGCCGCGTGTAGCCGTAGAAGTACGACGTCGCCTGGCCGGGCCCGCGGAACGTGTAGCGGTCGACTTCCTGGCGGACCATCGCCGGCGACAGGACGACCTGTTCGCGCAGCACCTTGCCGGCCTGCTCCGGCGTGATCGTGCCCTGCTGCAGCTCGGGATCGAGGAAGGCGCGGGCGGCGCGCATCAGCCGGTGCTGCAGCGAGATCAGCCTGCCCTCGGGCGGCATGAACGGCTGCACGATGTTCTCCGAGTAGAGGCCCCAGCCCTCGACGTTGGTGCTGTTGAACGAGAACAGCACCCGCGCCGTCGACACGCCGGCCTCGACGATGCCGGCGAACTGCATCTCGTGGCCCGGCCGCGCCTCGTGCGCGGTGAGCGTCCACGAGGCCGCCTCGAAGGTGAAGTCGTCGCTCTTGCAGCGTCGTGCCGTCGGTCGAGGGCACGTTCAGCGGCAGCACGAACTCGCCCTGCTCGCCGGTGTTGCCGATCAGGCGCGGCGGCCGCATGTTCGGCGCCGGCGACGCCGCCGTCTCGGCCGGCGAGGCCAGGCGGATGCGGGCCGGCCGCGACGGCAGCGTCACGAGCTTCTCGCGGGTGATGATCGCCTCGAGGTCCTTCAGGCGCGCCTGGTAGTGCGGCAGGATCGCCTCGCCGACCAGCTGCTGCTTCTTCAGCTCGCGGATCACGTCGCGGTAGTCGGTGACGGTCCAGCCCTTGGCCTTGGCGACCTCCGGCGCGAGCGCCGTCATCTCCTTCTGGATCGCGTCGAAGGCCTCGTGCGCCATCTTCGTCAGCTGCGCCGGCGGGATGTCGACGCCGTACTGGCGCAGGTTGCGGGCGTAGACCTCGGGCGGCAGCCGGAAGTCGGTGCGCGCCTTGGGCAGGATCGGCCTCCCTGCACGAAGGTGTCGTAGGCGGCGAGCTGCGTCTTGAGCAGCGCGACGTCCTGCTCGTAGCCCTTGATGCCGTACTTGTCGAACAGCGCCGGGATGCCGTCGATGAACGCGGCGCTGTCGGCCAGGCTGCGCTCGACCGCCGCCTTGGCCGGGAACAGCAGCCCCGCCGTGTCCATCCGCGACCGCGTCTCGGCCTCGGCGAGCTTGGCGTAGGGGCCGGCGGGGTAGCCGACGCCGACGTACTTCTTCAGGCGCACCAGCGCCGCCTGTCGCCGCGCCGGCGCGATCTGGTCGTCGAGCAGGCTGCGCAGCCCGCCGAAGACGCCGGCGGCGACGTTGAAGTACGGGACGAAGTACTTCTTCTGGACCGCGAAGCCGTCGAGCGTGTCCTCGCGCGTCCTTGATCATGATCGCCAGGTCCTGCTTGACCTGCGGATCGGTCTCGGCGGCGAGCTTGGCTGCGAAGCGTGGCGAGCGCGCGCCTCGACGACGGCCTTGGCCCGGTCCTGGTAGCCGGGCGCGATGTCGGTGATGGCCTCGTCGTAGCCCTCGAGGCCCGTCTGCCCGGCGCCCTCGGGCGACAGCTTCGCCTGCGCGTCGAGCCACACCTTGGCCAGCTCGTTGCTCTTGACGACCCAGGCCGGCAGCGGCGGCGCGGCGGCCGCGGGGCGGCTCGGCGCCGTGGCCGGCGGCGTGGCGGGCGCCTGCGCGAGCAGCGCGACCGGAGCGGTCAGCGACGGCGCGCGGCGAGGGCGCAGCTGCCGCGGCGCGGCGGCGCCAGGGCAGCGGCAGGACGGGGACTCATGCCCGTCAGCATAAATCCGGCGGCCACGGCCCGCCAGGGCCACCGCGGGACGAATGCGATGCGGGTGCCGTGAGGCGCGTCGGCGGGTGTCCGCCGTCAGCGGACCGTGATGGTGTCGAACACGCGCTTCTCCATCTCGTCGGTCTTCTTCTCGTCGAAGGCGTGCTTCTTCAGGAACGCGTCGCGTGATGCGTGATGCCGAGGCCCGGGGCCCTTCGATCGGCGGGATCGAGCCGCGGTCGCCGCGCAGGCCGCCCGGGATGATCTCGTTGAAGACGGCTTCGTCCGGCTCGAAGAACTCGAGGATCAGGAAGTTCGGGATCGAGACGCAGGCGTGGATCGAGGCGACGGTGCAGATCGGCCCGTTCGGGTTGTGCGGCGCCACCGGGACGTAGTACGTGTCGGCCATCGCCGCGATCTTCTTGAACTCGGTGATGCCGCCGGTGCGGGCGATGTCCGGCTGGATGATGCGGACCGCCTGCTTCTCGAGCAGCTCGCGGAAGCCGTGCCGGCCGAAGATGCGCTCGCCGGTGGCGAGCGGCGCGTCGACGTTGCGCTGCACCTCGACCATCGCGTCGATGTTCTCGGGCGGCACCGCCTCCTCGTAGAAGAACAGGCGGAAGCCCTGGATGGCGCGGATGATCTCGATCGTCGACTTGGTGTTCCAGCGCGCGTGCACGTCGATGGCGATGTCGTAGTCGGGCCCGCCCGCCTCGCGGATCGCCTTGACCAGCGCCACCGCCTCGCGCAGCTGCGGCTGCGTCACCTCGCGGTTCATCGGCCAGCCGGAGAACGGATCGAACTTGCAGCCGGTGTAGCCCTTGGCGACCAGCTCCTTGGTCCGCGTCGCGTAGGATGCGGGGCTCTTCTCGACGCCCTCCGTCCAGCCGTTGGCGTAGACGCGCAGCCGCTCCTGGACCTTGCCGCCGAGCAGCTGATAGACCGGGACGCCGAGCTTCTGGCCGACGATGTCGTAGAGCGCGATGTCGATGGCGCTGATGGCGGCGAGCACCACGCCGCCCATGCCGTTGTAGTAGAGGAACCGGTACATCCGGTTCCACAGCTGCTCGATGTTCCAGGCGCTCTCGCCGACGACGATCGTGCTCAGGTTGCGGATCGCGGCGGCGATCGGCTGGACGCCGGGGAAGTTGGTCCCTTCGCCCCAGCCGACCAGGCCGTCGGTCGGTCTCGACGCGGCAGAACAGCCACGGCCCGTAGCCGCGCACGCCGGTGAGGAGCACGGCCTCGCACTTGGCGATCTTCAGGCCCTTGGGCCCTTCGGGCGGCGGCGCCTGCGCCCAGAGCGGGCGGGTGCCGGCGGCCATCAGGCCGCCGGTGAGTCCGAGCGTGGTGTGGCGCAGGAACGAGCGGCGGCCGGTAGGAAACATGGCGGCTCCACAGGGGACAGGGGAGGCGACATGTTAACTCCCAAGGACCAAGCGACCAACGGCCAAGGCACGTCCAACGCCCAACGTCCCAACCTTGCTGGTTCATGGCAGCGAACCGCCGGTTAGACGTTGGGAATTGGGAGTGCCTTGGAAGTTGGTCGCTTGGTTTTGGGAGTTCCTCAGGCGCGGACGGACGTCGGCGTCGTCCGCTCAGACACAATCCGCTCCTGGACCACGGGCGCGCCCGTGGCGGATGCCGAGCTCGGTGTAGCGGCCGCGGCCGCGACCCCGGCCGCGACCCCGGCTGCCGCCGCCGTCGTGGCTGGCGATCACCAGCATGCCGACGCCGACGCCGGCCATGACGCCGCCGGCGAGGAAGGTGGCGCCTCGACGACTACCGCTCGGCTTCGACGTACCGCGACGGGCGTGAGACGACGACGCGCCTGCGCGCGCAAGACAAGGGACAGCGCGACGAGCTGCGCGCGTTCTTCGACGCGCTACGGCGTGGCGGCCCCGCGCCCATAACGCTCGCCGAACTCGCCAACACGACGCGCGCGACCTTCCGCATACTCGACTCGCTCCGCGCAGGGCGGGCTGTTAGCTTTTAGCTTTCTGCCGTTGCAAACGCGAGCGTTCAAAGTAAACGCGCGGGCCGCGAAGATGGAGGGCTAACGGCTAACAGCTAACGGCCAAAAGCTAATCTATGTGTGGCATCGCAGGAATGATTTCCGTTGACCCTGAACGCCGCGTCGGCGCGATGCTGAAGGCGATTGAGCATCGGGGGCGCGACGACGAGGGCGTGTGGACTTCCGCGTCTACGGACGCGGAGGGAAGGCGCGCGTGTCTGGGCCATCGCAGGCTCGCGATTATCGACACGAGCAGCGCGGGCCACCAGCCGATGCTCTCGGAGGACGGCCGCTACGCGCTCACGTTCAACGGCGAGATTTACAACTACAGGGAACTGCGCGCGCGTCTCGAATCACTCGGGCGAGAGTTTCGGACGGACACCGATACGGAAGTCCTGCTCGCGGCCTTCGCCGAGTGGGGCGAGGACTGTCTTAGACACTTGAACGGCATGTTCGCCTTCGCCGTCTGGGACGAGCGCGAGCGTCAACTCACAATCGCGCGCGACCGCGTGGGCATAAAGCCCTTGTTCTACGCGACGGTGCGCGGCCGGGAAGGCGAGGAGTCTTTCGCCTTCGCGTCGGAGGCGAAGGCGCTGTTTGCTTCGGGGCTCGTGCGCGCGGAGCTGGACGCTACGGGGCTCAACCAGCAACTCACCTTTCTTTGGACGCCAGACCCGCACACGCTCTTTAGGGACGTGTGGCGTCTGCCGCCCGCGCACGTGCTCGTTTGGCGCGAGGGGCGCGTTACGTTGCGTGAGTGGTGGGACGTTTCGTTCGACGAGATAGAAGAGGGACGAAGCGAGGACTGGTGGCGCGAGCGCATGTTGGAGACGATGGATCGCGTCGTCGGTTTGGAAATGGTCGCGGACGTGCCGCTCGGCTCGTTCCTGTCGGGCGGCGTGGACTCTTCGGTCATCGTCGCTTTGATGAGCAGGCACGCCGCGGGCCGCCGCGTCTCGACCTACACCATCGGCATCGAGGAAGAAGACCTTCGCTACGACATCATCCCGAGCGACGTGCCTTGGGCGCGCCGCGTCGCGAAGCTGCTCGACACCGACTATCACGAGACGATGCTACGGCCCGACGTGGCGAAGCTCCTGCCGCTGCTCGTGCGTCATCTTGAGATGCCCCTGATAGACATGGCGATTTCGAGTTACCTCGTCGCGCGCGAGGCGCGAGAGACTCTGACCGTGATGCTGTCGGGGATGGGCGGCGACGAAGTTTTCGCGGGCTACCCGCGGCAGTTGGCGATGGGGCTCGCGGGCGCGTTCGACTCTCTGCCCTCCGCGCTCAGTCGTCCCGCGATGCGCGCGGTCGCGTCCGCGCTTCCGGGCGGTCGGCCCGGTAGGTTCACAGCGCCGCTCAGGAACGCGAAGAAGTTCGCGCGGAGCGCCGCGCTAGACTTCGAGTCGCGCTACATGGGCTTCGGCACTTACTTCACGGACGACATGAAGCGCGCGCTCTACACCGACGAGACGCGCGCTTCGGTAGGCGACGCGGACGCGTACTACATGCACCGCCGCTACTTCGAAAAGTGTTCCGGGGCCGCGCCGCTCAACCGAATGCTCTACGTAGACATGAAGACGTTCCTGCCGTGCCTCAACCTCGACTACACGGACAGGACTTCGATGGCCGCGACGCTCGAAGTGCGCGTGCCCCTCTTGAATCACGAGCTGGTCGAGCTCGCCGCGCGCATGCCGCCGCGCATGAAGCTGCGCGGGCTGAAGAGGAAGTACATTCTGAAGCGCGCGGCCGAGAAGCTTCTGCCGCGCGAGGTCGTGTGGCGGAAGAAGGCAGGCTTCGGCGCGCCCGTGCGCGCGTGGCTGCGCGGGCCTCTCCGCCCGCTCGTCGGAGAGCTTCTGTCGGAGGAGACGGTCAGGAGGCGCGGGCTCTTCCGCGCTGAAGAGGTTCGGCGCGTCGTCGAGGCGAACGAGTCCGGGCGCGAAGACTACGCGCTGCACGTCCTACAACTTTTGACTCTCGAAATGTGGCAGCGCGAGTTCCTCGACGACGCCCCGGCAACGATTTAAGGGTTGCCCGCAGAGACACGGAGGCACAGAGATTAAATTCGGGATTTCAAAATCTTAACTCTGTGTCTCCGCTTCTCTGTGGCTAACTTTTAAGCTTTCAGATGTTCTTATGAAGAAGAAGAGCGCAAGACGCGAAGCACAAACGCCGCCGACGCCGCACGCGGAGAAGGTAGACGCGCGCGCACATCTTTCGTCTTCGCGCGACGGTCGGCAGTCGTCTCCGGCGTTGTTCTGGGACGGGCGCACGGTCGCGTTCGTGCTCGGCTTGAAGGCGCTCGTCTTTATCTTCGCGGCGCAGGCGTTCGTCATCTCGAAGAACGAGCGGCCCGGCTCGCTATACGGTTGGCTCTCGCTCTGGAACCGCTGGGACGCGCCGCACTACCTCGACATCGCGCGCATGGGCTACGTCCGCGAAGGCGTAGAGTCGCGCTGGATAGTCTTCTACCCGCTCTACCCGTGGCTCGTGCGTGCTGCGACTCTTCTGGTGCGCGACGAGCTCGCGGCGGCCTTCCTCGTCTCGACGCTCGCGTCCGTCGCCGCGGGTCTGCTCCTCTACAGGCTCGCGCGGCTCGACGAGGAGCAGTCGGTCGCGCGCGCGGCGGTCTTCTTCATGTTCGTCTTCCCGACGAGCTACTTCCTGCACATAGGCTACACGGAGAGCCTCTTCCTCGCGCTCGCGCTCGGGACGTTTCTCGCTGCGCGCACTCGGCGCTGGCCGCTCGCCGGATTGCTCGGCGCGCTCGCGTGCATGACGCGCGCGAACGGGCTCGCGCTCTTGCCCGCGCTGGCGTTCGAAGTCTGGGACGAGTACCGCGCGTCGGGCCGACGCTTGAGCGCGCGCTGGCTCTGGGCGCTCGCGCCGCTCGCGGGCTTCGGCGTCTACCTCGCCATCAACTACACGGCGAAGGGGCATCCGTTCGCGTTTCTGAAGGCGCAGGACGAGTACTGGTACAGGACTTTCGCGTGGCCCTGGGACGCGGTCGCCGCTTCGTGGAGGTACTGGCAGGGGAGTGCGCCTTCGGACGCGCTGATGGTCGGCTGGCAGGAGTTCTTCTTCGTGCTGTTGGGATTGGGCTTGACTGTGTGGGCCTGGGTGAAGATGCGCGCGTCGTACGCGGCTTGGATGACCTTCAACTGGCTGCTCTGGAGCTGCACGAAGTTTGTGCTTAGCGTGCCGCGCTACACGCTCGTGCTCTTCCCCGCGTACTTAATCTTCGCGCGCGCGTCCGCGAAAAGGCCCGAGGCGGGCGCGCTCATAGCGGTCTGGTCTCTGCTCTTCCTCGCGCTCTTCCTCGCGCGCTTCTCGCAAGGCTACTGGGCCTTTTAAAAACAGTACCGCGAGCGTGAGCGAGCGGGTAGTTCTGCCACGGAGACACAGAGATTAAAACTTAAACTTCTCTGTGCCTCCGTGTCTCCGTGGCTATCTTCGTAGCGACCCGCTCGCTCACGCGCGCGGTACTGTAGGAACACCACAAGAGGCCGTTGAAAATTATGAGACGAATGTTAACCGTATTGCTGTCGGCGGCGTTCGCGTTCGCGGCCGCGTCAGTCGTCAAAATCGTCGAAGGCCAAACGGGCGGCGCGGACTCCGGCGCACACGTGCGCGTCGAACGTCCGCCGCGCCCTCTCATGCCCGCGCACACCTTCTCAATCGTCGCGCGCGACCCCTCGACGGGCGAGATGGGCGTTGCCGTGCAGTCTCACTGGTTCTCCGTCGGCTCTAACGTCGCGTGGGCCGAGGCGGGCGTCGGCGCAATCGCCACGCAGTCCTTCATAGACCCCTCGTACGGCCGTGACGGCCTCGAACTCATGCGCGGCGGCGCGAGCGCCGAAAAGGCTTTAGAGTCGCTGCTCGCGAAGGACGGGGGGCGCGACGTTCGGCAGGTTGCGATGATAGACGCCAAGGGTCGCGTCGCCGTACACACCGGCGCGAAGTGCATAGAGGCCGCGGGCGACCGCCCGGGCTCGAACTACTCCGTGCAGGCGAACCTGATGTCGAACCCGCGCGTCTGGCCCTCGATGGCCCGCGCCTTCGAGACCGCGAAGGGAGACCTCGCAGACCGAATGCTCGCCGCGCTCGACGCAGGGCAGGCCGCGGGCGGCGACATACGCGGCCGCCAGTCCGCCGCGCTCGTCATCGTCAAAGCTGAGTCAACCGGCCGCCCTTGGGCCGACCGAATCTTCGACCTGCGCGTAGACGACCACCCCGAGCCCCTGAAAGAACTACGCCGCCTCATACGCCTCCAACGCGCCTACAACCACATGAACGCGGGCGACCTTGCCGTCGAACGCAAAGACAACGAAGGCGCGCTCCGCGAATACTCCGCGGCAGAGAAGTTAGTGCCCGACAACATCGAGATGGTCTACTGGCACGCCGTCGCCCTCGTCAACATGAACCGCACAGAAGAAGCCCTCCCCCTCTTCCGACGCGTCTTCGCCCAAGACCCCAACTGGCGAACATTAACGCCCCGCCTCGTCCACTCCGGCCTACTCCCCGACGACAAAAAACTCATCGACCGCATCGTCAACACTGGGAGACAGGGCGGCCGAACAAGGAAGAGGTGAAAAGGCTTCAACGCTTCGCCGACGGCGACTTGCGCGCCCGCGCCCGTCGTTCCTCTTGCAATCGCCGCATCGAGCAAGCGCACGGGCTCGTCCTCAACTCTCAAACGTCCCTCCTGTGAGAGCACGTACAGCCTGAACGCCGCGGCGTGAGCGCGCGAGTGCGTGAAGGTCAACTCGGCGGCCGCCGCCAGCGTCCCGCTCGCCCGGTTGATTCCCTCCAACCCGCCCGCGATGGCCTCGCGCAGGATGACGAACAGTTGCGCCAGCGCGTCCGCCGAGTGCGCGTCGCCTTTCAGAATTGAGGCAATGTCTTCGGCCAACTCCTCGCGCGAGAAGAGCAGATTTTCATCAGCGCATCGGCTGTTATCTGCTAAACTCACCCTCGACTTGCCTTTCATTGAGACGTAAGGAGGCGGACTGCAACGCTGTAACGGGTGTGCAGCCCGCCTCGCTCTCCGTACCTACTTGTATCTTCATTGAGGTATTATCTCGATGAAGATAATAAGTCAAGCAAAAATTATCTTCATCGAGATAGCCCCATAGACCTGCGCCATGATTGAATTGCGAGTGAGAGAGGTGGCTGAACGGAAGGGAATTAACAACCCTCTGTCGTTGTCGAAAGAAAGCGGCATAGCCTACGCGAATTGTCACAAAATCTGGAACGGCCAACAGAAGATGATTGGCCTTGATACGCTCGACCGTCTCTGCGATGCCCTCGGATGTGAACCCGGCGACATCTTAGTCCGGGTTGACAACGGCAAAGCCGCAAGCAAACGTAAACCAAAAGGGAAGTGAGTCAGCGGGGCGTGTCTTCCCCTTGGGAGCGCGTGCATCCCTGCCCGCCAAAGCGTGCCAAAGCCCGCTTGATAAAGAACCGCCCCCACTCAAGGATGAGTGGGGGCGGTTCTTCGTCTTCGCGCTAAAGCGCTCAAGGCGGGCAGGGATGCACGCGCTCCCGGGGGGTCGCTTGTGGGTTGTGTGAGTGGCATGGTAATTTCCTGAGTTTCGTGTGAGCGCCGGAAAGTGTTCTGTGTGGGCACGAGGATGCGCGGGGGAGTTGTCGCAGGTGTCGGCGAAGTATTTCATGGGTGATGCAGCGTCGAGTTTGAAGGAGCGCGTGCGCGCGTTCTGGCAGGAGCACCCGTGCGGGACGAAGTTCTCGGACGCGGAGGTCGGCTCGCGCGGCTTCTACGAGGCCGTCGAGGAGCACCGGTATCAAACCGAGTGGCACATCCCCGAAGCCGCGGGGTTCGAGAAGGCGAAGGGGCTCCGCGTGCTGGAGATCGGCTGCGGACTCGGCACGGACGGGGCGCGTTTCGCGCGCGCGGGCGCTGTCTACACGGGCGTTGATTTAACGGAGGCCGCCGTGTCGCTCGCGCGAAGGCGCTTCGAGTTGGAAGGCCTGCCGGGAGAGTTTCGCGTGGCCGACGCCGAGGCTTTGGAGTTCGCGGACGGCTCTTTCGACCTCGTGTACTCCCACGGCGTTCTGCACCACACGCCTGACGCGCGCGCGGCCGTGAGGGAAGTTCACCGCGTGCTCGCGCCGACGGGTCGCGCGGTCGTGATGCTGTATCACAGGCACTCTTACAACTACCGCGTCAACATACGCTTGCTGCGCCGTCTGGGCGCGAGGCTTTTGCGGACCGAGGCGGGCGTGCGGCTCGCGCACCGTCTGACGGGCGAACCCGTTGAGAGCCTGCGCGAGCACGCGGCGCGTCTGAAGGAGGACGCGTCGCAGTACCTCTCGGCGGGCGAGTTCCTGAGCCGCAACACGGACGGCGCGGGCAACCCACTGACGCGCGTCTACTCGCGGCGTGAGGCGCGCGAGTTGTTTAAGGACTTCGCGCGCGTGGAGTTCGCCGTTCACTTTCTGAACAAGCGCTGGATGCCCGTCGTCGGCCAACTCCTCTCGCGCAAAGCGGAGGCGCGGCTCGCCTCGCGCTGGGGCTGGCACCTCTGGATTTACGCGGAGAAGGGGAAGAATAGCGACGAGTGACGAGCGGCGAGTGACGAGTTAAGACAGCTTTCCTCTCGTCACTCGCCGCTCGTCACTCGTCACTGCTTGAGTGATGAGAAATGTTTTAGTAACGGGCGGGGCGGGGTTTATCGGGTCGCATCTCGTCGGGCGTCTGCTGGCGGAGGGCGCGTGGCGCGTACACGTCGTCGACGACTTCAACGACTTTTATGACCCCGAAGTTAAGCGCCGCAACGTCGAACCATTCGCGGGGCGCGAGGAGTTCAAACTCCACGAGGCCGACATACGCGACCGCGCGTCGCTCGCGCGCGTGTTCGGAGGGACGGGGTTCGACGTTATCGTCCACCTCGCCGCGCGCGCGGGCGTGAGGCCGTCGCTCGCGGAGCCAGTGCTCTACGCGGAGACGAACATAAACGGCACGCTCAACCTGTTAGAGCTCGCGCGCGAGCAGGGCGCGCGGCAGTTCGTCTTCGGCTCTTCGTCGTCCGTCTACGGCGAGAACGAGAAGGTTCCATTCGCGGAGGACGACAAGGTCTCGGAGCCCATAAGCCCGTACGCGGCGACGAAGGCGGCGGGCGAGTTACTGTGTCACACCTACTCGCACCTGTTCGGGCTGCGCTGCGTCTGCCTTCGCTTCTTCACCGTCTACGGCGCGCGCCAGCGCCCGGACTTAGCCATTCACAAGTTCGCTCGGCTCATCTCCGCGGGGCGGCCGATACCCGTCTTCGGCGACGGCACGACGCGGCGCGACTACACGTTCGTGGACGACATCATCGCGGGCGTGCGCGCTTCGATGGAGTACGAGGCGAGCGACTACGAGGTCTTCAACCTCGGCGAGTCGCGCACCGTGGAACTTCGCGAACTGATCGGCCTGCTTGAGAAGGAACTCGGGCGCGAGGCTATCATCGACCGAAAGCCCTTGCAGCCCGGCGACGTGCCGCAGACCTTCGCAGACATCTCGAAGGCGCGACGCCTGCTCGGCTACGACCCGCAGACGCCCATCGAAGAGGGCATACGCCGCTTCGTCGAATGGTACAGGAAAGAGAGTGACGAGTGACGAGTTAAGGCAAGTTCTTTAACTTGTCACTCGTCACTGCGAACGGAGTGAGGAATGAAGATTTACGACGAGGAAGAGACGGTCATGAGTCGCCGCGTGGGCGAGGGGGCGACCGTCCCGGACGAGGCGACGCTCGCGGCCACAACGCCTGAGTCGGGCGAGGCGCCGGAGATTTCGCTCTTCCTGCCCGTCTTGAACGAGGAGCCGAACCTTCGGCCGCTGCACGGGAAGATTGACGAGGCGCTCGCGCACCTCGGCCGCACGGCGGAGATTATCTACGTGGACGACGGCTCGACCGACGGCAGCCTCGAAGTCCTGCGCGAACTCGCGCGGCTAGACCCGCGCGTGCGAGTAATCGCCCTGCGGCGCAACTACGGCCAGACCGCCGCGATGGCCGCGGGGATAGACGCCGCGCGCGGCAAAGTCCTCATCCCGATGGACGCGGACTTGCAGAACGACCCGGCCGACATCGCGCGCCTCCTGGACAAGCTCGACGAGGGCTTCGACGTGGTCTCGGGCTGGCGCAAGGAGCGCCAGGACAAGATGGTCTCGCGCAAGATTCCTTCGATGATAGCGAACCGCATCATCTCGTTCATCGGGGGCGTCCGCCTTCACGACTACGGCTGCTCGCTGAAGGCTTACCGTCATGAATTTCTGAAAGAGGTGAAGCTCTACGGAGAGATGCACCGCTTCATCCCCATCTACGCGAGCTGGGTCGGCGCGCGCGTGACGGAGATTCCAGTGCGCCACCACCCGCGCACGATGGGCAAGTCGAAGTACGGGCTGTCGCGCACCTTCAAGGTGATGCTCGACCTGATGACGATAAAGTTCATGGCCTCGTACCACACGAAGCCGATTTACGTCTTCGGCATGTTCGGCTTCGCGTCCTTCCTGATCTCGCTCGTCGCCTTCGTCTGGGCGCTCCTGCGAAAGCTCGGCGGCGAGTCGTTCATACGAAACCCACTCTTCACGATAACCATCGTCATGTTCGCCGTCGGCGTGCAGTTCATACTCATGGGCCTGCTCGCGGAGATGCTCGTGCGCACCTACCACGAGTCGCAGGCCAAGGCCATCTACGTCGTGCGCGAGCGCATGGGCTTCCGAGACGAAGACTAAACTTCACCCCGCCCGAAAAAAATACGCGCGCGCCGCCAACCAAGCGGCGCGCGTTCGTGTCTCAGCATAAAAGCTCTACGGACTCGGGCGGCCCCTTGTCTCCGCGGCCTTCGGGGTCTTCACAGTTAAAGAGGACACTGAGTTGAGAAAGCTAATCGTCTGCGCGGCGCTCGTTTGCGTCGCGTTCGCGCGCGCGTCGGGGCAGGGAGGCGGCGAATCGAAGTCTGCGACGCCTTCGTTCGTGCAACTCGGCGACGTGAACGCGGAGGCCGCGCGTCTCTTGAAGTCGTACGAGAACAGGGAGCGCGCGTGGGGCGCGTACCTCGCGGGGATTTACGGGCTGAAGGGTCAGGCCGATTCGCTCGTCTCGATACTCGAAGACGAAAACCTGAACGGCGGCGGGGCCGAAGAGGCTGCCGTGCGACAGGCCGCGCTCGACGCGCTCATACGGCTCGACGCCGGAGTCCCGGCCGAGGCGCTCTTGCCGCTCTACGCGTCCGCGCCAGACGAGGTCTTGATACTGCTCGCGCACTCGCCGCGTGAGAACCAGAGCGCGCTGCTCACACTCTTCAGGGAGGACGCGGACAACGTGCGCTGGCTCGCCGCCGGAAACCTGCTCGCGGAGACGCGCGCGCCGGGCTTCGCCGCGCGCCTGCTCGGGAGCCTGAAGATAAAGGCGACCGTCTACGTCTTCGACACAGAGGGCGAACACCAAGTCTCAGGCTACGGGCGAAACGGCGGCGGCGGTTGCGGCGGCAGCAGCCGTGACCTTGGCGGGGAGTTCCCGCCCGTCGGCTACTACGACTTGAACGACTACGCTCAACGCGGCGCGACCGTGCTCGCGGCTACGGGGCCGCGCGTCGTCTACTACACGCGCCGCGGGTACCGCAACAACTGCCCGTCCGGCATGGACTGGCTCCTCGACCGCGACTCGATGCGCGTCGATTACCTCAAAGAGCTCCTGCGCGGTGGCGAGGAGATGACCAACTTCGACGGCTCGCTCTGGCACGAGCTGGTGTGCAAGGACGCGCCGCGGTGTCTCAAGGCGCTCGCGGGCGCGCGCGACGAAATCAAGCGCGCGTACGGCGGGCTCGTACGCCGCCTGCTGAACGACGGCCTGCTCGACGGCTCGGAGGCCGCCGGGCTGAAGCCGGACATCACGCTCGACATAACGGACTCGCGCGAGAGGAAGTCTTTCCCGCTCCCCGACAAACTCCCCGGCGCGAAGCTCAACTTCACTTCGTACGAGGCGGAGCCGGAAGCACCGCCCGACGACGAGCACCGCCGACAACCCCTACGCGTTGACGTAGGGTTTAAATTTGAAATCCCGTATCTGACATCCTCGACCCGCGTGTTGTATCTTTGCGTCGATGCGCGAGGAGTTTGAGGAGGTCTACGAACGCGCGCACGCGTGGGCGCGTGCGCGCGGCTACGCGGGCCGCGACCCCTTCGACGCGCTCAACAGCCGACTCTTCCAATCGACTCCGTTGCGCCTCGCGCGCCTCGCGCGCCTCGCGTGGACTCAAGCCTTCAAGCGCTCGCCCTTAAGCCCGCGCGCGCTCGCGCTCGTCCCCGAAGGAAGGAACTCGAAGGGCACGGCGCTCTTCGCGCTCGCGTCCCTCTCGCGCTTCCGCGCGACACGTTTGGAGATTTATGCCGACGAGGCGCGCGCGCTGCTCGAAGACTTGCTGGGCGCGCGCGTCGAGACGTGCAGCGGCGCGGCGTGGGGCTACAACTTCGACTGGCAGGGGCGCGCGTTCTACGCGCCGCGGGGCACGCCGACGGTCGTGCCGACGGCCTTCGCCGTGCGCGCGCTCGTCGAGGCCGCCGCAACCTTCCGGCCCGCGGCTGAAGGTGACGAACTCTGCGGCGAGTCTTGGAAGTACGTGGACGCGGCGCGCGCGGCCTGCGAGTTCATAGCGGGCGACCTGAACCGTAGCGACGACGAGACGGACGAAGAGGTCTGCTTCAGCTACACGCCGCTCGACCGCACGCGCGTCTTCAACGCCTCTCTGCTCGCGGGCGAAGCGCTCGCCTCGGTCGGCGCGCTCGTCGGGAATGGCGAGTGGACGGCACTCGGCCTGCGCGCCGCGCTCTACGTCGCGCGCCGCCAGCGCGAGGACGGCTCGTGGGCCTACGGCGCTGACTCTTACCAGTCCTGGGCCGACAACTTCCACACGGCCTTCATACTCACCTCGTTCGCGCGCGTGCTCGATGCGTGCGCGTGCGCCGGGCATGAGGGCGTAGCTGTTCGGAATCCTACTGACGACTTAAAAAATCACTCCGGCGCGTTCGGCGAGATTCGTCGCGCGCTCATGCGCGGCTACGCGTTCTGGCGCTCTTCGTTCTTTCTTGCGGACGGCTGGCCGAAATACTACCATCGGGCCGCGTACCCCGCGGACGCGCACTCGGCGGGCGCGGCCGTCGTCGCCTTCGCGGAGTTAAAAGACTCGGAGCCCGACGCGCTCGAACACGCGCGACGCGTGGCATCGTGGGCCGTGCGCGAGCTCTTCGACCCGCGCGGCTTCTTCTACTACCAGAGGCGACGCCTCTACACGGTGCGCACGCCCTACATGCGCTGGTCGCAAGGCTGGATGACGTACGCGCTGGCGAGGCTTCTGGAAGAGGGGGAAGAGGGGAAGAGGGGAAATGGGGAAAAGGAATGAAGGCGCGCACGCGACTCGCGGCAAAGCTCCCTTTACCCGTTTACCATCTTCCCCTTTTACCCCTTCTTGACCATGCGCATCTGGATAGACCTCGCGAACTCGCCGCACGTGCCGTTCTTCGCGGCGCTCTCCGGCGAGTTCGCGCGGCGCGGGCACGCCGTCGAGTTCACGGCGCGCGCTTACGCGCAGACGGTCGAGCTGGCCGAGTCGGCGGGGCTCAATGCTTCAGTCGTGGGCGGGCACGGCGGCGGGCGCCTGTCGGGGAAGGGTTTGAACATCGCGGGGCGCGCGTGGTCGCTCGCGCGCTGGGCTCGCGGGCGCGGATTCGGACTCGCGGTCAGTCATAACTCTTACTCGCACGTGCTCGCGTCGCGCGCGCTCGGGATTCGCACCGTGACGCTGATGGACTACGAGCACCAGCCCGCGAACCATCTCGCTTTCCGGCTCGCGTCGCGCGTGGTAGTCCCTTCGGCGTTCCCCGAAGAGGCGCTGCGGCGCTTCGGCGCGAGGCCCGAAAAGGTTCGGCGCTACCGTGGCATCAAGGAGGACGTTTACCTCGCGGACTTCGAGCCGGACGCGCGTTTCGCGTCGCTCCTGTTTGAGAAGTTCGGCGTTGACGCGACGCGAAACACGCTCGTCGTCGTGCGCCCGCCCGCGAGCGAGGCTCTGTATCACCGCTTCGAGAACGAGCTGTTCGAAGAGCTTTTGAAGCGCCTGCTCGCGCGCGAAGGCGTCAAGGTCTTACTCCTCGCGCGCACGGACGCGCAGCGCGAAGAGTTGCGCGCACGCTTCCGCGCGGACAATCTTCTCGCGCCGCGCGAGGCGCTCGACGGCGCCAACCTCATCGCGGCGGCAGACCTCGTAGTCAGCGCGGGCGGCACGATGAACCGCGAGGCCGCCGCCCTCGGTGTCCCCGCCGCGACCGTCTACGCGGGGCGCTGGGCCGCCGTGGACGAGCAACTCGTCCGCGAAGGCCGCCTCAAACGCATCGCCTCGCGCGGAGACCTTGAGGCTCTGAACGTCGGCAAGAAGGGCGAGACGGACGCGCGACGCGCGACGAATGTTCGAGCGCAGGTGGCGGATTTGATTTTGGAAAAGCGATGAGCGTCGAGCGCACGGAAGATTTGACGGTGAGGGCGAACGTGCCGCGTGCGGCGGCGCGCGCGCCGCGTTGGGTCGTGCCCGCGGTGAAGTTCGTGTTGGTCTTGTTGGACGCCGTCGTGGCCGTGGCGTCGTTCGCGGCGGCGTACGTTCTGCGCGAGGGCGGCGGGCTGCTCGTCAGCTTCCGGTTGGGAAGCGGCTTCGTGTGGCAGACGCACTTCGAGCCTTACGCGTCGCTGCTCTGGTTCGTCGTCGCCGTGCGCGTGCTGTCGTCGGCCTACTACGACCTTTACCGTCTGCGCGGAGAGTTCTCTTACCTCGACGAGTGCGTGCGCGTCTTCCGCGCGACGGCGGCCGGGTCGCTCCTGATTGTCGCGTGGGCGTTTCTTTACCGCGGCGGCTTCGAGTTCCGCTCCTTCTCTTACGCGCGCGGCGTCTTCGTACTGGACTTCGCGCTCGCGCTCGCCGCGTACACGCTCGTGCGGCTCGCGGCTCGCGGCGTGCAGAGCGCTGTACGACGCCGCGAGATAAATCTCATCCCGACGCTCGTCGTCGGCGGCGGCGCGCAGGCGGCGCTGTGCGTGCGCGAGATGCGCGAGCGCAGGGAATTGGGCTACAGGGTCATCGGCGTCGTCGAGACCGACGGCGCGGGCGCGTCCGAGTTCGAGGGCGTGCCCGTCGTCGCCACGCTCGAATCGTTGCCGGAGGCGATACGCGAGACCGGCGCGAACGAAGTCATCATCACAGACCCCGCGCTCTCGGGCGACATGCTCTTCGAAGTCATGATGCGCGTCGGGCGCCGGCGCGGCGTCGAGTTCCGCGTCGCGCCGAGCCTCTTCAACAGCTTGCCGCGAAAGACGGAGATTGACCAGATAGGCGTGCTGCCCGTCATCACGCTCTTCCGAGAGCCTTTGGGGCAGGGCGCGCGCGTCGTCAAACGCGCGTCGGACATCGCGGTCGCGGCGCTCGCGCTCGTGGTGCTGTCGCCCCTGTGGTTTTTGATGGCGCTGCTCATCAAGCTCGACTCGCGCGGCCCCGTGCTCTACAGGCAGGAGCGCGTCGGGATGGACGGGCGCATCTTCCTCTTCCTGAAGTTCCGCACGATGCGCGCGAACGCAGACGACCGCGAGCACCGCGAGTACCAGCGGCGCTACATCGAAGGGCGGCCCGACACGAACCTCGGCGACGATGCCCGGCCCGTCTACAAACTCCACCAAGACCCGCGCGTCACGCGCACCGGGAGGTGGTTAAGGCGCACGAGTCTCGACGAGTTGCCGCAACTCCTGAACGTGCTGCGCGGCGACATGAGCGTCGTCGGCCCGCGCCCGCCGATTCCTTACGAGGTCGAAGCGTACGAGCTGTGGCACCGCAAGCGTCTCGACATGAAGCCGGGCATGACGGGCCTGTGGCAGGTGTCTGGCCGCAACCGCCTCTCGTTCGACGAGATGGTCAGGCTCGACCTCTTCTACATAGAGAACTGGTCGCTCTGGCTCGACCTGCGCATCATGCTGCGCACGATCCCCGTGCTCCTGCGCGGCGAGGCGTATTGAAGATGGGGGAAAAGGCGAAAGGGGTAAACGGGGAAAGGTGGCCGCACTTTTACCCGTTCGACCTCTTTCCCCTTTAACCTTTTCCCCCCTTCCCCTCTTCCCCCCAAAGCCCTCTGGCTTGAGCGCGCGACGGTGGCGTGCCTGTTCCTGTACGCGTTGGCCGCGCCGCACTCGATTGCGGGGACGCAGACGGCTTGGCTGTTGGCGATGGTTTTGTGGGCGGCGAGGCTTTCGTGCGCCCGCGCATGAAGCTGTTTCGCACGCCGGTTGATAAGTGGCTGCTCGGCTTCTTCGTCTTAACGTTTTTAACTTCGCTCACCTCTTACGACCCGGAAGTCTCGATAGGAAAGCTCCGCGCGGCGAGCCTGTTTACGGTCGTGTACGTCGCGGCCGAGAACGTTCGGAGTCCGAGACTGCTGCGCGCGCTCGCGCTGACGCTCGTCGCGTCGTGCGCGCTCGGGCTGGTACACACGTTCGCCGTCTACGCTAAGGGGCGCGGGATAAAGATTCGCGCGATCGACGGCCGACAGCCCCTTGCGCGCGACGGGGTTCCGTGAGGGCGACTCGATATTTTCTGTTGACGGCGTAGAGGCGCGCGAGCCCTCGGATGTTGTGCGCGCGATTGAGTCGGAGCGCGCGGGCGCGCGCGAGCGTGCATACAGATTTCCTGACGGCACCGTCGCGTGCCGCTGGGACGAGCGCTCGGCGTGCGTGCGCGTCTACCGCGCGGAGATGCTGCCGACGGGGAACGTCGCGCGCGACGCGTTACTGAAAGGCGACACGGCGGAGGCGCGGCTCGGCATCTTGAGTTGGACGCGCGGGCGCGAGGAGCGTGCGAGCGGGTTCTACGGCCAGTATCAGACTTACTCCGAAGTCTTGCAGCTCGTCGCGTCGCTCGCTCTGGGGATGCTCATCTCGATGCGGCGTAAGTTGAGCATGAAGGCGGCTCTGGTCGGACTCGCGCTCGCGGGCATGTGCGCGGCGCTCCTGCTGACGGTGACGCGGGCTTCGTGGGCGGGCTTCGTCGCGTCCGCCTTCGTCGTCGTGCTCGTCGGCTCGGGCCGACGCCGTAGGACGCTGCTCGTCACGGCCGCGGTCGCGCTGCCGCTCGTGGCCGCCGCGCTCTTCATCTTGCAGCAGAAGCGGCAGGTCGGTTTCATAGACACCAAAGAAGGCTCGACCGCTTGGCGCTTGATGGTCTGGCGCGACGGCGCGCGCGTGCTCGCGGGCGAGCCGCGACACCTTCTGGTCGGCACGGGGATGGACTCGCTCAAACGCCACTGGCGCGAGTGGAAGATGTTCGACGGAGGCCGCCAGCCCTGGGGACACCTGCACTCGACGCCTTTACAGATAGCCTTCGAGCGCGGCCTGCCCGCGCTCTTCGTGTGGGCCGCGTGGCTCTTCGTCTACGCGCGGGCGTTGCTGCGTCGCGCTGCGGCGCAGCGACTCTCGAGGGCTGGGTCGAGCGCGGCCTTCTGCTCGGCGCTCTGGGCGGGCTCACGGGCTTCGTCGCGGGCGGGCTCGTGCACTACAACTTCGGCGACTCCGAAGTCGTCATGGTCTTCTATTTCATAATGGGCCTCGCGCTGGCGGCCGTGCGCGTGGAAAGTCTAAAGTTAAAAGGCGAAAGTTAAAAGTTATGACGAGAAGCGCCGTTTTTGTCTTCTCTTTTGCCTTTTGCCCTTATACTGTTGCCTTTTCCAAAACCCCGCCGAGGGCGGCGGCGTATTAAATTTGGCACTCTCTGAAGGGAACGAAGATGAAGAAACTCGCAGGACTGCTCGCCTTCGCCGTCGCGCTCGCCGCCGCGATTCTGATTACGCAGTACTACACGGGCAAGACAAAGAAGCCCGAAGCGCCGCCGCCGCCAGCGCCAGCGCGACCGCGCCGCCCGCGGCCCCTCCGGCGAGCGCGTCGGTGGCCTTCAAGCCGCAGCTCATGACGCTCAACCTCGCGTCGAAGAAGTCGAGCTTCACACTCGCGCTCGAACTCAACCAGCCCGCGGCCGCCGCGCCCGAGAGCGTTTGGGTCTGGGCATACTTCTTCACGCAGGAGACGGCGGGCAAGTACTGCGAGGGCGGCCCCGTCGAGATCAAGAAGCCGTTCGACGCGGGCTCGACGCGCGCGCGCGTGACGGTCGAACTCCCCGTGGCGAACTGCCCCGCGCCGCGCACTCCGTCCACGACTTTCTACGCGCGCGTCAACGTCTCTTCGGAGTCGTCCTCCGCCGCGCGCCTCTCCGAGCAGCGGATCAGCTACGACATCACGCAAGCCTCGCCCGTCATACTCCAAGGCGCGAGGAAGTAGAAGGATGAAGGCGCAAGGCCGACAGTGAAGGCGAATGTTTGTCAGGCCCGCTCCCGTCCTTCGTCAAAATCGAGCTTCACCACAGACGCGTCCTTCATCCTTCATCCGTTGCGCCTTTCCGGCAGCAAGTTCCCGCCGCCGCCTGCGTTCAAAGGCTGAACGCGCAGGGAACTTTTATTGACGGAGGAATCGAAGATGAGTCAAGAAGGACAAAGTCGGCGTCGCGCGAAGGCGCTCCCGCTCCTGATAATCGCCGCGCTGCTCGCCTCTTCGTGCTCTACGAAGGACGCCTCGGACGGGAGAGTCGATTACCGGCAAGTGCCCACGACGCAGCAGGCACCGAACAGTAACGCGACCTCCGGCGGCGTCGTCGCCTACGACGCGGCCGCGAGGGCGAAGGAGGAATCGGGCGCGGGCGAGCGTTACGCGCAGATTGACGAGAACCCCTTCCTCGAAGCCTCGCGCGCGCCGCTCTCGACCTTCTCGATTGACGTTGACACGGCCTCCTACAGCAACACGCGACGCTTCCTCAACGAAGGCCAGCTCCCGCCGCGCGACGCCGTGCGCATCGAGGAGCTCGTCAACTACTTCTCCTACGACTACCCGCAGCCGCTCGGCGAAGCGCCCTTCTCCGTCAACAGCGGAGGTCGCGGACTGCCCCTGGAACACGCAGCACAGGCTCGTACAGCATCGGCCTTCAAGGGAAGAAGGTCTCGACCGAGACGATGCCGCCCGCCAACCTCGTCTTCCTCGTGGACGTCTCGGGCTCGATGGGCGAGCCGCACAAGCTCCCGCTCGTCAAGCAGGGGCTGCGCACGCTCACGGAGCAGTTGTCCGCGCGCGACCGCGTCGCCATCGTCACCTACGCCGGTTCGAGCGGGCTCGCGCTTGCCGTCGACGCCGGGCGACCGCAAGGACGAGATCATCGCGGCGGTCGACGCGCATGGAGTCCGGCGGCTCTACGAACGGCGGCGCCGGGATTAAGCTCGCCTATCAGGTCGCCGAAGATAACCTCATACGCGGCGGCACGAACCGCGTCATCCTCGCGACCGACGGCGACTTCAACGTCGGCGTCACGAGCGACGAGGAGCTCGTCGGCCTCATCGAGCAGCGAGCGCGAGAAGCGGCGTCTTCGCTCTCCGTGCTCGGCTTCGGCTCGGGCAACCTCAACGACTCGATGATGGAGAAGCTCGCCGACCACGGCAACGGCAACTACGCCTACATCGACTCCGAGTCCGAAGCGCGCAAGGCTCTCGGCGAGCAGGCCGCGGGCACGCTCCTGACCATCGCGAAGGACGTGAAGATTCAGGTCGAGTTCAACCCGCGGCTCGTCGCGGGCTATCGCCTCATCGGCTACGAGAACCGCCTGCTCGCCGCGAAGGACTTCAACGACGACCGCAAGGACGCGGGCGAGATAGGCGCGGGCCACACCGTCACGGCGCTCTACGAGATTGTGCCCGCCGGTCAGAGGGTGGAGAACCCCGGCGTGGACGAGTTGAAGTACGCGCAAGCCCCTGAAGAGCCGCAGGGCACGGGCACGGGCGAGTTGATGACGGTGAAGCTCCGCTACAAGGAGCCCGACGGCGCGGAGAGCAAGCCGCTGAACTTCGGCGTCGTGGACTCGCGCGCGGCCTACGTGAACGCGTCCGCCGACTTCAAGTTCGCGGCGGCGGTCGCGGAGTTCGGGATGCTCCTGCGCGGCTCGCGCTACAAGGGTCAGGCGTCCTACGACTCGGCCGCGCAGCTCGCGCGCGCCTCGGTCGGCGCAGACCTACAGGGCCACCGCTCCGAGTTCGTCAGGCTCGTAGAGTCCGCGCGCACACTCTCCGAACGCGCGGGCCGCTGACGCGGCAAGTACTGAGTTCAAAGTTCCGGGTTGCAAGTTCAAAGTTGAAGGCAGCGGGCCTGTCCTTAACTTTGAACTTGTAACTTGGAACTTTGAACTTATGCCTGTAGAATCCAACCGCCCTGAGCAAACAATAAGGCCCTGAAGTTCTATCCTTGCCTTACTCTTCTTTTCATTAAAACCCGGCGCTTGTTCCAGACCGGAGGATGGCAAAGCGTTCGAACATGGCCCGCGGCGCGCGCGGAGAGAGTCAAGGCCCTGCCGAGCCGGGCGACCACACGCCCGCCGGTCGGCTCGAAGCCGTGCGCCTGCTGCTCGATCAGGGGCGCTCGCACGAGGCCGAGTCTGCTCTCACGACGCTTATAAAGTCCGCGCGCGGAGACGTGCGTCTGCTCGCGCGCGCGCGCGTCGCGCTCTCCGAGGCGCTGATGTTGGAGGGGCGCTTCAGCGAGGCGCTCGCCGTGGTCGCGATGTACGAGCCGCCGGAGGCGCGCGAGCCGCTTGGCCCGGAGACCGACGTTGAAGTACGCGCGCAGATAGGGCTTGCCCTCAACTACACGGGCGACTATCCAAAGGCCATCGCCATACTCAACACCGCGCTGCGCGACGCGCCCGAGCAGGGGGCCGACGCTCAGCGCGGGGCCATCTACGCCGCGCTCGCGCGAGTCTACAGGAGCATCAACGAGTACCCCATCGCGCGCGACCACTCGGAGCGCGCGCTCGAATGCTACCGCCGCGCGGGCCACTGGCGCGGACTCACAGAGAGCTACATAGGTCTGTCGCTCGTGGACATGCTGACGGGCCACTACGAGTCGGGCCTCGCGCTCTCCGAGCAGGCGGTCAAGCTCATAGGCGACCGCCACGCGCCCTTCCTCCTCGGAAAAATCTACGCAAACATGTCCGGCGCGTGCTGGTTTCTCAAGCGCCCGCACGAAGGCATACGCCACTTAGAGAAGGCCATCAACTACTACGAGCGCGCGGAACACAAGTCTAACGCCGCGCTCGGCTACAACAACCTCGGCATCAACCTCACGCTCGTAGGCCGCTGGGAGCGCGCGCACGAGGCGCTGAAGCGCGCGCTGGAGCTCGCCTTCGAGATAGACGAGCGCGGCGCGCAGGTGCCCATGATTCTCGACTCGCTCGGCGAGTTGAGGATGCTCCGCGGCGAGCTCGAAGACGCGCAGGGGTTGTTGGAGCGCGCCGTCAAGCTCGCCAACGAGAACGGTAACAAGTGGTACGCGTGGCAGGCGATGCGAACGCTCGGCCACTGCCTGCTCGCGACCGGCGACGTGGAGCGCGCGCTCGAAGAGGGCGAGAACGCGCTCGCGCTCGCGGAGAAGATTAGCGACCGTCAGGCCGTGTGCGAGTCGAGCCTCCTCGTCGCCGAGGCGCACCTTCGTCGGGGCGAGACCGAACTCTGCGCGGAGCTTCTACAGAAGGTCACGGAGCTTGTCGAAGACTCCGTGAGCGACCTCGCGCTCACGGGCGAGGAGCAGCGCCTACAGGGTCTTCTGGCGACGCGCCGCGAGAACACGCGACTCGCGGCGCACCACTTCGGCCGCAGCGTCTCGATATTCGAGCTTCTGGGCGACCGCTACCGGACCGCGCGCGCGCACTTCGATTTGGGGCGCGCGCTCTCTTCGTTCCAGCCAGAGCGCGCGGCCGAAACCTTGACGAGCGCCGTCAGAATCTTCAGGGAGTTGGGCGCGCGTTTAGACCTCGCACGCGCGGAAGAGGCTCTGGCCGCGCTCGGCTACGAACTCCCGCCGCCCGCGACCCTGCCGGAGCCGCAAGCAAGACAACTCTCCATCATGCGGCTCGTCGAGGCGGTCAACTCGCGCGAGCTGATGCTGCGCGAGCTTGCGTCTCTGATTCGGCACGAGGCGGGCGCGTCGCGCGTCCTCGTGCTTGAGCCCTCGGAGGGCGAGCGCTACAGGGCCGCGGGCGAGCAGGGCTTCTCTACGGAAGAGGGCGCGCGGCTGCTCGCGTCTCTGAACGCCGCAACGTCGGAAGAGGTTTTGGAGCGTGCGGCCTCGGCGCAGGGCGGAGCGCTCGTGCGTCTGCGCGTGGGAAATGCCTCGCCCGCCGCGCTCTTCGTCGCGCCGCGCTCGCTCGTGGATGCCTCGGACGAGTCTCTGACGACGCTCCTGCGTCTAGCGGAGGTGGGGCTGGACTTGTGCGCCTTCCGCGAGCGCGCGCGCAGCAGCCGCGAGGGCGCGCAGCGCGCGGCGCTCGTCGAGCAGAACTTGATGCCGGGCTTCATACATTCGAGCCCCGTGATGCAGTCGCTCGTCGAGGAGGTTCAGAAGATACGCTCGTCTGACGTGACGGTGCTCGTCACGGGCGAGTCGGGCACGGGCAAGGAGCTCGTCGCGCGCGCAGTCCACACGGTCTCCTCCCGGCGCGGCAAGGTCTTCGTCCCGTTCAACTGCACGGCGGTGCCGAAGGAGCTCTCGGAAGGCTACCTGTTCGGCTACCGCCGCGGCTCATTCACGGGCGCCGTGTCGGACTCCCCCGGTGTCATAAGGACTGCGGCCGGGGCACGCTCTTCCTAGACGAGATAGGGGACTTGCCGATAGACGTTCAGCCGAAGCTTCTACGGTTCTTACAGGAGGGGGAGATTCAGCCGCTCGGCGAGCAGAGGCCGGTCAAGGTGGACGTGCGGATCATCGCGGCGACTAACACCGACCTCGAATCGATGGTAGCCGACGGGCGCTTCAGGGAAGACCTGTATTACAGGCTCAACGTCATACGCCTGAGAGTCCCGCCGCTCCGCGAACGTAGGAGCGAGATACCGGCGATCGTCAACTACTACGTCAACCACTACTCGGAGAAGTTCAAGAAGCGCGACGTGCAGATAACCGCGGAGGCCGTTGACCTACTGATGGTCTTCGACTGGCCCGGCAACGTCCGCCAGTTGACGAACGAGGTTCAGCGCGTCGTCGCGCGCGCCGAGGACGGGGCCGTCGTCATGCCCGAACAACTCTCGCCCGACATACAGCGTGTCGCGCCGCGCCACGCAACGCCCTCACTCTCCGAAGCCTCGACTCTCCCACACGGCGTCTCGCTCTCGGACGCGGTCGAAGACCTCGAACGCGGCATGATTGCCGAAGCCATGCGCAAGCACAAAGGCAACGTCACGCGCGCCGCGCGCGACCTGGGCCTCACGCGCCGCGGCCTACAGCTCAAGCTCGGCCGCTACCAGATGGCCGCCACCGCCTGAGCCCGACGCGCGCCCGCACGCTTCCCGTTAAAGAGTGCTTTGAATCTTCTCGACTTTGTACGGAGGTTTGTGAGGAGTTCTGTGCCGGGAGGGGGCGTGCGAGGGCCGCCCCCTCCCGTCGTGTAGAGTGTGTCTAAGGATTCGGGCTTTCGCACTCTATGGTGATGGTTATGTCCGTGTTGCTCGCGGACTCGTCGTAGTTGGGGAGTCCGTCCCCCGTAATCACGACACGCTTTATCTGCTTCTGCTGGGTTCCGAAGTTTATGCCGAGAAGTCCGGCGAAGAGACCGCCCGGTATACTGATTGTGACGGAGCCGCCCGTGATGATGATGGGTGGGTCGCCTTGCTGAGAGGACATGCGTTTTCTCCTTCCGTTGAGGACAAGGTGGATGCGAGGTGCGTGGTCATTAAATATCAGCCCGCCCGAATTAGCAAACACTTTCTGGCTCAAGCGAAAGGCGGGGCCGCGCACGTGCCCTCGTCATGCGCGGCCCCACGGCACAACCCGCGTGATGAGAGGCGGCCGTGCTAAGGGATGCGGCTGCCCGTTCGCACCCCTTTGTCGTTACTAGCAGACGAGAATCCCCATAACTTTCCTCCTGTGATATATTCCGCGCGGTCTATTCTTTGAAAATAAGGGCAACGGGTCGGATGCAAAGCGTAGCTCACCCTCAGTGATGAGCATCGCCGTTGAGCAAGAGAGGGCTCTACTCACGGCGAACAAGTTACGCAGCGACACTTTATCTGTATTCACAGATAAAGGCAAGTCTTCTTCTGCGTCGGGAGGTATCTCCTGATGGGGAAGAGGGCTCGCATGAGGCAGGGGCATCTCGCGGGGAAGCTTCTACAGATTCGCGAGGCGTTGGGACTTTCCCAAAGTGAAATGCTAAGGCGTTTGGGGTTCGAGGACGCACTCGACTACAAGCGCATCTCGGAGTACGAACTGGACAAGAACGAGCCGCCGCTCGCAGTTCTGCTCGGCTACGCGCGCGTCGCGGGAGTATGCATGGACGTGCTCGTTGACGACGAACTCGACCTGCCCGCCAAGCTGCCCGCCAAGCCGAGGCATCGTTCTTAGTTCTCAGGCGGGCAATAAATAAAGAGACGCGCGCGCAAGGAGCACGCAGGAGGGGGAGCGAATGTTCGCTCCCCCTCCTGCGTGCCTCGCACTAAAGCCGCAGCTAACTCCCCTCGCTCCCCCCCGGCCCTTCTTCGACTTGCGCTGTGGGGCTTTCCGCTCCGAAGGCTTCTTGCGCCCGATGGACTGTGCCTGGTTCGAGTTCCTTCCGAACTGCGCCGTCACCTGATCCTTCGAGCCGATAATTAATTCGTGGAAGGCCGTCTGCTTCTCCACGACGGTATCGCTGCGCGGCCTTCGCCGCGGCGTCCGCCTGCACCTCCACCGTACGCGCGATCTGCAACTCCTGATAAGACTGCTCGATGGCCGCGAGGGAGTATGCGGGGTTTGAGGGCGCGTAGCCCGTGATTGCCTTCAAGGCGGCGAAAGCCTCCTCGTCCTCCGCGATTTGAGCGGGTGCCATGCGTCTCGACCGATTACCCATCTTGTTGCTCCTTTACGTGAGAAATAGAGACGTATCCGCGAGGTGTCCCGCATAATATTCCCGTCCCAAATTCTTTGCAACAACAAAATTCGCCCACTCCCCAACGCCCTTGTGAACCCTGACAACACGATTGCGACGCCCCACAAGACAGTTGTGAGCCCGCACAACTCACTTGTACGTCCATACAACGCACTTGTACGGCCTCACAACTGTCTTGTCACCCTACACAAACCCCCTGCGACCCCACACAACTGCCTTGTACGCCCTCACAACACACTTGTGACGCCCCACAACGACCCTGCGACCATTCACAAAACCCTTGCACCGCCCCGCAACGGCATTTCCGCACCAGAAAACGCCATCCCCACACGCGGAAAAATCATTCCAATAGCCCCTAACGCAAGCGAGGCCGGAGCAAAGTCTCACGGGGTAAATCAACGAAGTGCTGTGCAAAATCCTATGCCATAATGTGCGCTGCCTCATTCAGTCCAAGTAAAAGCTTGGTTGAGCCGAAGTTTGGAGTGAATAACCTCAATGGAAACCAAAAAACCTGATACTGAGCCAAAACGAGAAATTGCTCAGAC
>CAVSFU010000015.1:0-41679 GCA_963727365.1 Paraconexibacteraceae bacterium | reverse complement strand
TTTAGTGTCAGAAAGGGTCGTCCGAAGGGCGGCCCTTTCGCGTTGTCGCGACGGGTGAGGCGCCGCCGCGGCCGCCGCGCGCGCTGGGGTCGCGCCGCGCGCTCCGCCGCCGCGCGCGCTGGGGCCGGCCGCCGCTGCACCGCCGCTCCGCCGCCGCGCGCCGCGGCGCGCCGGCGCGAGAGCAGGATTCCGCTCGCTATGCGACACGAATCCTGTTCTCGTCGCCTGGGCTGGCTAGAGCTCGTAGTGAAGACGCAACGCGTGGCCGCCGGCGTCGTCGACCGTCAGCTCTGCCCGGCCGCTGATTCCCGCGAGCTCATCGGTGCCTGACGCCGGGAGGATCGTCCACGCGACGTGGGTGTCCACGCCGGCGGCTACGGCGCTGTGGATCAGCACGAACGAGCCGTGCCGGCCACCCAGGGCGCCGGTGAATCGCTCGACGCCGACGTACGCGCGGGCGTCTTCGTTGTCCGGGTCACCGGCGAGCAGGACGTGCGTCGAGCTCGTGCCCTCGAGGTCGCCTGCGTACGTCTTGCTGACCGCAGCACGCGCGAGCGGCGCGCCTGGCGCGTCGTCGAGAGCGTCCTGGTTCCAGCTGTCGATGCTGAAGGTGGCGTTGGCTTCCATGTTGAGAGCCTCGTGGCAGCGTGGGTGAAAGAGCTTGCAGAAATGCGACGGGCCGCTCCCCACCGAGCGGCCCGCCTGGAATCCAATCGTGTCGGCCCTCCCAGGCCGTCAGCCGTGGCTGTGCCCGCGCGAGAAAGAGGGAGTGCGCGCGGGCACAGCAAGCTTGCGGCGCTGCGGTCGCGCTTGCGAGGGCGCGATGCAGTGCTGGACACGGGGCGCCGGAGCGGGCCGTCGCGGGCGACGATGCGCCTGCAGCGGGTCCCGATCGCGATGCGCCTCGAGCTGGTCGACGGCAGCGTGCGGAACCTCGACGCCGTAGGCGTCCAAGGTTGCGAAGGCGACGGCGCGGTCGACCGCGCGCCAGACGGACGTGCGCCATGAGGCGCGGACCGGCTGGCTGTTCGGGGTGGGGGAGAACATGTGTTCGTGAAGGTAGGGCGGGGGTCGGACGGAACGGGCGTTCGGGTCCCGCGCGGAACGGATTTGGCTTGCTAGAGCCGAATCGGGCCTGCGTGGCTGCAATCGATCTTGCAGCTTGGCCAGGGGAAGTGAGGCGGCAGCGGGGCGTCATCGGCGGCGGCGCGGCGCGGCGCGTGGGGCGTCGAGGTCTCCGACGAGGCGCGAGGCGACGCGCTAGACGGCTGACCCCAGCGACGACCAGACCTCGCGCTTGGTCTTGATGCGATCGACGACGTCGCTCGTGAACTCGGTCGTTCCCGTGTGGCCGCCGAGGTCGGGCGTGCGCACGCCTGCGGCGACCGCCTCCAGCACCGACTCGTAGATCGCGCGCGAAGCGCGGTGGGCGCCCTCCCAACCCGCCTCGCCCGCGTAGTGCAGCACAGCGGCGCACGAGAGGATCATCGCCATCGGGTTCGCGACGTCCTTGCCCAGCAGCGCCGGGGCGGTGCCGTGCGGCGCCTCGGCCATCGCCACCTTCGTCTGGTAGTCGTCGTCGAACGCCAGCAGCACGCTCTCGGCACCGGCGATCGAGCCGAACATCGGCATCACCAGATCCGACAGGCAGTCGCCGTCGCGGTTCAGAGCGGGGATCACCAGCGCGGTCTCCGTCGCGCCGCTGATCAAGCCGGCATAGGTCGCGTCGATCAAGACCGGCTGGTAGACGACCTCGGGATGGCGAGCGGCGGCTGCGTCCATCTCCTCCTTGAGCATCCCCTCGTAGACGGGGGAGACCGTCCACTTCGGCCCGCCATAGACCTTGCCGCCGAACTTCTGCGCGGTCCGGAACGCGTACTCCGACACCGCGCGGCAGATCGAGCGCGTGATGCGTTCGGTGCGGAACGCGACCTCGTCCGGCGACCCAGCCTCGCCCTCGCGCCCCTCGGCGGCGCCGTAGGCGTCCCCGACCGCCATGCGCACGATCGAGATCGGGTGGTACGTGCCGCCAAGCGGCGTGACGCCCGGGATCCGCCGCCCGGTGCGGACGATCACCTTGCCGTCGATGCCCTCGCGCAGCAGGCGGTTGGGCGAGCCGACGTCGTCGGCGCCCTCGGGCGTGACGGTGGCGGCCTTGATCCCGAATCCGGACGCGCACATCGCGGCTGCGGCGTCGGCGACGACCTGGTTGGAGGTCGCGCGGCGGCGCTCCAGCGACAGGTCGAAATGCTCGAGCTCGAGCTCCATCCCGACGACGTCGGGCGTCAGCACGCGCAGCGCCTGCTCGAGCAGTTCCTGCCCGGTCTCGTCGCCTTCGAGGATCGTGATCTTGAGCGCCGCGGGCATGGGCCCGGAGCGTAGCCGGTGGCGGCTTGCGGCTAAGCGCGGGGCACGGCGGGACGCAGGGATTCGCGGCGCAGCAGCGCGAACAGCCCGCCGAGCGCCGCTCCGCCCGACGCGGCGAGGAACGCGACGCGCCAGTCGGCGGCCTCGATGATCGCACCGGCCGCCGCGTTGCCGACCGCAAGCCCGACGATCAGCGACGTGATCGGCCACGTGTATGCCTCGGTCGCCACACCCTCGGGCGCGACGTCGGTGACGAGCAGGTTCCCGGCGCTCAACAGCGGCGCGATGCACATCCCCGCTGGGAGCAGCATCAGCGCCATCACCGGAATCGACGGCGCGACCGCCAACGGCAGGTACGCAAACGGCAACAGCAGCGCCAGCAGCACGAACGTCGCCGCGAGCGGTCGCGTGGAGGTCGGGTAGCGCGCGCCGAACCACAGCCCGCCCGCGGCGCTGGCCAGCGACCACGCCGACAGCAGCACGCCCGCGAGCGCCCGCGCACCGTGGTCCTCTGCGAACGCCGGCAGCGTCACCTCCATTGCCCCGAAGCAGAAGCCGAACGGGACGATCGCGATGATCAGCGTCCGCAGCCCCGGTGAGCGCAGCGCGCCCAACGGCCCGAGGTGCCCGATCTGCTCGGGCGGCACCCAGTCGCGCGACGGCGGCTGCGCGACGAACCACAGGCAGCCACCGACTCCGAACGCGAGGGCCAGGAGCATCGACAGGTGCGGCGCCAGCAACGCCGTGATCCCGGCGGTCAGCAACGGCCCGGTCACGAAGACGAGCTCGATCAGCACCGAATCCAACGCAAACGCGGTCGCGATCAGCTGCTCGTCTTCGTCGAGCAGCCGCCGCCACAGCGTCCGCATGATCGACGACAGCGGCGGCAGCGCCGCGCCCGCAAGCAGGCCGACGATCATCAGGACGAGCGCCGGCGCATCGTTGAGCCCAAGCGCGACGAGCGCCAGCAGCGCCGCCGCGTGGAGGCTGATCATCGGCACGATCACGCGCCGTTGCCCGAGGCGGTCGATTGCCCGGCCCTGCACCGGCCCGCTGCCACCGGCGCCCAGCGCGAATGCGGCGGCAACCGCGCCCGCCGTCGCGTAGGAGCCGGTCTCCTCACGCAGGAACAGCACGATCGCCAGACCGTGGATCCCGATCGGCAGGCGCGCGATCGTCGCGGCCACGAGCAGCGGCCGCACGTGTTCGGCGCGCAGCACAGCGCCATAGCGCGCGCGGGCGGTCGCCGGCGGCGCGGCGATCGGAAGCGGGATGTCAGCTGGCCCAGCCGCGGGCGTCACGCAGCCGCCGGCGGGGGCGCCGCGGACCCGTGCAGCTCGAGCGCGTCGGCCTCGGCGTCGAGCGCATCGATCACCAAGCGGCAGAGCTCGTCGAACTCGACGCCGACCTCGCCGGCGCCGCCCTGCACGTCCTCGCGCGAGACGGCGGCCGCAAACGACGGCTGCTTGAGCTTCTTCTTGACCGACTTCGGCGTCATCCCGTGGATGCCCTCGGGCCGCACGTACGCGACCGCGAGCAGGAAGCCCGAAAGCTCGTCGACGGCGAACAGCCACTTCGCCAGATCGCTCTCCCGCGGCACGCCGAGGTAGGGCGCGTGGCCGGCGATCGCCTCGACGATCGCGGGATCTGCGTCGCGCGATCGCAGCTCCGCCATGATCGTGCGCGGGTGGCCGGCGTCCTCGTCGTCCATGTCCGGATGACGCTCGTAATCGGCGTCGTGCAGTAGGCCTGTGACCGCCCACAGCTCCTCATCAGCGCCGAGGCGGCGCGCCGCGAAGCGCATCGAGGCCTCGACCGCGAGGCAGTGCCGGCGCAGGCTCGGCGACTCCACCCACTCGCTGAGCAGGGTCCACGCGTCGTCGCGCGAAAGAGGCTGCGGCATGGCTGTTACCCTAGCCCAGCCCGCGCCGCGCCCCGCACTGCCGGGACCCTCACTCATGGAGAAGTTCGTCATCGATGGCGGCGTGCCGGTCAGCGGCGAGGTCGTGCCTGCCGGCAACAAGAACGCCGCGCTACCGCTGCTCGCAGCCTGCGTCCTGACCGCGGGCGAGGTCACGATTCGCAACGTCCCGCGGATCCGCGACGTGCAGGCGATGTGCGAGCTGCTCGAGGCGCTCGGCGTCAGCGTCGAATGGACGGCCGCCAACACCGTCGTCGTCTGCGCCAAGGACGTCACGAAGGACGCCGTGGTCGACCGCGAGTGGTCCGAGCGCATCCGCGCGTCCTTCCTGCTCGCCGGCCCGCTGCTCGCGCGCTTCGACCGCGCGGTGATGCCGCCGCCCGGCGGCGACGTGATCGGCCGGCGCCGCCTGGACCCGCACCTCGACGCCTTCCGCGCGCTCGGCGCCGCGGATCGCTTCGACGACGGCGACATCATCATCGACGGCCCGCTGACCGCCGGCGAGGTCTTCATGGACGAGCCGTCCGTGATGGCGACCGAGAACGCGCTGATGGCCGCCGCGCTGACGCCCGGCGAGACGCACATCGGCAACGCCGCCACCGAGCCGCACGTCCAGGACCTGGCGCGCATGCTCGTGAAGATGGGCGCGCGGATCATCGGCATCGGCTCGAATGTGCTGACGATCACGGGCGTCGCGGAGCTCGGCGGCTGCACGCACGACGTCGGCCCCGACCACATCGAGATCGGCTCGTTCATGGCGATCGCCGGGGTCACGGGCGGCGAGCTGCGGATCAAGGACACCGACCCCGGCGACCTGCGGATGATCCGCCTCGTCTTCGGCAAGCTCGGGCTGCACTCGTACTTCGAGGATCACGACGTGATCGTCCCCGGCGACCAGGATCTCGTTGTCGGGCGCGACCTCGGCGACCACATGGTGCGCGTGCAGGACGGCCCTTGGCCGCAGTTCCCCGCCGACCTCACGTCGATCGCCGTCGCGCTTGCGACCCAGTCAGAGGGTCAGGTGCTGATTCACGAGTGGATGTTCGAGTCGCGCCTGTTCTTCACCGACAAGCTCGTCTCGATGGGCGCGAACATCCATATCTCAGACCCCCACCGCGCGGTCGTGATGGGCAAGTCCCAGCTGCGCGGCGAGCGCGTCGAGTCGCCCGACATCCGCGCTGGGATGGCGGTGCTGCTGGCGGCGCTGTGCGCCAAGGGGCGCACCGAGATCGGCAACATCCGCCAGATCGACCGCGGCTACGAGCGCATCGACGAGCGCCTGCGTGCGCTGGGCGCGCGGATCGAGCGCAAGCCGGCCGACTGACGCGGCCGCGGGGCAAGTAGATTGGGCGGTCCTGATGGGCCCGATTCACCCGATCCCGAGCGGGACGCGCGACGTCCTGCCCGACGAGATGCGCGAGCTGCGCGCGATCACCGACGCGATGCGCGAGGTCTTCGTCAGCCATGGCTACGGCGAGCTCTGGACGCCGGCGATCGAGTACGAGGCCGAGGTCCGCATGGCCGGGCAGCGCGGCGTCTACCGGCTGGCCGACGACCACGGCAGCGTGCTGATGCTGCGCAGCGACCTGACGGTGCCGATCGCGCGCGTGGCCGCCACGCGCTACGCCGACGTCGAGCCGCCGCTGCGCTTCTGCTCGTTCGCGCACGTCTACCGGCAGGTCAAGCCCCACCGCGGGCAGATGCGCGAGTTCCTGCAGGCGGGCGTCGAGCTGATCGGCGCGCCTGCGCCCGACGGCACCGTCGAGGTGCTGAAGCTGCTCTGCGCGGCGCTCGACGCGACGGGGCTGCGCGATTACCGCATCGGCCTCGGCGATGCCGCGCTGTACTCGCGGGTGTGCGAGCAGCACGGCGTGCCCGCCGAGACGCGTCAGCGCCTGGTCGACGCGCTGCTGGCGCGGGACTTCGTCGCGCTCGCGGAGGCGGCCGATGGCCTCGACGAGCTGCTGCTGAGCGTGCCACAGCGCCGTGGCGGGCTCGAGGTGCTCGACGGCATCGGCGCGCCGGGTGAGCGCTTGCGCGCGGTGTACGAGGCGCTTGGCGACCTGAGCTCACGCGTGATTCTCGACCTCGGCCTGATCCGCGACCTCGACTACTACACCGGCGCGGTCTTCGAGGTCTACGACCCCGCCGAGGGCGCGCCGATCGGCGGCGGCGGGCGCTACGACGACCTGCTCGAGCGCTTCGGCCGCTCGATGCCGGCCGTGGGCTTTGCGATCGGCCTCGACGCGCTGCACGGCGCGCTGGCCGGCGAGGAGCGCGGCGAGCGATGACCGCGCTGACGATCGCCGTCCCGCGCGGCGCGCTGCTGCGCGACACGCTCGACCTGCTCGACGGCCTCGGGATCGACACGTCCGAGGTGCGCGAGAACGACCGCAAGCTGCTGTTCGGGGACATCGGCATCGTGACGATGCGCCCGTCGGACGTGCCGACGTACGTCGAGGCCGGCGCCGCGGACATCGGCATCACCGGCAAGGACGTGCTGACCGAGCAGGCCGAGCGCCACGTCGTCGAGCTGCTCGACCTCGGCTACGGCACCTGCACGATGGTCGTCGCGACCGTCGACGGGCCCGACCCGGCGACCGAGGCGCTGCGCCGGCTGGGCGTCGTGCGCGTCGCGACGAAGTACCACCGCATCGCCGCGGCGCACTTCGAGGAGACCGGGCGCCAGGCGGAGATCGTCGAGGTGAAGGGCTCCGTCGAGCTGGCACCGCTGACCGGCTTGGCCGAGGCAATCGTCGACCTCACGGCGACGGGCACGACGCTGCGCGAAAACGGGCTCGTGATCCGCGAGGAGCTGTTCACGTCGACGGCGCGGCTGATCGCCAACCCGGTCGCCTACCGGCTGAAGGCGCCGGCGATCGACGACGTCGTCGCGAGACTGCGGTGAAGGTCCACCGCGTCGACAGTGCCGCGGCCGCCCGGGCGTTGGTGCCGGCGGCGGAGAGCGTGGCGGCTGACGTCGCTGAGATCGTGGCCGCTGTCCGCGCGGGTGGCGATGCCACGCTGAAGGAGTACATCGAGCGGTTCGACAAGCCGGCCGCGGGCGCGGCGGAGCTGCCCGACCTCGCGGTCGCGATCGCCAACGTGCGTGCCGTCGCCGAGGCGCAGCTCGGCAGCGACGTGGAGGTCGCGTTGCCGCAGGGCCACACCGTCACCGTGCGCGAGCTGCCGGTCCGCCGCGCCGCGATCTATGTCCCGGGCGGGCGCAACCCGTATCCGTCGACCGTCGTGATGGGCGTCGTCACCGCCAAGGCCGCGGGTGTCGAGGAGGTCGTCGTCTGCGCGCCCGGGGGCCACCCGGTGATCCGCGCGGCGGCCGAGACCTGCGGCGCCGACGAGATCTACGACATGGGCGGCGCGCACGCGATCGCCGCGCTGGCTTACGGCACCGAGACGATCGCGCGCGTCGACGTGATCGCCGGGCCCGGCAACCTGTGGGTGCAGGAGGCCAAGCGCCAAGTCTCAGGCGACGTCGGCATCGACGGCTTCCTCGGCCCGAGCGACGTGCTGATCCTGGCGACGGAGCGGCCGGATCTCGTCGCGGCCGACCTGCTCGCGCAGGCCGAGCACGGCGAAGGGACGATCGTCGTGGCCGCGTCACCTGACGCAGCGCTGCTGGACGATGTGGAGCGGCGGCTGGCAGACGCGCCGGAGACCGGCGCCGTCGCCGCGCTGGCCCACACGACGGAGCTGCTGCACTTCGCCGAGGCGTTCGCGCCGGAGCACCTCGAGCTCATCGGCACCGAGGAGCTCGCGCCGCAAGTGCGCGCAGCGGGCTGCGTGTTTGTCGGCCCGGCCGGCGGCACCGCGTTCGGCGACTACGTCGCCGGCTCCAACCACTCGCTGCCCACCGGCGGCACCGCGCGCTTCGCGTCCGCGCTGAGCCCGCGGGCCTTCCGCAGGCGCATGTCGGTGGTGCAGATCGGGGACGCCGCGGGGCCGCTCGCAGAGGCCGGCGCGCCGATCGCGCGCGCCGAGGGATTCGAGCAGCACGCGCGATCGATGGAGCTTCGCGAGAATCAAGAGCAATGACGCGCAGCGCAACGATCGCCCGGGCCACCAAGGAGACCGACGTCAAGCTCACGCTTGGGCTTGACGGCACGGGCGCGGGCACGCGCGAGACCGGGGTCGGCTTCCTCGACCACATGCTCGACCTGCTGGCGCGCCACGGTCGCCTCGACCTGGACGTCAGCGTCACCGGCGACCTCGAGACCGGTGGGCACCACACCGTCGAGGACACCGGCATCGTGCTTGGCCAGGCGCTGGACGAAGCGCTCGCCGACCGTGCCGGCATCTATCGCTACGGCAACGCGATCGTCCCGATGGACGAGGCTCGCGCGCTGTGCGCGATCGACATCTCCGGGCGCCCGCTGCTGGCGTTCGACGCGCAGCTGCCGCTCGGCGCAACCGGCACGTTCGACCACGAGCTGACCGAAGAGTTCTTCCGCGCCGTCGCCAACGCCGCGAAGCTGACGCTGCACCTCGAGGTCACCGCCGGCACCAACGCCCACCACATGATCGAGGCGCTCTTCAAGGCATTTGCCCGCGCGCTGCGCGCGGCGATCGCGATCGACCCGACCGAGACCGGCGTGCCGTCCACGAAGGGCACGCTGACGTGATCGCGATCGTCGACTACGGCATGGGCAACCGCCGCAGCGTCGAGAAGGCGCTGCAGCGCGTCGGTGCCGAGACGACGATCACGCGCGACCACGACGAGCTGCGCGCGGCGGACGGCGTCGTGCTGCCGGGCGTCGGCGCGTTCCCGGCTGCGATGGGGACGATCCACGAGCTGCAGCTCGACCGCGTGCTCGTCGACGTCGCCGAGAGCGGCACGCCGCTGTTCGGGTCCTGCATGGGGATGCAGCTGCTGTTCGACGCGTCCGAGGAGCAGGGCGGCTCTGCGGGCCTGGGGATCCTGCCCGGCGTCGTCAAGCGCCTCGACGCGCACGGCCAGAACCTGCCGCACATCGGCTGGAGCGCAGTCAGCGTCGACCGCGACTCCCCGATCACCGAAGACCTGCCGGACCCGTACTTCCTCTACCACGTCCACAGCTACGCGCCCGTTCCCGTCGACGAGGACGTCGTGCTCGGTGAGGCGGAGTACGGCGACCGCTTCGCGGCAGTGGTCGGCAGCGGCAACGTCTTCGGCGCGCAGTCGCATCCCGAGAAGTCCTCGTCGCACGGGCTCAGCCTGCTGCGCAACTTCGTTGGTCTCTGCGCGTGATCCTCTACCCGGCGATCGACATCTACGAGGGCCGCGCCGTGCGCCTCGTGAAGGGCGACTTCGACGCCTCGACGGTGTACGAGGACTCGCCGCTGGAAGCCGCGAAGGCGTGGGTCGCGGCGGGTGCGCGCTTCCTGCACATCGTCGACCTCGACGGGGCCAAGCACGGCGCGCCGCAGAACCTCGAGCACATCGAGCGCATCAGCCACGAGCTGCGCGTGCCGGTGCAGTGCGGCGGCGGACTGCGGTCCTTGAACGCGGTCCGTGACGCGCTGAACGCGGGCGTCGAGCGCGTGATCCTCGGGACTGCTGCGTTCACCGACCTCGACTTCCTCGACGACGTCCTCGCGGCGTATCGCGACCGCATCATCGTGTCGGTGGACACCCGCGGCGGCAAGGTCTCCACAAAGGGCTGGCAGGAGACGACGACGATCGACGCGGACACCGTGATCGAGCAGCTGCAGCACCGCGGCGTGCGCTCGTTCGTCTACACCAACGTCGACAAAGACGGGCTGCTGCAGGGTCCCGACCTCGACGAGGTGCGCCGCATCGCCGGCGTCGTGCGCGGGCGCTTCATCTACTCCGGTGGCATCGGCAAGCTCGAGGACCTCGTCGGGCTGGCGTCGCTGCGTCAGGTCAACCTCGGGGGCGTCATCGTCGGCAAGGCGCTGTACGAACGCAAGTTCACGATCGCCGAGGGCCAGGCGGCGCTGGACGGGCGCTGATGCACCTCAAGCGGGTGATCCCGTGCCTCGACGTCGACGGCGGTCGCGTCGTGAAGGGCACGAACTTCGTCGACCTGCGTGACGCCGGCGACCCCGTCGAGCTGGCGGAGCGCTACGACGCCGAGGGCGCCGACGAGCTGATCTTCCTCGACATCACCGCCACGCACGAGCGGCGCGAGACGATCGTCGAGCTTGCGCGGCGCACCGCGGACAACGTCTTCATCCCGTTCACGATCGGCGGCGGGATCCGCAGCGTCGAGGACGCGCAGGGCGTGCTCGACGCGGGCGCCGACAAGGTCTCCGTCAACTCGGCGGCTGTTGCGCGGCCCGAGCTGCTGGACGAGATGGCGCGCGTGTTCGGCGTGCAGTGCGTCGTGCTGGCGATCGACGCCAAGCGCGCGGGCGACTCCTGGAACGTCTACGTCGCCGGCGGGCGCACCGACACCGGGCGCGACGCGGTCGACTGGGCGCGCGAGGCGGTCGAGCGCGGGGCGGGGGAGATCATGCTCACGTCGATGGACCGCGACGGCACGAAGGACGGCTACGACCTCGAGCTGACGCGCACGATCTCCAGCGCGGTCGGCGTGCCGGTGATCGCCTCGGGCGGGGCGGGCACGCTCGAGCATCTCGCCGACGGCCTGCTTGCCGGCGCCGATGCCGCGCTCGCGGCGTCGATCTTCCACTACGGCACGTACTCGATCGCAGAGGCCAAGGCGCACCTCGCCGCGGCCGGGATCGCGGTTCGCCGCTAGCCGCGCCGCATCGGGCGGCACTTCACGCGCTTGGCGTCGCGCGTCGGCTTGAAGCAGACGATCTTCGCCGGCTTGTGGCAGACACGCCGGCCGTTGGAGCGGTAACAGAACACGCGGCCGCTGCGGCGCAGGCGCTTGCGCCGCGCGATCATCCGCCGGCGCTGGGCGACGACGCGGTTGACGTAGCGACGGTGGCGGGCGCGGGCGAGGATCCGCTTGGCGTTGGGCGGGCGCCCGTCGAGCCCGAAGAGGTTCGTCATGCCGACGAGGAAGATGCCGCGCCCGTTGGAGACGACCGGGTTGTAGGAGCCGCGCCGCGTGGTCCAGACCCTGCGACCGGTGGTGACGCCGAGCGCAGTGGTCGTCTTGGCAAGCGTCGAGTAGAAGACGAGGTCTCCGAGCACGACCGCGCCGCCGGAGATGCGACCCTCGGCCTTGCGACTCCAGCGGATCGTGCCGCTGCGCGCGTCGAGCGCGTAGAAGCGGCCGTCGTAGCTGCCGATGAAGACCGTCGGCCGGCCGCCCGGGCCGGGCGCGACGGCGGGCGAGCCGTAGACGTAGTTGCCGGTCTTCTTGCGCCATGCGAGCTTGCCGCTGGACTGGGCGAACGAGTAGACGAAGCCGTCGGTGTTGCCGGTGTAGACGCGCCCGTAGGCGGCGGCCGGCGTGGAGTAGAAGTTGCCCGAGCGCAGGCCGAACGCGCCGCCTGCGCTGCCGGTGCGCCAGAGCAGCTTGCCATCGGCCCGGCGGAAGGCCTGGAACTTGCCGCCGTAGTCGCCGACGAACAACCGTCCGCCGTCGAGCGCCAGGCCGCCCTTCACCGCGCCCGCGGCCTTGGCGCGCCAGCGGATCGACCCGTCCCTGGCGCGCAGTGAGTAGACCGTGCCGTCCTCGCTGCCGAAGTAGAGGCGGCCGCGATCCAGCAGCGGTGAGGACTCCGTGCGGCTGCGCACCCGCCGCGACCAGCGCGTGTGGCCGTCCTTTGCCGAGACCGCGACAACGCGGCCACCGCGGATGCCCTTGCCGCGCTGCAGCAGCGTCACGTAGACGGTGTTGTGGCCGTAGGCGGGCTGCGAGGCGGCGAGGTAGCCGAGCTTGCGCTTCCAGCGCACGCGACCGCTCTTGCGCGAGATCCCGTACAGCGCGCCGTTGTTCTTCAGCAGGTACAGCGAGCGGCCGCCCATCGCCGGCGGGAACTCCAGCAGCACCGAGCCCGAAAGCTTCCAGCGCTCGGCAAACGGCGGGCGCAGCGGCTTGTCGAGTGGCAGGTAGCGCGTGCGCGCCTTCGTGAAGCCGTAGACCGGCCAGTCGAAGCCACCCGCGCGCGTGCGGGTCGGCGGCGGCTCGGCGGTCTTGGTGGCCGGCGCGGTGGCGGTGAACTCGACGTCGGGGTTCGAGAGGTCGCCAGGCTCGTTGGTCAGGACGATGACGGCAACGGTTGCGACCGCCAGGAGGACGGCCGCGAGGCCGGCGAAGAGCCACAGCAGCCGGCGCCTTCGGGGACGGCGCGACATGCGTCCGCACAGGGTAGACGGGACGCTCGACGGTCGCGTCGCTGGCTACAGGTCGAAGACGACGACCGGGTCGTCGTACAGCGCGTACTGCAGGTCGACTGCGGAGACGTTCGCGAGCACGCTGCCCCCGAGCTGCCACTGACCGCGGCCCTCGTGGATGTGGCCGTAGACGCACAGCTTGGGGTCGACCCGCTCGATCAGCTCGGCCTGTGCGACGGAGCCGGCATCGATTCCGGCGGCCGTACGGTCGCCGTAGCCGCGCGGGGGACCGTGGATGACGAGGATGTCGGTCCCGGCGTCGACGCCGGCGTAGCGCTCGCGCAGGAACGGCTCGCCGGCCTCGCCCTTGGGTGCGTTGAACGCCCAGTCGAAGAACCACGGCGTCCAGGGCGAGCCCCAGACGACCGCGTCGTCAACCGTCGCCGCGCCGTCGAGCAGGTAGCTCCAACGCAGGTCGGTCGGCACCGACGCCGCGTCGCGCTCGAAGACGAAGTCGTGGTTGCCGGCGATGCCGACGACGTGGGTCGCCGGCACGTCCTCGAGCCAGGCGCGGAACTGGGTGTCCAGCCAATGCGCCTGGAAGCGGACGTCGTGGCTCGACGTCGGCGTGACGTCGCCGGCGATCAGGAGCAGGTCGCATTGCGGCACCTCGACGAGGTTTCCGTGCAGATCTGCGATGGCCGCGACACGCACGGTCAACCGTCCAGCAGACAGCGCCAGCGCAGGCGCGGGAACTTGCCGAAGCCGCGGTCGAACGTGACGAGCTCGGCGCGGTGTTCGAGCGCCAGCGCCGCGAGGTGCGCGTCGGGCACCAGGTTGCCGCGGAGCTGGAGCTCCCGGCAGAGCGCCGCGAAGCGCAGCCAGTGACTGTCGCGATCGACGACGAGTTGCCCGGGGGCGTCGAGCAGCGCGTCGAGGTAATCGAGAACGGCGTCGATGGGGTCGGGCCGCACGAACACGCGCGGGTTCGTAGCGAGGCGCGTCACACTCGAGAGCACGAACGTGCTCAGCCCGATCGGCTCATCGCCGGCACGCGCTGCATCGAGGAACGCGCGAGCCGGCTCGTGGTGAACGTGATCAGGCCGGAACGCGGCCAGCGCGACGTTGACGTCAGGCAACAGCACTGTCGTCGTCCGCCGCGTCGAGAAGCGACGCGTTCGACGCCGGGTCTACCCACGGCTGTAGCCCGCCGCCGACGCGCGACTGCGGGAGGGGACGCGGGGCGTCGCTGGCGCTGCGGCGAGCGAGGCGCAGCCGCAGACCGTCCGCGAGCAAGGCGGTCAACGTGGTGCCCTCGCGCGCGGCCTGGACGCGGGCATCGCTGAGAAGGTCATCCGGCAGGTCGATGGTCGTGCGCATGCAGAGCATCGTATCGGGCTATGCAGCATTATGCATAGGGTGTCCTTGGCCATGCCGCAAGCCTGAGGGACGCGGCTGCTACAGGACAACCCCCAGTCTGTGACGGAAGTGCGCAGATTCTGTGACGCGATTGCGCGGTAGCGTGCGGCGGCGAATGCGCGACCCGCACGAGGCAGTGGAGGCGATCGCGGCCCGTCCTGACGGGGCCGTCGTCGTGCCCGTGCTGCGCGCGCATCCCGAGGCGTGGTTCGTCGGCGGCGTCGTGCGCGACGCGCTGCTGGGCCGCCAGCCGCGCGAGCTCGACGTCGTCGTCGAGGGCGACCCGGCACCGCTGCTGGCGGCGCTCGGCGGCACGGTCGAGAACGACTACGAGCGCTTCGGGACCGCGACGGTGCGCCTGCCCGACGGGGCACCGGTCGACGTCGTGCGCGCGCGGGCCGAGACGTACGCCGCCCCCGGGGCGTTGCCGGAGGTGCGGCCCGGCACGCTGGAGGAAGACCTCCTGCGCCGCGACGTCACCGTCAACGCGCTCGCGCTGCGCCCCGACGGCCAGCTGCGCGGCGCGCTGGAGGATCTCGAGCGCGGCGTGCTGCGCGTGCTGCACGACGGCTCCTTCACCGACGACCCGACGCGGCTGTGGCGCGTTGCGCGCTACGCCGCGCGTCTGGACTTCGAGGTCGAGCCGCACACCCGCGAGCTGGCCGCCGCAGCCGACCCGTCGACGGTCTCGGGACACCGGCTCGGCGACGAGCTGCGGCTCGCGCTGCGCGAGCCGGACCCCCTGACCGTCTTCAGCATCGCGGTGGAGCTGAACGAGCGGTTGCTGCCAACAGGCTTCGCGGTCGCGCGCGAGCGCGTCGCCGACACCTTGCGCTTGCTGCCGCCGGGATCGCGCACCGACCTCGTGACGCTCGCCGCGTGCGTCGCGTCCATGGACGCCGCCGCGCTCGTCGCGTGGCTCGACGCGCTCGAGTTCCCGGCCGGCGATCGCGACATCGTCGCCGCCGGCTCACGCGCCTCGACCTACACGCCACTGCGCGCCGCGCGCAGCAACAGCGAGGTCGCCCGCGCCGCCCGCGGCGCGCCGATCGAGGTCGTCGCGCTGGCCGGCGGCGAGAACGCAAGGCGCTGGATCGACGAGCTGCGCCACGTCGAGCTGGAGATCGACGGGCACGACCTGCTCGCGGCCGGCGTCCCCGAAGGGCCCGAGCTCGGCCAGCGCCTGCAGCATGCGCTCGACGCCAAGCTCGACCGCGGGGTCAGCGGCCGCGACCAAGAGCTGGCCGTGGCGCTCGAGAAGGCGTAGAGTCGGCAGCGGGAACAGGGAGGTCAGCTGATGGTTCCGACCAAGGAGCGAACAGCATGTCGTGTCGTACCCGCGTTCTCCTCGCCGTTGCAGCCTCGGCGCTGCTGATCGTGCCGGGCACGGCGTCCGCCGCCGGCCTCGAGGCGTACACGCTCGAAGGCAGCGATGACAAGATCGCCAAGGCCACCGATGGGCTGGAGCTCGCGGGCACCCGCCGCACGTCGAAAGGCGTGCGCACCCACGCGGTCCTCACGCGTTCACAGCGCGCGAAGCTGATCGCTTCGGGTGTCAAGGTCACGCTCACGCGCGACCGCGCCGGCCGCACGGCCAAGCAGCAGGCGGCCCGCCAGGCGGTTGGCGGTTTCAACGTCTGGCGCTCCTGGGACGAGGCCGGAGGCTTGCGCGACGAGTTGCGTGAGATCGCCAGACGCAACCCGCAGATCGCCAAGCTCGTCGTCATCGGCAAGACCCATCAGGGCCGCGACATCCTCGCGCTGAAGCTGACGCAGGGCGCGCGCGGCACGCCCGACGGGTCGCGCCCGGCAGTGCTCTATTCCTCGCTGCAGCACGCCCGCGAGTGGATCAGCGGCGAGGTCAACCGCCGCACGCTGCGCTGGTTCATCGACCGCTACAACGACAAGAAGGACAAGGAGATCAAGACGCTCCTGAAGTCCACCGAGCTGTGGTTCGTCCTCGTCGCCAACCCCGACGGCTACCAGTTCACGTTCGAGCACGAGCGCTTGTGGCGCAAGAACCTGCGCGACAACAACAACGACGGCCAGATCACCATCGGTGACGGCGTCGACCCGAACCGCAACTTCGACGAGCACTGGGGCTACGACAACGAGGGCTCGTCCCCGGACCCGGGCGATGAGACGTATCGCGGACCGACGCCCGCCTCTGAGCCCGAGACGCAGGCGATGCAGGGCCTGATCAACAAAGTCAAGCCGCGGATGCAGTCCAACCTGCACTCCTTCGGGCAGTGGCTGCTGTATCCGCAGGGCTGGCAGGTCGGCACGCTCGACGCCGACAACCCGCTCTACGTGGCGCTCGGCGGAACCGACGCCAACCCCGCGATTCCAGGGTTCAACCCGGGCCAGTCGGCCGACACGCTGTACGTGACCAACGGTGAGACCACCGACTTCGCCGACACGAATGCCGGCACGATCGCCTACACGCCGGAGCTCAGCGAGGGCGCTGCCGGTGCGGGCTTCGTCTTCCCCGACGACGAGGCGCTTGTCCAGGCCGAGTTCGAGAACACGATGCCGTTCCATCTCGGCCTCGCGCGCTCGGCGGCCGACCCGACCAGCCCCGCGTCGCCCGTCGGCATCACCGCCGATCCGTTCTACCTCGACCAGGACGACATCGACCCGCAGAACGGCCAGAACGCGCAGTTCGACTTCAAGTTCAGCGTCTCCTACGGCGATCCGCAGGAGGTGCGCGTGCTCGCGCGTCGCAGCCTCGGCGACGTCTACGTCAAATACCGGATCAACGACGGCGACGTGGAGACCGCTTCGACGTCCGAGTGGGCCGGTGGTGAACGCTACGGCGCCGGCGTCGGCACGCACTACCACGTGATGCGCGGCACCGTGACCGGGACTGCGCCGGGCGACGACGTGAAGGTCTGGTTCGAGGCCCGTGGCGCCACGAGCGACTCCTTCACCTACAAGGTCGAGTCCGACAGCGACCGTCGCGTGCTGGTGCTCGCGGCCGAGGACTACACGGGCGCCTCACCCGCCAAGCCGGGGGTGACCGCACCGCAGTACCTGTCGTTCTACACAGACGCGCTCAACGCCAACGGCGTCGCGTTCGACGTCTACGACGTCGACGCCCACGCCCGCCGCGCGCCGGATGCCCTCGGCGTGCTCAGCCACTACGACGCCGTGCTCTGGTACACCGGCGACGACGTCGTCACGCGCGAGCTCGGCTGGGGTCCGGGCAACGCGTCGCTGCTGGCGATGCAGGAGCTGCTGGAGGTCCGCGACTTCCTCAACGAGGGCGGACGCGTGCTCTACACCGGGCAGCGCGCAGGCCAGCAGTACACGACGGGCCTCGGCACGCAGCTGTACGACCCGTTCGAGAACAAGCAGTGCAGCTCCGACCCGGCAATCGAGGCGCGCTGCCTGGCGTTGTCGGGCTCGGGCGACTCGCAGGGCGATCCGATCGAGTACTTCTTCGGCTCGACGATCACGACGCCCGACGGCGGGCACGACCCGAACACCGGCGACCCGTTCCCGATCGCCGGAATCAACGACCCGCTCGCGGGGCTGACGCTGGATCGCAACGGCGCCGACAGCGCGCAGAACCAGGCCAGCAGCTCGTCGTTCATCACGACGAGCGACTTCCTCCAGGTGACGGATCCGACGGGCAGCTTCCCGCAGTTCGAGAGCTGGCCGGCCGCCGAGTACGCCAGCGGCATCGCCGGGCCGTTCGACCCGCACGGCGGCTCGCAGTTCATGTGGTCTGACCGCGCCGACGAGGCGTACAAGCGCCTGACGCGCACGATCACGGTCCCGGCCGGCGGCGCGACGCTGTCGTTCTGGGCGAGCTACAACCTCGAGCTGGACTTCGACTACCTGGTGGTCGAGGCTCGCACGGCGGGCGGTGACAACTGGACGACGCTGGTCGACGCCAACGGCCACACCAGCGACGACCTCAGCCACGACGAGTCCTGCCCGGGTGGCTGGAGCAACCCGCTGGACGCGGCGAACGTGCTGCACCCGTTCCTGACGCACTACCAGACGTTCAGCGACGCGGCGTGCACGAACACCGGCTCGAGCGGAAGCTGGAACGCCGCCAACGGCAGCTCGTCGGGCTGGCAGCAGCTGTCCTTCGACCTCGGCGCGTACGCCGGCTCGCAGGTCGAGGTCTCGATCACCGTCCTCAGCGACTGGGGCTTCCAGCAGTTCCCCGGCGTCTTCGTGGACGACGTCGTCGTCTCGACCGGCGAGGGCACGACGTCCTTCGAGGACGACGGCGACCCGATGGACGGCTGGACGGTCCCAGGCGCGCCGCAGGACGAGGCGGGCATCGAGGGTCCCAACCGCAACGACTGGGTCCGCCGCGGCGGCCTGGGCATCAAGGAGGCGGCGGCGATCGGGACGCCCGACAGCGTCTATCTCGGCTGGGGCTTCGAGGGCGTCAGCGGCGCCGCGACGCGCAACGACCTGATGGATCGGGTGGTGGACTACCTGCTGCGCTGAATCCAGCTGACATCCGGCTGCACTCGGTACGCTCGTTCCAGAATGAACGCGAACGCGCTCGTCTGGGACGGCGGTCCCGGCCACTACGAGGTGTATTACCTGACGACGACCGACCCGGCGACGGGGACCGGACTGTGGATCCGCTACACGATGCGCGCGCCCGACGACGGGCCCGCCGAGTGCAGCCTGTGGTTCCTGGCGATGAAGGCTGACGGCACGCGCTACGCGCGCAAGCAGACGCTGCCGATCGACCGCATGGTCGCCGAGGCCGAGCCGTTTCGCCTGCGCGTCGGGGATTGCGTGCTCGACGACCACGGCATGAGCGGCCACATGGACAAAGCCGCGTGGGACCTGACGTGGACGCCGCGCCTGCCGCCGTACGAGCCGGTGCATCCGTTCTTCCGCCGCGCGAAGATCGCCAAGACCGTGTTTCGCCTGCCGCACGCCGACCTGCGCGTGTCCGGCACCGTCAGCTACGACGGCAACGCGATCGAGCTGGACGGCGCGCGCGGCGGCCAGGCGCACCTGCACGGCACCAAGCACGCCAACCGCTGGACCTGGACGCACTGCAACGACTTCACAGGCGAGGACGGCTCGCCGCGTGACGACTCGTTCTTCGAGGGCGTGTCGGTGTTCGTGCCGCGCTTCGGCCGCGAGATCGGTCCCAACACGCCGATCGTCGCGCGGATCGAGGGGGAGGACTTCATCTCCACGGCGCCCTGGCACGTGACGCGCACGAAGTCCGAGTTCGACCTCACGACGTGGAAGTGCGACGTCAGCTCCAAGGGCCGCCGGCTTGTCGCCACGATCGAAGCGCCGCACGCCTCGCTGGTCGGTGTCACCTACCACGACCCCGACGGCGAGGAGGCCTACTGCTACAACAGCGAGGTGGCCAAGATGCGCTTGGAGGTCTACGACAAGGACGGGACGCTGCGCGACACGCTCGTGTCCGACCGCGTGCACTTCGAGTACGCGCAGCGCAGCAAGCTCGACGGGGTCGAGCTGCTCACCACGTGAACGGCGTTCGCTTCACCGGGATCGCGGAGGGTGACCTGCGCGACCCGGCGGCGCTCGAGCGGCTGCGTGTGCAGCTCGGGCTGGAGCGGATCGTCTGCGGGCCGCAGGTCCATGGCACCGAGGTCGCGGAGGACGACCGTCCGGCCGACGCGCGGCTGACGCGCACGCGCGGCGTCGGGGTGGTCGTGTTCGTCGCCGACTGCCTGCCGGTCGCGCTGCATGGGCCCGAGGGCGTGTGCATGGCGCACGCGGGGTGGCGCGGGCTTGCCGACGGCGTGCTGGAGGCGGCGGCGGACGCGGTCGGCGCGACGCACGCGGTGATCGGTCCGGGCGCCGGGCCGTGCTGCTACGAGGTCGGTCCCGAGGTGCACGCTGCCCTCGGCACGCCCGTCGCCGCAACGGCCGATCTGAAGCGCGTGGCGGCCGAGCGGCTGCGGACTCGCGGCGTCGAGGTCGAGGACGTCGGCATCTGCACGATCTGCTCCGCCGAGCACTTCTCCTATCGCCGCGACAAGACGACCGCGCGCCAGGGCGGGATCGCGTGGCTGAGCTGATCCCGCAGCGTGTCGCCGACAACGTCGCGCGCATCCGCTCGGAGATCGGCGACGGCGTCGAGCTGCTCGCTGCCGTCAAGTACCTCGCCGCCGACCAGCTGCCCGTGCTTGCCGCGGCCGGCATCACGCTGCTCGGCGAGAACCGCGCGCAGGAGCTCGAGACGAAGGCCGCCGCCCACCCGGACTTCACCTGGGACTTCATCGGCCACCTGCAGAGCCGCAAGGTCAAGCAGGTGCTGGCGCACGTGCGCCTGATCCACTCGGTCGCGTCCGACAGCGTGCTCGCGCAGCTCGAGCGCCACGCGCCGGCGGAGACCGACGTCCTCGTCGAGGTGAACATCGCGCGCGAGCCGGAGAAGGGCGGCGTCGACCCCGACGAGCTCGACGACTTCCTTGCCCGTGTCCCCGCGAACGTGCGCGTAACGGGCCTGATGACGATGCCGCCGCTTGCCGAGCAGCCCGAGGACAACCGGCGCTGGTTCGCGGCTTTGGCGCAGCTGGCGGGCGATCGTGGCCTGCCGCAGCTGTCGATGGGGACGTCCCAGGACTACGCGGTCGCTGCACAAGAGGGTGCGACGATCGTGCGAATCGGCACAACCTTGTACCGTTAGCGGGCAGGAATCCGCGTCCGCGCGGCTAATCTGAACTTGGTATGGCCTTCAGGGACTCATGGCACTCTGCCCTCGTTTACTTCGGGCTCGCCGAACAGCGCGATCCCGTCGACGACGAGTACGAGGACGCGTACGAGCCTGAGCAGCAGCTCGAGGAGCGCTATCGCGAGCGCCCGAACGTCAAGCGCCTCAGCAGCCGGCGCCGTGGAAACGACTTCGACGACATCTTTGCCGAGGACGACGAACCGCGGACGACGCGCCTGCGTGCGGTCCCCAACGGCGGTCGCAGCGACGTGCGCGTGCACCTCGTGATCCCGAAGTCGTTCAACGACGCGCAGCAGGTCGCCGACAAGTTCAAGGACTCCGTCCCGGTCGTGCTCAACCTGCAGGGGACGGACACCGACCTCTCCAAGCGCCTGATCGACTTCGCGTCGGGCCTGACGTACGCGCTCGACGGCGGGATGCAGCGGATCGCCGACAAGGTCTTCATGCTCACGCCGCGCAACGTGCAGATCTCTGCCGAGGAACGCGCGCAGCTGATCGAAAAGGGCTTCTTCAACCAGTCCTGACACCGCCTCGCCGCCGCTGCCAGCGTCCTCGGCCCTCGACGTGCGGAGCACGCCTTCGGGCCTGCGTCCTTGGCAGCGACGGCGATCCGGCGCCAGGATCACTCACTAGACTCCCGCCGCAATGCAGGTCGGTCTCGTCGGAGCAGGGAACATGGCGCGCGCAATGGCGCGTGGCTGGGGCGTACCTGTGCATGCGTTCGATCCAGTCCCGGGGCGCGCGAAGGCGCTCGCCGCGGAGACCGGGGGCAAGACGTTCGGCTCCAACGCCGAGCTGGCCGAGGCGGTCGACCTCGTCGTGCTGTGCCACAAGCCGCCGCAGCTCGCGGCGGTCGCCGAGGAGGTTCGCCCGCATGCGCGCCGCGTCGCCTCGATCCTCGGCGCGACGCCGTTGGCGAAGCTGCGCGAGGCCTACGGCGACGTGCCCGTCTACCGCTTCCTGCCCTCGACGCCGGTCGAGGTCGGCGCCGGTGTCGTCTGCCACGTGCCGTCGGGCGCACCCGACGAGGACGAGGTCGCGGCGCTGTTCGCAAAGCTCGGCCGCCTGGAGGTCTTCGATGAGTCTTTGGTGGACGTCGCGATGGGCCTGATGTCCAACGCCCCCGCGTACATGGCGCTTGTCGCCGAGGCGCAGATCGACGCCGGCGTGCGCCGCGGCCTGCCGGCCGAGCGTGCCGCCGAGCTCGTGGTGCAGACGATGGAAGGCACCGCGCAGCTGATCCGCACCCGCGGGATGGACACGCTTTCCGTGCGGCGCGAGGTGACGTCGCCCGGCGGCTCGACCGCCCGCGGACTCGCGGCGCTCGAGCGCGGCGGCGTGCGCACCGCATTCAACGACGCGCTCGACGCGGTGCTCGGCTGATGCTCGTCCTCGCCAGCACGCGCACGCAGATCGCGGACTTCCTCAGCGCGCTGATCCTCGTCTACGTGATCCTGATCATCGCCTACATCCTGATGCAGCTGTTCATGGGATTCGGCGGGCGGATCCCCTACAGCCGCTGGTCGCGGGCGATCATGGACTTCCTGTCCGAGGTGGTCGAGCCGTACCTCGCGATCTTCCGCCGCTTCATCCCGCCGATCGGCCCGCTCGACGTCAGCCCGATCGTGGCGATCCTCCTGCTGCAGATCGGCGGCGGGCTGATCGTCGACGCGATCCACGGGTGACCGCGTGGCCGCGGGCCGCCCTCGTCGGCGGGCTCGTACTGGCGGTGGACCAGCTGACCAAGGCGCTCGTGCGCGGCGGTGTTGCCGTCGGCGAGCAGGATGCGATCTTCCCCGGGCTGAAGCTCGTCCACGTGAAGAACCGCGGCGTGGCGTTCAGCGCGTTCGAGGACCAGGCTGCCGTCGTGATCGTCGTGATCGCGATCGCGATCGTCGCGCTGCTCGTCTACTTCGCGCGCAACGTCGAGCGCCCGCTGGTCTGGCTGCCCGTCGGCTTGCTTGCGGGCGGCGCGCTGGGAAACGTCATCGACCGCATCGCCGAGGGCGCCGTGACGGACTTCCTCAAGCTCCCGTCGTGGCCGGCGTTCAACGTGGCGGACATCGCGATCACGTTCGGGGTGCTCGCGCTGGTGCTCGTGATGGAGCGGCGCGATGCGCCTGACCGCGGGTCCTGAGAGCGCCGGCGAGCGGCTCGACGCGTTCCTCGCCGAGCCGCTCCGCTCACGCTCACGCGCCGCGCGCCTAATCGCCGCAGGCGCCGTGACGGTCGACGGCAAGGTGGTGGCCAAGCGCTTCACGCTCACGGGCACCGAGACGGTGGAGGTCGACGAGTCGGCCGATGTCGTCGACCTCGATCCGGGACCCGGCGCACCCGCCGAGTTCGGCGTCGCGTTCGAGGACGAGCACCTGCTGGTGGTCGACAAGCCCGCGGGCGTCGTCGTGCACCCGGCGCGCGGCAACCGGTCCGGCACGCTTGCGCAGGCGCTAGCCGGGCGCGCCGCGGGCGGCGACGAGGGGCGCGCGGGGATCGTCCACCGCCTCGACAAGGACACGTCCGGGCTGCTGGTGGTCGCGAAGTCCGAAGACGTCCACCGCGCGCTGAAGGCGCTGATGCAGCGCCGCGAGATCACACGCGAGTACCTCGCGCTGGTGGACGGCCGCCCGCCCGCACGCTCGGGCACGGTCGACGCGCCGATCGGCCGCGACCGCCGCGTGCGCGTGCGGATGTCGACCGACACCGACCAGCCACGTGAGGCGGTCACGCACTTCGAGCTCGTCGAGGCGCTGGCGTCCGCGACGCTGCTGCGCGTGCGCCTGGAGACGGGCCGCACGCATCAGATCCGCGTCCACCTGCAGGCGATCGGCCATCCCGTCTGCGGCGACCCTGAGTACGGCGTGGCCGGGCGCTTCGGCCTGGCACGGCAGTTCCTCCATGCCGCGCGGCTGGCGTTCGTGCACCCGGTGACACACGAGGCCGTCGACATCGCGTCGCAGTTGCCAGCTGACCTTGCGGTTGCCCTGGACCTGGCGCGAGACTCGCGTGCATGAACGACGACCTGGTCTTCAACCGCGGCCCGATCGCGGACCCCGCCGCGTTTGCCCGCGATTCGGGCGTCGCCTCGTGGCTGTATCTGTGCGGTGAGGAGTTCGCCGCGATGGAGGGCGGGATGTCCTACGCCGAGGTGCAGGCCGCCGTGGCGCAGTCGGAGAACGTGATCTCCGACCCGCCGCGCGAGCTCAGCATGGATCTGGCGCGACAGCAGATCGCGGCGCTGGACCGGCTGCCGCGGCCGACCGCCGTCACCTGCCGCGCCGGCCCGCGTTCCTCGGCGCTCGTCTCCCTGTACGCCGGCCTGCAGGCCGGTGCGAGCCCTGACGAGGTGCTGGCGCAAGCCGAGGCCGATGGCGCGCCGTGGGTCGACAAGGACGACTGCCGGGCCTGGGTCGCGCAGGGGCTGCGCGAGCTGGCCGGCTAAAGAAGGTCGGCCGGGCGACTTCTTCTGAAGTCACCCGGCCGACAGAACTGACGGACCGGACCACCGGAGGTAGGGGAAGGGAGGACCGGTCCGACACTGCACGTAACGACGGGTGAAGCGAGGACTTGCGTAAACTCGTCGGACAAATCTGTCGTCCCTCTACCCGCGCGGACGACGGAGCACTTCGGGTCCTGCCCGGCACAACGCCGGGTTCCGCAGAGCTTCGCGCGCGGCTGTCGCAACACAACACTCGAAAGGACCACTGCTCATGCCCGAAGTCGGGATCAAAGAGCTGCTGGAGGCCGGCGTTCACTTCGGCCACCAGACTCGTCGCTGGAACCCCAAGATGCGCCGCTTCATCCACGGTGAGCGTGGCGGCATCTACATCATCGACCTGCTGCAGACGCAGAGGCTGCTCGCCGACGCGCAGCAGTTCGCTGCCCAGATCGCGCACCGCGGCGGCACCGTGCTGTTCGTGGGCACCAAGAAGCAGGCTCGCGACGCCGTCAAGGACGCCGCGGAGATGTCCAACCAGCCCTACGTCAACCACCGCTGGCTCGGCGGGCTGCTGACGAACTTCCAGACGATCTCGCAGCGCATCAAGCGCCTGCACGATCTCGAGCGCTACCAGGCCGATGGCCAGCTCGAGCTGCTGCCGACGCGCGAGCGCATGAACGCGCTGGCTGATCTGGCGAAGCTGCAGGCCAACCTCGGCGGCGTCAAGCACATGCAGCGCCCGCCGGATGCCATCTTCATCGTCGACCTCAAGACCGAGGTCATCGCGGTGAAGGAGGCCCAGCGCCTGCGCATCCCGATCATCGGGCTTGTCGACACCAACTGCGATCCCGACGGGATCGAGTACGTCATCCCGGGCAACGACGACGCGATGCGCTCGTGCAAGGCCGTCGCCGACGCGATCGGCTCCGTCGTCGCTGAGGGCCGTGGCGCCTTCGCGGCCGCCGAGGCCCAGCGCCAGCAGGCCGAGCAGGAGGCCGCTGCCAAGCGTGCCGCCGAGGAGCAGGCCCGCAAGCAGGCCGAGGAGCAGGCTGCCGCGCAGGCCGCCGCCGCGCAGGCCGCCGCCGCCGCTGAGGCCGCGCCTGCCGAGGAGGCCGCGGCTGGCGCCGAGACCACCCCGACCCCCGAGGAGACCCCCGCGAATGGCTGAGTTCACCGCGAAGGACGTCGCCGCCCTGCGCCAGAAGACCGGCGCGGGCATGATGGATTGCAAGAACGCGTTGACCGAGGCCGACGGCGACATCGACAAGGCCGTCGAGTTGCTGCGGGTCAAGATGGGCAACAAGATCGGCAAGCTCGCCGATCGCGAGGCTGCCGAAGGGACCGTCCAGTCCTACATCCACGCCAACGGCAAGGTCGGCGTGCTCGTCGAGGTCGACTGCAACACCGACTTCGTCGCCAAGAACGACGACTTCATCGGCTTCGCCCGCGAGATCGCGATGCACATCGCGGCCTCCCCGCAGACGAAGGTCATCTCGCGCGAGGACATCGACTCGGAGTCCAAGGCCGCCGAGGTCCGCGTCTTCGAGCAGCAGGCTGCCGACAAGCCCGAGAACATCCGCCCGAAGGTCGTCGAGGGCATGCTCAACAAGTGGCTCGGCGAGGTTGCGCTGCTGGATCAGGTGCACGTCAACGAGGACAAGCACGAGAAGAAGACGATCGAGCAGCTGCGCGCGGACCTGTCGGCGAAGACAGGTGAGAACGTCGTCATCCGGCGATTCACTAGATTCGCCGTCGGTGAGTGAGTTCAAGCGGGTTCTGCTGAAGCTCTCGGGGGAGGCCCTCATGGGCGACCTCGAGTACGGGACCGACCCCACGCGCGTCACGGCGGTCGCTGAGGCGATCAAGGGCGTGCACGATCGTGGGGTCGAGATCGCGATCGTCGTCGGCGCGGGCAACATCTACCGCGGCGTCAAGGGCGCAGCGGACGGGATGGACCGCGCCACCGGCGACTACATGGGCATGCTCGCGACGCTGCTCAACGCGCTGCCGCTGCAGGACGCGCTCGAGAAGGTCGGCGTCCACACGCGCGTGCAGTCGGCGCTGAACATCGCCGAGGTCGCCGAGCCCTACATCCGCCGCCGTGCCGAGCGCCACCTCGAGAAGGGGCGCGTCGTGATCTTCGGCGCGGGCACCGGCAACCCGTTCTTCACCACCGACACCGCAGCCGCGCTGCGGGCGGTGGAGATCCACGCGGAGATCATCCTGATGGCCAAGAACGGGGTGGAGGGCGTGTACGACGACGACCCGCGCATCAACCCCGACGCCAAGCTCATCGACACGATCACGCACATGGAGGCCGTGCAGCGTGGCCTGAAGGTGATGGACTCGACGGCGCTGACGCTGTGCGCGGACAATCGCATGCCGATCAACGTCTTCAACATGGACGACGTGGCCAACATCGAGCGGATAGTGTCCGGCGAGCGCGTGGGCACGCTGGTGAAGACAGATGAGTGAGCTGATCGACGAGCTGATGGTGGATGCGCGCGAGCGCATGGCGAAGTCCGTGGAGGCGACGATCCACGAGTTCGGGTCCGTGCGGACCGGGCGCGCCAGCCCGGCGCTGCTGGACCGCGTCACCGTCGACTACTACGGCGCGCCGACGCCGCTGAAGCAGCTGGCGACGATCAACACGCCCGAGGCGCAGCTGCTGTCGGTCCAGCCGTTCGACCAGAGCTCGATCAAGATCATCGAGAAGGCGATCATGGAGGCCCAGCTCGGGCTCACGCCGAGCAACGACGGCCGCATCATCCGCCTGTCGATCCCGGCGCTGAACGAGGAGCGCCGGCGTGAGCTGGTCAAGCAGGTGCGCCACATCGCCGAGGAAGGGCGCGTCGGCATCCGCAACGTGCGGCGCGACATCATGCACGACCTCAAGGAGCTCAAGTCCGAGGGCGAGGTCGGCGCCGACGACGAGCACCGCGGCGAGGTCGAGCTGCAGAAGCTGACCGACGGCAAGATCCAGGACCTCGACGACCACCTCAAGGCCAAGGAAGCCGAGATCCTGGAAGTCTGATGGCGGCCGACTACGTCGCCATCATCACCGACGGCAACGGACGCTGGGCACAGCAGCGCGGGCTGGCGGTGGCGGAGGGGCATCGTGCCGGCGCGGACGTCGTGAAGGCCCGCCTGCGCGACGCGGTCGAGTTCGGGGTGAAGGAGCTGACGGTCTTCTCGTTCTCGACGGAGAACTGGTCGCGCAGCGACGACGAGGTCGCGGCGTTGATGGCGATGTTCTCGCAGCGCATCCAGGACGAGACGCCCGAGCTGGACGCCGAGGGTGTGCGGATGCGCTTCATCGGGCGCCGCGACCGCGTCGACGCGGGGCTGCTGGCGCAGATGGAGGCAGCCGAGGCGCAGACCGCGGCCAACGACCGCATCACGCTGTTCATCGCGTTCGACTACGGCTCGCGCGACGAGATCCTCGACGCGGCCGCGCGCTACGAGGGCGGCGGTGAGGACGCGTTCAGAGCGCTGATGTACGCGCCGGAGATGCACGACCCCGATCTGTTGATTCGTACCAGCGGCGAGCAGCGCATCAGCAACTACCTGCTCTGGCAGTGCGCGTACTCCGAGCTGGTCTTCGCCGACGAGCTGTGGCCGGATTTCTCGCGCGACGCGTTCCGGCGCTGCTTGGACGAGTACGAGACTCGCGAGCGTCGCTTCGGAGGCCGCTGAGATGGCGACGCCGCGGGGGAGACGGGCGCAGCGGCGCAACACGAGCTCCGACCTCGCGGCGCGCGTCATGGTCGCGATTCCCGCCGCGGCACTGGCGATTGCGCTGATTGCCAGCGGTGGCCCGCTGTTCGCGGCCGGGATGTTCGTGTTCGGCGCGCTGTGCCTGCACGAGCTGTACTCGATGTTCCACTACGCCTCGCCCTCGCGCCTGGCGGGGTTCTTGTGCTTGGCGGGGCTGATCGTCGCGGCGCAGGAGGGGACGACCGAGACCGTCCTGCTCGTGACGGTCGCGTCGGTGCCGGTGGCGTTCCTGCTGATCTTGCTGCAGCCGCGCGGCGGCGCGCCGGGCATCGCGGTGACGCTGCTGGGCGTCGTCTGGATCGCGTTGCCGTTGGCGTTTGCGGTGATGCTGCGCGACCTGCCGCACGGCGGTGCGATCGTCTTTGCCGTTGCGCTGGGGACGTTCCTCGGGGACACGGGCGCCTACCTCGGCGGCCGCGCGTTCGGGCGCACGAAGCTGGCACCGACGATCTCGCCGAACAAGACGATCGAGGGTCTGCTGTGCGGGATGGCGACTGCGGTCGTCGCCGTCTGGTGGGCGGGGTTGTCGCAGGACTGGCTCGGCGGCACCAAGGGCGCGCTGCTGGGCCTCGGCGTGGCGGTGGCTGCGCCGATCGGCGACCTCTTCGAGTCCTACCTGAAGCGCGACGCCGGCACCAAGGACACCGGCCGCGCGTTCGGCGCCCACGGCGGCGCGCTGGACCGCCTCGACGCCGTGCTGTTCACGATCGTCGTGGGCTACTGGGTCTGGCGAGCGATGCTCTAGCCTGATTGCAGTGCCCCGCCGCATCCTGATTCTCGGCTCGACCGGGTCCATCGGCACGCAAGCGCTTGACGTCGTCGCCCGCTCGGAGGGTGAGCTCGAGGTGCTCGGGCTCAGCGCTCAGGGCAACTGGGAGCTGCTCGTCCAGCAGGCACGCGAGCACGGCGTGACGCGGATTGCGCTGGCCGACGAGGTCGCCGCGGCGCGCGCTGCGGAGGTGTGGACCGACGGCGAGGTCTACACCGGCGCCGAAGGGCTCGTGCGACTGATCCTCGAAGCCGGGCCGGACATGGTGCTCAACGCGCTCGTCGGTTCCGCGGGCCTCGGCCCGACCGTCACCACGCTCGGCGAGGGCATCGACCTGGCGCTTGCCAACAAGGAGTCGCTGGTCGTCGGTGGGGAGCTCGTGATGCAGCTCTCAGAGGCAACCGGGGGTCAGATCATCCCGGTCGACTCCGAGCACTCGGCGCTGCACCAGCTGCTGGCTGGCGAGCGGCCCGGGACTGTGGACAGGCTTGTCCTGACGGCATCGGGCGGGCCATTCCGCGGACGGACGCGCGCGCAGCTTGCTGACGTGACGATCGACGAGGCGCTCGACCACCCGACGTGGGCGATGGGCGGCAAGATCACGATCGACTCGGCGACGCTGATGAACAAGGGCCTCGAGGTGATCGAGGCGCATCACCTCTTCGGCACGCCGTACGAGCACATCGACGTGGTCGTGCATCCGCAGTCGATCGTCCACTCCTACGTGCAGCTGTGCGACGGCGCGGCGCTCGCGCACCTCGGCTATCCCGACATGCGCGTGCCGATCAGCTACGCGCTGCACCATCCGGAGCGCGTCGACGTGCCGTTGCGTGCGCTGGACCTCGCGGAGGTCGGCGCGTTGACGTTCGAGGCCGTCGACATGGAGACGTTCTCGTGCTTGCGCCTCGCGCGCGCCGCCGGGGTCGCCGGCGGTACGGCGCCGTGCATCCTGAACGCCGCCAACGAGATCGCGGTGCACGCGTTCCTCGCGGGGCGCCTCGGGTTCCTCGGCATCGCCGAGGTGATCGAGGGGACGCTCGAGCGCTTGGAGAGCACGCCGGTGCGCGCGTTCGAGTCGCTGTACAACGCCGACCGCGACGCGCGGGTCGCGCGAGCTCGTGGACGCGGCGCCGAGCCGTCGCGTGGGCTGGTCACGCGTAGCCCTTCTTGAGTTGGCTGCTGGCGTTCGCAGGGTTCGCGGCGCTGATCATCCTCCACGAGTTCGGCCACTTCGTCGCGGCGAAGGCGGTCGGGATGCGCGTCGAGCGCTTCGCGCTGTTCTTCCCGCCGCTGCTGTGGACGGTCCGGCGCGGCGAGACCGAGTACGGCATCGGTGCGATCCCGCTCGGTGGCTACGTGCGCATCACGGGGATGAACCCCAACGAGGAGCTGCCACCCGAGCTCGAGTCGCGCGCGTACTACAACCAGCCGGTCTGGAAGCGGATCGTCGTGATCGCCGCCGGCCCGGTGATGAACGTCTTCATCGCGCTGCTGATCCTGTGGGCGCTGTTCGTCTTCAAGGGGCAAGGCGAGCTGACGCCGGTGGTCGATCGCATCGAGTCTGGCTCACCGGCAGCCGGCCAGCTGATGCCCGGCGACCGCATCCTCGCGGTCGATGGTCGTCGCGGCGAGCTCGGCACGTTCGTGCAGGGCGTGGCGCGCCACCGCTGTGTCGGCGCGCAGGTGGACGGCTGCCGGGCCGCGACGCCGGCGCGCGTCACCGTCGTGCGCGACGGGCGCACGCAGACGCTGCTGATCCGGCCGGTCTACGACGCCAAGAACAAGCGCGCGCGGATTGGCTTCAGCTTCGACGCGAAGTACGTGCGCGACGGGCCGATCGAAGGCATCGGCACGGCGGTCAATCGCAGCTGGCGCGTCACCGAGGCGACCGTTACCGCGATCACGAAGCTCGTCTACGACTCCGAGGCGCGCCAGGACGTCTCGGGCGTCGTCGGGTCCTACGAGACGACGCGCCAGACGATCGCGACCACCGGCTTCGTCGACACGATGCTGATCCTGGCGGTGATCTCGCTGTCGCTGGCGATCGTCAACCTCTTCCCGTTCCTGCCGCTCGACGGCGGTCACATCTTCTGGGCGGTCGCCGAGAAGCTGCGCGGCAAGCGCATCCCATTCAGCGTGATGGAGCGCGCGAGCGTCGTCGGCTTCCTGCTCGTGATCATGCTGTTCGCGATCGGGTTGACGAACGACATCGATCGACTGCGCGGTGAAGGGTTCGGCGTCCGTTAGATTCGCACCATGGAGAGTGCTACAGCCCGGGGAGTGGACGCGGCGACGATCGCCGGCGCGTTCCTGACGACGACGGCCCAGCGGGGCGACCAGGTCGCCATCCGCACGAAGGACGACGAGCAGACGATCACCTGGACCGAGTGGCGCGAGCGCTCGGAGGCGCTCGCAGGGGGCCTCGCGGGGCTCGGGCTGGAGCGCGGGCAGTGCCTCGCGATCCTGCTCGTCAACCGGCCGGAGTTCCATCTCGTCGATATGGCCGCCGCGCTGATCGGCGCGACGCCGTTCTCGATCTACCAGACCTACGCGCCGAACCAGATCGAGTACGTGGTCTCGGACTCCGAGGCGCGGATCGTCGTCACCGAGCCGGCGTACCTCGCGAACGTCCTCGAGGCGCGCAAGAACCTGCCGAACCTCGCGCACGTCGTCGTGATCGGCGAGGCGCCGGAGGGCTGCACGACGCTCGAGGCCGTCGAGTCCGCCGGGCGCGAGGCGGGCTTCGACACCGAGGCATCGGTGGGCGCGCAGTCGCCCGACGACGTGCTGACGCTGATCTACACCTCGGGCACGACCGGGCCGCCGAAGGGCGTGCAGCTGTCGCACAAGAACCTGATGTCGGCGACCAAGAGCGTCGAGACGATGATCGAGTTCCCCGACGACGGGGGCCGCGTCATCTCCTGGCTGCCGGCGGCGCACGTCGCCGAGCGCGTGGCGCACCACTACCTGCCGATCGTCTTCGGCGTGCAGGTGACGAGCTGCCCGGACCCGCGCCAGGTGCTGTCCTACCTGCCCGAGGTCCAGCCGACGTGGTTCTTCGCGGTGCCGCGGATCTGGGAGAAGCTCAAGGCAGGGCTGGAGACGATGCTTGCCGGCCAGCCCGACGAGCAGCGCGAGAAGGGCGAGGCGGCGATCGCGGCGGCGGTCAAGAAGGTGCAGCTCGAGCAGGCCGGCGAGGAGGTTCCCGAGGAGCTCGCGGCAGCCGTCGCGCAGGCCGACGAGGGGATGTTCGCGGGGTTGCGCAAGATGCTGGGCTTCGCGGAGATCAAGGCCGTCAACGTCGGCGCGGCGCCGACGCCGGTGGCGGTGCTCGAGTTCTTCCACGCGATCGGCGTGCCGTTGGCGGAGCTGTGGGGGATGAGCGAGACCTGCGGCGCTGGCACGGTCAACCCGCCGGACAAGATCAAGATCGGCACGGTCGGCCCGGCCGCGCCGGGTGTCGAGGTGAAGCTCGGCGACGACGGCGAGGTGCTCGTGCGTTCGGACGTCGTGATGCTCGGCTACCGCAACCAGCCCGACAAGACGGCCGAGACGATCGTCGACGGCTGGCTGCACACCGGCGACATCGGGCAGTTCGACGACGACGGGTACCTCTCGATCGTCGACCGCAAGAAGGAGATCATCATCAACGCGGCCGGCAAGAACATGTCGCCGGCCAACATCGAGGCGAACATCAAGACCGCCTCGCCGCTGATCGGGCAGGCGGTCTGCATCGGCGACGCGCGGTCCTACAACACGGCCCTGATCGTGCTGGATGCCGACTTTGCGCCCGCCTGGGCGGCGAAGAAGGGGATCGAGGACACGTCGCTGGAGGCGCTGGCGTCGAACGATGCCGTGCGCGAGGCCGTGCAGGAGGGCATCGACGCGGCGAATGCGCAGATGGCGCGGGTCGAGCAGATCAAGAAGTTCACGATCGTCGGTGGCGACTGGCTCCCCGGCGGCGATGAGCTGACGCCGACGATGAAGCTCAAGCGCAAGCCGATCGACGCGAAGTACTCCGACGCGATCGAGGCGATGTACGCCGGATGAGGAAGGTCGCGGCGACTCGCTATGTCGCGCCGTTGCGCGAAGGCGGGTCGCTGCCGGGGCTGGTCGAGGCGGATGACGACGGGCTGTACGTCGTCAAGTTCCGCGGTGCGGGGCAGGGGCCGTTGGCGCTGGTGGCCGAGGTGATCGGCGGCGAGCTGGCCCGTGCTCTGGGGTTGCCGATGCCCGAGCTCGTGCTGGTGGAGCTCGACGAGCGGCTCGCTACCGCTGAGCCCGATCCGGAGATCCAGGAGCTGATCGCGGCGTCGGCGGGGGTGAACCTCGGGGTGGACTTCCTGCCCGGCTCGCTGCCGCTGTCGGGAGATGTTGGCGCTGAGTTCGCCGCGGACGTCGTCTGGTTCGATGAGCTGATCACGAACGTCGACCGCACTCCGCGCAATCCCAACCTGTTGCGGTGGCACGGGAAGCCGTGGCTGATCGACCACGGCGCCGCGTTCTATGCGCAGCACTCGGCGGACGACTTCGTCGCCGCGGCCGACAAGCCGTTCCCGTTGATCGAGCAGCACGTGCTGCTGCCCGCGCGCGGCGACGCGCGCTCGTCGCTCTCCGCTCGCGTCGACCGCTCGATGGTCGAAGCCGTCGCCGCTGAGGTCCCGGAGGATTGGCTCATCCGCCACCCGCGCGAGGCGTACGTCGAGCACCTGCTGCGAAGGGCCGCTTCATGAGCGAGCCTTACCAGTACGCGGTGCTGCGAGTCGTCCCGCGGATCGAGCGCGGCGAGCGCCTGAACGCCGGCGTCGTCGTCTACTGCCGGCGCAAGCAGTTCCTCGAGGCCCGCACGCTTCTGCACCCCGACCGCCTCGCGGCGTTGGACCCCGAGGCCGACGTCACCGCGATCGAGGCCGAGCTGGCCCGCCGTGTCGCGGTTGCTGCGGGCGACGTCGCGGGCGGCGCCGTCGCGGCGCTGCCGCAGTCCGAGCGTTTCGGCTGGCTCGTCGCGCCGTCGAGCACGATCGTCCAGCCCGGTGAGGTCCACACCGGGCTCTGCGAAGACCCGGCGGCGTGCCTGGCGCGCCTGTTCGACGAGCTCGTGGCGTAGTGGCCACGATCCTGTTCCACGTCAGCCCGTCCGCCAACCGCGGCTCGATCATGCGTCACGGGCTCGACTGGCGACGGATGGTGGACCGACTTCAACCTGCCGGGCTCGACGGCGCCGGAGCAGGACGGCACATTCCTCGCGTGCGATCGCTGGCAGGCCGACTACTTCGTTGAGATGGGCAGGCGGCTTCACTCGGCGCTGGACGTATGGGAGGTGACGATCGACGACGAGTTCGAGCCCGTCGAAGACAGCCCCCTGTGCACGCTCACCGATGGCTTCATCTGCTGGGCCGAGGCGATCGGCCCGGATCGACTGCGGCTCGTGGTGGAAGCCGCCTAGGTGCAGACCTAGGGAGGTTGCTCCTCACCTTCGTTAGGCGGGCGGTGGTGGATTGGCATCGTGGGGCGCCAGCTCGTCGCAGGCGCGCGTCGTGGGCGTCGGGCGCGGTGGTCGCGCCTCGCGTCCACACGCTCCGGGGCGCAACCGTTAACCGGGCGCCAGCGCTGGTGGCCGCCACGAGTGACAGCTACTGGTCCTATATGAACGGATAGCTGTCACTCGTCGCGACGCGGAGACCGGCGAGCGCTTCGCACCCGGTTAGCTCCGGGAAACCGCACGTGTCCGACGCGAGGCGGATGCGAATCCACCAGCGCCGCCGGAGCAAGCTTCCAAGCGACTACACCTAAGCCAGCCGCGCACCCCGCGGCGCCGCCGGCGCTAGCGTGTGGCCCGAGCGGGGAGAAGTCGTCGGGGTCGTAGGCGCGCTTGACCTCGCGCAGGCGCCAGAGGTTGCCGCGGGTGAACGCGTCCTCGGTGCGGGTCGGGTCGGAGAGGAAGTTCAGGAACTGCCCGCCGCTGCCATACGCTGACAGCCCGCGCACGCGCGCCTCGGCGATGACGGTGAAGTCCGCCATCCACGGTGGCTCACGGGGCCGGCGTCGGGGGCGGCGGAGGCGATCGCGCCGCCCCAGTGGCGGACCTCGACAGCCGGCGCGTCAGCGGAGACGATCGTCTCGATCAGTCCGTCGGTCAGCGCGTTGCAGAGCTCGACCTGGCGCGGGCCGGTGCCGCCCATCGCGGCTTCGGCAAAGGGCGCCTCGGTGAAGCTTGACGACACCGCAGGCCCGGCGGCGGCGCGCAGTGGCGCCAGCAGGCGCTCGGCCTCGAGCGGCCCACCAGCGTGCATCACCTTGAGCTTGACGGATTCCGGCGTCAGCACGATCGCCGTGCTCAGCGCGTCCGGCGCGGTCTCCATGAACGCGCGGTAGGCGGTCAGGACGTCGGCGGCGCGCTCAACGCGCGAACTCCGAGACGCCCGCGTAGACGGCGGCGACGGGGTGCAGCGCGATGTCCATCGCGGTGACGACCCCGAACCCGGGGCCGCCACCGCGCAGCGCCCAGAACAGCTCGGGGTGGCGATCGGCGCTGGCAGTGATGAGACGGCCCTCGGCCGTGACGACGTCGACGCTGAGGACGCTGTCGGCAGCGAAGCCGAACCGCCGCGACAGCCAGCCGAGGCCGCCGCCGAGGGTGTAGCCGACGACGCCGACGTCCGGCGAGGAGCCCGACACCGGCGCCAGGCCGAACGGCGCCGCGGCGCGCAGCACTTGACCCCAGCGCGCACCCGCGCCAACGCGGGCGATGCGCCGCTCGGGATCAACGAAGACGCCCGCCATCGCGCCGGTCTTCAGCAGCAGCCCACCGTCGTTGGGGGCGTGCGTGCCGTGGCCGGTCGCCTGCACAGAGAGACGCAACCCATGCTCGCGAGCGGCGTCGATGGCGGCGATGACGTCTGCCGGACCGCACGCCTCGGCGATGATCGCCGGGCGTGGGTCGAGCGCGGGGTTGAGGGAGTGGCGCTCGGTCTCATAACCCGCCTCACCCGGGAGGTGCAGCGATCCGCGGAGGGTGCGGCGCAGCCGCAGAAGGGCGGCCAGGGCACCGGTCTCGAGCTCGTCGGCGGGGGTCTCGTACAGCGTCATGGTCTGGGTAAAGACGCACGCCGCCGTCGAAATTCATCGCCCCGGGTATACGGATCTTCATGTCCACGACCCGCAACGCAAGTCAAGGCATCCTCGCTGACGAAAACACCGACAAACGCGAGCACATCATCGGGCTGCTCACCAAGGCCTACTGGATGGAGATCGAGACGGTGATGAGCTACATCGCCAACTCGATCAACCCGGATGGCGTCCGCGCTCAGGAGATCGTCGAGTCGCTCAACGAGGACATCCAGGAGGAGCTCGGGCACGCCCAGCAGTTCGCCCACCGCATCAAGGAGCTCTACGGCGTCGTCCCCGGCTCGCAGGACTTCGCGGCCGAGCAGAGCTACCTCCAGCCGCCCGCGCAGCAGACCGACATCGTCCACGTCATCAAGGGCGTGATCGAGGCCGAGACCGGCGCGATCGAGCACTACAACCGCATCATCGAGGAGACGGACCACGTCGACCCCGTCACGCAGGACATGGTGATCGCGATCCTGCGCGACGAGGAGGGCCACCGCCGCCTCTTCGAGGGCTACCTGCGCGAGTACGAGGCTGAGGGGCGGGCCTAGGCCGGCAGGTAGGTCAGGTTCAGCACACCCGTGTCGAACGTCTCGGAGCTGACGAGCTTCAGCGGCTGGCGGGTGTCCTCGAACAGCCGCTTGCCCTCGCCGACGGCGATCGGGTGGACGAGCAGTCTGAGCTCGTCGAGCAACCCCTGCGCCAGCAGCCAGCGGACAAGGACGGCGCTGCCGGACATGCTGATGTCGCCGCCGTCCTGTGCCTTGAGCTCGGCGAGCCGGGCGGCGGCCTCGTCGCCGCGCAGGACCGTGGTGTTCGACCACGACGCGCTGTCGAGCGAGTCGGAGACGACGTACTTGTCGATGCCGTTGATGAACGCCGCGAACTCCGCGGCCTCGTCCTCGGGCTCGCCGGCCGGCGGGGTCTCGCGTGAGGGCCAGTAGCCGGCCCACTCGTCGTAGAGCTTGCGGCCCATGAGGAACGCGCTGGTGGTCGACGTGCCGCTCGCGACGGCCGCGCCCATCGCGTCGTCGAAGTACGGGAAGTGCCATTTCTCGGGGGCCTCGACGACACCGTCGAGCGAGATGAAGAAGTTCGAGACGATCTTTCGCATGGTCGGCGACGGTAGTTCGCGCCGCCCGCGACGTCTTCTCGAAACGTGCGGTTAGGCGAGGTGCTGCGCGCCGACGTCCGCCGGCCTCGGCGCGCCGAGGAGTGTCAACGCAAGCTCGAGCTCGGCGCGCAGGATCTCCAGCACGCGCCGCGCGCCGGCCTCGCCGTCTGCCGCAAGGCCGTAGAGCGCCGGGCGCCCGACGAGCACGGCCCGCGCACCGAGGGCGAGTGCAGCGCAGATGTCGGTCCCGCGGCGGATGCCGCCGTCCACGAGCACCTCGATGCGCCCGTCGACCGCTTCGACCACGGGGCCGAGCAGGTCGGCGGTCGCGGGGACGTTGTCGAGCTGGCGCCCACCGTGGTTGGAGACCACGACGCCGGCGACGCCGAGCTCGGCGGCGATGCGCGCGTCCTCGGGGTGATGGACACCCTTCAGGACGACGGGCAGCGAGCTGCCCGCGACGAGACGCTCGAGATCGCGCCACTCGAGCGACGTGTCCATCAACTCGAAGAACCCGGCCGGCGTCATGCCCTCCGTCGTCCCGCATGCCTCCTGGACAGCCGGCATCTCGATCCCCGCCGGAACCGCGAAGCCGGTGCGCAGGTCGCGCTCGCGGCGTCCGGCCCGCGGCGCGTCGACCGTCAGCGCCAGAGCCGAGAAGCCGCTGTCGACGGCCTCGTCCACCAGCGCTTGGGTGATCGCGCGGTCCTTCAGCACGTAGACCTGAAACCAGCGCGGGGCGTCGGGCGCGCCCTCGGCCACCTCACGCGGCCGCGCCGTCGCGATCGTCGAGAGCACCATGATCGTGCCCGCGGCCGCCGCCGCCCGCGCCATCGCGCACTCGCCGTCGGGATGGGCCATCTTCTGCAGCGCAACCGGCGCGACGAGCACGGGCAGGCTGATCGGCGTCCCCAACACGGTCGTGGCGGTGTCGACGGCCGAAACGTCGACCAACGCGCGGGGCAGGAGCTTGTGGCGTCCCCAGGCGGCGACGTTGTCCGCCAGCGTCCGCTCGTCCCCGGCGCCACCGGCGTAGTACCCGAGCGGACCGGCCTGCAGCGCCGCCGCCGCGAGCACCTCGTAGTCGGCGATGTTGACGGGCTCGTTCACGCGCGCCTGACCCTACCCACCTACCATGTGGGGATGGCCTCGCAGCGGCAGATCCACGTTGGCGATGTCCCCATCGGGGGCGGCGCGCCCGTGGCCGTGCAGACGATGACCAAGACCGAGACGGCCAACCTGTCCGAGACGATGGCGCAGATCCATCGTGTCGCCGAGGCCGGGGCGGACATCGTCCGCGTCGCCGTGCCGCGCGACGAGGACGCCGAGGCGCTGAAGACGATCGTCGCGCAGTCGCCGATCCCGGTGATCGCCGACATCCACTTCAACCACACGCTGGCGCTGAAGGCGATCGAGGCCGGCGCGCACTGCGTGCGCCTGAACCCGGGCAACATCGGTGGGCCGGACAAGGTCGCCGAGGTCGTCGCCAAGGCCAACGAGTTCGGTACGCCGATGCGCATCGGCGTCAACTCCGGTTCGCTGCCTTCGTCATCTCCATGACCTCGATGAGAGAACACGGTCGAGGCCCTGGTCACCGCCGCCGTGGAGTTCGTCGAGCTGATGGAGCGCCTGGAGTTCACGAACTTCAAGGTCTCGATGAAGTCGACGTCGGTGCCGAACACGATCGCGTCCAACCGCCTGCTCGCCGAGCGCATCCCATACCCGCTGCACCTCGGGATCACCGAGGCGGGGACGAAGTGGACGGGCTCGCTGAAGTCCTCCGTCGGTCTGGGGACGCTGCTCGCCGACGGGATCGGCGACACGATCCGCATTTCCTTGTCGACCTTCCACGCCGAGGAGGAAGTCAAGGTCGCCTGGGAGATCCTCAAGGCTTTGAAGCTGCGCGAGCGCGGGCCGGTCCTGATCGCCTGCCCCACGTGTGGCCGTCTGCAGTTCGACATGGACTCGGTCGTCGCGGAGATCGAGCAGCGCTTGGAGGCCTACGAGGATCCGCTGGAGATCTCGGTTCTGGGCTGTGCCGTCAACGGCATCGGCGAGGCACGTCATGCGGACTTCGGGATCACCGGGGCGAAGAACGCCGGGATCATGTACTCGAAGGGCCAGCCGCTGAAGAAGGTCGCGACCGAGCACCTCGTTGACGAGCTCTTCGCGGAGATCGACCGCTACTACGCGGCGGGTAAGCAGGTCGTCACCGACGCGGCGGACGTCGCCGCTGCCGAGCAATGGCTCGCGGAGAACGAGGACGACCAGGCGATGACCCCCGAGCGCATGGCTGCGTTGGAGGCCGAGGCCAACGAGGCTGCGGGTGGGGGAGACGCGGTGCTGCTCGTTGACGAGTCGGCGTCGCCGACCGCCGGCCGGCGGTTTACGCGTTAGTCGTCTGCGTAAGGCGCCACCGGGTCGCCGGTCGACGGACGTCCTTCCTGTGTAGCCAGAGCAACCACAAACGGACCCCCTGCAGCCACCCGAAAGCAGACGTGCTCGGAAAACGTCCGTTTGTGCCGGCTATAGCCGTACAGGAAGGACGTTCGTCACTCGCGACCACGAAATATTTCGCGACGGTCCTGTCCCCTTCGCGCCAGCCCGTTCGTCGTACGAAGACAAGCGTGCTCGACCGTTGGGGTCGAGCACCGAGACGAGGGGTAGATCACCATGGCCGAGCACTCCACCACCGAGCGGGACCGCACGATCGCCGAGATCCGCGCCGTGTTCACCGAGATGTACGCCGGCTGGGCCGACAACGACGCCGATGCGTTCGTGCGCGCCTACCGCGAGGACGCGACCGTCATCATGCCCGGTGGGCGTCACCTCGGCAGGTCCGCGATCCGCGACTCCATGGCCGCGGCCTTCAGGGACCCCTGAAGGGCTCCAGCGCGACCGACGAGCCGCTGGACTATCGCCTCGTCGGCGAGGACACAGCGATCGTCATCAGCAAAGCCGGGATCCTCATGGCCGGTGAGACCGAGGTGCCGGCCGCGCGCGAGGCGAACGCGACGTGGGTGCTGACGAAGGACGACGGCGAGTGGTGGATCGCCGCTTACGCGAACGCACCGGCCAGCGTCTAACCGCAGCCGTCGATGCGCGACCCGAGGAGACGAGGATGAAGTACGCCCTGCTGATCAACGAGCGTGCCGGCGCGTTCGAGCACCTCGGCGCAGACGAGCTCGCGGCGATCACCGCTGACTACGTGGAGCTCGCCAGCGACGAACGCGTCCTCGGCGCGGAGGAACTGCGCGCCGCCACGACCGCGACCACTGTCCGAATGCTGGACAGTGAGGTCCTCCTCACCGACGGCCCGTTCGCCGACACGAAGGAGATCTTCGGCGGGTTCTACCTCCTGGAGGCGCGCGACCTCGACGAGGCGCTCGAGTTCGCGGCGCGGATGCCCGCCGTCCGGCTCGGGGGCTCGGTCGAGGTCCGGCCTGTAATGGAGCGGTAGTGGTGCTGGACCAGGCCTTCCGTGACGAGTGGGGCCGCGTCGTTGCATCCCTCGTGGCGTACCTCGGTGACTTCGAGCTTGCCGAGGACGCTGCGCAGGAGGCGTTCGCGACCGCGGCGCAGCGCTGGCCGCGCGACGGTCCTCCGGACAACCCGGGGGCCTGGCTCACGATGACCGCGCGCAACCGGGCGATCGATCGCATCCGCCGTGAGCGCACCCTGGAGCAGAAGACCCGTCTGCTGGAGCTCCCCGACCCCGTCGAACTCACGCCCGACGAGCCGATGATCCCCGACGAGCGCCTCGAGCTGATCTTCACCTGCTGCCATCCGGCTCTGGGGACCGAGGCGCAGGTCGCGCTGACGCTGCGTGCGCTCGGCGGCCTGACGCCTCGCGAGATCGCCCGCGCGTTCATGGTCCCGGACGAGACGATGAAGCGCCGGCTCTCGCGCGCGCGCACGAAGATCAAGGCGGCGGGGATCCCGTTCGAGGTCCCCGCCGACCACGTGCTTCCGGACCGCTTGCGCACGGTCCTCGCGGTCGTCTACCTGATCTTCAATCAGGGCTACAGCGACGACGGTCGCGTCGACCTCGCCGACGAGGCGATCCGGTTCGGTCGGGTGCTCGTTGACCTCGTCCCCGACGAACCCGAGGCGGCCGCGCTGCTGGCGCTCATGCTGCTGCACGACGCGCGCCATCTCGTCCGCGTCTGCGACGGCGAGATCGTCCCGCTGCTCGACCAGGACCGAACGCTCTGGGACGCCGGGCAAGTTGCGGCCGGCTGCGCCCTGGTCGAACGCGCGATCGCGCTCCGTGGACGCGGGACCTACACGTTCCAGGCGGCGATCGCCGCCGAGCAGGTCCAGACGCCGATCGATTGGCTGGCCGTCGTGGCGCTCTACGGCCGGCTCGGCGAGCTGACCGGATCGCCGATCGTGGAGTTCGACCGCGCGGTCGCCGTCGCTGAGGTCGACGGCCCGCACGCCGCGCTTGGAGATCGTCGACGGGCTCCGGCTCGGCGACTATCGCTACCTGCACTCCACGCGCGCAGAGCTGCTCCGTCGCCTCGGCGACCGTGACGCCGCGAGGGACGCCTATGAGCGCGCGCTCGCGCTCACCGTCACCGATGCCGAACGACGCTTCCTCGAGCGCCGGCTGCGCGAGCTCTAACGGCGAGCGCTGGACGCGACGGGGCGCGCAACGAGGGCAGCTCACGCACCCGCAGCGTGGTCCAACATCGAATTCGCGTGGAAGCCGGTCAATCGAGTCGCGGATTCCGCGACTGACTCGACGCGCTTCGACGATCGCTGCATCCAACTCGAAGGTCGCCAGCCCGCCGCTCGACGTGCGTAAAGCCGGCTGCCCGATGCCCTAACGCAGATAAGCAGCACCAGTGC
>CAVSFU010000014.1:0-144623 GCA_963727365.1 Paraconexibacteraceae bacterium | reverse complement strand
GCGGGGCTCGGGCTGGAGCGCGGGCAGTGCCTCGCGATCCTGCTCGTCGACGGGCCGAGATCCATCTCGTCGATATGGCCGCCGCGCTGATCGGCGCGACGCCGTTCTCGATCTACCAGACCTACGCGCCGAACCAGATCGAGTACGTCGTCTCGGACTCCGAGGGCGCGGATCGTCGTCACCGAGCCGGCGTACCTCGCCAGAACATCCTCGAGGCGCGCAAGAACCTGCCGAACCTCGCGCACGTCGTCGTAAGATCGGCGAGGCGCCGGAGGGCTGCACGACGCTCGAGGCCGTCGAGTCCGCCGGGCGCGAGGCGGGCTTTGACACCGAGGCATCGGTCGGCGCGCAGTCGACCCGCGACGTGCTGACGCTGATCTACACCTCGGGCACGACCGGGCCGCCGAAGGGCGTGCAGCTAGTCGCACAAGGAACCTGATGTCGGCGACCCAAGAGCGTCGAGGACGATGATCGAGTTCCCCGACGACGGGGGCCGCGTCATCTCCTGGCTGCCGGCGGCGCACGTCGCCGAGCGCGTGGCGCACCACTACCTGCCGATCGTCTTCGGCGTGCAGGTGACGAGCTGCCCGGACCCGCGCCAGGTGCTGTCCTACCTGCCCGAGGTCCAGCCGACGTGGTTCTTCGCGGTGCCGCGGATCTGGGAGAAGCTCAAGGCAGGGCTGGAGACGATGCTTGCCGGCCAGCCCGACGAGCAGCGCGAGAAGGGCGAGGCGAGCGATCGCGGCGGCGGTCAAGAAGGTGCAGCTCGAGCAGGCCGGCGAGGAGGTTCCCGAGGAGCTCGCGGCAGCCGTCGCGCAGGCCGACGAGGGGATGTTCGCGGGGTTGCGCAAGATGCTTGGGCTTCGACGGAGATCAAGGCCGTCAACGTCGGCGCGGCGCCGACGCCGGTGGCGGTGCTCGAGTTCTTCCACGCGATCGGCGTGCCGTTGGCGGAGCTGTGGGGGATGAGCGAGAGAGAGAGAGACCTGCGGCGCTGGCACGGTCAACCCGCCGGACAAGATCAAGATCGGCACGGTCGGCCCGGCCGCGCCGGGTGTCGAGGTGAAGCTCGGCGACGACGGCGAGGTGCTCGTTGCGTTCGGACGTCGTGATGCTCGGCTACCGCAACCAGCCCGACAAGACGGCCGAGACGATCGTCGAGGCGGCTGGCTGCACACCGGCGACATCGGAGCAGTTCGACGACGACGGGTACCTCTCGATCGTCGACCGCAAGAAGGAGATCATCATCAACGCGGCCGGCAGAACGTGTCGCCGGCCAACATCGAGGCGAACATCAAGACCGCCTCGCCGCTGATCGGGCAGGCGGTCTGCATCGGCGACGCGCGGTCCTACAACACGGCCCTGATCGTGCTGGATGCCGACTTTGCGCCCGCCTGGGCGGCGAAGAAGGGGATCGAGGACACGTCGCTGGAGGCGCTGGCGTCGAACGATGCCGTGCGCGAGGCCGTGCAGGAGGGCATCGACGCGGCGAATGCGCAGATGGCGCGGGTCGAGCAGATCAAGAAGTTCACGATCGTCGGTGGCGACTGGCTCCCCGGCGGCGATGGAGGCTGAAGCGCGACGATGAAGCTCAAGCGCAAGCCGATCGACGCGAAGTACTCCGACGCGATCGAGGCGATGTACGCCGGATGAGGAAGGTCGCGGCGACTAGCTATGTCGCGCCGTTGCGCGAAGGCGGGTCGCTGCCGGGGCTGGTCGAAGCGGATGACGACGGGCTGTCCAGCGTCAAGTTCCGCGGTGCGGGGCAGGGGCCGTTGGCGCTGGTGGCCGAGGTGATCGGCGGCGAGCTGGCTCGTGCTCTGGGGTTGCCGATGCCCGAGCTCGTGCTGGTGGAGCTCGACGAGCGGCTCGCTACCGCTGAGCCCGATCCGGAGATCCAGGAGCTGATCGCGGCGTCGGCGGGGGTGAACCTCGGGGTGGACTTCCTGCCCGGCTCGCTGCCGCTGTCGGGAGATGTTGGCGCTGAGTTCGCCGCGGACGTCGTCTGGTTCGATGAGCTGATCACGAACGTCGACCGCACTCCGCGCAATCCCAACCTGTTGCGGTGGCGGGGGAAGCCGTGGCTGATCGACCACGGCGCCGCGTTCTATGCGCAGCACTCGGCGGACGACTTCGTCGCCGCCGCTGACAAGCCATTCCCGCTGATCGAGCAGCACGTGCTATTGCCCGCGCGCGGCGACGCACGCTCGTCGCTCTCCGCTCGCGTCGATCGCACGATGCTCGCAGCGGTCGCCGCTGAGGTCCCGGAGGATTGGCTCATCCGCCACCCCGCGCGAGGCGTACGTCGAGCACCTGCTGCGAAGGGCCGCTTCATGAGCGAGCCTTACCAGTACGCGGTGCTGCGAGTCGTCCCGCGGATCGAGCGCGGCGAGCGCCTGAACGCCGGCGTCGTCGTCTACTGCCGGCGCAAGCAGTTCCTCGAGGCCCGCACGCTTCTGCACCCCGACCGCCTCGCGGCGCTGGACCCCGACGCAGACGTCGCCGCGATCGAGGCCGAGCTGGCCCGCCGTGTCGCGGTTGCTGCGGGCGACGCCGCGGGCGGCGCCGTCGCGGCGCTGCCGCAGTCCGAGCGTTTCGGCTGGCTGGTCGCGCCGTCGAGCACGATCGTCCAGCCCGGTGAGGTCCACACCGGGCTCTGCGAAGACCCGGCGGCGTGCCTGGCGCGCCTGTTCGACGAGCTCGTGGCGTAGTGGCCACGATCCTGTTCCACGTCAGCCCGTCCGCCAACCGCGGCTCGATCATGCGTCACGGGCTCGACTGGCGACGGATGGTGGACCGACTTCAACCTGCCGGGCTCGACGGCGCCGGAGCAGGACGGCACATTCCTCGCGTGGTATCGGCTGGCAGGCCGACTACTTCGTTGAGATGGGCAGGCGGCTTCACTCGGCGCTGGACGTATGGGAGGTGACGATCGACGACGAGTTCGAGCCCGTCGAAGACAGCCCCCTGTGCACGCTCACCGATGGCTTCATCTGCTGGGCCGAGGCGATCGGCCCGGATCGACTGCGGCTCGTGGTGGAAGCCGCCTAGGTGCAGACCTAGGGAGGTTGCTCCTCACCTTCGTTAGGCGGGCGGTGGTGGATTGGCATCGTGGGGCGCCAGCTCGTCGCAGGCGCGCGTCGTGGGCGTCGGGCGCGGTGGTCGCGCCTCGCGTCCACACGCTCCGGGGCGCAACCGTTAACCGGGCGCCAGCGCTGGTGGCCGCCACGAGTGACAGCTACTGGTCCTATATGAACGGATAGCTGTCACTCGTCGCGACGCGGAGACCGGCGAGCGCTTCGCACCCGGTTAGCTCCGGGAAACCGCACGTGTCCGACGCGAGGCGGATGCCAATCCACCAGCGCCGCCGGAGCAAGCTTCCAAGCGACTACACCTAAGCCAGCCGCGCACCCCGCGGCGCCGCCGGCGCTAGCGTGTGGCCCGAGCAGGGAAGAAGTCGTCGGGGTCGTAGGCGCGCTTGACCTCGCGCAGGCGCCAGAGGTTGCCGCGGGTGAACGCGTCCTCGGTGCGGGTCGGGTCGGAGGGGAATTTCAGGAACTCCCGCCGCTGCCATACGCTGACAGCCCGCGCACGCGCGCCTCGGCGATGACGGTGAACTGCGTCCCACGGTGGCTCACGGGGCCGGCGTCGGGGGCGGCGGAGGCGATCGCGCCGCCCCAGTGGCGGACCTCGACAGCCGGCGCGTCAGCGGAGACGATCGTCTCGATCAGTCCGTCGGTCAGCGCGTTGCAGAGCTCGACCTGGCGCGGGCCGGTGCCGCCCATCGCGGCTTCGGCAAAGGGCGCCTCGGTGAAGCTCGACGACACCGCAGGCCCGGCGGCGGCGCGCAGTGGCGCCAGCAGGCGCTCGGCCTCGAGCGGCCCACCAGCGTGCATCACCTTGAGCTTGACGGATTCCGGCGTCAGCACGATCGCCGTGCTCAGCGCGTCCGGCGCGGTCTCCATGAACGCGCGGTAGGCGGTCAGGACGTCGGCGGCGCGCTCACGCGCGAACTCCGAGACGCCCGCGTAGACGGCGGCGACGGGGTGCAGCGCGATGTCCATCGCGGTGACGACCCCGAACCCGGGGCCGCCACCGCGCAGCGCCCAGAACAGCTCGGGGTGGCGATCGGCGCTGGCAGTGATGAGACGGCCCTCGGCCGTGACGACGTCGACGCTGAGGACGCTGTCGGCAGCGAAGCCGAACCGCCGCGACAGCCAGCCGAGGCCGCCGCCGAGGGTGTAGCCGACGACGCCGACGTCCGGCGAGGAGCCCGACACCGGCGCCAGGCCGAACGGCGCCGCGGCGCGCAGCACTTGACCCCAGCGCGCACCCGCGCCAACGCGGGCGATGCGCCGCTCGGGATCAACGAAGACGCCCGCCATCGCGCCGGTCTTCAGCAGCAGCCCACCGTCGTTGGGGGCGTGCGTGCCGTGGCCGGTCGCCTGCACAGAGAGACGCAACCCATGCTCGCGAGCGGCGTCGATGGCGGCGATGACGTCTGCCGGACCGCACGCCTCGGCGATGATCGCCGGGCGTGGGTCGAGCGCGGGGTTGAGGGAGTGGCGCTCGGTCTCATAACCCGCCTCACCCGGGAGGTGCAGCGATCCGCGGAGGGTGCGGTGCAGCCGCAGAAGGGCGGCCAGGGCACCGGTCTCGAGCTCGTCGGCGGGGGTCTCGTACAGCGTCATGGTTGTAAAGACGCACGCCGCCGTCGAAATTCATCGCCCCGGGTATACGGATCTTCATGTCCACGACCCGCAACGCAAGTCAAGGCATCCTCGCTGACGAAAACACCGACAAACGCGAGCACATCATCGGGCTGCTCACCAAGGCCTACTGGATGGAGATCGAGACGGTGATGAGCTACATCGCCAACTCGATCAACCCGGATGGCGTCCGCGCTCAGGAGATCGTCGAGTCGCTCAACGAGGACATCCAGGAGGAGCTCGGGCACGCCCAGCAGTTCGCCCACCGCATCAAGGAGCTCTACGGCGTCGTCCCCGGCTCGCAGGACTTCGCGGCCGAGCAGAGCTACCTCCAGCCGCCCGCGCAGCAGACCGACATCGTCCACGTCATCAAGGGCGTGATCGAGGCCGAGACCGGCGCGATCGAGCACTACAACCGCATCATCGAGGAGACGGACCACGTCGACCCCGTCACGCAGGACATGGTGATCGCGATCCTGCGCGACGAGGAGGGCCACCGCCGCCTCTTCGAGGGCTACCTGCGCGAGTACGAGGCTGAGGGGCGGGCCTAGGCCGGCAGGTAGGTCAGGTTCAGCACACCCGTGTCGAACGTCTCGGAGCTGACGAGCTTCAGCGGCTGGCGGGTGTCCTCGAACAGCCGCTTGCCCTCGCCGACGGCGATCGGGTGGACGAGCAGTCTGAGCTCGTCGAGCAACCCCTGCGCCACGGCCCGGCGGACAAGGACGGCGCTGCCGGACATGCTGATGTCGCCGCCGTCCTGTGCCTTGAGCTCGGCGAGCCGGGCGGCGGCCTCGTCGCCGCGCAGGACCGTGGTGTTCGACCACGACGCGCTGTCGAGCGAGTCGGAGACGACGTACTTGTCGATGCCGTTGATGAACGCCGCGAACTCCGCGGCCTCGTCCTCGAGCTAGCCAGGCCGGCGGGGTCTCGCGTGAGGGCGAGTAGCCGGCCCACTCGTCGTAGAGCTTGCGGCCCATGAGGAACGCGCTGGTGGTCGACGTGCCGCTCGCGACGGCCGCGCCCATCGCGTCGTCGAAGTACGGGAAGTGCCATTTCTCGGGGGCCTCGACGACACCGTCGAGCGAGATGAAGAAGTTCGAGACGATCTTTCGCATGGTCGGCGACGGTAGTTCGCGCCGCCCGCGACGTCTTCTCGAAAATTGCGGTTTGGCGAGGTGCTGCGCGCCGACGTCCGCCGGCCTCGGCGCGCCGAGGAGTGTCAACGCAAGCTCGAGCTCGGCGCGCAGGATCTCCAGCACGCGCCGCGCGCCGGCCTCGCCGTCTGCCGCAAGGCCGTAGAGCGCCGGGCGCCCGACGAGCACGGCCCGCGCACCGAGGGCGAGTGCAGCGCAGATGTCGGTCCCGCGGCGGATGCCGCCGTCCACGAGCACCTCGATGCGCCCGTCGACCGCTTCGGCGCCGGGGCCGAGCAGGTCGGCGGTCGCGGGGACGTTGTCGAGCTGGCGCCCACCGTCGTTGGAGACCACGACGCCGGCGACGCCGAGCTCGGCGGCGATGCGCGCGTCCTCGGGGTGATGGACACCCCTTCAGGACGACGGGCAGCGAGCTGCCCGCGACGAGACGCTCGAGATCGCGCCACTCGAGCGACGTGTCCATCAACTCGAAGAACCCGGCCGGCGTCATGCCCTCCGTCGTCCCGCATGCCTCCTGGACAGCCGGCATCTCGATCCCCGCCGGAACCGCGAAGCCGGTGCGCAGGTCGCGCTCGCGGCGTCCGGCCCGCGGCGCGTCGACCGTCAGCGCCAGAGCCGAGAAGCCGCTGTCGACGGCCTCGTCCACCAGCGCCTGGGTGATCACGCGGTCCTCGAGCGCTTAGACCTGAAACCAGCGCGGGGCGTCGGGCGCGCCCTCGGCCACCTCACGCGGCCGCGCGGTCGCGATCGTCGAGAGCACCATGATCGTCCCCCGGCGGCCGCCGCCCGCGCCATCGCGCACTCGCCGTCGGGATGGGCCATCTTCTCCAGCGCAACCGGCGCGACGAGCACGGGCAGGCTGATCGGCGTCCCCAACACGGTCGTGGCGGTGTCGACGCACGAAACGTCGACCAACGCGCGGGGCAGGAGCTTGTGGCGTCCCCCGGCGGCGACGTTGTCCGCCAGCGTCCGCTCGTCCCCGGCGCCCCCGGCGTAGTGCCCGACGGACCGGCCTAGCGCCGCCGCCGCGAGCACCTCGTAGTCGGCGATGTTTACGGGCTCGTTCACGCGCGCCTGACCCTACCCACCTACCATGTGGGGATGGCCTCGCAGCGGCAGATCCACGTTGGCGGTGTCCCCATCGGGGGCGGCGCGCCCGTCGCCGTGCAGACGATGACCAAGACCGAGACGGCCAACCTGTCCGAGACGATGGCGCAGATCCATCGTGTCGCCGAGGCCGGGCGGACATCGTCCGCGTCGCCGTGCCGCGCGACGAGGACGCCGAGGCGCTGAAGACGATCGTCGCGCAGTCGCCGATCCCGGTGATCGCCGACATCCACTTCAACCACACGCTGGCGCTGAAGGCGATCGAGGCCGGGGCGCACTGCGTGCGCCTGAACCCGGGCAACATCGGTGGGCCGGACAAGGTCGCCGAGGTCGTCGCCAAGGCCAACGAGTTCGGTACGCCGATGCGCATCAGCGTCAACTCCGGTTCGCTGCCTCGTCATCCCCATGACCTCGAGTTCGAGAACCCGGTCGAGGCGCTGGTCACCGCGGCGGTGGAGTTCGTCGAGCTGATGGAGCGCCTGGAGTTCACGAACTTCAAGGTCTCGATGAAGTCGACGTCGGTGTGCCGAACACGATCGCGTCCAACCGCCTGCTCGCCGAGCGCATCCCGTACCCGCTGCACCTCGGGATCACCGAGGCGGGGACGAAGTGGACGGGCTCGCTGAAGTCCTCCGTCGGCCTGGGGACACTGCTTGCCGACGGGATCGGCGACACGGATCCGGATCTCCTTGTCGACCTTCCACGCGGAGGAAGAGGTCAAGGTCGCCTGGGAGATCCTCAAGGCTTTGAAGCTGCGCGAGCGCGGGCCGGTCCTGATCGCCTGCCCCACGTGTGGCCGTCTGCAGTTCGACATGGACTCGGTCGTCGCGGAGATCGAGCAGCGCTTGGAGGCCTACGAGGATCCGCTGGAGATCTCGGTTCTGGGCTGTGCCGTCAACGGCATCGGCGAGGCACGCCATGCCGACTTCGGGATCACCGGGGCAAGAACGCCGGGATGATCTACTCGAAGGGCCAGCCGCTGAAGAAGGTCGCGACCGAGCACCTCGTTGACGAGCTCTTCGCGGAGATCGACCGCTACTACGCGGCGGGTAAGCAGGTCGTCACCGACGCGGCGGACGTCGCCGCTGCCGAGCAATGGCTCGCGGAGAACGAGGACGACCAGGCGATGACCCCCGAGCGCATGGCTGCGTTGGAGGCCGAGGCCAACGAGGCTGCGGTGGGGGAGACGCGGTGCTGCTGGTTGACGAGTCGGCGTCGCCGACCGCCGGCCGGCGGTTTACGCGTTAGTCGTCTGCGTAAGGCGCCACCGGTCGCCGGTCGACGGACGTCCTTCCTGTGTAGCCAGAGCAACCACAAACGGACGCCTGCAGCCACCCGAAAGCAGACGTGCTCGGAAACGTCCGTTTGTGCCGGCTATAGCCGTACAGGAAGGACGTTCGTCGCTTCGCGACCACGAAATATTTCGCGACGGTCCTGTCCCCTTCGCGCCAGCCCGTTCGTCGTATGAAGACAAAGCGTGCTCGACCATTGGGGCCGAGCACCGAGACGAGAGGTAGATCACCATGGCCGAGCACTCCACCACCGAGCGGGACCGCACGATCGCCGAGATCCGCGCCGTGTTCACCGAGATGTACGCCGGCTGGTCCGATAACGACGCCGATGCGTTCGTGCGCGCCTACCGCGAGGACGCGACCGTCATCATGCCCGGGGTGCGTCACCTCGGCAGGTCCGCGATCCGCGACTCCATGGCCGCCGCCTTCCAGGGGCCCCTGAAGGGCTCGAGCGCGACCGACGAGCCGCTGGACTATCGCCTCGTCGGCGAGGACACAGCGATCGTCATCAGCAAAGCCGGGATCCTCATGGCCGGTGAGACCGAGGTGCCGGCCGCGCGCGAGGCGAACGCGACGTGGGTGCTGACGAAGGACGACGGCGAGTGGTGGATCGCCGCTTACGCGAACGCACCGGCCAGCGTCTAGCCGCAGCCGTCGATGCGCGACCCGAGGAGACGAGGATGAAGTACGCCCTGTTGATCAACGAGCGTGCCGGCGCGTTCGAGAACCTCGGCGCAGACGAGCTCGCGGCGATCACCGCTGACTACGTGGAGCTCGCCAGCGACGAACGCGTCCTCGGCGCGGAGGAACTGCACGCCGCCACGACCGCGACCACTGTCCGAATGCAGGACAGTGAGGTCCTCCTCACCGACGGCCCGTTCGCCGACACGAAGGAGATCTTCGGCGGGTTCTACCTCCTGGAGGCGGGCGACCTCGACGAGGCGCTCGAGTTCGCGGCGCGGATGCCCGCCGTCCGGCTCGGCGGCTCGGTCGAGGTGCGGCCGGTGGTGGAGCGGTAGTTCTGCTGGACCAGGTCTTCCGTGACGAGTGGGGCCGCGTCGTTGCATCCCTCGTGGCGTACCTCGGCGACTTCGAACTTGCCGAGGACGCTGCGCAGGAGGCGTTCGCGACCGCGGCGCAGCGCTGGCCGCGCGACGGTCCCCCGGACAACCCGGGGGCCTGGCTCACGATGACCGCGCGCAACCGGGCGATCGATCGCATCCGCCGTGAGCGCACCCTGGAGCAGAAGACCCGTCTGCTGGAGCTCCCCGACCCCGTCGAACTCACGCCCGACGAGCCGATGATCCCCGACGAGCGCCTCGAGCTGATCTTCACCTGCTGCCATCCGGCGCTGGGGACCGAGGCGCAGGTCGCGCTGACGCTGCGTGCGCTCGGCGGCCTGACGCCTCGCGAGATCGCCCGCGCGTTCATGGTCCCGGACGAGACGATGAAGCGCCGGCTCTCGCGCGCGCGCACGAAGATCAAGGCGGCGGGGATCCCGTTCGAGGTCCCCGCCGACCACGTGCTTCCGGACCGCTTGGGCACGGTCCTCGCGGTCGTCTACCTGATCTTCAATCAGGGCTACAGCGACGACGGTCGCGTCGACCTCGCCGACGAGGCGATCCGGTTGGGTCGGGTGCTCGTGGACCTCGTCCCCGACGAACCCGAGGCGGCCGCGCTGCTGGCGCTCATGCTGCTGCACGACGCGCGCCGTAACGCGCGCGTCTGCGACGGCGAGATCGTCCCGCTGCTCGACCAGGACCGAACGCTCTGGGACGCCGGGCAAGTTGCGGCCGGCTGCGCCCTGGTCGAACGCGCGATCGCGCTCCGTGGACGCGGGACCTACACGGTCCAGGCGGCGATCGCCGCCGAGCAGGTCCAGACGCCGATCGACTGGCTGGCCGTCGTGGCGCTCTACGGCCGGCTCGGCGAGCTGACCGGATCGCCGATTGTGGCCCTCAACCGCGCGGTCGCCGTCGCTGAGGTCGACGGCCCGCACGCCGCACTTGAGATCGTCGACGGGCTCGATCTCGGCGACTATCGCTACCTGCACTCCACGCGCGCGGAGCTGCTCCGTCGCCTCGGCGACCGTGACGCCGCGAGGGACGCCTATGAGCGCGCGCTCGCGCTCACCGTCACCGATGCCGAACGACGCTTCCTCGAGCGCCGGCTGCGCGAGCTCTAACGGCGAGCGCTGGACGCGACGGGGCGCGCAACGAGGGCAGCTCACGCACCCGCAGCGTGGTCCAACATCGAATTCGCGTGGAAGCCGGTCAATCGAGTCGCGGATTCCGCGACTGACTCGACGCGCTTCGACGATCGCTGCATCCAACTCGAAGGTCGCCAGCCCGCCGCTCGACGTGCGTAAAGCCGGCTGCCCGATGCCCTAACGCAGATAAGCAGCACCAGTGCGACACCGTGACTTCAACGCCGGCCGTGAGCCCCCCGTCCCAACGCCGCTGTGCGAAGACCCCCGCGCCAAGCGCGCAGGTGACGGGCTGCGATGATCACGAGGACGGCGATCCCTCCCAGGTTGACGTCCCATTAGACCATAAAATGGTGCGACAGACTGTCGTTTTTCGTTCTGCATGGGCAGCTGCGACCGCAAAGCACGAGCGGCCCCCGAAGGGACCGCTCGCTTGGCGTCCCACGGTCAAAGGGCCGCGGGACACGCCGGCCGACGCCTACGCGGAGGAGATCGCGACGGGCGTCGTCTGCGTAAAGCAGCTACCCGGCGGGGTGATCGCAGTATCCGGGAGCTGATATTCCGCGTCAAGCCGAAATTTGAGCCCGGCGCGGCAGGGCGTGTACCATCGGCCTCGTGCACGCCTTACGCTAGACGGCACGTACACCACAAGAGCTGGGCGGAGGCGCGCGCGCTCCGCCTGGACCCCGGGGCCGCTCAAGCGGCCCCGTTTCGTTGGTAGAGCCCGTAGGCTCCAGTCCGTGCGGATCCGGGAGGTCACCGCTGGGCCGCTGTTCCCCGACGACTCGCCGTTCGCCAAGCGGATGGTCAGGCGGGTGCGGGGGATCGGGCTCGAGCTGGTGCTGTTCGCCCTCGTCACGGCGCTCTATCCCGTGCTGCTGCTCGGCGCACTCGCCACGGACGCGGTGCTCTGGCTGCGCTCACGCAAGCCGTTCATGGCCACGCGGCTGCTGGCGTTCGCGTGGTGGTTCCTCTTCGCCGAGATGCGCGCGCTGGTCGTGCTGATCACGCTCAAGCTGTCAACGCGCAACGGCTCGTCAGCAAGACGGCGCGGGATCTACTGGCTCAGACGGCACTGGGCGCGCAGCCACCTCGGCGGCGTCCGCGTGCTGTTCGGGCTCAAGTTCGAGATCGAAGACCTCGAGCTCGCCGGCCCCGGCCCGCAGATCGTCCTGATCCGCCACGCGAGCATCATCGACAACATGCTCCCCGACTCCGTGATCGCCCGGCATCACGGCGTCGGCCTGCGCTTCGTGATCAAGCGCGAGTTGCAGATGATCCCCGTGATCGACATCGGGGGACGCTGGGTGCCGACGTGTTTCGTCCGTCGTGCGTCGCGCGATCCGGCAGGGGAGACCGCCAAGCTGCGTCGCCTCCTCGAGAAGCTCGGCCCCGGCGAGGGCGTGCTGATCTACCCCGAGGGCACGCGTTTCACTCCGCCGAAGCTCGCGCGCGCGCAGGAAGTGATCGCCGAGCAGACGCCGCTTGTCGCACCGCTGGCGAACAAGCTCCACAACATCCTGCCGCCGCGCCTGGGCGGCACGATCGCGCTGCTGGAGGAGAACGAGGACGCCGACATCGTCGTCTGCGGCCACGTCGGCCTCGACGGCTTCGAGTACATCTCCGACATCTGGAAGGGCGGCCTGGTCGGCGGGACGGTGAACATCAAGTTCTGGCGCTACCCCGCCGCCGACGTGCCCTCAGACCCCGAGGCGCGCGTGCAGTGGCTCTACGAGGTCTGGCAGACGCTGGACGACTGGGTCGGCGCTCAGCGCAGCGGCTTGACCGTCGAGCGCGACGAGCGCACCGTCTCACCGTCGCGCACGTAGCTGAAGCGGTACGTCGTGCGGCCCGTCAGCGGGATCCGCAGCGACCAGTAGCCGGATGCATCGGTCTGCACCGTCCGAAGGTCGCTCCAGCGCCCGCCCACCAGTTGCTCGACCGTGACGGGCCACGAGCCCCCGGGGCGGACCTGGCCCCACAGGCGGACCTTCGACGCGCCGCGCCCGACGTAGGCGAAGAACGGGTTGGTGAACGCCGCCAGCGACGGCTTGGCGCGGCCATCCTCGAAGCGTAGCCCCGACTGCCACGACGCGTAGTTGTTCTCACCGGCGACGCGGATCGGCTCGTCGCGCCACTCGTACTGCGTCACGTTGCGCACGCGCGGGTCGGCCCACGCGAGGTACCAGGACTCCTGCAGCCACTTCGCCTGCGTCGCCAGCGAGACGCCGGAGTCCTCGTCGGGCGGGTTCGTCTGGTAGCCGAACTCCGTGAGGTACAGATCGAAGCGCGCGCCGCGCTCGGGTTTGAGGATCCCGTTGCGCGTGATCGTGTCCAGCGCCGCCTCGAACCGCCGCATGTCGGCGATCGCGGCGTTGTCCTTGTGGATGTTCGTGGTCCGCGGCGAGAAGCGCACGGGGTGGGGGTGGTAGGAGAACCCGTCCGCGCGTACCGGGTCGGCGTCGCGGCACGCGCCGCCGTTGATGCGCCTCATGCGCTTGTCGTCCACGCACGCCAGCGCGCGCACGAACTGCAGCGGGCGCATCGTGCTGTTGCGCGACTTCGGGTCCAGACCCTTCGGCGCAAGCGTCCCGATCAGGATCTGCGCGTCGGGATCGACGTCGCGAATCGCCTTGTACGCAGCTCGGTACAGCGACCGATAGCGCTCGGGCGACGCGGGCGCGCACTTCGAGCCCGTGCACGTGAACTGCGGCTGCAGCCACGCCGGCTGGTTGGGCTCGTTCCACACGAGATAGCGCGCCGACGCGCGCCGCGTAGCGCTTGGCGACCGCATAAGCGAAGTCGCCGTACTTGCGCGCATCAGGCGCAAAGCGGGCGTTGCCGCGCACGGGCTCGGTGCTCGTCCACAACGGCCCCGGCCCCGTGATCGTGAGCATCGCCCGGATGCCGTGCTCCTCGAGCAGCGCGACGGCTTTGTCGAGCGCCTCCCAGTGATACAGCGGGTCGTCGGGGTTGCGCGGATCGAAGCCCGCGGGCTGCAACGCCGCCGTGTCGTTCGGCGCGATCCGCAGCCAGTGGGCATGCACACGCGCCACGTCGACGCCGATCCGCTGCCACTCGCTGACCGCCGCGAGCGCGGTCGGCCCGCCGGCGAGCAGGATGCGGTCGTCGGCGATGCCCGTCTCCATCCCCGACGCCGCCCACGCCGGCGCGCCAAGCAAAGCGAACGCCCCCGCAAGCACAGCAATCTGGCGGAGGCGTCGCATGTCGGTCGGACTACGGGATGCTCTGAACCAGCGTCTCGGCGGAGAACGGGATCTGGCCGCCGACCCAGGTCGCGCGCACATGCCCCGGCCCCGGCAGGACGATGCCGTCGGCCTTGAAGTAGCCGAACGTCGTCGTCACCGGCAGCGCCTGGACGAGCGTCCACGGCGTGTTGCCATCCGGACGCCACTGCACGTAGGCGTACTCGGGCGTCTCAGGCGAGAGCACGCCGTTGGCGCGGAAGCGCAGCTGACCCCAGACGCTGATCGTGCGCTGCCCGGTCGCCGGATCCACGGAGGCAGGCACCGCGAAGAACGGGAACGGATAGGCCTTCGCGATCGGCTTAGCCGTCCCGGTCGAGCCGTAGAGGCCGGACTGGTAGGTGCCCCAGTAGTTGCGCGACCCCTTGCTGTAGCGCTTGTTCGGCGGCACGTCGCGCAGCAGGAACTGCGCGTGGCCGTACACACGCGGGTTCTGCGAGGTCATGTACTCGCCGATCCCCATGTACTGCGCCTGCTGCTCGAGGTTGGTCGCCGCCGTCGGATCGGGTGGGTTGGTCTCGTAGCCGAACTCCGTCGACACCAGGCGCATGCCCGCCGCGAGATGCCCGGTGGCGGAAAGCGCGTCCAGCTGCGAGCCGAGCTCGTCGAAGTTCGCCAGCGTGATCGCCTGCGGATCGGCGTCGCGCGTCAGCGGCGAGTTCTGCTTCGTGTAGGGGTGGTGCGCCCAGCCCCACGCCTTGATCGGTCCGTTCTTGTCGAAGTCAGCACAGCCGAGGCCGTTGGAGCCCGGGCCGCAGAACAGCTCGTTGAGGAAGATCTTCGGGCCCATCGCCGACGTCGTCGTCTGGCGTGCGACGTTGATCGGGGCGGTCTCGCCCGCGAGGATGATGTCGCTGCCGTGCCCTTCACGCTAGCAGCGCGCGATACCCGAACTGGTAGAGCGAGCGGTACAGCGACGGCGAGACGGCCTTGCCGTTCTGCCACTGCGGACGCAGCCAGCCGCCCTGGTTGGGCTCGTTCCACAGCGACCACATCTTCACCGCGGGGAGCGTCGTGCGGTTCTCGTCGTTGTCGCGGAAGCTGCCGTTGTAGCGGCGCGCGACGGCGCGGACGAAGTTGTAGAAGTTGCGCTCCTTGGGCTTCCACCACTTGGCGTCCTTCTTGTTGGCCGCCGGCGGCTTGCGGTGTGCCCAGCTGGGGCCGGGGCCCGTGATGTTGAAGTAGCAGACGAGGCCCGAGCGTCTTGCACGCGCGCGCGAGCCCGTCGAAGCGGTTCCAGTTCAGCGGCGGGTACGCCAGCGGGCTGGCCTCCCCGTAGCGCTTGAAGCGCTTCTTGTTGGCCTTGATCGCGGCCTTTTCCTTCTTCGTCTTGCCGGTGCCCTCGAGGTGATTGGTGAGGACCGTCCACAACACCGTCACGCGGACGGAGTCGACGCCGAGCACCTTCATCCGCCGCAGCGCGTTGTCACGCGTCTGGTTGTCGCGGTAGATGAGGAGATCGTCGTCCATCATGATGGACATCTGGTTCTCGTTGGCCTGGGCCGGGGCCGACGGGACGAGAAGGGCGCCGATGAGGAGCATCGGCGCGAGGAGTCGCAGCTTGCGGATCATCGCGGGCATCGTTTCCCTGGGAGGGGGTGGTAACAGACGAGAGGCGGCCGGATGACCGCCTCTCAGGAGAAACGCAACGGTAGCGCGGAAGTTCCGCCGACGCGCCGCGATAAGGCGCCCGAGATGGGTGCCTTACTTCGCGGCGGCGTAACGCTCCGCGACCTTGGCCCAATCGACGACGTCCCACCAGGCCTTGAGGTAGTCGGGACGGCGGTTGCGGTACGTCACGTAGTAGGCGTGCTCCCAGACGTCGTTGCCCAGCAGCGGCGTCTTGCCGTCGGTGATCGGGTTGTCCTGGTTGGCGGTGCTGGTGATCGCCAGCTCGCCACCGTCGAGGACGAGCCACGCCCAGCCCGAGCCGAACTGGCCGACGCCGGCGGCCTCGAACTTCTCCTTGAACTCGTCGAACGAGCCGAACTTCGCGTTGATCGCGTCGCCGAGCTCGCCGTCGGGTGCTCCGCCGCCGCCGGGCGTCATCGACTCCCAGAACAGCGTGTGGTTGAGATGGCCGCCGCCGTTGTTGCGGACGGGGCCCTGCTTGTCGGACGGCAGTGAGGAGAGGTTCGCGACGACCTCTTCGATCGGCTTGTCCGCCCACTCGGTGCCGTCGAGCGCCGCGTTGGCCTTGTCGACGTAGGCCTGATGGTGCTTGTCGTGGTGCAGCTCCATCGTTTCCTGGTCGATCGTCGGCGCCAGCGCGTCGTACGCGTAAGGAAGCGGCGGGACCTCGTAAGCCATGGGTTCGATCTCCTGGTCAGTTGGGGGACTGTGCTTTCAGCCTATTACCCGCGCCATCGGGCCGCCCTTCGTGCCACCATGCCGCGAATCGTGGGTTGCAAGCTTGCCGTGCCCGTCGCGGCGGCCGTGCTGGCGCTGGGGGCGCCACCGGTCGCAGCGGCGGCAACGACCATCGGGGCGCCGTCGCTGTCCGCAACGCCGGAGAGCGGCCAGCCGTGCCCATCCGGCGCGGCGCTCTGCACGACGGTCTTCACGGCCGCGCGCGTGCCCGTGGACGGCGTCGTCGTCGCCTGGCGGATCCGCGCGCTGGCCGGCGCGCAGAACGTCACGCTGCAGGCCGCGCGACTTGGCGCCGACCGGCTGGAGCGTCTTCGCAAGCGACGTCGCGCGGGAGATCCAGGGCGGGGCGATCGAGAGCTTCAGCGCGAACATGCCGGTGGCGGCGGGCGACGTGCTCGCGGTCGCGGCGGGCGGGGTGCCGGCAGCGCGCGACCCGCTCGCCACGGGGTCGCTCGCGGTGTTCACCGCCGCCGAGCAGACGACGCTCCCCGGTGGCCTGCTGCTGCAGGCCGACATCGAGGAGGCGCAGCCGTCGCTGTCGCTTGCCACCGCAGCGGCGCCGCAATGGGCCGTCGTCGGCGAGCCCGTGACGCACGTCTACCGCGTCGCCAACGCCGGCCCGAGCGCTGCGTCCGACATCGCGGTGACCGTGACGGCGCCCGGCTTGCAAGGCGTGTCGAGCAGCCGCGGCACGTGCGAGGCCGGCGTCTGCCGCATCACGCGGCTGGCCGCCGGCGAGAGCGCCGACATCAGCGTCGTGCTCGGCGGCGGCGCGGCGGGCGACACGCTGACCAGCTCCGCCACCACCGGCGCCAGCAGCGCTTCCGCCGCGACCACGCTGACGCCGCCGAGCGTCGCGCCGCCGCCGGCACCGTTGACCGAGAAGGCCTGCGTCAACGTGAAGATCGGGACGAACGACGACGAGCTGATCGAGGGCTCGAGCTTCGGCGACCGCCTCGTCGGCCGCGGCGGGCGCGACCTGCTGCACGGCTACGGCGCCGAGGACTGCCTCGAGGGCGGCAGCGGCAGCGACGTGCTCGGCGGTGGGTTCGGGCCCGACCGCCTCGTCGGCGGCTACGGCAACGACCGCCTCTACGGCGACAGCGGCAACGACACGCTGAAGGGAGGCAACGGCCGCGACTCGCTCTCCGGTGGCAGCGGCAACGACGAGTTGCTGCCCGGCTCGGGCGGCGACCAGGTCTACGGAGGACCCGGCAACGATCGCGTCTCCGCGCGCGACCGCACGCGCGACCTCATCGACTGCGGGCCCGGCAGGGACACGGCGCGCGTGGATCGCGTAGACCGCGTGCGCGGCTGCGAGTCGGTCAGCCGGCGCTAGTCTGCGGGGCCGCAATGCGCCTCTCCTCGCTGTTCCTGCCCACCGAGCGCCAGCCGCCCGCCGACGCCGAGGCGCTGTCGCACAAGCTGATGGTGCGCGCGGGGCTCGTGCGCCAGGTCGGCGCCGGGCTGTGGTCGTGGTTGCCGGCCGGCTGGCGCGTCCATCGCAAGGTCGAGCAGATCGTGCGCGAGGAGATGGACGCGATCGGCACGCAGGAGCTGCTGATGCCGGTGCTGCAACCGGCCGAGCTGTGGAAGCGCAGCGGCCGCTACGGCATCGACGAGCTCTTCAAGCTGCAGGACCGCAAGCAGGCCGACATGGTGCTCGCGATGACGCACGAGGAGTGCGTGACGATGCACGTCGCGCAGATCGTGCGCTCCTACCGCGAGCTGCCGTTCTCGCTCTACCACTTCCAGATCAAGGAGCGCGACGAGCCGCGCCCGCGCGCCGGGGTGCTGCGCACGCGCGAGTTCATCATGAAGGACGCCTACACCTTCGACCGCGACCAGGACGGCATGAACGCCGCCTACGAGCTGCAGCGCGCCGCCTACCACCGCATCTTCGAGCGCTGCGGCCTGGACTTCTACGAGTGCGAGTCGGACGTCGGGATGATGGGCGGCACCGGCGCGCACGAGTTCATGGCGCCGTGCCCGACCGGCGAGAACGACGTCGTGCTGGCGCCCGGCTACTCGGCGAACCTCGAGATCGCCGAGGCCGACCCGCAGCCGGTGCCGGCGCTGGAGCTGGCCGGCGGCGACATCGAGACGCCGGGCATGACGACGATCGAGCAGGTCGCCGCGCACCTCGGCGTGCCTGCCGGCAACCTGCTCAAGGCGTTTCCGGTCATGACCGAGTCGCGCGGCCTCGTCAACGTCTTCCTGCGCGGCGACCACCGCGTCAACACGATCAAGCTCACCAACGCGCTCGGCGAGCCGTTCCGGCCCGCGGGCGAGGACGAGCTGAAGGGACCCGCTGGGTTCCTCGGCCCGACCGCCGACATCCCCGCGGTCTACGACGCGGCGGTCACGCCCGGGCGCTACGTCGCCGGCGCGAACAAGCCGGACTTCCACGCCGTCGTCGAGGTCGAGGCGGGCGAGCGCGCCGACGTGCGCACCGTCGAGGCGGGCGACACGATCGACGGCACCGCCGTGCGCATCGAGCCGGCGATCGAGATCGGCAACATCTTCAAGCTCGGCACGCGCTACTCGACGTCGATGGGCGCGACGTTCCTCGACGAGAACGGCAAGGAGCAGCTGATCTGGATGGGCTCCTACGGCATCGGCCCGGCGCGCATCGCGGCCGCGGCGGTCGAGCAATTCGCCGACGACAGCGGCATCTCGTGGCCGAAGGCGATCGCGCCCTACGCGGTGCACATCGTCGCCGCGTCGAAGGGCGGCACGCCCGAGCGCGAAGCGGCTGAGGCGCTCTATGCCGAGCTGTCCTCCGCGGGCCTCGAGGTGCTGCTCGACGACCGCGACGCCAACCCGGGCGAGAAGTTCGCCGACGCCGAGCTGCTGGGCGCGCCGGTGCGCCTGACGGTCGGCAAGCGCGGGGTGGAGGCGGGTGCCGCCGAGGCGCAGCTGCGCCGTGGGCAGGCCAACCAGGACGGCGGCGTGCCGCTGACCGGCGCCACCGACGCCGTGCGCGCGCTGCTGGACGCCGCGCCGTGACTGCGCGCCACCCCTCGCTCGGCCGAAGCGGCCACCTCCACAGGAGCTTCTCGTAGTGAGCGAGCCCGGGCGTGGCGGCTGGAAGCCGCCGAAGCTGACCTTCAAGCGCTTCAGCGGCATCGACCGCTCCGGCCCGCCGCCGCCGCAGACCCAACCGGGCGCGCCGCTGAACCCGTGGACCGTTCCCGAACGCGATCGGCTTCGTGCGCCTCGCGCTGATCCCGGTCTTCCTCGTGATCGCGTTCGACTCCGGCGACGGCACCGACGGCACCGCCGCACTGATCTACGCGATCGTCGCCTGGGGCGACTACGCCGACGGCATCGCCGCCCGCGTGCTGCAGCAGTACTCGCGCCTCGGCGCGTTGCTCGACCCGGTCGTCGACCGCCTGCTCGTCATCTCGGGCATCGTCGTCGTCTGGCACTTCGAGCTGCTGCCGCGCTGGGCGCTCGCGGTGCTGATCGCGCGCGAGGTGCTCTTGCTGATCGGCGGCCGCTGGGCACAACAGCGAGGCGTCCCGCTGAACATCAACTACATCGGTCGCCTGGCCGTGTGGCCAACGATGTCGGCGATCTTCTTCGCGCTCGTGGACCTGCAGACGCTTGCCGAGGTTCTGCTCTACATCGGGCTGGCGATGAGCTACGCCGCCGCACTGCAGTACGCGCGCGACGTGAAGCTGCAATTGCAGCAAGGCTCAACCTCAGGTTGAGTGCGAGTCTCGCTGATATGCTCGCGCTTCTATGGACACGTTTCCCGACCTCGGCTCGCTCGCGGACCAGGAGCTCAAGGATCTCATCCAGCAGCTGACCGAGGAGGAGACGGAGTCTCCTACCGTCGTCGGATCCTGCACGGCAAGATCGACATCCTGCGCGCCGAGCTCGTCAACCGGCTGCGCAAGAAGCACGAGGGCGGCGGCGAAGTCATCACCGGCGACGACGTGCAGCGCCTGACGGACATCCTCGCCGGGAAGGCCGCCGGCCTCGACGACACGACCGGGGAGTAGGCGCGGACGCCCGTGGCCGTCCACTGCCCAGAGTGCGGGTTCGTCAACGCCGACGGCTCCAACTACTGCCAGAAGTGCGGCGCGTTCCTCGGTGAGCGCGAAGCGCCGGCGGGGGAGCCGGCGACGGCCACGTACCGCGTCGGCGAGACCGGCGAGTTCATCCCCGTCGACCTCGGCGACGTCGTCGAGTCGACCGGTGCTGCGCTCGTGATCCGTGCCGGTGGTGGGCGCGTCGGCGAGAGCTTCGCGCTGGAGGGCGAGCGCATGACGATCGGCCGCCGCCCGGACTCCGACGTCTTCCTCGACGACGTCACCGTCTCGCGCGACCACGCGCTGCTCGTGCGCCGCGGCGACGAGCACTTCCTCGACGATCTCGGCTCGCTGAACGGCACCTACGTCAACCGCAGGCGCATCGACTCGTCCAAGCTCGAGGACGGCGACGAGCTGCAGGTCGGCAAGTACAAGCTCACGTTCCTGAGTCGCTGATGGCCGTGACCGACCCCGATCCCCAGGAGATGCTCGACGCGCCGCCTGCGAAGGCGATGACGATCGGCGCCGTCTGCAAGTCGCTCGTGCAGGAGTTCCCGGACATCTCGATCTCGAAGATCCGCTACCTCGAGGATCAGAAGCTCGTCGCCCCGCGCCGCACGCCCGGCGGCTACCGCCTCTACACGGCCTCCGACGTGCAGCGGCTGCGGACGATCCTGCGCCTGCAGCGCGACGAGTTCCTGCCGCTGCGCGTCATCCGCCAGGAGCTCGCGACCGGGCGCCAGAACGAGGAGGACCCGCCGGTCGGCGTGTCGGCAGCCGACGACAAGCGCCGCCGTCAGCGTGCACGCGTGACGGTGCGCGACCACGGCGCGATGTACTCGCTCGACGAGGTGCTGGAGGAGACGCGCGCCGAGCCGAAGATGGTCGCCGAGCTCGAGGAGTACGGCGTCATCAAGGGCACGCTGCGCGGCGGGATCAAGCACTTCGACGAGACCGAGCGCGAGATCATCCGCGCCGTCACCGAGCTGGCCCGCTACGGCGTCGGTGGCCGCAACCTGCGCGCGTTTCGCACGTCAGCCGACCGCGAGGCCGCGCTGCTGCAGCAGATCCTCGCGCCGGCGCTGCGCTCGCGCAATCAGCAGCGCCGCAAGGAGGCGCTCGACGCGCTCGAGAACCTCGCGGCGGTGACGACGCACCTCAAGCACCTGCTGCTGATCCGCGATCTGCGGAAGATCGCCGGCAACTAGCGCCTGGATACTCGGCATGGACCTGCGCGAGCGCATCCGCGACATCCCGGACTTCCCGAAGCCCGGGATCGTCTTCAAGGACATCACGCCGCTGCTCGCCGACACCGCCGGGCTCGACGCGGCGGTCACGCAGCTGGCGGAGCTGACGCGCGACCTGCAGCCGGAGGTCGTGATCGGCGCGGAGGCGCGCGGGTTCCTGCTTGGCGCAGCGCTCGCGCGTGAGCTCGGCGCGGGCTTCGTGCTCGCGCGCAAGCCGGGCAAGCTGCCGCACACCACCGTGCGCGCGGAGTACCTGCTCGAGTACGGCACCGACGCGCTGGAGCTGCACTCCGACGCCGTCGCGGCAGGTGCGCGCGTGCTCGTCCACGACGACCTGCTGGCCACCGGGGGCACGGCGCGGGCGCTGTGCTCGCTCGTCGAGCAGCTTGGCGGGACAGTGGTCGGCTGCGGCTTCCTCATCGAGCTTGCGTTCCTGGACGGCCGCGCGGCGCTGGCGCCGCACGACGTGCGGACGCTGATCAGCTACGACGGCGAGTAGCGCGGTGCCGAAGGCTCGCCGCTCCCGCGTTGTGCCGGCACCCGCTGACACGGTCTGGGCAATGCTTGCGGACGTGCGTCGCCAGAAGCACTGGTGGCCGCGCGTCGCGCGGATCGAAGGCGTCTCGCCGCAGGGCTTCACGCAGGTGCTGCAGACGCGCAGCGGGCGGCCGGTGCGCGCCGACCACCGCTTCGTCGTGCAGGAGCAGCCCTACGTGTTGGCGTGGGACCAGGACCTGCCCGGCTCGCCGTTCGAGCGTGTGATGAAGTCCGCGCGCACGACGCTGCGCGTCGAGCCCGCGGGTGACGACGAGGCCAAGGTCACGATCGAGCTGCGCCAGAAGATGCGCGGGCTCTCGAGCTTCGCGCCGTTCCTCGTCAGCCGCGCAGGCCGCCGGCTCCTCGACGAGGCGCTCGACGGCCTCGAGGCTCAGATCACGACGCGGGACGCTTGATGTCGCCCTGCACCACGACCGTGCCCGGCGCGGTCGGGTTGCGGGCGGTCTCACGCGTGATCAGCAGCGTGTCGTAGTCGTAGATGTTGTCCAGCGCGCGACGCAGGACGCGCTTCAGCGGCGCGTCCTCCTTGCGCGTCAGCGCAGCGGGGTCAGCGCCGGTCGCGAGCTTGCCCTTGTCCTCGCCGGACGCGGCCACGGCCTGGTTGACGAAGCCCAGGCGCACGTGCTCGTTGCCCTTCTTCAGCCAGACCGCGTAGTAGAAGTCGTTGTTGGCGTTGGACGCGAAGCCCTGGCCGAGGATCCCGAGCACGCGGCGCCCGTCGCCCTTGATGACGTAGCCGATCGCGACGGTGTCCGCGCCCGAGGGCGAGGTCATGTTGACCTGCTGCTCGGGCTCGACGTTGTTGGGCGTCGTGCCTGTGCCCGTGGTCGTCTGCGCGGGTGTCGTCTGCGCGGCCGTGTCGGCCTGGCGGTTGCCGTCGCCGCCGTTGTCGTCGTCGCCACCACCGATCAGGAAGACGAGCGCGGCGGCCAGCGCGACGCCGATGCCGACCAGCAGCAGGATGCCGCCGAGCTTTGACGAGCGGTCCTGCTGCACGCGCGCTTCACGGCGGGCGTCGAGCGCCTCGAAGGCCTCGTCGACCTCGACGCCCTCGGCCGGGACGTCCGGCAACGCGTCGCCGGCCAGCGGCCGCAGCTCTGACGCGACGCTGCGCGCCCAGGCGCGGCCGGATGCCGACTCCTCGAGGTACTGACGCGTGACGAGGCGCTCGGAGGCGGACTGCTGGCCGAGCAGGTAGTCGGCGATCTCGTCCTGGCGCTCGGTCGTCAGGCCCGCGGGGGTGTCGGGACCGAGCGCGTCGAGCGCGTCGAGCGCGCGCTCGCGCACTGCGCTGGCGTCGAGGCGCAGCAGCGACGCAAGCTCGTCGTAGGTCTTGCCCTGCTTGAGGAGGAGCTGCAGCGTCGCCTTCTGATCGGCGGGGAGCTCGTCGAGACGACTCATTGAGGCCGCAGACTAGACGAGCGTCGTGAGAGACGGCGTCGATAGGGTCCCCGGCTCGATGATCGACTACAAGCAGACGTTCGACGCGCTGTACGGCCTCGAGGTGCTGGAGTTCAACGAGGAGCTCGTGCGCGCGCAGGTCAAGGTCGAGGACAAGATCAAGCAGCCGGCCGGGCTCGTGCACGGCGGCGTCTACGCCTCGATCGCGGAGTCGATCACCTCGATGGCGACGCACGTGGCTGTCTCCGGCAGCGGGCAGGCCGCGCAAGGGTTGTCCAACCAGACGAACTTCCTGCGCCCGATCCTCGAGGGGACCGTGCACGCCACCGCGCGGCGGCGCCACCGCGGGCGCACGACGTGGGTCTGGGAGGTCGACATCACCGACGACCAGGACCGCCTCTGCGCGTTGGTGCGGATGACGATCGCCGTCCGCGCGGCACCCGGCGCGAGCGTCTAGGCGTCGAACTCGCCGTCGACCACGGAGAAGACGGCGCGCTGGGCGTCGTGGAGGATCGCGAACTGCCCGCTCGGCACGGCCAGCGGGCCCAAGATCGTGCCGCCGCCGAGCTCGCTGACGCGCGCGATCGTCGCCTCCGCGTCCTCGACGCCGAAGTACACGTTCCACGCGGGATGGCCGCCGGGCGGCAGCGCCATCAGCCCGCCCTGGGCGTTGCCGTCGTTGGCGATCGACCAGTACTGGCCCTCTGCGATCTCGGTGATCGTCCACCCGAAGAGCTCGCGGTAGAACGCCGCAGAGGCCTCGACATCGGGGGAGATGACGTCGTTCCAGCTCAGCAGGCCCGGACCGTTGACGAGCGCGGCGCCCGCGTACGCGCGCGGCTGCCAGACGTTGATGAAGGCGCCCTGGGGGTCCTCCACCACCGCGAGACGCCCCGACTCGCCAACATCGCCGACGAGGACGACGCTGGCGCCGAGCTTCGCCGCGCGGACGGCCGCGGCGTCGGCGTCCTCGACGCTGACGTAGGTGTTCCAGTGCGGCGCCACCGACGAGTCGGTCAGCGGCACGATCGCCGCCACCGCCTTGCCGTCGAGCTTGGCGATCGGTCCCTCGTAGTCCCAGCCGAACAGCGACGCATAGAACTGCTTCGCGGCATCGGTGTCCGGGGACACCAGGTCGGCCCAGCAGAACGTGCCGGGGGTGTAGCTCGTCCGTTCGCCCATAGGCGCTTCCTACCCGCCGAAGCGGTTCGTTATGGGTAGGCGGCGGTCGCGGCCGAACGCGCGCGTCGTGATCTTCACGCCCGGCGGCATCTGGCGGCGCTTGTATTCGGCAAGGTCGACGAGCCGGATTACGCGGTCGACGTCGGCGGAATCGAAGCCGCGTGCGATCAGCTGGGTGCGGCCGAGGTCGCGCTCGACGTAGCCCTCGAGGATCGGGTCGAGGATCTCGTAGGGCGGCAGGCTGTCGGAGTCCTGCTGGTCGGGGCGCAACTCGGCCGACGGGGGGCGCGTCGCGATCTCCGGCGGCAGCGGGTCGGTCGCGTCGCGCTCGGCGCGGTACCGGATCAGCTCGTAGACGAGCGTCTTCGGGCAGTCCTTGATCACCGCGAAGCCACCGGCGCTGTCGCCGTACAGCGTCGAGTAGCCGACGCTCATCTCGGACTTGTTGCCGGTGGTGAGGACGAGCCAGCCGAACTTGTTGGACAGCGCCATCAGCAGGTTGCCGCGGATGCGTGCCTGCAGGTTCTCCTCGGTGAGGTCCGGGTCGCGGCCCGCGAAGACGTCGGCGAGCAGCTCGTCGTAGGCGACCATCGGCGTCTCGATCGGCAGGTCGAAGCACTGGATCCCGAGGTTCTGCGCGAGCTGGCGCGCGTCTGCCTGGGTGCCGCCCGACGAGTAGCGCGACGGCATCACGACGGCGGTGACGCGGTCAGGCCCGAGCGCGTCGGCGGCAATCAGCGCGACGAGCGCGGAGTCGACGCCACCCGAGAGGCCGAGCACGACGTGCTCGAAGCCGTTCTTGAAGACGTAGTCGCGCGTCGCAAGCACCAGCGCCGCGTAGACCTCGGCGACGCGGTCCAGCGCGGCGACGACTTCGCCGTCCTGCTGGGGGCCGGTGTCGACGCCCGTCTCGAAGCTGCCGGCCACCACGACCTGCGGACGTGCGCTGCGCACGGCCAGACGCGGGCGCGTGTCGCGCAGCCGCGCGGCACCGGCGGCGCTGGTGTCGACGTCGCAGACCAGCAGCGCCTCCTCGAACTGCGCGGCGCGGGCGAGCACGCGGCCCGAGTGCTCGACGACGAACGAGGCGCCGTCGAAGACGAGCTCGTCCTGGCCCCCCACCAGCGCGCAGAACGCGAACGCCGCAAGGTTGTCCTTGGCGCGCTGGGCGATCATCTGCTCGCGGCCCGCGCGCTTGCCCGCGTGGTACGGGGAGGCCGACAGGTTGACGATCAGCCGCGCACCCGCGAGCGCCTCGTCGGTCGCCGGAGCGCCGGGCATCCAGTCGTCCTCGCAGATCGTCACGCCGACGGTGGTGCCGTCGACGTCGAACACGCACGGCTCGCTGCCGGCCTGGAAGTAGCGGACCTCGTCGAAGACCCCGTAGTTGGGCAGGCGCATCTTGCGGTAGATCGCCTGGACGGTGCCGTCGGCGCAGATCGCTGCCGAGTTGTAGACGTCGTCGGCGCGCTCGGGGAAGCCGATCAGCGCGACGATCCCGGTCGCGTGCGCGGCGACGCGGTCGAGCGCCTCGCGCGCCTGCGCGAGGAAGTGCTCCTTGAACAGCAGGTCCTCGGGCGGATAGCCCGACAGCGCCAGCTCGGGCGCCGCGAACAGCTGCGCACCGGCTTGCTTCGCGGCCTCGAGCGCCTCCACGAGCTTGCGCTCGTTGCCGGCGACGTCGCCAACGGTGGCGTTGATCTGGGCGAGGGCGACGCGCATCCCCGTGGATTCTCGCAACCGCAAAGAGCGTGCAACGCGTCGTGCCTCTGTGACCGCCATCACACAACAATCCGGTCCGTCCGATACGGTTGCGAACATCTGTTCGACACCGCTGAGTCGTTCCCGTACCTGGGAGCGAGCGGGGGACCCACTGCCGGACGAACTCGCCGACTGACGCGCGAGTTCCCCGGATGGGGCGAATCGCAGGCTGATGCCTGAGTAGCGCAGCGCAAACGACGTCCCGTGACGTCGAGTGTGCATCGCGAGCCCGACAGCTAACCCCGTAAGCGGCGAAAGCAACCAAGGAGGTCGACCTCACGTGAGGCCGATGCAGTTTCCGCGCCGTGCAGTCCTGCTCGGTGCGATTGGATTCGCAACTACGCTCGCCGTCCTGCCCGCGACGGCTGAGTCTGATTCCGAGGGCACCACTACGACCGTCACGACGCCTGCCGCGCAGACCGCTGTGGTCAAGCCGGCGAAGCGCGTGCGGACGAAGCTGGGCGTGATCAGCGCCCGTCGCAACATCCTGGCCGGCCGTCGCACCACGGTGCGCGGCAAGCTCTACCGCGGTGGCGTTGGGCGTGTCGTCCAGCTGCAGGTTCGCCGCGGCAAGCGCTGGGTCACGATCGGGCGCGCGAAGACGCGCACCCGTGGTCGTTACGCGGTCCGTGGGACCGTGCGCCGGATCGGCAGCTACCGCCTGCGCGTCCGCTTCAAGGGCGACAAGGGCGCGCGTGCTGCGCGTCGTACCGTCGGGACGCTGAACGTGTACCGCAAGGTGTTCGCGTCCTGGTACAGCATCGGTGGCGGCACCGTGGCGTGCCCCGGCGGCACGCGCGGCGAGAAGTACACCGTCGCGCACAAGTCGCTGCCATGTGGCACGAAGGTGACGTTCCGCTACCGCGGGCGCACCGTGCGCGCGATGGTCGCCGACCGTGGTCCGTTCGTCGGTGGTCGTGAGTATGACCTCGAGGCCGCCACGAAGAGCGCGCTCGGCGCCGGCGATCTGACGACGCTGATGTCGACTCGGTAAGAACCGAGCACGAATGGAGAAGACAATGGCCGGCCGCGCTCGTAGCGTGGCCGGCCATGTGTCTTTATGGACCGCCTTCCCACGCCATGCGCCCCGCAGAGGCCACGGCAGCGGAGCTCGAGCGCGCATGGCGGGCGTGGCTGCAAGAGCTCTTCGCTGAGGACCCAGCCCCGGCAGCCGGAACACCTGTTCCCATCCGGCACGCGGCGTAGCCTGCGGCGGGGTGACCCGCACGATCGCGCATCTCGACCTGGACGCCTTCTACGCGACGGTCGAGCTGGCGCGCCGGCCCGAGCTGCGCGGCAAGCCCGTGCTCGTCGCGCACGAGGGCCCGCGGTCGGTGCTGACGACGGCGTCCTACGAGGCGCGCAAGTTCGGCGTCGGCTCGGCGATGCCGCTGGCGCACGCGCGGCGGCTGTGCCCGGACGCGATCGTGGTCGCGCCGGACTTCACCGCCTACCGCGAGGTCTCCCAGAAGGTGATGGCGCTCGTGCGCGACACGGTCGACCTCGTCGAGGTGATGGGGATGGACGAGGCGTACCTCGACCTGTCCGACCTGCACTCGCCGCGCGCGGCGATGCGCCGGCTGGTCGCTGACATCCATGCGCAGACGGGGATGAGCGCGTCGGTCGGGATCGGGCCGAACAAGGTTGTCGCGAAGGTCGCGTCGGACGCCGAGAAGCCGCGCGGGTTCGTCGTGCTGTCGCGCGAGCAGGCGTGTGCGCGCTTCGCGCAGCATCCGCCTGGCCTCGTCAACGGGATCGGGCCGAAGACGGTCGCGCGGCTCGAGCGCCTCGGGATCACGACGCTGGCGCAGCTCGCGCGGGCGAACGAGGAGCTGCTGGCGGCAACGTTCGGCGCACGGCAAGGGCCGTGGCTGCGTGCACGCGCGGCATTCGAGGGCTCCGATGTCGTCGAGCCCGTGCGCGAGGCGGTGTCGGAGTCCAAGGAGCGCACGTTCGACGTGGACATCGCCGACCACGCCGAGCTCGAGGCCGTGATCGCGCGCTTGAGCGAGCAGCTCTGCGAGGGCCTGCAGCGCCACGAGCGCGCCGGGCGCACGATCGCGATCAAGGTGCGCCTGGACGACTGGACCACCGTCACGCGCGCGCGCACGATCCCGACGCCCGTCAACGACGTGACCACCGTCGCGGGCGTGGCGGTTGAGCTGTTCCGCGAGTACGCACCGGCGCGGCCTGTGCGGCTGGTCGGCGTGCGCGTCGCGTCGTTCGTGTCCGAGGAGGACCGGGTGTCCGATCAGCTCGCGTTGCCGCTGTAGGGTCGGTCGTCATGGAGCTGCACGTCGCGCGCCGCGGCAGCGGGGAGCCGCTGCTGCTGATCATGGGCCTGGCGGGGACGCACGTCTCGTGGGGCGATCCGTTCCTCGGCGAGCTGGAGGACGGCTTCGACTGCATCGCCTTCGACAACCGGGGAATCGGGCTGTCGCCGCCGGTCGACCGCGCCGTTCACGGTTCGCGAGATGGCCGACGACGCGGCCGCGCTGCTCGACCGCCTCGAGCTCGACTCCGCCCACGTGCTCGGGATCTCGATGGGCGGGATGATCGCTCAGGAGCTTGCGCTCAACCACCCGGGCCGCATCCGCACGCTGACGCTCGGCTGCACGTACTGCGGCGGTCCGGGCACGGCGATGCTCGACCCGGCGAATGGGCAGAAGCTGTTCGGCGCGTGGACCAGCGGGGATCGCGAGCTTGCGCTGCGCACCGGCTACGAGCTGAACGTGTCCGCCGCGTTCGCGGCGGTCGAGTCCAACTGGGACCCGTTCCGTGAGATGGCCGGGTCGGTGCCGGCGCGGCTGCCGACGATGATGATGCAGGTCCAGGCCGTCGCCGGGCACGACGTGCAGGCGCGGCTGGGGGAGATCACGGTGCCGACGCTGGTGATCCACGGCACCGAGGACCAGATGCTGCCGTTTGCCAACGGCGAGCTGATCGCGACGAAGATCCCGGGGGCGCGGCTGGCGGCGCTTGAGGGCGTCGGGCACATGTTCTGGTGGGAGCGTCCACAGGAGTCCGCCGCGCTGTTGCGGGAGCACGCATGCGTCGCCCGCGTCCCCTCGCACGACTGATCGACGGACCGCCGGGGCTGTCGAACGCCGAGCTGCTGCGGCGCTCGCCGCCGATCGTCATCCCCGCGATGGTGCTGGCCAACGCGATCGGCGCGCTGATCGTCTTCGTCCTCGCGGCGTTCGTGGTGCCGTTGCCGCCGCTCTCGGACGAGTTCGAGGTCGCGATCGTCAACGCCGGTGCCGCCGCGCTGTACCTCGGCTTCGCGCTGCTGGTGGGCGCGCGCTTCGGGCTGCGGCGCTACCGGCTCGCGACGGCGTGGCTGGCCGAAGAGCGCGAGCCGACAGCTCGTGAGCAACGCCGCACGCTGCGCGAGCCGTGGCGGATCGCGACCGTCCATGCTGCGCTCTGGACGCTCGCCGCGCCGCTGTTTGCGCTGCTGAACTGGCAGTACTCGGGCGAGCTTGCCGTCAGCGTCGGCATCACCGCGCTGCTCGGCGGGTTTGTCACGAGCGCGGCCGCGTTCCTGCTGACGGTGCGGATCGGCCGGCAGGTCGCGGCGCGCACGCTGGCCGCGGGCGTGCCGAAGCGCCCGGTGCTGCCGGGCATGACGACGCGCGCGATGCTCGCGTGGGCGCTGGGCAGCGCGGTCCCGCTCGTCGGGCTCGGCCTCGTTGCGATCGCGCGGCTGACCGGTCGCGACATCTCCGGCTATGACTTCGCGATCACCGCGCTCGGGCTCAGCGGCGTCGGACTAGTCGTGGGAGCCGGGATGGTGTTCTTCGCGGCGCGTGCCACGGCCGCGCCGGTGATCGCGGTGCGCGACGCGCTGGAGCGCGTCGAGCAGGGTGAGCTGGACGTGCATGTCGACGTGATCGACGATTCCGAGCTGGGGCTGATGCAGGCGGGCTTCAACCGCATGGTCGACGGGCTGCGCGAGCGCGAGCAGCTGCGCGACCTCTTCGGGCGCCACGTGGGGGAGGAGGTCGCGCGCGAGGCGCTGAGCGGGCAGGTCGAGCTCGGTGGCGAGGTGCGTCACGTCGCCGTGCTGTTCGTCGACGTCGTCGGCTCGACGACGATTGCCGCGCAGCGCCCGCCGACGGAGGTCGTGGAGATGCTGAACGCGTTCTTCCGCGTCGTCGTGGACGTCGTCACGACCAACGGCGGGTGGATCAACAAGTTCGAGGGCGATGCGGCGCTGGCGGTATTCGGGGTCCCGGTTGCGCGTGAGGACCATTGCGATGGGGCGCTTGCGGCCGCGCGCACGCTGTGTGGGCGGCTGCGCGACGAGGCCGACGGGCTGGAGGCGGCGATCGGCGTGTCGGCGGGCGACGCGGTCGCGGGTAACGTCGGCGCCGAGGAGCGCTACGAGTACACCGTGATCGGCGACCCGGTCAACGAGGCGGCGCGGCTTTGCGAACTGGCGAAGGCACGCTCATCGGGCGTCTTGGCGTCGGCAGCGATCGTGTCGTGCGCCGGTGACAGTGAGCGCGGGCGCTGGCAGCTCGGTGAGGAGGTCGAGCTGCGCGGCCGTCCGCAGCCGACGCAGCTGGCCGAGCCGATGAATTGACGCGAGGGGATCGGTCTCTACCGGTATGAGCGATCGAAAAGTGGTTCTGAAGATGGTCTTGTCCCTCGACGGGTTTGCCACCAGCCCCGACGGGACCCACGACTGGATGTTCGAGTACTTCGGCGACGACTCGGGTGAGTGGAACCGACGCGCGCTCGACGAGGCCGGCGTCCACGCGATGGGTCGTCGCAGCTACGAGATCATGGGGCCGCACTGGGCCGCGTCCGAGGGGCCGATCGCAACCGCGATGAACGAGAAGCCGAAGGCGGTCTTCTCCAACACGCTGGAGGAGGCGGACTGGGGACCGGTCGAGATCTTCGGCGGGGACATCGGCGCGGCGATTGCGGACCTGAAGGCTCGGGACGACGAAGGCACGATCCTGGCCCACGGCGGCCCCGGCTTCGCCAAGTCGCTCACCCGGCTGGGCCTTGTCGACGAGTATCAGCTGACGACGGTCCCGATTGCGATCGGCGCGGGGCTCAGCCCGTTCGCGGAGCTAGGGGAGCATCTGAAGCTGGACGTCGTCGAAGAGCAGCGCTTCCGCAGCGGCGCGCTCGCGCAGATTCTGGTGCCGGCTTAGTAGAGCGCGGCGGCGAGGCGGCGGCGGGCGTCGCGCGCGAGCGGGTGCTCGACGCCGAGCTCGTCGAGGATGCCGACGATGGCGACGCGCAGCTGCTCCTTGTCGCCGTCGGCGCTAGGGAGCGCGTCGAGCAGCGCGTTCACGGCGCGCTCGTGGTCGCCGTCGTCCAGCGCGCGCCAGGCCTCGTCGTACTCGGGCTCGAGCGCGATGCGGGCGCGCAGGCCGTCGGCCTGGAAGTCGCCGCTGATGTTCTCGAGCGTCGCGAGCGCATCGTCGCTGTCGCCGCGGCGGTGCAGCAGCCGCGCAAGCGGAAGGGCGGCGTCGATGCGGCCGGGGTCGAGCTCGAGCGCGCGGCGCAGCGACTCCTCGTCGCCGGCGGCGGTTAGGGTCTCGGCTTCGCTGGGGACGAGCTTGTCGAAGAACGACTCGACTTGCGGGGGCGGAACGGCGCCGACGAATTCGTCGACGACCTTGCCGTCCTTGAACGCCTTCACGGCTGGGATGCCGCGGATGTCGAATGCGCGGGCGATGTTCTGGTTGGCGTCCGTGTCGATCTTGGCGAGCACGACGTTGCCCTCACGGGCTGCGGCGGCCTTCTCGAGCAGCGGGCCGAGCTGACGGCACGGTCCACACCACTCGGCCCAGAAGTCCACGACCACCGGGGTGGTCTTCGAGCGCTCGATGACCTCCCGCTCGAAATCCTTCTCGCTGACGTCGATCACGGTCACGCCTCTAGGGTACGAACTCGGTTGCCTGCAGCGGATCTCAACGTCGTCGAAGCAGGGGAGGGACGCCCCGTCGTCCTGCTCCACGGGCTCACTGCCACGCACCGCTACGTCGTGCACGGCTCGCGGGCTCTGGAGCGCGACGGCCATCGCGTGATCGCCTACGACGCGCGCGGCCACGGCGCCAGCGCGCCGGCGGCGCCGTACGACTACCCGTCGCTGGCGGAGGACCTGGAGGAGCTGCTCGACGTGCTGGGCGTCGAGCGGGCGGTGCTCGCAGGCGCCTCGATGGGTGCGCACACGCTGCTGCGCTTTGCGCTTGCGCATCCGTCGCGGGTGGCGGGCGCGGTCGTGATCACGCCGGCGTGGGAGGAGGACCGCGATCCCGGGCTGGACGGCTGGGACCGCCTCGCCCGCGGCCTGCGCGAGGGTGGCATCGACGGGTTCGTCGCTGCATACGACTTCGGGCGCATGCCTGCGTCGTGGCACGCGACGGTTGAGAAGGTGCTGCGCCAGCGCCTGGAGCGCCACGAGCACCCCTTGGCGGTCGCAGACGCGCTCGAGCAGGTTCCGCGTTCGGCGCCGTTCGACGGCGTCTCCGCGCTCGCGGCGTTGGACGTCCCGACCGTCGTCGTGGCGTCGCGCGACGACCCCGATCCCGGGCACCCGCTGGAGGTCGGCGAGCGCTACGCCGCGACGATCCCCGGCGCCGAGCTGGTCGTCGAGCCCGAGGGCGAGAGCCCGGTCGCCTGGCGCGGCGGGCGCTTGTCTGAGGTCATCGCCGGCGTCGTCGAGCGCGCGCGCTGGTGAGCGCCGGCTACAGCGGCACGCCGCTGGTCAAGAAGCTCGGGATCAAGCCGGCGGACCGGGCGGTGTGGCTCGATGCACCCGAGCACTTCGAGGAGCTGCTCGGCGAGCATGGCGCGGACGTGAAGGCGTCGCTGCGGGGTGGGGCAGACGTTGTCGTCTGCTTTGTCACCGAGCGCCGCGTGCTCGCCAAGCGCGTCGAGACGCTGAAGCGCGCGATCGCGCCCGACGGGATGGTGTGGATCGGGTGGCCGAAGAAGTCCAGCGGCGTGCAGACGGACATCACCGAGGACGTGATCCGCGACGTCGTCCTGCCGACGGGGCTCGTCGACGTCAAGGTGTGCGCGATCGACGAGACGTGGTCCGGCCTGAAGCTCGTCGTGCGACGAGAGCTGCGATGACGACGCCGAGCACCAGCACGGCGGCGCCGATGAGGCCGATCAGCGACGTCGCCTCCCGCATCGATCCGGCGAACGCGTAGCCGATCAGCACGTAGGCACTGCCCCACATCGACACGCCGACCACGTCGAAGCGCAGGAACTTCGCGTAGCGCATGCCCGACGCGCCGGCGACGAACGGCGCGAACACGCGCACGGGCCCGACGAAGCGGCCGGCGATCAGGACCCAGCCACCGCGGCGCGCGTACATCTGCGAGGCGCGCTCGGCACGTCGGGGGACGACGCCGAAGCGGCGCCCGAGCAGATAGGAGCTCGTGTCGCCGGCGATGCCGGCGCCGTAGACGACGGCCAGCACCACCGCCAGCTCGAGCGTCCCGGTCGATGCCGCGGCGCCTGCGACCGCCAGCACCGCCTCGCCGGGCGAGACGAGGCCGAGGCCGACGCTCGTCTCCAGCAGCACGACGGCGGCGACGAACGCGTAGGTCCATGCGCCGAGCGCCTCCGTCACGTCCTGCACGAAGGGGACGGGATCGGGCACGTACGCACGGTGACAAGCGACGGGCGCGATCCCGTGAACGCGGGGTGAAGGTACCGTGACGCGCGATGACCCCCGACGTCGCGGCGATGCGCGCCAGCTACGAGCAGGCCGGCCTCTCGGAGGCCGATCTCGCGCCCACGTGGACCGAGCAGTTCCGCGCGTGGATGGCGGACGCGGTGAGGGCCGAGCTGCGCGAGGCCAACGCGATGGTGGTCGCAACCGCAGGTGCCGCGGCGGACCCGAGCGCGCGCTTCGTCCTGCTGAAGGGCTACGACGAGCGTGGCTTTGCGTTCTACACGAACCGCGACTCGCGCAAGGGCCGCGAGATCGCCGCGAACCCGCAGGCGGGGCTGGTCTTCCCGTGGTACGCGCTGCAGCGCCAGGTGACCGTGCGTGGCCGCGTCGAGCGCGTCTCCGAGGAGGAGACGGATGCCTACTGGGCGACGCGACCGTGGGGCTCGCGGATCGGTGCCGCGGCGTCGCCGCAGTCGACGGTCGTGGACTCGCGCGAGGAGCTCGACGCACGCTGGGACGCGCTCGCGGCCGAGTACCCCGAGGGCACGGAGGTCCCGCGTCCTGACCACTGGGGCGGCCTGCGCGTCGTCCCCGAAACCGTCGAGTTCTGGCAGGGCCGCCGGAACCGCATGCACGACCGCCTGCGCTACCGCCGCGACGACAGCGGCGCGTGGGTCGTCGAGCGCTTGGCGCCTTAGTACGGCACGCGGTCCGGGTTCGCCGCCCAGGCGGCAAACGGCGCGCCGGCATCGCTGACGTCACCGCGTGTGATCGGCAGCCCGCGGCGCTCCAGCGGCGCGGCCACCTCGGCGTAGAGCGCCGAGTCGTCGAAGCCCGCGGCAGCGGCGTCATCACGGGTGGCGGCGAACTCGACGCGCTCGATCCGCGCCCACCACGTCGCGGCGAGACACATCGGGCAGGGCTCGCAGCTCGTGTAGAGCACGCAGCCCTCGAGGCGGAACTCGCCGACGCGCGCACAGGCAGCTCGGATCGCGACCACCTCGGCGTGGGCGGTCGGGTCGTGGTCCAGCGTGACGCGGTTGGTTCCCTCGGCGAGGATCTCGTCGCCGCGCGCGACGATCGCGCCGAACGGCCCGCCTTCGCCGCCCGCGGCAGCGACCGCGAGATCCACGGCACGTTGCAGCAGATCGCTCACACGACGACTGTAGTGCGGCGCGACCGGGCGGGCTCGAGGCCCGCCCGTTGCCGCCCGGTCATAGACCACCACTACCTACTTACGTCCCAGGACTGATGATGTGTGTCTGCCTGGGTGGCGTCGACACTCGTGACCACCGGAGCCTGGCTCCGGCTTCGCGGTCACGTGGGCAGTCCGCCGGACCGCAAACGCTAGCGCATCGGACGCGCGCCCTGCACGGCAATTGCAGCGGCTGCGAGGGCGTTTCCCGCAGCAAGCTGGTCGAGTGCTGTTGCCCCGCTGACACGTGCCGCGAGCAGGCCCGCGGCGAACGCGTCGCCGGCCCCGGTGGAGTCGACGAGCTCGGCCGCAGTGGCTGGTGCCGACACGCCGCTGCTGTGGACGGCGCCCGCGGCGCCGCAGGTGACGACGACCTCCGCGCCGGTTGCTGCTGCGAGCGCCCGGGCCGCTACGACGGGGTCGGTCTCCCCGGTGAGATCCATCGCCTCGTCGAGGTTCGGCAGGAGCAGATCCACGCTGTGAAGCGCCGGCAGCGTGGCGGCAGACGCGGGATCGACGCTGGTCGGAATGCCGCGACTGCGCGCTTCCGCGAGGGCAGCAACCGCGCCCGAGGCGAGCAGCGCGTAGCCGCTGATGTGCAGGTGCCTCGCGCCGTCGAGGTCGACGTCCGCCGCTGACAGCGCGTTGTTCGCACCGCGGTCGGGCAGCATCGTGCGCTCGCCGCACTGGTCCACGATCACGATGCAGGTGCCGGTCGCGAGCACCGGATCGATCGCCGCACGGACGTCCACGCCGTATGCCCGCAGCTCGGCGACCTGGGCGCGGCCGGCATCGTCGTCGCCGACGCGGCAGATCAGCCGCGCAGCGCTGCCGAGCCACGCTGCGGTGTTGGCGGCGCTGCCGCCACCACTGAACCCGATGTCCGCGGGCGTGTCCGACGCGTACGCGAGCGGCGTGTTGATCCGCGCGAGGACGTCGACCATCACGTCGCCGAGGACGACGATCGTCATCGCGCAGCGGCGATTCGTGCTGCGAGTGCGGCGTTGCGGCGCACGAGCCGGACGTTTGCGTCCAGCGAGGCGCCCGCGGTCTCGCGGTGAAACCAGGCGAGCAGGAAGGGCGTGACCGCGTGGCCGGTGACGTCGTCGCGTGCCGCGGCCGCGAGGCCCTCGTGCAGGACGCGGGCATGCAGCTCCGGGTCGAGCTCCTCGTCGAGCGGGTTGGCGACGACGAGCGCGCCCGCGTCCAGTCCGAGCTCGTGGCGAGCTTTCAGCACCGCTGCGACCTCGTCGGGCGAGTCCGCGCGCGCGGGCGCCGGGAAGCCCGAGTCGGCGAGGTAGAAGCCGGGGAAGCGGTCGGTGCCGTAGCCCAGCACGGCGACGCCGAGCGTCTCAAGGCGCTCGAGCGTGGCGCCGACGTCGAGGATTGACTTCACGCCCGAGCAGACGACGCAGATCGGTGTGCGCGCGAGTGCGACGAGGTCGGCGGACTCGTCGAACGTCGCGCTCGCGTCGCGGTGCACGCCGCCGAGCCCGCCGGTCGCAAACACGCTGATGCCCGCGCGGGCCGCCAGCTGGGCGGTTGCGGCCACTGTCGTCGCGCCCGATTCGCCGCGAGCGACCACGAGCGCGACTTCGCGCGTCGAGCACTTCGGGACGTCGCTTGTGGCGATCGCCTCGAGCGCAGCGTCGTCGAGACCGATCCGCGCGACGCCGTCGATCACGGCGATCGTGGCCGGCACCGCGCCGGCGGCGCGTACGTCCGCCTCGATCTCGCGGGCGATGCGCAGGTTGTCGGGGCGGGGCAGGCCGTGGGCGATGATCGTCGACTCCAGCGCGACGACGGGCGCAGCGCCGGCCAGCGCTTCGGCGACCTCGGGGCTGGTGGCGATCACGTCGGACGCAACCTAGCGTGCAGGCGACGTAACGCCGTTTGCCGGAGCGTCGGTGAGGACACATCCCCGAGCATGCTCCGTGCCGCGTGCCTCGCCGTGTTCCTTTCCGTCGCCTGCAGTGCTGTCGCGCAGGCGCATACCGCGCACACTGTGGTCGCCGGCGAGACGCTGTCCGGGATTGCTGCGGCGAACGGCGTCAGCACCGCGGCGCTGGCAGCGGCCAACGGTCTCTTGCCGACGGCGTTTGCGATCACGGGGACGACGCTGCAGATCCCGCATGCGGGCGCGGCGTCGCCTGCCGCTGCGCCTGCTGCGAGCGCGGCGCCACAGCCGCTCGGCGGGTACACCGTGCGATGGGGCGACACGCTCTCGGGCCTCGCCGCGACGGCACGGGTCCCGGCGGCCGCGATCGCTCAGATGAACGGGTTGGATCCAAACGGCGTGCTGGTCGCGGGCACCGTGCTCAAGCTCCCGACCGGTTCGCCGGCGCCGGCCGCCGCGGCGCAGCCCGCGCCCGCGGCGCGCGTCGTGGCGGCCGCGCCTGCGGCTACCGCCGGGCGCGTGACCGCGGCGGACATCGCAAACGTCGCGGGGCGCAACGGCGTCCCCGCCGGCCTTGCGAGCGCGATCGCCTGGCAGGAGAGCGGCTTCAACAACGCGATGGTGTCGTCCGCCAACGCGCGCGGCGTGATGCAGGTGATGCCCGGGACGTGGAGCTGGGTGCAGTCGAACCTCGCGCGGCGCCAGCTGGACCCGAACGTCGCGATCGACAACGTCGGCGCCGGCGTGCTGTACCTCGGTCACCTGCTGCGCGAGACCGGGGGAGACGAGGCGACGGCGGCCGCCGCGTACTACCAGGGCCTGTCGTCGGTGCGACGCATCGGGATGCTGCCCGAGACGCGCCAGTACGTGAACAACGTACTTTCGCTGAAGGGGCGATTCGGCGGCTGAGTCACTCGCCGTGACGGCTGGTGGCTGGTACGGTCGCCGGCCATGCCGCTCGTGCTCGCAGCAGCGGGGAGGACGCACGTCGGACTGACGCGACCGAACAACGAAGACAGCTTCGTGGCGGGTGCGCGGCTGGTGGCGGTTGCCGACGGCGTCGGTGGCGCCGCGGGCGGTGAGGTCGCCAGCGCGGCGGTGATCGAGGCGCTTGCGCCGCTGGACGAGGTCGAGCCGGGATACGACCTGCTTGGGCGGTTGCACGAGGCGATCCTGCGCGGCAACGCGGCGATCGCGGCGAAGGTAGCTGAGGATCGTGGCCTGGCCGGGATGGGAACGACGCTGACCGCGGTCCTGCTCGGGCGCACGCGCGCCGGTCTGGTCAACATCGGCGACTCGCGCACGTATCTGCTGCGCGACGGGGAGCTGGTCCAGCTCACTCACGACGACAGTTATGTACAGCTGCTGATCGACGAGGGGCGGATCACGCAGGCTCAGGCGGACATCCACCCGCAGCGCTCGGTCGTCCTGCAGGCGTTGACTGGCGAAGAGCTCGTCGAGCCGGCGATGAGCGTGCACGAGACCCGCGCCGACGACCGCTTCTTGCTGTGCTCGGACGGGCTCAGCGATTACGTGTCGTTCGAGCGCCTGGCACGCGCGTTGGCGGAGAGCGACCGCGAGCGCTGCGCCGACACGTTGGTCGAGCTGGCGTTGAACGCGGGCGGGCGCGACAACATCACGGCGATCGTTGCGGACGTCGTCGATGGTGGGGTGGGGGGGCGCAACGCCGCCGCCGCCCTGGCGACCGCCGGCGCCTAGTAGGGGGTCAGATCTTGCAATCCAGCATGTCGCGGGTTTCGTGCCAGGCCTTGCCCGTGTCAGCGCCCGAGGGTGCGGCTGTTACGGCCGGGGAAACCCTGCCGATGCGCGATTGCAAGATCTGACCCTGTTGCGTCAGTCCAGCCGATAGTTCGCGGTGTCCAGGTCGGGCACGCGCGATCACAAGGTGACGCGGACGCGGCGGTCGTGGCTGTCGCCGGGCAGCGGATCGGTGCTGAGGATCCAGTGCTGGTCGATCGTCGCGCGGTAGAGACGGAAGCCGTCGGGCTTCGTGACGTCCTCGATTGTGAACGGGTCACCGCCGTGGCTCACGGAGCGCGCGGAGAAGACGGCGAGTCCGACCTCCAGCGCGTCGTCCTGCGGCTGGTCGGCGTTGCCCTCCATGAACACCGCCTGGCCAGTGTTGATCGCGCGATGCGAGTCGAACGCGACGATGCTGACGTGCCCGCGCTCGGCGAGATTGCGCGAGTGACGTGAGGTCGGGTAAGAGACCCAGTACAGCTCACGGTAGTCGGCGTGCGCGTAGTAGACGGGGGAGGCCCACGGCCGCCCGAACTCGTCCGCGCTCGCGAGCGTCATGTAGAGGTTCGCGTCGAGGATCTGACGCGCGATGTCGGCGTTGGCGCTCAAGACGCTTCCACCGCCGCCTTGATACGGCCCGCGAACGCGTCCGCGTCCTTGCGGGCTTGGCGCAGTGCAAAGCCCTCGATGAGCTTGCCGAAGCCGTGCCCCTGCAGCGTGTTGAACACGCGCAGCTTCGTGCCGCTCTCGGCGGAGGACAGCTCGTAGCCACCCTCCGTCGCCGTGACGATGTTCTTCGAGGTCTCGGCCCAGCGGATCGTCGTCGGCGCCTCGAACTCGGTGATCTTGAACTCGCGCTTGGTCTTCATGCCGGCGTCCTTGACGGTGCTGGCGAAGATCGTCCCGACGCCGACCTCGCCGTCGGTGCTCTTCGCGATCTCGAGCACCCGCGGGCTGAACTTCGGATCGTTCGTGCCGGCGGCGAGGAACGCGAACACCTCCTCGATCGGCCGGTCGATGACAGCGGTCCCTTCGAACGTTCCAGGCATGTGACGGGACCCTATGTGGTGTGGCAAGTCAGCCTGAACTTGTGATCTGGCGCTAGTGGCGCCAAAATGGCGCCAGCATGCCGAGCATCCAGATCAAAGACGTTCCTGACGAGACCCACGCGGTATTCCGCCGGCGCGCCGCGACAGCAGGGCAATCGCTGCAGGAGTACCTGCGCGGCCACCTGATCGAGGAAGCGAGCCACCCGACCCTCGAGGAGGTCTTCGGACGCGCGGGCGGCCGATCTGGCGGGCGAATGTCGTTCAAGGACGCAGCCGAGGCGATTCGTGCCGAGCGAGACAGTCGTAGTTGACGCCAGCGTGCTCCTGTCGGCGATCGTCGACGATGGGCACGCAGGCGATACAGCTCGGACACGCCTCGATGGGTGCGTGGTCTACGCGCCAGAGCTCGTCGATCTCGAGGTCGCTGCGGTGCTGCGTCGCCACGAGCGCGCTGGGCTGCTGGACCGGCGCCGCGCCGGCATGGCCATGGACGACTTGTGCGAAGCGCCCGTTCGACGTGCTCGCCACTGGGATCTGATGTGGCGGGCTTGGGAGCTGCGCGACAATGTGACGGCGTACGACGCCGTCTACGTCGCGCTCGCCGAGGCCCTGGGCGCGGTGCTCGTCACGGCGGACGCCAAGCTCGCCGACGCGCCCGGCCCGCGCTGCGAGTTCGAACTGCTGACGTAGTTCCGCGCGAGCCGTCGACCGTCGGTCGGAGCGGCCCCGACGGCGGGGCCATGGTTGATCGTGCAACGGCCCGACAGGGTTCTCGCCCTCAGCCTGAGCGTCCAAGGGGGCACAGTTGTTCGGTCCAGCAGCGAGCCGTTTGCAGCGGTTCACCACCGCCGTCTGCGCGACGGCCGCCGTCGTGCTCGTGGCTGCCACACCGGCGTCGGCGCTCAACTACTTCACGACTGCGAACGGCAACGTGTGGGGGATCCACGACGCGGCGGCGCCGGGACTGGACACGGGCAGCATCCGCGACATCTCGCGACCGACGAACACGAGCAACGCCGTCTTTGGCTTCGGCGGCCTGCGCGTCAGCGTCTCGGACATCCCGGCGAGCGACCCGAGCGCCCGCTTCAACGGCGAGCTCATGCGTGGCTTCGGCCTGAAGTACAACGGCACGGAGACGTTCACCACGACCACGCCGGTCGTGCTCGGCGGTATCGAGGTCTCCCGCACGATCAAGATGCTCGGCCCGCAGAACGCCGCACGCTTCGTCGACACGTTCACGAACACGCGCGAGACGCAGGCGACGGTCGACGTCGTCTTCGGCGGCACCGTCGGCCTGAACACCGACAACAACCGCGCGGTCGTCAGCGGCACGAGCAGCGGCGACACGGTGATCACACCGGCGGACACGTGGGCAGGGCTGTCGGTGCCGTCGATCGCCGATCCGACGGCCGCAGCGCGCGGGCCGATGGCCGTGGTGCTCGGATCAAGTGCGAGCGCGGCGCCGGCGTTTCCCGCACCGCTCTCCGGGCTGGGAGTGTTTCAGCGCGACCCGTTGATCAACGCGCTGCCGAGCAGCGGCCTGGAAGCGAACTTCTACGGCTTCACCCGCCGCCTGACGCTTGCGCCCGGCGAAACCGAGACGCTGCTGCAGTACGTCGTCACCGGCTTTCGCGAGACCAACGGTGGCACACCCGGCCAGCAGGTCAGCACGGTGAACACCGCGGCGCAGGCACTCGCCACGACCCCCGACCTGTCCCAGCTCAGCCGCCGCGAGAAGTGCACGCTGGCGAACTGGGAGAAGACGATCATCCCCGCGGTCGACCTCAACAGCTGCTCGTCGCTGACGCTCGCACCGACCGCTCCCGCCACGGCTGCGTATCCGAAGACGACATCGAACTACGACGTCTTCAACAAGACGATTACCGAGCTACAGGCCGACATGGAGGCGGGGAAGACCACCTCGCAGGCCATCACGCGGGCGTACCTCGATCGCATCGCGGCCTACGACGTCGGGCAGTTCGGCTTCCACTCGTTCATCACGGTCGCGCCCGACGCGATGGCGCAGGCCAAGGCCGCCGACAAGCGCCGCGAGGAAGGGGAGAGCGGTGATCTGCTCGGCATCCCGGTCGCCGTGAAGGACCTATACGACACGAAGGACCTGCCGACCACCGACGGCACGCTGGCGCTCAACGGCTGGCGGCCGCAGACCGACGCGTTCCAGGTCGCGCGAATCCGTGCGGCCGGCGGCGTGATCCTCGGCAAGACGAACCTCAGCGAGTTCGCGAACTCGGGCTCCTACTCGGAGTCGGGCTATGGCATGACGTGGAACGCGATCAAGCCGTCGAAGACCCCGCTCGGGTCGTCGGGGGGCTCGGCCTCGGCGATCGCGTTGTCGATGGCGGGCTTCGCGCTCGGCACGCAGACCGGCGTGTCGCTCTACGCGCCGTCGACGGGTGGCGGGCTCGTGACGATGCGCGGCACGGACGGCATCTCGTCGGGCACGGGCGTGATGCCCCTGACCTACCTGCAGGACTTCGAGGGCCCGATGGCGCGCTCGACCGAGGACATCGCCCGCATCCTCAACGCCACCACCGGCACCGATCCCGGTGACCCGGCGACGGTGCACAACGGCGCGGGCGCCAAACGGCCCGCTGACTGGAAGACCGCGCTAGACCCCAACGCGCTGCAGGGCGCGCGTATCGGCTACCTCGACTCGGCGTTCTTCAACAACCCGACGTACGGGCAGGCGGACGGGACCGCGCAGTCGGTGAAGGACAACTTCGCCGACTTTGAGGCCGTAGGGGCAACGATGGTGCCGATGACCGGCACGCTCGGCCCGACCGGGTCGACGCCGTCCTTCAGCGGACGCAGCCGCACCGAGGAGGGCTGGCAGCACTACTGGGACCTGCACCCCGAAGGCCCGTTCCGCACGGCAGCAGACATCCTCTCGGCGCCCGAGAACCTGCCGTACAACCGCGGCACGCAAACCCCAGCGCCGCGCCTCACCGCGGCGGACGTCGAGGCGATCATGAACGCGCGCGACGTGTCCAAGGCGAACTGGGCCGCGTGGTTGGATGCGAACGACGTCGACGCGGTCGTCTACCCGGGCTTTCGCTCGGACGTCTACGACAACGACGGCGCACAGACGATCTCGTCTGACCGCGGGTCCGGCGTGACGACGTCCAACTACGGCGTGCCGACGCTGGTGCTGCCGGTCGGGCCCAACCCGCACGGGGACTCGACGACGATCCAGATCGTCGGCCGTGCCTTCGACGATGCCAAGGTGCTCGGCTTCGGCTTTGCGCTCGAGCAGCGTCTGGCCGGGAGTGGGCGCGTCATCTCGGACAAGGCGCCGCCGCTGGCGTACGACCCGTCCGCGGAGCCCGTGCCCGTCCCGCGGCCACCGCTCCCGGATCCTCCAGTGACAACTCCGCCGGTCGTGACCCCGCCCGAGGAGAGCGCGCCGACGCCGACACCGGGCGCTCCAGCGAACGTCACGCCGCCGCCGCCGCCCGGTTCGCCGCCATCTCAGGCCACGCCGCAGCAGATCGCCGCCCTCGCCGTCTCGATGTCGGCGTCGGGCAAGCTCGGCCCGGCGGGCCTGCGACTCACCATCCGCAACATCGGTCGGCGCACGCTCAGCGGCAGCTTCACGCTGAAGGGCAAGATCAAGGCACGGGTGGCCGGCAAGCTCCGCTCGGTCCAAGTGACGTTCGCCACGGCGCGCGTGTCGAAGCTCAAGCCAGGCAAGACGACGACACTGCGGTTCAAGCTCACGACAACGGGGCGCCGCGCCTTGCGCGGCAAGCGCCGCGTAGGCGTGACGGTCGAGTACCGCCTGACCGGACCGCGGGCTCCGGCGATCCGCGGCCTCAAGAAGATCGTGCTGCTTCGCTAACGCTCGATAATGCCGCTTATGTGAACTAGTTCGGAAAGCGCTGGCGCGTCGACGGCCCGACGTGCTCCGCCAGCCAGCCTACGAGCGGCTTGCACGCCTCGAGCTGCGCGATCACGCGCTTGTCGCACTCCTTCGTGTGCAGCCACTTGCGCACCCGATGGCGCTGGGACACCGTCAGCGTCTTCAGCCGCAGCAAGTCGATCCGCGGATGATCCGGCGTGTATCCCTTCGGCGCGCGCTTCAGCTCAGGCGACGCAAGCGCCAACCCGGCTGCTGAGGCGGCCGCGACCGCACGCTCGAACCCGCGCACGCGCCGTGCGTCGTCGACAAGCGCGCGGAAGCGCTCGAGCTGGTCGGCTCGCGGGGTGATGCAGGCCGGCAGCGACGAACAGGCCATCCAGCGACAGCTCGAAGTAGAACCCTCCTGCCGCGCCGTAGCCGATCGCCACGCCGAGCTGCTCCTTGATCGGCGGGCGCTGGTGAAAGCGCGTGTCGTTCCAAGGCCGGAAGAAATGCGGCTCGCCCAGGTGGACGAGCCGCTGTGCGAGCGCCTCAGCCGGCGCGCGCAACTGGTTGTCATAACGATCGCGATTGGCCTTGAACCAATCGCGATCGTTGTTCTCCTCCAGGTCGCGGAGGAACTCCAGCGCTTCGGGCGGCCACATCGCCGCGTCAGCGTAGCCGCCGGAACGTCACCTCCCAACGCGTGCTCGTGCGGTAGGTGTGCTCGCCCGACGTCTCCGACTCGCTGCCGCGCGCGATCACGATGATCTTGCCGAGGCGCTTGTCGAAGAGCTCGCCCCGCGGCAGCTGGGCACGCATCGGCGCGCCCTCGCTGCTGTGCACGAGCGTCGGAAACGCCGCGCCGCCTGACGGGCAGTTGCGAAACGGGTCGTTGCCGTGCTCAGGCCGCAGGTCGAGGTGGTCCTTCGCCTTGCCACCGAGCTGGTAGCCGAGCGTGAGGGCGAGGCCGCGGAAGGACCGCTTCCCGCAGTCGCGCGGGGTCGACCCGCCACCCGTACCGCCACACGGCCCCTCGGCGGCGACGATGTTGCCCTGCCGCGTGACCATGCCGCGCAGCTTGAGCTTCGGGTCGACGTACTTCCCGGCGGCGGTGAGCAGCGGCGCCGACTGACCGTCGACCACGATCGCCCGCACCTTCACTGTGTTCGACGAGAAGCGGACCGTCTCGCTGCCGCTGCCCTGCACGTCACCGTCGCAGCCGTTGCCGGTCCCGGTGTGGTCGGTCTTCCAGGTGTTCGTCTGGACACCCTTGATGCTGACGTTGAAGGTCGCCTGCTTGACGCCGGAGGCGTGCGCCGGCGCTGCGGCCACAAGGCCGAGCGCCAGCAGCGAGAACAGACGAGCGGTCATCGCGTCACCGTCACGGTCTTCTTCAGCGAGCCGGCCGAGACGACCAGCCGCACGGAGCGGCGCCGAGCCAGGCTGCGCCGCGCCTTCGCGCTGAAGCGCACGCGGACCGTTGCGTTGCCGCTCACGCGGCGCGATCCGAGCAGCTTGCCGGCGCCGCGCACACGCACGGTCGTCGCGCTCGCGAAGCCGTCGAGTTGCACCGTGAGTCCGCGGCGCGTGGCCGCGCTGATCCGCAGCGAGGCAACGGCCGGCGAGGCGCCACTCGAGCGCTGGACGCTCTCGCAGTTGTCGGCCACGGTGTCGACCGTGTCGACCAACGCCGTGTCCTCGCCCGCTCCGCAGTCGACCTGATCAGCCTCGCCATCACGGGCGTCGATCTTGTCGTTGCCAAACGGGATCACGCACGACTGGCCATAGCCACCACAGTTGCCGGAGGTCGAGTCGCCGTAGATGACGTCGCGCCCCGGCCCGCCGGTCAGCGTGTCGTGGTTGAAGCCACCCTCGATGCGATCGTTGCCGGCACCGCCGTCGATCGTCTCGCGACCGAGGCCGCCGCGCAGGTCATCGTTGCCGCCGCGTCCCTGAATCGAGGACGGGGCAGCATCGCCCGCGGCGTAGATCTCGATGACCTCGTCGCCGTCGCCGCCGACAACCGTCGCCGGGACGAACAGCCGCAGGACGTCGAGGTCGCGGACGTTGTCGCCCTCACCCGGCCGGCCGTCGTCGGCCTTGCCGTTGACCGTCACGGTGACGGGACGCCGGTCGGAGTCCGGACCGCAGTCACCCCAGTCGGTCAGCGTGTCCACGCCGGGGCCGCCGTCGAGCACATCTGCAGCCGGCGTCCCGCAGACGTCGCCGCTGAGCTTGTCGGCACCGTCGCCGCCCTCGAGCACGTCGCTGCCGGCGCCGCCGATCAGCTCGTCGCCGTCGGGCCCGCCACGCAGGACGTCGTCGCCGCCCTCCGAGCGCAGGATGTCGGCGCCCGCGCCACCATCGAGCGTCAGGCGCGTGTTGCCCTCGATCGCCTTGAGGTTGTCGTTGCCGGCACCGCCGCGGATCTCGATCGCGGGGTTGCCCTGGACCATGTGGTCCACGACCGCAGTGTCGTTGCGATCACCGAGGTCGACGCGGATCGCGCTGGGCTGGTCGCACTGGATCGAGTACGACGGGTCCTCCTGCGTGCAGCGACCGGCCGGCAGCGAGTAGGGGTTGTCGTCGGAGATCGAGAGCTTGCCGGGCTCCACGCCACCGAACGTGATGCTGTTGGTCTCCCCCGCGCCCGCGGTGAGGACGAGCGTGTCGCCCTGGTAGGAGATCGTGGCCGCCGACGCTGCGGCGGGACAAAGGGCGAGCACGGCGCCCGCCAGCGCGAGAGAGGGCCGCATCGCTAGGCCTTCGCGGCGAGGTCGGCCGGGAGCATGCCGGGCGGGCCAAGCAGCTGCATCCCCGCCTGCTCGGCGGCCGCCATCAGCCGCGCGACGTCGGGCGGACCGTCGAGCACCGGCAGCTCCTCACGCTCGGCCGGGCTGCCGGCAGCGCGCACGAACACGGCGAAGCCGGGGCCGGACGTGATGATCACCGCGCGCACGGGCTCGCTGCTCGTCACCTGGACGGTGTGCGGTGCGGCGGCCGGGATGTGGCCGCTATCGCCGGGACGAAGGACGGTTGCGCCGGCCTGCGTGTGGACGGTCAGCTCGCCCTCGAGGACGAGGACCGCTTCGTCCTCGTCGTGGGTGTGCGTCGGCGGCATGTGCCCCGACGGGGCCAGTGCCTCGACGACCGACATGGCGTCGGTCGCGATGTGGACGCGCATCAGCGCGTCGGTGAACCAGATGGATTCGGACATGGCGGGCAGCCTGCGCGACACGGACCGTGCCCGCGAACGATTCGAAGCCAATCGAATCCAATACGGTTTGCGGGTGGTTCGCTTCGTCTTCTCCGTCGACGATCTCGCGCGCACGCGTTTTGCGATCTCGCCGATCTGGGAGGCGATCCGCTCGCTTGTCGCGCTGCGCGACCCCTCGACCGCGGCGCTGCACCTGCCCTGGCTGCGCTCGCTCAGCGGCCGCCTCGACGCAGACCTCGAGCCGGTGATCGCACTGATCCCGACGCGCGGCTACATCCCGGACTTCCTGACGCCCCCACCGAGCGGCCCGCTCGGGGACATCGGCGAAGACCTCGACGCCCTGCGCCGCACGCCCGTGCGGCAGATCCGACACGACATCGAGCTCTATCGCGAGCAGCACCCGCGCGTGCGGGTCTCCGACGACTGGCTCGAGCATCCGCGCCGCGAGGCTCGTCGCCTCGCCGACACCGTCGAGTCGTTCTGGGAGCAGGCGCTGGAGCCGGTGTGGCCACGGATCCGCGCGTTCCTCGACGCCGACATCGCCCACCGCGCAGCGCAGCTGGTCGAGGCCGGGCCGGCGCACCTCTTCGGCGACCTGCACCCCACCGTCGCCTGGGCCGACGGGCGCGTCGAGATCGCCAACGAGCGTGAGGCGACGATTGCCCTCGGCGGACGCGGCCTCGTGCTGATGCCGTCGGCGTTTCAGTGGGCTCGTCCCGGCATGCGCGACCGCGAGCCGTTGCAGCCGACGCTCAACTACCCCGCGCGTGGCATCAACACGCTCTGGGAGGAGGGCGAACCTGCGCCGGAGGGGCTGTCGCGGCTGCTCGGCGCCACCCGCGCTGCCGTGCTGCAGGCGCTCGACGCGCCGCGGTCGACCACTGACCTCGCCCAGCGCCTGTCGATCAGCCCCGCGGGTGCGTCGCACCACCTGACGACGCTGCGCGACGCCGGCCTGATCGTGGCGCGCCGCGAGCGGCGCGAGGTGCTCTACGTCAGGACGGCGACCGGCGACACGCTGGTCAGCCGCCCTCGATGAACAGCACGCCGACGACGATCAGCGCCACCAGCGCGATCATCGCCGCGACGAAGCCCAGCCAGGCCCAGAGCGCGCCGACGATCGCGAGCCCGACGAGCAGCAGGACCACGCCGCCGAGGATGTCCAGCGCGCGCCCGAGCGGGCCCTCCTTGCTGATCGCGTCCGCCGAGATCGCCAGTCGCTCGCGCTGCTTCGGAGTCGTCACGCAACGCGGGCAGAACCCGCGCAGCCAGGGGCGCAGCGGACGTCCGCAGTTGGAGCAGGTCACCGGACCGCGACGACCTGTCCGTACGAGCCGCGGTTGGGCAGCGGCGAGATCGGCGGCACCGCGATCGCACCCTGCGCGGTGTACTCGCCCGTCTCGACGGGCTGGTTCCACGCCGCCACGTTCGCGCCCTGCTCGGCGCGCAGCTCGGCGAACGCCGCGCGTGCGGCCTCCAGCAGCACCGCGTTGCGGTTGGCGATCCAGCGGTGGCGCGTGTGGCCCCGCAGTGCGCGCACGAGCAACTGCGGGCCGGGCAGCTCGAACTTGTAGGTCGGCGTGTAGAGGTTGTCGATCGAGCGCAGGTGGCATGAGGCGCAGTCCAGGCCGTTGAGCTCGCGCCAGCGATCGCCGAGCACCGGTTCCTGCACGACGCGCCCGAAGTGCTCGACGAAGCGGTCGAAGAAGGTGATCGCCGGGCCGGTCTGGTCGCGGCCGCCGTTCCAGGCCGTCAGCGCGTCGCGCACCGGCGCCAGCTGCGCGTCGCCCGCCAGCGCCTTCACCAGCGCGGCTTTGAAGACCCGTGCACGGTTGTCGACGTAGGCCACTCGGCGCGGGATCTGCCCCATCGCCTCGAAGTCGACCGGTACCGCGTCACGCACCGCGCGGTCGAGCGGAACGGACTCCTGCTCCGGGCCCCAATGGCCGCCCTCTCCCCCCTCGTCGAGGTTCTTCGAGGGCCAGCCGACGGCGGGCTTGTTGTTCCAGTTGACGATGAAGCCGCGCTTGGGGTTGATCACGTGCGGCTGGTCGCGCCAGCGCTCGAAACCCTGCCAGTCATAGCGCCCGTCGCCGGGCATCGGCAGCGTCGGGTCGGCGTTGCGCGGGCGGATCGGATACGCGCCGGCGTGCCAGTAGCCGATGTCCCCACGGTCGTCGATGACGTGGAAGTTGAAGCCGAGCGCCATCTTCGAGAGCACGCGCCCGAACGCGCCCACGGTGTTCTGGCGGCCCGCGAGATCCCACGTCGCCAGCGAGGACAGCAGACGCCCGTCGACTGCGGACTTGCGCACGTAGAGGCGGTGGTGCTTGTCCGCGTCCGCAACCGCCGAGCCCTGGACGGTGCGATGCACGCGGATGCGCGTCGGCGCCGACGGGCACTGCACCGGCGCGACGCCGCTGAGCAAGCCGAGGTACTCCGACGGCGGCGTGCGGCAGGCGATCGTCTCCGTGCGTGACTCGACGCTGAGGCGCTTGCCCTTGTGCATGTAGGTGCGGTCCTCGTCGTCGAGGCGGTGCACGAAGACGTCGGAGTTCGCGTCCAGCGCCGAGGTGACGGTCCAGGCGACGTGCGCGTTGCGCCCGATCACGAACAGCGGAATGCCGGGCACCATCACGCCGCGCACCTCGCGGTCGGGCGAGTGGACCTCGGCCTCCCAGAAGAACCCGGGCACCGCCCAGCCTGTCTGCGGGCCGCCGTAGAGCAGCGGCTTGCGGTCCTTGGCGAGGCGGCCGGACACGATCACCGCGTTGCTGCCGAAGCGCGGCAGCGCGAGCCGATGCTGGAGCATGCGGACGCGGCGCTGCGCGGCGTTGACGCTGCGAGCCACGGCGGCCACCCCCGGACCGGTCACCGCGGGGTCGTGGTTGGCGTAGCGCCCGCGATAGCGCGTGCGCACCGGGCGCCCGTTGCGGCGCCGGAAGACGCCGTCGCGCCGCGTGATCGAGGTCGGCGCGCGTGGGTCGTTCAGCGGCAGGACGTCGCCGAAGAGCTGCTCGGCCTTGCGTGCGCCGTATCGCTCGACGAGGTACTGGTAGGCCGCCAGCGCACCCATCTCGCCGTGCCCGAACTCGCCGAAGAAGCGCCCGGCGTACTCGCCGAAGCCGAGCACGTCGTCGATCGTCCAGGGCTTGATCGGCAGCGCGTCGAGCAGTGTGTACTCGGCGGGCCGCGCGAGCGGGTTGTCCTTCACCTGCGCGACGTAGGCGTTGATGCCGTCGACGAAGCGCAGCCCGCGCTCGCGGTCGGCGGCGGGCAGCGCGTTGAACTCCGCGCGCAGCGCCGCGCGGCCCTCGCTGTAGCGGCGGATCGCCTTGTCCATCTCGATCCCGCTCGCGCCGACGAGCTCAGCCAGCGTGCCGTGCCCGACGTGGCGGAAGACCTCGAGCTGGAACAGGCGGTCCTGCGCCATCGCGTAGCCGACGCCGTAGGCGGCGTCCGCGTCCGTCGTCGCCGTGATCGTCGGCACGCCGTACGCCGGATCGCGCGCGATCGTGACGTTGGCGTTGCCGGGAACGTGCGCGCCGCCGCCCGGGCCGGCGAGCTGCATCGGCTTGTACTGCCAGGACGCGTAGAGGCCGAGCTGGTCGTCCGTGTGCTGCCCGAAGCTCGTGCCCAGGCCGGTCGACAGCCCGAACTGCGTCAGCGTCGTGTTGCCCGACTGGCCGGGCGGGACGACGTTGACGGCGCGCAGGCGATCGGCAGCGGCCGCCGGCGCTGCCAACACCATCAGTGTCACCACGACCGCAAGCGCGCCCCTCACGGGTACGCAACCTACAGCTCCAGCGCCAAGCCGAAGGCCTCGAACAGCTCGGGGCCGAACGTCGTCGCCTCGCGGATCTTGCCGTCCTGGATGCGCAGCACGTCGAACTTGAACGCGCGGAAACGGTCGTCGCCGGGTTCGCGCAAGTAGCTCGCGGCGGTCGGCATGCGGTTGGCGCGCGTCGCTACCAGCTTCCACTCGCCCATCCCCGACTCGAACGCACGGTCGTAGAGCGTCAGCAGCTGCTCGATGCCGTCGTAGACGAACGGGTACGGCGGCATCGTGACGCGGATGTGCTCGTGCATCGCCGCGACCGCGGCCTCGCGGTCACCGTTCTCGTGGGTGGTGATGAAGACGTCGAGCAGGCGCTGCTCCTCGTCTGAGAGATCGGTCGTGCGCGCCTGCTCGCGCTGGGCGGGCAAGCGCTCCTCGAGCGTCGCGCGGCCGCGCTGCAGCGCGCTGTTGGCGGCGGCGACGCTGGTCTCGAGCAGGTCGGCGGTCTCCTTCGCCGACCAGTCCATGACGTCGCGCAGGATCACCGCGGCGCGCTGCTTGGGCGGCAGCAGCTGGATCAGCGCGATGAACGTCAGCTCGATCGACTCGCGCGTGACGACGACGGCGTCAGGCTGCTCCTCGCTGGGCGCGACCTCGTCGAGCAGACGGTCGGGGTAGGGCGTCAGCCACGGGATCTCCGCGAACGAGTTGGCCGACGGCACGCGCCGCTTGCGCGCGCGGATCGCGTCGAGGCAGACGTTCGTGGCGATCTTGTAGAGCCACGCGCGCAGCCCCTCACCCTTGAACGTGTCCTGCCGCCGCCAGGCCCGCAGGAAGGTTTCCTGGACCATTTCCTCGGCGTCCTCGTAGTTGCCGAGCATGCGGTAGCAATGGACGTGCAGCTCGCGCCGGTGGCGCTCGGCAAGTGCGGAGAAGTCATCCATGGGCGTTGTAACGTCGAGTGTCGCGTGAACTCATCGCTGGACCACGAAGAAGATCCTCGCTCACCGGCCGAGCGCCTCGTGGAGCGCAGCCGCATCGGCGACGCCGGCACGGGCGCGCCGCTGGACGAGCGTTCCCGCCAGCGCGTGCGCAGCATCGAGGCTGTGCTGCGTGGCGACGCGCTGCCGCGCTACATGCGCCGCGCGCGCGACATCGAGCGTGCGGTGCGCGCCCACCTCGCTGGGCTGGCGGAGGCCTACGCGGTACGCGAGAGCGCCGACGACTGGCGGCGCACCGTCGAGGCATGGGATTTCAGCGAGGTCAACACGCTGGTCGAGCAGCACAACGCGTGGTACCCGATCGAGCGCGACCTCCCCATGGACCTGCGCACGCGCGACTACGTGCTCGTCAACGGCCACGACTACCGCAAGCCGATCCTGGACTCCGCGTGGGTGCTCGAGCGCTTTCCTGCGTTGCCGCCGCCGCGCTGATCGGCGGCTGCGGTGGCGGGGACGACGACCCCGCGCCGCCGCGATCGACGACGCCGGCCGCTCGGCACCCGGCGCTCTGCGGCGAGCTGCGCGCGCAGCGCCTCGGGCGCGTCACGGGGGGCAACGTCTCCGAGCTCAGCGGGCTGGCGCGCACGGCTGACGGGCGACTCTTCGCCGTCGAGGACTCGGGCAACTCGGCGACGATCGTGGAGATGCGCGCCACGGGCCGCGTCGTGCGGCGCACGACGGTCGCCGGCGCGCAGAACGTCGACTGGGAGGACATCGCCGCGCGCGGCGATCAGCTGTACGTCGCGGACATCGGCGACAACGCGACGACGCGCGACAGCATCACGATCTACCGGCCGGGAGCCACGACGCTGACGCTGCGCTACCCGGACACGCCGCACGACGCCGAGACGCTGCTCGTGGACCCGCTGCGCGACCAGCTGCTCGTCGTGACGAAAGGCCTGCTCGACGCGCGCGTCTACAGCGGCAAGATCCGCAGCGGCACGCTGCGCAAGGGCGCGCGCCTGGCGTTCGGCCTCGTCACCGCCGGGTCGGTCAGCGCCGACGGGCGCACCGTCGTCCTGCGCAGCTACGACACGCTCGCCGTCTGGCGCCGCCGCGGCCGCGAGCCGCTGACGCGCACGCTCAGCCGCGAGCCGTGCACCTCCCCCACCTCGCTCGGCGTGGAAGACCAGGGCGAGGCGATCGCGCTCGACGGCAGCGACGCGATCCTGACCGCGCCAGAAGGCCGCGATCCGGTGCTGCGCCGATGGTCCCCGCGCTGATGTGTTTATACACGTACAAATTTCTACTGGTATAAATAGGGCGTGGCTGTTTCGCAGGGACCCCGCCGCCTGCCCCGCGAAGAACGTGAAGCGCAGATCCTCGAGGTCGCGCACGCGCTCTTCGCCGAGCGTGGCTATGCCGCCGTCACGATGGACGACGTCGCGGCGCACGTCGGCGTCACCAAGCCCCTGCTCTACAACTACTGGGGCAACAAGGAGAAGCTCTACCTCGCGTGTCTCGAGCGCGATGCCGAGCGGCTCCTCGCCACCGTCCGCGACGCCGTTGCGGCCGATCCCCGGCCCGAGGCGGCGCTGGAGACCGGCGTGCGCGCGTTCTTCGGCTTCATCGCCGAGGACCGCAGCAAGTTCCGCACGGTCTTCGACGAGACCGCCCCCGCCGGCGGCGAGGTCGCGCAGGGCGTTGCCGAGTACCGCCAGCGCATCACCGACACGATCGCCGCCCTGCTGCTAGCCGAGTTCTCGCCGAGCGCCCGCGCGAAGGTCCGCGACGACGTCGAGGGCCTGTCGCACGCGCTGCTCGGCGCCGCAGAGGCACTCGGGCGCTGGTGGGTGCGCAACGAGCCCGAGCTCGACGCCCACGGCGCCGCCGAGCTGCTGATCACAACCGTCCTGCCGGGCCTGAAGGCTCGCTCGAACCCGATCCAGGAGACCTGATGTCCGACCTCCGCAAGGTCGCCGTCCTCGGCGGCAACCGCATCCCCTTCGCCCGCCAGTTCGGGCCCTACAAGCGTGCCTCCAACCAGGACATGCTGACCGCGACGCTCGACGGCCTCGTCGAGCGCTTCGGCCTGCAGCGCCAGCGCCTCGGCGAGGTTGCCGCCGGCGCGGTCCTGAAGCACTCGCGCGACTTCAACCTCACGCGCGAGTCGGTGCTCGGCAGCCGCCTGGACCCGGCCACGCCGGCCTACGACCTCCAGCAGGCGTGCGGCACCGGCCTGCAGACGACGATCCAGGTCGCCAACAAGATCGCGCTCGGCCAAATCGACTCCGGCATCGCCGGCGGCGTCGACACGACGTCCGACGCGCCGCTGGCACTCGGCGAGGACCTGCGCGCGATCCTGCTGACGCTCAACTCAGCGAAGTCCAACGCCGAGCGCCTGAAGGCGATCGCGAAGCTGCGCCCCGGGCAGCTCATCCCCGCGATCCCCCAGAACGAGGAGCCGCGCACCGGCCTCTCGATGGGCGAGCACCAGGCTGTCACCGCCGCCAAGTGGGGCATCACGCGCGAGGCGCAGGACGAGCTCGCCGCCGCCTCGCATCGCAACGCCACCGCGGCGTGGGAGCGCGGCTTCATGAACGACCTCGTCACGCCCTACCTCGGCCTCGAGCGCGACCAGAACCTGCGTCCCGACTCGACCGCCGAGAAGCTCGCCAAGCTCAAGCCGGTCTTCGGTGGCGAGAACGGGACGATGACCGCGGGCAACTCGACGCCGCTGTCCGACGGCGCGGGCCTGGTGCTGCTGGCCACCGACGACTGGGCGCAGGAGCACGGCCACGAGCCGCTTGCCTACCTCACCTACGCCGAGACCGCGGCCGTCGACTACGTGTCCGGCCACGAGGGCCTGCTGATGGCCCCGGCGTACGCGGTGCCGCGGATGCTCGACCGCGCCGGCCTGACGCTGCAGGACTTCGACCTCTACGAGATCCACGAAGCGTTCGCCGCCCAGGTGCTGAGCACGCTCGCCGCGTGGGAGGACCCGGTGTTCTGCAAGCAGCGCCTCGGCCGCGACGAGGCACTCGGCGCGATCGACCGCTCCAAGCTCAACGTCAACGGCGGCTCGCTGGCCGCCGGCCATCCCTTCGCCGCGACCGGCGGGCGCATCGTCGCCGCGCTTGCCAAGGCGCTGCACGAGCGCGGCGGCGGCCGCGGCCTGATCTCGATCTGCGCCGCCGGCGGCCAGGGCGTCGTCGCGATCCTCGAGAAGTAAGGAGACCTCATGTCCGACCGCTACGCACAGCTCGTCAACAGCCCGATCGGCAAGCAGATCGCCGGCACCGTCGGGCTGCCCATCCCCACGCCGCTGGAGCGCTACAGCCCCGGCGACCCGATGATCGACGGCAGCGTGCTGCTCGGCGGCGGCGAAGGCGGCCGCCTGGCGGCCGTCGTCGCGAGGACGCTGGCCGACGCCGACGTCGAGGTCGCCACCGAGCTGCGCGAGGACCTGCGCACGGCAGTCGCCGACGCCGGTCTCGACGCAGCCGTCTTCAGCACGAGCTCGCAGGACCGCTTCAAGGGCCTCGTGTTCGACGCCACCGCGATCACGCGCTCAGAGCAGCTCGGCGCGCTGCGCGACTTCTTCTCCCCCGCCATCCGCCGCCTGCAGGCCAACGGGCGCATGCTCGTGCTGGGCACGCCACCCGCGGACGCCGACAGCCCACGCGAGGCGACCGCGCAGCGCGCGCTGGAGGGCTTCGTGCGCTCGCTGGCCAAGGAGGCGCGCGCGGGCGCGACGGCGCAGCTCGTCTACGTCGAGCCCGGCGCCGAGGAGCAGCTCGACGGCACGCTGCGCTTCCTGCTCTCCCCCAAGTCGGCGTTCGTCGACGGGCAGGTCGTGCGCATCGGCAAGGCCGCCAAGCCGCCTGCGATCGACCACGAGCGCCCGCTCGCCGGCAAGGTCGCGCTCGTCACGGGCGCATCGCGCGGAATCGGCGCGGCAATCGCCAACACGCTCGCGCGTGACGGCGCGCACGTCGTCGGCCTCGACGTGCCGACGCTGAGCGCCGACCTCGACGCCGTCGCCCAGGGCACGGGCGGCTCGGCGATCACGATGGACATCACCGAGGACAAGGCGCCGCAGGAGATCGTCGACCACCTGAAGGCCGCGCACGGTGGCGTCGACATCGTCGTCCACAACGCCGGCATCACGCGCGACAAGACGATCGCCGCGATGTCCGAGGACCAGTGGGGCGCGGTGCTCAACGTCAACCTCTCCAGCGAGGAGCGGATCAACGACGCGCTGCTGGAGTCCGGTGTCCTCAAGGACGGCGCGCGGATCATCTGCGTCGCCTCGATCTCCGGCATCGCCGGCAACAACGGCCAGACCAACTACGCCACGTCGAAGGCGGGCGTGATCGGGATGGTGCAGGCGCTCGCGCCGGTCGTCGCCAAGCAGGGCGCCACGATCAACGCCGTCGCGCCGGGCTTCATCGAGACCCAGATGACGGCGAAGGTGCCGATCGCGATCCGCCAGGCCGGCCGGCTGATGAGCTCGCTGTCGCAGGGCGGCCTGCCGGTCGACGTCGCCGAGGCGATCGCGTGGTACGCGTCGCCGACCTCCGGCGGCGTCAACGGCAACGTCGTGCGTGTCTGCGGCCAGGCGCTGATGGGAGCCTGATGAGCGTCCTGACCGACTACGGGCGCGCAGTCGTCGCCTCGGTGCCGGTGCTCGACCGGCTGCCGTTCGTCCCCGGTGGCGGCGGCGACCTGCCCGCGCTGACGCGCGAGCGCCCAGGCGTGCAGATCGACGCCTCGCACCTCGCGCAGTACGCGAAGGTCTGCGGCTTCACGCTGCGCGACCGCCTGCCCGCGACGTACCTCAACGTGCTCGCGTTCGGAGTCCACATCAACCTGATGACCGACCCGAAGATGCCGTTCGGGCCGATGGGCCTCGTGCACCTCGCCAACGAGATCACGCACCACCGGCCCGTCTCCCCGACCGAGACGCTCGACCTGCGGATCACGGCCACCGGCCTGGACCCCCATCCCAAGGGCAAGACGCTGACGCTGCACACGACGTGGACCAGCGGCGGCGAGACGGTCTGGACCGGCGCCTCGACGATGCTGCGCCGCGGCAAGGGCGACGACAGCGCCAAGCCCGCCGGCCTCGACGTTGCCGACGACATCGACCCGAGCGCGACGTGGAAGGTGCCGGCCGACATCGGCCGCCGCTACGCGAGCGTCTCCGGCGACCGCAACCCGATCCACATGTACGACCTGACGGCGAAGGCGCTCGGGTTCCCGCGCGCAATCGCCCACGGGCTCTGGACGAAGGCGCGCTGTGTCGCCGCCCTCGACGCCGGCCTGCCCGACAGCTACGCAGTCGCCGTGCGCTTTCGCACGCCGATCCTGCTCCCCTCGACCGTCCGCTTCGGCGCCAGGGACGGTCAGTTCCGTGTCACCAACGCGAAGTCCGGCGCCCCTCATCTCGAAGGAAGGATCGACTCATGACCGTCGCCGAACGCGGCATGGGCGCAGCGCTCAGCGCGCTGCAGTCCATCGCCAGCAGCGAGGCGCTTGATCGCATCGGCCTGCGCAAGCGCGCCGAGAAGCTCGTCTATGGCGCCACGAAGAACGGCTTCAGGGCCGCCGCGACCTCCGGTCGCGCGTTCACGGCCGTGCAGAAGCTCGGCCAGCCGCAGCGCCAGAAGCCGGCGTCGTCGGGCAAGGGGCTGTTCGACATCACCCCGTCCGACGAGCAGCAGATGCTCGTCGAGGCGTTCAGCGCGTTCGCCACCGAGCAGCTGCTGCCGGTCGCGCAGAAGGCCGACCACGACTGCGCCGCGCCGCCCGAGGTGCTGGCCCAGGCGAACGAGCTCGGGACCGCGACGCTCGGCATCCCCGAGACGCTCGGCGGCGTGATGGAGGAACGCTCGGCGGTGACGACGGTGCTCGTTGCCGAGGCGCTGGCCAAGGGCGACCTCGGCCTCGCCGCCGCGGTCCTCTCCCCTGCCGCGGTCGCGACCGCGATCTCGCTCTACGGCGACGCCGACCAGCAGGCCAAGTACCTGCCGCCTTTTGCCGGCGAGGACGGGGCCCGCGGCTCGTATCCGCGCTCGCGATCCTCGAGCCGCAGCCGCTGTTCGACCCGTTCGCGCTGAAGACCGTTGCGACGAAGAGCGACGACGGCTACACGCTCAACGGCGAGAAGTCGCTCGTGCTGCGGGCCGCCGACAGCGAGCTGTTCGTCGTCGGTGCCGAGCTCGACGGGCAGCCGCGGCTGTTCATCGTCGAGGCCGGCGAGCGCGTCCAGGCCGAGGCCCAGCCGGCGATGGGGCTGCGGCCCGCGTCCACCGGCGCGCTGCTGCTGCAGGACGCGCCGGGCACGCTGCTCGGGTCAGCCGAGGACTACGCCGACGCGATCCGCCGCTCGCGCATCGCCTGGTGCGCGCTCAGCGTCGGCTGCGCGCAGGCCGCGCTGGACCACGTCATCCCCTACGTCAACGAGCGCCAGGCGTTCGGCGAGCCGATCTCCAACCGCCAGGCGGTTGCCTTCACGGTCTCGAACATCGCGATCGAGCTCGAGGGCATGCGTCTGACGACCTACCGCGCGGCAGCGCTTGCCGATCGCGGCAAGCCGTTCGCGCGTGAGGCTGCGGTCGCACGCACGCTGTGTGTCGAGAAGGGCATGCAGATCGGGTCTGACGCCGTGCAGCTGCTCGGTGGCCACGGCTACGTCAAGGAGTACCACGAGGAGCGCTGGTATCGCGACCTGCGGGCCGCCGGCGTCATGGAAGGAGCTCTGCTGGTCTGATGGCCATCAATCTGGAGAACCCCAAGAAGTTCGAGCCGCTGATCGGGTCGGCGCGCCAAGTCGCCGAGAACATCCTGCGGCCGATCAGCCGCAAGTACGACCTCGCCGAGCACGAGTACCCCAAGGAGCTCGACATGCTCGCGGCGCTGATCGACGGCATGAACGAGTCGGGTGAGTCGACCGGCGCCGGCGCGGCCGGCGTGCGCAGCAGCGACGACGGCGACGTGTCGAACAAGAACGGCTCGAACATGGCGTCGGTGCTCGGCGTCGTCGAGATGTGCTGGGGCGACGTCGGCCTGCTGCTGACGATGCCGCGCCAAGGGCTCGGCAACTCCGCGATCGCCTCCGTGGCGACCAACGAGCAGCTCGAGCGCTACGACGGCCAGTGGGCGGCGATGGCGATCACCGAGCCGGATGTCGGCTCGGACTCGGCCGCGATCCGCACCACGGCGGTGCTCGACGAGGCCACCGGTGAGTACGTGCTCAACGGCGAGAAGATCTTCGTCACGTCCGGTGAGCGCGCCGATCTCGTCGTCGTCTGGGCGACGCTGGATCGCGAGATGGGGCGCGGCGCGATCAAGTCGTTCGTCGTCTCGCGCGACAACCCCGGGCTCAAGCTCGACCGCCTCGAGCACAAGCTCGGCATCCGCGCATCCGACACGGCCGCGTTCATCCTCGAGGACTGCCGCGTGCCCAAGGAGGACCTGCTGGGCTCGCCGACGATCGACACGAAGGTCGGCTTCGCGGGCGTCATGAAGACGTTCGACAACACGCGCCCGCTTGTCGCCGGGATGGCTGTCGGCCTCGCGCGCGCGTGCCTCGAGGAGACCGAGCGGATCCTCGGCGAGGCGGGCCTGGAGATCGACTACGACCGTCCGCCCCATGTCCAGTCGGCGGCGGCAGCGCAGCTGCTGGCGATGCAGGCCGACTTCGAGGCATCGCGGCTGCTGACGATGGAGGCCGCGTGGATGGCCGACAACCGCAAGCCCAACTCGGTGCAGGCGTCGATGTCCAAGGCGAAGGCGGGGCGCTCGTGCGTCGACATCGCGCTGCGCTGCGTGCAGCTGGTCGGCGCGCACGGCTACGACGAGACGAACCTGCTGGAGAAGTGGTCGCGCGACGCGAAGATCCTCGATCTCTTCGAGGGCACGCAGCAGATTCAGCTGCTGATCATCGCGCGCCAGCTGCTCAACAAGACGAGCGCCGACCTCAAGTAACACGCGCCGCGAGCACGGGGTACTTCAGGCCCCGCAGTTGCTCGCGGACCGCGTGGCTGACGTTGCCGCCGATCGCGCGCACCCGTCCGTCCTGCGGAGGGGTGCGCACGATCTCCAGGTGCGACGCCTTCAGCCCGCGCCGGAACGCGAACAGCAACAGGTCGCCCGGGCGAACGGCCGTTCTCGAGATGCGCTTCAGGCCGCGGCGTCCGTTGATGACGTCGTCGTAGGTGCGGTGCGGGTCGATCAGGCGCGCCGAGAGCTGGATGCCCGCCTGGCGAAACGCCTGGTGCACGAACGCGCCACACCAGGCGCGGCAGGGCGGCACCTTGAGTCCCATCTGCCGCGACCAGCTGTCGATCGTCGTCGAGCAGTTCGTCGTCCCACGCTCGCGCTCGCCGATCTGCGAGATCGCCCAGCGGACGGCTGATTGTCGCTGCGCGTCGGTTGCCGCCGCGGCGGGAGCGGCGCCGATCAGCGCGGCGAGCAGCGCCGCCGCCACCAGCTTCACGCGGCCTCCAGCGCGCGCGGGACGAGCTGCACGGCGACCGAGCCGAGCTGCAGGCGCATCGTCGCGCCCGGCCGCAGCGGCGCGGGCTCGGTGTCGTCCGGCGGGCGCAGCCCGAACAGCGAGTGCCCGAAGTCGCCGGCGTAGCGCTGCACGGCGCGTTCAGCCGCAGGGCGGCTCGTGCGCCAGCCGGCGGCGACGAGGTGCGCGCCGTGCCACAGCTCCCAGCGCCAGCGCTTGAACGGGAAGCGGCCGGGTGCAAGCGCGTAGAGCGCGTAGCTGAGCGTCAGCCCTTCGACGGTCGGCATCTGCTCGCACGGTAGCGGGTCGACCGGCCATCCGGCTCATGTTCGGCGGCCAAGCTGCCGAACCAAGAGAGCATGGTGTCCTACCGCCGCGGCACGGTTGCAGCCGTCGCCGCCCTCTCGCTCGCCGTCACCGGTCCCGCCGCGCTTGCCGCACAGGCCGCCGCCGCACCGGCACCCGCGCCCATCCAGCGCGGCCTGCTCGACCCGATCCTGCCGATCCTCACCGGCCTCACCGGGACGCTGCAGTCGCTGCTCGGCCCGAGCACGCTCGCCAGCCTCACCTCGCTCACCAGCGACCTCGGTGGTGATGGCGCCGCGACGAGCGCATCGCTCGCGCCGGTCAACAGCCTCCTCACCGGTCTCGGCCTCGCCGATATCGCTGCGCTGACGCAGGCAAGTGGCAGCGGCCAGATCGCGACGCCGTTCCTGGAGCCGGTTGCCACGCTGCTCGGCGCGCTCGCCAACCTCAACGGCCTCACCGGCGATCAGGCGTCGGCGCTCAACGCGCTGAAGTCCGCGCTGGACAGCATCGTCGCTGGTGGCCTGCCGACCGATCCGGTCGCCGGCTTGCCGCTGGCCAACCTCCCGCTCGACTCGACGCAGCTGCTCGCGCTCGGCGACCTGCTCGAGCTGCTGCAGGGCGGCACCGCCTCCTCGCCGGCGCTGCTGACGCCGGTCGCCGATCTGCTCGCGACGGTCGGCCTGACCGACGCGCTCCCTGCCCCGTTCGCTGACATCCTCGGCTCGCTGTCGGGCCAGCTGCGCTCGGCCTCGTCGCTCGACGCCGGTCTGCTCGGCCAGGTCGGCCAGCTGCTCAACGCAATCGCTGCGACGCCCGGAGTCCCCAGCGGAGCCGGTGGCCTGCTCGGCTCGCTCGCCGGGCTGCTCGGCTCGACGGGCAAGCCGCCGACCACGAACCCGCCGACGACCAACCCGCCCACCACCACGCCGCCGGCGACCAACCCGCCGGCCGGCACGCCAGGCGGCACGACCGCCGCGAAGGTGCCGGCGAAGCTGAAGAGCATGCGCTTCGACCGCAAGCGTGGCTCGCTCGTCCTCACGCTGTCCTGCCCGTCGGGCAAGGGCGCGTGCGGGTCGATCCTCTACGCGCTGTCGGGCACGCGCAGCGTCGTCAAGCCGCGAATGGTGCTGCTGAAGGACGGCCAGGTCGTCGAGCGCCGCCTCAAGCTCGATGCCAAGAGCCTGAAGACGCTGAAGAGGAAGGCCGTGCGCGTGACGATGTACGCGATCACGTCCAAGACGCAGGTCGCGTCGAAGGGCTTGAAGATCGCCAAGGCCAAGCCGGCCAAGAAGAAGAAGCGCCGCTAAGCCGCCTCACGGATTCCTCACGCTTCACATGCAGCGATTTGGGGCAATGTCGCTGCATGCGAAGCGCCTTGTTGACTCTCGGTGTGCTCGTCGCGGGTCTCGTCCCGGCGACGGCGTCGGCCGCAGCCCCCTCGGTCTCGACGGGCGGCGCCGCCCGCGTCATGCCCACGACGGCGTCGCTCACGGGCAAGGTCAACCCGCGCGGCCTGTCGACGAGCTACCGCTTCCAGTGGGGTCGCACGAAGACCTACGGGAACACGACGCCGAGCACCCCGGCCGGCGCCAGCACCAGCGCGGTCACGGCGGTCGCCGACATCGGCGGCCTCACGCCCGACACCGTCTACCACTACCGCATCGTCGCGACCAATCGCGACGGCACCACGCGCGGCAGCGACCGCTCGTTCCGCACCAAGAAGCAGCCGCTCGGGCTCAGCCTCGGCGCCACGCCCAACCCCGTCACGTTCGGCGGTGGCGTGACGCTGACGGGCAACCTCTCGGGCACCGGCAACGCCGGCGAGACGATCATCCTGCGCCAGAACCCGTTCCCGTTCACGGCCGGCCTGCAGCCGTTCGCCAACCCGATCGTCACGGACAAGGCCGGCAACTTCGCGCTCGCGCTGCTGAACGTCCCGATCACGACGCAGTACCAGGCGGTCGTGCAGGGCAAGCCGGTCGCCAGCGCGATCCTCACGCTGCCCGTCGCCGTGCGCGTCGGCACCGACGTCAGCCGCACGCGCGTGCGCCGGGGCAGCCGCATCCGCTTCACCGGCAGCATCCGCCCCGCCCGCCCTGGCGCCCAAGTCGCGATCCAGAAGCTCGGTCGCAGCGGCAAGTGGGTCACCGTGGCCGGCACGATCACGCGCCACCGCAACTCAACGCTGTCGGTGTTCCGCAAGACCGTCCGCGTGCCGCGCGGCGGCAGCTACCGCGTCTTCGTCGGCCTACAGGACGGCAACTACACCTCCAACGTCGGCCGCACGATCACGGTTCGCACGCGCCGCTAAAGGTTTGATGTGCCAACCTTGGCGGTCAGCCCATGCGCGTGCTGATCGTCGAGGATGAAGAGCGACTGGCGTTGACCGTCGCCCGCGGCCTGCGCCGCACAGGCTGGGCTGTCGATGTTGCCCACGACGGCCGCGCGGCGCTGCGCCGGGCGGCCACCGTCGACTACGACGTCGTCGTGCTCGACCGCGACCTGCCGGTGGTGCACGGCGACGAGGTCTGCCGCCGGCTCGTGGGTGCGAAGACGCCGCCGCGCATCCTCATGCTGACCGCGTCGGCCGCGGTGCACGACCGCGTCCAGGGCCTTGCGCTCGGGGCCGACGACTACCTCTGCAAGCCGTTTGCGTTCGACGAGCTCGTCGCGCGGCTGCGCGCGCTGCATCGCCGCGGCGGCGCGGCGCTGCCGCCGGTGCTCGAGCACGGCCAGATCGCGCTGGACCCCGCGCGCGGGCGCGTAATGCGCGAGGGCATCGAGATCCCGCTGACGCCCAAGGAGTTCGGCGTGCTCGAGGAACTGCTGCGCGCACAGGGCGCGGTGCTCTCCTCAGAGCACCTGCTCGAGCACGTCTGGGACGACCAGCTGACGCCGGAGACCAACACCGTGCGCGTCACGGTGATGAACCTGCGGCGCAAGCTCGGCTCGCCGCCCGTGGTCGAGACGCTGATCGGAAAGGGCTACCGGCTCACATGAGCTGGCCGCGCCCCACGATCCGCCTGCGCTTGACGGCGTGGTACGCGGGGATCTTCCTGCTGCTCGGCGCCGCCCTGCTGGCGGTGTCCTACGCGGTCGTGCGCGACAACTTCGACCGCGCGCAGACTCAGCGCCATGTCGAGGTGGAGTCGACGCTGCGCAACCAGCGCGCCGCCAACGCCCCGCGCGTGCGCGTGCGCCTGTCCCCCGGCCTGCCGTCGCCGACGGCGCCCGAGGTCCAGCAGCTCACGCGGCGCGAGCGCGCGGCCTACACGCAGGCTCGCGAGGTGCTGCTCGCGGCCGATCGCCGCGCCGACGAGGACGCCAAGCAGCGTGTCCTCCTCTACTTCCTCGCCGCGCTGTTCGGCGTCGTCCTGCTGTCCGTCGCCGCCGGCTGGCTCGTCGCGGGGCGCGTGCTGCGTCCCGTCGCCCAGATCACGGCCACCGCGCGACGCATCTCCGACCGCACGCTGGACGAGCGCATCAACCTCGACGGTCCACGCGACGAGCTGCGCGAGCTGGCGGACACGTTCGACTCGATGCTCGGGCGGCTGGACGGCGCGTTCGCGACCCAGCGTCGCTTCGTTGCCGACGCGTCGCACGAGCTGCGCACACCGCTGACGATCGTCCGCACGGAGATCGACGTGACGCTCGCCGATCCGGAAGCCAGTGCTCCTGAGCTGCGCGAGATGGCGGAGGTCGTGCTGGCCGCCAACGAGCGCATGGAGCGCCTGATCGACGCGCTGCTGGCGCTCGCGACGAGCGGTGCGGGTGCGCTGGATCGCCGCAGCACCGACCTTGCGCGCGCCGCTCGTGCCGCGCTGAACCGTGGTGCTGCCGTCCCGGAGGACCTGCACGTCGACGCCGAGCTGCAGCCTGCGCCGGTGCATGGCGACCACGTGCTGCTGGAACGTCTCGCCGCGAACCTGGTCGAGAACGCTGTGCGCTACAACGGCCCCAACGGCTGGATTCGCGTGCGCACGCGGGTCGCCCCCGGCGGGCGCGAGTGCGAGCTCGTCGTCGCCAACAGCGGCCCGCAGCTCACGCGCGAGCAGGCCGAGGCGATCTTCGAGCCGTTCCGGCGCCTGGACCCGTCACGCTCGCGCGCCACCGGCGGCTTCGGGCTTGGCCTTGCGGTCGTGCGTGCGGTCGCGGAGGCGCACGGCGGTTCGGTGCGCGCTGAACCGCTGCCCGGCGGCGGCCTCGCGGTCGCGGTCGCGGTGCCGCACGGTCAGGCGGACATGAACGCCAACGGGACGTCGATGCCGGCGCCCGAGCGCAGTGTTGCGATGCGCCGCCCCGGCTGAACCGCGTCCTTGACGTTGCCGAGGCGCTCGCCGAGTAGTGCGGCGGTTGCGTCGAGATCGGCAACCGTGATCGTCAGGCCCCACAGCGCCGCCGGTCCGCCGTCGGGCTCGTGCGGGCCGACGACCTCGACGACGCACTCGCCGTGGCGGAAGAAGCCCTGGCGGCCGCGGCCGATGTCGATCTCGCGACGCAGCGTCATCCCGCTTGCCTCGAGCGCTGCGAACGTGCGGTCGACGTCGCCGGTCGCGACGACGACGTGGTCGACGCTCGTCGCGGTGTTCGGATGTGTCGCGGCGGGCGGTTGCGGCCAGGCCACGCGCTCCGTCGCGATCCCGTCGATGTCGAGATTCGATTCGCCGTCGCCTGTCGCGTCGCGCAGCGCCCACGCGCGCGGCCGGCCCAGGCGCAGCAGGGTCGCCCCGACCGCGCAGCTTTCGGCGTCCACGCTGAACCCCAACGCCGCCCACGCGCCGGGCTCGACGTCGAGATCGATCGCGGCGACGCTTGCGCCCATCTAAGCCGCCGCGAGGTCGCCGAAGCTGCGGCGCGTGATGCTGCCGTTGGCCAGCTCGATGATCTGGTCGGCGTCGCGGATCGTCGTCAGCCGGTGCGCGATCGCGATCGTCGTGCGGTCGCGGGCAAGCGCATCGAGCGCCTCCTGCACCTGACGCTCGGTCTCGGTGTCCAGGGCGCTGGTGGCCTCGTCGAGGATCAGCACGGGCGGGTTGCGCAGGATCGTGCGGGCGATCGCGATGCGTTGCTTCTCGCCGCCGGAGAAGCGGTAGCCGCGCTCGCCGACGACGGTGTCGTAGCCCTCGGCCAGACCGGCGATGACGTCGTGGATGCGCGCGACCCGCGCGGCGGCCTCGAGCTCCTCGTCGGTCGCGTCGGGCTTGGCGAAGCGCAGGTTCTCGCGGACGGAGGCGTGGAAGAGGTAGGTCTCCTGCGAGACGATCCCGACGGTGCGCGCAAGCGACGCGAAGCTCACGTCGCGGACGTCCACCCCGTCGATCGTGACGGCGCCGTCCTGCACGTCGTACAGCCGCGCGACGAGGTAGGCAAGCGTCGTCTTGCCCGCGCCGGTCTCGCCGACGATCGCGGTCGTCGTGCCGGGCGCGACCTCGAAGGACACGCCGTCGACCACCGGGGCGACATTGGTGTCGTAGGCAAAGCGCACGTCGCGAAACGCGACCGCGCCCTTGATGTCGCGCAGCTCGACGGCGTCGGCCTTCTCGGCGATGTCGACGTCGAGATCGAGGTACTCGAAGATGCGCTGGAACAGCGCAAGCGAGGCCTGCACGTCCAGCGAGACGCTCAGCAGCGACTGGATCGGGAAGAACAGGCGCGTCTGGATCTGCGTGAACGCGACGAGCGTGCCGAGCGAGATCGCCGCCGAGCCGGACGCCAGCGACTGCCCGGCGAACCAGTACGCCAGCGCCGGCATGATCGCGAAGCTCATCTGCACGCTCGCCATCCGCCAGCGCCCCGCCATCCGCGAGCGCACCTCGATGTCCGCGAGCTCCTCGGACTCGCGCGTGAAGCGCTGGGCGAGCTCGTCGCCGCGGCCCATCGTCTTGCCGAGCAGGATGCCGCTGACGCTGAGCGACTCCTCGACCAGCGCGGACATGTCGGCGAGGCGGCCCTGGCGCTGCGTGGTGATCTTGCGCCGCTCCTGGCCGACCTTGCGCGTCAGCCAGACGAAGAACGGCAGCAGCGCGAGGCTGAACGCCGCCAGGCGCCAGTCGAGCAGGAACATCGCGACGACCGTCGCGAGCACCGTCGTGACGTTCGAGACGATCGAGGTCGCCGTGCTCGTGACGACGTTCTGCACGCCGCCGATGTCGTTGGCGATGCGGCTTTGAACCTCGCCCGTGCGCGTCTTCGTGAAGAACGCCAGCGACATCCGCTGCAGGTGGCGATAGACGGCGGCGCGCAGGTCGTGCATCACGCGCTGGCCGACGACGTTGGACAGCCACGTCTGCGCGACGCCCAGCGCGCCCGTCGCGATCGCGATCAGGACCATGCCGGCGACAAGCAGCGTCAGCTCCTCGGTGTCCCCGTTGGGGATCGCGGAGTCGAGCACCTCGCGCAGCAGGAACGGGGTGATCATCCCCAGCCCCGCCGACACCGCGATGAGTCCAAGGACGATCGCCAGCCGCCCGCGATACGGGGCGAAGAGGCGGGCGATGCGTCGGTTCACGCAGCCCAGTCTAGGCGTCAGCGTTTCGCGCGCTGGCGCTTGCGCGCCTGCTTCTGCGCGCGCGTCTTCTTGCGGTCCGCCTTGCGCTTGTGCTGCGGATCTTCGCTGCTGCGGTGGCTGAAGTAGCGGCGCTCGTCGTCCACCGGAGCGCGCTTGCGCGCGTCGTGCATGATCCCGAAGCCGATCCCGGCGATCAGCAGCACGCCGCCGCCGAAGATCAACAGCTGCTGCCAGCGCTTGAGGCCGTCGTCTTCCTCGTCGGTGGTCGGGGTGACGGGCTGGGTCTGCTGCTCCTGCCCGGCGGGCGGCAGGCCCTGGAACGGGTTCTGCTGGGCGATGGCCGCAGCGGGCGCGAGCAGCGCGCCGGCCACGAGCAGCATGGTCAAGCGGTGAAGCACGGCCGCGAGGCTACCGCGAGCGCGCGAGCTTGCGCGCACCCAGGGCCAGCGCAAGGTTGAACAGGCCCGCGAACCACAGCCCCTGCTTGGCCAGCGGACGCGACACCGCCGGTGAGCGGCTCCAGACGACGTCGGTCGCGATCTCGGTCCCGCGCAGCCAGGCGACGCCGTACCAGTCGGCGGGCTTGCCGCGGCGGTCGGCGAGCAGGTGGGCGAACGCGTAGGTGAGCCAGATCGGCCCGCAGCGCTGGAACAGGTACTTCGCGTCCTCGGACGGCTTCTCGTGGCCGAGCACCTTCAGCGTCGCCTCCGGCGCCAGCAGCGCCCCGCTGCCGAGCAGCAGGTCGAAGACGATCATGTTGCGGTTGGTCAAGCCGACGATCTGCTCGAGGTCCATGTAGCGGGACCCTAACTACACTCTCGCCAATGGCCCAGAAGCCGCGACAGATTCGCATGGAGCAGCGTGGAGCGCTTGCTGCGATGCAGTCGCTCGAGACCCGGTCGGACGAGGAGCTCGAGCGCGAGCAGAAGTTCAAGGCCGCGGCGCTGGCGATCCTCGGCGCCCGTGCGGCTGAGCGCTACGACGCCGAGACCGCGCGCGACTACTTCCGCCGCGCCGTCGCGGCCGCGCGCCCGCAGGAGCGCATGCAGCTGCGCCGCATGGCCGACGCCTCGCTGGCGCTTGCCGAGCGCCGCCCGGACGACCTCAAGGCCGCCGTCGAGCGCCTCGGCCAGGAGGCGCCGTCGGGCCGCCAGCTGTTCCTGCTGCGCGTGATGGGCTACCTCGCGCCGCCGCGCGGCTCCTCGATGGCCATCCGCCTGCGCGGCTACGGGCTGATCCTGCTGCTGATCGTCGGCATCCTCGCGATCGGCTTCCTGCTCGCCACGCTCGTGGCGCTGCCGTTCGGCGGCTTCGGCACGGCCGGCACGGCGTTCACCGGCCTCATCCTCGTGATCGCGATCCTCGGCGTGCTCGCCTTGGTCGGCAGACGCCGCCAGCGCGCGGCGCTCGAGAAGCGACGAGCCGCCGCCTCCGGCTGAGCCGTGTGCGGCCGCTACACGCTGGCGTCGCCGAACCCGTCGATGCTGCGTGAGCGCTTCGGGCTCGGTGAGGAGATCGAGGTTCGTCAGCGTTTCAACGTCGCGCCGACCGACGAGGTCGTGACGGTCACGACGACGAAGGAGGGCGCGCCGCGCCCTGACCTGCTGCGCTGGGGACTCGTGCCGTTCTGGTCCAAGGACCCGAGCACGGGCTACAAGATGATCAACGCGCGCGCCGAGACGCTTGCGGACCGGCCGGCGTTTCGCGACGCGCTCGACACCCGCCGCTGCCTGATCGTCGCCGACGGCTTCTACGAGTGGCAGCGCCGCCCCGACGGCCCCAAGCAGCCCTACTGGATCACGCGCGACGACCACGAGCCATTCGCGTTCGCCGGGCTGTGGGCGATCTGGCGCCCGCCGGGCGAGGACAGCGAGCCGCTGCGCACCTGCACGATCATCACGACCGCCGCGAACGACGCGGTCGCCGAGCTGCACGACCGCATGCCGGTGATCCTCACGCCCGACGCGGAGTCGGCGTGGCTGTCGCACGACGTCTCACGCGACGAGGCGCTGGGGCTGCTCAAGCCGCTGCCCTCCGGCGCGGTCGACATGCGCCCCGTCTCGCGCGCCGTCAACGACGTGAAGAACGACTCCCCGGAGTGCCTCGAGCCTCCGGACGAGCCGCCGCCAACGCTGTTCTAGATGTAGGACCCAGGAAGGTTGTTCGCCGTCGTTGGGCGGGCGCTGGTGGATTGGCATCGTGGAGCGCCAAGTTCGGGCCGCGAGGTCGAGGCTTCGCGAAAACGGCGGCTTTGAGGGGGAAGGGTGTTGTGCAGGGCGCGCGTCGCGGGCGTCGGGCTCGCGGTGGTCGCGCCTCGCGTCCACACGCCCGAGGGCGCGGCCGTTAACCGGGTGCAAGCGCTGGTGCTCGCCACGAGTGACAGCTACTCGTCCTATATGAACCGATAGCTGTCACTCGTCGCGACGCGGAGACCAGCGAGCCCTTCGCACCCGGTTAGCTCTGGGAGGCCCGGACGTGGTCCGGCGCGAGGCGCGATTGCCGGCCGAGTCGTGTCGGCCCTCGCTGCACGCCTCCCTCTCTGTGTCCTGTTGCTCGCGCAGCGGGCCAACCCGACGGCCCAAACAGGCGCGGCACGATGCCAATCCACCAGCTGCCACGCCTCGAGTGAACAACCTTCCTAGGAACCACATCTAGGCCGTCGCCGTCTCCGCCACCACGGCCGGCTCGCGCGGTGCGCGCAGCATCGTCGCCGCGATCAGCGCGCCGGTCGCGGTGAAGGCCGCGCCGACGCCGAACGCCAGCGTGTAGCCGCTCGTGAGCGCCGCCGCGCTCGTCGCCTCGCCGGTGTGCTTGGCGGCGAGCGTGCCGAGGATCGCGAGGCCCAGCGCGCCACCCATCAGCCGCGCGGTGTTCAGCACGCCCGACGCGATCCCGCTCTGCGCGGCGGGGACGCCCTGGACCGCGGCGATCGTCGAGCCCACGAGGCCGACGCCCAGCGCGATCGCGGACAGGAGCGCACCTGGAAGCACGTGCGTGGCGTAGCCGCCGTCGGCGGTCAGGCCGGTCAGCAGCAGCATCCCCGTCGTCGCCATCAGCATCGCCCCGGTGACGACCGTGCGCAGCCCGTAACGGGGGATCAGCCGCGGCGCGACAGTCGACCCGAGCACGACGCCCAGGGTCATCGGCAGGAACGCCAGACCGGCCTGCAGCGCCGAGAATCCGAGCACGCGCTGCATGTACAGGGTGAGGAAGAACCAGAGCGCAAACAGCGCGGAGTACATGAACAGGACCACGAGGTTGGCGCCGCGCAGCTGGCGGATGCGGAAGACCGACAGCGGCACCAGCGGGGCCGCCGCATAGCGACCCTCGACGAGCACGAACAGCGCGATCAGGGCGATGCCGGCCGACAGCGGCCCAACCACGCCGAACGCACCCCAGCCGAGCGACTCGGCACGGACGACGCCGTACGTGACGGCGAACAGGCCGGCGGTGACGAGCGTTGCGCCGGCGACATCGAAGTGGCGCGTGGCGTCCTCGCGCCGGCTCTCGGGGATCACACGGCGACCGAGCACGATCACGGCGATGCCCAGCGGCACGTTGACGGCGAAGATCGCCGGCCAGCCCAGCCACTCGGTCAGCGCGCCGCCCAGCAGCGCACCGGTCGAACCGCCGAGACCCGCCATCGCACCCCACACACCGAGAGCGCGGTTGCGCGCGGCGCCCTCGGCAAACGACGTCGTGATGATCGCCAGCGTCGCCGGGGACATCACGGCGCCGCCGATGCCCTGCAGCGCGCGCCCGCCGAGCAGCATCCCGCGCGACTCGGCCAATGCGCAGAGGACCGACGCCACCACGAACATGCCGACACCGACGAGAAAGACGCGTCTGCGCCCGAGGAGGTCGGCGGCGCGCCCGCCGAGCAGCAGCAGGCCGCTGAAGGTCAGCGTGTAGGCGTTGACCACCCACTCCAGACCAGCCGTCGAGAAGTTCAGGTTGTCGCGGATCGACGGCAGCGCCACGTTCACGATCGCGACGTCGAGGATGACCATGAACTGCGCGAGGCAGACGATGATCAGCAGGACGGTTGGGTTCTTTGCCGTGGGGGTCATGGGTGCTAGTCTCGACCCGAAGTTATCCAGGTACAAGAGAGGGATTTATCCTGGTATCCCAAGCACCCCCCAACGACGAGGCAACGCGGCGGACCGAGCTTGCCGACTTCCTGCGCAACCGCCGCAGCGAGCTCACTCCCGTCGACGTCGGCCTGCCGAACGGCGGGCGCCGGCGCACGCCGGGCCTGCGCCGCGAGGAGGTCGCACAGCTCGCCGGAGTCAGCGCCACCTGGTACACGTGGCTGGAGCAGGGCCGCGACGTGCGCGCGTCGCCGTCAGTGCTCGAGGCGGTGGCCAACGCGCTGCGCATGAACGCCGCCGAGCGCTCGCATCTGATGCTGCTGGGCCGCGGCGAGGAGGCGGCGGCGCCTCGCACGCGCTGCGAGGATCTGCATCCCTCGATTCGGCGTCTCGTCGAGCACATGGGCGATACGCCTGCGTGCATCATCGGGCAGCGCTGGGACTTCCTCGCCTGGAACCGGGCGTTCGCGCTGATCTGCTGCGACCCGGCCACATATCCCGACGACCGCCGCAACAACCTCTGGTCGATCTTCACCGACCGAACTCGACGCCGGCGCTTCAAGAACTGGGAGGCCAGCGCACGCAACGCGGTCGCGCGCTTCCGCGCCGACAACGCGCGTCATCTCGGCGATCCGGACTTCCAGGAGCTGATCGAGGCCGTCCACGACGCGAGCCCCGAGTTCCGCGAGTGGTGGCCGCGCCACGAGGTCGCGCAAAGCGGCATCGGCACGAAGGAGCTCAAGCACGACGTCGTCGGCAAGCTGTTCTTCGAGCACGCCGTCTTCAAGCTCGAGGAGACACCCGAGCAGCGGCTCGTCCTCTACTCGCCGCTGCCGCGCTGCAACACGCCCGCCAAGATGGCGGCGCTGCTGGCCTCCCCTAGCTGACCTTGAGCGTCGCCTTCTCGATCACCACGGGCTGCGACGGCGGCCCGTCCTGGCCGCCCTGCGGCGGGATCGCGCCGATCTCGTCGGCAACGTCCTGACCCTTGGTGACGCGGCCGGCGATCGCGTACTCCGGCGGCAGGCCGGCGTCGTCGCCGGTGACGATGAAGAACTGCGAGCCCGACGTGCCGGGTGCCTCGGACGCGGCCTTCGCCATGGCCACGACGCCCTTCGTGTACTGCTGGTCGGAGCTCGGCTCCTCGACGACCTGGTAGCCGGGGCCGCCGGAGCCCGAGCCGGTCGGGTCGCCGCCCTGGATCACGAAGCCCGGAACCACGCGGTGAAAGCTCAGCCCGTCGAAGAACTTCGCACGCACGAGCTTGGCGAACGACGCCGCGGTCTTCGGGTTGTCCTTCGTGTCGAGGCGGATCTCGACGACCCCGCACGAGGTGGTCATCACGACCGTGTACGTGCCGTTGCCGAGGCTGCTCTTCGGCTTCGGGACCTCGGCGTCCTTCGGCGCGGGCTGCTCGACCTCCTTGCAGCCGCCGCTGGCGGGCTCCTCCGCCTGGGTTTCCGTCGCAGGTGCCTCCTGCGTCGCGGCCGGCTCGTCCTCGGTGGGAGTGGAGACGGTTGAGTCATCTCCACAGGCGGCCAGCCCGAAGGCGGCGACGAGCATGATCAGGGCGAATCGCAGGCGGAACACGGCGCGCCACGATAATGCACTTGCGTGCGCCTCTCGCCGCTTCTCGATAGGTACGACAGCGTGTTGCTGGACCTCGATGGATGCGTCCGCGTCGGCGAACAGGCGACGCCGCGCGCCGACGAGGCCTGCGCCGCCCTGCGCCAGGCCGATCGCGGCGTCGCGTTCGTCACCAACGACGCGCGCCTGAGCCCCGAGGAGGTCGTCCAGCAGCTGTGGGGTCTCGGGGTGCGCGCGTCGGTGCTCGAGGTCGTCACCGTCGGCGGCGCGATGCAGCACGCGCTTGCCGAGGCACCGGACCTGCGCTCGGCGTTCGTGATCGGCTCGCCCGCGATTCATCGCCACGTCGAGAACGCCGGTCTGCGGATCCTCAACCACACCGATCTCGCGCGCCGCGCCGACGTCGTCGCGGTCGCCGGCCACGAGGGCTTCGACTACGCCGAGCTGCGCACGGCGATCCAGGCGGTGCTCGAGGGCGCCGCGCTGATCTGCGCCGGGCGCGACGCGACGTTCCCGATGCCCGACGGCGCTTGGCCGGGCACCGGCTCACTCGTCGCCGCGATCGAGGCCGCGACCGGAGCGACCGCGGTGTCCGTCGGCAAGCCCGAGGCGCAGATCTTCCGCACGGCGCTGGATCGGGTCGGTGGCGAGGCTGCGCTCGTCGTCGGCGACAACCTGGCGGCCGACGTCGCAGGCGCACACGCGCTCGGCCTCGACGCCGCCGTGGTGCTGTCGGGCTTGACGACGCGCGAGGAGGCCGAGGTCGCGTTGGCCGCCGATCCGCCGATCGTGGCGATCGCAGACACCCTCGCGGACCTCGTCCTGCGAGGATGACGCGCTTGCGACGGGTCGCGCTGATCGTCAATCCCTCGTCGGGCGGCGGCAAGGCAGCGAAGCTGCTGCCGGCGGTCGAGGACGCGCTGCGCGGCCATGGCGTCCAGGTGCGAACCGAGCGCACGCGCTCGCTCGAGCACGCGCGTGAGCTCGCGCTCGCCGCGCACGAGGGCGGTGAGATCGCCGTCACGCTGTCGGGCGACGGGCTCGTCGGCGCGGTCGCCGGTGCACTCAGCGGCCTGGACGGCGCGACGATGGGCGTGATCCCAGGCGGGCGCGGCAACGACTTCGCCCGCGTTGCGGGAATCCCGCTGGACGCGATCGAGGCCACGCGCATCGTCGCAACCGGGACCCCGCGGCCGATCGACCTCGGCGACGTCGACGGCAAGCCGTACGTCGGGATCGCCTCGCTGGGCTTCGACTCCGTGGCCAACGAGCTCGCCAACCGCGCGCCGTCGCAGCTGGGCAACCTCGTCTACGCCTACGCGGCGCTGCGTGCCGTCGCGACGTGGAAGCACGCGAGCTTCACCGTCAGCGTCGACGGCGAGACGCGCAGCTTCCGCGGCTGGTCGGTGGCAGTCGCGAACTCGGGCGCCTACGGCGGCGGGATGCAGCTCGCGCCGGACGCCAAGTTCGACGACGGGCTGCTCGACGTCGTGCTCAGCGAGGAGTCCAGCAAGGCGCACTTCCTCGCGTCGCTGCCGAAGGTCTTCAAGGGCACGCACGTCGAGGATCCGCGCATCCACGTGCTGCGCGGTCGCGAGATCACGATCGACGCCGACAAGCCGTTCGAGATCTACGCCGACGGCGACCCGGTCGGGGTGCTCCCCGCGACGGTGCGCGTGCGCCCGCACGCGGTGCAGGTGCTGCTGCCGTGACTTCGGGCGTACGCGGGACAGCCGCCAAGCTCGCCGGCCGCCTGGCGCGGGTCTCGGGCCGCGGCGGCGGGACGTCGCTGCCGGGCAAGGTCCTGCTGCGCATGGAGCCGCGGGCGATCGCGCGGCTCGCGGGTGGCCTCGAGCGCAGCGCGATCATCTCGGCGACCAACGGCAAGACGACCACCGCTGCGATGGTGTCGGCGATCCTCGAGCGTGGCGGCGCGCAGCTGGTCCACAACCGTGCCGGCGCCAACATGGCGGGCGGGATCGCCTCGACACTGCTCTACGGCCGCGGCGACACCGGGCTGTTCGAGGTCGACGAGTTCTGGCTCGACGCGATCGCCGAGCAGGTCCGCCCCGACGCGCTGCTGCTGGCAAACCTCTTTCGCGACCAGCTCGACCGCTACGGCGAGCTCGAGACGATTGCCGAGCGCTGGGCCACCGTCGCCGCGAGCGGGCACGCCAAGCGGCTCGTGCTGAACGCCGACGACCCGCTCGTCGCCGACCTCGCGCGCGGCGCGCAGAGCGAGGTCGTGTTCTTCGGCGTCGACGATCCCTCGCTGGCGCTCGGCGACCTGCAGCACGCCTCGGACTCGACGCACTGCCGCCTCTGCGGCGCGCCCTACACGTACGACCTCGTGCTGCTCGGCCACCTCGGCCACTACCACTGCCCCAACGGCGACGCACGCCGACCCGAGCCGCAGGTCGTCGCGACGGCGATCACGCTCGACGGCATCCGCGGGGCGCGTGTCGCGCTGCGCACGCCCGCCGGCGAGGCCGAGGTGCGGCTGCCGCTGCCTGGGCTCTACAACGTCTACAACGCGCTCGCGGCCGCGGCGCTTGCGCTGTCGCTGGGCGCGCCACTGAGCGACGTCGTCGCCGGCCTGGAGGGCGTCTCTCCCGCGTTCGGGCGCGCCGAGACCGTGCAGATCAACGGCCACGAGCTGTCGATCCTGCTCGTGAAGAACCCGGCGGGCGCCAACGAGGTGCTGCGCACGCTGGCGCTGGAGGACGGCGAGCACGACCTGCTCGCGGTGCTCAACGACAACATCGCCGACGGGCGCGACATCTCGTGGATCTGGGATGCGGACTTCGAGCTGCTGGCGCCGCGCGTGCGTCGTGCCGTCTGCGCCGGGACTCGCGCGCCGGAGCTTGCGCTGCGGCTGAAGTACGCGGGTGTGCCCGTCGAGCGGCTGGAGGTCGAGCCGCGCCTTGCGACGGCGCTCGATCGCGCGGTCGACGGCGCGCCCGGGCGGCTGTTCGCGCTACCGACCTACACCGCGATGCTGCAGCTGCGCGAGGAGCTCGTCGCGCGCGGCGTCGCCGGGAGCTCGTTCGGGTGAACGTGCTCTGGCACGACCTCGAGTGCGGCGGGTACGACGCCGACCTGCAGCTGTGGCGCGAGCTCGCCGCCGAGGCGGACGGGCCGGTGCTGGACGTCGGCGCCGGCACCGGGCGCGTCGCGCTGGCGCTGGCCGCCGAGGGCGTCGACGTCGTCGCGCTGGACGCCGACGCGGATCTGCTGGCCGAGCTTGCCGCGCGTGGCGACGTCGAGACGGTCGTCGCCGACGCGCAGGCGTTCGATCTTGCCGGCCGCGACTTCGCCGCCGTGATCGTGCCGATGCAGACGCTGCAGCTGCTGAGCGATCGCAGCGGCTTCTACCGCGCCGCGCGCGCCGCACTGCGTCCGGGCGGGCTACTCGCAGCCGCGCTTGCCGACGCGCTGGAGGGCTTCAGCGAGGTCGACGACGCGCTGCCGCCGCTGCCGGACATGCGCGAGGTCGACGGTGTCGTCTACGCGAGCCGACCGGTCGCGGTCCGCGACGAGGGCGACGGGGTCGTGATCGTCCGCATCCGCGAGGTCGTCGGGCGCGACGGTGCGATGCAGTCCGACGTCAACGAGATCAAGCTCGCGGCGCTCGACGCAGCAACCGTGGCGACCGAAGCGGCTGCCCATGGGTTCGAGCCGCTTGCCCCGCGCGCGGTTGCGCAGACCGACGAGTACGTCGGCTCTGAGGTGGTGGTGCTGCGTGCGGCTTAGGGTCTGCGCCCTCTATCCGGACCTGATGAACATCTACGCCGACCGCGGCAACCTGCTGCTGCTGGAGCGGCGCTGCGAGTGGCGCGGTCTGGGCTTCGAGCTGACCGGCGCCGGGCTCGGCGAGGAGATCGACCCCGACGCCCACGAGCTCTTCTACATCGGCGGCGGGCAGGACCGCGACCAAGCGCTGTGCGCGCAGGACATGGTCGCGACCAAGCGCGACGCGCTGCACGCGGCCGCCGCGCGCGGCGCGGTGATCCTCGCCGTCTGCGGCGGCTACCAGCTGCTCGGGCACGAGTACCAGCTCGGCGGCGACACGATCCCCGGCGTCGGACTCGTCGACCTGCACACCGTGCGCTCCGACGGACCGCGGCTGATCGGCAACGTCGCGATCGAGGTGCAGCTGCCGGGCCTGGACGGCCCACGCGTGCTGGCAGGCTTCGAGAACCACGGCGGCCGCACGCATCTCGGTGCCGGCGAGCAGCCGCTGGGGCGCGTGCTGTCGGGGCACGGCAACACCGGCTCCAGTGGCCACGAGGGCGTTTTGCGCGACCACATCGTCGGCACGTACCTGCACGGACCGCTGCTGCCGAAGAACGCGTGGTTTGCCGACTGGCTCGTCGCGACGGCGCTCGGGACCGAGCTTCAGCCGCTCGACGACACGCTCGAGGACGCCGCCCACGGGGCTGCTCGTCGAGTAGCGGGTGTGTGACCGGTAGGGTCACACACACGGTGTCGGCCTCAACACTCGAGCTGCGGAACGTCTCCAAGACGTATCCGGGGACCGCGGCGCCCGCAATCCAGGATCTCTCGATCGAGGTGCCTGCCGGGGAGATCTGCGTCCTCGTCGGGCCGTCGGGTTGCGGCAAGACGACGGCGATGCGGCTGATCAACCGCATGATCGAGCTGACCAGCGGCGACATCCTGCTCGACGGCGAGTCGATCACCAAGCGCGAGCCCGCCGCGCTGCGGCGCGAGATCGGCTACGCGATCCAGCAGATCGGGCTCTTTCCCCACCGCAGCGTCGCGCAGAACATCGCGACCGTCCCCGAGCTGCTCGGCTGGGACGCGACGCGCGTGCGCGACCGCGTCGACGAGCTGCTCGAGCTGATCGGCCTGGAGCATGAGATGGGCGCGCGCTTTCCCGCCCAGCTCTCGGGCGGCCAGCGCCAGCGCGTCGGCGTCGCCCGCGCACTCGCGGCAGACCCGCCGCTGATGCTGATGGACGAGCCGTTCGGCGCGATCGACCCGATCACGCGCACGCGCCTGCAGAACGAGTTCCTGCGGCTGCAGGAGCAGGTTCAGAAGACGATCGTCTTCGTCACGCACGACATCGACGAGGCGATCAAGATGGGCGACCGCATCGCGGTGCTGCAGGTCGGCGGCGTGCTCGCGCAGTACGCGACGCCCGAGGAGCTGCTGATGGCGCCGGCCGACGACTTCGTGCGCGACTTCGTCGGCGCCGACCGCGCGCTGAAGCGCCTGTCGCTGCAGCGGGTCGCCGACGTCGAGCTCGGTCCTGCGCCGGTTGACAGCGACGCGCCGAGGGTCAACGCGACGCTACTGCTGCGCGACGCGCTGGCCGAGCTGCTCGCGCATGGCGCGCGCGACGCGGTCGTCGTCGACGACGCCGGCACGGTGCTCGGAAGCATCAGCGTCGCGCGGATCGCGGCGATGCTGGACCACGAACGGGCGGCGTGATGCTTGCGCAGGTGGTGCTGCGCGACCGCAGCGAGGCCACGTGCGAGTCGAAGAACGGCTTCTGCCCGGGCTGGATCAAGGACAACATCGGCGACTACGTCGACCCGTTCGTGCGTCACGTCGAGCTGACGCTCAGCGCGGTCGCGTGCGGCTTCGTGATCGCGATGGCGCTTGCGCTGCTGGCACGCGAGCGCCGCGGTTTGGTGAATCCGATCGTCGGCGCGACCGGCGTGCTCTACGTGATCCCGTCGCTGTCGCTGTTCGGCCTGCTGCTGCCGATCACCGGCTTTGGCTTCGTCACGGCGCTGATCGCGCTGACCTCGTACACGCTGCTGATCCTGTTTCGCAACATCATCACCGGCCTCGACGGTGTGCCGCCGGAGGCGCGCGATGCCGCGCAGGGCATGGGCCTCACCGAGCGCCAGCTGCTCTGGCGCGTCGAGCTGCCGCTGGCGCTGCCGGCGATCTTCGCCGGGCTGCGGATCGCCACGACGACCACCGTCGGCCTCGCGTCGCTGGCGTTCTTCGCAGGCGCCGGAGGCCTTGGGCAGCAGATCAACACCGACATCAACTTCAAGTCGAACATCGCGGTTGCCGGTGCGCTGTGCATCGTGCTCGCCGTGGCGCTTGAGCTGCTGCTGCTTGCGGCCGAGCGCATCACGGTCCCGTGGAGCCGGGCGGCGCGCGCATGATCGACGCGCTCGAGTTCATCTTCTCCTCGCGCGAGTCCGTTGCCGGCGGCACGACCGTCGGCGGCTCGGAGCTGCTGCCGCTGCTGTGGACGCACCTGCGCGTCACGTTCAGCGCGCTGGTCGTCGCGATCGCGATCACCGTGCCGATCGGCGTCTGGCTCGGGCACCTCGGGCGCGGGCAGGCGCTCGCGTCGAGCATCGCCAACACCGGGCGCGCGCTGCCGACCTACGCCGTCGTCGTCTTCAGCGCGGCGTACATCGGCTACAACGTCTCCAACCTCGTCTTCGCGCTCGTGCTGCTGGCGATCCCGCCGATCTTCGTCAACGCCTATGTCGGTGTACGCCAGGTGGACCGCGACACCGTCGACGCAGCGCGCGGCATCGGGATGACCGGCGCGCAGGTCGTGACGAAGGTCGAGCTGCCGATGGCGCTGCCGCTGATCTTCAGCGGCATCCGCACCAGCGCGGTCAACGTCGCCGCGACGGCGACGCTTGGCCCCTACGTCGGCGTCGCCACGCTGGGCGAGCCGATCATCAACAGCAACGTCTACGGCGAGGATGGGCGGCTCGGGGGATCGATCCTCGTCGCCGCGCTCGCATTTGGCTTTGAACTCGGCTTTGCGTCGCTGCAACGCGTCGCAACGCCGGAAGGACTGAAGGCACCAACCAGGAGGAAGCACCCAATGAAGCTCCGACTCATCACGTCCGCGGTCATCGCGGCGCTCGCGCTCGGCTTGGCCGCGTGCGGGGACGACGACAACGACCCCGCGCCCGGTGCAGGCACCACCGCCGCGGCTGATGCTGATTCCAAGCTGATCCAGCGCGACGACGCAAACGCCGACAAGCCGACGATCACGCTTGGCTCCAAGAACTTCACGGAGGCGTTCGTGGCCGGCGAGATCTACGCCCAGGCCCTCGAGGCCGCGGGGTTCAAGATCAAGCGCCAGTTCAACCTCGGTTCCGAGCAGATCGCCTACAAGGCGCTGAAGGCCGGGCGCATCGACGGCTACCCTGAGTACACGGGGACGGCGCTGACGTCGTTCTTCGGCGTCAAGCCGGCTGACGTGCCGCGCGACGAGAAGGCCGCCGCCGCAGAGGCCAAGACCGCCTACGCGAAGGAGAACATCGTCGCGCTTGCGCCGACGCCGTTCGTCAGCTCCAACGGCTTCGCGGTGACGCAGGCGACCGCGCAGAAGGACGGGCTCAAGACGCTGTCAGACCTCTCGAAGGTCGCGTCGACGTTCACGATCTCCGGTGGGCCGGAGTGCAAGCAGCGCGAGGACTGCCTGCTCGGCCTGGAGAACGTCTACGGGCTGAAGTTCAAGAAGTTCCTGTCGATCGACCTGGCCAAGCGCCATGAGGTGATCGTCAAGGGCGAGTCCAACGTCGGCCTCGTGTTCACCACCGACGGGCAGATCAAGACCGAGAAGCTCGTGCTGCTGCAGGACGACAAGCAGCTGTTCCCGCCCTACAACCTGATGCTGACGCTGACGCAGAAGACGGCGGACGAGCTCGGGCCCGAGGGGCAGGCGGTCATCGAGAAGGTTCAGGAGGGTCTGACCACGCCGGTGATGCAGGAGCTCAACTCGCGCGTGGACATCGACAAGGAGAAGTACCAGCAGGTGGCCACCGAGTACCTGACGGAGTCCGGGTACATCGAGTAGATGAACGAGATCCTCGCCGGCATCACGCACTGGACGACCTACCACCCCGCGATCTCGACGCGGGTCAGCTCGTACCACGTGGCGCCGGCGGGGATCGTCGTCGATCCCCTGCTCCCGGAGGAGGGACTGCCGTTTCGCCCGGACGCCGTCGTCCTGACCTCCGGGCTGCACACGCGTGATGCGGGTTCGTTCGGTGTTCCGGTACGGGCGCCGCGGGAAGGCCTCGAGCCGCATCGGCGACGGGAGGCGTTCTCTGGGCTGCTGTCGCTGGAGTTCGACAGCCTGCTGTTCGCGCACGGCGAGCCGCTCGTCGGCGGCGGCAAGAAGGCGCTGCGGCGGCTTATCGAAGCTGCTTCTTGAACGCCGCGCGGCGGCCGGCGCCGGCGGTGATCTGCTTGGCCGTCAGGCCGCCGCGCAGGCCGAGCCAGATCTCCTCGGCCGTGCGCTGGCTGCCGGTGTTGAGGACGTAGTCCACGCCGGCGCGCACCGACTTGAGCGGGACGTGCGCGGTGCCTTTGAGCGCGGCGGCTTGGATGCTGTCGGTGATCGTTGGCGCGCTGGTGAAGCTTCTGAGGAAGCGGTACACGGCCGGGGCGATCAGCGCCGGGACGTTGCCGAACGCGGCGTAGCGGGCGTTGGAGAGCATCACCAGCCCGGCGTTGCCGCATGCGCGGTAGGCCGCGGCCCGCCGCTGCAGCGTCGCCTTGCTCGCTTGGAGGGTCACGGGTGCGTCGTCCGTGTTCGCCGGTGCTCCGCCGAGGCCGGGGAAGTGCTTCAGCGTTGGCTTGACGCCGTTCGCGGCCAATCCCCTGGCAAACGCGCAGGTAGCGGTGGCGCTTGTGTGGCTTCTCTCATAGAGGAAGGAGCGGGGGTTGCTGGTGACGTCGGCGACCGGGGCAAGATCGACGTTCACGCCCGCCCCGCGCAGCGCCTTTCCGGTGGCGGCCCCCTCCGCCCCCGGGCGCCGCATTCGCCGCGGGCTCGTGCTCGGCGGCAGCGTCTTGAACCGCTTCACCGCGCCGCCCTCCTGGTCGACCGTGATCAGCAGCTCCTGCGGCGCGGCGGCCTGCAGCCGGCGCATGTCTCGGCGCACTTGGGCGACGCTGCGGATGTTGCGGGCGAACAGGATCACGCCGCCGATTCGGCCGCGGCGCGCCATCCGAATCAGCGCGGCGTTGGGAGAGACGCCGTCGTATGCGGTGATGATCCGCTCCCCCACCGCCCGGTCCAGGTCGACTCTCGCCGCGAGCGCAGGATTCCTGTCGCTATGCGACAAGGATCCTGCTGTCGTCTCGTTTTCCCCGGAGTTTGCGCCCGCGATCGCACCCCCGCCGACGGCCAGGACGGCGACGACACCGAGCGCCGCTAGCCTGCGGCGTTGTGCTGCTGTCTGAGTATCAGTCCCGTTCACGTGCGACCGCTGTCTACCCGAATGCCGGGGACAACCTCATCTATCCCACACTTGGGCTTGCCGGGGAAGCCGGCGAGGTCGCCGAGAAGGTCAAGAAGATGATCCGCGACGACGCGGGCGTCCTCAGCGCCGAGCGCCGCGAAGCGATCGCCAAGGAGCTCGGCGACGTCCTCTGGTACGTCGCTCAGGTCGCGACCGAGGCCAACCTCGACCTCGACCAGGTCGCCGCGGCAAACATCGAGAAGCTGCTGTCCCGCCGCGACCGCGGCGTGCTCCAGGGCTCTGGCGACGACCGCTAAGCGCGGCCGTTGAGCGCGAAGCGCGCGTAGCGCTCGGCGTGCGCCGCTGGGATCCGGGCGCGGATGCGGACGCCCTCGGCGGTGTCGTCGCGGGCGAGGTCCTCGCCGGCCAGCTCGTGCAGCTCGGCCAGGCGCGCGCCTTCGGAGAACGGCAACAGCAGCTCGACGTCGGCGAGCTGCTTCTCGAACTCGGCCGCGATCGCCGCGGTCAGCGTGTCCAGGCCCTCGCCGGTCAACGCGCTCACCAGCACACCGTCGGGCTGGCGGAACCCGAGCTGCTCACGGCGCTCGGGCGTCAGCGCGTCGGCCTTGTTCAGCACGAGCAGCCGCGGCGCGGCGTCCGCGTCGATCTCCTCGAGCACGTCCTCGACGGCCTTGAGCATCGCCTCGAGCTCCTCCTCGTCCACCGAGCAGTCGACGACGTGCAACACGAGGTCGGCAAGCCGCGTCTCCTGCAGCGTCGCGCCGAACGCCTCGACCAGCTGATGCGGCAGCTTCTTGATGAACCCGACGGTGTCGGTCAGCAGGAACGTGCGGCCCTCGATCTTCATCGACCGCGTCGTCGGGTCGAGCGTGTGGAACAAGCGGTCGCGGACGCCCACCGTGGACCCCGTGAGCGCGTTCAACAGCGTCGACTTGCCGGCGTTCGTGTAGCCCGCAAGCGCGACCTGCGGGACATGTGCGCGCTCGCGCTCGGCACGCATCGTCGCGCGCGAGCCCTTGACCTCTTCCAAACGCCGCTTCAGCGCGGAGATCCGATCGCGCGCCAGACGACGGTCCGTCTCGATCTGCGACTCGCCGGGACCACGTGTCGCGAAGCCGCCGCTGGAGACGCCGCCGAGACGCTCCAGGTGCGTCCACAGCCCGCGCATCCGCGCGAGGTTGTACTGCAGCTGCGCCAGCTCCACCTGCAGCTTGCCCTCACGGCTGTGCGCGTGGTCGGCGAAGATGTCGAGGATCGTCGCGGTGCGGTCGACGACCGGCATCTCGAGCTCGGCCTCGAGGTTGCGCTCCTGGCGCGGCGAAAGCTCGTCGTCGCAGACGATCATGTTGGCGTCGAGCTCCTTGGCCGCGGCCTTGACCTCCTGGAGCTTGCCCGGACCGAGGTAGGTGTTGGCGTGCGGCTGCTCGCGGTGCTGGACGATCTGGCCGACGACCGCCACGCCGGCAGTGCGCAGCAGCTCGCGCAGCTCAGCGAGGTCGTCGCCATCCGGCAGCGCGGCGATGCAGAGCGCACGCTGCTTGGCCCGTGGCTCTCCTGAGGCGCGCGTCGGCGTGCTGCGTCCGTGTCGGCCCTTGTCGAGCACTCAACCCAGTGTAGGCACGGAATGGACGAGACGCGCCCGTGTCGGCGGCGGCAGCTTCTCGTAGCGCGGCAACAGCTCTGAAACAGGCAGGACGATGACGCCCTCGCGCGGGTCGCCCACCCACGACCCCGTGCCGCCGGCCAGCGCGTAGGCGGCGTACGCGGCAGCGCAGGCATCGAGCTCGTCGAGCGTGCGATGCCACAGCCCACCGTCCTCGTCGACGACCTTGCTCGTCTTCAGCGCGACGATTCGCTGCTGCAGCCCGAACGGCGTGCGCTTCGGCGGCGGGCGATGCCCCAGCAGCGAGCAGAAGACCGCGTCCGGATACGTCTCGGCGACGCGGCCGAAGCGCAGCGCCCCCTCCGTGATCGCCGCCTCGACCTCACCGTTCTGCGGGCGCGGCCGAAACAGCCCGAGCGTCTCCAGCGCGGCGAACAGCTCGAAGCCGACGCCGATCCACTGCTCCCAGCGGCTCAACGCCTGACCGACTGCGGGCACCGGGTACAGCGGCAGGCTGCGGCGGTACAGCAGCGCGTCGCAGACGCGATGGCGCTCGTAGCGCCCGTCGGGCAGCTCCAACGCGGCGCGCAGCGCGCTCCCGGGCCCCAGCAGGTCCAGCCGCCGCCCTGACGGCGCATCGATCGCGACCGCCGCGTCGCGACCGAACCCGTGCACGGTGCTCGCGACGTCGGCGACCGTGCCGGGCTCGTAGAACGTCGCTACAAGCTCGGCCTTCCCCGCCGTCGTGCGCTCGTGGAGCGTCACGAGCTGCTGGTTGGCGGGCTTGGCGGAGACGTCGATGCCGCAGAAGATCACGCTGGCTCGCACGATACGGTCCCGGCGTGTTCGACGACCTCTCAGACGCAGAGCTCGGCGAGCGCCTGGCCGCACGGACCGCAGAGCTCGTCGACATCGCGAGCGTGTCTGGTTCGGAGGCCGACATCGCCGCGCACGTGCTCGCCGCGCTACAGGCCGGCGGCGTCGACGCGCGCGACGCCGGCGACACCTGCGTCATCGCCGGCAGCGGGCCGGTCGTGCTCGCCGGCCACCTCGACACCGTCCCCGCACAGGACAACCACCCCAGCCGCCGCGACGGTGACGCAATCCTCGGGCTCGGCGCCAGCGACATGAAGGGCGCTGACGCCGTGATCCTCGAGCTGCTGCTGGCCGGCGCACCCGCGACGGGCGTGTTCTTCGGCCGCGAGGAGCTGCAGTTCGCGGAATCGACGCTGACGCCGCTGATCGCCCGGGAGGAGCAGCTGCGCGCCGCCGAGCTGGCCGTCGTGATGGAGCCCACCGACAACGAGCTGCAGGCCGGCTGCCTGGGCAACATCAACGCGACCTGGACGTTCAGCGGCGTCGCCGCCCACTCAGGCCGCCCGTGGCAGGGCGACAGCGCGATCGAGCGCGCCGCCGAGGCGATCGTCGCGCTGCGCGATGCGGCGCCGCCGGACCGCCGCGTCCTCGACGGCCTCGAGTTCACCGAGGTCGTCAGCGTCACCCGCATCGCCGGCGGGATTGCCGACAACGTCATCCCCGACAACGTCAGCGCGCACGTCAACTACCGCTACGCGCCCGATCGCCCCTCCGACGACGCCGAGCGCCACCTCAACGCGCTGTGCGCCGCCGGCACGCTCGCGATCACCTCCAACGCGCCGTCCGCCCCGGTCGCACTGACGCATCCGCTGACGCAGCGCCTGATTGCCGCCGGCGACCTGCGCACCGGCCCCAAGCAGGCGTGGACTCCGGTCGCCGAGTTCGCCGCCGCGGGCGTGCCCGCCGTGAACTTCGGTCCCGGCGACCCGGCCTACGCGCACAAGCGCGACGAGCAGGTGCAGATCGCCGCGCTCGTGAAGAGCGCACGGACGCTGGCAGCCTTTCTCCGCAGCTGACACAGCGGTTACGGTCGGCTTGCCGTGCGGGTGGCAGACCTCAACAACGCGCTGCGTGTGCTGCGTGCCGACCGGCGATGACACGCCTCGTCGAGCTCGCAACGGTGCTCGTCGCCGCGGCGCCCGGCGCCGGCGGCGGCGAGCCGGCGTTCACGACTATGCCGATCAGCCGCTACGGCGGCGACCAGCCGGCCGCTGGGCTGCAGGACGCCGCCGGCACCGCCTTGCGCGGCCGCGCGGCGGACGTCGCGTGGATCCCCGTGCGCGTGCGCCCCGGCCGCAGCGTCTGCGCGCTGCGGCCACAGTGGCTGCTGGACGGACGACCTGTCGCGGCCACGCCAGACCCGCCGCGCCAGCCGCGCGGGATCTGCAACTGGACGCTCGTGGTGCGCGGCGAGGGCGTGCATCGCCTCGAGGTCCGCTCCGGCGCCTTCAAGGCGGCACGCACCATCCGCGTCGTCGACAAGCTCGTGTTCACGCTCGGCGACTCCGTCGCATCGGGCGAGGGCAATCCGCGCCCGCGCACGAAGAAGGGCCCGGACCGCGTCTGGCTCGAGCGCCGTTGCCATCGCTCGGCGTTCTCGGGATTCGAGCTCGCGGCGCGCCGCGTCGCGCGGCGCCACGAGCAGAACCTCTCGCTGACGTTCGTCAACCTCAGCTGCTCAGGCGCGACGATCGCCAACGGCGTCCTCGGTCCGTACGCCGGGATCGAGCGCGTCCCCGGCCAGGACCGCGCGCTGGCGCCGCAGGTCGACCGCATGCGCGCACTCGCCGCGCGTCGTGGCACGCGGCCCGACGCGATCATGGTCAGCATCGGCGCCAACGACGTGCGCTTCGCCGCGCTCGTCGCGCTGTGCGCGTCCAAGCCCGGCTGCGACCGCCGCACCCTCACCGGCGTGCCGGCGAGCGAGGCGATTCCGGACCTGATCGCGAGACTCGGTCCGCAGTACGAACAGCTGCGCAAGGTGCTCACGCCGCTGGTGCGCACGCCTGAGGACATCCTCCTGGCGCAGTACTTCAACCCCACCCGCGACCGCAACGGGGACCTCTGCACGCGCAGCCTCGGGGTCGCACGCCGTGACGACCTGCGCTTCGCCGAGGCGTCGCTGCTGCTGCCGCTCAACGACGCCGTGCGCGTGGCTGCGCGGCGCGGCGACTACACCCTTGTCAGCGGCATCCGCAAGGCGTTCACCCGCCACGGCTACTGCGCCGGCAAGGCGCGCTGGGTCGTGCGCGTGACCGAGGCGCTGCTGAAGAGCGCGGGCTCGCCGCTCGACAGCCGCACGAAGGGCACGATGCACCCGAACGTCGCCGGGCACGAGGCGATCGCGACCGCGCTGGAGCGCGCGCTCGCCTACCGCCTCGACGTGCTGGCGCCCAACGACGTGGCGCGCCCACGCGCGCTCGCGGCCGCGGCGCCACCCAAGCCGGACCAGGGCATCCCGACGTGGGTGTGGGTCGCCGCCGCGCTTGCCTTGCTCGCGCTGCTCGCGCTCGCGTTCCGCGACTGGGCCATGCGCGCGAGCCTGCTGTTTCGCCCGTCGGGCCGTGAAGACCCCGTCCCGATGCACGCGCCGGCGCCGGCGGCCACGACCGGTGAACATGACTCGGCCTGGACCACGGCGCTGACGATCTCACTGAAGGGCTTCGGGGCCGTCGCAAGCGGCACGGGCCTCGTGCTGCTGCTCGGCGGCACGATCCTCTGGGTGCGCTTCGCAAGCGTCGGGGCACCGGCCGGCCAGGCCGTCAACGCGGCGGGACAGAGAGAGTGGCTTGTCACCGGCTGGCACGCGCTGATCCTGTTCGTGCTCGCCGCCGTCATGGCGGTGCTGATCACGCGCGTGCTGGACCCGGCGGCCGAGGCGTCGCGCCCGACGCGTCGCGGCCTGGCGTTGATCCTCGCGCTCGAGCTTGCCGTCGCGGTCCAGGTCGGGGACTTCCGCACGTCCGAGAAGGTCCAGCTCGTCGTCGGCTTCCTCATCGCGACGTTCCTCGTGCACCTGCTCGTCGACCACGCGATCCCAGTTGGCCGGCACCTGCGCTCGGGGCGGTTGGACGAGATGCCCGAGCGCGCCTGGCGCTGGTTCGTCGGCGACCTCGCCGGTCGCCGGCGCGGGCGCCTGATCGCCTGGCGCCTGCTGGCGATGGTGCCGCTCGGCGTCGCGATCGTCGCCGCGGCGATCACCGACCGCGACGACCGCTGGCTGTTCATCGGGATCCCGCTCGCTTTCGCCGTCGTGATGTTCACCGCACGCGGCGGCATCGCTGACGAGGTGCGGCCGCGCAGCGGCACCGACGACGTGGTCGACCGTCGTCTGGAGACGCCGCGCATCCTGCTGTCGCTGACGATCCTCGCGTGCCTGGCGATCCTGCTCGGCCGTGACGAGATCTGGCTGCTCGGCGCAGCCGGCGCCGCGGGACTGTTCGGCCTGGTGTGCCTGGTGACGGCGTCGGCGTCGCGCGAACGCTTCGCCCCGTACGCGGCGGCGGTGATGATCACGGTCCCGATGTATGGCGCGGTCCTGTTCTCGATCCGCGCGTTCGATCGCCCCGAGCTGCAGCCGCTCGCCGCGATCGGCGCGGACGGCGAGGCCGTCTGCGGGCTCTACGTCGGGCGCACGGACGGGCGCATCTGGTACGCCGAGCTCGACCTCGACGAGAACGTGCCAACCAACCGCTCCGTGCGCCTGCGCGGGCGGCTCGCGTCGATCGCCGACAGCAGGCGCACCGTCATGCGTGTCGCACCGCTGCAGTCGCTCGCGGACGCGCAGCTCCGGGCGGTGCGTCTGCGCGACGAGCTGCTGGCCGAACGCGGGGAACCGCGCGGCGGGCCGACCTGCACGACGCCGCCGTCGCGCCTGGAGCCGCCGACGCCGCACGAGCGCAAGCTGCGCACGATCGCCGACCGCTACGCGCCGGACCTGCTCGTCTCCAAGCTCGACGGCTTCCCGCCGACCTCGGTGCAGGCGATGTTCGCGCTGCACGACCGTCGCCGCCAGCTTTGCCGGCGAGTCGACCGCCACCACTGCCTGCGCGTCAACCATCCCGGCGAGCTGCCGTGGAACAGCGGTGTCGGGCAGTACCTCGACTACCCCGCCAAGCCGCGCAGCAAGAGCGGTCAGCGCGCCTCGCTGATCCGCACGCTGACGACCGCAGACCCCGAACGCAGCGCGACCAGCTACTTCCTCGCGGCGGGCAAGGGCGACGAGCCGCTGTCGCTGCAGTACTGGTTCTACTTCCCGTTCAACTACCAGAAGGTCTTCCTCGGCCCGGGTAGCGTCAAGGGCGGCTTTCACGAGGGCGACTTCGAGAGCGTCGGCGTGCTGCTCTCCGGCCACGACGAGCGTGCGAAGTACGACCGTCAGCCGCGCTATGTGTGGATGGCGCGCCACGACGTGGAGGGCCGCGTCTTCGCGTGGAACGAGAGCGCGCTGTCGGTGGACGGTGGGCACGTCCGCGTCCACAGCGCGCGTGGCAGCCACGCCAGCTACGAGCGCTGCGGGCGTCAGACGCGACCGGTCGGTGGCGGCCGCGTGGACGACCACGCGCCCTGCGAGCCCGCCGACCTGCTCGACCTCGAGGCCGAGAGCACACCGCGGGTGGATCTCGCGCGTGCGGGTTGGGCCTGCTGGCACGGGCGCTTCGGGCAGAGCTCCGAGACCGTGCTCGAGGGTCTGCCGCAGGTCGTCAACCAGGGCCCGCTCAGCCCGCTGTGGCAGCAGAGCTTCGGCGGCGTAGGCAAGACGCCGTGCCGCGACGTGCCCGACCCCGGCGACCGCCAGGGACCGGCGGAGGCTGTCAACGATCCCGAGACGGCGGCGCGGCTGCGCGAGGGCGCCGGGCGTCTCGTGCCGCTCGTGGACGACTGCGCGGACTGGATGCGACCGGCGCTGAACGGGGTGATCATCGTCGCCTGCAACCAGCTGCTGCTCGACGACTACGTGGAGTCGGGCTTCACGAAGCCGCCCGCGCGCGCCGCGGTGCAGATCAAGCGCCCCGACGATCCCGAGCCGCGCACGAACGTCGCCGACGTCCCGGCGGTCCAGCGCGACCACGACGCGCTGCGGCCCAGCGAGTGGCGGATCAAGCCCGCACGCACCACGAGCATGACCGTCTACGTCTCCTGCCGGCAGGGCAACCGCACGCTCGAAGCGCGCTTTGAGGACGTGCCGCTCTCCCCTGACCTCGAGTACCGCGTCGACGACCGTGGCCCCGAGGTCTGGCGCCTGCATGCCGGGCTCGGTGGGGTCGCGGCCGAGGCGCTGCCGGTCGTCAACGGCGCGCACGCCGGACCGCAGGTCGACTGCAGCGCGCGTCAGCGCTAGTCGTTGGCGTGCAGCGCGGCGTTCAGCCCGCCCCACGAGCCGCTGCGCGCCGTCACCTCGATCGCACCGGACTGCGAGTTGCGGCGAAACAGCAGGTTGTCCTGGCCGGAGAGGTCGCGGGCCTTGACGACCTCGCCGTCGGGCGCGGTCACGCGCGCGCCGCCGGTGACGTAGCAGCCGGCCTCGACGATGCAGTCGTTGCCGAGCGAGATGCCGATGCCGGCGTTCGCGCCGAGCAGACAGCGCTCGCCGATGCTGATGGTCTCTTTGCCACCGCCGGAGAGCGTCCCCATGATCGACGCGCCGCCGCCGATGTCCGAGCCGTCGCCGACGACGACACCGGAGCTGATGCGCCCCTCCACCATCGAGTTGCCGAGCGTGCCGGCGTTGAAGTTGACGAAGCCCTCGTGCATCACCGTCGTGCCCGCGGCGAGGTGCGCGCCGAGGCGCACGCGGTCGGCATCGGCAACGCGCACGCCCTCGGGAATGACGTAGTCGGTCATCCGCGGGAACTTGTCGACGCTCGTCACGATCAGCGTCCCGCGCATGCGCGCGCGCTCGACCTCAGCCGGCTCGATCGGTCCGACCGGGGTCCAGGCGTTGTTCGGCAGCACGCCGAAGACGCCGTCGAGGTTCAGCCCGTGCGGACGCACAAGCCGGTGCGACAGCAGGTGCAGGCGCAGGTACGCGTCAGGCGCGTCCGCGGGCGGCGCGTCGAGGTCGTCGATGGCAACCTCGATGACCCGCTGCTGGACGCCGCGCAGCGCGTCGGGCTCGCGGTCGGCGAGACCCTCGACCGGCGCTGCCGGGCCGTCCAGGACAGGTCGCGGGAACCAGGCGTCGAGGATGCGGTCCCCGGCGTAGGTGGCCAGGCCGATTGCGGCTGCGCTGCTCACGGGTCGGAGGCTACAAACTCACCCGTGTACACGGGCACGGCCCACCCCGTCAGGTCGACGTGAAGGGACTCGTCGACGTCGACCTCGAGCTCGCCGCCGTCAAGCTCGACGGTCACGGGTGAGTCGCCGCCGCGCAACACGTGCGCGATCGCGGCGCCACACGCGCCGGTGCCTGAGGACATCGTCTCGCCGGCGCCGCGCTCGAAGATCCGCGCGCGGATGCGGTCAGCGGCCAGCTCGGTGAAAAAGGACACGTTGGTGCGGTTGGGGAACTGCGGGTCGTGCTCGATGCCCGGCCCGATCGCCGGCAGGTCGAGTGCCTCGAGCGTCGCGCGGTCGGCGATGTGGATCGCGCACTGCGGGTTGCCGATCTGCAGCGCCTGGAACGCAAAGCCGCCGGACTCGCCGGTGTGCAGGAGCTTGGCGCGGCCCATGTCCACACGGCAGGTCGTCTCCGAGAGGATCGTCGGGCGGATCTCCCCCGCGACCGTCTGGATCGAGAACTGGTCGGCGTCCGTCCACCCCCGCGCCCGCAGGTACATGATCGCCTCGCGCGCGCCGTTCCCGGACAGCTCGGCCTCGGAGCCGTCGGGGTTGAAGATGCGCAGGCGCGCGACGAACCCAGGCTCGTCGGGCGGGCTCAGCTCGAGGATGCCGTCGGCGCCGATGCCGGTGTGGCGGTCGCAGAGCTTCGTGATGCGCTCAGGCGTCAGCTCGAAGCCGAGCTGATCGCGCTCGACGATCACGTAGTCGTTGCCCAGCGCCTGCCACTTCTCGAAGCGCACGGCGCTCAGACTAGGGTCTGCGCCACCTCTGCGGGGTCGCGGCCCGTGAGGTCGACGAGCTCGACGTCGGGCAGCTTGCGCAGCCACGTCAGCTGGCGCTTGGCGTACAGGCGCGTGCGGCGCTTCATCGCGTCGACGTCGGCGATCAGCAGCTCGTCGAAGCCGAGGGCCTTGCGCGCGGTGTCGCTCGCGCCGGCGGCGTGTGCGGCGCGGACCTCCTGGACGGCGCCGGCAGCGACCATCGCGTCGACGCGCGCCTCGATGCGCGCGTAGAGGTCCTCACGGTCGCGCACGAGGCCGATCAGGCGGGTTGGGTGGCGCGTCTCCTGCGTCCACAGCTGGTTGGGACCGGAGGGCGGCTCGAGCTCCCCCAGCTCGTGCAGCTCCAGCGCGCGGACGATGCGGTGACCGTCCGTGGGCGCGATCGTCTCGGCCGCCCAGGGCGCGGCGTGGGCGAGGCGTGCGTGCAGTGCGGCTGGCCCGTGCTCGGCGAGCTCGGCGGTCCAGCGGGCTCGAACCTCGGCCGGGGGCGGCGGCTTGAGCTCCAGCGTCGCGAGCGCCGCACGCAGGTACAGGCCGGTGCCACCGACGACCAGCGGCGTGGCGCCCTCGGCAAGCAGCCCGTCGATCTGCGCGTGCGCGAGCTTGGCGAACTGGCCGACGCTGAACGTCTCGGTCACCGGCAGGAAGGAGACCAGCCGGTGCTCGAGGCGCGCCTGCTCGGCGGGTGTCGCGACGCCGGTGAGGATCTCCAGGCCGCGGTAGACCTGCAGGGCGTCTGCAGACACGGCGACGGGGCGCTCGAGGCGCCCGGCAAGGGCGAGCGCCAGCGCGGTCTTGCCCACGCCAGTAGGCCCGAAGATGGCAAGCACGGAATCGGCCATGGTCGCGGGTGTATTGTCGCCGCGAAGGCATGAGCGTGCGCGTCGGCAGCGGCCTGTCGCAGCATCCCGAGGTTCGGGTAGGCGCCGCCGAGGCCGCGGCCGAGGCCCGCGCGGGGATCGGCGCGGACGCCGATCTTGCGTTCGTCTTCGCCTCTGGCGCGCACCTCGCGGCACCCGAGACGCTGCTGGAGGCGGTGCACGACCAGCTCGCGCCGGCGGCGTTGGTTGGCTGCGGTGCGGGTGGTGTCGTCGGCGCCGGTCTGGAGGTCGAGACCGGCACCGCCGTAGCGGTGTGGGCGGCGACGCTGGGCGGCGGCAGTGCCGAGGCGTTCCACGTCCACGTCGAGCCCGAAGGCGAGGGTTACAGCGTGGAGGGGCTGCCCTCCCCCGTCGGTGCCAGCGCGATGGTGCTGCTCGCAGACCCCTACTCGTTCCCGACCGACCGCGTGCTGCAGGAGATCGCGCGCGTGGCGCCGGGCGTGCCGGTGCTCGGTGGCCTGTCCTCGGCGCGCACGCTGGACGGCGACAGCGCGCTGATCTGCGACGACCGCGTCGTGTCCGGTGGCGCGGTCGGTGCGCGGCTGGAGGACGTCGAGGTCCTTCCGTGTGTCTCGCAGGGCGCGGTGCCGATCGGGCCGCCGATGACGGTGACGGCGGCCGACGGTCACGTGATCCGCACGCTCGACGACCGCCCGGCGCTCGAAGCGCTGCGCGATGTCGTCGACGCGCTCAGCGTCGCCGAGCGCGGGATGGTCGCCGGTGGGCTGCTGCTGGGCCTGTGCGTGGCCGAGGGCGGGCCAGATCGCGGCGACGACGAGTTCCTTGTGCGCGGGCTGCTCGGCGCGGACCCGGAGGCGGGCACCGTGGCGGTCGGCAATGCGGTCTGCGCCGGCAACCGCGTGCGCCTGCATGCACGCGACGCTGGCTCGGCGGACGCGGACCTGCGCACGGAGCTCGGGCTGCGGCGCGAGGCGCTCGGGGATGCGGCGCCGGCTGGCACGCTGATGTTCACGTGCAACGGCCGCGGAGTCGGGATGTTCGGAGTCGCCAACCACGACGCGACGATGGTGGCCGACGAGCTCGGCGGCCCGCCCGCCGCAGGCTTCTTTGCCGCCGGGGAGATCGGGCCGGTCGGCGGCCAGCCGTTCCTGCATGGCTTCACGGCCACGGTCGCGGTCTTCCCGTAGGGTCGCCGGATGGAAATCAGCGGCAAGACGGTGCTGCTCACGGGCGCCACCGGTGGGCTCGGTCATGCGATCGCGCGGCGCCTTGCGGCTGACGGCGCGACGCTGGTGCTCACGGGGCGACGGACCGACGTGCTCGAGCCGCTAGCCGCGGAGCTCGGCGCGCGTTCGCTCGGGGTCGACCTCGCCGATCTGGACGCCGTGACGAAGCTCGCCGAGGAGGACGTCGACATCCTCGTCGCGAACGCGGCGCTGCCGGCGTCCGGCCCGCTGCTCGAGTACTCGCCCGAGCACATCGGGCGCGCGCTGACGGTGAACCTGCACGCGCCGATCCTGCTTGCGCGGCTGCTCGGCGAGCGGATGCTCGCGCGCGGGTCAGGGCACCTGGTCTTCATCTCGTCGCTTTCGGGCAAGGCCAGCGCGCCCGGGTCCTCGCTCTACAGCGCGACGAAGTTCGGCTTGCGCGGGTTCTCCCAGGGCCTGCGCGAGGACCTGCGCGACACCGGCGTCGGCGTTTCCACGGTCTTTCCCGGTTTCATCAGCGACGCCGGGATGTTTGCCGACAGCGGCGTCAACGCCCCGCGTGGCGTCGGCACGCGCTCGCCCGAGCAGGTCGCGGCAGCGGTGGTGCGCGCGATCACCGCGAACAAGAACGAGATCGACGTGGCGCCGCTGGGGCTGCGGCTCGGCGCGATGTTCAGTGGGATCGCGCCCGAGTTCGCCGCGAGGGCAAGCCGGCGGATGGGCAGCGCCGAGCTGTCGCGACGGATCGGCGACGCGCAGGTCGACAAGCGCTGACGGTACCCTCGTTGGCGCAGTGAAGCGCTTCCACGTCACCACGTATGCAGATTCGACGTATAACGCCAGCCATGCAGTGGTGTCACGCTGCGCAGCTACGCTCCCGGCGCGGTGTTCCGATTCGCGATAGCCCGCCTTACCTTTAGCGACGCCAGCAGCGTCGACCTTCCGACCAGCGGTGTGACGGTGCTTGTCGGCCCAAACAACGCCGGCAAGAGCGTTGCGCTCCGCGACATCGATCAGCGAGTGCGCGGCCACATCGAGCCACGCTCCAAGGTAGTGGTCGATGTTGCCGTCGAACAGGAAGGGGACGTTGATGACCTCCGTAACTGGCTCAGTGCGCACGCGTTCGAAGCGTTCAGTGTGGAAGGGGAGGGTTTCCGGCGGGCGGGCGCCAACGGATCCTGGAGAGTCCTCAGCGCCGAGTGGGAGCGGCGCACGGTCTTTTCCTCGCTTGGTCGGTTCTTCGTGTTCCTCGGCGCGGCGCACGAGCGCCTAGGGCTCATCGGAGAGACCGCCCTCATCAACCCGATCACAGACGTCCCCACCCACCCGTTGCAGGTGCTCTACGCACGCCCAGATCTCGAGGCACGCCTCTCGGCTCTGTCATTCGAAGCGTTTGGCGACGAGCTCACCTTGGCGCGCATTCCCGGCGCCCCGCTCCAGCTGCACGTTGGGTCTACCGAGCTCAAACCCGAGATTCCGCCCAGTCCCGACTACATCGCCGCGATCGAGAGCCTTCCGCGAGTCAAGGAGCAAGGCGACGGTGTGCGGAGCTTCGTAGGTCTGATGCTGGCGGTGACCGCCGCGCAGTTTCAGGTCACGCTCGTAGATGAGCCCGAGGCGTTCCTGCATCCGCCCCAAGCCAGACTGCTTGGTCGAAAACTCGTCACCGAAGCGCCGCCGGGCAGGCAAGTGATCGTGGCGACTCACGATCGCGACGTCTTGCAAGGCGTTCTCAGCGCTCCTGACGCCGACGTGGCCGTTGTCCGTCTTGTACGAGATGGCGACGTCAACCGAGCCTCGGTCCTTCAGCCCTCCGACCTGCGAGCAATGTGGCGCGACCCACTGCTTCGCTACTCGAACGTGCTCGACGGGCTCTTCCATCTTGGCGTCGTCGTGAGCGAATCCGACTCTGACTCGCGCTTCTATTCCGCCGTGGTTGATTTTGTTCGTGAGCGATCGGCGCCCCACGACCTTCTATTCACACAATCGGGCGGCAAGCAGCGACTACCGACGGTGATGCGCGCGCTCGTGGGACTCGCGATCCCAGTCGCGGTCATCGCGGACTTCGACGTGCTGCGCGACAAGGCCCTGCTCGCTGAACTGGTCGGCTTGCTCGGCGGCGATTGGGACGCGATTGAGACGGATTGGAACGCGGTGACGAGCGGGATCGGCACGTTGGGCTCCGCACCGACGATCACGACCGTCCGCGAGGAGCTCTCAGACGTTCTCGATCAGGCGGAGGGGCCTCGCTTGTCCAAGGCAGACGCGGGCCGCGTGCGGGATATCACCCGAGTGGACGACGCCTGGGATCACGCGAAGCGAGCCGGCGTTAGCAGCTTGCCGCAGGGTGATGCGACGCGGCACGCCGCGTCGCTGTTGGCCACGCTCAAGGCTGTCGGACTCTTTGTGGTTCCGGTTGGCGAGCTTGAGCGCTGGGATCCCGAGATACCGGGCCACGGCCCAGCGTGGGTGGCACACGTTCTCGAACGACGACGCCACGAGAACCGCGACTCTGAGGCCGCGACGTTCGTCGGCGAGGTGACGCGGTTTCTCGGTGTCAGCGAGCCCGTGTCACCCAGCGAGGTTACGTCCGGCTAGGAAGGACGTCAGCTCGAAGCTGCACGGGCGGCGTCCGCGGAGTGGTCGTCGCTGAAGTAACCCACGATCACGGCGATCGCGCAGAACAGCACCCATCCTCCGCCGCCGATCAGTGCTGGCCATTTCCACCAGTCGTTCGACCCGACTCCGACCGCAAATCCAATGCCGCCAGGGACCGCGACGAAGGCCGCTCCGAGCAAGGTGGCCGGGTCAAGCTTGCGATTGAGTGCCTTTCTGTCACGCCTGACGAGAGCGCGGACCGATTCGCTCGCGAGCGCGCGGAACTCCGCTGCGGTTTCCGCGTCGTGGTCGCCCAGATTGGCGGCAAGCTGCTCGTATGACTCGATGCGTCGGAGCAAGCGGTTGCGACGAGACTTACGATAATACCCCGAATATCGGCGCAAGCACGGCTGCCGCCGCTGAGAGCGCCTTTTTCGTTTTCCACGTCGCGAACCGTAACGGTGGCTGACGAGCGAACCCGGCGACCGCGCGTCGCGCCCAGCGCTCCGGAGATCTGATGGCCACGCGGAAGGGATGCCCCAGCCCGGGTATCGTCGCGGTGTGACTTGGCGACTGCCGTATCGATCGCCGCACCGAACATCGTCGCACTCGCGGCGATCGGCGCGAGAGTTTGGCAGCGCCATTCGAGTCGCAAACACGACCGCGAGCGCCACGACCTCGACGCCGTGCGCGCGATCCTCAACGACAAGGCCGTCGCACTCCACCGCATCGCGTACGCCCTCAATGACGTCCGGTCTCATCTCACCCAGCACGGCGACTCCTTCTTCACGTCGCCCCACGGAGGGGAACGCGGCGAGGAGATCTTCGAGGAGCTGCAGTCAGTCGGACGCGATGCTGACGTCGTCGTCGAGCGCCTTGCGGTCCGCTTTGGCCGGCGAGCCGCCGTCACTGAGGCGTTCACCAAGGCCGACGACGCGACGCTTGAGATCTCGCGGGCGCTTGGGCTTCTTCGCATGGAGTCCGCGCCGGACGGGAGCAGCGCGGCCGAGCGCTACCTCGCGGAGTCAATGACTAAGACCCGGGCGAAGCTCAAGGAGCAACGGGCCTACTTCAACGATGCGCGCGAGGCGTTCATCGTCGAGGCAGTCAATCTGGCGGGAGCTCGGCTCGGCGAGCCCGACTCGGTGCCACGAACCACTGAAGGCGCCCCGGAGTCCCGGCCCACGGAAGGAGCGCCGACGGTGACCGATCTGACGGGGCGCAAGCGAACGTAGCTTGGAGCTTCGGCTCGCGAGCCGCTTGCATCCCACCACAGTCGAACATCTGTTCCGTCCAATCGCGTCCGTAGCCTGCAGGGAGCCGTTTGCCTCAGCCAACGAAGGAGGTCGCCATGAGCGGCGACTACGGAAACCGAGATTGCGAGTTCGCCGCGAGGGCAAGCCGGCGGATGGGCAGCGCCGAGCTGTCGCGACGGATCGGCGACGCGCAGGTCGACAAGCGCTGACGGTACCCTCGATGGCGCAGTGAAGCGCTTCCACGTCACCACCTTCGGGTGCCAGATGAACGAGCACGACTCCGAGCGCATGAAGGGCATGCTCGAGTCGATCGGGTACACGCTGCGGAGTCGCAGGACGAGGCGGACCTGATCCTCTTCAACACCTGCTCGATCCGCGAGAAGGCCGACGAGCGCTTCATCTCCTACCTGCACCAGGCAAAGGTCCACAAGCGCCGGCGCGACGACGTCGTGATCGGCGTCGGCGGCTGCTGGGCGCAGTCCGTCAAGGACGACGTCTTTCGCCAGTTCCCGTTCGTCGACGTCGCGTTCGGCCCCGGGCAGGTGCACAAGCTCGCGGAGTTCCTCGTGTCCGACTCGCTCGGCGCCCAGGGCTACTTCGAGTTCGAGGGCTTCACCGGGCACCTCCCCGCGCGGCGTGAGCGCGAGTTCCAAGGCTGGGTGCAGATCTCGGCGGGCTGCAACATGAAGTGCTCCTATTGCATCGTGCCGTCGACGCGCGGGCGCGAGGTCTCGCGGCCGCTGGAGGAGCTGGTCGACGAGGTCCGCGCGCTGTGCGCTGACGGCGTGCGCGAGGTGACGCTGCTCGGGCAGAACGTCAACTCCTACGGGCGCTCGCTGCGGCCGCGGCGAGCGTTCTCGGAGCTCTTGTACGCGCTCGACGGGATCCCCGGGCTCGATCGCCTGCGCTACACCTCGCCGCATCCGTCGGACATGAAGGAAGACGTCGTGCGCGCGCATGCCGAGCTGGCATCGGTCTGCGAGCACGTTCACCTGCCGCTGCAGTCGGGGTCCTCGCGCGTGTTGAAGGCGATGCGGCGGACCTACTCGCGCGAGCGCTTCCTGGATCGTGTCGCGCTGATCCGCGAGCACGTGCCCGACTGCGCGATCACGACCGACATCATCGTCGGCTTCCCGGGTGAGACTTCTGCCGACTTCGCGGAGACGCTTGCCGTCTGCGAGGAGGTCGGCTTCGACAGTGCGTTCACGTTCATCTACTCGCCGCGGCGAGACACCGAAGCCGCGGAGTTCGTGTCTGGCGTTGTCGCGCATGAGGAGAAGGTCGCGCGGCTGGAGGAGCTCGTGGCGGTGGTGCAGCGGCGCGCGTCGGAGCGCGCGCAGCGCTTCGTCGGCCGCTCGCTCGAGGTGCTGGTCGAGGGCACGTCGCGCCACGACGCCGCGCGCCTGCGCGGACGCACGCGCCACGGCAAGGTCGTGAACTTCGACGGCGTGCCTCGCCGGGCGAGCTGGTGATGGTGGACATCACCGGCGCGACGTCGCAGACGCTGTCCGGCGAGCTGCCCTTGCTCGCGCGCGCAGCAGCCGGCTAGGTCCGTCCCACCCGCATGCGAACATGTGTTCGCATGCGCTGGAAGAACCTGCAGATCGCCGCCGAGGAAGGGACCCAGCTCCCCGGCTATCGCGATCCCGCCGTGGTGCGCCGCTTCGACGCGCCCGAGGCACTGGACACCCGCTTCTACGAGATCCGCGCAAAGTCGGTGTTGAACCGCGTTCCGGAGGGATCACGGATGCCGTTCCGCTGGACGGTCAATCCGTACCGGGGCTGCTCCCATGCGTGCAAATTTTGTTTTGCTCGCCCCACCCACACCTACCTGGGCTTCAACGCGGGCCGCGATTTCGAGAAGGAGATCGTGGTCAAGGTCAACGCGCCGGAGGTGCTGCGGGCGCAGTTGCGCAAGCCGTCGTGGGCGCGGGAGCACGTCGCGATGGGGACCAACACCGACCCGTACCAGTGGGTCGAGTCGAAGTACCGGCTGATGCCGGGGATCTGGGAGGCGCTGCGCGACGCGCGCAATCCGTGCTCGATCCTCACGAAGTCGCCGCTGCTGCTGCGCGACAAGGAGCTGATGCTCGAGATCGCGGCGGTCACGTCGATCAGCGCGTCGCTGTCGATCCCGACGATCGATCGCGAGGCCTGGCGCGCGAGCGAGCCGCACACGCCGTCGCCGTGGGCGCGGATGGAGGCGGTCGCCGAGCTCAACCGCATCGGCATCCCTACCGGGATCCTCGTCGCGCCGCTGATGCCCGGGATCAACGACGACCCGCGCGACATCGAGCGCATCCTGCAGGCCGCGGCGGACGCGGGCGCGGTCAGCGTCGGCGGGATCGCGCTGCATCTGCGCGGCGAGGTCCGCGATGTCTTCATGGAGTGGCTGCGCTCGTATCGCCCGGACCTCGTCGACCACTACGAGCAGCTCTACGCCCGCGGCGCCTACGCGCCCGAAGCGGAGCGACGGCGGCTGTCAGCCCTGCTGCGCCGCCCGGGCGGTCCGCCGGAATCGACCTTCGACCGCGACCCGGTGTCGACTACGCCGCCGCGTGAGGGCGGTTGGCGACGGGTGGGCGTTGCGGGGGCGGCCGGGCCGAGCGGGTCGTCCGGTGCCGCCGCACCCACGGGCATCCAGCAGGCGCTGTTCTAGCCGCTCTGCGAACCGCCTACTTCGCGTAGTCGACCGCGCGGGACTCGCGGATCACCGTGACCTTGATCTGGCCGGGGTACTCCAGCTCCTGTTCGATCTCGCGCGCGACCTCGCGCGCCAGGGATGCGGCCGCCGCGTCGTCGAGCGCGTCCGGTGCGACGATCACGCGCACCTCGCGACCGGCCTGCATGGCGTAGACCTTGTCGACGCCCTTGTGACGCGCGGCGAGCTGCTCCAGCTCGCGCAGGCGCGTGACGTAGGACTCGAGCGATTCGCCGCGGGCGCCGGGGCGCGCGCCCGACAACGCGTCGGCTGCTTGGACGATCACGGCCTCGACGGTCTGCGGTTCGACCTCGTTGTGGTGTGCCTCCATCGCGTGCGCGACAGCCTCGTCTTCTCCGTGGCGGCGCGCGAGATCGCCGCCGACGAGGGCGTGCGGACCCTCGATCTCGTGCGACACGGCCTTGCCGATGTCATGCAGCAATGCTGCGCGGCGCGCGGTCTTCGGGCTCGCCCCCAGCTCGTTGGCCATGATCGTCGCGAGCTGCGCGCACTCGACACTGTGCGCGAGCACGTTCTGCCCGTAGGACGTCCGGAACTTGAGGCGTCCGAGCAGCCGCGTCAGCTCGAGATCCAGACCCTGGACGTTGGCGTCGAACGCGGCCTTCTCCCCCGCCGCGGCCATGTTGTCCTCGAGTTCGGACTTCGACTGGTAGAAGGTCTCCTCGATCCGTGCCGGGTGGATGCGGCCGTCCTGCAGCAGCTTCTCGAGCGTCATCCGCGCGACTTCGCGGCGAACGCCGTCGAATGCGCTGAGGACGACGGCATTGGGCGTGTCGTCGATGATGAAGTCGACACCGGTCAGCGTCTCCAGCGCGCGGATGTTGCGCCCCTCGCGGCCGATGATCCGGCCCTTCATGTCGTCTGACGGGAGCTGGACGACCGACACCGTCGTCTCGGTGGCGTGCGATGCCGCCAAGCGCTGCATCGCGACCGAGAGGATCGAGCGCACGCGGCGCTCGGCGTCGCGCTTGGTCTCCTCCTCGACCGATCGCAGCACGCGTGCGCGGTCGTGGCGAGCCTCGTCCTCGACGGCCTTCAGCAGCTCCTGCTTTGCCTGGCTGGCGCTGAGACCGCTGGCGCGTTCGAGCTCACGCAGGTGATCGGCGCGCAGCTCCTCCAGCTCGGTATGCGCGCCGGCGAGCAGTGCCTCGCGATCGCGCAGCTCGGCGTCGCGGCGGTCGAGCTCGTCCAAGCGGCGGGCGAGCGTGGCGTCGAGCGCCGACGACTCCGCCGCGGCCGGCGCGGACACCGCGGGCGCGACGGCCGCGGGCGGTGCCGCCGCCGTCGAAGCCGTGCCGGCCGGCGGCGGGGCGAGCGAGCCCCCGCGCGACCCGGCCGCTGCGTGCGCCGGCCGCGCGCTGCGCGTGCGTACGAGCGCGCTGACGACAAGCCCTGCCGCAAGAAGGGCTGCGCCGATGACGAGTTCCATTGCCTGTCCTCTCCCCGCCTCTCCGCGGCATCTGTGCCCACGGTGCGACGGTCTCCATGTCTGTTCGGGAGCGGCGGACTGACCCGTTCGGGCCTTGGCGATGGATGGCTGGCGCGCTGCGCGCCGAGCCTCAACGAGCGTCTTGTGTCTGCGTTAGAAGAAGGTTGAGGGGTGGTCGGACGTCGTTGGTGCTACTGGGTTCAAAAGATTCGATTTGCTGCGGAATTCTTGGCCTCTACGGGCCGGTCAGTCGCTGTCGTCCACCGTACTACCGCGCGAGCACGCGGGCAAGCGAGCGCCAGCGACGGTGCCGATGGCGGAACATCAGATGCGCGAACGCGCGCGTTCCAAGGCCGCGGATGCCGTCCTCGATCTCGATCTCGTCGGTATAGCGGCAGCGATCCGACGCGAGCGGCTCGAACGTCAGGCGGTGGTTCCAGACGGTGACCGGACCGCCGTGCTCGTTGGTGTAGATCTCGCCGTCACCGATCCGAACAAGCCGCAGGTGATGCGTCCACGTCGGGATCACGCCGAACCACCACAGCCGTGCCGAGCCCTCCACGCCGGGCGCGAACTCGGGCGGAACCTCGAGCCTCGGAATCCGCAAGATCGGCGCGACGACGAAGCGAAACAGCTCGACCTTCTGCGCGAGCGCGAACGCATCGTCGGCAGGGATCGGAAGATCGGAGCTCATCCGGACGAAAGCCATTGCAGGTATTGTGAGCAATTACTCGTGTTCCGCCTACTCGCATTCGCGCGATGACGACCACCCCGCGCAAGGCGCCCTTGCAAGAGCGCTCGCGGCTCACGGTCGAGGCGATCCTCGACGCCGCTGCTCACGTTTTCGAGCAGCACGGCTATGCCGCGGGGACGACGAACCGCATCGCCGACCGCGCCGGCGTGTCGATCGGCTCGCTCTACCAGTACTTCCCGAACAAGGATGCGGTCCTCGTCGCGCTGACCGAGCGCCACATCGACGAGGGCGCAGCCGCGGTCGCGCCGCTGCTGGCCGGCCTTGGGCCGGACGTACCGCTGGACCGCGCGCTGCGCGATCTTGTCGGCGCGATGGTCGAGGCGCATCGGTCGCGGCCGGCGCTGCATCGCGTGCTCGTCGAGGAGGCCCCGCGACCGGCCGAGCTGCGCGCGCGCTTCGACGAGCTGTTCGAGGCTGCCGCTGGTGCGATCGCGACGTACCTGCGCGACTCACCCGAAGTCGACGTCGACGATCCCGACCGCGCCGCGCGGGTCGTGGTGCAGGTGGTGGAGTCGATCACCCACAGCCTCGTCATCCACCCCACCGGAGACGCCGACGTCGACGCCTATGCCGCAGAGACCGTGACGATGCTGCGCCGCTACCTCGGCGCGGGCTAGGTCGTTTCTCACCGCGTTGTTCGGGCGGTGCTGGTGGATTGGCATCGTGGCGCGCCTGGCTGGGTCGTCGGGTTGGGCGCTGCGCGACCAACAGGGCATAGAGAGGGCGGCGTGCGGCGGAGCGCTCGCTGGTGCTCGCGGCGCGACGAGTGACAGCTATCCGTTCATATAGGACCAGTAGCTGTCACTCGTGGCGAGCACCGGCGCTGGCCCCGGTTCACGACCGCGGCCTGGGGCGTGTGGACGCGAGGCGCGACCGCCACCGCGCCCCGTGCCACGGCATGCGCCCTGCGCGACCCCTTGCCCCTCTGAGTGCAGTTGTCTGCGAAGCCTCGACGCTCGCTGCTCGCAGGCGCCCCACGATGCCAATCCACCAGCCCTGGCCGCAACCTGTGGCGGGCGAAACCGCTAGCCGCGGTCGCTGCGCTCCAGCGCGCGGATCGCGTCGTAGGCGAGCTCGAGGTCGTAGCCCTTGCGGACGAGCAGGCCGAGTGCGCGCTCGCGGGTGCGGTCGTCCTGCGGCGGCGCGGGGAAGCGGCGGCGCAGGACCGCGACCGCGGCGTCGAGCTCGTCCGCACCGTCGCGAGCGGCGAGCGCCGCCGCGATCAGCTCGGGCTCCACTCCTGCGGAGAGGAGCTTGCGCTCGATGCGGTCGGGACCCCAGGCGTCCAGCTCGCGGCGATCCTCTGCGAAGCGCATCGCGTAGTCCCCGTCGTCGAGGTAGCCCTGCTCCTGCAGCTCGGCGACCGCGGCGTCGACCGTCGCCGGCTCGACGCGCTTGGCCTCCAGGTGCCGGCGCAGCTCGACGACGGTACGCGCGCGCCGCCCGAGGTAGCGATAGCTGACGTCGAGCGCGTGCTGGAGACGCAGGCCCGGGTCGAGCAGCGGGTCAGCTGGAGCGCCCACGTCGAGCGGGCTGTGCTCCTCGATGCCAGTCGCGCCGCGGTCAGGGGTCGCCGCGGCGCGACCGGTGCCGGTCGCAGCGCGCAGGGGGTTCGACGCAGTGCGACCGTTCAATGCCGCGTCTGCGGCAGAGTCGTGCACGAGGAGAGTCGCTAAGCCGCAATCTCTCCTGTTTCGGGGTCGACGCCAGGCGGGATCGCCGCGAGGTCCGGGGCGGTGCCGTCGATCGGGACGATGAGCTCGGTGTTGATGTCCAACGCCGCGTAGACCTTGGCCTCGATCTCCTTGGCGATCTCCTGGTGCTCGTCGAGGAACGCCTTTGCGTTGTTGCGCCCCTGCCCGAGGCGCTCGTCGCCGTAGGAGAAGAACGAGCCGGACTTCGTGACGATGTTGTGCTCGATGCCGAGGTCGATCAGACAGCCCGAGGTCGAGATGCCCTTGCCGAACTCGATGTCGAACTCCGCCTGGCGAAACGGCGCCGCGACCTTGTTCTTGACGACCTTGACGCGGCAGCGGTTGCCGACCGCCTCCGTGCCTTCCTTGAGGGTCTCGATGCGCCGGATGTCCAGGCGCACGGACGAGTAGAACTTCAGCGCGCGGCCACCGGGCTGGGTCTCGGGCGAGCCGAACATGACGCCGACCTTCTCGCGGATCTGGTTGGTGAACAGCATCATCGTGCCGGTGCGGTTGAGGTTGCCGGCGAGCTTGCGCATCGCCTGGCTCATCATCCGCGCCTGCAGGCCGACGGTCTGGTCGCCCATCTGGCCCTCGAGCTCCGCGCGCGGCGTCAGCGCAGCAACGGAGTCGACGCAGACGACGTCGACCGCGCCAGAGCGCACGAGCATGTCGGCGATCTCGAGCGCCTGCTCGCCGTAGTCGGGCTGGGAGACGAGCAACTCGTCGATGTCGAGGCCGATCCGCTCCGCGTAGAGCGGATCCATCGCGTGCTCGGCGTCGATGAACGCGCAGACGCCCCCCAGCTTCTGCGCCTCAGCGAGCACGTGGTACATCAGCGTCGTCTTACCGGAGGACTCCGGGCCGAAGACCTCGACGATGCGTCCACGTGGCAGGCCACCGATGCCGAGCGCGAGGTCCAGGGACAGCGCGCCCGTGGGCACGGCAAGACACTTGACCTGAGCGTCGGGATCGCCCATGCGCATGATCGTGCCCTTGCCGAACTGGCGCTCGATCTGCGTCAGCGCGCCCTGTAGGGCTGCGTCGCGGGCCTTGGCGGCCTTCTCGTCGGTCGTGGGCATGCGGGATTCGCCTCTCTTCTCTGCTCGGGGTAGAGCGTGATGATGGGGGTTGGGTCGGACGGAAAGCGATCACATGTTCGGGTGCCGACCCGTTACAGCGCTACCCCCAGTTCGTGCCAGAAGTGCAACGAAACAGCGACGAGTCTGCGACGTCGCCCGGATAGGGTCGGTCCATGGCGATCGAGAAGCTCAACATCCCCGGCCTCCCCGAGCCGCAAGGCTTCGTCCACGTCGCAATCGCGACGGGCAGCCGGCAGATCTTCCTCGCGGGCCTCGTGGCCCAGGACGGGGACGGCAACACCGTCGGCGTCGGCGATCTCGCCGCGCAGATGGAGCAGGCGCTGCTGAACGTCGCCGCCGGCCTGCAGGCCGCGAGCGCGACGTTTGCCGACATCGTCAAGACGACGCTCTACGTGGTCGACTGGGACCCGTCGAAGATGGAGCAGCTGATGGACGGCTTCATGCGCGCGGCCGCCAAGATCGAGGGCGTCGGTCCGGTCCCGAGCACGCTGATCCCGGTGCCGGTGCTGTCGCAGCCCGACCACCTGATCGAACTCGACGTCACGGCCATCGCCGAGTAGCCCGCTCCCCCACGCTGTCCACCGCGCGGACCGTCACGCGGCCGCGCGCGGCCGGGAGCGACAGCACGCGTGGCGTGCCCGGCGGCAGCGACGCGCGGACGGTCCGGCCGCCACGGACGACCGCCACCTGGCAGGAGCGAGCGCAGACGAGGCGGGCGCGCCGCCCCCGCACGGACAACACGCGGACGACGCGCGCCGCCGGGTTCGGCCCGACACGCAGGGGTGAGCCGGCCACACATGGATCGACAGACACGCGCGTGCCGCGCGCCGCGACGAACGACCGCGTCGCGACCACACGCTCGCCGGCCACGCACTCCAGCGTCCACGCCTCGCGCCCACCGGCCGCCGCGACGAACGGCCGCGTCGACGGCCCGACATGCCACGCGAAGCGCCCCGGTGCCGGCACGCGCAGCGTCAGCGCCAGCTCGTCGGCCAGCCCGAGCGGCGCGCCGGTCGACAGGCACGCGTCGTCCGCGCACACCGGCGAGGTCATCGTCGTGAAGGACTTGCGCAGCCGCAGCACCCGCCCGGCCGGCGCACGGCCGGCCAGCACGACGTGGTCGCGCGGGTCCTGCGCCTGCTCGGCCGCCAGCAGCAGCGCCTCGCGCACACCGCCGCGCGGCCCGGTCCACTGCTGCGTCACGTGCGTCTCGTAGCGCCCGGTGAACGACCCGTCGCCGTCGTTTTCGCCGAGCTCGATCGTGTACCCGTAGGCGCCTTGCGCGAGGTAGTTCCAATCCTCCAGCGCACCCGTCGCCTCGTAGAGGTCCGCGCCGTACGCGCTGCGATAGCCGGCGGCCACCGCCATCGCGTCCCCGAGCCGCCGCAAGCCCGCCTCGTCGGGGGTCAACCCCTCGGCGCGGAACCCGGGCGGCCGCAGCACGAGCCCGCCGACGTTGTGCAGCGAGACGACGTTCGTCACCCCTAGCCCGGCGCCGAACGCGTGCATCGCCGCGGACTCCGGCTCTGACCACGGTCCCGGCCCGCGGTAGGTCGGGGTCCCGGGCGAGACCGCAGCACCCGGCCCGCCCCAGAAGGCCCCGAAGTTGCGGTTGAGATCGACGCCGCGGGCGTTGCCGCGCCACATCGGCTCGCCGCTCTGCGAGCGCACGAACCCGTCGGGGTTCAACACTGGGACGATCACCGTCCGCACCCGCCGCCGCAGCGCCGCGACCCGTGGATTGCTCGACGTCCGCAGCTCGTTGGCGTACAGCATCGCGATCTCCCCCGACGGCCACTCGCGCGCATGCGTGAGGGCGACGACGAGATGCACGGGCGAACCCGAGACACCGCCAACCGAGATCGCCGGGATCGCCCGCCCCTCCGCGCTGCGGCCGATCTCAAAGCCGCCCGCCCGGACGTAGTCGTCATAGCCGCGGTACGTCGGTGCTGCCAGCGCGACGAACAGCGCGAGCGCGAAGACGCGCCTCACGCCGGCTCCAGCGTCACGACGCGCTCGTACTGCGCCCCGGTCGACCCGAGGTGCGACCGCACCAGCGCCACGGCCTCCGCCGCGAACCCGGTCGACGGCGGCGACGGCTCGAGATCGTAGTCACGCGGTGCCCGTCCCTTGCGCACGCGGGCGACCGTGACGTGCGGCAGGTACTTCCGCCGCTCACGCTGAAACCCGACCGCGTCGACAAGCCCATCCACCAGCCGTGCCTGCAACCCGCCAAGCGCGCCGTCCTCGTCGACGATCTCCACCGCCAGCACGTGCGGCGAGCGCGGCGCCAGCCAGACCGGCTCCCCCAGTCGCAAGGCCGACGGCCACGGCTCGTCGCGCAGCGCCTCGCGCATCGCGTCCTCGACGTCGTCCACCGCGGCCGGCGCCAGCGTGCCGAGGAACGCGAGCGTCAGGTGCAGCTGGTCGATCGCCAGCAGCCGCAGCCCCGGGTCGCGCGCCGTCGCGTGTGCCGCCCACACCGCCAGCGAGGCCGCGACCTCCTCCGGCAGCTCGCAGGCGACGAACAGCCTCACGCCGTCAGCAGCCGCCGGATCATGTGCATCGCAACCGTCGTCGAACGGTCGCGCACGTCCATGCGCGAGCCGGGCAGGTGCAGCGTGCGCGTGTCACGCCGCTCGCCCCAGACGACCGAGAAGCAGACCATCCCGACCGGCTTGTCCTCGGTGCCACCGCCCGGCCCGGCGATGCCGGTGATGCCGACACCGACGTCCGCGCCGACGCGGGCCACCGCACCGTCGGCCAGCGCCGCGGCGACCTCCTCCGAGACCGCACCGACGCGCTTGATCACCGCAGGGTCGACAGCGCACAGCGAGACCTTTGCCGCGTTCGTGTACGCGACGACCCCGCCGGCGACATAGTCCGAGGACCCTGCGAGATCGGTCAGCCGACCGGCAAGCAGCCCGCCGGTGCACGACTCGCACGTCGCGATCTTCAGCCCCGCGGATCGCAGCAGCGTCGCGACCTGCTCGTCCACCGACGTGCCGTCCTCGGAGTACAGCGTGTCCGCATGGCGCTCGCGCACCACGCCCGCAAACGCGCGGTACACCGGCTCCACGTCCGGCGCAAAGCGCGTGACGATCTCGATCTCCCCGCGCCGCAGGCACGTCGTGATCTCCAACGCGTCGAGATCCACCCCGTCCGCCCGCGCGCGGCGCAGGGTCTCGGCGATCTCGGACTCCGGGATCCCGAACAGCCGCAGCATCTCCTGGCGCAGCTGGGCACCCTCGCCAACCGCCGCGCGAAACGCGTCGGTCTGCACGGCCGCGCCCCACATCGGCTGCAGCTCGCGCGGTGGGCCGGGCAACACGACCACCGTCGGTCCTGTCCCGTTCGCGGGCGGGACAACCACACCCGGAGCGGTCCCGACCGGCTCGAGCACCGCGGCACCTTCCGGCACCATCGCCTGCTTGCGGTTGCCGGCCTGCACGGCGTCGACATCGAGTCCGGGCCAGCGCTTCAGCAGCCCCTCGAGGATCGTCGCGATCCGGCCCTCGAGCGCCTCGTCCAGAACGATCGGGCGGCCTTGGAACTCGCCGACCACCGCGGTCGTCAGGTCGTCCTCGGTCGGCCCGAGGCCACCGCTCGTGATGATCAGGTCCACGCCGAGGCGCGCGAGGTGCTCCAGCGCCGCCGTGATCTCCGCCGGGCGGTCGCCGACCACGACGATCTGCGAGATGTCGATCCCGAGGTCCAGCAGGCGCTCCGCAAGCCACGGCCCGTTGCGGTCCGATACGCGCCCGGTGAGGACCTCGGTCCCCGTGACGACGATGCCGGCGCGCGTGCTCACAGGCACTCGGGTCGCTCGCCGTCGCCCAGCGACGAGCGCCCGTTGCGGGTGATCTGCAGACCGATCGCGCCGGTCGACGCGGGAACGGCCACCGTCTTGCCGTTGACCCGCAGGCGCACGTTGTTGTTGCCGAGGTTGAGCTTGAAAGACGACGCCCGGAACGGCCCGCGCGTCGCGCCCGCCTCGAGCGTCTCACCGCGAATCAGCGTGCGGTTGCCCGCCGCGCGCAGGCAGACGTACACAGGCGCGTCGCCGTCAGCGTCAACCGGACACGCGACGGCGTGCGCGGCCGCGTCGGCGTCGACGGGTGGTGGTGGTGCGCCGCCCCTCGCTAGTGCGCGTCGTCGTCTGCGTCGTGGTCGTCGACGCGCCCGAGGGGTCGTCGTCGTCGCCCCCGGTGAGCTTGCCGAGCAAGAACAGCCCGGCCAGCAGCGCGAGCACGCAGGCGGCGATGATCGCGCCGGGCGGCAGCCCCGGCGGGCGCGGCGCACGCCGTCCCGAGCGTCCTGAGGAGGACGGCGGGCTCATCGGGCGCGAGAGCTCCTCGCCCGAAAGCCGCTCGTGGCGCAGCTTGTACTCCTCGACAAGCAGGCGCGCGTCGAGTCCCAGCGCTTCCGCGTAGGTCTTCAGGAAGCTCTTGACGTAGGTGGACCCTGGCAGCAGGTCCCATTCCTCGTTTTCGAGCGCCCGCAGGTACTTCGCGCGGATCTTCGTCTCGGTTTCGATCTCCGAGATGTCGATGCGCGCGCGCATCCGCGCCTCCCGCAGGGTTGAGCCGATCTCCGGCATCCGGCGCTACAGCGTATTAGTCAGCGTCGGCCGGCTCGGCAGGAAGTGCCACTGTGTCCTCCGCTTCGATGACATCACCGCGCTCTGCGAGGTTCGCGAGCACCCGCGGGAGGTCGGCTTCGGTGACCAGCACCTGGCGCGGTTTTGAGCCCTCGTAGCCCGAGATGATGCTGCGCCGCTCGAGCATGTCGATGAGGCGCCCCGCGCGCGTGTAGCCCAGGCGCAAACGCCGCTGGAGCATCGACGTGGAGGCCGTGTTCATCTCGACGACCAGCTGGATCGCCTCGCCCAGCATCGGATCCTCGTCGGCGTCAAGAGCATCCCCGTCGGCCGGCTTCTCGGCCTCCTCGGACACGATCTCCTCGAGCAGGTCCTCGCGGATCTCGGGCTCGCCCTGCCTGGCCCAGAAGTCCGTCAGCCGCGCGATCTGGTCCTCGTCGATGAACGCCCCCTGGATGCGCTGCAGCCTCGACGAGCCGACGGCCGAGAACAGCAGGTCGCCCATGCCCAGCAGCGACTCGGCGCCGTTCTGGTCGAGGATCACGCGTGAGTCGGTCTGGCTGGAGACGGCGAACGCGATCCGGCTTGGCACGTTGGCCTTGATCATGCCCGTGATGACGTCCACGCGCGGGCTCTGCGTCGCGAGCACCAAGTGGATGCCGACGGCACGCGCCTTCTGCGCGATGCGGATGATCGAATCCTCGACGTCGGCGGGCGCGACCATCATCAGGTCGGCGAGCTCGTCGATGACGCAGAGGATGTATGGGAGCGGATCCTCGCCCTTTGCCTTGCGGTGCTTGTTGAGCTCGATCAGCGAGCGCGTGCGCGCAACGCTCATCACGCCGTAGCGCCACTCCATCTCGCGCACGAGGTTCTGCAGCGCGTTGGCGGCGCTGCGCGGCGACGTGATCACCGGCGTCAGCAGGTGCGGGACGGCCTCGTAGTGGTTGAGCTCGACCTGCTTGGGGTCGACGAGCACGAGCCGGACCTCCTCCGGCGTCGCGCGCAGCAGGATCGAGCTGAGCATCGCGTTGATGCAGCCCGACTTGCCCGCGCCGGTGGTGCCCGCCACGAGCAGGTGCGGCATCTTCGCGAGGTCGGCGTGGATCGCGGCGCCGCTGACGTCCTTGCCCAGCCAGACCGTGAGCGGACTCGAGCCCTTCGGCGGCGCGCCGTAGACGTCGCCGAGCGTGACCATCTTGCGCTTCTTGTTGGGGACCTCGACGCCGACGGCCTGCTTGCCGGGGATCGGCGCGAGGATGCGGATCTCGGTGGCCGCCAGCGCGTAGGCGAGGTCGTCCTTCATCTGCGCGACCTTGCTCATCTTCACGCCCGGCGCGAGGCGCAGCTCGTAGCGGGTGATGTGCGGGCCTGCGACGGCGCCGATGATCTTCGCGTCGACCTTGAAGTGGCTAAGTGCCTCGATCAGCTGCTTGGCGGTCTGCTCCTGGCCGGCGGTGTCGGGCTTGGCCTGCTCGGGGCTCGAGAACTTCAGCAGCCCCGTGCCCGGACGCTCCCAGTCGACATCGGGGTCGACGTCAAGCTGCAGCGGCTCCGGCGGCGCTGCGACGACCGTGGGCTCTTCCGGCAGCGGCTCGGGCTCGGGCTGCGGTTCGAGTTCCGGCTCGGGCTCGGGCTCCGGCTCCGGAGGCGGAGCGAACGTGCGCGGGTCCGGGTCGCCGAAGAGGTCCGGGTAGCGGACCGCGCCGTCGAGCTCGTGCGTGTCCCCCGGGCGGATGATCAGCTCGACGTCCTCGGGCTCGGGCGGCGTCAGCGACTCGGGCGCGACGGCATCCTCGAACGGCGACGGCTCGGGCTGCGGCGGCAGCGGCGCACGCAGCGCGCGCGTGGTGTCGGCGGCGACCGTGGCGGTCGCGCGCACGGCGCCGCCGATCGTGCCGCCGGTCAGCAGCAGCACGCCGGCAATGAAGAGGAAGACCGCGAGGATGTGCGCGCCGACCATGCCCGCGGCCGCCGAGCTGCCGCGCAGCAGCGCCTCACCGAGCGCGCCGCCGCGGTTGCGCATGTCCTCGAGCACCCACCACTGCGAGCCATGCTCGCCGGGGCCGACGCCAAGCGTGCCGGCAGCGAGCGCAAGCGTCGTCGCCAGCAGCAGGCAGATCGCGCCCGCGCGAAACGGCTTGAGCGTCGGCAGCATCGGGCGCAGGATCAGCAGCGCGCCCGCGGCCGCGAGCGCGACCGGCCCGGCGTAGCGGATCTCGCCGAAGACGTCCGCAAGGCCGAGCATGAGCGCACGGCCACCGGCGCCCCCGTCCCAGCCCGCGTAGAGCAGGAATGCGAGGAACACGCCCGTCGCGACCAGCGCGAGGCCGATGACGTCGACCTGGCGTTGGTCCAGCGGCCGCATACGCGGCGCCCACGTCGCCGTCGAGCGACGCGCGCGCGGCTTGGGCTTGGACTTGGCCGGCGTGGCGGCGGCACGCTTCCGCGCGCCAGCAGGAGGCTTCTTCGTGGCAGTGGGCATGGAACGCATCGCATCCTTCGACGCGAGCGGGCCCGACCCTGCCGGCTCAGGCGACGCTTGCGACCTGACCGGCGTTGTCCGGTGCGGGCCCGCCGTCGCGGCCGATCAGCGTGTCCTCGAGGCCAACGCGGACGTCGTGGCCGGCCGCCTGCCAGGCGATCGCGTCGGCGACGGTCTGCTCCCGCGTCACCGGCACCGCCGGGTGGTCGGCGCGGGTGTAGGCGCCGTTCAGCGCGCACTGGACCATGCACGCAGTCTGTCGCTTACCGCTGATTGATCCGATCGACCTAGAATTGTGTGTTCATGAGCGACCCCGATCGCCCGCCGCGCGTGCTCGTCGTCGAGGACGACGACGACATCGCCCAGGTCCTCCAGCGATCCCTGCGCCTGGAGGGCTACGAGGTCCGCATCGCAGGCGACGGCGAAACGGCGCTCGACGTGGCCACGAACTTCGTCCCCGACCTCGTCGTCCTGGACCTCGGCCTGCCGAAGCTCGACGGCATCGAGGTCGCCAAGCGCCTGCGTGAGGGCGACGACGTGCCGATCCTCATGCTCACCGCGCGCGATGCCGTCGAGTCGCGGGTCGAGGGCCTGGACTCAGGTGCCGACGACTACCTCGTGAAGCCGTTCGAGCGCCAGGAGCTGCTCGCCCGCTTGCGGGCGTTGCTGCGCCGCCGCCCGCCGCGAGGCAGCGCGTCCTTGGTGGTCGGGGATCTGTCGCTGAACCCGGACACCCATGAGGTCCGCCGCGGCGAGCGTGACGTCGAGCTGACCCAGCGCGAGTTCGAGCTGCTCGAGTACCTGATGCGCAACGAGCGGATCGTGATCCCACGCCAGCGTCTGCTCGAAGAGGTCTGGGGCTACGACCCGTTCGCGACGACGAACACGATCGAGGTGTTCGTCTCCAACCTGCGGCGTAAGCTCGAGGCCGACGAGGAGCCGCGGCTGCTGCACACGATCCGCGGCGCGGGGTACGTGTTGCGTGCTTGAGCGCCTCTCGATCCGCTGGCGCCTGGCGCTGATCTCGTCCGCTCTGACGTTCGTGATCCTCAGCGCGTTCGCGATCGTCATCGGCGAGGCGACGGCACGACGGATCCGCTCGGACTTCAACAACCAGCTCGTTGCCGCGCGCGACCGGCTGCAGAAGAAGCTGCACGACGAGATTCGCGTGAGCCAGGACATCTTCAGCGGGCAACTGCGCTGGGCGCCCCTCCGCGACCTCGACGACTTCGCCGCGCCGGAGAACGCGTCGATCCGCATCTGGCTCGGTGCCCAGGTCGTCGACGGCACCAAGCGCGACGCCGGGCTCGGCCCACCGAACATCGGCGATCTCGTCACCGTCGACGACTACCGCGTGGCAAACGGGACGATCCTCACCACCGGTGGAACGGTGGTCAACGTCCAGTACGCGCGCCGCCTGTCAGACCTCGAGGCGACGGTCGGGCGGGTCCGCGCGTTCCTGTTCTTCGGCGTGCTCGCGGGCAGCGCGCTCGCGCTCGGTGGTGGCTTGATGCTTGCGCGCCGCGCGATGAGCCCGATTGCCGGGCTGACGCGGACGTCGCGGGAGATCGCGAGGACCGGCGATCCGAACCGCTCGGTCCCGATCCCGAAGGCCGACGACGAGGTCGCCGAGCTCGCGCGCACGCTTGACGACATGCTCAAGCACCTCGAGTCCTCGCGCGCGGAGACCGAGAACGCGTTGTCGCGCCAGCGCGAGTTCATCGCCGACGCCTCGCACGAGCTGCGCACGCCGCTGACCAGCGTCTACGCGAATCTCGAGCTGCTCGCCGACCAGCTCGACGGCGAGGAGCGTGCCGCGGCGATCGGCGCGCTGCGCTCGACGCAGCGGATGAAGCGGTTGGTCGCAGACCTGCTGCTGCTCGCGCGTGCAGACGCGCAGCGCGACATCCCCCACTCCCCCACCGACCTGTCGCGCGTGGTGGTCGACGCCGCCGCCGAGCTCGGGCCTGTTGCCGAGGGCCACGAGATCGAGGTTGACGCCGACGACTCGGCGCCCGTGCTCGGCGCGCGCGACGACCTCTTCCGCATGGTCTTGAATTTGATGCAGAACGCGATCGAGCACACGCCGCCGGGCACCCACGTCCACGCAAGCGTCCGCGCGGACGAGAACGACGTCGTCCTGACGGTGGACGACGACGGCCCCGGCATCGATCCCGAGGTCCGCGCACGCATGTTCGAGCGCTTCGTCCGCGGCGCGGGCGATCGTGGCGGCTCGACCGGCCTGGGCCTGGCGATCGTCAAGGCCGTCGCCGACGCCCACGGCGGCCAGGTCTCCGTCGAGGACGCGCCCTACGGCGACCTGATCCGCCGGGGCACGCGCTTCATGGTGCGCCTGCCCCGCTACCGCGAGGCGCGCGTGGCCGAGCCGGTTGGCGATCGAACGTCCATCTAGTCGGCTCTCTGCCGAGCAAATGGACGTTCAACCGCCGCCTGCCGCCGAGTTGCCTCCCGGTCCTCGCATGCCTGGGGCGCTGCAGACGCTGCGCTACACCTTCGACCAACCGCGCTTCTTCGCCCAGTGCCGCGAGCGCTGCGGCGCGAGCCGGACGCTGGGCTGCCCGGCTTCCCACCTGCGGTCGTCACCACCGACCGCGACGCGATCAACCGGCTGTTCACCGGCGACCCGCTGACCAAGCGCCACGGCAACGACCTGCTCGCGCCGATCCTCGGCGAGCGCTCACTGCTGTTGCTCGAGCCGGCCGAGCACGCTCGCGCCGGGCAACGGCGGCAAGGTCACTTGTAGCCGACGACCATCGAGTCCGGCCCGACCAGCGGATGCACCGCCGTCTCGCGGAAGCCAGCGTCCTTCATCCAGCCCTGGCAGTCCGCGCCCGTGAAGTCGAACCCGCCCGGCGTCTCGATGAGCATGTTGAGGCTCATCAGCAGGCCGAAGGCGTTCTCACGCCGGTCGTCGTCGATCACGGCCTCGTAGACGATCAGCGCGCCGCCGTCGGGCAGCGCCCCGTAGGCCTTGTCGAGCAGCGCGCGCTTCTGCTCGAGATCCCAGTCGTGAAGGATGTGGCCCATCACGAGCACGTCTGCCTTCGGCAGGTCGTCCGCGAAGAAGTCGCCGGCGACGAACTGCATGCGGTCCGACAGCCCGCAGGCGGCGACGTGCTCGTCGAAGATCGGCTGCAAGGCCGGAAGGTCGAAGCCACCGCCGCGCAGGTGCGGGTGCGCCTGGCCGAGGATCGCGGGCACGCAGCCCTCCGCGCAGCCGACGTCGAACACCGTCTGGTGGTCAGCCCACGGAAACGCCGCGGCCATCGCGTGCGCCGGCCCGGCGCTGATCGCGCTCATCGACTTGGCAAAGCCGCGCAAGCGGACCGGATCGGCGTAGAGCGTCTCGAACAGGTCGCCACCCGCCCGCGCCTCGTTCTGCGGCTCGCCTGTGCGCAGGCCGTCGGTGAGGTTGTTCCAGAAGCCGAACAGCCGCGCATTGAGCATCTCCAGCAGGCCACCGACGTAGCTCGGCTTGGCGCGGTCGAGGAAGACGCCGGTGCTGGGCGTGTTGTCGTAGCGGTCGTCGCTGCGCTCGAGCATCCCCAGCGCCACGAGCGCGTCGAGGAAGTCGCGGGCGCTGCGCTCGTGCAGGCCCAGGCGCTCCTGCAACGCGCTCACGTCGCTTGGGCCGTTTGCCGCCAGGTCCGTGAAGAGCCCCAGCTCGACGGCGCTGAGCAGCGTCTTGGACGCCCAAAACGCCGTCCCGAGCTGCATGATCGGTCCCGGATCGGGGCCCGCGGCGCCCGCCTCTGAATCTGTGGCCATGGCCCGACTCTAACCCGGCGGGCCGGTCAGACCTCGACCACGACCGGCAGCACCATCGGACGGCGCTTCAAGCGGTCGTAGACGAACGCCGCGAGGTCGTCGTGCAGGGTCTGCTGGAGCAGGTCGATCTCGCGGATCCCGTCCTTCGCGGCGCGCTCCAGTGACGCATCGACCGCGTCGCGCAGATCGTCGATCAGACCCTCGACATCCTCGGGATACGGCACGCCGCGGAAGATCACCTCGGGGTCGGCGACGCTCGAGCCGTCCTGCTCTGAGACCGTCGCCACGACGACGAAGATGCCGTCGGCCGAGAGCATCCGCCGGTCGCGCAGCGCGACGTCGGTGACCTCGCCGATGTCGACGCCGTCGACGAACACCATCCCGGACTGCTCCTTGTCGGCGAAGCCCGCGCCGGTCGCATAGATCTCCAGCGGCAGACCGTTCTCGCCACGGAAGATGTCCTCCGGCGCGATGCCGACCGCCTCGGCGAGCTGACCGTGCAGGTAGATGCGCTTGTGGTCGCCGTGAAACGGCATCACGTAGCGCGGGCGGACGAGGTTGAGCATCAGCTTGACCTCCTCCGCGTAGCCGTGACCGGACGCATGGATCGGCGCGTCCTTTGCCGTGATCACGTCGCAGCCGATGTGGTAGAGCCGGTCGATCGTCTCGTTGACGGCACGCTCGTTGCCCGGGATGGGGGTCGCCGCGAACATCACCGTGTCGCCGTTCTTGAGCTGGACCTGACGGTGGTCGTTGTGCGCCATCCGCCGCAGCGCCGAGAGCGGCTCGCCCTGCGACCCCGTCGAGATGATCACGAGCTTCTCGTCCGGGTAGTCGTCGATCTCGCGCGGCTGCACGAGCATGCCTTCGGGCACCTCGACGTGTCCCAGCGAGCGGCCGATGTTCGTGTTCTTGCGCATCGAGCGCCCGATCAACGCGACCTTGCGCCCGTGCGCGGCGGCCGCGTCGACGACCTGCTGCACGCGGTGGATGTTCGACGCGAAGCACGTGACGACGATGCGCCCGTCGGCGCGCGCGAACTGGTGCTCGAGGTTCGGGCCGACCGCCGATTCGCTCGGCGAGAACCCGGGGCGGTCGACGTTGGTCGAGTCGCCGCACAGCAGCAGCACGCCCTCGCGGCCGAGCTCTGCCAGGCGCGCGACATCGGCCGGGATCCCGTCGACCGGCGTCTGGTCAAACTTGTAGTCGCCCGTGACCAGCACGACGCCCTGCTCGGTGTGGAGCGCAACCGCGCGCGCATCCGGGATCGAGTGCGTCATGTGCACGAGCTCGACGTCAAACGGCCCGAGCTTGAAGGTGTCGCCGGGCTTGACGTCCTCGCACTGCACGTCGCGCAGCTTGTGCTCGTCGAGCTTGGAGCGCGCCATCGCCATCGTCAGCGGACCGCCGTAGACCGGGATCTCCTCGGTCCCCAGCTCGCGCAGGATCCACGGCAGCGCACCGAGGTGGTCCTCGTGGCCGTGGGTGACGACGATGCCCTCGATGTCGTCGATGCGGCTGCGCAGGTAGCTGAAGTCCGGCAGGACGAGGTCGATGCCGACCATCTCGGCCGTCGGGAAGCGCAGCCCGACGTCGACGACGACGATGCGGTCGTCGAGCTCGACGACCGTCATGTTCTTGCCGATTTCGCCGAGCCCGCCGAGCGGCAGGACTCTGATCGTCCCGCTCACGCGGTGGCGCCTACGAGGCCGCGGGCTTCGAGCATCGCTCGGATCGTCTCGGTCTCCTGCTCGTCGGCGTCGACGTAGGGCAATCGCGTGCGGCCGGCCGGCAACCCGAGCAGCTTCAGCGCGGCCTTCGTGGCGATCGCCGCCGGCGCGACGCCGAGCGCGGCGAACACCGGCAGCAGCGACTCCTGGATCGCGGCGCGCTTGTCGGGCTCGTCGACCATCTGGCGCATCTCCGAGCCGACGACGTGGCTGGCGACGAGGATCCCGCCCGCGCCGCCGAGGTCAAGCGTCTTGGCGAGCACCTCGTCGTTGCCCGCGTACAGCTGGAGGCCGTCGACGAGCGCGAGGTTGTCGTTGTTGGCCTGCTTGACGCCGGAGATGTGGTCCAGCTGCGCAAGCTCGGCGAGCAGGTCGTTCGGCATGTCCGACCCGGTGCGCTGCGGGATGTTGTAGAGCAGGATCGGGCGGTCGGCGGCCTTGGCGACCTCGCGGTAGTGGGCGACGATCCCGCGGCGGTTGGGGCGGTTGTAGTACGGGTTGACGCTGAGCAGCGCGTCGGGCCCCAGCGCGCTGGCGCGCTCGGTGAGGTGGATCGCGTGGCGCGTGTCGTTGGAGCCGACGCCGGCGACGACCGTCTTGCCCGCGGGCTTCTCCTTCACCGCCAGCTCGATCAGCGCGAGGTGCTCCTCGTCGTCGAGGGTCGCCGCCTCGCCCGTGGTACCGGCAACGACGAAGCCGTCGCTGCCGTTGGCGGCGAGGTGGTGCATGAGGTCGACGAAGGCCTGCTCGTCGACCGCCCCGTCGTCGTCGAACGGGGTCACGATGGCGGTGAGGATCGCGCCGAGGTCGAGCATCACCGCGCAGTATCGCGCAGGTGGGCGATCCTTCGCGGTCGTGTCAGATGACCCCGAGCAGCTCGCTACCCGCTATGGCGGCCTCGCCGAGGTCGTTCGGCGCGCTGGGCGGGTGTATCCGGCTGCGTTCGTGGCGCTGTCGTCGCTGCGCTTCGTCGTGGGCTCGGACCCGGTCGTCCTCGATCCCCAGCTGGCCGCGGGCGGAGCCGCCCATCTTGCCGCCGTGCGGGAGCGCGTTCCGTGGATGTACGACGGCGCGATCCTCTGCCTGGACCGTCTGCACGATGACCAGATGTCGCTGCGTCCCGGTGGGTACTGGGGGCGGATCAGCACCTGCGACGCACTCCGTGCTGAGGATGGTGACGCGCTGCGTGCGCGGGCAGACGCGCTGGCCGGCGGCGATCCGCTGCGCAACGGCTCCGGTCGCGCGGCCGGCCTCGGGGTCACGGTCGTCGCGGTTGTCGGCGGTCACCTGATTCTCGGTCGCCGCGCCGGGCTTCCGATCGGAGAAGGAACCTGGCACGTCGTGCCCGCCGGGATGGCGGAGGTCGACGTGGCGGTTGCGGACACCGCGGTCGTCGAGCTGCGCGAAGAGCTCGGCGTCGAAGCCCCGACCGCCCCGCGCCTGCTCGGCGTCGGCTTCGACCTCCTACGCCTCGTCCCGGAGATCGTCTACCGCGTCGACATCGACGCCGACCCCGAGGCCGTTGTCGCCGCCGCACCGCGCGACGAGCACGACGCGTTCGAGCTGCACACCCTCGAGACGGTCTGGTCGCGCTTCGCCCCGCTCGAGCTGGCCGCCCCCGGCGCTGCGGCGCTGGCGCTGCTTGAGGCAGACTTCCGCGCGTGAGCGCGCTGCTGCTCTTCCTCCCCGTGCTCGGCGCGCCGATCGTCCACGCGCCCGTGCTCTCGTTCGACCTGCTCAAGGCGCTCAAGCGCCCGCTCGACGGCGGGCGCACGTGGCGCGGCAAGCGCCTGTTCGGCAACAACAAGACCTGGCGCGGTGCGATCGTCATGACGCTTGGCCCGCTGCTCGCAGCGCTCGCGCTGTGGCAGTGGACCTGGTGGCGCGACACGATCCCCGACGCCGCGCACAGCGCCGGCCCGCTGCTGCTCGGCCTGCTGATCGGCCTCGGCGTCGTCCTCGGCGAGCTGCCCAACTCGCTGCTCAAGCGCCAGCTCGACGTCGCGCCCGGCACGCAGAGCAGCGGTGCCACGGGGCTGCTGCTGACGACGCTGGACCAAGGCGACCTCGTGCTCGGCATCTGGCTGTGCCTGCTGCCGGTGTACGGCATGCCGCTGTGGCTCGTCGCGCTGGCGTTCGTGATCGTCAGCGTCATCCACCTGCTGGTCAACGTCATCGGCTACGCGATCGGCGCGCGCTCCGCGCCCATCTGACCCGCGTCGTACCCTGGCCTGCCGTGCCGGATGAGCCCGCAGACCTCGACCAGACGTCGCTCACGATCGAGATCGAGGCGGTGCGCTATCGCACCCCCGACGGCGCGTTCGCTGTCATCGCCGGCGTGTCCGAGCAGGGTGAGTCCGTCACCGTCACCGGCGCGCTCGGCCACGTCCACGCCGGCGAGTCGGTCACCGTCGGCGGCGGCTGGCGCAAGCACAACCAGCACGGCTGGCAGTTCCTCGCCCAGCAGGTGCGCGTGCTGGAGCCGGTGTCCGACCGCGCGATCATCGCCTACCTGAAGGGCGTCAAGCACGTCGGCGACCGCGGCGCACGCTGGCTCTACGAGGCGTGGGGCGACGAGGTCCTGCAGGTCGTCGATGCCGACCCCGCGACGCGCCTCGGCGAGGTCCCCGGGATCGGCAAGGCCAAGCTGACCGCGGCGGTGAAGTCGTGGAAGTCGCAGGGCGAGCAGCGCGCGGTGCGCCTGTTCCTCGAGGAGCACGGCGTCCCCGCCGCCGTCGCGTCACGCATCTACCGCCACTTCGGCGGCGGCTCCATCGAACGCCTCCAGGCCGACCCCTACGCACTGACCGAGATCCCCGGAATCGGCTTCAAGACCGCCGACGCGCTCGCCCAGGCGCTGGGAACGCCGCCGGACAGCCCCGGCCGCCTCGACGCCGGGTTGATCCACGCGCTGACGCTGGCCGAGGACGACGGCCACTGCCACCTCCCCCACACCGAGCTGCTCGAGCGCGCGCGCACGCTGCTGGGCGCCGACCCCGACGACCGCCTCGACGAGCTCGTCGCCCGCGGCCGCCTCGTCGCCGACGACACCCGCATCACCACGCCGGAGATGGACGGCCTCGAGCGCGGCCTCGCGCGTCGCGTGCGCGAGCTGCTCGACGCGCCGCCCGCGTTCGAGCTCGAAGGGCTTGAGCGACCCGACGACTCCGACCGATATGCAGTGGAGCGCCGTGACCGCTGCCCTGCAAACGCGCCTGACGATCCTCACGGGCCTCCCCGGAACCGGCAAGACGCAGACGATGCGTGCGCTCGTCGACGTCCTGCTGCAGGCCAAGCGCAAGGTGCGGTTGTGCGCGCCGACGGGCAAGGCCGCGCGCCGGCTCGCGGAGACCACCGGCGCCGAGGCGACGACGATCCACCGCCTGCTCGGCTGGCTGCCCGAGGAGAACAGCTTCGAGCACAACAGCGAGGACCCGATCACCGGCGTCGACCTGCTCGTCGTCGACGAGGCGTCGATGCTGTCGGTGCGCTTGGCGCACGCGCTGCTGGATGCCGTCGGCCCTGCCACGCACGTGCTGCTGGTCGGCGACGTCGACCAGCTCGCCCCCGTCGGTCCCGGCCGCGTGCTGGAGGACCTGATCGACTCGGGCGAGGTCCCCGTGACACGGCTGAGCGAGATCTTCCGCCAGGCGGCGCGCTCGATGATCGTCCGCGCCGCGCACGCGATCAACGCCGGCGACGCGCCCCCGACCACCCCGCGCGAGGACGACCTCCACGACTTCTTCTTGATCTCCAGCTCGACGCCGTTCGAGGAGATCGTCTCGCTGGCCGCCGAGCGCCTCCCCAAGCACTACGACCTGCAGCCCGTCGGCGACGTGCAGGTGCTGGCGCCGATGCACAAGGGCCCGGTCGGCATCGACGCGTTCAACGACGCGCTGCGCGCGCGCCTGAATCCCGACGGCGCGCCGATCGGTGGGACGCCGTTTCGGCTCGGCGACCGCGTCCTGCAGACGCGCAACGACTACGAGCACGAGCTGATGAACGGCGAGCTCGGGGTGCTCGTCCACCACGACAAGGAACGCGAAGCGGTCGTCTTCGGCGGCGACGACGGCCGCCGCATCCGCCTGCCCATCAACGCCACCGAGACGCTGCGCCTGGCCTACGCGATCTCCGTCCACAAGGCGCAGGGCAGCCAGACCTCGGCGATCGTGATGCCGCTGTCGCGCGCGCACAGCGTGATGCTCACGCGCAACCTGCTCTACACCGCGATCACGCGCGCGACGACGCTCGTGGTGCTCGTCGGTGATCCTGCCGCGCTGAGCTTCGCGCTGTCGCGCGTGGACGCGCGGCGGCGGCACACCCGCCTGCGCGACCTCGTGTCAGGCTAGCCCGCCCCCGCATGGTCTTCCCAACCATCAGCTTCTGCATCTTCTTCGCGATCGTCCTGCCGGCGTCGTGGGCGCTGATGCGTCACCAGATCTCGTGGAAGCTCTTCCTCGTCGCCGTCAGCTACTTCTTCTACGCGACGGCGAACTGGAAGTTCGCGTTCCTGCTGGCCGGCATCACGGTCGGCAACCACCTCTTCGCGAAGGGCATCCACGCCAGCGAGTCAGACCGCACGCGCAAGCAGCTCGTGCTCGCCGCCGTCGCCCTGGACGTCCTCGTCCTCGGGATCTTCAAGTACTACGGGTTCTTCGTCGAGCAGATCGCAAGCTCGCTGGACGACGTCGGGCTCGGCGCGCCGCTGCCGGTGCTGACGATCGCGCTGCCGATCGGCCTGTCGTTCATCACGTTCCATGCGATCAGCTACGTCGTCGACGTCTACCGCGACCGCCTCGAGCCGCCGACGCTGGTCGACCTCGCGCTCTACATCAGCTTCTTCCCGCACCTCGTCGCCGGGCCGATCGTGCGCGCGGCAGAGTTCCTGCCCCAGCTCAAGGCGCCGCGCGACCCGCGCAACGTCGCCGTCGGGGCGGGTCTGCTGCTGATCGCCGTCGGGCTCGTGAAGAAGGTCGTGATCGCCGACTACCTCGCGCGCCACGTCGTCGACCCCGTGTTCGCCGTCCCCGAGGCCTACCACTCCGCCGACGTCGTGCTCGCGTGCTTCGGCTTCGCCGCCCAGGTCTACTGCGACTTCTCGGGCTACACCGACATGGCGATCGGCATCGCGCTGCTGATGGGGCTGACGTTCCCGAAGAACTTCGACCGCCCCTACAGCGCCAAGACGCTGGCCGAGTTCTGGCGACGCTGGCACATGACGCTCTCGCGCTTCCTGCGCGACTACGTCTACGTCCCGCTCGGTGGCAACCGCCACGGCCGCGCCCGCGCCTCGCTGAACCTCTGGCTGACGATGGTGATCTGCGGCATCTGGCACGGCGCGGCCTGGGGCTTCGTCGTGTTCGGGATCATCCACGGGACGGTGATGGTTGCCGAGCGCGAGCTGATGCACCGCTACTCCTGGCGTCCACCGGACTGGCTGGCCAACGTCGCGGTCGTCACGTTCTTCGCGGTCAGCCTGATCCCGTTCCGCACCGCCGACCTCGACGCCGCCTGGGCGATGAGCGGCCAGCTGTTCTCCTCCGGCGCCGCGACGCTGTGGGAACCGCTGACCGTGCTGATGATCGCGGGCGTGATCCTCACGCAGGCGATCCGCATCCGCGGCATGCCGGAGGTCTCCCGCTGGGTCGCGGACCTGCCTGTCCCCACGCTCAGCGCTGGCTTGGCGGCGACGATTCTCGTCGTCGCTGCGACGATCCCCGCCCAGGGCGTCCCACCCTTCATCTACTTCCAGTTCTGAGCCCCCTGTGACCGACTCCGGCATCGCGCCCGACACCGAGACCCCGACCGCCCCCGAGCTGACGCACACGCCGACGGCGGACGACCACATCCCCGGCAGCCGCCGCGTCAGCGCACGGCACGCGATCGTCGCGGTGCTGTCGGCGCTCGCCGTGCTGGTCGTCTGCGACGGCGACGGCATCCGCCGTCAGGGCGAGAAGCTCAAGCCCGGGCTGGAGCGCGACATCGTGCTGGCGGTCGGCCACCCGGCCGGCTGGATCGCCGACCAGCTGCCGTTCGCCGACGCCGTCGACGCGATGGTCGGCTGGCTGTCGCCCGACGAGGACCTCGGCAACAGCGCCAACCAGTTCAGCGCGGAGGGCGGCAGCGGCGGTGGCCGTGTCGGGCCGCAGGCGTTCACCGCCGAGCAGCTCGGGCTGCGCGCCGGTGCCAAGCCGCCGTTGCGCCGGGTGCTCGTCACCGGCGACTCGATGTCCCAGCCGCTGGACTCGCGCCTCGCGCGCAAGCTTGCCGGCGAAGGCGTCCAGACAAAGCGCGACCCGAAGCTGGGCACCGGCATCTCGCACACCGACCTGCTCGACTGGGGTCGCTACTCGGCGATCCAGGCACGCCGCGACCGCGCCGACGCCGTCGTCGTGTTCCTCGGTGCAGGTGAGGGCTTCCCGATGAAGTCGGGCCGCGCGAACCTGGAGTGCTGCGACGCGCGCTGGGCGGCGGAGTACGCGACGCGCGTCCGGACGATGATCAGCACCTACCTGCGCGGCGGCGCGCGGCACGTCTACTGGATGCTGCTGCCGACCGCGCGCGACGCCCCGCGCAACAAGATCATCCGCGTCGTCAACCAGGCGATCCGCGTCGCCGCCGGCGCCTACGGCTCAGCGGTGCGGCTCGTCGACATCCCGGCGATCCTCACGCCCGGCAACCGCTATCGCGACGCGATGACGATCGACGGCCGCGAGCAGATCGTCCGCGACCCCGACGGCGTGCACCTCAACGCAAGCGGCGCCGAGCTGGCCGCGGGCGCGGTGCAGCGCGCGCTCGACGCGGACTTCAAGCGTTAGTGGAGAGGGAGGCGAGCAGCTAGGGCCGACACGGCTCGTCCGGAAATCGCGCCTCGCGCCGAACACGCCCGTGGGCGCAACCGTTACCCGGTGCGAGCCGCGGCTGCTCTCCGTGGCCGCGACGAGTGATAGCTACGCGCCCTATATCAACCGATAGCTATCACTCGTCGGCGCGGAGTCCATCTGGCGGTTCGCACCCGGTTAGCTCTGGGAGACCGGACGCTTTCGGCGCGAGGCGCGATTGCGGCCGCCAGCTTTCGTCCCGCGGGCACACCTTGCCCCCTCTAAGCGGCAGTTTGCGCGCGCAGCGGCCAACCTGGGCCCAAACAGGCGCCCCACGATGCCAATCCACCAGGCTAGGTCAGCTGCGTGTAGTCGTGGTTGATGCGCTGGCGACCCTTCTTGCAGGTCACCTTCGCATCGAACTGCGTCGCGATCACGTTGGAGCGGCGCTCCGTGCACGAGAAGTTGAGGACCTTCCTGCGGCAGCGGCCCTTGCGCCCGCCGTTTGCGACGCGGCAGTTGTAGTACGCGCGGATCAGCTTGTGACCCGTCGCGCATGACGCCCCGCCGCTGACGCGCAGGTTGCGCGTGTAGGTCGGGCCGTTCTTGGCCGTGCGGTTGTACTTCTCAGACGCCGTGAGCTTGCAGGTCGCGGCGGAGGCCGGCTGCACGCCAGTGGTCAGCGCCACGGCCGCGGCAGCAGCGATGGCAATCAGGGCGGGACGGGTCATGAGGCGGTCTCCTTCATCGGGATGCGGCGGTGGCGCCGCGCTCAGCTTTGATGATCTCGTCGGCAGCGATCCGCTCGCCCGCGAGCGACAGGTGCAGACCGTCGGGGTCGCGGACCTGCTTGCCGCGCACCGTTTCGCGGTAGGTCGGCCCGAACACCTGGTCCAGCCGCACGAGCGTGATCGTCGGGACGATCTGCGACAGCAGCAGGATCTGCGAGTTGACTGCCTGGGTGGCCGTCAGCATGTCGGCGCGGCGCGGTGGCGGGATCAGGCACCAGATCACACGCCCGCGCTCGCCCTGGGCGTACGTGGCGGCCATGTCGGCGAGCCGGCGGAGGTACTCCTGCCTCCAGGCGTCGTCGCAGCACTTCACGGTGGTGCCCGCCGGTGTCTGCATGTCGTAGGCGTCGTTGCCGCCGAGGAAGACGACGCTGACGACCGGCTTGTGGTTGCGCACCTGCTGGCGCGCCAGCGAGGTCCAGGGCGTGCCGAGCTTCTTGCTGATGCCGGTGCCGGGGCGCGTCTGGCGGATGACCTTGTAGCGCGAGGACAGCTTCTCGGCGAGCAGCGCGTCGATCCCCTGGATCATCGAGTCGCCGGTGACGAGCATCTTCGGCAGCGAGGACTTCGGCTTCGGCATCCCGACGCCGACCTTGTTGTGGTTGTGGAACTTCGTGCCGTTGATCGTCACGTCGATGTCGACGACGGCCTTCTGGTTGCCGGCCTTCAGCCTGACGACGCCCGACTTCTGCCCGATCGCGAACACCAAGCCGCGGCAGGTGCGAAGCCCACCGGGCCGGCGCAGGCACGCGCGCACGCCGATGTCGCCTTGCTGCCAGCGGTCGCGGATCTGCACGCGGACGGAGCGGCCGCGCTCGACCTGCTGTGGCAGCGTGACGGCGATGCGGTTGCGACAGCTCGGCGTGCGCGCCTCGTTGCTGGCCTCGATCGTCTTGTCGTCGGGCGTGACGGCGGTGGCCGTGAAGTAGCGCACGAGGCGGTCGCAGCGCCACGGGACGCTCGGGTAGAGCGTCGCGCCGCCGATCGCGCCGCCCTTGGGGTTGACGGAGATCGCGGTGCCGAGCGCGGTCGGCGCGCCGCCGATGATCTCGCGGAAGGTGACCTTTGAGTCGACCGGCGCAAGCATTCCGAGATCGATGACGCCGGCGTCGACGTTGACGCCAAGCAGCGGCGGCGGGTCTTGCGCGCCGCTGGACGCCGGCAGCGCGCACAGCGCCACCAGCACACACCCCACGATGATTTTCACGGTTCCCGAAATCCCTTCGGCTCTACTCCCGGTGGAAACCGCAATGGTTGCAGCAGTTGCGGTCAGGCGATGCCGCCACCGCGCCGGCATGCGTTCGCATACCGACCAGCCGCGCGGCTGCAGGCCCGCCGCAGCGCGGCGCTGTCGGGCTCCAGCGATGCGAGCACCGAGCCGACGCCCTCGAAGCAGATCGTGCGGTGGCGCTTGCTCACCGAGCGGCAGAAGCGCGCGCCGCGGTCGGGGCCGGCGTCGGAGTTGACGATCTCGCGGGACGCGCCGAGGATGCAGTCGCTTTCGTGTGAGCCCGCCAGGCGGCAGCTCGCGCGCAGCTTGCCTGCGTCCTTGTTGGCGATGCCCGACATGTCGCGTCCAAACGACTGGAAGCAGACGCTCACCCAGTCGCGCTCGCTGCGCAGGCAGCCCTTGGCGGTCTTTGCCTGGTCGTAGCCGTTGAGGCGCAGGAGGTTCGCCGTCACCAGGCCATAGCACTGGTACTTGTAGCGCTCGGCGACGTCGTTGCAGGGGTAGATCGGGTCGCTGGACTTGACGTACTTCGAGGTCGTCCCGTAGCTCGTGTTGAAGTTCTCCATGAACACGCCGCCGTCGCACGAGCTCTGCTCGAAGTCGTCAGCAAGGGCGTTGCAGACCTTCAGCGAGCCGGGCATGTCGTAGCCGCTGTTGATCATCAGGCCGTGGCCGAGGCCGTGCAGGCACTGGTAGCGGACGAACACCTGGGCGGTGATCGCGGGGTCGACGCAGAGGCTCTTGGCCACCGTGGCCGGCCGCTCGTTCGGGCGCGCGGCAAACGCGCGTTCGAGGATGCCGTGGTAGTAGCCCGACGCGCACACCGGGCTGCCCTGGACGAAGGCGCGCGCGACGCTGCCCTTGTAGCGCGCAAGCGCCGCTGAGCCCATCAGGTGCGAGATGCGATGGCACTGCTGCGCGGTGCCGGGATCGCTCGCGATCCGCTGCTCGAGCTCGGCGAGCGCCGGCTTGGGACCGTCGCGATAGGTCATGTTCCCGAACGCCTGCAGCACGCAGGCGAAATCGGTCTGCGCGCAGGCGCTCAGCGTGCGGCTGTCGGGCTTGAAGCCCTTCGGCGCACTCGCGCCCTTGTTGTCCCCCGCGACGAACGCGGCGATGTCCTCGCGCTGCTTGGCGTCGAGCTTGTCGGAGAAGTCGGGCATCACGCCACGCGGGCGCTGCAAGACCTCAACGACCTTCTCGCGCGACGGGCGCGCGGTGTCCAGGTCGGGCCCGGTGGTGCCCTTGGCGTTGGCTGCCGCGAGCGTGTGGCAGCCGCCGCAGCCGAGCTCGGTGAACAGGCGCTTGCCGCCGTCAGCGTTGGCGCCCTTGTCGTCGCCACCGCCGCAGGACGTCAGGAGCAGCGCGACAGCTGCCGCGGCGGACAGGACGCGCGTGCGGCGGATCTAACCGACCCGCAACGGCGCGACTTCGTGGGCTTCTGTCGCCTCGATGTGGTGGACGACCGCGTCGGTCATCTTCGCGATGCGCTGGGGCAGATCGAAGCCCAGCCACCGCGACGTGCCGACGGGAAGCGTCGCCACGTAGATCTCGTCGAACTCCCGCGGATCCCATGTCTCCTGCACGGCGATCGCGGGGTCGGTGTCCCCCAACATCCCTTCCGCATCGATGCCCGCGGCGTGCAGCCGGTCGAGCGCGGCGTTCAGACGCCGGCCCTGACCTCCGTGCGTGTCCTGCGGAACCAGCAGCGTGATGCTCAGGCGCGTCTGCTCGGCGCGTGACCGCAACGCCGTGAAGAGCTCCTCGGAATCCGCTGTGCGGTTGGCGACGACCAAGACTCTTGTCGTCATCGTTGGTCTGATCCCTCCCTAGGGTTTCTCGAAAACGTCCAGTGTGCAGACCAATAGCCACGGTACTCCGGTTGGTGGCGGATCGCAATCCGTGACAGAACCCACCCTCAGTCGTCTTCGAGCGCGTCCGTGAAGCGGCGCGGCACGCGCGGCGGGGCGACGCCGCCCTCGGTCTCCCACAGCGTGATGACGACCAGTTCCGCCCCATCCATGCGGCAGACGTAGATCACGGAGCGGTCGGTGAGATCGCGGACGTAGACCGAGCCGCGTGCCCCGGTGGCGCCCGGCGGAGGCTCGTCGGAGACGCGTCCGGCGGCGTACGCGGTGGCCACACGTTCGACGATCTCGACCTTTGTGTCGACCGCCCCGCGGCGTCCGGCGACGCGCTGGCGGAAGCGCTCGGCCGCGTGGTCGGTGACGGCGACGAGCACGCTCATCGCTGCGCTGCAGCCGCCAGCAGCTGCTTGCTCAGGCCCGCTCCCTGCGCACGTGGGTCGACGAAGACCACGGGCCCGTCCTCGGTGGTGGTGACGAACCCGTGGATCTGGCCGTCGAACTCGGCCACGAGCGTGTCGCCTTCGGCAGCGGCAGCTCGGGCGGCGGCTCGTCGGGGTTGACGCGCTCGAGCGCGCGGCGCTGCACCTGGGCGATCGCGTCCGCGTCGGCGGGCGTCGCGGGGCGGATCATCCGTCGAACAGCAGGTGCTCGAGGCCGACAACCGGCGACGTCTTCAGGTCGCCGACGCGGCGCACGGCAAGCAGCACGCCGGGCATGAACGACTTGCGGTCCAGCGAGTCGTGGCGGATCGTCAGGGTCTCCCCCGTGCCGCCGAGGATGACCTCCTGGTGGGCGACGAGCCCGGGCAGGCGGACCGAGTGGATCGGCACGTCGCCCTCCATCATCTCGGCTGTGCGTGCCGCGGTGCCCGAGGGCGCGTCGAGCTTGCGGTCGTGGTGCAGCTCGATGATCTCGGCCTTCGGCATGTGCTTGGAGGCCTCCGCGGCGAAGCGCATCATCAGCACCGCGCCGATCGCGAAGTTCGGGCAGAAGATCACGTTGCCGGGGCCGGGGCGTAGTGCGTCGACGTCCCAGCCGCTGGTGCCGACGACGACGTGCACGCCGGCGTCGGCTGCACGCCTGCGCGTTTGCCAGCGCCGTGTCGGGGCGGGTGAAGTCGACGATCGACGTCGCAGTCGCCGAGAACGTCGGACAGTGCGACGCCGAGCTCGGGGTCGATGCGCGCGACGAGCTCCATGTCGTCGGCGCCGTCGACGGCCTCGCAGACGGTCTGGCCCATGCGCCCGGCGGCGCCGGTGACGCCGACCCGGATCATGCCGCGACCTGCCAGCGCCGGGGCGATCGCGTCGCGAAACGCGTCCTCGTCGGCGCCGATCCCGGCGGCGCTGAGGCGCTCGGGTGCGTACAGCTCGGTCGCCAGTGCAGCGACGTCCTCGAGCGTGACGGCGTCGATGTGCGCCTCGATCTCGTCGACGGAGAGCAGCGGCATGTCGGCGAGCAACGAGTCGACCGAGGCGGTTCATGCGCGCGGTGGTCGACTCGAGCGCCAGCAGCACGCGGCCCTTGACGTTCTCCTTGGAGCGCTCGAGCTCCTCGGCGGTGGCCGGAGCGGCGCGGAAGCGCTCGAGCTCGTCGGCGATCACGCCGAGCGCCTTGCCGACGTTGTCGGGGCGCGTGCCGACGTAGAGGCCGACCTGGCCGGTGCCCGACGTAGCAGCGACTGGAACGAGTAGACGGAGTACGCCAGGCCGCGCTTCTCGCGGACCTCCTGGAACAGGCGCGACGACGACGTGCCGCCGAGGATGTTGTCGAGCACGCGCAGCGCGAAGCGGCGCTCGTCGTCACGCGCGATGCCCGGCGCGCCGAGGCAGACGTGGTACTGCTCGGTCTCCTTCGCGACGAAGCGCACGCGCGGCGCGAAGTCCGCCGCCGCTGCGAGCGGCGCTGCGGCGCGGCCGCTGTGGCGGCGCGCCGCTGGCTGCTCGCGACAAGCTCGACCAGATGCTCGTGGTCGACTGCGCCTGCGGCCGCGACGACGACGTTCTGCGGGCACGTAGCGCGCCTGGTGGAAGGCCCGCAGGCCCGCTCGCCGGGGTCCCGCCGACGACGTCGGCGCGGCCGAGGATCGCGCGGCCCAGCGGGTGATCGCCGAAGACCGCCTCGCCGAGCACGTCGAAGACCTTGTCCTGCGGGTCGTCCTCGTACATCGCGATCTCCTCGAGCACGATCTCGCGCTCCTGCACGAGCTCGTCCTCGGCGAGGTTCGGCCGCCAGACCATGTCGGCCATCACGTCGAACGCCTCGCTCGAGGTGGCGATCGAGCACGCGCGCGTAGACCGAGGTCGTCTCCTTGCCCGTGCCCGCGTTGAGCTCGGCGCCGAAGCCGTCGAAGATCTGGTCGATCTCGACCGACTCGTAGCGCGGCGTGCCGCGGAACAGCATGTGCTCGATCAGGTGCGAGAGGCCGGCCTCGTCGCCGGCCTCCGCGGCAGCTGCCCGTGCCGATCCAGAAGCCCGAGCGCCACGGATCGCACGGAGCTGATGTGCTCCGTGACGACCCGGACGCCCGAGTCGAGCTGGGTCAGCTGATGTTGCTCCTGCAGGGTCGCTAGTCCCGCTCGGGATCGCGATTGGACCGGTGGCGCGGACGGCCGGAGCCGCGCTCGCCACGGTCGCCGCCGCGGTCGCCGCCGCCGCCGCGCCACGCGGTCCGCGGTCGCGGTCACGGCCGCCACCGCCGCGCGGGCCACGGTCGCCGCCGGGCCGCCGCCGTTGCCGCCGCCGGTGCCGACGGTCGCGAGCTCCTCGGCGGACTTGCCGGCGACATCCGGGTCGTCGGCCAGGCGCAGGCCGATGCGGCCGCGCTCGCGGTCGACCTCGACCACGCGCACAGTCGATCTCGTCGCCCTTGTTGAGCACGTCCTCGACGGTGTCGACACGCTGGCCGGGCGACACGTTGGAGATGTGCAGCAGGCCGTCGGTGCCCTTGGCGAGCTCCACGAACGCGCCGAAGGTCGTCGTCTTGACGACCTTGCCGGTGAACGCGTCGCCGACCTCGACCTCCTTGGTCATCTGGCTGAGGCGCTCGATCAGCGCATCCGCCAGGTCACCCGACGCCGAGTACACGAGGATCGTGCCGTCGTCGTTGATGTCGATCTGCGAGTCGAACTCGTCCTGCAGGCCGCGAATCGTCTCGCCGCCCTTGCCGATGACGAGGCCGATCTTGGACTCGTCGATCTGGATCTGCGAGATCCGCGGCGCGTAGGCCGAGAGCTGCTCGTTGGGCGCGGCCTGGACGGCGGCCATCTGGCCGAGGATGTCCTCGCGGGCCTCCTTGGCCTGCGCCAGCGCGTCGCGCAGGATCTCGAACGTGACGCCCGTGATCTTGATGTCCATCTGCAGGGCGGTGATGCCCGCAGACGTACCGGCGACCTTGAAGTCCATGTCGCCGAGGTGATCCTCGACGCCGGCGATGTCGGTGAGGACGGTGTAGTCGTCACCCTCCTTGATCAGGCCCATCGCGATGCCGGCGACGGCTGCCTTCAGCGGCACGCCCGCCTGCATCAGCGACAGCGACGATCCGCAGACCGACGCCATCGAGGACGAGCCGTTGGACTCGAGGATGTCCGACACGACGCGGATCGTGTAGGGGAAGTCCTCGGTCGTCGGCACGACCGGGACCAGCGCGCGCTCGGCGAGCGCGCCATGGCCGATGTCACGGCGCTTGGGGCCGCCCATGCGACCGGCCTCCCCGACCGAGAAGGGCGGGAAGTTGTAGTGGTGCCAGTAGTACTTGTTGGTCTGCAGGCCGAGCGTGTCGAGGCGCATCTCCTCCTTGAGCGTGCCGAGGGCGACGACGCTCACCGCCTGCGTCTGGCCGCGCGTGAACAGCGCCGAGCCGTGGGTGCGCGGAAGCACGCCGGTCTCGATCGAGATCGGCCGGATCTCCTTCTCGGAGCGGCCGTCGGGGCGCTTCTTGTGGACGGCGATGCGCTCGCGGATGATCGCCTTCTCCAGCTTGCTCGCGGCCGCCTTGGCGTTGGCGAGCTTCTCGGCGTAGTCCTCGGCGTCGGGGTCGCCGGCGTACTGCGCCGACGATCGCCTCGATGACGGCCTTGGAGGCGTCCTGGCGCTCGAGCTTGTCGAAGACCGAGGTCGCCTCGTCGAGCTTGGCCGCCGAACGCGGCCTTGATCTGCGCGAACGAGCTCCTCGTCGGGAGCCACCGACCTCGACCTCGACCTTGGGCTTGCCGGCCTTCTCCCGCAGCTCGTGCTGAGCGGCGCACAGCTTCTTGATCGCGTCGTGCGCGATGTCCAGCGCGTCGAGGATCTCCGCCTCGGGGATCTCGTTGGCGCCGGCCTCGACCATCAGGATGGCCTCTTCCGAGCCGGACACGATCAGGTCGAGGTCGCGACTCGCCCTCGGCCAGCGTCGGCCTCGGACGGGTTGACGACGAAGTTGCCGTCGATCTTGCCGATGCGCACGGCGCCGACCGGGAACGGCACCGGGATCGTCCGACAGCATCAGCGCCGCCGACGCCCCGTTCATCGCGAGGATGTCGTAGGGGTGGACGTGGTCGATGCTCATCGGGATCGCCACCAGCTGCGTCTCACGACGCCAGCTCTTGGGGAACAGCGGGCGGATCGGTCGATCGATCATGCGGGCGGTGAGGATGCCCTTCTCCCCAGCGCGGCCCTCGCGCTTGAAGAACGAGCCGGGGATCTTGCCCGCGGCGTACATCCGCTCCTCGACTTCGACGGTGAGGGGCAGGAAGTCGACGTCGCGATCCCCGCCTGCAGTGGCGGTGCAGAGGACATGCGTGTCGCCCTGCTTGACCAGGACGGCGCCGCCGGCCTGCTTTGCCAGTCGACCGGTCTCGAATGAGATCTCGGTGCCGGCGATGTCGACGGTCACTGTAGTGACGGCGTCGTTGCTCATATGTTTCCCTTCTGGCACCCGTTCGTCGGACTCGACGGGCGCAGATCTCTTCTTACTTCTCTCTCTTGGATCCGAATGCGCCCATTCTCGCACAAGGCCGCCGTCGGCGGGCCTGGGTGCTCGCTGCCGTCGGGCGCAAGAGCGTCGGCGTCGCCGTGACACCGGCGCGGACGCCGCCTGCGTGTCGCCCGCGACGCGCTGCGCGACGCCTCGTGTCGCGACGATCGCGCTCGAAGCGCTCGACGTCCAGACCCGGTGCGCTCGCACCACGCCCACAGGTGCGGATCGTCGGTGCGGCCCTGGTCGGCGAAGAACGCGTCGGCGAACGCCCAGAACGCGTCCTGGCGCGCGGCCGCCTCCGCTGCGCGGGCCAGCGCCACCGCCCGCGGTGCTTGGCACGCAGCGCCAAGATGGCGGAAGCACGAGGCGCAGACGGCGCACCGCGCAGGCGCTCCCAGGCCAGCGCACAGCGCGGGCACGTGAAGTCGGCGTAGATCACCACCAGCGGCGCCCCCTCGGGGCCGCGGACGTGCGCGCCCTCAGGCGTCGAGTCCCTCGAAGATCAGGTTCGCCCCCGGCAGGTCGCCGGGGCTGTCGGCGAGGTGCGACCACTTCACGACGCTTGTCCGGGCCGATCACGACGAGCGCGCGGTTCGTCATGCCCGGCGGGCTCGAAGTAGGCGCCGAACTTGCGCGCGGTCTCCCCCTTGGGCTCGAAGTCCGAGAGCTGGTCGATGCTGACGCCGAGCTGCTCCTTGAAGGCGCCCTGCGACCGGGCTGGCATCGGTCGAGACGGCGTAGATCGACGGCGCCCTGGGCGGTGATGTCGTCCATCGACCTCGTCGTAGATCTGCAGCTGGTCGGTGCACACCGAGCTGAAGGCGAACGGGTAGAAGACGAAGACGGTCGTCGTGCCCGCGAGGTCGTCCTGCGTGAAGTCCGTGCCGTCCGTCCGCTTGAGCACGAAGTCGGGGACCGGCGTGCCGGGCGCGATGATGCTCATCGCCGCCGGAGACTACTTGCGGAGCCCGAGCTCCTTGATGAGCGCGCGGTAGCCCTCGAGGTCCTTCTTCTCGAAGTAGTTGAGCAGGCGGCGGCGCTGACCGACGAGCATCAGCAGGCCGCGGCGCGAGTGGTGATCCTTCGAGTGCTCGCGCAGGTGCTCGGTGAGATCGTTGATGCGCGCGTGAGCAGGGCGATCTGGACGCGGGTGTTCCCGGTGTCCTGGGCGTTCTCGCCGAACTTCTCGACGATCTCCTGCTTGCGCTCTGCGGTCAACGTGCTCATGTGCGGCCAGTCAGGGTAGCAACGACCTGGTCTGCTCGACGTCCCGGTCCATCTGCTCGACCAGCGCCTCGACGCTCTCGAAGCGCTTCTCGCCGCGCAGGCGCTTGCGGAATTCCACGCCGCAGCGGCTGGTCGTAGAGGTCGCCGTCGAAGTCCAGCAGGAACGCCTCGATCAGCTCGCCGCGCCCGGTGTCGAACTGCGGGCGCACGCCGACGTTCGTGGCGGCGGGTGCTCGTCGCCGTCGGCCGTGCGCACGACGGTGGCGTAGACGCCGTGCGCCGGGCAGCAGGTAGCCGTCCTGCGGGATCAGGTTGGCGGTCGGGAACCCGAGCTCGCGCCCGCGCTTGTCGCCGTGGACGACGATGCCGTCGATCACGAACGGCGCGCCCGAGCAGCTCGCCGGCGTACTGCACGGCGCCGCCCTGGATCAGCCCGCGGATGTGGCTGGAGCTGACGACCTCCCCGTCGACCTCGAGCAGCGGCACGACGCGCGTCTCGAAGCGCGTGTCGGCGCCCAGCAGCTCGGCGTCGCCGGCGGCCTTGTTCCCGAAGCGGAAGTTCTCGCCGACGGAGACATGCGTCGCCTGCAGCGTGCCGACGATGACGTCGTCGATGAACTCCTGCGCGCTGCGCGCGCCGAACTCGCTTGTCGAACGGGATCACGACGAGCTCGGCGTCGCCGACGAGCTCGGCCTTGCGCTCGAGCGTCGTGATGCAGCTTCGGCGCGGCCGCCGGGTGGATCACGCTGACCGGGTGCGGATCGAACGTCAGGACGGTGTCGGCGTCGTCGATGACCGCGCGATGGCCGCGGTGGACGCCGTCGAACGACCCGATCGCGACGCGGCGCGGCCGCGGCCGCACGTCTGAGAGCGGTGTGATCATGAGCCTCGGAAGCCTACGAGGATGCGCAGCGCGCCCTCGTCTCGCGGCGTCGCGATCGCGATCGGGCCGGCCTCGTCGACCAGCAGGACGTCGCCCTCGGCCTCCGCCGCCACCGCGCGTCCGTGGGCGGCATCGCGCGCCTGCCGTCCTCGTCCAGCGCGAGTCGGCATGCACGCGGCCGAGCGCGTCCTGCAGCGACAGCTCGGTCCCGGCGTCCTCGACGCTGAACGGGCCGATCGCGTGCGCCGCAGCGACGTGCAGTAGGCGTCGCCGAGATCGGCGATCAGCGAGCGGACGTAGGTGCCCGACGAGCACTCGATGACGAAGCGGTCCGGCGGCGTGTGCTCGAAGCGGTGGACGGTGACCTCGCGCTCGGGCATCTCGACGTCCTCGCCGCGGCGCGCCTTCTTGTATGCGCGCTCGCCGCCGATCTTGATCGCGCTGTACGCCGGCGGGCGCTGCAGCACGTGCCCGTCGGCAGCTCAGCGGTTCGGCGGGCACCTCGTCCCGTCTCGCACCAGCTCCCCCTCGGGGTCGCCGGTCGTCGACGTCCAGCCGAAGCGCGCCGTCGTCTCGTAGGTCTTGGGCAGCCCCATGAACCAGCGCTGCGCCCGGGTCGCCGGCCGACGAGGACCAGCAGCAGGCCCGGTCGCGAACGGGTCGAGCGTGCCGGCGTGACCGACCTTGGTCTTGCGCGGTCAACTCGCGCCGCACCTGCGCGACGACGTCGTGCGACGTCTCGTCCCGGGTGCTTATCGACCAGCCGGATCAGAGCCGTGGCTCAAGCTGCTCGGCGATCTGCTGCGCGCAGGAACGCGACAAGCGCGTCGTCGTCGAGGTCCGTCGTGAAGCCGGCAGCCTGGCGGTGGCCACCGCCACCCCCGGCGCGTGCGATCGCCGAGACGTCGACCTCGCCGTCGGTCGAGCGCAGCGAGACCTTCTTGAGGTGCGCGCGATCGGGATCCAGCAGCGCCCGCGCCATCGCGGCGACCTTCGTCCCGGTGACCGAGCGCAGGTGGTCGATGACGCCCTCGGAGTAGCTCTCCTCCGCCCCGACCTGCTCGTAGTCGGCGACGCGACAGGCGCGTGTAGGTGAGCGTGCCGTCGTCGAAGCGCTCGATGTTGGCCAGGCCACGCGCCGAGCAGCTCGATCTTCGAGGACGGCATCTCCTCGTAGAGCCGGCGGTAGATCGCGTTGACGTCGACGCCGGCGGCGATCAGCTCCGCCGCCATCACGTGCGCGCGCTCGCCGGTGTTCTCGTACATGAAGCGGCCGGTGTCGGTGACCAGGCCGACGTACAGCGCATCGGCGATCGCCTGCGTCGGCGTGACGCCGAGGTCGGCGCATCAGGTCCCAGACGATCTCGGCCGTGCACGAGGCGTCCTCGACGACGTGGTTGACCGTGCCGAAGCGCGTGTTGTCGTGGTGGTGGTCGAGGTTGAGGATGTGCGCGTCCTCGCGCTTGACGACCTCCAGCGGGTTGCGGTCGATGTTGCCGCAGTCGAGGTAGATCACCGTGCGCTCGGCGAAGTCGGCCGGCGGGCGCGAGACGAGCCCGTCGAAGACGAAGAAGCGGTACTCGTAGGGCAGCGGGAACTCGTCGGCGGCCATGAACATGACCGAGTCCTTGCCGAGCGCCTGGAGCACGCCGTGCATCGCGACGAGCGAGCCGAGCGCGTCGCCGTCGGGGTGCTCGTGCGTGACGAGGCATGAAGCGCTCGCCGTCGCGGATCTCGTCGAGGACGCGCTGACGTGTGTCGGCCACGGTCTCGACGCTCACTCGCCCGGCTCCGAGCCGGTCGATCAGGCGCTCGAGACGGTGCGGCGCGCTCGGCGGTGTCGTCGAGGAAGAAGTCCAGCTGCGGGGTGTGCTTGAGGTGCAGCTCTTGCGCGACGCGACCCTGCAGGATACCCGTGGGCGGACGACAGTCCCTCGAGGCTGGCCGCACGCTCGGCATCGTGACCCGAGCACGCTGACGTACACCCGCGCGTGGCGCAGATCAGCGCTCGTCTTGACGTCAGTCACCGTCACGAAGCCCACCCGTCGGATCCTTCAGATCGCTGGTCACAGCGCCGCTGAGGACTTCGCGGACGGCCTCATCCACGCGACGCATGCGTTCCCCGCCGGGCATCCTACGCGAGTTCGCGTTCGACCTGGCGGGTCTCGTAGATCTCGAAGACGTCGCCTTCCTTGAGGTCCTGGTAGTTCGCCAAGGTGATGCCGCACTCAAAGCCGGTCGCGACCTCGCGGGCGTCGTCGTTGAAGCGCTTCAGGCCGGCGATCGTCGTGTCGGCGATGACCGTGCCGTCGCGGATGACGCGGGCCTTCGAGCCACGCACGACCTTGCCGCTGGTGACGTAGGAGCCGGCGATCGTGCCGACCTTCGACGCCTTGAAGATCTGACGGACCTCGACCTCGCCGACCGTCTCCTCGACCTCTTCGGGCGCGAGCATGCCCTGCATGGCGTCACGCAGCTCGTCGAGCGCCTTGTAGATGACCGAGTAGGAGCGGATCTCCACGCCTTCGCGATCGGCAACCAGCGCGCGCCTCGCCGACCGGGCGCACGTTGAAGCCCATGACGATCGCCTCGGAGGCGGCCGCCAGCATGACGTCGGACTCGTTGATGCCGCCGACGCCGGAGTGGATGACGTTGACCTGGACCTCGCTCTGGGGCAGCTTGGCGATCTCGTCCTCGAGCGCCTCGACCGAGCCGGCGACATCTGCCTTGAGCACGAGGCTGAGCTCCTGGAGGTCCTCCTCCTGGGCGCGCTTGAAGACGTCCTCGAGCGAGACCTTGCGGCCCGAGCGGCGGGCCAGCGCCTCGGTCTTGACGCGCTGTGCGCGCTCGGTCGGCGAGGCGCCGGGCCTCGCGGTCGTTCTCGACCACGCGCACGACGTCGCCGGCGTCGGGGACGCCGTCGAAGCCGAGCACCTCGACCGGATCGCCCGGCACCGCCTGCTTCTGGCGCTTGCCGCGTGTAGTCGCTCATCGCACGGACGCGGCCCCACGTCGAGCCCGGCGACGATCGCGTCGCCGACGTTGCAGCGTGCCGCGCTGGATCAGCACGCGTGGCGACCGGGCCGCGGCCCGGGTCGAGCTTGGACTCGACGACGACGCCCGAGGCGTCGGTGTCGGGGTTGGCCTTGAGGTCCTCGAGCTCGGCGACCACGAGGATCGTGTCGAGCAGGTCCTGCAGGCCCTCGTGGGTCTTGGCGGAGACGTCGACGTACTCCGTCTCGCCACCCCACTCGGCGGGCTGGAGGTTGCGCTGCGTGAGCTCGGTGCGCACGCGCGTCGGGTCCGCGCCCTCCTTGTCGATCTTGTTGACCGCGACGATGATCGGGACGTCGGCCGCGCGCGCGTGGTCGATCGCCTCCTGCGTCTGCGGCATCACGCCGTCGTCGGCGGCGACGACGATCACCGCGATGTCGGTGACGCGCGCGCCGCGGGCACGCATGGCGGTGAACGCCTGGTGGCCCGGGGTGTCGAGGAACGTGACGGTCTTGTCGTCGCCGAAGTGGACCTGGTAGGCGCCGATGTGCTGCGTGATGCCGCCGGCCTCGCCGGCGACGACGTCTTCCTCGCGGATCGCGTCCAGCAGCGACGTCTTGCCGTGGTCGACGTGGCCCATGATCGTGACGACCGGCGGGCGCTCGACGAGGTCGGCGTCCTCGTCCTCGTAGGTCGATCTCGGCGTCGGCGTCGTCGCCGAGGTGGACGATCTCGATCTCCTTGTCGAACTCGTCGGCGATCACCTGGATCGCCTCGTCGGCGAGCGTCTGCGTGAGCGTCGCCATCTCGCCGAGGCTCATCAGCTTCTTGATGACGTCCGGGACCGGCACGCCGAGGTACTCGGCGACGTCCTTGACGCGTCGAGCCGGAGTTGACGCGGATGAGGCCGATGCGGCCGGCCGCGGCCTGCGTCGAGCGGCGCCGCGCCTCCTCTTCGAGGACGTCGCGACGCCGGCGCCGGTTGCGCTGCTTGGGGCGCTTGCCGCCGGGACCGCCAGGGCCACCGGGACCGCCGGGGCCACCAGGGCCGCTCGGACGGCGCGAGGCCTGCGAGTCGATGACGACGCGCCGGCGACCGCCGGGCGCCGGTGCCCTCGCGGGCGAAGCCACGGCCGCCACCGCGACTGGGCTGGCTCTGCGTCTCGTCGCGCTTGGGGCGCTTCGGCGGCTCGGGGAGCGCGAGGATCTTCGGGCCCTGGCCGGGCGCGGGCTTCTCGCCGACGTCCGGCTTGCCGGTCTCGGCGCCCTTCGCTTCAGTCTCGGCGGCCGCTGCCTCGGCAGCGGGTGCCTCGGGCGCGGCGGCAGCGGGCTGCTCGGCGGCCGGCGCGGCGGCAGCGGGCTGCTCGGCAGCGGGCGTCGCCGCCGGCTCCTCGACGACCGGCGCGGGTGCCTCGGCGACGGGCTCAGCCGCGATCGGCTCGGGCTCGGCCACGGGCTCGGCGCACGGGCGCCTCAGCGACGGGCTCAGGCTCGGGCTCCGGCTCGGGCGCGGGCGCCTCGGGCTCGGACAGGATCTTGGGCCAGCGCGGCGGCCTTGGGCGCGGCCGCGGGCGCTTGCGCCGCAGGTCGGCTCAGGCGGCGGCGCGGCAGCTCGGGTGCGGGCTCCGCGCGGCGCCTCGGGCGCAGCGGCTTCTAGGGCAGGGGCGACCGGCTGCTCGACAGCAGAACCACCGTTGAGGCCGAGCAGACGAACGACGTCGTCCTCCTCGATGACCTCCTTCGCATTCGCGAGCACGATGCCGTTGTCCCGCAGCTGCTCGAGCAGCTCCAGGGCCGTGAGCCCATGTTCCTTCGCGATTTGACTTACGCGCTTTTCTGCCACCTGATCCACCGATTCTACGAGTTCATGGGGTCAACGGACACGCTCTGCCTGAAGGCCCGTGCAAGCGCGCGGCGCTGCTGCGCACGTCCAGGCAGGCCGTGCCACACACATATGCGCCGCGTCCGGGGCGCCGTAGCTGCTTCGGCGACGACGACGTTGCCGTCGTCGAGCGCGAGCCGCAGCAGCTCGCGCTTGGGCCGCACCGCGCCGCAGCCAACGCAGCGGCGCTGCGGGTCGGCGGCTACGACGCCGGCTCCTCTGCGACGGCCGGCTCTTCCTCGGCGGCGACCTCTTCGGTCTCCGCCGCAGCCTCTTCTGTCTCCGCCGCGGCCTCTTCTGTCTCCGCCGCAGCGTCCTCGGCAACGTCCTCGGCCTCAGCGGCTTCTGCCGCGGCCTCCGGCTCGCCGTCGGTCTCCGCAGCCTCGGCGGCCTGCGCCTCGGCCTCGGCAGCAGCCTCAGCGGCAGCGGCCTGCCTCGGCCTCCGCAGCTGCGGTGGCCCTTCGGCCTTGGACAGCATCGGCGCGACCTCGTCGTCGGGCGCGTCGGCAGGTTGGCGAGCAGCGCGACCTCCTCGTCGGTCAGCGACGACTGAGGATGCACGACGGCGTTCGTGCGAGAAGCGCGCAAGCGCCTGGTGGGCGTCCAGGCCGCAGTAGCCCGAGCCCGGCAGCGCGCCGTTGGGGCAACGCCGGCCGCTGACGTAGCACCGCCAGGCAGCGCCCGCCGTCCTGCTGCTCGCTCCTCGTCGGCTCTCGGGCGCCTCGGTCGCGAACTCCGTTTCGGACTTGATGTCCACGCGCCAGCCGGTCAGGCGGGCGGCGAGACGCGCGTTCTGGCCCTCGCGGCCGATCGCCAGCGAGAGCTGGTCGTCGGGCACGATCACCGTCGCCTGGCGGTTGGTGTCGTCGACGATGACCTCGCGCACGCGCGCCGGCGACAGCGCCTTTGCGACGAAGCGGGCGGGCTCGTCGTTGTAAGGGATGATGTCGATCTTCTCGCCGCGCAGCTCGGAGACGACCATGCGCACGCGCGAGCCACGCGGGCCGACGCAGGCGCCGACCGGGTCCACGCCGTCGGCGTGCGAGACGACCGCGATCTTCGAGCGGTAGCCGGGCTCGCGGGCGACGTTCTCGATCTCGACGAGGCCGTCGGCGATCTCGGGCACCTCGAGCTCGAAGAGCGCCTTGATCAGCTCGGGGTCGCGGCGCGAGACGATGATCGACGGGCCCTTCGTGGAGGCCGAGACCTCCTTGATGACGGCCTTGACGCGCTGGTTGTGCTCGTAGCGCTCGCCGTCGACCTGCTCGGACTTGGGCAGCAGCGCCTCGACGCGATCGCGCAGCTGGATCAGCGTGTAGCGGGCGTCCTTCTGCTGGACGATGCCGGTGACGAGCTCCCCGACGCGGTCGCGGAACTCCTCGAACATCATGTCGCGCTCGGCCTCGCGGACGCGCTGCAGGATCACCTGCTTGGCGGTCTGCGCGGCGATCCGCCCGAAGTCGTCGGGCGTGACGTCCTGCTCCTCGATCTCGTCGGCGTACTCCTCGAACTTCTCCTGGTCGATCTCGATCTCCTCGGGCTCGACGTACTCGCCCGTCTCGGCATCGAGGTAGGTGTTCTCGTCGATCGTCTCGACGATCATGTGCGCCTCGAGGCGCTCCGGAACGATCAGCTCGATGACGCGGTAGTCGCCCGTCTCAGGGTCGAGGATGACCTTGGCGTACTTCGCCGAGCCCGGGCTGCTTCTTGTACGCCGACAGCAGGGCGTCCTCCAGTGCGGCGCGCAGCTTCTCGGGCGCAATGCCCTTCTCGCGCGCCAGCACGTCCATGGCTTCCAGGATCTCGCGTGACATGCGGCTACTCCTCGACGAGGTTGGAACGATGGATTTCGGCGTACGGGATCGCGATGACGCCGCTGTCGGCGGCGATCGTGACCTCGGCGTCGGAGGCGCCGACCAGCTCTCCGGTGAAGGTCTTGTGGCCCTCGACCTCACCGCGCGTGCGAACACGCGCGCGCCGCCCGAGGTAGCGCCGGAAGTGGTCGGGCTTGGTCAGCGGGCGCTCGATGCCGGGCGACGAGACCTCGAGCGCGTAGCGCTCGCGGAGGTCGGGCAGCGCGCGCGTGACCTGCTCGCACAGCTCGAGCGTGACGCCGTCGGGGTGGTCGATGAAGAGCGCGCAGCGTGTGGCCGCCGACGGACTTCGACGAGCAGCACCTCGACATCGGGCATCGCCGACGCGAGCGTCGCTTCCACCTCTGTCTGGATTGTGTTGCCCATCTCGACTCCTCCAAAGAAAAAGGCGGCCCTTGAGGCCGCCCCCGGAGCGCCCCCCTGCGGGGCGCGAACACCAAAAGCTGTGTGACGAAGATAGCAATCTCAGGCCTACGCTGCGCGCCGTGGACCGGTCGAGGAAGCCCTGCAGGCGCTGGACATCGGCCACCGGCGCGTGGCGCCAGGTGAATGGGGTGTTTCGATCGAGGCCGGCGGCTGGCCGCTGGACATCGGCCTTGCGCTGCAGGCGGGCGGGCGCTACCTGCGCGTGCAGGCGGAGGTCTGCGGGCCCGGCCAGGTCGACCCGCTCTGGCTGCTGCACCGTCAACCGCCGCACGCCGCTCGTGGCGTTCACGGCGACGCAGGCCGGGGTGATCTGGATCGAAGCCTGGCTGCCCGCCGCGGTGGTCTCAGCCGGCGAGCTCGATCGCCTGCTCGGGCTGCTCGTCGCTGCCGCGACGGACGCGCGCGCTCAGGCGGCCGACCACACGGCGAGCTCGTTACCGGCTGGGTCGGCGAAGTGAAAGCGCCGCCCGCCCGGGAACTCGTAGATCGGCTTGGCGACCGTCCCGCCCGCCTGCGTGACGGCGGCGACGCTTGCCTCGAGGTCGTCGGAGTAGAGGATCACGAGCGGCCCGCCGGCGCGCACTTCGCCGTTGGCATCGAGGCCGCCGACCTCCTTGCCGTCGACCTGGATGCCGGCGTACTCGGGGCCGTAGTCGGCAAACGACCAGCCGAACGCCGCGGCGTAGAACGCCTTGGCGGCGGCGAGGTCGCTGACCGCCAGCTCGATGTAGTCGATCGCGTGGTGCTGGTGCGTGTTCTCCGTCATGCCACCATCGTCGGCGATTGCGACGATGGGGTCTTTGACGAATCGGACGTCTCGGCGCGCACCTCGACGGCACCGCCGCTGAACGCCGACGTCCCCGAGAGGCGGTCGACGAACTGGTCGTCGGTGATGTCGTTGACGCTGACGCCGCCGTGGTCGCGGGCGGTCGTCCAGCCGACGCCCTCGCGGTGTGGCCCCAGCCGTGCGGGATGCTGACCACGCCGCGCATGACCGTGTCGGTGACCTCGGCCGGCAGCGAGATCTCGCCGACGCGCGAGGCGACGACCGCGGTCGCGCCGTCCTCCAGCCCGCGGGCCGCGGCGTCGTCGGGATGGATCATCAGCGTGCAGCGGGTCTTGCCCTTCACGAGCCGCTTGCTGTTGTGCATCCAGGAGTTGTTGGAGCGCAGGTGGCGGCGGCCGATCAGGACGAGGCCAGTCCGCCGCCGGCTTGGACGGCGCGCAGGCGCTCGAGGTCGGCGGCGTAGATCGGGTCGACGAGGCGCACGCGCTTGTCGGGGTGAACAGACGCTCGGGCAGGCGCGGCTGCAGCGGGCCGAGGTCGAAGCCGTGCGGCTTGCCGCTTAGGAACTTCAGCGTCAGCCCACCCGCGGGCACGTCCGTCGGCAGCCGTGCGGGCTGGTGCAGCGCGCGCAGAGCGCTTGCGCCGGCCCCGCGGCCAACGGCATCGGGCCGACGACGCGGTCGAGCATCGCGACACGGCGCCCGCGGGGTGGCCGTACGGGCCGAGGCGCAGCGCGACGTCGAGCAGGCCCTCGGCGCCCAGGCGCCACTGAGGCGCGCTCCCAGACCCGGCCGGCGAGCTTGCCGCGACGGCCACGCGCGCCGCGCGCGAGCAGCCGGGTCATCAGGCCGCCGAGCGCCTCCCAGTCGTAGCGCGAGCCGGCCGGCGGATCGACCATCGGCGGTGAGAACTGGGCGGTGTTGCGCACGGAGACGAGGTTCAGGACGACGTCGAACTCGGAGGTCTCAAGCGGCCCGACCGGCGGCAGGATGTAGTCGGCGTGGCGGGTCGTCTCGGTGAGGTAGAAGTCGAAGCAGACCATCAGGTCCAGGCCCGGCAGCGCGCGGTCGATGCGCGAGCCGTTGGGCGCCGACAGGACGGGGTTGCCGGCGTGCACGAGCAGCGCGCGGATCTGGCCCTCCCCAGGCGTCTCGATCTCCTCGGCGAGCACCGCGCTCGGCAGCTCGCCGGAGAACTCGGGCAGGTCGCTCACGCGTGAGCGGAACGTGTCGAACGAGCCG
>CAVSFU010000013.1:0-23119 GCA_963727365.1 Paraconexibacteraceae bacterium | reverse complement strand
AGCGCCGAGTCGGTCGCCGTCGCAGCCTGAGCAACGCCGCCCGCTAGCGTGCAGCTATGGCGACGAACAAGCGGCTGACCCTCGCCGCCGCGATCATGGGCTCGGCCGTGGCATCGATCGACGCGACGATCGTCAACGTCGCGCTGCCCGCGATCCAGGACGACCTCGGCGGCGGCCTCTCGGCGCAGCAGTGGGTCTCCAACGCCTACCTGCTCGCGCTCGGCTCGCTGATCCTGATCGGCGGCTCGCTCGGCGACATCTACGGCGAGCGGCGGATCTTCGCGCTCGGCGTCGGCGGCTTCGGCGTCTTCTCGGTCGTCTGCGCGCTCGCGCCGTCGATCGAGTTCCTGATCGCCGCGCGTGCGCTGCAGGGCGCGCGCGGCGCGCTGCTGACGCCCAGCTCGCTCGCGATCATCGTCGCGGCGTTCCCCGCGAAGGAGCGCGGCGCGCGCGATCGGCTCCTGGACGGCCTGGGGCGCGCATCGCGGCCATCGTCGGCCCGCTGCGGGCGGCCTGATCGTCGACGCCGCTCGTGGCGCTGGATCTTCGCGCTCAACGTCCCGCTCGTGCTCGCGACGCTCGTGCTGATCTTCGCGCGCGGTCGCCGGCGCGGCGCCGCCGCAGGAGCGGCCGCCGGTCGACTTGTCGGCGCGCTCCTGTGCGCGCTCGGCCTCGGCGGCCGGTCGTTCGCGCTGATCGAGCAGCCGCAGCTACGGCTGGGGCAGCCCGCGTCGTCTGCTGCCGCTCGTCGGCGGCGTCGTCGCGCTCGCCGCGTTCCTCGCTACGAGCGCGCGTAGCCGCAGCCGATGCTGAAGCTCGACCTGTTCCGGCGGCGCAACTTCACGATCGGCAACATCGAGACGCTCACGATGTACGCCGGGCTCGCGGTGCTGTTCTTCTTCCTCGTGCTCTTCCTGCAGCAGGTCGCCGGCTACACGGCGCTGCGAGGCGGGCTCGCGACGCTGCCGACGACGCTGATGATGTTCGCGCTCTCCGAGCGCTTCGGCGCGCTCGCCGACCGCTACGGGCCGCGCTCTTCATGGGCGCCGGGCCGCTCGTGGCGGCGGCGGGCTCCGCTGCTGATGCGGCTGGACGCCGACGTCGACTACGTCGCCGACCTGCTGCCCGCGCTGCTCGCTGTTCTCGGTCGGCCTGGCGATGACGGTCGCACCGCTCACCGCCACGGTGCTCGCCGACGCCGACGAGAACGACGCCGGCATCGCCTCGGGCGTCAACAACGCGGTCGCGCGCGTCGCCGGGCTGCTCGCGGTCGCGGCGCTCGGCGCCGTGATCGCCGCACGCTTCGGCGCGGTGCTCGACGACCGCCTCGCCGAAGGGCCGCCGCTGTCGGCGCGCGCGCAAGCGGCGGTCGAGGTCGCCAAGGAGCGCACGCTGGCCCTCGTCGACCCCGGTCCGCTGTCGGACGCCGAGCGCGCCCGGATTCGCAGCGCGAGCGAGGACGGCGCGGTCTCGGCGTTTCGCTACGGCGTCGGGATCAGCGCGGCGCTCGTCGCGCTCGGTGGCGCGCTCGGGCTGGCAGGGATCCGCAACCCGCGGCGCGAGGTGCCGTGCGAGGATTGTCCCGGCGGTGCACTGGCGGGCGCGCCGCTGGAGCTGGCACGCGAGCGAGTCGCGACAGGCTGACGAAGATCGAGGTTCAAGCCACAGATGTGCGGGAAAGCCCTGCTCTGACGTGCAAGAAGAATTTGAGATACGCAGAGGTTCGTGAGCGGACGCAAGCCCCGCCGAGCGTCGCGGTCGTGCGGTTGCCCGCCACCGCCGACGAGGTCGGGCGTGCCCGCGGCGAGGCGCGCCGGCCGGCCGCACACGCGGGCTTCGACGCCGCGCGCTGCGCCGACGTCGCGCTTGCGGTCGGCGAGGTTTGCGCAAACGTCGTCGTCCACGCCTACCGCGACCGTCCGCGCGGCACGTTCGTGCTCGACATCAAGGCCGAGCGCGACTGCCTGCGCGTGCGTGTCGTCGACGACGGCTGCGGCCTGTCGCCGCGCAGCGACAGCCCCGGCGCCGGCTACGGCTTGCCGTTGGTCGCGGCGATCGCGTCGGGCCTGGAGCTGCGGCCGTCGCGCAGCGGCGGGACGGACGTGCTGATGACGTTCAGCGGCTGAAGCCGAACGTCACTGCGACCTCGGTGCCGCCGCCGTCGAGGTGGCTGACTTCGACGGCGTCGCTGAGCGCGGCGACGAGGGGAAGGGGGAGGTCGTCGTTGATCTGCAGCTGGCCGCCGTGGTCGCGCACCGCGACGCGCAGCGTGTCCTCCCCGACGTCGGCGCGGATCTCCAGCACCTCACCCGGGTCGGCGCGCCGGATCGCGGCGGTCATCGCCTCGGTGAGGGCGAGCCGGACGTCAGCGACGCGGGCCGCATCGAAGCCAAGCGCGCCGGCGGTGGCGCCGACCGAGTGGCGAACGACGGACAGCGAGCCGGCGTCAGCGGGAGCCCGCAGCACGAGTTCGATCGAGCCTGGATGCTCGGGAGGCGCGGGGGCAAATCCGTTGGCGCCCAGCGCGCGCTCGGCGGTGTAGCGGGACACGTGAAATGGAGTACCCGCCCACGCGTGGTCCCGAACCTCAGCGTGGATCGCGCAGCTCACCTGCCACGCGCTCGCGTATGAGCGCGAACGCGAGGATCGAGGCGACGACGCGCAGCAGGCGGCGGTGTCCGTCCGTGAGATCCTGCTCGGCGTCGAAGAGGACGAGCAGGATGCCGAGCGTCTCGCCGGAGGCGACGAGCGGCACGGCCAGCAGCGCAAGACCCTGCGGCGCGCCGAACGCGCCGGCCGCGGCGTCGCCGAGCCAGACCGGTGTCCCTTCACGGACGGCCTCGCCGAGATCGTCGAAGCGCGTCACCGTGACCATCTCAGGACCCATCAGCCCGCGGGCGCTGCGCCCGACGACGACGGCGCCGGTCATGTACGGCGCAAGCGCGGCGTCGACGGCGCCGAGCTGGCGCACCAGCGTCTGCGCGGCGTCGGCGAGCCCGTGGCTGCCGGTCTGCGTGCGAAACAGCTCGGCGACGGCGACCGCGGCATCGCCGAAGCGCCGCTCGGCGTCGAGCTGCTTCGCCAGCGTCTCGCGCTCGCGTTCGGCGTCGGCGAGCTGGCGGCGCGTGCGCCGGTCGCGCCCGGTGTCGACGCCGATCAGCGCCACGAGCGAGCGTTGTCCCGGCTCGTGGGGGAGGCGGAAGGCGATCGAGTGCGCGCCCGGGCGCAGGTCGTCGACCCAGTCGGGGTGCTCGCATGCGGCGGCCGCGACCTCGGAAGTGAACAGCCGCTTGAGCGCGCGGCAGCCGGGTTCCTCGGCGAACCACGGCGCGAGCTCGAGCAGGTCGGCGCCGACCTGCGGCGCGCTGGGTCGCGTACGGACCGCCGCGTTGACGTACTCGATGCGCAGCGGCTCGGGTCCCGACAGCGCCACGACGGCCAGCGGGGCATGCTCGGCGAGCGCGGCGCGTGCGTCGTCGGTGATGCCGGCAACGGCCGGGAGGTCGGTGGCGGCGATCGCCGCCTGCAGCGGCACGCCCTGCTCGACCGCGCGGCGCACGGCGACGACGCGGCTGACGTCGTCGATCGCGTAGCGGCGCGCGCCGCCGTTGCTGCGTAGCGGGGACGGAAACTCGTGGCGGCGCTCCCAGGTCCGCAGGCGTTCGCGCGTGACCCCGGTCATGTTGGCGAACTCGGTCGCGCTGACCGTGTGCTGTCCACCTTTGCCCACCTGGGGCAGTCTACTCGCTGCGGACCTCGACGACGGTGTCCAGCCCGGTCCACTTGATCAGCTGGGCGACCGGGCCATCCGCGCGCACGAGCACGCTCAGCTCGGCCTGCATGTCGATCGCGTGGCGCCGGCAGCGGTTCAGCGCAGCCACACCGGCGGAGTCCATGAACTCGACCTCGCGCAGGTCGATCTCGAGGATCCCTCCCGGCGGCGTGTTCTGCTCGACGGCCGTGGTCAGCCGGTCGACGGTCGCAAGGTCGATCTCACCGCTGACCGCAACGCGCGAACGCCCGTCGACATGGTCCGTCGCGATGTCCAGTCCCCCCGGGCTCACCCGCGCCACTGTATGGGTCAGGCGAGACGGCGTGAAGCGACTGCGGACGTTTGTGCGGGCATCCCGTTGCGCAAGCGCCGCCGCAGCGTGACGATGCCGCCGTGCTGGCCGTCGACGTCGACCTCGGCGTCGTCCATCAGCTCGCGCATCAAGAGGATCCCGCGCCCGCGGTCGGGATCGGGCTCGCGCGTCCCGTCATGACCGAGGTCGCGCACCGTCACCGTGACCTCGCCGTCGTCGTCGCACTCGAGCTCCACGGTGATCGGCACGGCCGCGAACGCGTTGCCATGCTCGATCGCGTTCTGCCAGGCCTCGTTGGCGGCCAGCGTGATCTCCCCGGCCTCCTCAGGCGAGGCGGCGATCTCGCGCAGCCACCGGCGCAGCGCGCTGCGCAGCGCGGCGAGCGCCTCGGGGTCGGGGGTGAGCACGAAGCGCGTGTGCCGCCCGAGTACCGCCTCGGCGTGGACGAAGACCGCGGTGACGTCGTCGTCGCCGTCGTCGTCGTCCAGGCACGCGTGCAGGGCCGCGACGCGCGCAGCGTGGGGGTCGGCCCCGGAGGCGCTGATCGCTCCGCGCAGGCGCTCCAGGCCGACGTCGAGGATCTCGCCGCGGCGCTCGACGAGGCCGTCGGTGTAGACGGTCAGCAGCGCGCCGGGCTCGAACGGCACGACCGTCTCGTCGTAGTCGCAGACGTCCAGCACGCCCAACGGCGGGCCGCCCTGGCTGAGGTAGCGCGGCTCCTCGCCGGCGGTGAGCAGCAGCGGTGGCATGTGCCCGGCGCTGACGTAGCGCATCAGCCCGACCGCGGGCTCGACGACGGCGTAGCAGAGCGTGGCCATCGTCTCGGCGCCCTGCGCGAGCTGGTAGGCGTTGAGGCGCCGCGCGACCTCGGCGGGGGAGTGGCCCTCGAGCGCGTAGGCGCGCGCGACCGCGCGCATCTCGCCCATCCGTGCGGCCGCCGAGACGCCACGCCCGGCGACGTCGCCGATCACGATCCCGAGGCGCCCACCGGGCAGCGCAAGCGCGTCGTACCAGTCGCCGCCGACCTGCGTGCCGGCGCCGCCCGAGCGGAAGTGCGCCGCCATCGACACCCCCGGCACCTCGGGCAGGGTGTCGGGCATCAGGTCTTCCTGCAGCGTCGCGGCGATCCGCCGCTCGCGCTCGTACAGCCGCGCGCGCTCGATGATCAGCGCGCTGCGCTCCGAAGCGTGGCGCAGCAGGCCCGGCAGCTCAGGTCCGGCGCCGGTGCCGCCGCGCCCCGCGCCGGTGACGCCGACGACGCCCATCACGCGGCCCTCGACGCGCAGCGGCACCGCAAGCGCGCCCTCGCCGCCGCTGCGTGGGCGGCCCTCGGCGGCGGCACTGCGCAGCAGGTCGTCGGGAACGGCCTCGCCGTGCGTCGCCCGCACGGGCGGCGTCTCCTCGTCGCGCAGCACGCTGACGCACGCGCCGTCGACGCCGAGCACGTCGACGATGCGCTCGGCCAGCGTCTCGACGAGGCGCTCGAGCGGCAGGTGGTCGATGCCCTCCGTGACTGCCGCGACCTTCGCCAGCCGCGCGGCCAGCGCCTCGGCCTGCGCGCGGGCGGTCTGCTCGGCGACGAGTCGGTGCTGGGCGCGCTGCGCGCGCCGGCGCTCGCGCAGGTCCTCGAGCTGGACGAAGAGGCCGTGGGGCTCGCCTGGAGCGACGTCGAACGCCGAGACCAGCGCCCCGACGGGCACGGTCGAGCCCTGCGCGCTCTGCAGCGCGATCTCCAGCGCCTCGGCCGGGCCGCCCTCGCGCTGCTGGCGCTCCAGCGCCATCCGCAGCCGCGCGCGGTCGTCGGGAACCACGAGCTCCTCGAGCGCGTGGCCGGTCAGCTCGGAGCCGTTGCTGCCGGCCAGCGCGCGCAGCGCCGGGTTGGTGCGCAGCATGCGGCCCTGCTCGTCGAGCAGCGCGACGCCGGTCGGCGCCGAGTCCCACGCGCGGCGCAGCAGCTCGTCGGCGCGCTGGCGCTCGCGGCGGTGGGTCTCGAGGTCGCAGAAGACCTGCACCTTCGAGCGCAGCACGAACGGGTCGAACGGCTTGAGCACGTAGTCGACGGCGCCGGCCTCGTAGCCACGGGCGACGTGGGTGAGGTCGCGGCTGAGCGCCGTGACGAAGATGATCGGCACGCTCTTCGTGGCGTCGCGCATGCGGATCATGCGCGCGGTCTCAAAGCCGTCCATGCCCGGCATCTGGACGTCGAGCAGGATCGCGGCGAACTCCTCCTGCAGCAACGCCTTGAGCGCCTGCTCACCGGACTGGGCGGTGACCAGGCGCGCGTTCAGCGGGGCAAGCACCGCCTCGAGCGCCAGCAGGTTCTCGCGGCGGTCGTCGACCAGCAGGACGGATGGGGTCAGCTGTGGAGCCACACACGCATCAGGTTGAGGAGCTGATCGATGTCGACGGGCTTGGTGATGTAGTCCGACGCCCCGGCGGCGATCGACTTGTCGCGGTCGCCTTGCATCGCCTTCGCCGTCAGCGAGACGATCGGCAGCGACTCGAAGCGCGGCATCGAGCGGATCGCCCGCGCCGTCTCGTAGCCGTCCATCTCCGGCATCATCACGTCGAGCAGGACGAGGTCGACGTCGGGGTGCTCGTGCAGGCGCTGGATGCCCTCGCGGCCGTTCTCGGCGAAGACGACCTTCATGCCGCGCATCTCCAGCGCCGAGGCGAGCGCGAAGACGTTGCGGATGTCGTCGTCGACGATCAGGATGCGCTTGCCCTTGAAGACCGAATCGGCGGTCCGCAGCTGCGCCAGCAGCTTGCGCGTCGGGCTCGGCAGGGCAGCCTCGGAGCGGTGCAGGAACAGCGCCGTCTCGTCGACGAGCCGCTCGGGTGAGGAGACCATCTCGAGGATCAGCTCGCCCTGCAGGCGCTCGAGGCGCTGGCGGGCGTCGCGGTCCAGCGCGTCGGGCGCGTAGGCGACCACCGGCAGCTCGCGCAGACGTGCGTCGGCGGCGACGTCGGCCAGCAACGCGAAAGCCCACTCCGGTTGCGGGCCGAGCGGCAGCACCGCGCAGTCCGGCGGCGACGCGACGAGCGCCGCGTGCGCATCCGCAGCGTCGACCGGGACGACGTCGATGTCGTCGCCCGAGCCGAGCAGCGTCAGCGTCGCGGGGTCCAGGCGCGTGCCGTCCTGCACCAGCGCCAGGCGCTTGACCGGGCGTGCCTTGCGGCGCTCGAGGTCGGCGAGCGCATGCGCGACGGCGTCGCGGCCGCTGACCGCAGAGAAGTGGCCCGCGGCACCCGCCCGCAGCGCCGACAGCCGCCGGCCGGCGGGGCCGATCAGGTACACCGGCCGGTCGCGCGTCTCCGGGTGCTGCTTGATCTGGTGCAGCAGCGCGTCGCCGCCGTCGGCGGCGAAGATCAGGATCGCGTCGGGCCGGTGCTCGCGGGCCAGCGCCAGGCCCGACGGGGCGCGGCGGGCGACGAGGCCGCGCGCGCCGCGTGCGCGCACGCCGTCCAGCGCGTCGCCGGCGACCGCGGGGTCGCGCGCGATCACGAGCACGACGGTGTCGCCGGGTGTGATCAGCGCGCGGTCGTCCTCCTCGCCGCCGGGCACCATCAGGTCGGTGACCACGGGCTCGGCCTCCACGGGCGCGGGCTCGGGCTCCACCACGACGCCCTCCGGGCTGACCGGCTGCAGCGGCAGCACGAGTGTGAACGTCGAGCCCGCGCCGGGGATCGACGCGGCGCGGATCTCGCCGCCGAGCAGGCGCGCGATCTCACGCGAGATCGACAGGCCGAGGCCGGTGCCGCCGTACTTGCGCGAGGTCGTGCCGTCAGCCTGCTGGAAGGCCTCGAAGATCAGCGCGAGCTTGTCGGCGCCGATCCCGATGCCGGTGTCGTTGACCTCGAACGCCAGGCGCCCGTCGTCCTCGTAGATACGCAGCGTGACGGCGCCCTCGTGCGTGAACTTGAACGCGTTGGAGAGCAGGTTGCGCAGCACCTGCGTCAGGCGCTGCTCGTCGGTGACGAACGCCGGAGGCAGCGACGCGTCGACGTCGATCGAGAACGCGATGTCGTTCTGCTCGGCCAGCGGCTGGAAGGCGCGGTCGACGTTCTCGCTGAGGTCTGCCAGCGGCAGCGGTGCGAGGTGCACCTCCATCTTGCCCGCCTCGACCTTGGAGAGGTCGAGGATGTCGTTGATCAGCGCCAGCAGGTCGTTGCCGGCGCCGTGGATCGTCTGTGCGAACTCGACCTGCTGGGCATCGAGGTTGCCGTCGGAGTTCTCGGCCAGCAGGCGCGAGAGGATCAGCAGCGAGTTCAGCGGCGTGCGCAGCTCGTGCGACATGTTCGCCAGGAACTCCGACTTGTAGTTCGAGGAGATCGCGAGCTGCGCGGCCTTCTCCTCGAGGCCCGCGCGCGCGAGCTCGATCTCGGCGTTCTTGATCTCGATGTCGCGGTTCTGCTGCTGCAGCAGGAGCGCCTTGTCCTGCATCTCGTCGTTGGTCTGGCGCAGCTCCTCGGACTGCGTCTGCAGCTCCTGCGTCAGCGCCTGTGACTGCGCGAGCAGCTCCTCGGTGCGCATGTTCGCCTGGATCGTGTTGATGACGATGCCGAGCGTGTCGGTGAGCTGGTCGAGGAACGCGCGGTTGACCTCGGAGAACGGACGCAGCGAGGCGAGCTCGATGACGCCGAGCACCTGCTCCTCGAACATGATCGGCAGCACCGCGATCTGCGCCGGCGGCGCGTCGCCCAGCGCCGAGCGGATGCGGATGTAGCCGTCGGGGACGTCGCCGAGCGTGATCGCGCGCGCCTCGAGCGCGGCCTGGCCGACGAGGCCCTCGCCGAGCGCGAAGGACAGCGGACCGTCGTCGTTGCCGGCAGGCCGGTAGCCGTAGGAGGCGATGAGCTGCAGCTGCGGCTCGCCACTGCTGACGTCGTTCTCGATCAGGAAGAACGCGCCGTGCTGCGCGGAGACGACCGGCGTGACCTCGCTCATGATCAGCTGGGTCACCTGCGCGAGGTCGCGCTGGCCCTGCAGCATGCCCGAGATCCGCGCGATGTTCGTCTTCAGCCAGTCCTGCTCGGCGTTTGCCTGCGTCGTCGCGCGCAGGTTGCCGATCATCTGGTTGATCGTGTCCTTGAGGTCGGCGACCTCGCCTTGCGCCTCGACGGTGATCGAGCGCGTCAGGTCGCCCTGGGTCACCGCGGTCGACACGTCGGCGATCGCGCGCACCTGTGTCGTGAGGTTGGCGGCGAGCTGGTTGACGTTCTGCGTCAGCGCCTTCCAGGTGCCGGACACGCCTTCGACCTCTGCCTGACCGCCGAGCTTGCCGTCGGTGCCGACTTCGCGCGCCACGCGTGTGACCTCGTCTGCGAACGAGGACAGCTGCTCGACCATCGTGTTGATCGTCGACTTCAGCTCGAGGATCTCGCCCTGCGCGTCGATCGTGATCTTCTGGGAGAGGTCGCCCTGCGCGATCGCGGTGGTGACGACGGCGATGTTGCGCACCTGGTCGGTGAGGTTGCGCGCCATCGAGTTGACGTTCTGGGTCAGCGACTTCCAGGTGCCGCCGACGCCGGGCACCTCTGCCTGGCCGCCGAGCTTGCCCTCGGTGCCGACCTCGCGCGCGACGCGTGTGACCTCGTCTGCGAACGAGGAGAGCTGGTCGACCATCGTGTTGACGGTCGACTTCAGCTCGAGGATCTCGCCCTTGCGCGTCGACGGTGATCTTCTGGGAGAGGTCGCCCTGCGCGACCGCGGTGGTGACGAGCGCGATGTTGCGCACCTGGTCGGTGAGGTTGCGCGCCATGAAGTTGACGTTGTCGGTGAGCGACTTCCAGGTGCCGCCGACGCCGGGCACCTCCGCCTGGCCGCCGAGCTTGCCCTCGGTGCCGACCTCGCGCGCCACGCGCGTGACCTCGTCGGCGAACGAGGACAGCTGGTCGACCATCGTGTTGAGCGTGTCGGCGAGCGCCGCGACCTCGCCCTTCGCCTCGACGGTGATCTTGCGGGTCAGGTCGCCGTCCGCGACCGCCGTCGTGACCTCCGCGATGCCGCGCACCTGGTCGGTGAGGTTGCGCGCCATGAAGTTGACGTTGTCGGTGAGGTCCTTCCAGGTGCCGGCGACGCCGGGGACCTCTGCCTGGCCGCCGAGCTTGCCCTCGGTGCCGACCTCGCGCGCCACGCGCGTGACCTCGTCGGCGAACGCGCGCAGCTGGTCGACCATCGTGTTCACCGTGGTGCCGATGCGCGCGAACTCGCCCTTGAGCTTCTGGCCTTCGATCGTCGAGGCCATCTTCTGGGTGAGGTCGCCCTCGGCCACCGCCACGAGCACGCGCGCGACCTCGGTGGTCGGGCGCGCGAGGTCGTCGACGAGGCCGTTCACTGCGTCCAGCGCCCGCGCCCACTCGCCCTGCGCATCGCCGAGCTGTGCGCGCTCGGTCATGCGGCCCTCGCGGCCGATCACGCGGGCCATCCGCTCGAGCTCGGCGGAGAGCCGCGCGTTGCGCTCGATCAGCTCGTTGTAGGCGGCCTCGACCTCGCCGATAACGCCTTGGCGACGGGCGGGCAGGCGCTGCGAGAAGTCACCTGCCGCGGCAGCCCGCAGCGCTTCGCGTAGTCGTTCGAGGGCCTCCCCGCTGGTCTGGGTGCCGTTGCTCGAGCGTGCCGCCGTCGCGGTCTTTGCCATTTCTTCCCCCTGAATCGGGTGACCCACGGGGCCACAGGGTGGCGCTACCCCAGATGGGCAGCCCCGAAACGCTTGCTCAGCATGCCTTGGCGAACCGTAGCGCCGTCGATCACGAGCAGCGCCACGTCATCGTCCAGACCGCGCGGTCCGGTCAGCCCGGAGACGCTTTTTATCAGCGCCTCGGCGTCGAGACCGTCCTCGCGCGTCGCGTCGGCGACGAGGCCCAGCAGGCCTTCCAGACGCAGGCGCGGGCTGGAGCGGTCGCGGCGCGCTTCGATCAGCCCGTCGGTGTAGAGCGCGAGCGCCCAGCTGCCGTCCAGCGTGCGCTCCTGCACCGGCCACGTCGTGTCGGGCCCCGTGCCGAGGCCGAGCGCAGGACCGCGCTGATCCTCGATCGTCGAGATGACCCCGCCATCCTGCACCAGCACGGGCGGCGGGTGGCCGGCGAGGACGACGCGGACGTGCTCGGCGTCCGGGGAGACGACCGCACACGCAACCGTCGCGAAGAGGTCCTCGTCGCGGCGCTCGGACTCGACGAGGCGGTCGAGCAGGTCGATCCGCTCGACGGGGCTGCCCGCGGAGGCGAGCGTGCGCCAGCCGGCGCGCAGCGTCGCGCCGAGCGCCGCCGCGCGCGGGCCGTGGCCGCAGACGTCGCCGATGCAGATCGCCAGCGCGCCGTCGGGTGTCTGCACGGCGTCGAGGAAGTCGCCGCCGAGCAGCATGCGCTGCTCGCTGGCGACGTAGTGGGCGCTGACGCCGTCGGGCAGGGCGGTGGGGAGGAAGTCGCTCTGGAAGGCGGCGGAGATGTCGAGCGCGTCGCGTGCGTGGCCGAGGCGGTTGGCCAGCAGCGGCACGAGCCAGAGCAGCACGAACGCGACGATGCCTGACGCCGCGAGCAGCGCCAGGCGCAGGCGCGGGATGTCCTCGAAGGCCTCGTCGCCGAGCACGTTGGCGGTGACCGTCCATCCGGTGCGCGCGACCGGCGCGTAGCCCGAGACGGTCTCCTCGCCGTTGATCGTGCGCAACTCGACGCCGTCGCGCCCGCGCAGTGCGGCCGCGACCACGGGGTCGGCGCTGCGCGACAACAGCGCGTTGCTGGCTTGGCCTGTCCGCGCGATCACGACGCCGGCCTGGTCGGTGACGACGAGCTCGGCGTCGAGCTGGCGGCCGAGCGCGTCGGCCATCCGCTGCACGCGCTGCTCCTCGGAGACCACGAGGATCCCGCGCGTGCGCCCGCCCGGGCCGCGGACGGGCGTCGCGACGATCGTGACCTTGGGGTTGCCGGCGACGACCGAGCGGATCGCGCGCGAGACGTAGGTGTCGTGCGCCGCGGTGACGCCGCGGTACCACTCGCGCCCGGAGAGGTCGATGCGCAGCGGCACGCGGCCGCGCGGTGCGCTGGCGACGACGCGCCCGAGCGCGTCGGTGTAGGTGACGCCGGCGACGCCGTCGACCTCGCGCAGGATCGCGTCGAGCGTCACCTGCAGGCGGCGGTCGTCGCGGCGTCGCAGGCGCGCGTTGCGTGGCGCCGGCAGCGTTCGCAGGCGCTGGGCGTAGGCCCCGAGCAGCTCCTCGTAGCGCAGTGTCTGCTCGCCGACGAGCTGCGCGCCGAGCTGGGCGCTCGTGCGCACGCGGCTCTCCGCCTCGCTGCGCACGGCGTTCTCGGCGAGCTGGAGGACGAACGCGGTGAACGCGATCAGGACGAGCACGCCGAGGGCGATGCCCATCGGCAGGGCACGGATGCGACGCATCCACGGGAACCTGCGGTGGCGGCCCGGACCCACGCGCTCAGCGTAGAGGTTGGACGGTCCGCCGGTGGACGTTGAAAAAACGGCCCCAGAACGACGGCTGGCCGCCGGAGCGACGGGGGGTCCGCTCCGACGGCCGGATGCCACCGTCCGTGGGTGTGGGGGGAATGAGGTACGCGGGCCAGGGAGGTCGGCCTATGTGGGGGTTGCGTACCTCGAGTCGGGTGCTACCCACTAGCCGGGGGCTGAAACACACATTTCGAATTGGCGCGTTCGCGCTATGACCGATCACGCGGCTGGCCAGCTGTCGGTCGCCGGCGCCGCCGCCTCCGGAACGACCGCGGCGGCAATCGCCGCCAGCGCTGCTCGGGCGGGGCGCCGCTCGCCGTGGCGGACCTCCGCCAGCGCCATGGCCGCGCCGTACAGCGCGCGCGCCAGGAACGGCGCCTGCGCCTCGTCGAGGCCGTCGCCGGCCAGGTCACGCGCGAGCGCGGCGGCGATCTGGTCTGGGATCCGCCGCAGCGCAGCGGCGACCTGGACCGCGACGCCCGAACGCTCGTGGCGCGCCGTCGTCACCAGCAGCCGCGCCCCGCGCGGGCGCTCGGCGGCGTGGGTCAGCAGCGCCAGCGCCATCGCCGTCGCACGATCGCGTGCCGTGCGACCCGCGCTCGCGCGCGCGGCCGCGTGGAGGCGGTCCAGCACGCGCTCGACCTCCGACTCGACGGCGCGCAGGAACAGCGCCTCCTTGGACTCGCCGTGGACGTACAACGTCGGCTTAGCGACGCCGACGGCGCGGGCCAGCGCGGCGGACGACGTGCCGTGCAGCCCGTCGGCCGCGAACGCGTCGGCAAGCAGGGTGGCGTCGATCTGAGCGCGCGGCCGGGCCATCGCCGCAAGTGTGTTCTTTGACCGTCCGGTTCAGCTTCGACCCCGCGTAGCGACGTGGCCGCAAACCTTCGACCGAGTGTCGTAGAGGCCACATTTCATGCTGCCTAGGTTGCCTTGCATGAGCACGACGACGGACGTTGAACCGGTTGGGGCGATTGCCGCCGAGCCTTCTGCGGCGGCTCGACGCGGCCGCTGGATCGATCACTGGGAACCTGAGAACGAGGCGTTCTGGGAGAGCACAGGCAAGCGCATCGCGCGCAGGAACCTCGGCTTCTCGATCTTCGCCGAGAACCTCGGCTTCAGCGTCTGGGTCCTGTGGACGATCATCGTCATCAACCTGTCGCAGATCGGCATCGTGATGTCGGTGCCCGAAGCGTTCTGGCTGACGGCCGTTCCGAACCTGGTCGGTTCTGCGCTGCGAATCCCCTACACGTTTGCGGTGCCGAAGTTCGGCGGGCGCATCTGGACGATGGTCAGCGCGTCGCTGCTGTTCATCCCGTGTCTGCTGCTGGCGTTCCTCGTGCCCAGCGGCTGGCTTGCCGACCAGACCCACGACACGCAGTTCTGGATCCTGCTCGGCTGCGCCGCGACGGCCGGCTTCGGCGGCGGCAACTTCTCGTCGTCGATGGCCAACATCTCGTTCTTCTATCCCGAGAAGCGCAAGGGCTTCGCGCTCGGCCTGAATGCGGCCGGCGGCAATCTCGGCGTCGCGATGACCCAGTTGCTCGTGCCGCTGGTGATCATCATCGGCGTGCCCGCGGCCGCCGTGAAGCTGCCGGTCCACGAGGTGCACCTGGCCTACGCCGGCCTGATGTGGATGCCGCTGATCATCGCCGCGACGGTTTGCGCCTGGTTCTACATGGACAGCCTCACGCAGGCGAAGTCCGATGGCAAGGCCTACGGCATGGCCGTCAAGCAGAGCCAGACATGGATCATGTCGATCCTCTACATCGGCACCTTCGGCTCGTTCATCGGCTACTCGTTCGCGCTGCCGCTGGTGATCAAGAACACGTTCCCCGAGTTCCTCGCCCAGCACGTGTTCATTGCGACCTACCTCGCGGGTCTGGGCTTCGTCGGCGCGCTGATCGGGTCGGTCTCACGGCCGTTCGGCGGCTGGCTGTCGGACCGCCTCGGCGGTGCCAGGGTGACGCTCGTCTGCTTCGCCGGCATGGGCGCGTTCACGCTGCTTGCGATCGCCGGCGTCAACGGCGACAGCTTCACGCTGTTCTTCGGCTCCTACATGGTGATCTTCCTCTTCGCTGGGATGGGCAACGGCTCGACGTACCGGATGATCCCGTCGATCTTCACAGCGCTCGGCAACAAGGAGGCCTCCGAGAAGGGCCTCGATCCGAAGGCGACCGCGCTGACGTTCAAGCGTCAGGCAGCAGCCGTGATCGGCATCGCCGGCGCGGTCGGCGCCTTTGGCGGCTTCCTGATCCAGGTTGTCTTCCGCGAGGCAAGTCTTGGCACCGCCGCGCTGATGACGCAGGCGACCAAGGCCGGCCAGGCGGCGATCGCGAAGGCCCAGGCGGCCGGTGACGCTGCCGGTGTTGCTGCCGCCAAGGCCGACCTGGCCGCTACCAAGGCGCAGATCGCGAGCTCGCACCAGGACTGGTCGATTCCCGCCCTATGGGTGTTCTTCGGCGCCTACTTCGTGTTCGGCGCGATGACGTGGTTCTTCTACCTGCGCCGCAGCAAGGCCGATAGCCGCATCCCGAGCCTGGCGTACGCGTCGGTCTGACCAGCGGCCCGCTGTTCTCGAACCGCGCGGTTCGATATCGACCGCGCGGTGCCAGATGGCCAACCCGGCTTCGACCGGATGTCGTAGAGCCCCTGTCCATCGGTCCTTAGCGTGGTTTGGAGCATGAATTCAGTCCTTGTCATCGGTGGCGGCATCGCCGGTCAGGCAGTCTGCGAAGCCGTTCGGGAGCGCGATCCCGACGCCGCGATCACGCTGATCTGCGGCGAACCGCACAAGCCCTACGACCGCGTACGGCTCGGCACGCTGCTGTCCGACGAGGGTGACGTCGAGGCGCTGCGGCTGCGCCCCGACAGCTGGTACGAGGATCACCGCGTCGACGTCCGCACCGGCACGCGGGTCGCCACGCTCGACCCGGCGGCGAGCACCGCGACGCTTGCCGACGGCTCGACGGTCGCCTTTGACCGCGCGGTGCTGTGCACGGGCTCGGACGCACTCGTCCCGCCGATGGAGAACCAGGACGCCACCGGCGTCCACGTCTTCCGCGACACCCACGACTGCGCCGCGATCCTCGCCGCAGCGCGCTTGACCGCGTCGCGCGCCGCCGTCATCGGCGGCGGCCTGCTCGGACTCGAGGCCGCCTACGCGCTCGCGCAGCTCGGCTGCCCGACGACCGTCATCCACCTCGTCGACCGGCTGATGGAGCGCCAGCTCGACGCGCCCGCGGCCGCGCTGCTGCGGCCCGCGATCGAGGAGCTCGGCGTCGAGGTGCGCCTCGAGCACGCGACGCGGACGATCCGTTCGGACGTCGACGGCAACGTCACGGGCCTGCTGTTCGCCGACGGCTCGGAGCTCGCCTGCGATCTCGTCGTCGTCGCCGTCGGCATCCGCCCTCACGTCGGCCTGGCGCGCGACGCCGGCCTCGAGGTCGACCGCGCGATCGTCGTCGACGACGCGATGGTCACGTCCGCGCCGAACGTGCTTGCCGTCGGCGAGTGCGCCCAGCACCGCGGGGTCGTGCACGGGATCGTCGCGCCGATCCACGACCAGGCGCGGGTTGCCGGCCAGACGATCACGGGTGGGCACGCCGAATACGCCGGCTCGATCCCGACAGCGAAGCTCAAGGTGATGGGCATCGACCTCGTCACGGCGGGTGCCGCCGAGGGCGAGCGCGAGGTCGTCGTCGCCGACGCGGCGGCCGGCACGTACCGCAAGCTCGTGACCGCGCCCGACGGCACGGTTCGCGGCGCTGTCCTCGTCGGCGACGCGCGTGGCGCGGAGCTGCTGATCGACGCGGTCCGCACCGAGCGCGTCACCGAGGACGCGCTGGCGCTGCTGGCGGAGGCCTCGCAGGCGACCGCCGCCGAGCTGCCGGACGCGGCGCAGGTCTGCAACTGCAACGGCGTCTGCAAGGGCGACATCGTCGCGGCCATCCGCGACCGCCAGCTCGGCTCCACGCAGGAGGTCGTCAACGTCACGCGCGCCGGCGCGGGCTGCGGCTCGTGCAAGCCGGTCGTGACCGAGCTGCTGCAGATCGAGCGCGCGGGTGCCGCCGAGGAGCCCGCGTACCTGTGCCCCTGCCGGCGCCAGACGCGCGAGCAGCTCGCCGCCGTCGTGCGCGAGCGCGACATCACATCGGTCTCCGAGCTGTCGAACGCCTGCGGCGCCGGGCGCGACTGCGGCGCCTGCAAGCCGGGGCTGTCCTACCTCATCGAGGAGCGTCAGGCCGGCAAGTTCCGCCAGGAGCGCCACGCGAAGTTCATCAACGATCGCGTCCACGCCAACATCCAGAACGACGGCACGTTCTCGGTCGTCCCACGCATCCGCGGCGGTGTCGTCACGGCCGACGAGCTGCGCCGCTTCGCCGACGTCGCCGACAAGTACGAGCTGCCGATGATCAAGATCACCGGCGGCCAGCGCATCGACCTGCTCGGCGCGACGAAGGAGCAGCTCCCAGCGATCTGGGAGGACCTCGGGATGCCGTCGGGCTACGCCTACTCCAAGGCGGTGCGAACGGTCAAGACGTGCGTCGGCACGCAGTTCTGTCGCTTCGGCCTCGGCGACGCGATCGAGGTCGGCATCGACCTCGAGCGCTCGATGGAGGGCCTGCACACGCCCCATAAGGTCAAGGCAGCCGTGACGGGTTGCCCGCGCAACTGCGCCGAGGCCTACGTCAAGGACATCGGCGTGGTCGCCGTCGAGGGCGGTTGGGAGATCTACGTCGGCGGCGCCGCCGGCGCGAGCGTCCGCAAGGGCGACCTGCTGGCGAAGGTGCAGACGCCCGAGGAGGCCAAGCGCGTCGCGCTGGCCTACCTGCAGTACTACCGCGAGCACGGCGACCACCTCGAGCGCACCTACGGCTTCCAGGAGCGCGTCGGGCTGGAGGCCGTCCAGGCGGAGGTGCTCGACCCCGAGAAGCAGGCCGCGCTGCTCGAGCGCTTCGCGATCGCCAAGGCCGCCTGCGACCCGGATCCGTGGCGCGAGCGCGCCGCGCCGGTGCACCCCAAGCAGTTTGCCGAGCTCGACTCAGAGCCGGAATTCGACCTCGTCGCGATGGCACAGGAGCAGCCATGACCTGGATCAACGTCGGTCGTGCCGCGGACGTGCCGCTGCTCGAGGGCCGTGCCGTGACCGTCGCCGACCGCCGCATCGCGATCTTCCGCCTGCCCGACGGCTGGGCGGCGATCGACGCCGCCTGCCCGCACAAGGGCGGCCCGCTGCAGGACGGCCTCGTCGCCGATCGCTGCGTCACGTGCCCGCTGCACAACCGCCGCTTCGACCTGCTCAGCGGCGCGCAGCAAGGCGGCAGCGACAGCGTCGCCGTGCACGACGTCGAGGAGCGCGACGGTGAGCTCTACGTGCGGGTCGCGGGGGCCCTGCCCCAGGCCGCATGAGCCAGCTGCCCCCCGTGCAACGCACCCGCGAGGTGCGCACGGGTTGCCCCTACTGCGGCACCGGCTGCGGGCTGATCGCCGAGGTCACCGGCGGACGCGTCAGCGCGGTCAAGGGCGACCCGCTGCACCCCGTCAACCGCGGCGCGACGTGCCGCAAGCCGCTGCGCCTGCCCGAGGCGCTGACCGCCGCCGACCGCGCGACGACGCCGCTGTGGCGCGACAGCGCCGACGCGCGCTTTCGCGAGCGCACGTGGCGCCAGACGATCGGCGAGCTCGCACGGCGCCTGCAGGACACGCAGGAGCGCCATGGCCCCGACGCGGTCGCGCTCTACATCTCCGGTCAGCTGCTGACCGAGGACTACTACGTCGCCTCGAAGCTCGCCAAGGGCTTTCTCGGCACCAACAACGTCGACTCCAACTCGCGCCTGTGCATGTCCAGCGCGGTCGCCGGCTACACCGGCGCGCTCGGCTCCGACGGCCCACCGCCCGCCTACGCCGACCTCGACCAGGCCGACCACATCCTGATCCTCGGCTCCAACACGTCGGCATGCCACCCGATCGTCTGGTCGCGCATCCGCCGCCGCCAGGCCGAGGGCGCGACGGTCACGGTCATCGACCCGCGCCGCACGCCGACCGCCGAGATGGCCGACCTGCACCTCGCGGTGCGCCCCGGCGCCGACCTCCCACTGCTCGCGGCGATGCTCGGCGTCCTCGACGCCGAGGACCTCGTGGACCGCACCTTCATGGACCGCCACACCGACGGCGCCCAGGAGGCGCTCGCCGCCGCGTCAGAGTGGACGCCGGCGCGCGCGCAGGAGGCGACCGGGGTCCCTGCCGAGCAGATCGTCGCGGCCGCGCGGGCCTTCGGGTCCGCGCGGCGGGCGATGACGCTGTGGTCGATGGGCGCCAACCAGTCGACGGTCGGCACGCTGAAGAACCGCGCGCTGATCAACCTCTGCCTGGCGACCGGCAACATCGGGCGCCCCGGCACGGGCCCGCTGTCGCTGACCGGCCAGCCCAACGCGATGGGCGGCCGCGAGTCCGGCGGCCTGGCGCACCTGCTGCCCGGCTACCGCAAGGTCACCGATCCCGACGACCGCGCCGAGATGCGGCGGCTGTGGGACATCCCGGCCGACGCGCCAGGCATCAGCCCGGCGCCCGGCATCGCCGCGACCGAGCTGGTCGAGGCGCTCGAGGAGGATCGCGTCAAGGTCGTCTGGATCGTCGCGACCAACCCCGTCGTCTCACAGCCCGACGCCGCGCGCTTCGCCGCCGCGCTCAAGCGCGCCGAGCTCGTGATCGTCCAGGACGCCTACCACCCGACGGAGACCGGCGCGCTCGCGCACGTCGTGCTGCCCGCGGCAGGCTGGGCCGAGAAGGACGGCACGCAGACGAACTCCGAGCGGCGCGTGTCGCTGATGCGCAAGGCCGTCGACGCGCCGGGCGACGCCCTGCCCGACTGGGAGATCTTCGCGCGCGTCGGGCGCGCCCTCGGCCACAACAAGCAGTTCGCGTGGAACTCCGCCGCCGAGGTCCACGCCGAGTACGTCGCCACCACGGCAGGCCGGCTGTGCGACCAGACCGGCCTGTCCCACGAGCGGCTCCTGCGCCAAGGGCCCGCTGCAGTGGCCGATCCCGGCACGCGGCGCGGAGGGCGAGGACCACCCCGGCAGCGAGCGGCTGTACACCAGCCGGCGCTTCCCGACGCCGGACGGCCGCGCGCAGATGACACCGACGCCGCACGCCGAGCCCGCCGACGTCGCCCGACGCCGACCACCCGCTCGTGCTCACGACCGGGCGTGTGGCGCACCAGTGGCACACGATGACGCGCACGGGCAAGTCCAAGGACCTCGTGGCCGCCGAGCCCGAGCCGTTCGTGGAGCTGCACGCCGACGACGCCGCGCGCTTCGGCGTCGAGCGACGGCGAGCAGGTCGTCGTGCGCTCGCGGCGCGGGCGCGCGACGCTGCGCGCGCGGGTCACCGACACGGTCGCCGCGGGCGTCGCCTTCGCGCCGTTTCACTGGGGCGCGCTGCACCTGCAGCCGGGCGCCGGCGCGCTGAACGGCGTCGTCGCGCGCGCGATCGACCCGACGAGCCTGCAGGCCGAGCTGAAGGCGACGCGCGGTCCGGATCGAGCCGGTGTCGACGACGCTGCCGGCCGTCCGCGTGGCGACGCCGCGCCGGCTGGTCGTCGTCGGCGGCGGCATGGCGGGGATGGCGACCGTCGAGGCGCTGCTCGCCCACGCACGCCGAGGAACTGGGAAGTCACGATCGTCGGCGCCGAGCCCGACCCGCCCTACAACCGCGTGCTGCTGTCCCAGGCGCTGGCCGGCGCGGTCGGCGAGGCCGAGCTGGCCCTGCGCCACCCGCAGTGGTTCGCCGAGCGCGGCGTCGACGCTGCGGCTCGGCGTCGCGGTCGCGCCACATCGACACCGCGGCGACGCACCGTCGAGCTCGCCGACGGCGAGCGCGCTCGACTACGACGACCTCGTCCTCGCCACGGGCTCGCAGCCGTTCGTCCCGCCGGTCCCCGGCGCCGACCTGCCGGGCGTCCACGTCTTCCGCACGCGCGCGCGACGCGCGCGCGATCCTCGAGGCCGCGCGCGAGCGCCAAGCGCGCCGTCGTCATCGGCGGCGGCCTGCTCGGCCTGGAGGCAGCGCGCGGGCTGACCGAGCGCGGCGTGCGCACGACCGTCGTCCACCTCGCCGACCGCCTGATGGAGCAGCAGCTCGACGCGCCCGCCGCGTCGCTGCTGCAGCGCGCGCTGCGCGACCTGCGGATCGCCGTGCGCACCAACGCCCGCGACCGAGGCGATCACGACGACGGATGCCGTGCGTGCTCGTCCGACGGCGAGGAGATCCCGGCCGACCTCGTCGTCATCGCCGCCGGCATCCGGCCGCGACGTCGACCTCGCGCGCACCGCCGGCCTCGAGGTCGAGCGCGGCGTCCTCGTCGACGACGAGCTGCGCACCAGCGCGCCCGGCGTCCGCGCGGTGGGCGAGTGCGCCGAGCACCGCGGGACGTCTACGGGCCTGTGGGCGCCGCTGCTGGAGCAGGCTCGCGCGCTCGGCGCCGTCGCTCGCGGGGCAGCCCGCGGCCTTCCACGGCGCGACGCCCGCGACGACGCTGAAGGTCGCCGGCATCGAGCTCTTCTGCTGCGGCCGCGTAACGGCCGAGGACGCGCGACGAGGAGGTGCTCGCGCTGGACACCCGCCGCTGCCGCTACCGGCGCCTGCTGGTCTCCGCGACGGCCGGCTGGCGGGCGCGATCCTGCTCGGCGACCTGCGCGACGCGCGCGCGCTGCGCCAGCTGCTCGACAGCAACGAGGAGGTTCCGCCGGAGCTGCTCGACGGCTTCGCCGACGCCACCAGCGAGGCGACGACCTCGCCGCGAGACGGCGACCCGGAGGTCAACGTCTGCTCCTGCCAGGGCGTCACGCGCGGCGAGATCGTCCACGCGATCCGCGACCGCGCGCTTGACGACCGTCGAGCAGGTCGCCGAGCACACGCGCGCGTCGACGGGCTGTGGCGGCTGCCGTACCGACGTCGAGGCGCTGCTGCGCGCCGTCGCGGCGGAGCGCCGCGAAGTCGTCGTCTCCTAGTCGCTCTCGATCGCGCCGAGCGCGGCGGCGCGATCGGCGACGATCTCGAAGATCTGGTCGAGGCCGGTGATCTCGAACGTCTTGGCCGTGCTCGGCTCGGTGTTCACGATCATCATCCGCCCGTCGACGAGCCGCAGGCGCTTGACGGCGCCGATCAGCACGCCGAGCGCCGTCGAGTCGAGGAAGCGCGTCTCTGCGAGGTCGACGACGATCGCGCGCGCGCCGCTGTCGATCGCAGCGCCGATCGCGCGCTTGAGCTCGGGCGCGGTGAAGATGTCGACCTCGCCGGAGACCGCGATCACATGGGCGCCGCCGGAGCGATCCTCCCGCAGCGAGAAGTCGAACGTCATCCGTGGTGTCGAGCTGTCGACCATCGTCCGGGGACGTACCCTACGGGCAGGCCGGGCAAACGTGTCACGACGGGCCGATGGCGATGGTGAGGTACTCGGCGCCCGAGCTTGCGGGACGCACGCGGACCTCGTCGGCGAGGCGCTGGATGACGTTGCCTGCACCGGCAACCTCTGCGCCTTCGAGCACGCGCGTCGCGCCGCCGTCGCGCAGCGGCCCGACCCGCAGCTCAAGCCGGCCCTCGGTCGTCCGTAGAGAGACCGGCAACCACTCGGCGATCGCGTACGCGGGCGCGCGCGCGGCGATCGCGTCAGCAATCAGCAGCGCATCCTGCAGTCGATCCATCGCAAGCGGGGCACGCGCGGCGTGGATGCCGACGAGGCGGCTGAGGACGGGGCCGACGAGTGGACCCTGGCGCACCGTCATGCGCGTGTGGTCCAGACCGCCCGAGTCGAGCGCGCTCAACGGCCGTGCTCCGCTTCGCCGTCGGAGGGCAGCGGCAGCTCGTCGGCGACGGGACGGGGCTGCAGGTCGAACGCCATCCGGACCTCGGTGCCGCCGCCTGCCGGGGCGCTCAGCTCGAGCGTGCGCGCGAGCGACGCGATCAGCGGCAGGCCGACACCGAGCCCGGGCGAGTCGGTCCGCGGCGCCATCCCGGTGCCCTGGTCGCGGACGCGGACGTCGAGGCTGTCCGCGCGCGTGTAGACCTGGACGAGGAGCAGTCCGTCGTCGTCGGGATAGGCGTGCACGACGACGTTCGCGCACGCCTCGCTGACCGCGAGGCGGATGTCGTCGAGGACTTCCGGGTGCAGCGCGAGCACATCGCCGACGCCTCCGAGGACATGGCGCACGACGGCGACGTTCTCGGGGCGGGCGGGGAGTGAGAGCTCAAGATCGGGGCCGTCGTCGGACATGTGGGGTGGGATCATGCGGGAGGTCGACTGCGTGAGCGTTCCCCGTGGTCTCCGACCGAAACCTCGTTTGCTGAAGATCAGAGGGCATGGCTCGTCGGTTGCCCGCCTTTGTCCACCCTGAGCGACAGAGATAGTTCGGCGAAAACGCCCTCTGGCCACCTTTGACCGCCTTGTTGGTGGGTGCGCCGCGGAGAAGATCGCCTCCTGCGGTCCCGAAACCGGAAGCGCAAGGGAGGATTCACCAGCATGAGCAGCACAACGGAGATTCCGCGAACCGACGACGAGAGCCACCAGCACCGA
>CAVSFU010000012.1:0-22231 GCA_963727365.1 Paraconexibacteraceae bacterium | reverse complement strand
ACCCGCGACGGCGTCGCGACGCCGCCCGACAGCGACCGCGCCGCGTTCTCGAGCCCGCCGCGCGCCGGCGACGCGCTGTACCTGGGCTTTCGCGACAGCCTCGCGCGCCTCGCCGTGCGCGTCCACGTGCAGTGCACGCCCGCGCGCGGCGTCGGCATCCGTCCGAGCGACCCGCCGTGGGTCTGGGAGGCCTCCGACGCCAAGGGCGTCTGGCATCCGGTCGACGTCCTCGCCGACACCACCGGCGGCTTGAACTACGGCGACGGCGCGATCGACCTGCAGGTCTCCGAGCTCAGCGGCCGGACCGTCGTCGGCGAGCACAAGCTCTACTGGTTGCGCGTGCGTCTGATCGCCGCCGAGCCCGACCCCGACAGCGGCGTCGTCGCCTCCTACGCCGAGCCGCCGCGCTTGCGCGAGCTGTCGGCGTCGGCGCTTGGGGCGCTCGTGCGCACGCAGGACGCCACGATCGTCGAGAACGAGGTGATCGGCGTCAGCGACGGCACCGCCGGACAGGCGTTTCGCGTCCGCCACCGCCCGGTGCTGCCGCTCGGGGAAGGCGAGACGCTCGAAGTCGCCGACCCCGCCACCGGCAAGTCGCGCACCTGGAAGCACGTCGACACGCTCTCCGACAGCGACGCGCACGACACCCACTACATCTTCGACGCGGCGGCGGGCGAGGTCCGCCTCGGCGTGGCGATTCGTGAGCCGCTCGTCCGCCGCCGACCCGATGCCGACGAGGACGAGCTGCCGCAGGGCGGCGGGTGGGTCCGTCACGGCGCCGTCCCGCCGGCGAGTGCGCAGCTGACGCTGACGCGCTACTACCGCCACGGCGGCGGCAACAGCGGCAACGTCGCCGCCGGCACCTTGACGGTGCTGCGGACGGCCGTTCCCGGGGTCAAGTCGGTCTCCAACCCCGAGGCCGCGAGCGGCGGCGTGGACCTCGAACCGCTGGCAGCGCTGCGGACACGGGCGGGCGACGCAGCGCACGCGCAACCGCGCGGTGACAGCAGGCGACTTCAAGTGGCTGGCGATGGCGTCGTCGCCGCGCGTCGCGCGCGCGTACTGCGGAAAGCCCGCGCCCGGTGAGGCCGTGCCGGTGTGGATCCTGCCCGCGACCGGTGAGCCACGCGGCTTCAACTCCTTCGAGGAGCTGACGGCGCCGGAGGAGCTGCGCGACGAGGTGCGCCGCTACCTCGAGGAGCGCGCGCTGATCGGGACGAGCGTCCACGTCACCCCGGTGCCGCTGCGCGGGATCAGCGTCGCGATGGAGGTGCAGATCGCCCCGAGCGCGCAGCCTGCGCGCGTGGAGCGCCAGGTCCTCGACGCGCTTTACACCTACCTCAATCCGCTGATCGGCGGTGACGCCGACGGCGCAGGCGAGGGCTGGCCGTTCGGCCGCCCGCTGGGCATCGGAGGCTGAGCTGCTCGCGCGGCGCGTCGACGGCGTGCAGTTCGTCACCTACATCCGCGTCGACGAGACCGACCTGGCGACGCGCGTCGCACGCAGTGAGCCGATCACGGGCGTGCTGACGTTGGCTGCCGACGAGGTTGTCGCGTCCGGCTGGCACGCCGTGCGGGCGCGGCGCAAGCTCGAGCGATGAGCGGTGAGGCGCCACCCAGCGCCTCGGCGCGCCGCTACCTCTCCAGCACGCTCCCGGCCGTCTACCGCACCGACGAGGACGCGTTCGTGCTGCGCCTGCTGCACGCGCTGGAGGAGGTGCTCGACCCGACCGTCACGCTGATCGACAACCTCGCGTCGCACATCGACCCGCGTATGGCTCCCGCCGATCTCGTCGCAGCGTTGTTCCGGTGGTTCGGCCTGCGCCTGGACGAGGCGCTGCCGACCGACGCCCAGCGCCGCTTGCTGGCGACCGCGATGGTGCTGTCGCGCCGACGCGGGACGCTTGCCGGTCTGCGGCTGACGTTGCGCGAGGCATTCCCCGAGCTCGAGCTGGAGGCGACGCACACGGGTGTGGTCAGCACCGGCGCCGACCCGCGCGAGCGGCCCGCCGCGCCTGCGCCGCGGATCGAGATCCGCGCGGGACGACCGCTCGACGAGCGCCAGCGCGAGGCGGTCGAGCGCCTGCTCGTCGACCAGTGCCCTGTCGACGTGCCCTGGGAGCTCTCGTGAGCGTCACCGCATCTAGTGCCCGCGCTGTCACGCCGGCCAGCCATCGGACCTGGCGTTCTGCAGCTCGTGCGGCGAGTACCTGCTGTGGCCCGAGGACACACCGCCCGCGCCGGAGCCCGAGCCGCCGCCGGCGCCACCGCCGCCGCCCAAGCAGCCGATCGCGGTGCAGACCGTCGTCCATGTGGCGGGCACGCCGTCGCCCGACAACCCCAACGCGGCGCTCGAGACCAGCGTCGCGGCCGGCGGTCGCGTCGAGCTGCTCGTGCGGCTGCGCAACGTCGGCGACCTCGTCGACACGTTCACCGTGAGCGTCGACGGCCTGCCTGCAGCGTGGGTGCAGCTGCCCGAGCCCTCGGCGCACCTGCTTCCGGTTTCCGCGCAGGGCGACTTCGAGCAGGTGTTGCACCTGGGCCTGCATCCACCGCGCGCCCCGTCGGCCCGGGCTGGTCGCTGGCCGTTCACGATCAGCGTGACCTCTGAGGCCCACAACCGCGAGGTCTCCGCGCGCTCGGCCACGCTCGTCGTCGAGCCGTTCTACGCGGTGCTCGTCAGCGCGCGCCGCAGGTCGCTCAGGGACGCCGCAAAGCGCACCTGTGGTGCGACGTGCGAAACAACGGCAACGCGCCGATCGCACCGACGGTGCACGCCGGCGACGCCGACGAGGCGTGCACGTTCGTCCTGCCGGCGAAGCTGACCACGGTCGCGCCCGGCCAGATGGCCAGCCTCTTCATCCTCGCGCGTGCGCGCAAGCCGCACATCATCGGCTTCCCGCGCAACTACCGCATCAACGTCTCGGCGACCGTCGAGGGCGTCGACCCGCCACCGCCGCCGCAGATCGTCGGCTTTCGCCAGCGACCGCTGATCCCGTGGTGGGTGCCGCTTGCCCTCGCGCTGTTGGCTGCGCTCGCGATCGCGATCTACGCGTTGTGGCCGCGCGAGGTGACGATGCCGGCGCTGCGCGGGTCAAGCAGCGCGTTCGTCGCGCAGCGGCGCATGCAGCGGGCCGGGCTGAAGACCGCGCCGGTCGTCAAGACGCGCGTCTACGCGCCGGTCGCGCCGGGGACGGTGCTCGACCAAACGCCGCAGGCCGGGCGGCGCGTGCCTGCCGACACCACCGTGACCCTGCGCGTCGCCGCACCGCCGACCTTCACGAAGATCCCCGACCTGCGGGGCCTGACGATCGGCAAGGCCGACGGCGTGCTCGAGCGCGCGCGCCTGAGGCTCGGCAACATCAACCCCAAGCCGTCGCCGACGCAGCGGATCGTGCGCCAGGTTCCGCTGGCCGGCCGCAGCCGCCCACGGGGCACGGCGGTCGCCGTGTTCCTCGGCGGCGTCAAGCGCGTCGAGGTCCCGAAGGTCCTGTGCATCAACGCCGGGAAGGCGGAGAAGCGCCTCAACGCCAAGGGCTTCCAGCTCGGCCCAGTGCCGCAGTTCATCGGTCCCCATGCCAAGGCACTCGGCCAGATTCCCGCCGCTGGGACCAAACGCAAGCCCGGCAGCGTCGTCACGCTGATCTTCCGTGGCGACCCCGCGCGGTGTACCGGTGGCTCGCGGCAGACGACAACGCCCGCGCAGGGCAGCGCCGTGCCGCTGAAGCTCAGCGGCGACGTCGTCGCCTTCGACGACGGCGATCGCCTGCGCCTCACGGGCGCGAGCGCCGACGACCTCGGCACCGGCGCCGAGGCGGCGTGGTCGCCCGACGGAAGCTGCTCGCCGCGCGCGTCGGCGGCCGCCTGGTCGTGCGTGACCTGCGCGCGTCACCGCCGACGCTCAGCTCGACCCGCGTCCCCGGGACGCGGCTGCGCGCCCCGGCGTTCGCGCCGCGCGGCGGCACGCTGGCGTTCCTCGCACGGGCACGGGGCGCGTCGAGCATGGTCTGCTTCGTCTCGACCGACGGCCTCACCGGCGACGCGAGCTGCCTGCAGCTGCCGCTGCTCGCGCGCACGTTCGCGTGGACACGCGATGCGCGCACCCTGCTCGTCGTCGGCGCGCGGCCGTCGCGCCCGCGGGCGGTCGGCGTGTTGCGCGTGACGACGCCGCTGCCAGGCGCCGCCGACGCCGAGGCCTGGCAGATCGGCCGGCGACTCGCACGACCGCGCACGCCGCGTGGGCCGGGCAACGTGCTCGACGTCGCGGTCGCGCCCAACGGCCGCACGCTTGCGCTGGTTACCGACGTCTCGCGCTCCGGCGTGATCGGGACGCCGCGCGTCGTCCTCACCACGCTCGACCAGATCACCAACGTCACGAGCGCGCGCTGGCCACCGATCGCCGCGTGTCACGTCTCCTGGAGTCCGCGCGGGGACCGCCTTGCCGTCACGGTGCCCGATGCGCTGGTCGGCTGCCTGTCGCAAGACCAGCAGGGACCGGTACAGGCGGTCGGCGTGGACGGTCGTCAACGTCACGCGCTGGCGGCGATCGGCAGCCACCCGGCCTGGCGCCCGGACGGTGGCTCGCCATGATGCCGCTGCTGACGACCAACGCCGTGATCCTCTGCAGCCACGGCGGGAAGGTCAACCCGATCCCCTCGCAGACGACCGTGATGGCCCAGGGCGCGCCGGTGCTGTGCGGGACCGACCTGCTCGGCGCGCCGATCGCCGGCTGCCCGGTCGTGCCGTCACCCGCGACGAAGCCGTGCCTGACCGTCGCGGCGGTGATGCCACCGTCGTGGAGCTTGAAGGTGATGGTGGCGGGACGCCCGGCGTACGTCGCCTCGCTCGTCGGTGTCACCGACGGGGTTCCACCCGGGCCGCTGACGCTCCTGTATCCCGGCCAGGTGGTCGTCCAGGGGTGAGCTGATGCACGACCACGCCTACGAACCGCGGCGTCGCACTGTGCCACCGTCCGCGCGCGCCGGCGCCGGGATCGAAGCCGGCGGTCATGTCCACGCCGGCGTCGACGCCGCCATCCGCGCGCGTGCCGGGCGCGGCGCGCCGCTCAATCAAGGGATGAGCTCGTGGGCGCGCTCGACACTCGGGCTCGATGCGCGCGGTGTCGGCGTGCACACCGGCCCCGAGGCGGACAGCCTCGCGCGGTCGGTCGCGGCGACGGCGTTCACCGTGGGTCGCGACATCTACTTTGCCGGCGGCACCTACCAGCCGCACACCGGTGCCGGACGTCGCCTGATCGCGCACGAGCTGACGCACGTTGCCCAGCAGGCACGGATGCCCCCGAGCACGGGGCGCCTACGCGTGAACACCCCTGGCGACCGCTACGAGCGCGAGGCCGACACGATCGCGGGCGGCGGCGTTGCCTGAGGGCGTGCTGCACGTGACCGACGCGCTCCTGCGCGACGCGGTGCTGCGCGTCGCCGCGCGCGAGCCGACGCCGCTGGATCCGTTCCGCGGGATGTACGTGTCCGACGAGCAGGCGCGCGCAGCCGTGCAGTCGCTGGACACCGCCGCACACGAGCAGCGTCTTGGCGCGGTGGCCGACGCGCTCGAGCTCGATCCGCTCGACCGCGCGGTGCTGGCGATCTGCGCCGGCCCGGAGCTCGACGCGCACTACGGACGTCTCGTCGGCTTCCTGCACGACGACCTCAACCGGCGCGCACCGAGCCCACGCCTGATTGCGGCGTTGCTCGGGCCACTGGCTGACGAAGGCGAGGCCGGCGTGCTGGCGCGCCTGTCAGTCAACGCGCCGCTGCGCACGAGCGGGGCGGTGCGTGTGCTGCCCGATCCAGGGACGCTGCCGATCGCCGACCGCGCCCTGCGAATCGACGAGCTGCTGGCGGCGCACCTGCTTGGAGCGGGGATCGCCGACGTCGCCACGCCGGGGGTCCGCGACGTCGAGCTGTCCGCGCTCGACCCCGCGCGTGAGACGGTGCGCGACGAGCTCGCCGCGGCGTTGACGGCAGACGACCCGGTCGTGCTCGCCGTCGTCGGTCGTGATGCCGAGCAGGTGCTTGCCCACAGCATCGGGCGGCCGCTGGTCGTGCTCGCCGCGGCGCACGCAAGCAGCGAGGACACGCTCGCGCGGGCGCGCATGCGTGGTTTGCTGACCGGTGGCCTGCTCGTGCTCGGCGATCTCGATGAGCTCGCACCGGAGCGCCGCACGGAAGTCGCACGCGCCGCAGGCGTGCCGCTCGTGCACGTCGCGCCCGAGCGCGCGGCGCTGCTGCCTGACGTCGCCGCGCGCGTGATCATCGTGCCGGCGCTGACGGTCGCCGAGCGTCGCGTGCTGTGGCAGGCGGCGATGCCGGGGCGCGACGTCACGGTGGTCGCCGAGCGCTTCGCGCTCGGCGCCGAGCAGATTGCCCAAGCCGCCGCGCTCGCCGGCGACGACCTGCTGACAGCGGCGCGCGCCGCCTGCCGTGGTCCCTTGGACGCGTTGGCCGAGCGCTTGGGACAGCCGCTGGACTGGCAGGACCTGGTCCTGCCCGACGCCGAGCGCGAGGTCCTCCGCTCGATCGCCGCCGTCCTGCGACATCGCGAGCGCGTGCTGGTCGAGTGGGGCATGGGTGCCCTCCACGGGCGCGAAGGGCTCACGGTGCTGTTCTCAGGAGAGCCGGGCACCGGCAAGTCGCTCGCGGCGCAGGTGCTGGCCAACGACCTCGGGCTCGACGCGCTATCGCGTCGATCTCTCGAGCGTCGTCTCGAAGTACATCGGGGAGACCGAGAAGAACCTGTCGCGCATCTTCGACGCCGCCGCACCGGCCAACGCGATCCTCGTCTTCGACGAGGCCGACGCGTTGTTCGGCAAGCGCTCGGCGGTCAGCGACGCGCGCGACCGCTACGCGAACATCGAGGTGGCGTTCCTGCTGCAGCGCATCGAGGCGTACCGCGGCGCGGTGATCCTGACGACCAACCTGCGCCAGAACGTCGACCGCGCGTTCCTGCGGCGGCTGGATTTCTCGGTCGAGTTCCCCTTGCCGGGCCGCGACGAGCGCGAGCAGCTGTGGCGCCGTCATCTGCCGCCGGCGCTGCCGCTGGCGGCAGGCGTCGACATCGGCACGCTGGCCGGCGCGCATCGTCTGTCGGGTGGGTCGATCGCCAACGCCGCGCGAACCGCGGCCTACGCCGCCGCGGACGACGGCGGGGTGGTGACGCTGACGCATCTCGAGGGCGCGCTGCGCATGGAGCTGCGCAAGCTCGGGAGGTTGAGCGCCGCGTGAGCGAGCGCTAGCTGCCCTGGCGCGGCGGCGGCGGCGGCGTCGTCGTGATCGCGTCGAACGCGCGCTTGGTGCCGCGATCGGGTGCTTGCGGCTGGACCGGTGCAGTCGGGTTGTTCACGGTGAGCTGAACGTCCACCGTCGGAGCTGGCGCGGTGTCCTCTTCTTCCTCCTCCTCGTCGTCGTCGATGCTGACGTCGTCGGCCGGCGACGGCGGGACGTTGATCGGCTGCCGCTGCGGCAACACGCTGCGCGCCGCAACCTCGGCTTCGGCCTTGGCCACGGCCGCCGCCGCCGCGGCGTCGGCCAGCGCGCGCTCGTGCGCGAGCTCGGCCGCGCGCGCGGCAATCGCGTCCGTGAGCCGCTGCGGCAGCTCGGTCGCCATCGCGGTGAACGCCACGATCGCGTTCGCCAGCCGCTGCAGGTCGACGTCCTGGTCCTCGAGGAGCTCGAGCAGCGCGTCATGACGCGTGTCGAGTCCACCCATCATCTCCTGGTGGAACACCATGGCGTCGGTTCGGAGCGCCTTGCGGTCGGCAGTGCCCAGACGCCGCAGCGGTGCCGCCTTGGCGACGTCCTGGAGTGCCGTGCGTGTCGCCCGGTAGAGCTTCAAGAACTCGGAATGCGCGGCCAGACGCGCGGCGACGACCTGCTCGCGCGCCGCGACCTGCTGCTCGCGGACGTCGAGCGCCTGCTCGCGCGCGACGAGCGCCTGCTCCTGCTGTGGCATCAGCTTCGCGAACGTCGGGAACCACTGATGGACGACCGCTTGGACGTCGCCCTTGGAGGCGAGGCTGGGCTCCGGGGCCCACTGCACGGCGCGCAGCTTCCACATCTTCGCGGCCGCCGCGTAGGCGAACGGGAACTTCGTCGCGTCCTTGCCGCTCGGCTGCTTCACACCAGCGGCCCGTTTCTCGAAGGGCTCATGGGTCAGCTTGAAGCCCTCGCCAGCCGTCGGCTGCAGGCCGCCCCGCCAGTCGGGCTTGGCGGGACGTGGCGCGGGGGCGGGCGCGGCGACCTGCGGTGCTCGGCCTCGGCCTTTACCCCGCGGCGCGGCCTTGCGGGCCGGGGGTGGCGGAGGGGTCATCGCGACCCGGGCACGCAACGTCCAGCTGTGCGGGATGCGCCGCGGGAACACGAGATCCGGGCCGTTCGCCGGCGCGGAGATGCCGAGCAGGTTCAGCCACGCGGGCGAGATCTTCAGATCAGGCCCGTACGTGAGCTTCGCTGTGACCAGCATCTCCTCCACCTTCGCCGGCGGCGGCGCGACACGCCGCCGCTTGGAGGCGCCCTTGGCGGGTGGTGGCGGTGGGGTCACGAGCTCGCGGATCTTGCGCTCGAGGTTCGCGTAGGCCGGGGTGTTGAAGCTCGCCCACTGCGGCGCGACGTTCTCGAACGTGAACGACGTCTTGTCGCGCGCCGAAAGCTGGTCGGCGATCAGGTGCCCACCGTGGTAGGCGCCGCCGTAGACCGCGCCCTGGGTCAGGTACTGCTCGACCTTCGCGAGCCCGGTGATCTTTCCGGTGAACCCGGTGTTCTTACGGTCGTCCGCGCGCAGGTCCTCGTCGCTGATGCGCGCCTCGGCGCGCTCCGGGCGGGGGACGGCTTTGACCGGCGAGCTGCGTGTGGCGCTCTCGGGCAACTCCGGCGCGTTTCCGCGTTTGAAGTACGCCTTGTAGGCGCCGAGCGGCGTGACCAGCGTCTTCGCCGTCGTCAGCTCCATCGTCCGTTGGAGCATTCGCGCGGCGGCGGCATTGCCGAGCGCCGGCGCGCCGCCTCGCGCGCGCACCTGATCCGCCGACGACGGCTGCGGTGTGCCGCGGCGGACGCGCTCGCCGTGTGGCATCAGATCAACCCTTCCTTGACGGCGTGCGCGACCGCCTGCGAGCGGCTGCGCGCGCCGAGCTTGACGACCGCGTCGCGCAGGACCGCCTTGACAGTGCGCTCGCTGTAGGCCAGCTCGCGCGCGACCTCGCGCGTGATCTTGCCGTCGGCGATCAGCTGCAGCACGCGCTGCTCGCGCGACGTCAGCACCCCCGGCACGCGTGTGTGCCGTACGCCGTCGCGGGACGCTTGGGCAAGGCGCGTGAGCATCGGCGCCGGCATCACGCCGGCGCCGTGCAGCGCCGCCGCGACCTGCACGCCCAGCGCCTCGGCGGTCAGGCCGTCCTTGCAGACGACGCCGACCGCGCCCGCGTCGATCGCGTCGCTGGCACCTGGGTGGCTCCAATGCGTGGTCACCGCCAGCACGCCACCCTGCGAGCGCTGGTGTAGTTGGGCGATCGTCACGGCCACGGCGTCGACATCGACATCAAGCAGGACGAGGTCCGCAGCGGCGAGCGTCGGCGCGTCGAATGCCTGCTCGGGCGTGGCGGCTTCGCCGACGCTGATGATGCCCGGCTGCGCACCAAGGCAGGCGACCATTCCCATCCGGAAAATCGCATTGCCATCGACGATGAACAAGCTGGACGTCGGGTACCTCCCTCGATGTCCGACCATACTGGGATTCGCGTGCTAGTGCGACCAATTGTCACGTCGGCGCGACAGGTTGTCCGGCGAGTAGCAGCGCGACCCCGGCAGGGCCTTGACATGGCACTGGTTCCTGGTGCGATCAGCCCCCGCGCAGGCGCAGGTAAACCCGGCCGTTGGCCAGCTCGATGAGATCGAAGCCGAGGTTGTCGAGCAACTCGTCCTGCTCGGCCGGGTGCTCGATGATGTACTGGATCGCGCGAGCCGCGGCGATCAGCCCCTGCTCGGCCGCGCGGTTGAGCAGCGCGATCCGTTGGTAGCGCGCGATCGCGCGCGAATCGTGAACGGTGTAGGCGACGCCCAGCACGTCGGTGGCCTCCGGCGTGGCGCTCGCGTCGTCCCAGCCAACAGGGAGGTAGCCCTTGTCGGTCTTGTTCCAGACGTCTTCGCGTCGCGCCGGCCTGTCGGCAGCAGTGGGCCCGACCTCTGGGAAAGCCATGGTGGAGTACCGAAACACGGCCAGCGTGAACGCCGCCGGGTCCAGCGCGACGACGGATGCCCACGTGCCGATGACGCGCTGCACCCAAGCGTGGAAGATCTGAGTGGCGAACGGTGTCAGCAGCGGCGACACCTGCATGATGCTGTGGAAGTGCTGGGCGGCGACCTTGGCAAGCTCGTCTTGCGTCGGCAGCGTCTTGCGCGTCGTGATGTAGTCGTGCAGCTTCGTCATCGCCGAGATCAGGAGCGACTCGACGCGATCGGCAGAGATCGCCGTGTCGGTCGCCATCGTGTCGAGTGCCTGCGAGAGCTCCCGCTTGCCCTCCTTCTCGGCGCCCCCGCCGCCCTTGTAGCCCGTCGGCCGCGTCACGTCGCCTTTGAGGTGCTTCGTGCCCGGGACGAGATTGCGGATCCGCAGGTAGTCGTCGATCAACCGGCCGAGCTCCCCCGCGGCGTAGAGCTGGTTGCCGCCCGCGACTTCGTGAAGCGTCAGCAGCTCCCGCTTGAGCTGGTCGACCTTGTTCGCGAGGCCGATCGTGCGGTAATCGCCGTATCCCGGGAGCTCGGTGATCTCGTTGGCCAGAAGGTAGAGCTGGACGATCGCATCCAGCAGCGTGCGGCCCTTGAGGTTGCGCACGACCGCGAGCTTGAAGGCCGCGACAGCGGTCGCGTGGTCTTCCTGCACGCCCGACCGGGGACCGAAGTCGATGTCGTCGATCACCGGCGGCGTCCCCATCGTCCAGCGCAGGTTCGCGCGCTGGAGAACTCGCTCTCCCATCCCCGGGGCCAGCACACGTGCCGTCGCCTGGTTGCCGGCGGTCAGAAGCGCCGCAAGGCCAGGTGTCGCGCGCGCGGGGGCCGTCTCCGGCGCTACTCCGAGCCGGACCCGGGACTGTCGACGCGTGACGGTCTGCCGTTCCTCCACGACGTGCGCCAGCATACGCCGCTCGAGCCGCGGCGGGATGATTTTCGTGACGCGTCGGCGTGGCGCCGCTCAGTCCCAAACGCGTCGCCGACACAGGTTGATCGCGACCTCGAATCGGCCGCGGACGGCGCCGGACCAACAGCTTCGACGCGCTGACCGCGGCGTTCACCGTCGCCGGCACGCTACAGACAGGCTCCGAACTCGTGCTGACGTCCACGTCCACGCACCCTGCGGGCGAGAGCGCGCTGTCCAAGCTCGAGTGGGACCTCGACGGCGATGGCCAGTACGACGACGCGAGCGGCAAGACGGCCAAGCTGACGTTCGACGCGCCGGGTGCACACACGGTCGGCCTGTCGGTGACCGATCAGCAGGGCGATACGTCGGTGTCAGGGCGCACGCTGCAGATCGTCAAGCAGCCCGACCCGCCCGCGGCCCCGATCGGACCCGTCGCCGCGTCGCTGGCCCCGACCGCCACGCCCGCTGCGGCGATCGCGGCTGCCGCCGTGCCAGCGAAGCCGACCGCCAAACCCAAGGCCAAGCGCAAGCCGTGCAAGACGCGTGCGTGCAGGCTCAAGCGGGCGCTCGCGGTATGCCAGACCAGACCGCGCAAGGCGGCCCGGACGCGATGTGTAGCGGCGGCCCGCGCGCGGCACAAGGCGCCCCGGACGAAGCGTTAGTCGAACACCGCCTGCGGCAGGGTGGGCGGATATGAGCCAGTTCGGACCGAGCGGCTGCGGCTTGAGGTCACGCGGAGCAGTGCGAGCGGGCCGCTCGGGTCAGGCGCGACGCTTCGCGTGTGAGCGGCGCCGACGCCCGTCGCGCACGCGATCGCCGAAGCTCCGGAGCGCGATCAGCAGCAGGAAGCCGCTCGGGAGCAGGCCAGCGATCGCCTCTTCGACGGGGACGCCACCGATATGTGCAAGCGGTGGCGTCATCCGCGATCGCCGCCGATGGTCATGTCCGCGATCTCGGCTATTCGTCGTGCAGCAGCAGCCGCGCGTTGATCGTGGGGTTGCCCGCCTGCGCGAGGGGGAACGCCCGGACGTCTTCGTCGGCGTAGAGCAACTCGATGCTGACGGACAGCGTGCGGTCGAGGAGCTCCTCCGGATCGATGCGGAAGTCAATGTTGACCAGCGCGTGCTTTCTGCACCCCTCACACTCGCGCGGCTGGTCCGGCTGGAAGAACGCGCGCTTGGCGATCGGCTCTCCATCGGCGAGCAGGTTGACGGCAAACGTCCCGGGGATGGCGAGGCGGTCGATGCCCTTGACTCGCACCGACACCGGGGTCGCGCGCTTGATCGCGAAGCGGCGGTCCGCCGCAAGGCTTCCGGCCGTGTTCTCCAACGCCAAGTCCTCGGTGGTCACCGTCTCGAGCTCGTCATACGCAACTCCGAACTCGATTGTCTCATCGGTCGTCGTCGCAGGAACGAACTCCGGCGGATTGAACGGCGGTAGCGCGTTGAACGGCGGCGCCAGCCAGTCGGCGCTGGTGTCGAGAGTCGATTTGAAGCCGGCGAGCGTCGTCGCGTGGACGATCGTCTGCCAGCTGAGCCACAGGCGGTCGAGATTGCAGTGGTAGAACCAGAAGACCGGGTCGTAGGACGCGACGCGCTGATTGCCCATCGTCGGGCCGATCGACCCGTGACCGCCGTCGTGCGCCTGGATTGACCAGTCCTGGTAGCCGTTGAGGTCTGACGCGCCCCAGGTCGACTGCTTGAGCGACAGGTCGATGTCTGCGTAGACGCCGTAGACGTCGCGCATGTTGGTCTGGATCGTCGCCGGGTCGTTGCGCTGTGTCGTGTACGGGAAGTAGCCCTTCACCGGAGGATTGGCTTGCGCGCCGGGGTCCTGCGGCAGGTCATAGCTCGCGAACGGCGGCTGCTGCAGCACGGCGGGCAAGGGCTTCCTGATGTCCCAATACGGCATCGTCACGTCTTCGCAGCCAGGCACAGATCGCAGCGCATCCTCGAAGACCTTCAGATACGTCCGGTGCCACGGGTTGTAGCCGTCCTCGTGGTGCATGCACCACGCGAACGGCAGACCGTGCTGGCCGGCGAGGCCGAAGTAGCTGTTCGACGCTGAGGGATCGCGGTCCATGAGCCCCTGGAAGGCATTCTTCAGCGCCTCGAGCTCGCTGGCACTGAGGCTCTCGATGTTCTTGCGCAGGCGGCCCCCCGGCGGCGCGGTCATCGCCGTGGGCTCCGGAGTCGTCGCCGTGGCGGTGCCCTGCGGGTACCCGTTGATGATCCAGTTCTTGAAGGTCTGCACTCGCGCGGTGCTCCACGTGCCGCCCGCTGAAGCCGGAGGCATCGTCGGGTTCGGCGGCCCCGTATGTGCGTTGATCGCGAGCGCGCTGCGCTTGACCCCGGCATACGTGCTGAGGTCGATCCCCATCGCGCCCATGTGGGCGATGTCGATGGGCCTGAAGAAGAACCTGATGTCCGCCATGTACGTCGGGTTGGCGACCACGGGATCAGCTGCGTCGTTCTCGGCCATGGTAGGCAGTCACACTCCTCGCCCTAATGGCAGAAGTCAAGCCGTTGTACGGCACGACACGAAAATCAGTTGGACCCGACCCACACAGCCGGGCTACACTTCCGTGACATCGGCTCGAAGAGCCTGACGTTCAAGCTCCGGGAGGGCACCGTGCGTCTGAGGATGTTGTTGCTCGTTGCCGTGGCACTTGGCGGCGCGGCGGTCGCGGTCAGCGGTGTCGCCGACGGCGATGAGAGCACGGGCGAATCCACGGTGGCGGCGATCGCACCTGCTCCGTTCACGTCTGGCATCGCGTTTCGCGAGCCACCCTCGCTGCGCAGCGTCAACCGCCGCCTACGCGGGACGATCATCGCCAAGAACGGCACGATCGAGGTCAGCGGCATCAAGGTGCGCAACACACAGACCTACGGCGTGGCCGGCCAGAGGCGCGGCCTGCTCGGGCCGACGCTGCGGGTGCAGCCGGGCGACCTCGTGGATCTCGTCCTCGACAACAAGCTCGTCGCGCCCCCGCAGGTGCCGCCGAAGAATGACTCTGGAAACGCATCACCGGCGCAGCCGATGCACCACGGCGAGTGCGCGGACGACGCGGCGATCCCCGCCGGCGACCCGCAGCCGACGAACTTCCACTTCCACGGCTTCCACGTCACGCCGCGCAACCACAGGGTCGGCCGCGTCACCTACTACGGCGACAACGTGCTCGTCTGCCTGCGCGGCGGCCGCTCGCACCTGCGCTTTCGTATCCCGGCCAACCACGATCAGGGCACGTTCTGGTACCACGCGCATCTGCACGGTCTGACCGACGATCAGGTCTACCGCGGCCTGGCGGGGATGATCGTGATCGGCGACTCGCGGCGTTACCTGCCGACACGCTTTGCCAACGTCCGCACCCGCCTTCTGTCGCTGAAGGACATCCAGGTCACCGCCGATGATCCGCCGGCGATCCCCACCGACCACGACTGGGCCAACACGACGCATCGCACGGTCAACGGGCTGGTGAACCCGACGATGACGATGCGCCCAGGAGAGACGCAGCTCTGGCGCGTAGGCAACTCCTCCTCGGCACTCTGGTACCGGATCGCCCTCACCGACGGCGATCGGCGCGACACGCTCACCGTCGTCTCCACCGACGGCAACCCGCTCGTGCTGCCGCAGCGCAAGAAGCACGTGCTTCTCGGGCCCGGCCAGCGCGTCGACATCCTCGTGCGCGCACCGCGATCGGGGACGCGCGTGCTCAAGACGCTGCCCTTCAACCAGGGCCGCCTCGTCTTCGGCGAGGACGTCCTCGCGACGCTCAACGTCACCGGCAAGCCCGTCGGCGACCTGGCGCCGCCCGGGCGCCGCGGAGAGCTGCCGGCGTTCCCGAAGCGTCGCGGGCCTCAGCGCACCTGGATCTTCAGCACGTACTTCCCGCCGAACCAAAACGGCCAGTTCCTCATCAACGGCAAGCTGTTCAACCCCAATCGCGTCGACGCACGCCCGCGGCTCGGTACGACCGAGCGCTGGGTCCTGCTCAACACCTCAGCCGAGTGGCACCCGATCCACATCCACCAAGACGACTACCGAGTCATCAGCATCAACGGCAAGCGCGTCAACGTGCGCAGCGATCAAGACGTGGTGCCGCTGCCGCCGATCGACGCCAAGGGCGTACCGGGCCGCGTCGTCCTCGACATGCCCTTCCAGCGCTACTGGGGCAACTTCGTCATGCACTGCCACATCCTCGACCACGAGGACGCCGGGATGATGGCGCGGATCAATGTGCGGCCCTAGGCCCACCAACCGGATGGACCACAAACGCCAGCTCTACGGACCACGAACATGCGGATTTGCAGGTAGTTCGCGGAGTCTCCGGCCGCGCACGCTGCGCCAGATCACTGCAGATTCCCGGCGATATCCGGGATTCAGGCACTCCTAGGAACGAGTGCCTGAAACACGCGTCGCCGCACCGGCGCCGGCGGCGGGCACCGCGGCGCTTGGGCGCGCCGCGGGCTGAAGGCCCGGGCAGTCGCAGTTTCGCTCGTTGGCTGCACGGCTCGTGTCCGTCCGGCGCCCGGGCGACCCGGCGGGGTTCGCGGGAGCCGGAGTCAGCGTCCCGGACGGGGTAGCAGGCTGCTCGCCCCGAGCGCCTGCAGGGCTGATTCGATCGGCGCGAAGCACATGCGCTCGGACACTCGGCCGTGCAGGATGCCGACCGCACGAACGGGGCCTGGCCCGGCGCCCTTGCCGTCGGGGTACGCGTAGACCGGTGCGCCGCTGTTGCCTCCCTCCGACGCGATCTCGGTGCAGATCAAGCGTCCGCGAGCGCGCGATCGCTCGGTGGGCGCCGAGACCAGTCGTAGTAGCCCGAGCGCGACACGCCCAACAGCTCACAGCACATCGAGACCGGGGTGCGGGCCTTCTCCGCCGAGATGAACCGGTAGATGCTCACCGGGTCTCGGTCTCGCGTGCGAAGAAGGCCGCGGCTCGCTTGAGCAGATCGCGCTCCTGCTCAAGGCGCTTGACGTCTCGGCGCAACCGCCGCAGCTCGTCGCGCTCGGCGCTGCTCAAGCCCTCACGCGCGCCGACGTCGATCTCGTGCTGGCGATTCCACGCGCGCAACGACTCCGACGCCACGCCGAGCTCCTCGGCGATCACCTTGATCGACTTGCCCGACCGCCGATACAACTCAACGGCCTCACGCTTGAAGTCCTCCGGATACGGCCCACGGCCGCGACCTCCTGGCATCACTGAACATCCTTCCCGCCGCGCCGGTCGACGCAGCCATCAGATGTCCGTCAAAGCGGGGGAACTCCAGCGCGACGTGCCACGCCTCAACCGGCGACATGAGATGAGACGCAAGCAAGCGTCCGTCGCAGAGTCACGGACGCGCGTCCACTGACGCGCGGACGCGGCCGCGGGCGATTGCCCGGGTTAGGCTGGTGAAGCATGGGAGCTCGTCTCTCCTGTGCCGGCCCCGGGGACGTTCAAGTGTCGCCCGGGGCACATAGTTGTGCGGTCGCGCCGAACCTAGCTCGACGTCGCCCGAAGGCCAACCCAACCGCCGGATCGACGGCAATCCAACGGCATATCGCCGAATAAAGGCACTAGTGCCTGAACGCCCCGCCGATCCCCGCCGATCCGCCGACGATCCCCAAACGCACGAATGCCCCGCAAACCGGGGCATTCATGACGAAGGGTGAGCGAGGGGACTCGAACCCCCGACCGCCTGGACCACAAACGCCAGCTCTACGGGTCGCGAAACCGCTGATTTGCAGGGCTTTCGTCGAGTGGGCCGCTCGGTCGGCACGACGCGATATCCCGGCAGATTCCGGGCGATTCCCGGGCGTCGAGGCACTCCTGGGATCGGAGTGCCTGAACGCGTGGCGGACGCACGGCGCCACCCGGATCCGTGTCGATCCAGCGTTGAGGCGCTCGCCGAATCTGAGTGCTGAACGACAATCGACGCTCCCGCACCTCCTGGTTTCTCGACGCGGTGATCTCTCCAGGGCAGGCACGCCACCCAGTAGGTCGCGGCGCTCTTCACCGAGCGTCGACGCCGCTGCGCGGCCGCCCGTGGGACGGCCTCGCCGACAAGCTGCCCGTCGATCGGGCACGCCGCGGCAACGCGGTACGACGCGCTTGCGGGTGGACCAATTGTCGCTGATGTCCCGCGATGTCGAGCGATACGACCCGTTGAGATTCGAACCGACCTCGATCGGGGTTCCGCTTCGAGCGCGTCGGCGACGCGCAGGGCGCCCGACGGCGATGCGACCATCGCGTCGCGTGAGTATCCACCGACATCGACGCCATCGACCTGTCGCCCCTGACCCAGGTCGTCGCTATCTCGCCGAACTTCCTCGACAAGGGAACCTGGGAACCGGCGACGCGGCTGGAGGACCTCGTTCTCGCGAGACACCGCACGCGGCCGTGGTACCTACGAGGTGATTGTGGACCTCGTGCAGGCCGCGATCGCAGCCTCCAGGCGGCAATGCTGGGCGGTCGACTCTTCGGGACATGCCGTTGCCCACTGGCTCTGCTCACGAGGAAGAGCCGAATGGCTTGCTTGCGCAGTTCGACGATCACGCTGACGCCGACCTCTCCACGAAGCGGAAACCCGGTTGGATGTACGGGACGACGAGTCACGACCGACCGACATTGCGGATCGCTCGGACGAGCTCAAGCACGCGTACGGTCGGTACGCCGAGCGCGAATGGTGGGGACGCGGCCGGGACGGCGGCCGCGTCACGATGCCGCTGCTCGTCACCAGGCTCGCCGATGCGCAGCGCTTTCAGCCACGCCTCAAGGGCGAGGCGCCGGTCTTGCGCAGTACTACGCGCTGCAGCAGAAAGCCTGGACCGCAGGCGCTGCACCACACTGCCGCCGGGCCTAACCCTGCAGGTCAACGATGCGGCGGACCTTCCCCGCAGCGAATCCGCGAGCCGCCGCCGTTCCTGATCCTGTTTGGGACTATGGGTCTTCGGCCAGCCTGACTTCGTCGCGCTGGAACTTGGCGCGGTCCGCGGGCGCCGCCGAGCACTTCGATCGAGCTCTTCCTTGCCGGATTGGCGGTCTTCGGCGAAGCGATCGGTCAGCCGGTCCCTGGCTCGACCCGACTCGAGGGCTGGCGAATGATTAGCTGCCGCCGCGACGCACGCGGCGTCGCGCTCGGACTCGCCCGACCGGCCGCGGCAGAACGGCGGTGTGAAGCATGGCATTTGTCGACCTGTACCCGACGGGGCTGAGTCGCGAGGGCGATACCTTCCGATGCAGCGGCCGCTCGCGACACCGCCGTCTACAGACTCGTGTTCCGGCGCCTGGCAATCGCAGGACTACCCCAGTCAGTCCCGCCGTCGGCGACGTTGCCGTCGGTTCGTCCGCGGCCCAATCCGGACGCAAACGACGACGATCCGCGGAGCGACAACCGTCGCCGCCGGTATCGACAAGCACATGCAGAGAGGTATCGAGGTCGGCCAGACCAGCTTGTCGACCGTCTGCGAGTTCGGTCGGACGTTCAGACCGAGCAACCTCTCCGGCATGTTCGAGATGCTGGACGCTCCCGAACACGCAACGCGATCGGCGTGCTGTCCACCGTGCTTGACGAGCGCGTCGCTGATCTCGAGCAGATCGCCGAGGATGTGGTCCTCCTCGCGGCTGGTCGGAACCGGTGCTCGGCGCTCGACACGCACAGCGACGTCCGAACGTTCACGCCGTTCGATGTCACCCACGAGGACCTGGCGATGCTCGGCTCGTTGACGACGCTCAACGTCGCCGGCGACGCCGCGTACGCTGCCGACTTGCTGGCGACCGGCGTTCGCTACGCGCGGACGCCGACGGGGTCTCCTGTCCTGGCTGGCAATCGACGCCGTAGTCGGAACGCGCAGGACCCAGAAGGCCGCCGTCGCAGATGCGTTGGCCGACGCCGGCGCTGATCTCTCCTGGCTCAATCTTCCGCTCGGGCGTCTCGTCGGCTGCGTGGGCCCGTCGCGCACGGGCGCGGATCGACCGCGAGCTGCTGCGCGCGGGCTTCTACGACAGCGAGGCCATCGCACGGCTGCTCGTGCGCAAAGCGCTCGGGCTGACAGGCGGCTGGCCCGCCGCACCCCTCACCCACAGCATTCCCGCACCCCAAGGACAAGACGCATCGCTCGAACGTCCGCAGCGTGGACGGAAAGCGGCATCCCGACGGCCTCCCCACTCCCCCAGCCGACGTTCACCCCGCCGGGCTACGGCGGTTCGATGCGCTCCTCGGCGCCCACGACGAATGGCTGCAGGTGACGGCCGCGCCAACCCCAGAGATCGAGGAGCGGGTCCGGTTCTGGTGCGAAATGGCTGCCGTCAACGTATCCAACGTTGGGGTCGAGCCATTCGCCGTGCGTGTCCGGGACATCGAGGGCGGCCACGAGTGGCCGTCGACGCAGACAAACTGATCGCGCCCGAAGTCGCGGCCGGACCTGATGACGATCCGCGAGCCTCGCATGCCGGCAGCTCTGCCGTCTCGTGGCCGAGATGCAGGTCATGCGCACCGGCGTCGACAGCGTCGAGTTCGGCGACTTCCTGATCGACTTCGGCGGGGCATGGGTGGCCTACCGCGATGGGTCATCGACAACGAGATGCCGACCGACGTCCCTCAGCCGCGTGAACCTCGACACGTCAAGCGTTCAGGACATCGGCGCGACCGCTGGCGCCGCGCTCGCGGGCGATGCCGACGCGAACCAGCCTCGCAACTCGATCAAGGACGGCCCACCAGCACAGGACGCGCTCCGAGAAGTCGTGTCCGACCTACTCGACGCTCTCGCACAAATCGAACTTCAGCGAGTACGGGTCTGCTGCACGGATAGGTGACACCTGATCTGGCTTGCCGAGAGGCCGGCTGAGAAGGATGTCGCTGTGCCCAAGCCGTTCCCGAAGGAGTTCCGCGAGGACGTCGTGCGGGTCGCCCGTGACCGTGAGCCGAAGACGACGCTCGAGCAGATCGCCACCGACTTCGGGGTCCACCCGATGACGCTGTCGAACTGGCTGCGCCAGGCCGATGTCGAGGACGGCGTCAAGCCCGGCGTGACCGAGCCGAGCAGATCGCCGAGCTGCGTGAGCTCAAGCGCCGCAACCGGTTGCTGGAGCAGGAGAACGAGGTGCTGCGCCGGGCGGCGGCGTATCTGTCGCAGGCGCAACCTGCCGGGAAAATGATGTACCCGCTCGTCAGCGAGCTCGCCGCCGACGGGGTCCCCGTCGCGGTGACGTGCCGGGTCCTCAAGCTCGCCCGCCAGCCCTACTACCGCTGGCTGGCCAAGCCCGTCACCGACGCCGAGCTGGCCCAGGCCTATCGGGCCAACGCGCTTGTTCGACGCCCACCGCGATGACCCCGAGTTCGGCTACCGCTTCCTGGTCGACGAGGCCCGCGACGCCGGCCAGGCGATGGCCGAGCGGACCGCGTGGCGGATCTGCTCGGACAACGGCTGGTGGTCGGCGTTCGGCAAGAAGCGCGGCAGGAACGGCAAGAAGCCCGGCCCGCCGGTCCACGACGATCTGTGCGCCGTCGTCGACGAGAAGGGCCGCTGCGTCACGTGTTCACCGCCGACGCCCCGAACCAGCTTGTGGCTCGCCGACATCACCGAACATCGCACCGGCGAAGGCAAGCTCTACCTCTGCGCGATCAAGGACGTGTTCTCCAACCGGATCGTGGGCTACTCGATCGACTCGCGGATGAAGTCCCGGCTCGCCGTCGCCGCGCTCAACAACGCTGTCGCCACGCCGCGGCGATGTCGCCGGCTGCGTGCTGCACACCGACCGCGGCATCGCAATTCCGAAGCCGGAAGTTCGTCCACGCCCTGAACCGTCACGACATGGTCGGATCGATGGGCCGCGTCGGCGCGGCCGGCGACAACGCCGCCATGGAGAGCTTCTTCTCGCTGCTGCAGAAGAACGTCCTGGACCGCCGCGCCTGGGACACCCGCGAGGAGCTGCGGATCGCGATCGTCACCTGGATCGAACGCACCTACCACCGCCGCCGCCGACAGCTCGCTCTCGGCCGCTTGACCCCGATCGAATACGAGACCATCATGACCACACCAGCCAGCTCAGGCTGCGTGACCCAACTGTCACCCGTTCGTGCAGCAGACCCTGACCCTCCCGGCCAGCACTGCATCGGACGTCGATGTCGTTCTGGCTTCTCAATGGAGATACCTGTGGGCTATCGACGAGGTCATGCCACTGGCGTTCTCGCCCGGAGACAATGAGGAAGGCAGGGCCGCCGAGACGCTGCCGCTGCACCAGGTAGCACGGAGCACATTTCAGATGGATGCTGCCTCACTGGGCGAGTCGCTCAAGGCGCTCGCAATCTCCGTGAGAGATCTCCACGAGATCGAACCAAGGCTTGGCGACGTGGTCGAAGCGCTCCGAGCTCCAATGCTCGATGCAGCTCACACCGCCTTCGCACTCTTGAGTGGTGTGCTGCGTGCCGCATTCGGTCGTCCACTCGCCCCTCCCGTCCATGACGACATCGTGCGGCTTGGCGGTCTGCGCGCACGCCTACTCGCGCCCAAGCTGACGCCTGGCCTCACCACGCATCAAGCAAAAGGGCGCGAGTGGTCAACCGTCGGCGTGCGACTAGACAGCAACGAGGCACATGCCCTGCAGGTTGGCCTGGTACCGACGGTCGAGTCGAACCGCAAGACCTACGTTGCATGCACCCGAGCTCGGCGACATACAAGGCGTGTCTGAGAAAGCGACGCGTCGGCTGTTCGGCGCGGAGCGCCGGCCCTTTTGTCGGGTCCCGCGAATGTGTGCGTCTGGGACCAGCGCCGGGCGCGGGGCGCGAACTGCAGACGACGCTGGCGCCGCAAAGATCACGCGCATCGTAAGTCCTCCGAAGTAGGTCTACGCGACTAGGGCGACAACGCCGTACACGACCGCGGCGCCGCCGAACAGGAGACCCGAGCACGACGTTTAGAGGCTGCGACGGCTCTCGCGCGCTTAGTCGCTCGCCGAAGTCGCGTGACCAGAATCTCGCCGGGCTCCGCCACGCGGTCTTGATCTGGCGTCGGTCGGCGACGAACAAACCCAGGATGACAAGACCTACGATCAGGATGACGACGTCCGACACGCGCGGATTGTCGCGCACCGGCGGCGCTTC
>CAVSFU010000011.1:0-161372 GCA_963727365.1 Paraconexibacteraceae bacterium | reverse complement strand
CACGAGGCGGTTGACCGCGCCCAGCGCGCCATCCAGGCGGTCGTAGAGCGGCGCCGAGCGCTTGGACACGGGGATCCCGACGGCCAGCGCGCGGTTGACGCTCGGCAGCGCGCCGCGCAGCTCCGTGCTCGCGCCTGCGAGGTCCTTCGACAGCGCCGCGGTGTGCTCGAGGAACGGCCGCTGCACCGCCAGCGAGCGGGTGCCGACGTCCAGCGTGCCGGGCGTCTTGGCGATCGTGTCCTTCAGCGCCTGGGGATCGCGCGAGATCGCCTCGAACGTGTCGGCCATCACCGTGAACAGCCGCGCCTGCGTGGCGGAGACCGGGGCGACGACGCGCGCGGTGTCGGCGAGCTCGGTGACAAAGCCGCGCAGGTCGGTGTCCTTGTCCGACAGCACGCGCATCACGCGGCTGAGGTGCCCGAGCAGGCTCGGTGCGACCGCGATCGTGCGGTTGAGGTCTTGGCCGCGGCCGACGAACGTGTCGCCGAAGATCTGCAGGTTCTCCTGCGATGCGGTGCGCGTCGGCTCGTCGAAGGTGTTGTAGACCTCGTCGAGGTCGGTCTCGACGGTCGTGCGCGACGCGGGCAGCAGGCCACCGTCGGGGATCACGCGCCGCGAGCGGCCGGTCTCCAGCTCGACGTACTTCAGGCCGAGCGCCGAGCGCGGGCGGATCGTCACGTGGCTGTCGACGGGGATCTCACCGATGCTGCGGTCGAGCTTCAGCGTCAGCCGCGCGCCGACGGTGTCCGAGCCGCGCAGGCGGACCGGGACCATCTCCTCGACGACGCCGATGCGGTAGCCGCCGGAGCGCACCTCGTTGCCGTTGACGAGGTTGGCGCCGTTGGTCATCTCGACGTCGAGCTGGCGGGTCGGCACGAACGGCAGGCCGCTGTTGGCGTTGTAGGCGAGGAAGACGGCGACCACGACGACGAGCACGGTGACCGCGCCGACGAGCACGGGGTTGGCGACGATCGAGGCCTGGTTGCGGCGCATCAGCCGCCGCCTCCCAGCAGGTAGTCGAGCAGGCCGTTGAGGGCCTCCTCGTCGTCGCGACGGTCCTTCGGGTCGAGCAGGTCGCCGAGGCCCGACGGCAGGCGGATCGGCGGCGGGTCGACGCCCGGCAGGATCTCGGGCAGGTCGATCACGCCGCCGGGCTTCTGCTGGGGCTGCTCCTGCGGCTCAGCGGGCGCGACAGGCGCAACCGGCGCCGTCTGCGGGCGCCGCGGCGCCGTCGTCGGGTCAGAGCGCTTGCGGTCCGACCGCGCCTTGGCGCGCGCGGCGGGCTCGGTCGCCGTCGGGTCCGGGAAGTTGATGCCGGGCTGGTTGGGGCCGAGGCCGGCGGAGCACTCCTTCCAGTGCGCCTTGGCGCGCTTGACGTCGGCGTAGGCCGAGCAGTTGTTGAGCGCCGGCGGGATCAGCCAGATCTTCAGCAGATGGCTGTTCTGAGTCGAAGATGTTCGTCGCCATCGTCTGGTCGTAGAGGTAGGTCAGCAGCGCCTCGAGACCGGTGTAGCCGGTCGGCATGGCGCGGCCCGACGCCTTCGCGGCGCGCGGGTCGTCCTCGACGGCCTTCTCGGGGTCGTCGAGGTGGCGAGGACGATGTCGAGGTTGTTCGCCAGCTCCGGCGTGCCCTTGGTGAACTTGCGCAGCTGCGCGACGACGGGCGGCGGCGCGTTGACGGCGCGGCGGCCGGTGACCGACGCGGCGCCCGAGCGCCTTGAAGGCCGGCTTGGAGGCGTCGGCGAACGGGCCGAGCTGCTCGAAGAAGCGCTCGAGCTGGTCGGCGGACGCGCGCAGGTTGCGCAGCGTCGGCGCCTGCGCCTCCGCGACCTCGCCGAGCGCAGCCATCGTCGGCGTCAGCTGCTCGCAGGAAGCCCGGCAGCTGGCGGAAGCCGGCGGCGATGTCGTCGCGCCGCTCGGCCGAGGCGACGGCGGTGTCGCGCGCCTCGTCGACCCAGCGCCCGACGTCCTTGTGATTGTCGGCGAGGTCGCTGACGACCTTGTCGGCGTTCGTCGTCAGGTCGGCGAGGACGCGGTTCTGGTCGGCCAGGATCTTCGAGGACCTTGTTGGTCTCGCGCAGCGCCGGCGCGGCGCGGCGGATGGCGTCGTTGAGGTTCTTGCCGTTGCCCGCGACGCCGGCGCCGAGCTCGTTGAGGATGATGCTCAGGCGCTCGCGGTAGGGCCTGCGCAGGATGTTGTTGACGAGGTCCGGCGGCGACGGTCGAGGACGTCTGCTCGACCGGGATCGTCGCGCCGTCTCGAGCATCGTCTTCGCGTGCCGGGCAGGCAGTCGAGGAAGTACTCGCCGATCAGCGACTGCGGGCGCGTCTCGCAGTGCACGTCGGTCGCGCAGCGAGCCGAAGCCGTTCTTCGTGATCTCGATCCCGGCCTTCGCGCGGCGCGTCTTGCGGTCCAGCTCGAGGCTCGGCGACCTTGCCGGCGCGCACGCCGGCGATCTTGAGGTCGCCGCCCTTGATCAGGCCGAAGGCGTTGTCCAGCTCGACCCAGTAGCGTCTTGCCGGACTTGCTCGCCGCGCTGCCCGCCAGCAGCGCAAGCGCGGCGCACGCACCGAGGACGACGAGGGCTGCGAGCAGACGCCTCATGGCCCGAGCGGCACCTGCGTCATGTCGCAGTGGTAGTCGGGCGTCGGCTTCCAGACGCCGCCGCGCTCGATCGAGCCCGGGCAGCGGTTGCGCTTGTTCAGCGACGCGGCTGCGTCGAAGAACGACTCGCGGTCGCCGGGCAGCAGCGGCTTGAGGACGCCGTTGAGCGTTGGTGAAGCCGTTGACGTTGCAGCGCCGCGCGGCTGGCGCCGCCGAGCGCGTCGTACATGCCGGAGTGGGTGAAGTCGTCGAACCAGCCGGTGAGGTCGACGGCGTAGGGCCGCGCGAACGCCAGCTCGGGAGTTGCCTCCTGCAGCGCCTTGACCGACGCGGGCAGCGCGCCCTCGCGCTCCTTGCCGTTGGCCTCGATCGGCCCGACGGCGACGTTGCGCAGCGGGACCGAGCTGCGCGTCAGCTCGACGAGGTCGTTGTTCTTGCCCGGCCGGCGGACGATGTTCGAGAGGTCGCGCAGCGTCGGGCGCGCGTCCCGCGCAAACGGGCGCAGCTGCGCGAGGAACGGGCCGAGCTCCTTGGCGGCAGGCTTGGAGTCGTCGACCAGCGGCGTGAGGTCGTCCAGCGTCGCGCGCAGGTTCACGAACGTCGTGTTCGCGCGGCGCATGAACGCCGGCAGGCGGCCGATCGCGTCGCTGAGCGCGGCCTTCTCGTTGGCCAGCGCGCCGGTCGTCGGTCGAGAGGTTCGTGACGAGGCCGGCGAGGTCGTCGCGGCGCGCCGCAAGGTCGGTGACGAGCTTGGAGCTCGCGGTGACGAAGCGCCGCAGCAGCGGCGTGTCGCAGTTGAGCTCCTCGAACAGCCGGCTCGTCGCGGCCAGCGACGGGTTGAGGTACAGCCAGCCGATGTTCGCCTCTTCGGTGTCCGCCGTCGTAGGCGGTGGCGAAGCCCTTGATCACGCCCTGCAGCGCCGCGGCGCGTCTCGGGGTCGAAGCGTGTTGAAGAGCTCGTCGAGGTCGACGGCGCTCGTCGTGTCGTGCCGACGGGATCGTCGCGCCGTCGTCGAGCGTCGGCCTGCTGGCGCCCGTCCGGGCAGGCTGCAGGTCGATGTAGCGGTTGGCGACGCCCGACAGCGACGCCTGGCGGACGGTCGCGATCGTCCCGCGGCGCAGCGGCTTGTAGGTGTCGTCGGTGATCTCGCATGTCGACGTCGCCTCGCCGTCGTCGGTGAGGTCGATGCTCTTGACCGTGCCGACCTGAACGCCGGCGACCTGGACGAGGTTGCCCTTGACGAGCTGGCTTGCGTTCGGGAAGCGCGCGTTGACGTGGTAGCTGTTGCCGCCGCTGACCAGCACGACGACGACCACGATCGCGGCGAGGACAATTCCGGCGCCCAGCAGGCCTCTCCCGATGGCCGAGGATTCGCGCACCCCCGTCGAACCTACTTCCTGGTGCTATGACCGTCAATCTGGAACAGGAGCGTGCAGAGCGTTCGCATCCCGACGTTGTCGCGGTGGCAGCCGCAACGTTTGGTGCCGTCGAGTGGTTCCTACGTGGATGGCAAGATTTCGAATCCTCCCCGCCGCGGTCTGCGCGGCGCTGATCGCGGGCGTCGGCGCGAGTGACGCGGCCGCGCGAACCAACGTCGCCGTGGGCCTCGGCGACCAGTCCGCGGCGATGTTCTCCCCGCCGCCTACCAGGCGCTGAACCTCAAGAAGACGCGCTACTACATCCGCTGGGACGCGGCAAAGAGCCCGTCGCAGCTCGGGCGCCGCCGACGCCTTCGTCGCCGCCGCGCGCGCCGCCGGCGTCCGCGTGCTGATGCACATCTCGACGACGACTTCCGCATCAAGAAGGCCAAGCTGCCCGAGCGTCTCGTCGTACCAGAAGTACGTCGGCAAGCTCGTCAAGCGCTACCGCGCCAAGGGCGTCAAGGAATGGGGCGTCTGGAACGAGGCCAACCACGCCTCGCAGCCGACCTACCGCTCCCCCACGCGCGCGGCGTCGTACTTCAAGGAGATGCGCTCGCTGTGCCGCGGCTGCACGATCGTCGCGCTCGACGTGCTCGACCAGGCCGGCGTGGAGAAGTACATCCGCAGCTTCATGCGCAGCCGGGCTCCTACCGGCGCTAGTGCGCATCGTCGGCATCCACAACTACTCCGACACCAACCGCAAGCGCTCGCGCGGCACCAGCTCGATCATCCGCACCGTCCATCGGTACCGCAAGAGCGCGACGATTCTGGCTGACCGAGACCGGCGGCGTCGTCGAGTTCGGCGGCGGCTTCCCCTGCAACGAGAGCCGCGCCGCGAGCCGCATCACGTACATGTTCAGCCTGGCGCGCAAGTACCGCTCGTCGATCAAGCGCCTGTACGCCTACAACTGGCAGGGCACCGACTGCGAGTCGCGCTTCGACGCCGGCCTCGTCCGCAAGGACGGCTCGATCCGCCCCGGGTACACGTCGTTCAAGAAGGGCCTCGCAGGGTTCCTGCGCTGACGCCCTGAGGAAACCATGAGGACGGCCGCTTCGGGGGCCGATACTTCGCAACAATTCGGCGTCCTGCCTGGTTTACATCAGGCAAGACGTTCCTCACGCGCGTGGAAGTCTCAACTCTCAGACACCGCGGGTCCGCATCTGCGCGGTCCCACGCCGCTGCTGCGGCTGCAGGGCGACGAGCGGCTCGTCGCCCTGACTCGTCGTGGCAATCAGGCGGCCTACGAGGCGCTGGTCGCGCGCTACCAGTCCCGCCTGCTGTCGTTCTGCCAGCACATGCTGCCCTCGCGCGAGGACGCCGAGGACGTGCTGCAGGAGGTCTTCGCCGCGGCGTTCAACGCGATGCTGGCCGACGACCGGCCGATCAACGTGCGGCCGTGGCTGTACCGGATCGCGCGCAACCGCTGCCTGAACCACCTGCGCACGCCAGCAGCCGATCGGCGTCGACTCGATGGACGTCCACTTCGCCGACCACGGCGCGACGACCGCCGACCGCGTCCACAAGCGCGAGGAGTTCCGCGAGCTCGTGGCGGACGTCCAGGAGCTGCCCGAGACGCAGCGCACCGCGCTGCTGCTGCGCGAGATCGACGCGCTCAGCTACGAGCAGATCGCCGAGGCGATGGAGACCACGGTCCCGTCGATCAAGTCGCTGCTCGTGCGCGCGCGCGTGTCGCTCGCCGAGGCGGCCGAGGCGCGGCGGATGACCTGCGAGGAGGTGCGCGACGAGCTCGGCGAGGTCGCCGAGGGCCTCAAGCGCCGCATCGCCGCCGGTCGCGCCGCCACCTGCGCCAGTGCGACCGCTGCGCCGGCTTCGAGAAGCAGCTGCGCCAGACCAACCGCGCGCTCGCGGCGATCTTCCCGCTCGGCCCGCTGCTGCTGCTGAAGAAGTTCCTGCTCACCCAGGCTGCGACCTCGCAGCGCCGCGTGCTGCCGCGGCGGCGGCCGCCGCCGCGGTCGGCGCCGCCGGGGCGCGCTCGGCGCCGGCGCGAGCCGCCGTCGCGACGAAGGCCGCCGCCGGCCTGGCGGCCGCCGCGCTCGTCACCGCCGGCGCGGTCGAGGTCGACCACGCACGCAAGCAGCGCACGTCGTCCAAGGCGCAGGGTCGCCGCGGTCGCGCCGCCCGCGGCAGTCGCGGCAGCCCCGCGCGTCGATCGCGAAGATCCCGCAGCCGACGACGCATCACGCCGAGCCGGCGGCGCCGATCGCCGCGGCCGCGGCGGAGAAGCCCAAGCCCAAGCGTCGCCGAGGCCGAGCCGCTGCCCGCCGAGCCGGCCACGACGGTGCCGGCTGAGACCGGTCATCGACCCAGCGGTGACGCTGCCGATCCCGTTGCCGCAGACCGACTCCGACCCGCACGGCGCAGCCGACGACCACAGCCCGCCGTCAGCAGCGCGCCGCCCGCGCCCGCCGAGCAGCAGCGCCCCGCCCGCAGCCTGCACCCGAGCCCACGCCGCCCGCCGGCGACCGCGCCGCCGAGCCGGCACCCGACGACCCGCGCCCGAACCCGCGCCGGTGGCCGAGGTCGTGCCTCAGCCGACGGGGTCGCCCAGCGAGGCGTCCGGCGAGGGGTCCAGCAGCAGCACCGTGCCCGCCGGGTCGTAGGTCCCCAGCACCAGGCACTCGCGAGATGAACGGCCCGATCTGCTTGTCGGCGGGAAGTTCACGACGGCGACGACGCGGCGCTCGAGCAGCTCCTCACGCGTGTAGTTCGTGATCTGCGCCGACGAGCGGCGCCGACCGATCTCCGCGCCGAAGTCGACGGTCAGCTTCCACGCCGGCTTGCGCGCCTCGGGGAAGTCCTCGACGTCCACGATCTGCCCGACGCGCATGTCGACGCGGCGCGAACTCGTCCCACGTGAGGTCGCGCTCGGTCATGGCCGCTCCGTCCCGAAGCGGAACGAGCGCAGCGGCGTCTTGAGCAGGCCGTTGTTGCCGACGGCGTCGACGTTCGGCACGGCCGCGGAGATGTCCGAGCGCAGCAGGATGTCGACGCCCTCGCGCGCGCCGGGCTCGTCGGGCACGAGCATCACGCGGCGACCGAGCACGGTCTTGCCGTCGCGCTTCGTCGCGAAGAGGATCTGATAGCCGGGCAGGCGGTTGACGCGCGTGCGTCCCTCGCCGCGGTAGACGAAGCTCGGGTCCTGTGAGCGCAGCTGCTCGATCATGCCCGCCGAGGCGACGAGGAAGCCCGCCGAGACGTCGCCGCGGTACGGCGCCAGGCGCAGCGGCTGGACGACGAAGCTCTCCTGGTCGGCGCGTCCCGCGGCGCTTTGCAGGCGCAGGATCTCGCCGGCGTGCGGCGCGACGCGCGCCAGGCCGCTCGTGTGGATCAGGTTGAACGTGATCGGCTCGCGCACGACGATCGCGTCGTGCCGTCGTCGCCCCCGCGCAGGACCGCGGCGGCTGCCAGCGCGACGACGAGCACAGCGACGGCCTGCAACACACGCTGCTGCCAGCGCGCGAGCGTGCGCCAGCGCGGCGCGAGCAGCTCGCCGAGCGTCGGGCCGAACTCGGGGCGGGTCGCCATCGGCCCCGAGTCTAGGAGCCGGCGCTATGCCGCCGCGCTCAGCCCGATGACCTTCAGGCGCCGCTGCAGGCACTTCATCGCAAACGCCCGCGTCTCCTCGACGGACACGCCGAACAGCTCGGAGTCGTCCTCGGCGATGCCGGCCTCGTCCATCCAGCGCGGCTTCAGCACGCCGTCGGCGACGGGCGCGACCTCGATCAGCGTGCGCTGGATCGCCTCGCCGTAGCGCGGGTCGCGGCGGGCCATGTCGCGCAGGAAGCGCGCGCCGAAGGCGACGTGGCGGTGCTCGTCGCGCGCGACGTTGGTGAAGCCCTCGACGAAGCCCGGCAGCGTCCCCTGCTGCTCGTTGTAATCCATGATGAAGTGCTGGCCGGTGAGGGCGAGCATGCCCTCGATGACCATGTGGTAGATCGTCACGAACTCGACCGCGGCCTCGAGGTCCTCGGGCTCCTCGGTGAGGCGCCGCACACGGCTGCCGAGGTGCTCGTCGAAGAGCACGTCGAACTCGGGGTTGACGTGGGTGGCGGTCAGCGCGAGGCGGCCGTCGAGCGTGTCGGCGTCGAGCACGCCGACCTCGGAGTAGAAGCGGTCGAAGAACGCGACGTGGCGCGCCTCGTCGGCGATCTGCGTGCAGAGGAAGATGCGCATGTCCTCGTCGGGGACGGCGCGCATCAGCGGCGCCAGCTCGGTCGCGACCTTCTGCTCGCCGAGGAAGAACGAGCTCAGCCCGTACATCCGCTGGACGCGCTCGTCGGCGGGGATGCGCTCGTGCCAGTCGATGCGGTCCTGCGTGAAGTCGATGTCCTGCGTGGCCCACTGCTGGCGCTCCCACAGCTGGTAGAGCTCGCGGTAGTCGAGGAGCTTGACGTCGCCGGCGCTGAGCGCCGGGTCGCTCGTGGCGCGGTAGTCCAGGCGGTCGGTACGCGCCTGCTTGGCCTCGGACAGGTCGGTCATGCGCGGACCCTAGCGCGCGACTGGCCGCCTGGCCAAACACGGTGTCAAGCAGGACGCGACGCAACTTCAGCGAATCCGGCTAGCGGCCGATAGACGAGCAACAGGTGCAACGTCGATGCAGCCACCGATCCCGAACCGCTCGCTCGTTCACTACGACGCAATGCGCCGTCGCTTGTGGATCGCTGGGCAGCGCTGTCACCACGGCGCGACGGGCGCACTGCTGACGGCCGCCGCCGGCACCCTCCTCGCCCTGCGCCGCAACCCCGCGACGCTCGCGTTGATCGCGACCGGCAGCGTGCTAATGGTGCACGACTGGCACGACCGCGCGATCTGGTTCCAGCGCGGCTGGCAGAACCAGCCCTAGCCGAGGACGGCGGCCATCGCGCGCCGCGCACGCTGGAGCGAGCGCGCGTCGCGATGCAGTTGGTAGTCGCAGTTGGCGCCGACCGCCAGCGCGTTGATCGTGAACGCGATGTCGGCGGGGTCGCCCTCGAGCTCGCCCTGCTCGACGGCGACTTTCGCCTCGTGCTCGAGCACCCCGACCCAACGGCGCATGTCACGCCGCACGGCGTCGTTGACCGGCCCGGGGCGAGCGTCGAACTCGACGGACGCGGTCGTCAGGAAGCAGCCGCCCGGGAACGGGCAGTCGCCGAGGTAGCCGATCCACTCGTCGCAGATCGCTTCGAGCCGGCGCAGCCCGGCCGGCGCCATGGCTGCCGGGTCGTAGACGTGCTCGCGAAACACCACCGCCGCGCGCTCCAGCGCGGCGAGCTGCAGCTCCTGCTTGTCGGTGAAGCGGCCGGCCAGCCCGCTCTTGCTCATCCCCAGCGAGTCGGCGAGCCGGCCGATCGTCAGGCCCTCCAATCCGAGGATCGAGGCAACGTCGACGGCCGCGTCGATCGTCGTGGCGCGTGAGCGTGCGACCTGGGCTGCGGAACGGCGCGGCATCGCAGGAGCGTAGTTTACAGGACGATCGTGCTGTATAACTCAACGCATGCACGTCACATGGTTGGGATGGGCCGGCGTCGAGATCGAGGCGGAGGGCGAGCGCGTCGTCATCGACCCGCTTGCCGACCCCGGACAGGCATTCGCCAGGCTCGGCGAACGCGCTGCCGGGATGGCGACGCCCGAGGTCGTCGCGCCGCGCGCCGGGGCGCTGGCGGGCGCCGTCACGCACCTGCACCGCGATCACGCCGACGCCGACGCGCTGCAGGCGGCACTGGCCGACGGCGCGCCGGTGCTCGAGCCGCAGAGCTACGGCGGCGAGGGGCTCGAGCAGCTGGCGATCGCCCAGGCCGACCACGAGCTGACGGCCGCCGGGCTCGCGCGCACGCCGACCGCGCCGTGGACCAGCGTCACCACCGGTCCGTTCACGCTGACCGCGATTCCGGCGGTCGACGGCACCGGCGACCCGCAGGTGTCGTGGTTGATCGAGGCCGAAGGGCGCCGCGTGCTGCACCTCGGCGACACGATGTTCCACGGCTGGTGGTGGCGCGTACGCGAACGCTTCGGCGCGCCCGACGCGGTGCTGGCGCCGATCAACGGCGCGCGCCTGACGCTGCCGCACCGCCGTCCCGCGAGCCCGCTCGCGGCGGCGATGGACCCCGAGCAGGCCGCGCTCGCGGCGGACATCCTCGACGCGAAGCGGCTCGTGCCGATGCACTACGGCGGCTACGCGCTGGCCGGCCTCTACGAGCCGGTCGGCGACGAGCTCGCGCGCGTGCGCTCAGCGTCCGAGCGCGTTCACGCCCTCGAGATCGGCGAGGGCATGGACGTCTAGCCGCCGATCGAGAACATCGCTTCGAGGTCGTGCTTGCTGAACGCCTCGAACGCGACGAGCGTCTGCGTCCGCGACACCCCGGGCAGCGCCAGCAGCTGCCCGGTGATCACCTCGGCCAGGCGCTCGTGCCTCGACACACGCACGATCGCGACGAAGTCCCACTCGCCGGTGACGGTGTAGGCCTCTGCGATGCCCTCGATGTCGGCGAGCGCGCTGCCGAGCGTCGCCATCGAGTCGCGGTCGGCCTCGATCAGCACGATTGCCGTGGTCATGGCGTGAACGACTCGCCCGGCGCGAGGATCACGACCTCGCCGTAGCCGGCGTTCTGGACGTCGGACTTGAAGCCCGCGGCGTCGGTCTCGATCGGCGGGAACGTGTCGTAGTGGATCGGGATCACCGTGTCGGCGCCGATCCACTCGGCCGCGGTGACGGCGTCGAAGCGATCCATCGTGTAGTGGCCGCCGATCGGGATCAGCGCGACGTCGATGCGCCCGTAGCGCCGGGCGAGCTTGAGGTCGGAGAAGAGCGCAGTGTCACCGACGTGGTAGACGCGCTTGTCGCCGAGCTCGACGATGATGCCCGCCGGCGTGTGCGGCGTCCCGGCCGGGCTGACCGCGGTGTGCCAGGCAGGCATGAAGCGCGCGCTGCCCCACGGCAGCGTCACCGTGCCGCCGAGGTTGGGATCGAGCACGTCGACGCCCTCGCCACCGATCTCGTTGGCCAGCTCGGGCACGGCGACGACAGTGGCCCCGGTGCGCTTGGCGATCGCGACCGTGTCGCCGATGTGGTCGGCGTGTCCGTGGGTCAGCAGGATCGTCGTGGCCTCGACCTCGTCGGCGGACGCGGCCGCCTTCGGGTTGCCGGTCAGGAACGGGTCGATCAGCACGGTCGCGGCGTCGTCGCTGAGCGAGAACGCCGAGTGGCCGAGAAAGCGAATGTCCATTACTCCCCTTCGGTCGTGTCGTGGTTGCGTTGCAGCTCGCGCGCGAGCTCGAAGCCGACGGCTGCCCCGATGAACATGCCCAGGCGCGCCTGTTCGGCAACGAGCGTGTGGATTGCGACGGCGCGCTGCTCGGGGTCCTCGGTCTGCGCGGCCTCGTTGACGGCCTGGGCGTGCGGCCCGTCGAAGTAGCCGCCTTCGTCGAGCGCGAGGTTCAGCAGGCGCTGCAGGCCCGGGGCGGCGTGCGTGACGACCTCCTGGGCGTGGCGCAGCTGGTCGGGGTCTGACAGCGCGCCGAGCGCGGTGTCGACCTGCTCGGCGGTGTAGGTGGGCTCGGAGCTGTCCGTCATCGGCGCGGCGCAATCGCCGAGAGCAGCAGGCCGATCAGGCCGCCGGCGAGCAGACCGACAACGCCCGTCATCGGGTTGGCGTCGGGTGTGGCGATCGGCATCGCGGCGACGCAGCAGGCGATCGCCAGCGTGCCGAGCAGGTCGGCCTCGTCCTCCACCCCGCGCCGGCGCGCCATGATCACCGGCAGCGCCCAGGTCGCCAGCAGCGCCAGCGCAGCGCCGTTGCCGCCGAACGCGATCGGGTCGGTCTCGACCGCGGCGGCAGCGGCGATTCCGCCGATGCCGCCGAGTGCGAACGCGAACAGCACGACGAACGGTCCGTGGTGGCGCTCGACGAGGAAGCCGAAGATCGCGATCGCCAGCACGGCGGCCAGCTGGTACCAGAGGTTGGCGTACAGGAAGACGCTGCTGGCGGCGCGCCACCACTCGCCGTTGATGTCCCCGAAGACGACGAGGTCGGCCTTCGACGCGACGATCAGGACGATGTAGCCCACCAGCGACAGCGCGACGAGCACGAACGTGACGTACGGGCGGCGGGTCTCGTCGCCCTTGATGCCGGGGATCTCACCGCTGCGCAGCGGTCCCAGCGAGGGCTTGGGCGCGCGGCGGCGCAGCTTCGGCCGCGAGGCGCCGTCGGCGTCGCGCTCGATCTTCGGGGCCCGCTTGCGCAGGCGCTGACCGCAGTACGGGCACTCCGTGATGTACGGGCTCACCTCGGACCCACACGACTTGCACACCACGTAGAGATCGGGCTGCTGGCCGCTCACCTCCCTCGATGATAGATACGGTCGCACGCATGGGTGCCGTCGAGATGGACAAGCTGACCTGGCCTGAGGTGCAAGAGCAGCGCGATGGTGGCCGCGACACCGTCGTGATCGCCTTCGGCGCGACCGAGCAGCACGGGCCGCATATGCCGCTGGCAACGGATGCGCTGATCGGCGACCACCTCGCCTGGCGGGTCGCCGACGCGCTCGATGCATTCGTCGCGCCGACCGTGCGCGTGGGCTGCTCCAGCCACCACCTCGAGTTCCCAGGCACGCTCTCGCTGGCGGACGAGACGTTCCATGCGATCGTCGCCGACCTCGTGCGCTCGCTGGCCAAGGGCGGCTTCCGGCGGATCGTGCTGCTGCCGACGCACGGCGGCAACTTCGGGCCGTTGGGCGCGGCGGTCGAGAAGCTCGGCCCGGTCGAGGGTGTCCGCGTCGATGCACTGACAGACCTCACGGTGCTGCTGCAGGTCGCCCAGCTCGCGGAGGCCGAGCACGGCGTGCCGCTTGGCGAGGCCGGGATCCACGCCGGCGAGTGGGAGACGTCGATGCTGATGGCGGTCGAGCCGCAGCTCGTGCATCTCGAGCGCGGCGCCCCGGGCTACACGGGCGACCTCGAGACCGCGATCGGCGCGATCTTCGGCTCGGGCGTGCACTCGATTGCCGAGAACGGCGTCATCGGCGACCCCAAGTCCGCATCCGTCGTGCACGGCGAGCGCTACTGGGAGACCGTCGTCGCCCTGGTGCTCGAGCAGCTAAGCGGTGGCGCCGACGATCTCGGCCATGACCTCGCGTAGGTCCGAGTTGGCCTCGTAGACGACGATCTGGCGCGCGGCGCCGTTGCCGCGGTCGATCAGGTCGAGGATGCCCTCGAGCTCGTTCTCGGCGCCGAGGTCCTGGGCGTGGTGGCGTAGGCGGTCGACGAGCCGGCGCGCAAGCTCCTTCGTCCCGACGCGCTCGGAGGACGGCAGGTCGACGATCTCGCCGTCGAGGCCGTGGCGCGCGGCCAGCCACTTGTTCTCGTCGAGCATCTGCCACGGGTACTCGCCGAGCGCGGTGCCCTCGTCGTAGTGCTCGCAGAGCTCCTTCACCATCGCCTGGATCAGCGCCGCGAGCGCGACGGTGTGCTCGACGCGCGTCTGGGCATCGCAGCAGCGGATCTCCACGGTGCCGAAGCGCGGGTGCGGGCGGATGTCGTACCAGAGGTAGGTGTAGTCCTCCATCACGCCGCTGCGCACCATGAAGTCGATCTCGGCGGTGTAGTGCTCCCAGCTGCCGTAGGCGGGCGGCATGCCGACGCGCGGGAACTGGCGGAAGATCGGCGTGCGCGTGGACATCAGGCCCGTGCGATCGGCGCGCCAGAACGGCGAGTTGGCGCTGAGCGCCAGCAGCACGGGGACGTGGACGCGCATGCCGTCGGCGACGTGGATCGCCTGGTCGGGGTCGTCGACGCCGACGTGGACGTGCAGGCCGAAGATCAGCTCCTGGCGCGCGACGAAGCGCAGCGCCGAGATCAGGTCGCGGTAGCGCGGGCGCGCGACGATGCGCTGGTCCTCCCACATCGCGAAGGGATGCGTGCCGGCTGAGCCGAGGAGCAGGCCGCGCTCGCCGGCCTGGGCGGCGGCGTAGGCGCGCAGCGCCCGCAGCTCCGTCGCGGCCTGCGTCGCGTTGGCGCAGGGGTCGGTCGCGACCTCGAGCACGGACTCCATCAGCTCGGGCTTGATCTCACCGCGCGGCTTGTCGTCGTCGGAGCCGGTGGCGTCGAGCAGCGGCTCGATCGCGTTGACGAGGTCGTAGTGCTCCCCGTCGACGATCATCAGCTCCTCTTCGAGGCCGAGCGTGAACGGCTGGCGTGGCACGAAGGCGTGCTCCATCTGGCGGCAGCTTACGTCGCCAGCGCGCCATACTCCTTCTATGAGCACGGCTGAAATGACCGCGTCGCGCCTGGAGGAACTCCTCGGTGCCGACGGTGCCTCGCTGCTGACGCACGAGTGCCAGACGATTCCCGCCTCGAACCTGCACCTGCCGGGGCCTGATTTCATCGATCGCGTGTGGATCCAGAGCGATCGCTCACCGCAGGTTCTGCGCAATCTGCAGTCGCTTTTCTACACCGGGCGCCTGTCGGGCACGGGCTACGTGTCGATCCTCCCGGTGGACCAGGGCATCGAGCATTCCGCTGGTGCCTCGTTTGCGCCCAACCCGATCTACTTCGACCCCGAGAACATCGTCAAGCTCGCGATCGAGGGCGGCTGCAACGCCGTCGCCTCGACGGTCGGCGTGCTCGGGGCGGTGTCGCGTCAGTACGCGCACAAGATCCCGTTCCTCGTCAAGCTCAACCACAACGAGTTCCTGAGCTACCCGAACGCCTACGACCAGATCGCGTTCTCGTCGGTGCAGCGGGCATACGACCTGGGTGCGGCGGGCGTCGGCGCGACGATCTACTTCGGGTCTGACGAGTCGCGCCGGCAGATCGTCGAGATCGCCGCGGCGTTCGAGGAGGCCCACCGGCTCGGGATGTTCACGGTGCTGTGGTGCTACCTGCGCAACAGCGGCTTCAAGGTGGACGGCGTCGATTACCACACGGCCGCCGACCTGACCGCGCAGGCCAACCACCTCGGCGTCACGATCGAGGCGGACATCATCAAGCAGAAGCTGCCGACCAACAACGGCGGCTACACCGCGCTGAACCAGAACGGCCAGGCGTACGGCAAGACGCACAAGCTCGTCTACGAGAAGCTGACGACCGACAACCCGATCGACCTCACGCGCTACCAGGTGGCCAACTGCTACATGGGCCGCGCGGGGCTCATCAACTCCGGTGGCGCGTCGGCGGGCGAGTCCGATCTCGCCGAGGCCGTGACGACCGCGGTCATCAACAAGCGCGCGGGCGGCATGGGCCTGATCTCGGGGCGCAAGGCGTTCCAGCGTCCGATGGACGAGGGCATCGAGCTGCTCAACGCGATCCAGGACGTCTACCTCTCGCCCGAGGTCACGATCGCGTAAGAACTTTGCAACGCCGGGTGCATCGCGCCCGGCGTCGCATCTAGCGTGACGGCCGTGCGCCCGATCGTCATCGTTTGTCTCGCCGCCGCGCTCGCGCTGCTTGGCGCGCGTGTGGACTTCAGCGGTGGCGACTCCTCGTCGGGGTTCCCACGGCAGGCGCGTGTCGTACGGATCGTCGACGGCGACACCGTCAAGGTCGCGGTCGACGGACGGCGCGAGACCGTCCGCTACATCGGTGTCGACACGCCGGAGTCGGTCAAGCCGAACACGCCGCTGGAGTGCTTCGGCAAGGCGGCGGCCGCGGCCAACGCGCGCCTCGTCGCAGGGCGCGCCGTGCGGCTGGTCGCAGACCGCGAGCACCGCGACCGCTACGGGCGCCTGCTGGCTTATGTCTACCGCGCGAGTGACGGCGTCTTCGTCAACGAGCGCCTGGTTCGCGAGGGCTACGCGCGGACGCTGCGGATCCGTCCCAACACCCATTTCGCAAGCCGCTTCAGCGTGTTGCAAAACCTCGCTAGGAGCGGACGGCGAGGACTCTGGGGAAGGTGCTGAGGTGTACGCTGCGGAGCCGATGGCCCGTTCATCACTGGCCCAGATGGAGGAAGCGTTCCGCGAGGAGACCCTCGCCGACCGCCAGCGCCGCGCCGCCCTGGAGCGTCAGGTCCACCTGCGCGCGCGCCAGCGTTTCCTCGACAAGACGCACCGCCACGGGCGGCTGCGCTTCATCGCGCTGTGCCTCATGCTGATCGCGACGGCCGTCCTCGTGACGGTCGCGATGTTCCAGACTCTGTACCTCGTGATGGGCTAGGTCGAGCCGAGGGACCGCAAGGCACCCTCGACCTCGGCCCGGAACGTCTCGCTCGCGCCACCCGTCCCACGGGCAGCCTCCGCGCGCTCCTGCTGAATCTCGAGGTAGACCTCTTTGCGGAACACCGGGATGTCGCGGGGGGCCTGGATGCCGATCCTGACCTTCTCGCCCATGATCGACAGGACGGACACCTCGATGTCATCCCCGATCATGATGCTCTGGTTGGACTTGCGTGTCAGAACGAGCACTGTTGGACCTTGCCTCCCTGAAGCTCCCCCGTGCGCCGCGCCCGACGGCGAAGGGCTTGGCCGATCAGCTTTGCAGGGTAATCGCTGTGGATCAAGGAGCGGCCGGGTTTGCAGCGCATTTCGATAGGTTCCTGCCCGACATGGCACGCCGTTCGCTGCGCCCGCAGCTCAACCAAATCCGCGCCTGGGTCCAGCAGGGACGCACGGACGCATGGATCGCCCACCAGCTTGAAGTGACCACCCAGCAGGTCGACGCGTTCAAGCGCGAGAACGACCTTGCCCCTGCCGCCCCCGCCAGCGACGCCGGAAACGGCGCCGCAGCTGACTTCGATGACGAGATCGACCTCCGTGCTCAGGACGACGAGCTGATCGCCGCCGAGCTCGAGAAGGCCGAGGCTGAGCGCGCTGAGCGCGAGGCTGAGGAGGAGAAGCGCAAGGCCGAGGAGGCTGAGCGCAAGGCGGCCGAGAAGGCTGCCCGGGTTGCTGCCGGCGAGGACGAAGAGGAAGAAGAGGAGAAGCCCAAGCGCACGCGTACGCGCCGCGGCGGCACTCGCAGCCGCTCACGCACGAAGCGCAAGGCCGGCGAGCCCCTCGAGGGCACGTTCGACCACGGCGAAGAGGGCTACGGCCTCTGGCTCGACCCGGCGGTCGCCGACGATCCCGTCTACGCGGAGCACTGGGCGGGCCACCGTCCCGTGTCGGTTGTCATCGAGGACAACCAGATCGTGATCCGCCGCGCAGGCGAGTCCGAGGACGACGACGACTAGTCCTGGGGGACCCTGCGTCCCCCAGCGAAGTCGACAGCACCGTTGACGTAGCGCGCAAACGCCGCGTCGAACACGCGCGCGTCCCAGGCCCACGGCGCGCCCGGCGCCATGTCGTGCGCGAGCTCCAGGCACCACCCCGTGCCCTGGTCGTAGAGGCTGACCAGCTCGTCGGTCGTGAACGCCCCGCCGAGCTTCCTGCGCAGCTCCGCGACGATCCGCGCGATCACGCGCTCGATGGCGACGCGCTGGATGTCGTCCGCCTGCTCCGCCCGCTGCTCACCCTGGAGCCACTGCTGAATCGTGTGATCCACCACGGCGTTCGAGGCTAGCGGGCGCCGGCGCCGGATCGAACGTACGAATCACCCCCGCTAGCCGCGGTGCGACGTACGTTCGCTCCGCGAGTGGACGTCTGTGCAACCAGCGCCACCGGGTGGCTGCAGATGCACACACGTCCGCGAGGGGGCCGGGTCGTCGGGCACGCCCTCCCGGGCGGCGCGGCTTCGCCGCTTGACTAGCTACCCGCCCGGGAGGGCGATGCCCGCGCCCCGCCCGACCCACCAGCCGCCGCAGCAGACCGACTACCCACCGCGCAGGACCATGCCCCCGCCCGGGACTCGCGGGCATCGGCCGCCGCCCCCTCCGCTCCGCACTCGGCGCCCGAAGCTCAGCGCCGCTAACGCCGCGTCGTTGCGGAGCGCCTCGCACGATGCCGCTACGGGGACGGAAGCCGCCCGCTCACCCGAGGGGCGTCGCGCTCGGGTCGCTGCTGGCTCAGGCTGGCACGACAAATCAGGCCGAAGCGCGGGACCTACGGGCAGTTTTCGTCGAGCTTGACGGCCGCGAAGGAAATGTCCGTGTCCTGGGTGACAGACGTTCCAGGCGGAACATTCTGCGAGCAGACCTTCCAGTTCCGGTCGAGGATCTGCATGCGACCTTGGCCGCTGGCATCGGTGGAGTCGGTGAAGAAGACCGGGTTGCCAGAGACCCGCTGGACGTCGTCCTGTGCCTCCTGAAGGCCCTTACCGACCTCGTTTGGCATCGAGAACGAGTCGCTGTCGTCACCGGCGCCGGTGTCTGCAGACGCGCTCGATGTGTCGGGCGTCGACGCCTTCTGCGTCTCCCGCGTAGGCTCTTCAGCTGGCGCCTGGACGGTCCTGACCTCCGTCACTACGACCTGGGTAACCGTGCTCGCGACCGGGTCGGAAGATCCCGACTCACCGCAGCCCGACGCGATTGCGGCCACCGCTAGCGCACCGCCACACGCCATCAGGAACGGACGAACGCGGCTCGCGCTGCGGAAAACCCTGGACATGTGGCACCCCTCTCGACAGCTACCGCGACCCTCGTTCGCAGTCAGCGTGGCACTGATATTACGCGGACCAACAGGTCTCGCTGGTGGGTGCTGCGGCCGGCAGTTCGATCTGGTCCGATTCAACCACTAGCTTCAGGCGTGATGCGAAGCCGGTCCAATGACGAACTGGTGGCCTTCTCCCACCGCCTCCTCTATGAGGTTCAAATCTTCTTTCGTGCCCACCGTGCGATCGCCCGCACGCGCCTTGGCTTCGCCGAACCGCCGGCGTGGGAGGTTGAAATGGCGCTCCTCGAGTCATTCGCGCTTCACGCACGAGCGCTGCGGGACTTCTTCTTCAATGCACGCGGGAAACAACATGACGCGCTAGCCGTCCACTACTTCGAGGAGGGTGAATGGGCGAAGCTTGTACCCGATCCCGAGTGGGCCATCAACCACGTCAAGCGGTCACGGCGGGCGGGGCGCGGTTTTGACCGTGTCGGTCGAGAGATTGCGCACCTCACGTACCGAAGCTCGGACGTGGCGCACGCCGCGTCCGGATGGCCGGTCGCTCCAATCGCTGGAGCTATCGGAGGGGTCACCAGGATCTTTGTTGAGGAAGTCCGCGAAGACCTAGTCGCACCCGAGTTCAAGTCGCTCGCGTGGCGCGAGATCCCAGTCTTCGCGCGGGTTGCGTCGCAGGTAGGTACGTTGCCGCCGCTCTGGCCGGGTGCGTCAACGACACGGCTAATCGGTGGACCAACGGATGCCTGAGTTCGACAAACACGGGCGCCCTCGGTCGGCGGCAACCCTGCCTGGGTTCCGCAAAGGACAGAAGCCCGGCAATTACGACAAACGCCTCCCGCCAACGCTGCTTCAGCCGGACGAAGTGAAGCGCTTGATGAACGCTTGCAGCGTGACCGCTGTCGGCGGGGTACGTAACCGGGCGTTGATCGCCGTGCTCTACCGCACCGGGATCCTCATAAGCGAGGCGCTTGCCTTGAAGGTCGAGGACATTCGAACTGACAACGAGACCGTGCAGATTCGCGGCGGTTTTCTCCAGGCACGCTGCCTTGGCCTCGATCCAATCGCCGCTGTGGAACTGCGTAAGTGGCTAAAGCGACGGCGTCGCGAGGCGATCGCGGGGGACCTCGTGTTTTGCACGTACGCGAAACCAAATGGAGGCGGAAAACTCGGCTCGCCCGCGGTCCGAGTCATCTTCAAGCGTCTGGCGACGAAGGCCGGGCTTGGCGAGACCCGCGTGCACCCATCAGCGTTTCGCTACAGCCTCGCGGCCGAGCTTCTCATCGAGGGCTGGCCCGTGCCATACATCCAGACACAGCTAGGGCTGACAACGCTGATGGGCATGAAGATCCTGTTCGACAACCTAAACCTCCAGCTGCCAAGCGACGAGGAAGTCATGGCCGTGGTAAAGACGCGTCCCTGGGATGTCTGACTCGCCAAGAGTTCGCGCGACCAGATCAAGGGCTGTCGCGAAAGGCCCCTCGGGTGAGCGGGCGGCTTCCGTCCGTCCCCGTAGCAACATGGTCACGTCCAATTCCTTAGCGGTAGAGCTCCATCAAGTCGCCAGGCGTCGCGGCCGCGAGGACCCCTCGCTACTCGGCGGCTAAGCAGGGTGAGCGTTCGTGCGGAACGACCGCTGGACATCCCAAAAGGAATAGGTATAGCGGGAGCGCGCTTCCGACCGACCTGGATAGGGCGTCTAGGCGGAGGGTCCCCCGACCTCACGAGTGCTCGTCGGCCGTGCCGGTGGCCTGGGTCAACGCGGCCCCAGAGGTGGACGCCGCGACGCTCGAGCTCGCGGGTACCAGGCCGCTCCAATCCACGTGGAGTTGGGCGCCCAGTCTTGACACCGCTTGGGCCAGCACTCGCGTGCGTTCCTCGCCGTCCCTGACGTCGTATGGGGAGAGCTTTGATGCGTATCGGAATCGCCCGTCTTCAAATCGACGCTGGTACCCGCGATAGAGCCTCCACCGCTCGTGTGGACGTTCGAACTGGAGCACTGTTGCCGCAACGGCTGAGATCAGGGCCAGAACCCCCGGCAGCAGCTTGCCCCAAAGGAACTGGTGCCCTTCCTCGGATGCGATGAGGCAGACCGGAATCAACGCGCTGGCCAGGATGATCGCGCCGGTTGTTACCCGTGCGACACGTTCATTGTGATTCGCCTTGGCGCGAACCGAGGCGATCGCCCGATTGCATGCGCCGAGGGCATCGTCGTGTTCGTCGAAGAGCTCGGGCGGGAGTCGAGGCCAAAGGCGCATGGCACATGATGACTTACCAGAGGTCCGTCGTTGCAGTCACAACAGGGTCGCGGTCGTCGTACCCGGGCAAGCTTCGGTCACGCAAGCCGTCTCGGCCCCCACAGTCCGAGACAGCGGCCCCGTCGGAGCTGCAACTGCTGCGGTGCGTGGCGGACGAGTCTTACGATGGCGTGGGCGGACTGCCAAACTCGGCGGCACGCGCCGCCTTGCCGACAGTCGCCCCTCGGGTGAGCGGGCGGCTTCCGTCCCCGTAGCGGCATCGTGCGAGGCGCCCCGCAACGACTCGGCGTTAGCGGCGCTGAGCTTCGGGCGCCGAGTGCGGAGCGGAGGGGGCGGCGGCCGATGCCCGCGAGTCCCGGGCGGGGGCATGGTCCTGCGCGGTGGGTAGTTGGTCCGCTGCGACGGCTGGTGGGTCGGGCGGGGCGCGGGCATCGCCCTCCCGGGCGGGTAGTAGTCAAGCGGCGAAGCCGCGCCGCCCGGGAGGGCGTGCCCGACGACCCGGCCCCCTCGCGGACGTGTGTGCATTTGCCGCCACCCGGTGGCGCTGGATGCGGCAGACGTGCGGGTTAGCGGCCGCGCGGGAGGCCCTTGACCGTGTACGCGCGCTCGCCGGGGCGGACCATGCCCATGCGGCGGGCTTCGCGCTCGAGGGTCGCGGGGTTGCGGAGGTCTGCGGCGCGGGCCTTGAGGCGGGCGTTCTCGGCCTGGAGCTTCTCGACGGCCTGGCGCTTCTCCGCGGCCTGCGTGCGCGTCGCGAAGTAGGAGCGTGCTGGGCCGATGTAGAGACCGAGGATCAGGATCAGGACGAGGAGCAGCCCGACGCGGCTGACGCGGTCCCAGCGGATGCCGCTGGCGCCCTGCCGCGGGGTCGGGACGGCGCGCGGCTTCCGGCGCGGCTGGATGCGCGGTCGCGGGGCGTGATGCTCTCGGGCACGGGCGGCGGCCATTCCCGCCGCCCTTCGCCACGCGTCGCGTCGCTCCTGCCGTTGGTGGACGGGTTGCGCGGCCGGCGCTAGGAGCGGAAGACGCTGCGGCCCGGGAACGTGGCGTCGGAGCCGAGCGCTTCCTCGATCCGCAGGAGCTGGTTGTACTTCGCGACGCGGTCTGAGCGCGACGGGGCGCCGGTCTTGATCTGGCCGCAGCCGGTGGCGACGGCGAGGTCGGCGATCGTGACGTCCTCGGTCTCGCCCGAGCGGTGGGACATGACCGCGGTGTAGCCGGCCTCGCGGGCGATGCGGATCGCCTCGAGCGTCTCGGAGAGCGTGCCGATCTGGTTGACCTTGATCAGGATCGAGTTGCCGACGCCGGCGTCGATGCCACGCGTCAGGCGCTCGGGGTTGGTGACGAAGAGATCGTCGCCGACGAGCTGGACCGTCGAGCCGAGCTTGTCGGTCAGGGTCTTCCAGCCGTCCCAGTCTTCCTCGTCCATCCCGTCCTCGATCGAGAGGATCGGGTACTTGCCGGCCATCTCGGCCCAGTACGACGCCATCTCGTCGGCCGAGAGCTTGCGGCCCTCGTGCTCGAGGTCGTAGACGCCGCTTTCGAAGATCTCGGAAGTGGCTGGGTCGAGCGCGATCGCGACGTCGTCGCCCGGCGTTGTAGCCGGCGGCCTCGATGCCCTCGACGAGGAGCTGCAGCGCCTCCTCGTTGGACCCGAGGTTGGGCGCGAAGCCGCCCTCGTCGCCGACGGCGGTCGACATGCCGCGGTCGTGGAGCAGCTTCTTCAGCGAGTGAAAGACCTCGGTCCCGACGCGCAGGCACTCGGAGAACGACGACGCCCCGCACGGGACGACCATGAACTCCTGGAAGTCCACGGAGTTGTCGGCGTGCGCGCCGCCGTTCAAGACGTTCATCATCGGCACGGGCAGGACGTGCGCCGCGTCGCCACCCAAGTACCGGAAGAGCGGCAGGCCTTCCTCGGCCGCAGCGGCGTGCGCGGCAGCCAGCGAGACGCCGAGGATCGCGTTGGCGCCGAGGCGCGACTTGTTCGGTGTCCCGTCCAGACTCAATGAGCTGTTCGTCGAGCCCGGCTCTGATCCGTGGCGTCGTGCCCGGAGATGGCGGTGGCGATCTCGCCGTTCACGTTCGCGACGGCCTTCGTCACGCCCTTGCCGAGAAACGCGTCACCGCCATCACGCAGCTCCGTCGCCTCGAACTCCCCCGTCGACGCACCGGACGGCACCGCCGCGCGGCCGTGCGCGCCGGAGCGCAGGCGCAGCTCGACCTCGACGGTCGGGTTGCCGCGCGAGTCGAGGATCTGACGGGCGTGGACGTGCTCGATCTGGCTCAAGACTCTTGTTCCTCCATGCGGGCTTGGGCGTAGGCGCGCAGCTTGTCGTCGAGCGACAGCTGCTCCCACTCGCCGCCGGCAGCACGCTCGGCGGCTTCGATGCGGCCGCGAAACCTATCGGCGGAGGCCCGCAGGGCGAGCTCTGGGTCGACCTTGAGCTTGCGCGCGAGGTTCACTGCAGCGAACAGGACGTCGCCGAGCTCATGGAACTGCTCGTCCTGCGAGGAGGCCTCGCGCAGCTCCTGCAGCTCGGACTCGACGGCCTCGTAGGGCACGTGGTCGAAGTCAAAGCCCGTCGACGCGACCCGCCGCTGGACCTTGCGCGCATACAGCGGCCCGGGCAGGTTCTCCGGGACCTCGCCGAAGATCCCCGGCTCGCGACCGTCCTCGGTCTGCTTGATCGCGTCCCAGTTGCGAAGCACCTCGCCGGCCGACGACGCCTCGACGTCACCGAAGACGTGCGGATGCCGGCGGATCAGCTTCTGCCGGACGTGCTCAGCGACGTCCGCAAGTGACCCCGCGCCGCGCTCCTCGAGCAACAGCGAGAGGAAGTGCACCTGGAACAGCACGTCCCCGAGCTCGTCGAGCAGCTTGCCGTCGTCCCCACGCCAAGCTGCATCCGCGAGCTCGTAGGCCTCCTCGACCGTGTGCGGGACGATCGAGCGCTCGTCCTGCTCGCGATCCCACGGGCAGTCGCGCCGCAGCCGACGCGTGAGCTCATCAAGTGCGATGAGCGCGTCGGCTGCGGTGCGGTCCTGCAACTACTTCTGCTCGAGCGGGACGGTCGTCGAACCGCCCTGCTGCGGCGTCTGCGGGGTCTGCGGTGCCTGCTGCGCGGGTGCCGTCGGCGTCGTCGAGGCCTTCGGCTTCGGCGCGTTGCCACAGTCCGCCACGATGTAGCCGTCGCGGCAGTCCGTCTCGTCCTTCCACTGCTTCTGGAAGTCCTTGACGAACTTGTCCAGCGCGTCCTGCTGGTTCTGCGCGGCAAGCAGCTGCTTGATCGTCGGGGTCGCCTCCTTCAGCGACTGCTGCGACGCGGCCGTCACCTTGCTGACCTCGAAGACGTAGTAGCCGAACTGCGTCTTGACCGGACCGGAGAGCGCGCCCTTCTTCGCCGAGAAGACGGCGTTGTCGAGCGACTTCTCCTGGTTGCCCTTGGCCCAGGCGAGCTGCTGGCCGCCCTGGTCCTTGGAGCCCTGGTCGATCGAGAACTTCTTCGCAACGCTCTTCCACGAGCCGCCACCGGAAAGCGCGGCCTTGGCCTCGTTGGCCTTCGCCGCGGTCTTCGTCAGCACGAGGCGCAGGTCGCGCCGCTCGGGCTGCGCGAAGCGCGCCTTGTTCTTGTTGTAGTAGGTCGCGATCTGAGCGTTGGTGACCTTGTCCTTGCCCTTGGTCACCTTCTCGCGCAGCTTCTCCGACAGCGTGTTCAGACGCACCCGGAAGAGCAGGTCCTTCAGCGTCATCCCCGAGGACTTCAGGAAGTTCTGGAAGTCCTTCTCCTTCGGGAAGTTCTGCTTCTTCGTGGTCTGGAAGGCCTTGTCGACCTCCTTGTCGGTGATCTTGACGTCCTGCTCCTCGGCCTCGTTGGAGACCCACTGCGCGGTGATGAGGAACTGGAGCACCTGATCACGCAAGCTCTCGTACTCCGTCTTGCACTGCTGCTTGAACTGCGCGTTGGTCGGCTTCGGCTGACCCTTCGCCGGCTTCGGCGCGTTCTTCGCCTTGTCCGCGACGCACGTCTTGAAGTCGGGCGGCTCGGGGATGCTGACCTTCGGCTTGACCCCCTTCGCGGCGGCCGTCGGGTCCAGCTGCCCAGCGGCGGAGATCGCCGCTACGGACATCCAGTGGTTGAAAGTCTCATTCTTGATCGTCGTGTCGCCAACGCGAACGACCGAGTCCGAGGGAACGTTGTCATCCCCGCACGCGGCCAGTGCACCGGCTGACACGACCGCGGCGCCCATGGCCGCGACGAGTCGAATCCTGGTCATGAAGCGCGAAGGGTAGGGAACTCAGATCAAGCGTGTATCAACGCACAAGGTCGGCGACCAAACCTGCAGTCGCGACAGCGAGCAGCGCATCGGCGGCGGCGATGATCACGGGGAAGCCGTCCTCGGGCAGCGCGACCGTCAGCTGGGAGCGGCCCGGCTCGTACGTGATGCCCGCCACGGCCTCCTTCAGCGTGGCCGCCTGCTCGGGCTCGAGGTCCACCGGCGTGACGACCATGCGCTCCTTGCGCACCGTCACGCTGCGCACACCGGCCAGGCCGAGCTTGATGCGCGCCTGCTGCAGGTCGATCAGGTTGAGCACCGGCTTCGGCGGGTCACCGAAGCGGTCTGACAGCTCCTCGCGCAGCGCGGCCAGGTCGGCGACCTCACGTGCGCCGGCGATGCGGCGGTGGACGTCGATCTTGGCCTGCTCGTAGGGCACGTAGTCGGCGGGGACGTAGGCGTCGACGTTGACGTCGAGGCGGACGGGCTCGCCCTCGGCCTCCTCGTGACCGGCCTCGGCGACGGCCTCGTCGAGCATCGACATGTACAGCTCGAAGCCCAGCGCGGCGACGTGCCCGGACTGCTCGTCGCCGAGCAGCGACCCGGCGCCGCGCAGCTCGAGGTCGCGCATCGCGATCTTGAAGCCGGCGCCGAGCTCGGTGTAGTCGCTGAGCGCGGACAGGCGCTTCGTCGCCTCCTCGGTCAGCGCCGCCGCTGACGGGTAGAGCAGGTAGGCGTAGGCGCGCTCCGTGGAGCGTCCGACGCGCCCGCGGATCTGGTAGAGCTGGGCCAGGCCGAAGAGGTCGGCGCGCTCGACGATCAGCGTGTTGGCCTGCGGGATGTCGATGCCCGACTCGATGATGCTCGTCGCCACGAGCACGTCGGCCTCGCCGCGCAGGAAGCGCAGCATGCGCTCCTCGAGCTGGTGCTCACCGAGCTGACCGTGGGCGACCTCGAACGTCATGCCCGGGCACAGGCCGCGCAGGCGCTCGGCGGTCTCGTCGATCGACTCGACGCGGTTGTGCAGGAAGAAGGCCTGGCCGCCGCGCTCCTTCTCGCGCAGCAGCGCCTGCTTGACCAGCGGCTCGTCGTACTCGCCGACGTACGTCTTGACTGGGCGCCGGCCCTCGGGCGGCGTCTCGATGACGCTGATGTCGCGCAGGCCGGCCAGCGACATCTGCAGCGTTCTCGGAATCGGGGTCGCGCTCATCGCGATCACGTCGACCTTGAGCTTCAGCTGGCGCAGCAGCTCCTTCTGCTTGACGCCGAAGCGCTGCTCCTCGTCGACCACGATCAGCCCGATGTTCTTGCCGCGCAGGTCGCGGCCGAGCACGCGGTGGGTGCCGATGAGGATGTCGGTGGTGCCGGCGTTGAACGCCGCGACGGCGTCCTTCTGCTCCTTCGGCGTGCGGAAGCGGCTGACGTGGTCGAGCGTGAAGGGGTAGTCCTTCAGGCGCTCGGAGAACGTGCCGTGGTGCTGCTGGGCGAGGATCGTCGTCGGCGCGAGCACGAGCACCTGCTTGCCGTCCTCGGCCGCCTTGAACGCGGCGCGCAGTGCGACCTCGGTCTTGCCGTAGCCGACGTCGCCGCAGACCAGCCGGTCCATCGGGCGGTCGGACTCCATGTCCGCCTTGACCTGCTCGATCGCCTCGCGCTGGTCGGCGGTCTCCTGCCAGGGGAACTTGTCCTCGAAGTCGCGCTGCCAGTCGGTGTCCGCGGGGAAGCTGTGGCCGGGGCGCCGGCGACGCTCGGCGTAGAGGTTCAGCAGCTCGCCCGCGAGCTCCTGCGCCGCGCGCCGGGCGCGTGCCTTCAGCGTCTCCCACGACTTGCCGCCGAGCTTGGACAGCGTCGGGTGGTTGCCGCCGGCGCCGACGTAGCGGCTGATCTTCGCGAGCTGCTCGACCGGCATGAAGACCTTGTCCGTGCCGGCGAACTCGAGCTCGAGGTAGTCGCGCGTGACGCCGCCGACGGTCTTCGTGTCGAAGCCCGCGAAGCGCGCGACGCCATGGTCCTCGTGGACGACGATGTCGCCGGTGCGCAGGTCGGCGAACGACCTGAGCGCGCCGCGGCGGCGCTGCGCACGCGTCTGGCCGCCGGTGCGCTCGGCGCGGCGGCGGCGGAACAAGCGGTGCTCGGGGATGATCGCCAGCTGGATGCCGGCGGCGATGAAGCCGTCGCGCAGGTTGGCGACGGAGAAGCTCAGCTCCGGCTCGACGGCCGGCGGGTCGCCCTCCCCCACCCAGCGCGCCTTCATGCGCGCGAGGTTGTAGGCGGTGCGCTCGCCCTCGCCGCGGCGCGGCCACGTGACGACCGTGCGGTAGCCCGAGCGCACGAGCTTCTCCAGCTCGGGCTCGGCCTCCTTCAAAGAGCGTGCCGCGAGGTCGGCGGCCTGTGCGCGCAGCTGCACGGGCTGGTCCTGGTCGATGCTGCTCAGCCGGATGTGGGCGTCGATCTGCGGGCGCACGTAGAGGTGCTTGGCGTCGTCGTCGTGGATCGCGGCGGTGACGTCCTGCCAGTGGTCGGCGAGCGCCGGCTCGATCTCCTCCTCGGCGGCGACGAGCACGGCGGCGTCGCCGATGAGGTCGAAGAACGCGTGGAAGCGCTCGATCGGCAGCAGCTCGGCGATATCCGGGCGCTCGTCCTCGTCGGAGATCGCGGCGATCTCGGCGGCCTCGCGGTGCTCCTGCGCCAGCTCGGCGGCCGGCGCGATCTCGACCTCCTCGGCCTCCCCCAGGCTGCGCTGGGTGAACGTCGAGAACCAGCGCAGTGACTCGATCTCGATGTCGAAGAGGTCGACGCGGACGGCGCGGTCCTCGGTGGCCGGGTAGACGTCGAGGATGCCGCCGCGGATCGCGAACTGGCCGCGATCCTCGACCTGGTCGACGCGCTCGTAGCCGGCGGCGACGAGCTGCCCGGCCGTCTCGTCGAGGTCGATCAGCTCGCCCTTGCGCAGCGTGAAGCTGTGCGGCCGCAGCGCGGGGTCGGGGACCTTCTCGCACAGCGAGACCGCGCTCGCGACGACGACCGGCGGCTCGCCGTCGGCGTCAAGCGAGCGCGTCCAGCGCGGCGATGCGCAGACCGATGAGGTGCGGCGGCGGCGCGAGGTGCGACTCGTACGTGACGCCGCGGCTCGGGTAGAAGCGCACGGGGCGCGGGTGCAGCCAGTGGCGCAGGTCGGCCGCGAGGTCGCGCGCCTGCTGGTCGTCACCCGCGACGACGATCGCCGGCCGGCCGGCTGCGGCGGCGCCGTCGATGCCGTCGAGCAGTGCCGCGACGGCGTAGGCGCGCATCGATTGCGAGACGAACGCGCGGCCGCCGTCGCGGGCCAGCGCGACGGCGTTCTCGTCAGCTTAAGGTGGGAGAGGAGCGGGCGAAGCAACTCGCTCCACGATAGTTGTCACGCCGTCGCGTCGATGTTCAGCCGCACGTAGTCCAGGCGCAGCGGATCGACGCCGACGATTGCGCCGACGTCGTGGACGAAGTCGTCGCGCCGCTCCTCGGGCAGACGCTCGAGGTGCGTGCCGAGCATGATCGTCCGCAGCCACTCCTCGCCGTCGGGGGACTCCATCGGCACGACCTCCAGCCAGGCGCGCGCCTCGCTGAATCCCGCGTCGCGCAGGCGCTGCTCCGTCTCCTCGGCGTCAGCGAAGTTCCATGGTCCCGCCCATCCGGCGAAGAACTCCGGACATGCCTGCGCGGCGGCAGCGTGAACCGCCGCCGCCTGGCCCTTGCCGCCGCACTGGGCGACGAGGTGACCCCCCGGCTTCAGCGTGGCGCGCAGGCGTGCGAAGAGCGCGTCGTGGTCCTTGATCCAGTGGAAGGTGGCGGTCGAGAAGATCGCGTCGACGGGCTCGACGTCGAGCTCGAGCAGGTCCTGCACGTGCAGCTCGACGGCGTCGCCGAGCCGCTCGCGCGCAGCGTCGATCATCGCCGCCGAGCCGTCGATCCCGATCACGCGGCCCTCGGGGAGCCGCTCGAGCAGCGCCTCGGTGACGCGGCCGCTGCCGCAGCCCGCGTCGACGACGGTCTCGCTGCCGCTGAGCGGGAGCCGCTCGAGCACCGCGAGGCCCATCGCCTCCATCGGCGCGGAGATGCGGTCGTAGCTTTCCCGTCCCATTCACGCGGCATACATCTGTACGTTATCACGTACAGATGGCGCTTTTACAGCGTCAGCTCGCCGGTGACGATCTGCTCGACGGTGCGGGCGGCGTCGTCGACGAGACCCGCGACGACGTCGGCGGGCTCCTTCCACTTCCCGAGCACGTGGGCGGAGACGATCTCGGGGTCCGTCGTGTCCGGGCGCCCCACGCCCACGCGCACGCGCGCGAAGTCCGGCGAGCCGAGCGACGCCTTCAGCGACTTCAGCCCGTTGTGGCCGGCGAGCCCGCCGCCGATGCGCGGGCGGATGTCGCCGAACGGCAGGTCGATCTCGTCGTGGACGACGAGCACGTGGTCGAGCTCGAGCTTCAGCGCGCCGCGTGCCGGCCCGACCGACTGGCCCGAGTCGTTCATATAGGTCTGCGGCGCCAGCAACGCGACGCGCGGCTCGCCAGGACCGATGCGGCCCTCGGCGAAGCGGCCCGAGAACTTGTCCTTGGCCTTGCCGAGATCCCAGCGCTCCTGCAGCGCGGCGATGACCTCGAAGCCGACGTTGTGCGGGGTGCGCGCGTACTGCGACCCGGGGTTGCCCAGGCCGACGATGAGCCAGTCGACCGGCGCGGAGGCGCCGAAGACGCGCAGCGGCTACTCGCCGTCGCCGGCGTCGTCGCCGCCGCCGCCGGAGTCGCCCTCGCCCTCGGGCGCAGCCTCGCCCTCGCCGACGACCTCGGTCTCGGTCTCGAGCTCGTCGTCGGTGGTCTCCTCCTCGGCAAGCCGCGGCGCCGTGAGGGTGGCGATGACCGCATCCTCGGCGTCCTCGCCGACGATGATCGTCACGCCTTGCGGCGGGGCGAGCGTCGACAGGTAGAGCGTGTCGCCGATGACCATCTGCGAGACGAACGCGGAGATCGACTCGGGGATCTCCGACGGGAGCGCCTCGATCGTGATCTCGCGCGTGACGTGCTCGAGGATGCCGCCCTCGGCAACACCGGGAGCCTCCTCGGCGCCGACGAGCTCGACGGCGACCTGCGCCTGGATCGGCTTGTTGAGGTCGACGCGCAGCAGGTCGACGTGGAGGATCTGGCCGCGGACCGGGTGACGGTGCGAGGACTTGAGCACGGCGGGCTGGGTCGCGCCGTCGATCGCGACCTCGAGCACGGCGCCGGCACCGGCGAGCGCGTGGCGCAGATCGCGCTCGTCGACGCTGAAGCTGATCGGATCCTGGCCACGGCCGTAGAGCACGCCGGGCACGAGGCCCTCGCGGCGCAGGCGACGCGTGTCGCGCGACGATCCGGTCTCGCGGGCGCTGATTTCGAGGCGTGTGGTTTCGGTCTTCGTGGCCATGAGCGGCCAGCCGATGGTAGCGAGACGGCCGTCCCGCTAAGCGGCTGCCGCGCGACGCGCGACCTGCTGCGTGCCCTTGAAGATCTTCTGCACCTCGAAGAACGCGGGCTTGCGCACGCCGTCGAAGCTGATCAGGCCCTTCTCGTGGAACGGCGGGTGCGGACGCGGGTTGCCGCCCTCCCAGCCCGGCCGCACGCGGAACTCCTCGAGCGCCCAGTACAGCGCGCCCGACAGCCACGGCTTCTGCGCGTAGACGCCGAAGTGGTAGTTCACGAAGTCCTGCTGGAACTGGTAGGTGCCCTTTTCCTCGACCGGGCCGTCGCGGTTGGCCTCAGCCCCGGTCTCGGTGACCATGATCGCCTTGTCCGGATAGCACTGGCGGACGGAGTCGAGGTAGCCCGAGAGCAGCGTGCGGTCGGCGATCTGGCCGTTGGGCCCCGGGTACCAGCCGAAGTACTCGTTGATGCCGATCACGTCCAGCGGTGCGTACTCGGGCTGGCAGCCCGCGGCCGGGTAGCCGGCGACCGCGTAGCCGACCGGGCGCGTCGGGTCGAGCTGGTGGGCGGTGTCCGCGGCGCGCTTGAGGTAGGCGCCCTGCACCGGCCCGGGCCGCGAGGAGAGCTCGTTGCCGATTGACCAGACGACGACCGAGGGGTGGTTGCCGTTGGCCTCGATGTTGTCGGCCAGCTCACGCGCGGCGAGCACGCGCACGCGGCGTGACTTGAGGTAGTTGGTCCTGATCGCGTAGACGGGGATCTCCGACCAGACCATCAGGCCAAGGCGGTCGGCAAGCTCCTGCGTGTACGGATGCAGCGGGTAGTGCGAGCGCAGCATCGTCGCGCCGAGCTCACGCGCCTCGGCGACCACGCGCTCGCGGATCTGGTTGTTGATGGCGAAGCCGAGCTTGCGGTCGTCCTCGTGCATGCCGACGCCGCGGATGTTCAGCGGGCGGCCGTTGAGCTCCAGGCGCCCGCCGACGACCTTGATCGAGCGGATGCCCGAGCGCAGCGACCAGCTCTGCGAGACGCGGCTGCCCGCGCGTGCGGTGATGCGGACGTCGTACAGCGACGGCGAGGCCGGCGACCACAGCCGCGGGTTGGCGACGCGCAGCGTGCCCGCGAACGTCTGGAACTCCTTCGCACCGATGACCGCGCGGCCGAGGTTCAGCCGGCGCCCGCCGAACGACGCGGTGAGGCGCGCACGCGTGCTGCTGTTGGCGTAGTTGCGAACGGTGACGCGGAAGCGCACGTTCGCGGCGCAGCTGGGGCACGGCAGGTCCGGGCGGACCTGGACGGTGCTCATGTCCAGCGGCGCGATCTTGCGCAGGTAGACCTCGCGCAGGATGCCGCCGTAGTTCCACCAGCCACCCGTCGGGGTGCCGGTGATCGAGAGACCGGCGGGCGGGAAGTCGAAGCCGAAGCGCTTGTTCTCCACGCGCACGACGAGGCGGTTGGTGCCGCCGCGCTTGAGCAAGGTCGCCGGGAGGCGAACCTCGAACGGCAGGTAGGCGCCGGCGTTCGACCCGATCGGGCGACCGTTGAGGTAGACGCGTGAGCGGTAGTTGACCGACTCGAAGCGCACGACCCAGCTGGTGGAGCGGCGCGCGCTGGGCAGGTTGAAGTCCTTGCGGTACCAGCCGACGGTGCCCTGGAAGGACTCGTTGCTGTCGTCCCCCGCGTTCCAGGCGTTCGGGACGGCGACGGGGCTCCAGCCCGCTTCGCTGGTCTGCTTGGCGTAGCCCTGGTTGATGCCCTGGTTGGACTTGTCCATCCGAAACAGCCAGCGGCCTTCGAGCAGATAGCGCCCGGAGGGGCCGTCGCCGTACAGCGCCTTGGCGGGCGGCTTTGGCGCCGCGTGGCTTGCCGCGGGCAGCGCGAGCAGGAGCGCCAACGCGGCGAGGATCACTCTGCGGGGGAAGGTCATACGGTGGTCAGCAACCCGCCTCGTCGCCGATCGGAGCGCTGAGGCGCCGAGGGTAACGGAGGCGTCAGTCGGCACGCGGCAGGAGGGTAGGGTCGGCGCGGTGCAGCTGCGAGACCGCTACCTCGACCTGCTCGAGCAGACGCTGACGCACACGGCGTACACGCAGCTGGACGTCGGGCGACCGGGTCGCAACCCGCTCACGCGCCGGGTCGTGCGCCTGCTCGAACGGCGCGGCGTGGCGTGGTTGCGGATGACGCCTCAGGACGCCGGCACGCGCGAACGCGGCGAGGACTGGCCGCTGTTCGCGCACACGATGGCCGGGGTTCAGCGGCTGCGAAACACGCGCTGGTGCGTCGAGCAGGCGCTGGAGGACGGCGTCCCCGGTGACCTGATCGAGGCGGGCACCTGGCGTGGCGGGTCGGCGATGATGATGCGCGCCGTCCTCGACGCCTACGAGGGCACCGAGCGTGAGCTGTACGTCGCCGACACGTTCGCCGGGCTGCCGACCCCGCGTCACCCGGCGGACCACGGCGCGCGCTGGCATCGCGAGCCGCGCCTGGCGGTCGGCCTCGACGAGGTCCGCGCCAGCTTCGCGCGCTTCGGCCTGCTGGACGAGCGCGTGCACTTTCTCGAGGGGCTGTTCGCCGACACGCTGCCCGGCGTGAGCGATCGGACGTGGGCGGTCGTTCGCCTCGACGGCGACATGTACGGGTCGACGATGGACGCCCTGCGCGCGCTGTGGCCCGGCGTGGCGCCCGGCGGCTTCGTGATCGTCGACGACTACGGCGCGGTCGACGCGTGCCGTCAGGCCGTGGACGAGTTCCGTGCCGAGCAGTCGATCGACGCGCCGATCCACGAGGTCGACTGGACGGGCGTGTGGTGGCGGCGCGAGCACGGCTGATCGTTCTCGCCGCACTGGCTTTCACGGGGGCCGCGCCGAGCGCGGAGGCCGCGCTGACCGTCGGCGTCCACAGCTGGCGCCACCCTGACGCAGCGACGCTGGCGACCGTCGCCGACGGTGGCGTCGGCGCGTTTCGCGTCGTCTTCGACTGGAGCACGATCGGGCGGCGGCCCGACTGGGCTGCCCACGACGCCGTGATGACCGCTGCCGCGACGTCGCGCGTCGAGGTCCTGCCGGTGCTGCTTGGCTGCGCGCCCGGCGTCTGCCGGCGGCGCCTGGCGCCGCCGGTCAGCCCGGCGCAGCGCGGAGCGTTCGCCAGGTTCGCCGCGTCGGTCGCGCAGCGCTACGGGCGCGGCGGCAGCTTCTGGCTGGCGCATCCCGAGCTGTCCCCGCAGCCACTGCGCGCCTACCAGGTCTGGAACGAGCCGAACCTCTTCGGGTTCTGGGACGAGCGGCCCGATCCGCGCGCCTACCTGCGTCTCGTCGCGGCGACGGGCGCGGCGATCGACGCGGTCGACGGCCGGGCGACGATCGTGCTCGCCGGAATGGCCGAGAGCACCCGCGGTGTGCCGGTGGCGCAGTACCTCGCGCAGCTCTATGCGCTGCCGGGCGCGCGGCGGCGCTTCGACGCGGTTGCGGTCCACCCCTACGCGCGCACGAGCGGCGCTGCGATCGCCGGGGTGCGGCGTGTGCGCGCATTGATGGACGCCCGCGGCGACCGGCGCACGCCGATCTGGGTGACGGAGATCGGCTGGGCGACCGGTGGGCCTGCCAGCCCCTTCCGCGCGAGCCGTGCACGTCAGGCGGCGCTGCTCGACGCGCTGCTGCGCGGCCTGCGCGCGCGGTCCGCGGCGGATCGGCTGGCGGCGGTGTTCGTCTTCTGCCTGCAGGACCGGCGCCTCAAGCGCGGCGAGGAGGACTGGTTCGCGCCGCACGCCGGGCTTTTCGACGTCAGCGGGCGCCCCAAGCCGAGCTGGCGCGCGCTGACGCGGTTCACGGGCGATCCGGCCCCGGCAGCGCGACTAGCGCCGGCGCCGCGTTAGCGCGGCAGCGGCGCGGTGGCGCGCGCCGACCAAGCGGGCGACGACGTCGGGACGCCGTTTTGCGGGTTCGTCGTCGATCAGCGCCAGCAGGGGCGCGGCCATCGCGCTCCAGCGGCGCTCTGCGGCGACCGCCGACAGCGCGGGCGCGAACGCGGCCCGGCCGGCGTCGGCGATCTCAGCGAGCGCGCGCGCCAGCGCGTCCGCGTCGCCGGGCGCGACAACCCGGCCGAGGCCGCGCGCGCCGACCAGCTCGGCCGCCGGGTCGCCGGCAGTGCAGGCAACCGGCACACCCGCCCAGACGAGGTCGAGCACGCGGATGCGCTCGGCGAAGCGGCTCTCGACGCCGGGCGCGTGCGCGCAGACGCCGACGTCGGCTTCGAGCAGCACGTCGGCGCGGCGCTCGTAGCTCGGTCCAGTCCGCGGCGACGTGCAAGGCGCCACCGAGCCGTTCCTGGGCGTCGCGGAGCGCGCCGGTGTCCCCGCGATCGGCGCCGGCGATGACGAGCACCCAGCGCTCGTCGCCCGCGCGCAGCAGCGCGACGGCCTCGGCGACGGTCCGCAGGTCAAGCCACGGCCAGATGCCGCCGTTCCACACCGCGATGCGCGCATCAGCCGCCAGCGCGCGGCCGCGCAGGACCGCAGCCGGCGGCGCGCTCGGCGGCTCGTCGGGCACGCCCGAGCCGACGACGGCGATCAGGCGCTGCAGCTCCGGGTCGGCCGCGTGCTCGCGGGTGGAGATGCGCCGCGACGCGGCCAGGTAGCCCAGCCACATGTCGCGCTGGCGCTCGCTCGCGCAGACGAACGCGTCGGCGGTCCGTGCCGCGAAGGTCAGCCGGTCGACGCGCAATGCATCGAGCGCGCGCAGGCGCCGTCGGCCCGCGCCTGGATGGGCGTGCAGGCCCTCGAACGGCTCGGGGTTGTAGAGGTCGGCGATCCAGCGGGCGCGAGTCAGGCCGCGTGCGAGCGCCGGCGCCAACGGGGGCGCGACGACGACGTCGGCGTCAGCGACCAGCCGCGCGAGCGAGCCCGGATCGGCCGGGTCGTAGACCTGCAGCGGCGGAAAGCCGGCGAGCTGCGAGCTGCCTGCAGGTGCGACTAGCGCGACCTCGTGTGAACGCGCGAGAATGCGCGCGAGCTCGGCGTACCTGATCCCGGGACCGGCCATCTGCCGGCCGATGCGATCGGGTGCGACGAACGCGACGTGCCTGGCGCCGTGCCGTCCAGCGACCCCCTCCAACCGCGAGTCCTCCAGCAGTCCGCCACCCGCAGCGGGCTGGTGTTCTTCGTCGCGCGCGCGCTCGGCGCCGCGCTCACGCTCGGGCAGCTCGCGGTCATCGCCGACCTGTTCTCCGCGGACGAGACCGCGACGTTCTTCGTGCTTTGGACGCTCGTATGGGGCGGCTCGGTGTGGCTGCGCTTCGGCGTGGATCAGCTCGTTCCGCGACATGCCGCGCGGGCGAGGATAACCGGCGACGTCGGCCAGCTCGGTGGGGCACGGAGTGTCCTGGGCCGCACGACGCCGGTGCTTGCCGTCGCGATCGCGCTGCTCACGGCGACCGTGGTGCCCGGCCTCGGTGCCGGCGATGTCCTCGCCGCCACCGGCCTGTGCCTGGCCGCGGCGCTCGCGTGGGCGGTGATCGGGCTGCTGGCCGCGCTGCTGCGCGGCTACGACGCCGTCGGCCGCTCAGGCGTGGTCCAGACCTTCCTGCCGGCGGGCGCGTTGCTCGGCGCCTCCGCCATCGCCGGCCTGGCCGGAGACGACTGGCTCGCGCTGCTTGTCGCGAGCACTGCGGCGCTGTGGCTCACGCTGCTTGTAGTGGTCCTCGTCACCGCCGTGGCGGTCGGCCCTGCGGCCGTACGGGCGCTGCTGCTGGGTGCGCACCCGATGGACCGCGAGCAGGTCCCCGCCGGACTGCTGACGTTCATCGCCGAGGCCGGGCTGGCGTTCCCCGTGCTGCTGGCCTCGGCGCTCGGTGCCAACAGCGCCGACGTCGCCGGCCTGTACGCCGCTGCTCGCATTGCGGCGGTGTTCTCCTGGCCGGCGGGCGCCGTCGCAGCGGTCGCGACGCCGCGCCTGGCGGACGCGATTGCCCGGCGCGAGGGCGTCGGACTGCTGCTGCGCCGCGCGACGCTCGCAGCTGCCGCCACGTCGATTCCGCTCGCGCTGGTCGGGATGCTGTGGCCGCAGACGTTCCTCGGCGCGATGAGCCGCGAGTTCGAGCCGTACGGCACGGTGCTCGTGATCCTCGTCGCCGGACGCCTCGTCGACGCCTGCGCGGGGCCGCTGTCGGAGGCGCTGATCGTCGGCGAGCGCGCGCGTCAGGAGCTGCTCAGCATCTGCGTGTTTGCCGCGGTGACGGTCGTCGGCGGCGTGCTGCTGGAGCCCGCATACGGCATCGAGGGGATGGCAGCCGCCGTCGCCATCGGCACCGCGGCCTGCAACGTGCCGCGGCTAATCGCGGTGCGCCGCGCGCTGCGTTCGACGTGGACGGACGCCGATGCGTTGCCGGAGCGCGGCTGTTCGAGCCAGCCGGCCGGCGCTGGCCGCGTTGGGCGTGGTCGTTGTGTGCGGGACCTTCGACCTCGCCGTCGCCGCGGGTTGGCTCGACGCCATCGCTGACGGCACGCTGCTGGCGATCGTGCTCGCCGGCGTCGGCGTGACGTTCGCCGTTGCTGTTCTCGAGGCGTACCGGCGGGCGGGCGGATCCTGGTCGGCCGTGATCGCGTCGCCGCTGGCGATCGCCGTCGTCGCATGGGGCGCGATCTTCGGCCTGCGCCCCTTGGAGCTTTGGCTCTGGCCCGAGGCGACCACGGTCGCCCTCACCACCCTGGGCTTCACGCTGGAGGACCTCACGAGGACCGCCGCGATCGGCGCGCTCGGCTGCGCCGCCTGGATCTGCGGCTACCTGCCGCTGCTGGGGCCCGTCGCGCGGCCGCGTGTCCCGGCGCTGCCACGCGCTGAGGTGATGTCACGCGCACAGCTGCGCGCGGGAGTCGTGCTGCTCGGATTCGGCAGCGTGCTCTTCGGTGCGCTGTTCGTGCGGCAGGGCGGGATCGCCGTGCTCACGAGCGCGCCCGGGACGCTGCACAACGACGGCCAGTCCAGCGGCTATGCGGTGCTCGGCGTGTGGATCGTGCAGGGCGTGGCGCTGCACGCGCTCGTCGCGTGCCTCAGGGGAGGCGGCCGGCGCGCGGCGTGGCTGCTGGCCGGGGCGACCGCGGTCAGCGGCGTCGCCGCGATCACGATGCAGGCGCGCGGGCTGCTGTTCCTCGGCGTCGTCGCCGGCGTCGTGATCGTGCTCTGCCAGCGGACGCCGTCGCGACGCGTCGTGACCGTCACGCTCGCGGTCGGCGTCATCGCGCTTCCCGCGCTGGCGTTCCTGCAACAGGTGCGCAGCTACTCGCAGCAGCGCTCGGTCGGCGACTCGGTCCAGCTCGCGCTGCACACCCCGCCCTCGACGTTCCAGGTCTCCGATCTGAGCGTGTTCGACAACCTCGTCGCGCTGCAACAGCTCGTCCCGAGCTCGATCGAGCGGCTGAACGGGTCGTCGCTGGCCGACGTCCCGCTGGCGTTCGTCCCACGCACCGTCTGGCCGGGCAAGCCCCAGCCCGTCGACCAGCAGGTCTCAGCGATCCTCTATCCCGGATCCACCGCGGGGACGCCCGTGGGGCTGCAAGGGGAGCTGTGGTGGAACTTCGGGCTGCCGGCCGTGCTGCTCGGAGCGCTGCTGCTCGGCGCCCTGATGGGGCTGCTCGCCCGTGCTCGCCGGACGATCCGCGGCCCGGGCGCGCTTGCGCTGTACGGCGTCGCGATCGCGAGCGTCGTGGCGCCGCTGACCCGCGCGCTCGCGCCGATGACCACCAACACCGGCCTCGCGCTGGCCGGGTGCGGGCTCGTCGCCGTCGCGATGACCCCGCGCGTGCTCCGCGCGCTCGCGCGCGCCTGGCAGCGGCTTCGAGGCAGGCTGCGCACGCTCGCCGACGGCGGCGCCCCGGCACCGTCGGCCGGCCTGCGCTTCGAGCGGCTGGACGCCTTGCGTGCGCTGGCCGCCGCCGCAGATCATATTCACGCACGTCTGCGTCGGTCTCGACGCTCCGGAGTTCTCGCCGGTCGGCAACCTCGGCACGCCGTTCGGCCAAGCGGCGGTGATGGTGTTCTTCGTCGTCTCGGGGTTCGTGCTCTACCGGCCGTTCGTCGCCGCGCGCGCCGCGGGCCGGCCCGAGCAGCCGCTGCACCGCTTCGCGCTGCGCCGCGTCGTCCGCGTCATCCCCGCCTACTGGGCGATCCTCACGGTCTACGCGGCGCTTGGCGGCGCACCCCAGGTGTTCACGGACGAATGGTGGCGCTACTACCTGCTGCTGCAGGTCTACGCGACCGACCCGATCGTGGTGCAAGGCGGCATCCCGCCGGCCTGGACGCTCTCGGTCGAGATGAGCTTCTACCTGCTGCTGATCGGCTTCGTCGCGATCGTGCGCCGGCTCGCTCGCCGCCGGCCGGACGCCGAGGGACGCTGGCGGCTGGAGCTGCTGGCACCGCTCCCGCTGGTCGCCGTCGGCGTGACCTTCACGCTCGTGGCGATCTACAACCCGGACTGGGCGATGGCCGCGCGAACGCTGCCCGGCACCATCCACACGTTCGCGATCGGGATGCTGCTGGCAGTGGTGAGCGTGCGCGCAGAGCACGGCTGGGCGCTTCCGCGCGCGCTGGCCGCGATCCGCGACCACTCGACCGCGTGCGTCGTTGTGGTGGTCGCGTGCCTCGTGGCGATCTACCGCGCGCAGCTATTCCCGACGCCCGAGAATCCGACGCACGTCTTCGACCTCGACACGTACGCCGCCTGCGTCGGCGCGGCCACCGTCATCGCGTTCGCGCTCGTCGCCCCGGTGACGCTCGGGGCCGTGCAGAGCGCGCCGCTCATGCGCCTGCTGGGCAGCCGCGTGCTCGTGTGGCTCGGGATCGTCTCCTACGGGACCTACCTGGCCCACTGGCAGCTCGTCACCTGGTTGGAGGACCCGCTGCAGTTCGCACCGCTCGTCCCGCACCTGCTTGTGTTGCTCGCCGCCGTGTACGGCGGCGCGGTGGTGATCGGCGCGCTCTCGTGGTACCGGATCGAGCGCCCGACGATGCGTGCCGTCAGCGCCGGCCGACGGCGAAGGCGCGGACGCGGCTCCGTCGATCGGACCACCGCAGTACGATCGCCCGCATGACCCGTGGGCTGCGTGCCGTGCTCGTCGGCGCTGCGGTAAGCAGCCTGCTTGCCGCGTGCGGCGACGGTGATCTGCCCGCGCAGCGCGGGCTGCCGGCCAACAGCGCGTTGGTATCCACCGCCGACGTCGTGAAGTACAAGCCCCACTCTCCGCAGCGGACGTTGATGGCCTGGTGGCGGGCGATCCAGTACACAGACGGCCGCGCCTACCTGTCGTTGCTCAGCGAGCCGCTGCGCGAGCGCAACCGCGAGAACCGCGCCTACCGCACGCAGTTGCCGGTCATGGCCCGGCAGCTGCTGCCCGCGCAGCCGCACATCAAGCGCGTCGCCGTCGACGGGGACAGCGCGACGATCTACGTGCAGATCGAGTTCCGCACGCTCGTCGGTGCCGACAAGTTCTCCGCCACGCGATTTCCACAGGCGTTCGCTCTGGTCCGTGAAGGCAAGGAGTGGCGCATGGCCGACGATCTCTTCGTCGAGGCGGGCGCGGCGCCCGAGCTGCGCCGCCAGCAGCAGGGCGATGCGCGCGCCGGTGTGCGCCAGCCGCAGATCGTGACCGTCACGGTGCCCGCGACGACGCCGCCACCGGCGCCGAACACGCCGCTGCCGGCGCAGCAGCCCTAGCGTCGCGCGACCGCCCGCAGCAGGTCGCCGCGAGATGCGTCGGGACGCACGACGCCGCGGCTGAGCCAGACGTCGCGCACGAGGCTCGCGGCGGCGCGTGGTCGCAGCCGCTGTGCGCGGTAGGTCCAGCGCGGGACGGTGACGAGGTGCACCGGCTGCAGGCCGGCGCGCTCGAGCGCCGTCCGCAGTGCCGGGGGCGTGAACTGGGTCACGTGCGAGCGGTCGGCGAGCGCCGGCCAGCGCATGCCGAGGCGCTGCGCTAGCGGACTCGCGATGTTGGGGACCTCGAGAAAGACGAGGCCGCCGGGCTTGACCTGGGCTGCAGACGCGCGCAGCAACGCAACGGGGTCGGACGCATGCTCGACCACATGCCACAGGCACACCGCGTCGGCACGTCCGTGCGGCGGCTGGTCCTCAGCAAGGCCGGTGACGACGTCGAGGTCCAGCGTGTCTCGGGCGTGCGCGCTCAGCGCCGGCGAGGGCTCCACGCCGCGCACGCCGAAGCCGCGCTCGCGCGCGGCGTCGAGGAACCAGCCGGCGGCCGCGCCGACCTCGTACAGGTCTCCCCCCTGCGTCCACGTCGCCATCCAGTCCAGGCGTATGCGCGCCTCGAAGCGCCGCTGGGCGTGGTCCCACTGGATGTCGGCGTTGTCGGCGAGATACGCGTCGCTGGCGTAGGCGCGGGGATCGGGCGCGTGGCTGGAGAAGTGCGCGCCGCACGTCGCGCAGCGCGCGAGGCCGGCAAAGCGCGAGGGCGTCAGGCGGCCGTCGCAGATCCGGCAGGTCACGCGAGCGTCTCCCGGCGACTACGCACGTGGCGGCGGCGCAGGCCGTCGCGGAGCGTCACCGTGGCCAGCTCGCGCGCGGGCCGCGGCGCGCGGACGTCGCACTCGCGATAGCCGTCAACCCGCGCACGGGCGGGTGCCGGCGAGCGGTGGCGGCGGGCGAGCTCGAGCGCCGTGAGGCTCTCTGTCGCCAGCACCCACGCGGCGGTGGTGGGCGCGCGCAGCAGCCCGTACTTGCGCACGAGCCGGCCGCGGCTTGCGCCGACCATCGCGGCCTTCGCCAGCGAGTCGTAGCCCAGCGTCGCCGAGCCGACGTGCAGCGCGCGTGCGTCGCCGGCGAGCACGCAGCGCTTCCCGGCCATGCGCAGGCGCAGCGCCAGGTCGACGTCCTCGAAGTAGGCGAAGAACCCTTCGTCATAGCCGCCGGCGCGCTCGAAGGCGTCGCGTCTAAACGCTGCGGCGCCACCGGTGGGACCGAGCGGCGCGGGTGCGGTGGCGAGCACGTCGACCGACAGGTCCTGCAAGTAGTCGTAGGCCCCGAGGCAGCGATCGATCACGACGCCCGCGGATTCGATCAGGCACGGCTGCTCGGCCTTGAGCAGGACGCCGCTTGCCATCGCGGCGTCGCCGATCCCGGCAACCAGCGCTTCGAGGAAGCCGGCCGGCGCCTCGATGTCGTCGTTGAGGACGACGAGCGTGCGTCCGCGGGCGTCGGCCGCGAGCGCGTTGACGGCCCGCCCGAAGCCGAGGTTGGTGCCCATCGCGCGCACGGTCGCCCCCGCCCGCGCCAAGTCGGCGGCGTCCTGTTCGAGCATGCCGTTGTCCGCCACCCAGACCTCCGCGCCCGCGCCGGTCAGCTGCTCGGCAAGGGTGACCAGCCGACCCCCGCCGCGCAGCGACGGGATCAACACCGACACGGCGCTCATCGCGAGCGCGCGAGCTCGGCCAGGTGCGCGGTCAGGTCGGCCACGAAGCGCTCGCGGGAGAAACGCTGCGCCGCGGCGGCCAGCGCCGCACTGTCCCAGTCGCGCTGCGCGATCTGGGTGACGCCCGCGCGAATCGACTCGGGGTCGGCGTCGTCCACCATCACGCCGCTGACGCCGTCCTCGACGATGTCGCGCGACCCGCCGCGGCTGAGGGCGAGCACCGGGGTGCCGGCGGCCAGTGCCTCGGCCATCGAGATCCCGAAGTCCTCCTCGCCGACGTGGATGAACCCGCCGGCGCCGGCCAGCAGCGACGCCAGCTCCTTGCGCGAGATCCACGCGCGCAGCTCGACGTTCGGCGGCAGCGTCGGGCGCAGTTGCTCGGCGAGCGGGCCGACGCCGACCATCGTCAGGCGCTGCGGCAGACCACGGAACGCCTCGATCACCTCCTGCGGGCGCTTGTACGGCGTCAGCCGGTGCACCCAGGCGAAGTGATCGCGGTCCTTCACCGCGGCGGGGGCGAACTCGTTCACCTCGACCGGCGGGTGCACCACCGCAGCGCTGCGACCGTAGGCACGCTCGATGCGCTGGGCCACCGCTGTGGAGATCGCGACGTAGCCGTCAACCCGCGCGGCGGCCGCGAGGTCGCGCCGGCGCATCGAGCCCGACACCGCCTTGAGAGTTCGCGCCGTGGCCCCGCGCACGCGCGCGCCGTCGATGTCCGGGTTCCAGATGTAGCGGGCGGGCGTGTAGCAGTAACACGCGTGCAGCGCACCGGGGATGCGCGGGCGCGCGCCGACGGCAAACGCGTGCGAGGAGCACAGCGACGACGTCGTAGCCGTCGAGCCGCAGCCGCTCGAACCAGCGCGGCATGTACGGCAGCAGATAGCGCCAATGGCCGGGCTTGTGGCCGCGCTGGCGCAGGCCGGGCAGGTGCGTGACGGCTGCGTCGCGGACGACGGCGTCCGACAGCACGGGGCTGATCACGTCGTGGGCTGCGTGGAAGGTGTAGACGTCGCACGCGGCGGCGTCGGCGAAGACACCGGTGATCATCGCCTCGACGGTGCGCTCGGCGCCGTGCATGCCCTGCAGCCAGTCGTGGACGATCGCGACGCGGGCGCCGGCGAAGGGCCGGGACGGTCGCGCGGAGGACATCAGCAGTTCGCTTCGTTGTCGATCGGCGCGCTGAGCCGACCGAGCGTCACCGACGCGCCGGTGACGAAGTTCCAGGTGCGCTTCACGGTGATGCATTGCACGATCGGCAACCCGTCGTTGTCGACGTCGGCCCATGCGACGCGGGCGCGGCCGGTCTTCGTTCTCAGCGCGTAGCGCGTCTTCGAGTCGTAGCGCAGGATCTTCGGCTCGCTGATGTTGCGGTAGCGCGGCTCGGTGCGCACCTGCTCGACGAGCAGGTCGTAGACGCGGTCGCGCTCGACGCCCGCGGAGGTGAGGAAGCGCGCGAGCTCGAAGCTCACGAGCAGGAACGGGACGATCGCGTAGGCGAGCCAGCGGCGGCGCACCGCGGGGACCCTAGTGCAGCGGTGGGTCCTCGCCGCTCAGCTCGAGGAAGCGCTGGACGCTGGTCTCCTGGCGCTCGAGCTGCTCGGCAAGGCGGCCGGCGGCCTGCGCGCAGCGGCCGGCGAAGTCCTCGAGGCAGCGCTCGGGGTCGTCAGGGAGCGGGTAGACGTGCGCGATGTCCTGCTGGGCGCAGGCAATGCCGAGCGGCGGGCGGCCCTCGGCGAGCGTGCGGGCGCCGCACACCGGGACGACCGTGAGCCGCCGCTCGGGCGCGACGAGCGCGACGGGCATCAGACGATGGGCGGGGACATCGACGTTCAGCGCGATGCTGCGGTCCACGCGTGCGTCGTCGAGCTCGGCGAGCGCGTCGCGCCACACGCACAGGACGGTGTCGGCGGCGAGCAGGGCGTCGCGCAGCGCCCGCGCCTGCGCGGTGTAGAGCGCCTCGGCTTCCTCGCGGTCGTGGGCGCCGTGAAGATCGAGGTCGCAGGGCACGCGCAGCAGGTCAGCGGCGCGGATCGACGCGCCGGCTCCCTGCTCACCGTTGGCGATGAAGGTCTGGACGGTGGCGGGTCGCGGCGGCCGTGGAAGATGACGGTGAGGGCTTCCGCGAGCGGGAGCCCGTCGATGCGCAGCGCGACCGCGGCCGAGTCCTCGGGGTCGATCAGCGCGCGGCGGAGGAGGTCGTCCGCGTCATCCATTCACAGATGATTATCGACCGGACGGACGAAGCGCTCCACCTCTGGGTAGATATCGTGCGACATCATGGCCAAGCTCCTCTACAAGCCGTTCGGGATCATCGCGGGGCTGCTCGCGGGTGCCGTTGCGACGCGGATCTTCAACGCGTTGTGGGCGAAGATCGATCCGGACGGCGCGGAGAAGGGTCCGCAGCCGAAGCTGCGCGAGACGTCGCCAGCGAGAGCGGTGGCCGGGACGGCGCTGCAGGCCGCGACGTTCGCAGGGACGAAGGCAGTCGTGGACCGGGCCTCGTTGCGCACGTTCGAGCACCTCACGGGCGCGTGGGCGGGCGACAAGCCGCCCAAGCCCTCCGATCAGGCGACTAGCGCCTGATCACGAAGCCGCGCTCGGCCAGCGTGTCGAGCGCGCGTTCGAAGGTCGCGTAGTCGCGCTGCAGCAGGTGGTCGAGCGGACGGCCCTGTGGACCGCTTGTCCGCAGCCAGCGCTTGAGCGCCTGCGGATGGACCTTCGTCGCCGCCTCCTCGGTGAGCGCGAGCAGGATCGGCAGCTGCGGTTTGTGGTCGAGGTCCCCAGAGACGAGCGTCAGCGGGTCGGCGTCGAGCGCCTCGCAGAGCTCGTCATCGTCGAGCCCCAGGCGCTCCTGGAGGACGGCTGCGGCGGTCGCGGTCAGACGGCGAGACTAGATGACGTTCTCGCAGTCGGGCGCGACGGTGTCGAGATCGTCCGCGTTGACAGCGTCGTTGCCGTCGCCACAGAAGACCTGGTCGGCGTTGCCGTCGAAAGCCATGATGTTGTCGTCGCCTGGGCCGCCACGGAAGACGTCGTTGCCGTTCGGCGCGAGGAAGCCCAAGTTCTCGATGGTGTCCGCGCCGCCGCCGCCGTCGACGGTGTCGTTGCCAGGTCCGCCGGAGAGGAAGTCGTCCCTCGGCGACCCGAGCACGCTGTCGTTGCCCGTGCCACCGTTCAGGCTGAGGTTGACGTTCGTCGCCGAGGACGCCGCCTCCAGCCGGTCGTTGCCGTTGCCGCCGTCGGCGGAGGCGAACCCCCCTCGCGGGCCCGACGCGATCTTGCAGGTGGAGGTCGTGAGGCCGAGTGTGCATACCTGCACGAACCGCACGGGATTGAATAGATCGAGCCGCAGGTTGACGATCTCCGGCAGGACGAGGACGCCGCTGCGCTCGGTGAACGTGGCGGACCCGTCGCGCAGTGTCAGCAGCAGGTTGTTCGTTTCGGTGCCCTGGTCGTAGTAGCTGGCCGACCCAGGCGACCCGAAGGTGCTGGTTTCGAGCTCCTGATTCGTGTACAGCTCGACGTTGATGACCCCGGCGTTCGCCGACGCCGAAATCGACATGGCAGCGACCATCGTGGCTGCCAGACCCCCCGCGAATCTGCGCATGTGCGACAGGCTAACTCAGAAGAGCTGGTTCTCGCCGCCGAAAACCTCGCTCACCGAGTCATCGGTGAAGATGCGGCGGATCGAGTCGGTCAGCAGGTCCGCGCAGGAGAGGACGAAGAGGTTGTCCGGCGCGCCCGAGCGCAGCGGGATCGTGTCGGTGACGACGATCTTCTCGAACGGCGAGGCGGCGAGGTTCTCGAACGCGTTGCCGGACAGCACCGCGTGGGTGGCGGCGGCGTAGACGCGGGTGGCGCCCTCGTCGACGACGGTCTGGCCGGCGGCGCGCAGCGTGCCGGCGGTGTCGATCATGTCGTCGACGATGACGGCGGTCTTGCCGCGCACGTCGCCGATGACGTAGCCGATCTCCGCGACCTGCTGGGCCGGGCGCTCCTTGTCGAGGATCGCGAGCTCGGCGCCGATCTTCGAGGCGAACTTCTTGTTCAGCTTCACGCGGCCGGCGTCGGGCGCGACGACGACGAGGTCCTGCAAGCCGAGGTCGTTGAAGTACTGCGTGAGCATCATCAGCGCCGTCATGTGGTCGCAGGGCACGTTGAAGAAGCCCTGGACCTGGCCGGCGTGGAGGTCCATCGTCAGGACGCGGTCGGCGCCGGCGGCCTCGAGCATGCGGGCGACGAGGCGGGCGGAGATCGGCTCGCGCGGTGCGGACTTCTTGTCCTGGCGGCTGTAGCCGAACCACGGCGTCACGGCGATCACGCGGTGGGCGCTTGCGCCGACGGCCGCGTCGATCATCACCATCAGCTCCATCAGCGCGTCGTTGGCGGTGATCCCCTCCTCCGGATTGCCGCACGTCGGCTGAATCAGGAAGACGTCGGCGCCGCGGATCGACTCCTCGTAGCGGCAGTAGACCTCACCGTTGGAGAACTTCTTCAGCGTGATCGGCCCGAGGTCGACGCCGAGCTTATCGGCGATCTTCGCGGCGAGCTCAGGATTGGCCCGACCGCTGAAGAGCATCAGCTCTTTGTCGTACTCGATCGGGAGGCGGGTCGCCTGACTCACTGCGCGCGCCAGTGTAGGGCTGCTCCCCGACAGTTCCATCTGCGTGCTCATCAGGACTCCGACTTCGACTGCGCCGCTCGCCGCGAAGCATAGCCCTCGACGTTGGTCTGGCGCGCGCGGGCTACGCCCAGCGCGCCGTCGGGGACGTCCTTCGTGATCACCGAGCCGGCGGCCGTCCAGGCGTCGTCGCCGACGGTGACGGGCGCCACGAACGTGACGTCGACCGAGGACTTCACGCGCGACCCGATCGTCGTGCGGTGCTTGTTCTTGCCGTCGTAGTTGGCGGTGATCGTCGAGGCCCCGAGGTTTGTCTGCGGGCCGACGTCGGCGTCGCCGATGTAGCTGAGGTGCGGGACCTTGGTGCCCTCGCCGATGTCGGAGTTCTTGACCTCGACGAAGGTGCCGATCTTGGCGCCGTCCCGGAGGTGCGTGCCGGGCCTGAGGTAGGCAAACGGGCCGACGGAGACGCCGTCGTCGATGCGCGCGTCGGTTGCGTAGGTGTGCAGCAGCTTCGAGTGCGCACCGACCTGCGTGTCGATCAGCGTGCTGCTCGGGCCGATCGTGCTGCCCTCGCCGACCGATGTCGCGCCGCGCAGGACGGTGCCGGGCTCGAGCGTGACGTCGGCGGCGAGCTGCACCTCGGCGTCAACTGTCGTCGCATGCGGGTTGACGACGGTGACGCCGTTGCGCATGTGGGCGTCGAGGATGCGCCGCTGCAGGATCGCGCCGACGTGCGCGAGCTCCACGCGGTCGTTGATGCCGGCGAGCAGCTCCGGATCGCCGAGGTCGACGGCATCTGCGGCGTCGACCTTCTCGATCACGTCGGTGAGGTAGAGCTCGCCCTGGGCGTTCTTGGTGCCGAGCTGGTCGAGCGCGGCCAGCAACGCGCCGCCGTCGAAGACGTACACGCCGCCGTTGATCTCCTTGACCGCGAGCTGCTCGTCGCTGGCGTCGCCCGGGGACTTCGTCTCGACGATCTTCGTGACGCGGCCGCTGTCGTCGCGGATGACGCGGCCGTAGCCCGAAGGGTCTTCGAGGGTGACCGTCGCGACCGTGGCCTGCGCCGCGTGGCCGTCGACGAGCGCGCGCAGCGCGTCGGCCGTGATCAGCGCCGCGTCGCCGTTGATCACGACGACCGTCGAGTCGGGCGCGATCAGCTCGCGCGCCGCGACCATCGCGCCGCCGGTGCCGTTGGCCACCGGCTGAACGGCCTGCTCGCAGCCCTCCGGCACGGTCCCCTCAGGGCCGGTGACCACGATCACGCGGTCCGCCCCAGCCTCGCGTGCGGCAAGGATCGGCCACTGCACCATCGGCCGCCCGCACAGCTCGTGCAGGACCTTGGGCGTCTTGGACTTCATCCGGGTGCCCTGCCCGGCGGCCATCACGACGGCGGTGAAGCTCACGCTGGAATCCTAGGTGGCCCCCTCTCCGCCCGCGCGCTCGCGGCTCGTCGCTCGGCCGCGATGATCCACTTGCGGATGGCGTTGTCGGACACGCCGTACATGCGCCCGACGGCGCTGAAGCCGAGCTGTTTGGTCTCTGCGATGAGCTGCTCGTACGGCGGGCGTTCGACGCGGCGGCTGGCAGGGTTCGGGACGCCGCGGTTCGCTCTCGGTGCGCGCTGGCCGCAGTTGCGTGAGCAGTAGCGCTGGCGCGCCTGCTTTGGATCGAACTCAGCGCCGCAGCGCGAGCATGTACGCGGCCCGCGGGTTCGTACCCGGTTTCGGGAGCAGTGCGTGTCAAGCGTCGCCGCACAGTTCGGGCAAACGATTCGCAGGTTCTCGAGCCGATTGTCGTCTCGCGTGCCGTTGATGTGGTCGAGGATCAGGGACATGCGGGCGCGTTCCACGGCTCGTCCTGCCCGGCATCTCGTGCACACGATGCCTTGACCCCCGCGCCGCGGTCGAGACGCCTCGTCGCGCTGCGCAGCGCGCGGCCGTCGACGCGGCTGTCGACTCGCAGATCTCGACGAGGGCGGAGCGGCGCACTCGGCGGCGGCCCCGCGTGGACCTCTCGGACAGCGCGCCGCCGGGAGACGTCGAGGCGATGAAGCGATCCCGGACGAGCAGCGGATGCGCGAAAGTGCCGCCAGCCGCACGGGCCCGAGCGCGCCGGCGCAGCGAGCCCCCAGCGTCGTCGAACCAGCCGCCCGGCAGTCTTCGGGCCTGTCGCGCACGCGGCACGACGCTCGCATTTCACGCGGATGGGCCGCGGCGCAGGCCGACGATCGAACCTCGTACTCGACGCGGATGGCCGGGGCTGCCCGAGCACGCCTCCCAGTGCCGACGAGGCCACCGCGGCGGGCGAGACAGCGGTCGTCGCCAGCCGTGCAGGCGGTCCCGCCCAGCATCGACACTCCGGGTTCCGGTGCCGACTCGTACATCCGTTGAGGGCGAGTTTTGGCAGCGACGCCGTCAGCGGCGGGCGCGCACGTCAAGCGCGGCCGCCAGCGGCGCCGCGAGCTCCAGCGGCAGCGCCGGGTCGGCGGCCAGCGCGCGGGCGTCGGCGGGCGTGACCAGCCGCCGCTCGGAGCGCAGCATCCCCATGCCGCCCTCCAGCGAGGCAACTGCGGCAAACAACTGCTCGCGGTCGAGCTCGACGAGCGCGAGCAGCTCCGGCGTCGCCGCCGGCAGCGCGACGAGGTACGGCGAACCGTCGGTGGCCGGGCCGACCGAGATCCCGGCACCTGCCTCGAGATCGCCAAGCGCGGCCTCTGCGAGCCCGGCGTCCAACCGCGGCACGTCCGGCGCGACCAGCAACAGCGGACCGTCGTGACCCTCGACCGCAGCGACCGCGGCGCCGACCGTGTTTGCCTCGAACGCGTGACCCGGCGCGACGGCTGCGGCCCAGCGCCGCGCACCGGCCGCGATCTCGCGGCGCAGCATGCCTGCCGCGACGTCGCCGAGCAGCGCGTCGAGCTGCGGGTCGGGCGGCTTGCCCAACGCGCCGAGCACGACCGCCGCTGGCGACGCTAGTCCCAGGAGAAGTGCGTCCCGTTCGGTGTGAGGGTGGGCTCGTCGACGAGCGGCAGCGCCGCGGTCAGCACGCTCGCGAAGACGCCGGCCGACGCGCCGATCAGGCGGATCAGCTCGGTGACGGGTGTCGGGTCCTCGGGCTTGACGCCGTTGGCGTAGTCGGTCGCGTAGCCGAGCAGCGCGTAGGGGATGTTCGCCTCCCCCGCCAGCACGGTCTCGGGCCCACCCGTCTGCGAGACCGCGGTGACGCCGGCGTTCATTAGCGAGCGAATCTCGGTCTTCGTGTTGAAGCGCGGTCCGTCGACGTGGCCGTAGCAGCCACCGTCGCGGGCCGTGACGCCTGCACTCGCGGCACCCGCCAGCAGCGCCGCACGCAGCGGCGGGCTGAAGGGGTCGTCGAAGATCCAGTGCCCGCGCCCGGGCGCGCCGGGCTCGGTGTGCAGCGAGCAGATCGAGCCGTCGGGCAGGCGGTTGACGAGAAAGTGCAGGTCGTCGAAGACGACCAGCGAACCGAGCTCGAGGTCCGCGTCGCAGGCGCCGCAGACGGTGACCGCGAGGATCGCCGAGACGCCGACCTCGCGCAGCGCCGAGATGTTTGCCTGGTGCGTCACCTGCGAGGACAGCAGCGTGTGGCCTTCGCGGTGGCGCGTGATGTGGGCGACGTCGACGCCCCCGATGCTGCCTGTGCGCACGGGCGCGCTGCCAAACCGCGTCTCGACGTATTGCGTCGCGCCGACGCCCTCGAGCGCATAGCTGCCCGAGCCGGTGATGATCCCGATCACGGCCGGGTCCTCGGGACGCGGCCACCGCCGGCGCCGGCCTCGCTGGCCGGACCGCCGGGCTGCGCGATGCCGAGCACGCGCATCGCCTTGAGGCCGAGCGACAGCTTCTCGCGGCCGTCGGTGGAGCCGACGTCGAGGCCCGAAAGCTCCTTCACCCGCTCCAGGCGGTAGCGGATCGTGTGGCGGTGGGTGAACATCCGCGCCGCGGTGCCGGCGACGTTGCCGTCGGCATCGAGGAACGCGACGACGGTGTCGACGAGGTCGGTCTCGTACTGGTTGTCGTAGCTGACGAGCGGCTCGACGGTCTCGGCGTAGAAGCGCTGCAGCTCCTCGGGGTCCTCGGCCATCGCGGGCAGCAGCAGGCGGTAGGCGCCGGTGTCGTCGAACGCCAGCAGCGGGCGCTCCTCGTCCCCCTCGGCGACGTTGGCGGCGAGCAGTGCCTCGGCGGCGGCGCGGTGCAGGTCGCCCGGCTGCGTGGAGACGCGGCTGCGCCCGACCGCAAACGAATGTCCCGGCAGCGTCGCCTGCAGCTCGCGCAGCACGCTCTCGGCGGCGCGCGCCGCGGCGGCCTCGTCGCCGTCAGGCAGCAGCGCGACGATCTCCGCGGCGACGCCCTCGCGCTCCGCAGGAGCGGCAAGCGCGCCGACGACCGTTGCCCGCGCGCCGCGCTCGACGATTGCCTGGACGCGGGCGCGCCAGCCCTCCTCGGTGGTGACGTGGGGGTGGGCGCGAGCGACGAGCATGCTCGCGCCGCCTTCGAGGTCGATGCCGAGCTCGGCCGCCGCGGCGATGATCTGCGCGGGCTCGGTGAGCTCGCGCGTGACGATCGCGCTGAGGAAGTCGGCAGTCGCCTCCTGCGTGGCGCGCTCCGGCGCACGCACGCGCTCGACCTCCGACGCGACGAGCGTCACCACCAGGCGCCGCAGCGAGTCGGGTGCCTCCTCGGCGTGGGGGCGCACGCGCAAGATCCCGACGAGCTCGTCGGCGACCTTCAGCTCGAGCGACTCGACGCCGCGCCCGTCTTCGACGAGCGAGCGCTCGTCCGCCGGCGAGCGCGCGGCGACCGCGAGGATCGCGCCGCCGCGGTCGACGAGCACGAGGCTCGCGCCGAGCGCGCGCGATGCGGCACGCACCACGTCCGGGAGACCCGCGCCCGATTCGACCGCGCGTGTGATCTCCTCGAGCGCGGCGAGATCGGGGCCCGCGGCGTTCACGGTCATCCCTGGATGCGATCCCAGAACCACACGATCGCGGCCCCGCCGGCGACGCCGACGCCGACGAACGCGGCGAGGATGTAGAGCGACAGGAATCCCGCCGCGACCCGTTCCCAGGCCTTCGAGTAGGACTGCACGGCGGGCATCAGGATCAGCCCGACGTATGCGGCAAGCCCGAAGACGCCGGCGCAGCCGGCGACGAGATACGTGATTGCTTGGTTGCTCACGTCTGCCGGGAAGTCTGCCGCAAGTGGCCGATGACGAGCACCGCGATCCCGCAAAGCGCGAAGACCATGGCGCCGAGTCCGAGCCCGCCGGCGGAGTCCGAGAACCAGTGCGCGCGCAGGTAAACGCGCGACAGCGCGATCAGCGCGGCAAGGATGCAGGCGGCCGTCACGGCAGGAATCAGCAGCCGTTGGCGCGGGAGCGCGTGGCGCAGCCCCATCGCCACCGCCACCCATGCGACGGCGTACGCCGCGTGGCCGGAGGGGTAAGCCGAGCCCATCGTGTCGACGAGCGAGCCGTCGGGTCGCGGGCGGTCCAGCGCGTCCTTGCCGAGGTGGACGGCGGCGTACGTCAGGGCCATCCCTGTGAGCAGCGCAAGACCTTCGGCCGTGTGGCGGCGCGCGAGCAGCACGACCCCCGTGAGCGCTGCCGCTGCGCCGGCCACCGGCAACGCGCCGAGCCAGCTGACGGCCTTGGCCAGCGACACGAGCCAGCCGGCGTGCAGGGTCTCCGACCAGTCCATGCCACGGACGTCGCCAGGCGTGTGGTAGGTGGCGTCGTCGAGGACCGAGAAGTAGCCGAAGAAGACGAACGCGCCGACGGCGGCGATGGCCAGCAGCGTCGTCAGCTCGAGGCCGAGCTGGCCGGGCGTGACGCGGTTCCACGTGAAGCGCGCGGGCTTCTCCAGGCGGCGCAGGAACGGCGCGTGCGTGTCGATCCAATGGACGACCTTGTGGCGGTTCGCCTCCTCGCGAAACCAGCGCACGGCGACGATCAGAACGACGACGACCGTGATCGTCGAGCCGAGCGCAAGCGCGCCGGTCTTCGCGATCGCGATGACCTGGTCGATCGAGTGCCAGAAGAGGTAGCCGAGGACGCAGAACGTCGTCCCCCACACGCCCGCGCCGAGGATGTCGTAGGGCAGGAAGCGGCGCAGGGGCATGCCGCTGGCGCCGGCCGTGAACGGCAGCACCGCGCGGATCAGCCCGAGGAAGCGGCCGATGAAGATCGCCTTGCCGCCGTGACGGTCGAAGAAGCGCTCGACCTGCTGCAGGCGTTCCTCGGTGATGTGCACGCGCGGGCCGTGACGCTCGAGGAAGCCGCGGCCCAGGCGGCGGCCGAGCATGAAGCTCGTGAGGTCACCCGCAAGCGCGCAGACCCAGACGATCGCGATCAGCGCGACGAGGTTGATCTCCCCCTGGCCGGCGACGACGCCGCCGACGATGATCGCGGTCTCGCCGGGGACGAGCAGGCCGATGAACGCGCCGGTCTCGCCGAAGGCGAGGAACGCGACGAGCAGGTAGGTCCACGGGCCGAGGGCCTTGCCGATGTCCTCGAGCACCTTGTCGAGGTTCGGCAGCTCGATGACGCCGGTGCCGTAGACCACCGCGGCGGCCGCGGCGATCAGGCCGCCGATGACGAGCGTCGGCTCCAGCTTGGAGCGGCGCTTGGCGATGAACGCGACAACCACCGCCGCGAAGACGAACCAGACGGGCTTCACAGCGTTCTCGCAGCGTGGGTGCCGGGGAGCTGCGGCACCGCGTCGGGATCGGCGAACAAGCCGAGGACCGTCGGGCCCGAGCCGGAGATCAGCGCGGCGTCGGCGCCCGCGTCGCGGACGCGTTGCAGGGTCGCCTCGAGGTCGGGGCGCAGCGAAAGCGCGGCGGGCTGGAGGTCGTTGACGACGAGCTCGGCCGGGAGGTCGGGCGACGCCTGCACGGCCGCGAGGCGGTCGCTCAGGTCCTCGCGCGGCACGCCGAGGCGATCGGCTTCGCGGAACACATCGGCTGTCGAGAGGCCTTGGGAGAGGGCACGACGAGGACACCGTAGGTCGAAACGGGCGGGAGCGGTTGCAGGATCTCACCCGCGCCCGTCGCCAGGTAGCGGGCTGGCCGTACCTGCGCGGGGACGTCGGCGCCGAGCGTGGTCGCGATCGCGTGCAGGTCTGCCTCGACGCCGGAGTGCTCCTCCAGCAGCCGCAAGGTCGCGCCCGCGTCGGCGCTGCCGCCGGCCATCCCGCCGGCGATCGGGATGCGCTTCTCGATCACGACGCGGACGGGCGGACCGTCCCAGCCCGTGTGCTCGCGAAACGCGCGCACCGCCGCGAGCGCGAGGTTCTCGCCGTCCACCCCGTCGCACACGCAGCTGTCGGTGTCGGCGGACTCGAGGCGGACGCTGTCGTGGAGGTCGACGGGCTGAAAGACGGTGACCAGCTCGTGGCGGCCGTCGCCGGCGCGCGTCGGCCCGAGGAAGAGGCAGGCGTTGATCTTCGCGGGGGCGTTCATCGCAGCGCCTCGCGCAGCGCGCGGAAGTCCTCCGGCGTGAGCCGCTCGGCGCGCACGTCGGCGGGATGCCCGAGCGCTTGCACGGCCGCGCGCACACGGTCGCGGTCGGCGCCGGTGCTGAGCTGCAGCGAGCGCGCCAGCGCCTTGCGCCGATGCGCGAACGCGCCCTGCACCAGGCTGCGCAGCGCGGGCTCCGGCGCAGGGCCGGTGCGCGTCAACACGACGAGCACGCTGTCGACGTTGGGGACCGGGTGAAAGACCGTGCGCGCGACGTTGCGGTGGACCTTCACGTCGGTCGCGAGCTGCGCCAGCACGCTGGGGACGCCGTAGTCGCTGGTGCCGGGCGCGGCGGCGAAGCGGCGCCCGACCTCCTTCTGCACCATCGCCACCCAGCGCGTGGCGTGCGGCAGCTCCTCGATCGACTTGAGGATCGCGGTCGCCGCGATGCCATACGGGAGGTTGGCGACGACCTTCGTCGGCTGCGGCTGCAGGGCGCCGTAGTCGAGGTGCAGCGCGTCGCCGAGGTGAAGCGTCGTGTTGGGGTGCGGGTCGAGCGCATCGCGGAGTGCCGGCTCGAGGCTGCGGTCGAGCTCGACGACGTGCGTGTGGGCGACGCGCGGGGCGAGGTGCTCGGACAGCACGCCGAGGCCGCCGCCGATCTCGAGCACGACATCCGCCTCGCCGAGCTCGGCAGCGCGCTCGATGACGCCGAGGATGTTCGAGTCGATCAGGAAGTTCTGCCCGAGGTCGCGCTTGGGCTTGACGCCGAACTGGCGCATTCGGCGCAGCGTCGGCTGCGTGGGCTCGGGGGTGCTCACCAGCCGAAGAGGCGCTGCGCGTTGTCGGTGACGAGCGCGTCGAGCTCCTCGTAGCTGAGGCCCCGCCGCTCGGCGACGAAGCGCGCCGTGTGCGCGACGAATGCCGGCTGGTTGCGTTCCTTGCGCACCGCCTGCGGCGTGAGGTACGGGGCGTCGGTCTCGACCAGCAGGCGGTCCGCCGGGACGAGGCCCGCGACGTCGGCGAGCGCCTGCGACTTCGGGTAGGTGACGTTGCCGGCGAAGCTGAACCACCAGCCCTGCTCGGCGCACTCCTTCCAGCGCTCGGGCATCGAGAAGCAGTGCAGGATCACCTCGAGCCCGTCGGCCTGGGCGTGCAGCGTCGCGATCGTGTCGTCGGCGGCCTCGCGGGTGTGGATGACGAGCGGCTTGCGGGTCTCGCGCGCGACCTCGATCTGCGCGTCGAACGCGCGCTGCTGGTCGGCCTTGGGGGCGCGGTCGCGGAAGTAGTCCAGCCCCGTTTCGCCGATCGCGACGCAGCGCGGGTGGCGCGCCAGCTCGTGGATGTCCTGCGCGTCGGCGTCGGTGAAGCCTTCGGCAGCATTGGGGTGACGCCCGACGGCGGCGTAGACCTGCGCGAACTCCTCGGCCGCTGTCAGGACGCCGCGGTTGGTCTCGGCGTTCATCCCGATCGTCAGGATCTTCGTGACGCCCGCGAGCTCCGCCGTCTTGACGAGCTCGTCGTTCGGGGGCTCGCAGACGTCGAGGTGCGTGTGGCTGTCTATCAAGCGGCCGCGGGCTCCTTGGGGAACAGCGGCTGGATCGCGGCGACGGTCTGCACCTTGTGCGCGCCGGGTCGGGCAGCGGCGAGCGCGACGTCGTCGGTGCCCAGCGACCCGAGCAGCTTCGCGGTCGTCGTCGGCATCCAGGCGTGGAGGAGCACCGTGATGATGCGCAGTCCCTCGACGAGCGTCGCCAGCGTGGCGTCGAGCTCGGCGGCGGCCGCCGCGTCTGCATCGGCGCCGTCGACGCCGTCGGCTTGCTTTGCGAGCACCCACGGCTTCTGCTCGTCGACATAACGGTTGAGGCGCCGCACTCGCTGCCAGATCGCCTCCAGCGCACCGCTGAGGTCGAACGCGTCCATGCGCGCGGCGACGTCGTCCGCGAGGTCGTCGAACTCCTCGCCGAGCGTGAACGGCGCGTCGGGCACGGCGCCGTCGCGGTAGCGCGCGACCATCGCGAGGCTGCGGCTGGCGAGGTTGCCGAGCTCGTTGGCGAGCTCGTCGATGTAGCGGCGCTCGACGCCCTCCATCGACACGCTGCCGTCGCCGCCGAAGGGGACGTCGCGTGACAGGTAGAAGCGCAGCGCGTCGGTGCCGAAGCGCTCCATGACCTCGAAGGGGTCGAGCACATTGCCCAGCGACTTGCTCATCTTGCGGCCGTCGCCACCGAGCAGGAAGCCGTGGACGAAGACGTGCCCGGGCAGCGGCAGGTCGGCGGCCATCAGCATCGCCGGCCAGTAGACCGTGTGGAACTTGAGGATGTCCTTGCCGATGAGGTGGTAGTCCACCGGCCAGAACGTGTCCGTCAGGTCCTTGCCGGGCTGGGCGTACGAGAGTGCCGTGTAGTAGTTCAGCAGCGCGTCGAACCACACGTAGAAAACGTGCGACGGGTCCCACGGGACGGTGACGCCCCAGCTGAGCTTGCCGCGGCTGAGGCTGACGTCCTGCAGCCCCGACTGGATGAACGCGAGCGCCTCGTTGCGCCGGGTCTCGGGCTGGACCCAGTCGGGCTGATTGGCGTAGAGGTCCTCGAGCTGCTGCTGGAACTTGCTGAGCTCGAAGAACCAGTTCTCCTCCTGCTCCATCGTCAGCGCGATCTCGTGGATCGGGCAGGTGTTGCCCGGCCCGATCTCCGTCTCGCCCTTGAAATCCGCGCAGCGCGGGCAGTACGGGCCCTCGTAGACGCCCATCCGCACGAAGCCGTTGTCGTGGACGCGCTGGAGGACCTCCTGCACCTTCGCCTTGTGCTCGTCGTCGGAGGTGCGAATGAAGAAGTCGTTGGACGCGTCCAGGCGCGGCATCAGCGCCTTGAAGCGCTCGGCGTTGGTGTCTGCGAGCTCTTGCGGCGTGAGGTTCTGCGCGTGGGCGGCGTCGGCGACGGGCTCACCGTGCTCGTCGGTGCCCGTGAGGAAGAACACGTCGTCGCCGCGCTGGCGGTGGTGGCGAGCCATCACGTCGGCGGCGATCGTGGTGTACGCGTGACCCAGGTGCGGGGCCGCGTTGACATAGAAGATCGGCGTGGTGATGGCGAACGAGGGCATCCAGGTTTCAGGCTAGTGGAGCGGCTGACCAGGGACGGGCGCGAAAGCAGCCTGCGGTTCGCATTGCGAACGGATTCCTGCGCTCGCGCGGGTTTGTGGATTGCACCGTGAGGCGCTTGCTCGCACCGGACGTTGGGCGCTTCGCGAGACAACTGAGCATTGAGAGGCACGGGTGCACGGCTCATTCATTGCGGCTGGGTTCCGTGTGGTCGATCTGCCGGGGATCGGCCGAACGTGCGTCCTGCCGCGACTATTGGGGGTAGGACGTACGTTCGGCGCCGCGGAGAGCGTCCTCCGGCCGGCACCCGGTTAGCGATGGTGCCCTGGCACGTCTGGACGCGAGGCGCGACCACCGCCGCACCCTGCACGTCGTCAAGCACCCGGCACGCCCTTCCCTCTCTGAGCGGCTGTTCCCCGAAGCCTCGACCTCCCGGCCTGAGCGGACGCCTCACGATGCCAATCCTCCGACGCCGGCCCGTGCGCACCTGCCGCTCCCGCGGCTACGGCGGCGGACAACGGTGCCCGTGCCGGTGGCCGCGGCGAGCATCGCGATCGCGAGGTACGCGAGCGGCGGCGGACTGGGCTGTGGGGCGGCGGCGGGCGCCGGCTGCGGGGCGGCGGCGGGCGCCGGCGCGGCGGCGGGCCGCGAGACCACCGGTGCGCGGGGTGTGCGCGGCGCACGTGGGCGCGGGCGCCGGCGGGGGGCGCGGCCGAGCGGCGGCACGCCGCGCGGGCCGCTGCCGATCAGTGCCGCTGGGTCGAGGTAGCCGAAGCGGTCGCCGGCGGCACGCGCGCCGAGGCGCAGCGTCGCGCCGGTGGCACGACCGAGCGGCTCGCCGACGCCAACGCGGCGGCCAGGCGCCGCAACACCAGGCCGCAGCCCGATCAGCGTCGCCCGCAGTGCTCCGCACCGCAGCGTCACCGCGCCGCCGCCACGCGGCACGCGGCCGGCGAACGCGACGCTGCCACGACACGGCGCCCGCACGACGGCGGCGGGCGCCACGCGCAGGTCCACACCACGGCGCGCGCCACGCGCGAACGGCACGGTCCGGTCGTAGGTGAAGCGACGCACGACATGACCCCCGACCGGCCACCGCCAGGGAGCAACGGTGGCCGGCCGCGAGGCGGTCGGAGCCGAGCCTCCGTCCGTGGCTGAATGCGACCCTGGTGGCCAGAGGAGAAGGGCCACGAGGACGCCGGAGAGAACCAGGACGAGGGGGATGAGGCGCGACACGCGGCGACCGTACGACGGCGCGCCACCGGCGGCCCCGGATGTCGCAGAAAAGTTGCGAAGTCGTCGCTGATTCGTTGCGAAGCGCAGCTAGCGCGTTGCAAACGCGTCGTACAGCGCGTTCTTCGAGACGCCGGCGAGCTCGGCCACGACCGCCGCGGCATCCCGCGGACGCGCGCCCGCCTCGACCAGCCGCCCGAGCGCATCCAGCGCGCCCGCCAACGCAGCGCCCGCGTCCCCACCCGGCGCCGCACCCACCACGAGCACGATCTCGCCACGCACCTCGGCATCCGCGTAACGCGCCGCCAGCTCCCCGGCGGTCCCGCGCACGACCTCCTCGTAGATCTTCGTCAGCTCACGGCACAGCGCCACCGGCCGCGATGGGTCGACGTCCGCCAGCAGCGCCAGCGACGCCCCCACGCGCTTGGGCGATTCGAACGCCACGAGCGTCTCCCCCGCCCCCGCAAACAGCTCGCGCAGCGCTCCGCGCTTGCGCGGCAGGAAGCCGACGAACCGCCACGTCTCCGCCGGCAGCGCCGACGCCACCAACGCCGCCAGCGCCGCCGACGGCCCGGGCAGCACCTCTACCCCGATCCCTGCCGCGACGCAGGCCTCGACCAGCACGCCGCCGGGGTCGCTCACCAACGGCATCCCAGCGTCAGAGACCAGCGCGACCACCGACCCCGCCTGCATGCGTCCGACAAGCTCGACCGCCCGCACGCGCTCGTTGTGCTCGTGGTAGGAGACCAACGACGCCTGCACGCCGTAGCGGTCGAGCAGCACACGCGTACGGCGCGTGTCCTCGCACGCCACCAAGTCAGCCGAGCGCAGCGCCGCCAGCACGCGCAGCGTCACGTCCTCCAAGTTCCCAATCGGCGTCGGGCAGATGATCAGCCGCCCGCTCACACGCCCTCCAGCGCCATCACCGCGGCGCCGAGCATCCCCGACTCCGCCCCGAACCGCGCGGCCACGACCTCGACGATGTCGCGCGACGGCCGCAGCGCGCGCGCACGCATCGTCGCGCGCGCCGGCTCGAGCAGCAGCTCGCCGGCCGCGATCACCCCACCACCGACCACGACGACCTCCGGGTTGAAGATGTTCACGAGGTTGGCGACGCCGACACCGAGCGCCTCGCCCGCACGCTGCACGCACGAGAGCGCACCGGCATCGCCGTCGTGCGCAAGCTCGGTCACCAGCGCCCCACTCATCTCACGCCCCGACGCCGCCGCCCGCGCGAGCCCGCCGTCCGGATCGCCGGCGGCAACCTCCGCCCCCATCCGTCCCAGAGCGCTGCCGCTGCACAGCGCCTCCAGGCAACCACGGTTGGGGCAGTTGCCCTGGCACGGCGGACCATCCATGTCGATGACCATGTGCCCGAGCTCCGCCGCCGCACCGACGGCGCCGTGCAGCAGCTCGCCGTCGACCACCGCACCACCGCCGATCCCGGTCCCAAGCGTCAGCAGCACCGCGTGCCGAGCCCCGCGCGCCGCCCCGTAGCGATGCTCGGCGAGCATCGCGCAGTTGGCGTCGTTGTCGACAAAAACCGGCAGCCCGAGCCGCTCGCTCATCACCTCGCGAAACGGCACGTCGACGATCGGCAGGTGGACCGTCGACACCGCGATCCCACGCTCCTGATCGATCAGCGACGGGATCCCGAAGCCGACCGCCGACACCGGCGCACCGGCGCCCTCGATCGCCTCGCCGACCTCGTCGACGACCCGGTCGAGCAGCTGCGTGAGGTCCTTTGCAGCCGCCGGGCGCGTGGCGCGGTAGTGCACCTCCAACGCCGGATCGACAGCACCGGCAAGCAGTTTCGTGCCACCCAGATCCACGCCGATGACGCGGTCCGGCGTCATGATCGGCCACCATACAAGTCCCGTGCCCACCCCCGGCGAGCCGCCCGAGTACACGAAATACCGTGCCAGGCGCCGCCTGTTCGGCGGTTCGCGCGATGCCGACTGGACCGCTGTCGAGCAGCCGCACGCACCCTCGCGCAGGCCGCGTGCACCCCGTCCGCCGTGGCGCCGGCTGCTGGCGTGGCTGCTCGTCGCGGTGGTCGGCTGGATCGCGCTGAGCGTGCTGGCGTTCGTCGTCAGCGCGACGATCCACCAGAGCTCATTCGGCGGCGCGAACCTCGACGGCGGCGGCACGCCACCGTTCGGCGCGACCACGATCCTCGTGCTCGGCACCGACGCGCGCCCGAAGAACTCCAAGGAGCCGGGCGCCAACCAAGGGCCTTCCCGAGCGGACACGATCATGCTCGTGCGCATCGGCGGCGGCCAGCAACGCCAAGCTCTCGATCCCGCGCGACACGCGCGTCCCGATCCCCGGTCACGGGGACCAGAAGATCAACGCCGCCTACGCGTTCGGGGGCGTCTCGCTGATGGTCGACACCGTCCGCGACTACCTCGGGATCAATGTCGACCACGTCGTCGAGATCGACTTCGAGAACTTCCCCAAGCTCGTCGACGCGATGGGCGGGATCGACTACACGGGCGGCTGCGTCGTCGGCCGCATCAACGGCGGCGCGCGCAACGGCGGCGTCACCGTCCGCCTCAAGCCCGGCAAGAACCACCTCGACGGCAAGCACGCGTTGGCGCTCGCCCGCGTGCGCAAGAACGAGTGCAACGCCAGCGAGAACGACCTCTCGCGCGCGCGCCGCCAGCAGAAGATCCTCAGTGCGATGAAGAGCCGCGCGATCAGCCTGCAGGGCCTGATCCGCGGACCGTTCATCGGCTGGAACGCGCCACGCGCGATCAAGAGCGACATGGCCGGGCCGTCGCTGCTCGGTGTGGCCGCGGCGTTCGGCTCAGCCGGTGCCGGCACCCCACGCGTCCTGCGCGGCGTGCCGAGCGGCAACGATCTCGTCGTGCCCGACAGCGTCAAGCAGTCGGCCGTGCGCCGCTTCCTGAACGACTAAGTCGTCCTTCTTGAAGTGCTGCGGGCGCTCGGCCTTGAAGCGCTCGTCGTGCTCGTTGGCGCCCTGCTCGGCCGCGCGGTCGAGCAGGCGCCGCTGGCGCTCACGGATGCGGCCCTTGATGTGCACCCACGGCGCGTGCAGCACGCGCTCGACCGGCACGCCCGTGTCCGGGTCGTGCGTCAGCGCTTCGTCCGAGAACGACTGCAGAACCTCGAACGTCGACCCGTCAGGACGCCGGTACTCGTAGACCGGCATCGCGCTACGCCGCCTTCGTCTCCGACTTCTTCTTCTCGGAGGACTTCGTGTCGGACTTCGTCTCGGCAGGCTTGCTGTCCGAGCTGGACTCCGACGCGGACGACTTCTCCGCCGCCTTCTCACGGTTGCGCTTGCGCGTGCCGTAGTCGGTGTTGTGGAAGCCCTTGCCCTTGAAGTGGATCGCGGGTGCGTGCAGCACACGCTCGACGGGCACGCCGGTCTCCGGGTCGTGCGTGAGCGCGTCGTCGGCGAACGACTGCATCAGGTCGAACGTCGAGCCGTCTGGCCGGCGGTACTCGTAGATGGGCACGGGCGCTGTAGAGGATAGCGGCGCATTTCCGTCTACCCTGCACCGCCGTGCCCACCGACGACGTCGTGACCATGGACAAGATCGTGGCGCTGAGCAAGCGCCGCGGCTTCATCTTCGCCTCCAGCGAGATCTACGGCGGCCTCGGTTCGACCTACGACTACGGCCATTACGGCGTGCTGCTGAAGACCAACGTCAAGAACGCGTGGTGGAAGGCGATGCTCCAGCAGCGCGACGACATCGTCGCCCTGGACTCCGCGATCCTGCAGCACCCGCGCGTGTGGGAAGCCTCGGGCCACCTCGCCGGCTTCAGCGACCCGCTCGTCGACTGCCGCACGTGCAAGCAGCGCTTTCGCGCCGATCATCTCGACCGCGACGAGATGTGCCCCGCGAAGGCAAGCCTGCCCAAAACCGAGGACCGCCGCCACGACCTCACCGAGGCGCGCGACTTCAACCTGATGTTCAAGACGCACGTCGGCCCGGTTGAGGAGACGGCGTCTGTGGCCTACCTGCGCCCCGAGACCGCGCAGGGGATCTTCATCAACTTCAAGAACGTCCTGCAGTTCAGCCGCAAGAAGCCGCCGTTCGGCATCGCACAGGTCGGCAAGTCGTTTCGCAACGAGATCACGCCCGGCAACTTCATCTTCCGCACGCGCGAGTTCGAGCAGATGGAGATGGAGTTCTTCGTCCCGCCCGCCGACGCGCCGCAGTGGTACGAGTACTGGAAGCAAGCGCGCTACGACTGGTACGTCGGGCTCGGCATCCGCCCCGACGGTCTGCGCATGCGCGAGCACGACGCCGACGAGCTGAGCCACTACTCGTCCGGCACCGCCGACGTCGAGTACCTCTTCCCGATCGGCTGGTCAGAGCTCGAGGGCATCGCCAACCGCGGCAACTTCGACCTCACGCAGCACGCCGAGTTCTCGGGCGAGAAGCTCGAGTACTTCGACCAGTCCAGCGGCGAGCGCTACGTGCCGCACGTGATCGAGCCCGCCGCGGGCGCCGACCGCGCGACGCTCGCCTTCCTCGTCGATGCCTACGACGAGGAGGAGGTCGAGGGCGAGACGCGCACGGTGCTCAAGCTGCACCCGCAGCTCGCGCCGGTGAAGGTCGCGGTCCTGCCCTTGGTGAAGAAGGACGGTCAGCCCGAGCTCGCGCGTGAGCTGTACGACGCCGTCAAGATCGTCGCGCAGACCGAGTACGACGAGGGCGGCTCGATCGGCAAGCGCTACCGCCGCCAGGACGAGATCGGCACACCGTGGTGCGTGACGATCGACCATCAGTCGCTGGAGGACCGCACGGTCACGATCCGCGACCGCGACTCACTCCAGCAGGAGCGGCTTGCGATCGACGACCTACCCGGGGAGATCGCGAAGCGGCTGGCGGCGCCGTGGCGGTCGCCGAAGCTCGCCGGCTGACCCGTACGCGCGGGCGGCTGTCGCCAGGCGGTCGAGCAGCTCTTCGGCGACCGGTGTACGCGCGGCTCCCGGCGCCAGCGCCTCGACCGTGCGGCTGGCCGCGCCGGCGTCGGCGAGCGGGCGCACGCTAACGCCAGGTGGGACGGTGGCCAGCGTCAGCCCGTGCATCGGGACGAGCGCGATGCCCGTCGCGACGAACGCCTGCGCGGCCGGCAGGTCGTCGAGCTCATAGGCAACCGTCGCGACGACACCGGCCTGCGCGAAGAGATGCTCGACCAGCGCGCGGAAGCGTCCAGCCGGCGCGTCACGGCGCGGGAGGATCAGTGGCTCACCGTCCAACTCCGCAACGCTGATCGCCTCGCGTCGCGAAAGCCGGTGGCCGGCGGGAAGCACGACGTACAGCTCGTCCACAAGCAAGCGCCGGCGCTGCAGCCCCGCCGTCTCGGGGACCCCCGCGCCGGGGAGGTGGTGGACGATCGCGAGGTCGACGTCGCCGCCGCGGAGCTGTTCGACGGCCGCCGGCGTCTCGAGCTGCAGGACGTGGACGACCACGTCGGGATGGGCGCGGCGAAGATCGCGAACCGCCGCCGGCACGAAGGACGACAGCGCGCTGGTGAACGCCGCGAGGCGAATACGCCGGGTGCCGCCGCGAACGTCCTCCAGCGCAGCCTCCACCCCCGCGATCGCTGCGAGCGCGCCTTCCACGCTCGGCCGCAGCGCGGCGCCCGCCGGCGTCGGTCGCAGCGGCCGCTGAGTGCGGTCGACGAGCGCGACGCCCGCTTCGCGCTCGAGCGCAGCGAGCTGCTGCGACACCGCTGACTGCGTGTAGCCGAGCACGTCCGCCGCCGCGGAGATGGACCCGAGATCGCACACGAGCCTGAACGCCCGCAGCCGCTGACCGTCTCCGACAGACATGAAGTAAATCTACTGGAATCACCAGCAAATGAAGTTGCGCTGATGGTGACGGTCACCGACCATCCCCCCATGAACACCACCACCACCACCACCACCACACAGGCTACGCCCTTGGGCCCGGCGAAGGCGAGCGGCTCTGGATCGTCGGCGACACGATGACCCTCAAAGCCACCGGCGAATCCACAAACCAGAATCTCGTCCTCCTCGAGAACGTGACCGCGCCGGGCGGCGGGCCTCCGCCGCACGTCCACACCCGCGAGGACGAGTTCTTCTACGTGCTCGACGGCACGTTCGAGATCCGGATCGGCGATGAGCTGAACGCTGTCGGACCCGGCGGCTTCGCCTACGTCCCGCGCGGCACCGTCCACAACTTCCGCAACACCGCGGACACCCCGAGCCGGATCCTCGTGGGCTTCACGCCCAGCGGCATGGACGGGTTCTTCCGCGCGGCGGGACAGCCCGCGACCGACGACGGCCCTGCGCCGCCGGTGGACGACCTCGAGATCGCCCGCACGATGGCGGCGGCGCCGCGGTACGGACTCGAGCTGGCCGGCTAGCCAGCCCGGGTACCCTTGGCGGATGGCGACCGTCACCGCGACTGCAGACGTCACCTACGAGGGTCTGTACGAGCGCTGGGAGAAGAGCAACTGGCGCGCCACGGAGATCGACTTCACGCAGGACGCGGTCGACTGGCGCGAGAAGCTGACCGACGAGCAGCGGCGTGGCGCGCTCTGGCTGTACTCGCTGTTCTTTCACGGCGAGGACTCCGTCGCCGACGACCTGTCGCCCTACATCGACGCCGCCCCGCGTGAGGAGCAGACCTACTTCCTCGCCACCCAGCAGGTCGACGAGGCGCGTCACTCCGTGCTCTTCCATCGCTTCATGCACGAGGTCGCCGGCCTCGGCGACGGCAGCGTCGGCTCGTCGCTTGCCGCCACGAGCTCGGGGCTGTCGTGGGGCTACAAGCAGGTCTTCGCACGGCTGGACCGGATGGCAGACGAGCTGCGCAAGGACCGCTCGAAGGTCAAGCTCGCGCAGGCGGTGACGCTGTACCACGTGATCGTCGAGGCGACGATGGCCCAGCCCGGCCAGCACCTGATCGAGGAGTCGCTGGAGCGCTACGACATCCTCCCCGGCTTTCGCGAGGGGATGCGCCACGTCTCGCTCGACGAGCAGCGCCACATCGGCTTCGGCGTGAAGCTGCTGTCCGACCTCTACGCCGAGGACCCCGAGCGCATCGGCCCCGCGATCCTCGCGACGGTGCGCGAGGTCGTCGGCTGGGTCGCCGACGCCGGCACGCCGCCGAACCTCGACCGCCGCTACACCGAGTGCTTCGGCTTCGAGCTGGAGGAGATCGGCGAGATCGGCACGCGCTCGCTGGAGCAGCGGCTGCGCGCGATCGGCCTGCCGCTCGACGAGATGGAGGGCTTCCCGCTGGACCTCTCGCTGACGCCGCGCGAGCGCGCCGAGGTCGGTCTCAAGCTGCGCTGGGCGAACTTCCTCGGACCCGGCGGCCCGCTCGACATCAACGACGAGATCCTCGACCTCTACTTCGACGCGCTTGCCCGCACGACGCTGCCGAGCAAGGCCAAGCCCGGCATGACGGTGCAGTGGGACTTCACCGACCACGAGCCCTGGCACCTGGAGTTCGACGCCCGGCATGCGCATGCGCTGCGCGGCCGCGTCGCGCGTCCGACGATCACGCTGCGCGGCAAGCTCGCTGACGTCGTCGACATCGGTGCCGGCCGTGTGGACCCGCGGCGCGCGGTGCTCACCGGCAAGCTGCGCGTGCGCGGCAACCCGCTGGCGCTGCCGCGGCTGGCGCGCGTCTTCGGCTAGCTAGCCCAGCAGCAGCGCGATCTGCGCGACGAGCGCGCGGCGCACGTCCTCGAGCTCCTCGACGCTCTGGATGCGCGGGCCGCGCGCGGCCGGGACCGGTATCGCGGAGAGGTCGGCGTCGGGATTGCGTGCGCGCAGCTCGGCGTGCATGCGCTCCAGCGCGGCGATGTCGTGACGCAGCTCGCGCCGGCGCTGGATCTCGGGCGCGGGCACGTCGCGGTCGGGCGTGACGTAGAGCGCGCTGGACAGCTCGCGCAGCGCGACGCCCGAGCTGGCGGCGGCGCGCGTAGCGTCGTCCAGCGCGCGGCGCATCGCGGGCTGGCGCGGCGGGTCGTCGGCCACGAACGTGCCGCTGCCGTGCCGAGCGACGACGTACCCGTCACGCTCCAGCCGCGCGAGCACGCTGCGCAACGTGTTGACGTTGACGCCCGCGGCGACCGCGATGTCGCGCGCCGGCGGCAGACGCTCGCCGGGTTGCAGGCGACCGGCGTCGATCGCGGCCCGCAGCGCCCACGCGAACTGCACGCCGATCGGGACGTCGGCGTCGCGGTCGATCTCCGCACCGACTTCGCTCAGCCAGACCGACGCCACGCTGCGAGTGTATGGGCGATGTTCGACCACGTGACGATCCGGGTGCGCGACCTCGCAGCATCCGAGCCCGTCTACGCGCGGCTGCTCGGCATCCTGGGCTACGACGACTGGGGACCGTTCGCCCTTGTGCAGAGCGACGAGCCCACCACGGGCCTGCACATCGGCTTTGCGGCTCCGTCGCGCGAGCACATCGAGCACTTCTGGCAGGCCGGGCTCGACGCCGGCTGGGAGGACGACGGCGCGCCGGGCCTACGCCCGGAGTACGGGTCTGACTACTACGGCGGCTTCCTGCGCGACGCCGACGGCAACAGCGTCGAGGCCGCGCGCCATGACGGGACACCGGGCCGCGAGGTCATCGACCACCTCTGGATCCGCGTCGCGGACCTCGATGCCGCGCGAGCCACGTTCGCGCCGCTGCAGGTGACGCGCGAGCTCCCCGGACGCTTGCACTTCGGCCAGATCGCAGTCGTGATCGGCGAGCCCACCGTCAACGTCACCCTGACGGTCGACGGCGGTCACACGATCGCGCTCTAGAACCCGCGCCGCAGACACAACCGGTAGCGGCGCACGTCGGTAATCGTCCGGCCTGAGCGCGTGCGCATCACGATCTTCACGACCACCGGGTTGCGGCCGCGCAGCTTCACGCGCACCGCGCGGCGCTTGGGCGTGAAGCGCCCGACGGTCTTGCCGTTGACCACGACGCGCGCGCTGCGCAGCCCGGCGCGGTAGCGGCGCTTGACGTGCAGCGTGACCGTGCGGCGCGAGCTGCAGCGGCGCGGCACGCTGGCCTCCACGACCGCGCCGTAGTCGATGCCGGCGCGCGCGACCGGCAGCTGCAGCAGGCCGGGACGAGCGCGGCTGGTGAGCACCGCCACGGGACCGAGGATGTTGGCGCCGCGGTAGGCGAGGTCGCCGCCGTAGACGACCACCCGCAGGCGGTGGCCCTTGCGGAAGCGATGGACGATGCCCGGCAACTCGATCCGCACGGGCAGGTTCGGCTGCGCGACACGAACCGGTGAGACGAGCTTGCGCGGCAGCGTCACCTTGCCGTCGGGCGCGATGTCTTCCAGGCGCACGAAGACGAGCAGCTCGAGCGGGTTGCCGACGCCCGCGGTCTGCTCGTGCACGGGCGCGTCGAAGCGCAGGTCCAGCGTCGGCACGCCGACGACGTCGACGTCGCGCGTCAGTGCCGGCCCGGTGAAGCGCGTGCTCGTGCCGGGGAGGTCGATCGGCTGCGCGCCGGGGTCGGCGACGCTGAGCTCGGAGTAGCTCGTGCCGACGCCGGCGACGGTGGTAAGGAAGCTGCGCCGGCCGTCGCGCACCTGCGTGCGGTCCTCGGTGAGCGTGCCGTCGCGCGAGAGCGCCCAGGTTGCGGTCTCGCCGATCGGGTAGGTCTGCGCGCGGCCGTACGCGGCTGTCGCGTCGCCCTTCGGGAAGTCGACCCAGCCGCGGTAGAAGGTGAAGTCCAGCGAGGGCGCGGCCGGGGCGTCCTTGAGGTAGTGGTCGAACCACTGCTGGTAGGTGACGCCCTCGTAGTTGCGCTTGTCGAGGTTGGCGCCGTTCTCGCCCGAGATGCCGCCGCCGGAGTGGCCGGAGGAGCGCCAGACCATCTTCACCGCGGTGCCCTGCTGGCGCAGCGCGCGGTAGGTGGCGACGGCCTCCTGCAGGTTGAAGAGCGTGTCCGCCTGGCCCTGGACGAGCAGCGTCGGGACCTTGATCTGGTCCGTGAACGCGGCAACCGACGCGTGGCGCAGCGCGGCGACGGTGGCGTCGTTCGGTCCGCCGAGCGCCGCCGGTCTGCGCAAGCGACAGACACGCGAAGTCCGTGAAGTTCGGGCACGGCAGCAGGCGTCCCGGGTCGTCAGGTGAGGTGACGACGCCCTGCAGCGCCCCGGTCACGAAGAACAGCATCGACCAGACGAGCTTGGCGCTGCCCGGCGTCTCGCTGCTGACGCCGCGGAAGAACGAGGTGTTGTTGGGCGACAGCGAGTAGCTGAGGTCGTTCCACGTGATCTGCGGGACGATCGTGTCCAGGCGCGGGTCGATGCCGGCGATCGCGAACTGGATCTGGCCGCCGTAGGAGCCGCCGATCATCCCGACGCGGGGGTCGTGGGCGTGCTGCTTGCCGTCGTGCGCGACGGCGTCGCGGCGGACGAAGTCGACGGTCGTCCCGTCGGTTGCCGCGAGACCACCGCCGAGAAACGTGATCAGCTGGCTGCCGGCCTTGCCGTCGTAGTCGCGATCGTCCAGCGAGATCTTGCACGTCGAGCCGCCGAAGCCCAGGCCCGAATAGGAGAGCACGACGTACCCGCGCTTGGCGTAGGCGCGGGCGAGGTCGCGCTGCCCGTCCTTGGAGCCGCCGAAGCCGTTGGTCGTGAGGATCGCCGGCGCCGGGTGGTCCTTGTCGGCGCCCGCCGGTTTGTAGAGATCGGCGATGAGGTCGCAGGGGATGTCGTCGTCCGGCCCGATCGTGACCTTCACGTGCAAGGTCGTGACGCTGAATCCGTCCTGCGCGTACGCCGGCGCGCTTGCCCCCACGAGCGCCGCCATCGTGGCGGCGCAAACCCACTTCCTCATCGGCCAACCCTACGCTGTTAAGCGCGGGCCGGCGCTTCCTCGAACGAGCCCTTCGGCAGCACGCGGGCAAGGCCACGTGGCAGGTACCAGTTCCAGCGGCCCAGCAGCTCCATCGCGGCGGGCACGAGGATCAACCGCACGAGCGTCGCGTCGACTGCGATCGCGACCGCGTTGCCGAGGCCGAGCTGCTTGATCGACGGCAGCCCGGTCCCGACGAAGACCGCGAAGACGGCGACCATGATCAGCGCCGCGCTCGTGATCGTGCGGGCAGATGCGGCGAGGCCTTCGCCGACCGCGCGGCGCGTGTCGCCGGTGGCGTTGAAGCGCTCGCGGATGCGGCTGAGCAGGAAGACCTCGTAGTCCATCGAGAGCCCGAAGACGACCGCCAGCACCAGCGGTGGCGTCAGCGTGTCGACGTATCCCGGTGACTGGAACCCGAGGAAGCCGTCGAACCAGCCCCAGACGAAGACGATCGTCAGCACGCCGTAGGCGGCGCCGACGCTCAGCAGGTTCATGATCACGGCCTTCAGCGGCAGCACCACCGAGCGCAGCAGCACGAGCAGCACGAGGTAGCAGAGCACCACCACGAACAGGACGATCTTCCACATCGAGTTGCGGACGGTCGTGCCGAAGTCCTCCTCGGCCGCAGGGTTGCCACCGACGATCGCGGACGCGGGCAGCGTGTCGCGCAGGCGCGTGACGAGGTGCTTGGTCTCGTCAGCCTCGCCGTCGTGGCGCGGGATCACGCGCAGCAGCACGCGCTCGCCGCGCTCGGCGGGCGTCGCCCGCGACACGCGCAGGACCTCACGGTCGGCGCGCAGCGTCGCTCGTGCCGACCGCGCTTCGTTGCGGTCGACGAGCACCTTGATCGGCGAGCTCTCCCCGGGGCTGGACACCGATGCCGCGGCTTCGAAGCCCACGCGCGTCTCGTTGTCCTTGGAGAACTGGCGCAGCGCGCCGTCGCCGGTCTTGAAGTCCAGCGCCGGCGCGGCGAGCAACAGCAGCACGCCGGCCGCTCCCAGCGCGGAGACGACGGGGCGGCGCATGACGGCGCTTGCCAGCCGCTCGAACCACGTGGCGCGCGGTGGCAGGTCGGGATGCGTGGAGCCGCGCTTCCATGGGCGGCGGTTGGCGATCCCGCGCGCGAGCCCGGCGATGATCGGACCACGGACGGAGGCACGCTTGCCGAGCAGGCGCATCAGGATCGGCAGCAGCGTCGCCGACGCGAGCATCGAGACGAGCACGACGAGGATCGCGCCGAGCGCCATCGACTGAAGGGCGGAGGTGCGCACGAACAGCAGCCCGGCAAGCGAGACGACGACGGTCAGGCCGCTGAAGAGCACGGCGACGCCAGACGTCGCCATCGCGATCGCGCGTGCGCGGTCGGGCGTGTGACCGCGGGCAAGCTCCTCGCGATAGCGCGCAAGGACGAAGAGCGAGTAGTCGACGGCGACGCCGATGCCGATCATCGAGGCCATGTTCGTCACGAAGACGTTCATGTCGATCGCCAGCGACAGCAGGTAGATCAGCGCGCCGGTGACGAGCACGGAGACGACGCCGAGCGCCAGCGGCAGCGAGGCGGCGGCGAGCGAGCCGAACACCGCCAGCAGGATCATCAGCACGATCGGGAAGCCGGTCGTCTCGGCGGCGGCGAGGTCGGCCTTGGACTCGTCCTGCAGCCCGGCCCACAGCGCGCTCTGGCCGATCAGGTGCAGGCCGACCGGCCCGGCCTCGCGGTCGACGAGCCCGAGCTCCTCACGCAGGTCCGAGGCGACGTCGGAGGCGCCGAACTCGTCGGTGGAGACCGAAAGGGGGACGACCAGCGGCGTGCCCGGCCTGGCGCGCTCGAGGGCCGCGGCCTTCGCCTGGGTCGTCAGCTCGACATGGGCGACCTTCTTCGTCGCCGCGCCGAGCTCGTCGAGCGTCGCGTCGATCTGCTTGCGCGTCGCGGTCTTCGCGGGGACGAGCACGGCGCCCATCGACGCGGCGCGCTCCTGCACGCCGAAGTCGCGTTGCAGCGTGTCCTCGACCTGCTTGGACTGCGAGCCCGGAACGCTGAAGCCGCCACCCGTGAGGTTGTCGGACTGGCGCAGGGCCAGCGGGAGCGCCGCGAGGAAGACGGCGATCCAGACGACGAGTACGGCGGTACGGCGGCGACGCAGGAACGCGTCGAGGCGGAGCATGGCGCCCTGCATGTGACCTCTTCTCAAGACTTGGCTGGCTGGCCAGCCAAGTCTTCCGGTCCGGCTAGGCGCGGTGTGTGAGCCCGCTCACACCATCAGCGCACGGACCGCGACCACGCCGGCCTCGATCGTGCTCGACCAGTCACGCTCGGGCTCGGAGAGCATCCGCAGCGCGAGGCCGTCGCCGAGGCTGAACAACAGGTCGGCGATCGCGTCGGCGTCGCCGTGCAGCGTGAGCACGCCCTCGTCCGCCTTGGCCTGGAGCATCGCCGCGACCTGCTCGCGGGTGCGGCGCAGGAGGTCGGTGAACTCCTCGGCCACGTCGGGGTTGCGCCGGGCGATCGTGAACAGCTCGAAGATGACCGTCGCGAACTCGCCGCCGTCCTCGTCGAGGAAGTCCACGAGTGCGCCGCGCAGCAGCGCGATGAAGTCGTCGGCGCTGCGCGCCGCGGCGAGCTGCGTCTCGAGGCGTTCCATGCGCATGTCGCAATCGCGCCGGACGGCCTCGCCGAGCAGCCGCTCCTTGGTGCCGAAGTAGTAGTGCAGCAGCCCGCGGGAGACGCCGGCCTCGCGTGCGACGACGTCGAACGTCGCGCCGGCGGCGCCATGACGGGCGACAGATGTGCGCATCGCCTCGACGATGCGCTGGGCCTTCTCACCCTCGATCGGGCGCTGCGCAGTTGCCACGAGGATGAGGGTAGCGGCGGGACTGGCCGAGTAGCCAGTCCCGCGCGCTGAGATGGCTAAGACGCCGCGGCAGGCGTCGGCGCCGGTGCGGGCGTCGACGGAGCGGTCGTCGAGGTGTAGTCGAACTCCTCTTCGGCGCCGAAGAGCGCGTCGAGGACCTTGTTGCGGAGATCGGCCGAGACGGCGAGGGCGATACCCGCGCCGACGAGCAGGACGAACAGCTTTCGGCCTGGGTGCCTGCTCTTCTTCTTGGTGGGCTTGGCGGCTGCGGCCGCAGCCTCGACGGCGGCGGCCGCCGCGGCGGCCTTCTTCTTCTTGCGGCGGCTCATGGCCTGAGTCTATACCCGGCTTCCAGGCGTCCTTGACGACAGTCCGGGCGTCCTGAATAGTCAGTTTTTCGTGGGACGACTTGCGCTTGCAGTTGCGGTAGGGGCCCTGGCGATCGGCGTGGCGTCGCCGGCCTCGGCGGCGACGACGATCGGCAGCGCGAGCATCGCCAGCGCGCCGAGCGGCTCGGCGCCCTGCTCGCCCTGCCCCCAGACGCTGATCCAGGACACGATCGGCGGGTCGCGCGTCACGGCGCCGGCCGGCGTGATCGTGCGCTTCCGCTTCAAGGGCGAAGGCCCGGTTGCAGTCGTCGCCTACCGGCCCAGCCTGCGCAGCGACACGCGCCTGGTCGCGACGAAGGTCGGCGTCAGCGCGCCGGTCAGCGGCGGCGGCGCGAGCGAAGTCGTCACCGGGACGGCGCAGATCCCAGTCCAGTCCGGGGACATGGTCGGGCTCGTGCTGCGCAGCGGAGCGCTCGTCTACGCCAGGACGCAGGCCGCTGGCTCGCGCGTATGGGCGGTGCCCGAGGGCGACGCCGCGATCGACACGCAGAACGCGCGGCAGGCAGAGCTGCTGTTCCAGGCCGACGTCGAGCCGGACGCCAACGGCAACGGCCTCGGCGACGAGACGCAGGAGGGCGGCGCCACGCCGGCCGCGCTGAAGCTGCCGGCGCTCAGCGCGTTGACCGCGCGCGCCACCACCACCGGCAACGTCCCGTTGCGACTGCGCAACCGCAACGCGTACGCGATCACCGGCAGGGTCACGCTCAAGCGCGGCGGCACCACCGTCGGCAAGGCGTCCTACTCGCTTGCGGCGGGGGAGTCGAGGACCGTCCGCGTGAAGCTCAACCGCGCGACCCGCACGCGGTTGCGGCGCGCGCGCACGCTGAAGCTCAAGCTGACGATCACCGCGCGCGGACCAACCGGCGCGTCGCCGCGCTCGACGACGAAGACCCTCACGGTCAGGCGACCGTGACGCGGCGCGCCGCCGTCGCACTGCTGTTCGCGCCGCTCGTGCTCGCCGCGCCGGCGCACGGCGCAACCACGATCGGCAGCACGCACATGTCGCAGACGTCGCCAGGCGGCGTTGAGTGCGGGGACGCCGCCTGCCCGGTGCTCGCATTGCACGAGAGCGTCGACGGGACGCAGGTCACGACGCCAGCCGGGGTTGTCGTGCGCTTTCGCGTCAAGGGCGAGGGGCCACTGACGCTTGCCGTCTTCCGCGCTTCGACCCGCGGCGCGACGCTCGCGGCCTCACGCGTCGCCGTCGGCGGGACTGCGCCCGGCGCCGGTGCCGGGACGGTGGTCGAGACGGCCACGCGCGTGCCGCTGGCGGCCGGCGACATGGTTGGCATGGTCGTGCCCAGCGGCTCCGTGCTGTCCGCGCTGGACGTCGGCAACTCGACTGCGTGGCTGGCGGCCGACGCCCCGGCGATCAACGTCCCGCAGACTGAGGTCGGCGAGCTGCTCTACCAGGCCGACATCGAGCCAGACGCTGACGTCGACGGCTTCGGCGACGAGACGCAGGACAAGTGCTTGGGCCAGGCCGGCGCCAACGCCGGCTGCGCCGCGGCGACGCCGCCTCCTCCCCCACCGCCGCCACCGGTGAACCAGCCGTTCGTCGGTGCGGTGCTGCAGACGTCCATCGCGCGCGTCTCGCGCAGCGGCAACACCCGCCTGCGCGTCCAGAACCCGAACGCGACTGCGGTCGAGCTCCGCATCACGCTGAAGTACCGCGGCCGCTCGGCGGGGTCGAGGCTGTTGACGCTGGTGCCGCGTGAGACGCGGACGATCAACTTCAAGGTCTCGCTGGCCGCGCGCCGCGCGCTGCGTCGCGTCGACCTGCTGCGGCTGCCGATGACGTTGAAGACGCGCGCGGGCACCAGCTCGCGCAACTCGACGAAAACGCTGACGCTCAGGTAACGGCGCGCAGGCGGCGCTTCTCGAGCGCCGCGGCGAGGACGTCGTCGATGTGGTCGACCCACACGAACTCGAGCTTCTTGCGCAGGTGCTCGGGCACGTCGTCGGCGTCGGGCTCGTTCTCGCGCGGCGCGACGATCGTCGTGATCCCGGCGCGCTGCGCGGCCAGCGCCTTCTCCTTCAGCCCGCCGATCGGCAGCACCTGGCCGGTCAGCGTGATCTCGCCGGTCATCGCGACGTCGCCGCGCACGGCGCGGCCTGAGAGCAGCGACACGAGCGCGGTCGCCATCGTGATGCCGGCGCTCGGCCCGTCCTTCGGGATCGCGCCTGCGGGGACGTGCACGTGCAGGTCGCGCTTGGCGAACCACTCGGGCTCGACGTCGAGGCCGAGCTCGCGCGTGTGCCCGCGCACGTAGGACAGCGCGGCCTGCGCGGACTCCTTCATGACGTCGCCGAGCTGGCCGGTGATCGTGAGCTTGCCGGTGCCGTCCATCGCGGTCGCCTCGACGAACAGCACGTCGCCGCCGACCGGCGTCCAGGCAAGGCCGGTGGCGACGCCGGGCAGGCGCGTGCGGCGCTTGGCTTCGGTGGAGAAGCGGCGCTTGCCGAGCAGCTCGCGCGCCTTTGCGTCGCCGACGGCCACCTTCTTGGCGGGCTTGCCGTTGCGCGACTCGGCGACCTGGCGGGCGATCTTGCGGCAGACCGTGCCGATCTCGCGCTCGAGGTTGCGCACGCCCGCTTCGCGGGTGTACTCCTCGATGATCGTCCGCAGCGCGCCGTCGGAGAACGAGACCCAGGACTTCTTCAGGCCGTTGCGCTCGATCTGGCGCGGGACGAGGTAGCGCTTGGCGATCTGCAGCTTCTCGTCGGTGGTGTAGCCGGCGAGCCGGATCACCTCCATGCGATCACGCAGCGGGCCGGGGATCGTGTCGAGCGTGTTCGCCGTCGTGATGAACATCACGTCGGAGAGGTCGAACGGGACGTCGAGGTAGTGGTCGCGGAACGTCGCGTTCTGCTCGGGGTCAAGGACCTCGAGCATCGCGCTGGCGGGGTCGCCGCGGAAGTCCGCGCCCATCTTGTCGATCTCGTCGATCATGAACAGCGGGTTCTTGGAGTCGGCGTCGCGCAGCGCGCGGATGATCGTGCCGGGCATCGCACCGATGTAGGTGCGGCGGTGGCCGCGGATCTCGGCCTCGTCGCGCACGCCGCCGGCGGAGATGCGCTCGAAGGCGCGGCCGAGTGCGCGGGCGATCGACTTGCCCAGGGAGGTCTTGCCGACGCCCGGCGGGCCGACGAAGCAGAGGATCGAGCCGCGCGCGTCCGGCTTGAGCTTGCGCACGGCAAGGAACTCGATGATGCGGTCCTTGACCTGCTCGATGTCGTAGTGGTCGTCGTCGAGAACCCCGCGCGCGTGCTCGAGGTCGAGGTTGTCCTCGGTGCGGCGGTCCCACGGCAGCGAGGCGATCCACTCGAGGTAGTTGCGGATCACGCCGTGCTCGGCGGCGGCGGTCGGCAGCGACTCCAGGCGCTTGAGCTCGCGGTCGGCCTGCTTGCGCGCCTCCTCGGGGAGGTCGATCGCCTCGAGGCGCTCGCGCAGCTCGTTGGCTTCCGCGGTCGACTCGTCGAACTCGCCGAGCTCCTCCTGGATCGCCTTGAGCTGCTGGCGCAGGACGTACTCGCGCTGGCCCTTGTCGATCTCGGACTGCACCTGCGTCTGGATCTCCGAGCCGATCGAGATCACCTGCAGCTCGCGCGCGAGGATCTCGGTGAGGTGGCGCAGGCGCTTGGCGACGTCGACTTCCTCCAGCAGCGCCTGCTTCTCCTCGCTCTTCAGCCGCAGCGAGCCGGCGATCAGGTGCGTCAGCGCGCTGGGGTCTTCGAGGTTGGCGACGGCGATCTGCAGCTCCTCGGGCAGGTACGGAACCGCCTCGACGATCTGCATGAACGTCTCCTGGACGTTGCGCATCAGCGCCGTCAGCTGCGGGCTCTCCTTGACGACGTCGGCCAGCTCGGAGACCTCGGCGACGAGGTACGGCGTCTCGCGCACCCAGTTGTCGATCTTCACGCGCTGGGCGCCCTGGACGAGGATGCGCAGCGTCCCGTCGGGGACCTTGAGCATGCGCGCGACGGCGCCGACGACGCCGACCTGCTCGAGCTGGCTGGGGCCGGGCGTCTCCAGCTCGGGGTCCTTGGAGGCGAGCATCACCAGCAGCCGGTTGCCGGCGAGCACGTCGTTGATCAGCTGGACCGAGCGGTCCTGCCCGATCGCCAGCGGCGTGAGCGTGTCCGGGAGCGGGACGCTCTCTCTGAGCGGCAGCACCGGCAGCGCGGCGGGGACGTCGGCGGCGCGGCCGCCGAACTCGATGACCTGCCCTTCGCCCTCAGTGGATGCCGCGATCTCGATCACGTGTCTTCCTCCGCGACCTCGATCGTCAGCGTGCGCGGGCCACGCGGCTCGGGGTCGATCAGCGGCAGCTCGACGCGCAGGATGCCGTCCTTGTAGGTGGCCTTCGCCTCGTCGGCGACGACGTCGGCGCCGAGCGGGATCGTGCGGCGAAACGGGCCGAAGTCGATCTCGAGCTGCTGGTAGACGCGCTCGTCGGACTCACTCGGGCGGCGGTGCCCGGCGAGCACGAGCTCGCGGCCCTCGACCTCGAGCGTGATCTCGTCGGGGTCGATCCCAGCAAGCTCGGCGTGGACCACGGCCTTGTGCTCGCCGTCCCCGCCCATCTCGTAGAAGACGTCGACGGCAGGGCTGAATCCACCCTTGCGACGGGTCGCCAAGCCGCTGCGGTCGAAGACGTCGCCGAACAGCTCGTCCATCTCGCGGCGCATTCGCTCGAAGTTCGCGAACAAGTCACGGTCGGGGCGCATACAACGATGCTAGCTCCGGGGGGCGAGTATTCGACGAGTGACAGCTACTCGTTGGTATGGAACGTCTAGCTATCACTCGTCGCGTCGCCGAGCTGGCGGCCGCCCAACACGGCAACGTTGACCTGGGCCAGCTTCGCGCCACAGGCCTCACCGACGGCGCGATCCGGCAGCGTGTCGACGACGGCTGGCTGGTCCCGCGGCACGCGCGGGTCTACGCGGTGGGACACGTGCCGCGCAGCCGACCGTCGCGGTGGCACGCCGCGGTGCTGGCGCTCGGCCCGGACGCGGTGCTCAGCTACGAGTCGGCCGCTGCCCTCTTTGAGATTGTTCGAGGCGCCACCAAGATCGAGGTCACGGTCCCGCCGGACAGCGGGAAGGGGGACCGCGACGGCATCGTCGTCCACCGCCAGAATCTCCCGCCGGACCTGCAGCGATGCGCCGTGGCCGCTCGCTCGCCAACGTCTTCGAACAAGCGCAGGTTGAGCACAACCTCGACCCCAACGTCCTCGCAGCGGAGGTCATCGCCCGGCCAAGGCACCGCGGCAGCGGACGACTCAAGCTCCTGCTCGAAGACCGCGCCCACTCGTCAACCAACCGCTCGGCCCATACATCCCCGACTTCCTCTGGCCGGAGCACAACCTCGTCGTCGAAACAGACGGCGTGCGCTTCCACCGTACTGCCGCTCAGCGCAGGCGCGACGCCGAGAAGGACGCGTGGCTCGAGGCCGCGGGCTATCGCGTAATTCGGCTCCGCTGGGCGGACGTCACCGCTAATGCGACGGCAACAGCAGCGCGGACCATGCAGGCCTACGCCGGCGCGCCCACCCCGACCGTGTACACGGCGCCCTCCTCGGCCACCGTGACCGGTCCGCTGTAGGTCGTGCGCGCTTCGCGCACGGCCCACTCGGCGTCGAGCTCGTCGGAGATGTGGGTCAAGACGACGGACTTCGCGCCCGCGCGCGCGGCGTGCTCGCCCGCTTCGCTCGGCGTCAGGTGTCCGCGGATGCCGGTGCGCTCGGGACGTGGCAGCGTCGCCTCGATGATCAGCAGGTCGGTGTCCTTGGCGAACTCGTCGAGCGCGTCGGTCGGGCTGTGGTCCGCCGCATAGGTCACGCGCGCCGCGCCGTCTGAGACCTCGATCGCAAACGTCGGCAGGTAGTGCGGGACCGCGTGGTACTTGACGGTGAGCGGTCCGACCTCGCAGTCGTCGCCGGCGTCGTACTCGGTGATGTCGAAGGCCTTCTCGATGTGGTCCTCGAACATCCCGCCCGCCTGGCACAACGTGCGGAACGTCTTCAGCGCGCCGCGCGGTGCGAACAGCGCCGGCCGCGCCGGATTGTCGGTGCCCGGCCAGCGGTCGACGGGCACCGGCTGCTGGCGCGGCGCGTAGACCAACGCGCACGCAAAGGGCATGACGTCGAAGAAGTGGTCGGCGTGCAGGTGGCTGATGACGACCGCATCGATGTCGATGTAGTCGCAGTAGCGCCGCAGCTTGCCCATGACGCCGCTGCCGCAGTCCAGCAGCAGGCGCGTATCGCCGGCCTCGATGAGGTAGCCGCTGCAGGCGCCGTCGGAGTCCTGCCATGACGGGGATTTGCCAAGTACTGTGATCCGCACCGAGTCTCCCTCTCTAGTGACTCATGGAAATCTAGTGATCTTCGGCACTTGAGCGCATCACTCGCCGCGCCTCTTGCAGCAGGCGCCTCAACATCGTTCGAGCACGCGCTCGTGGCTGTCGGCGCGCTGCTCGTGCTCGGAGCACTCGTCTCGGGCCTCGCCAAGCGCTCGTTCCTCGCCGTCGCGCCGATCTTCGTGCTCGCCGGCTTCGCGCTCGGCGAGGGCGGCGCGGGCTTCCTCGAGTTCGACGCGACCGGGCAGTTCACGATGATCCTCGCGACCGTCGCGCTGATCGTGATCCTGTTTCGCGACGGGCTCGAGGTGGAAGCCGAGCTCGTACAGAAGGCCTGGCACCTCCCGGCGCGCAAGCTCGCGGTCGGCATGCCGGTCACGTGCGGGATCGTCGCGGTTGCGACGAATCTGCTCACCGACCTGTCGTGGACCGAGTCGTTCCTCGTCGGCGCGCTGCTCTCGCCGACCGACCCGGTGCTGTCCAGTGGCGTCGTGACCAATCCGAAGGTGCCGCGGATCATCCGCCACTCGCTGAACCTCGAGTCGGGGCTGAACGACGGGCTCGCGCTCGCGCCCGTGCTGGCGTTGACGTTGGCCCTCGGCGATACGGAGAGCTTCGTCTGGTGGCGCTTCGTCCTGGAAGACGTGACGGTCGGCTTCGCGACCGGCGCCGCGATCGGCTACCTCGGGGGCCGGCTGATGCCGCGGCCGGGGTCGTCGCTGCAGGACGAGATCCCGGCGCACCAGAAGTCACTCTACGCGCTGGGGATTGCGCTGCTCGCGTACGGATTGACGGTCATCGAGCCAGAGGGCAACGGGCTGATCGCGGTGTTCGTCTGCGCGATCGTGCTCGGCATTCGCCGCGTGGACCTGCGCCACGCGTTCGCCGCCCGCGCCGAGGACATCGTCGAGCTCTCCAAGCTCGGCATCTTCGTCGTCTTCGGCGCGCTGCTGACCGTCGACGGCCTCTTCGAGGACGGGCTTGCGACGGTCGCGATCGCGGTCGTCGCGCTGCTGGTCGCACGCCCGATCGCCGTTTGGATCGCGCTAGCGGGCACCGGCCGCACGAACGCCGAGAAGGCGTTCATGGCGTGGTTCGGGCCGCGCGGCGTGGCGACGATGGCGTTCTCGCTGCTGGTGCTCGGCGCGGCGATCCCCGACGGCGAGCGCATCTTCAACATCGCCGCGTTCTGCGTGCTCTGCTCGATCGTGCTCCACGGCCTCAGCGACACGCCTGGCGTGCGCTGGATCGCAAAGCGCGCTTAGGCGTGCAGCGTCGCTTGCTCCTGGGCCGAGGGGAAGGCCCAGGTGCGGCGGTCCTGGCGGAAGACGAAGCGCAGCTGGTCCGGGGGCTTCAGGCCCTCGGGGCGGTCCGGGCGAAAGCTCGGGCACGGTTCGTCGAGCGCCAGCGCGCAGAGCATGTTGCAGCGAAAGAAGCACCCGTCGCAGGTGGGCTTGCGGGTGGTCTTCTTGCGCGCCGTCGTGCTCATCTGGTGGCCACTCAAGCACACGCCTCGCGAGCCGTGCAGGGGCGAATTCCGCTAATCGCAACATTCTGGTTACGTCGGCTGCGGCGCGATCCCGCAAATGCCGGGAAACGGCGTTGCGCGTAGCCTCCAACCCGATGCCTGACGTCCTCGTGACTGGTGCGACCGGGTTTGTAGGAGACGCTCTGATCCCCCTCCTTCTTAGAGAAGGTAAGGACGTGCGGGCGTTTGCGCGGACCGCTGGCCGGGTCCGCCACGACGTCTCGGTTGTGCAAGGTGATGCAGTGACAGGGGCCGGCCTAGACGCCGCCCTGGACGGCATCGACGTCGCCTACTTCCTGATCCACTCGATGGAGGCGGGCGCCAACGGCGGCTTCGAGTCGGCCGAGCGTCGCGCCGCGCAGAACTTCGCCGAGGCCGCCACCGCCGCCGGAGTTCGGCGTGTCGTCTATCTCGGCGGCGTCGTCCCGGCGGACAAGACACCGGGGCGCCACCTCGGCTCGCGGCTGGCGGTGGAGGAGATCCTGCTCGGCGCGGCGCCCGAGGCGCTGGCGCTGCGCGCCTCGATCGTGATCGGCTCGCGCTCGCGCTCGTTTCGCTTCCTCGTGCGCCTCGTCGAGCGCTTCCGGGTGATGGCGATCCCGTCGTGGCACCACTACCGGACGGCGCCGATCGACGCACGCGACGTGCTGGCTTACCTGGTCAACGGCGGCGTGTCCGATGTCGTCGACGGCCCGCTGTCGCTCGACATCCCGGGACCAGAGATCCTCACCTATGGGGACATGATGGAGCGCATCCGCGACCTGATGCTGCTGGGGCGCCCGCGCCTGAACCTGCCGATCAGCGTCACCTCGATCGCAGCACCTGTCGCCGCGGCGGTGGCCGGCGAGGACCTCGCGCTCGTGCAGCCGCTGATGGAGGGGCTGGACGGCGACCTGCTGCCGCGCGACACGCGCGCCGCCGGGCTGCTCGGCGTGCGGCTGCACAGCTTCGATGCCGCGGTCGAGCGCTCGCTGCGCGAGTGGGAGCAGACAGAGCAGCTCGCCGGGCGATAGGTTCGCGGCCATGAGCGAGGTCCGCGAAGAGATCGACATCGCCGCGCCGCCCGAGAAGGTCTGGGCGCTCGTGATGGACCCGCACCGTCTCGGTGATTGGGTGACGATTCACCGCAAGCTCATCAAGCACTCCGACGGCGAGCCCGCAGTAGGCGCGACGATGGAGCAGGGCATGTGTCTGCGCGGGGCGAACTTCAAGGTGAAGTGGGAGTTGGTTGCGTGCCGGGCGCCGCTGCACGCGGAATGGCACGGTCGCGGACCTGCCCGCTCACACGCCGAGACCGAGTACACGCTTGCTGAGAACGGCGATGGAGGCACGCGTTTCTCCTACCGCAACGAGTTCTCCGCGCCCCTCGGACCACTCGGCGCTGCAGCATCGAAGGTTTTGGTGGGTGGGTTGCCTCACAAGGAAGCGGTCAAGTCCTTGCAGAACCTGAAGTCACTGCTCGAGCAGTGATACCGTCACACTCACTGTGACCGATTTTCTCGACGAGAAGAAGCGGGAGATGCGCGGCCCGTCTGTCAGAGCTCAAGCCGCTCGTGGAGGAGTACCACCGCCTCGAGGCCGCGGTTGCCGCGCTGGACGGCGTGGGCGCGCGGCCTGCGTCTTCGCCGACGCGTCGCGCGCGTGGTGGTGGCGGTGGCGGCACAGGTCGCCGCGGCCGCCCGAAGGGCTCGGGCACACGCGCCAAGCAGACGCTGGAACTTGTGCAGTCGCAGCCGGGCATCACTATTCCCCAGCTCGCCGAGGCGATGGGGATCAAGCAGAACTACCTCTACCGCGTGGTCCCGGATCTGGTGAAGGACGGCCAGATCCGCAAAGAGGGCCGCGAGCTGCATCCGGTCGCCTCGTAGAGGCGCACCTGACGCGACGAGTGATAGCTACTCGTCCTATACCAACGAATAGCTGTCACTCGTGCCGCCTGCGGCCTAGATCAGGCCGAGCTCCTTCACCGCGTCGCGCTCGCCGACGAGCTCGGCGACCGTCGCGTCGAGCTTGGACTGCGCGAACTCCGGGACGTCGAGGCCCTTGACGATCTCGTAGGACCCGCCCGAGGTCGTGACGGGGAACGAGGAGATGATGCCCTCGGCGACGCCGTAGCTGCCGTCCGACGGGATCGCCATCGAGACCCAGTCGTTGTCGGGCGAGCCGAGGACCCAGTCGTGGACGTGGTCGATCGCCGCGGATGCGGCGGACGCGGCCGACGACGCGCCGCGCGCCTCGATGATCGCCGCGCCGCGCTTGCCGACGGTCGGCTGGTAGACGTCGCCGTACCAGTCGAGGTCAGAGCCGACGGCCTCGAAGGCGTTCTGCCCGCGGACCTTGGCGTTGTAGAGGTCCGGGAACATCGTCGGCGAGTGGTTGCCCCAGATCGTCATGTTCGTGATCTCGGACACGTCGGCGCCGGTCTTCTTCGACAGCTGCGCGATCGCGCGGTTGTGGTCCAGGCGCGTCATCGCCGTGAAGCGCTCGTTCGGCACGTCGGGCGCGTGGCTCATCGCGATCAGCGCGTTCGTGTTCGCCGGGTTGCCGACGACGAGGACCTTGATGTCGTCCGCCGCGCCGGCGTTGATCGCCTCGCCCTGCGGCTTGAAGATGCCGCCGTTGGCCTCGAGCAGGTCGGCGCGCTCCATGCCAGCGGTGCGTGGCCGTGCACCGACGAGCAGCGCGATGTTCGCGCCGTTGAACGCCGGCTTGGCGTCGTCGTAGATGTCGATGTCAGCCAGCAGCGGGAAGGCGCAGTCGTCGAGCTCCATCGCGGTGCCCTCAGCAGCCTTCACCGCCTGCGGGATCTCGAGCAGGTTCAGGTGGATCGGCGTGTCGGGGCCGAGCATCGCGCCGGAGGCGATGCGGAACAGGAGGGCGTAACCGATCTGGCCGGCGGCGCCCGTGACGGTGACCTTGACGGGGGAGCTCATGGGCGTGGACGCTATCTAGAGCGACGCGAGCGCCGCGTTCAGCGTCGGCGAAGGCCGCATCGCCGCACCAGCGCGATCGGCATCCGGCCGGTAGTACCCACCGATATCGACCGAGGACCCCTGAACGTCCAAAAGCTCACCAACGATCACGTCTTCCTCTTTGCCAAGCCGGTCCGCCAGCGGAGAGAAACGCGCTGCGAGATCGGCATCCGAGCACGACGCCAGCTCCTGCGCCCAATACAACGCCAGGTAGAAGTGACTCCCGCGGTTGTCGAGCTCACCGACCTTGCGCGACGGCGAGCGCCCGTTCTCCAACACCAAGCCCGTCGCGCGATCCAACGTGTCGGCGAGCACCTGCGCGCGCGGGTTGCCGGTCTTCTCGGCGAGCATCTCCAACGAGACCGCCAACGCCAGGAACTCGCCAAGCGAGTCCCAACGCAGATGGTTTTCGCGAACGAACTGCTGGACGTGCTTGGGCGCCGAGCCGCCCGCGCCGGTCTCGAACAGGCCACCGCCGTTCATCAGCGGGACGATCGAGAGCATCTTGGCGCTGGTGCCGAGCTCCAGGATCGGGAACAGATCTGTGAGGTAGTCACGCAGCACGTTGCCGGTGACGGAGATCGTGTCCTCGCCGCGCCGCGCACGCTCCAGCGTGAAGCGCGCCGCCTCGGCCACCGGCAGGATCTCGATCTGCAGCCCATCGGTGTCCAGCGCCTCCAACGCAGGGCGCACCTTCTCGAGCAGCTGCGCGTCGTGCGCGCGCGACTCGTCGAGCCAGAAGACCGCCGGCGCGCCGGTTGCCCGCGCGCGGCGGACGGCGAGCTGGACCCAGTCCTGGATCGCCGCGTCCTTGGTCTGGCACATGCGCCAGATGTCGCCGGTGTCGACGTCATGGGAGAGCAGCGTCTCCCCCGCCTGGTTGACGACGCGCACCGTGCCCGGCCCGGCGATCTCGAAGGTCTTGTCGTGCGAGCCGTACTCCTCGGCCTTCTGCGCCATCAGGCCGACGTTGGGCGTCGTGCCCATCGTCGCCGGATCGAACGCCCCGTGCTGCTTGCAGTGCTCGACGGCCTCGTCGTACAGCGCCGCGTAGGAGTGGTCGGGGATCACGCACTTGCAGTCCTGCTGCTCGCCGGCCGCGTTCCAGCCCTGCCCCGACGCGCGGATCAGCGCCGGCATCGACGCATCGACGATCACGTCGGACGGCACGTGCAGGTTGGTGATGCCGCGGTCAGAGTCCACCATGAACAGCGAGGGGCCTGCAGCGATCGCAGCCTCGACGGCGGGCGCAGCATCGGGGTGGGCGGAGAGCATTGCGCCGAGGCCGTCGTTGGGGTTGGCATCGACGCCGTCGTACGCGGCGCCTGCGACGACGCGCACGGCATGCCCGAAGATGATCGGGTCGGAGACCTTCATCATCGTCGCCTTCAGATGCACAGAGAAGAGGACGCCCTGCTCGGCAGCCTCGGCCACCTGAGCAGCGAGGAACTCGCGGAGGGCCGCAGCGCGCATCACCGCGGCATCGATGACCTCACCGGCAAGCAGCGGGGTGGAGTCCTTGAGCACCGTCACGGTGCCGTCGGCCGCGACATGCTCGATCCGCACGTCGTCCGCAGCACCGAGCGTCACCGACTCCTCCGTCGAGCGGAAGTCGCCGTCAGTCATCGTCGAGACGTGGGTCTTCGAGTCCGGCGACCACGCTCCCATCGAGTGTGGATGCGCCTTGGCGTAGGCCTTCACCGACGCCGGCGCGCGGCGGTCGGAGTTGCCCTCGCGCAGCACCGGGTTGACGGCCGAGCCCTTGACCTTGTCGTAGACGTCCTTCGCCGCCTCGTAGTCGGGCAGGTCGACGCCCTGCGCGCGCAGCTCGTCGATCGCCGCCTTCAACTGCGGCACGGACGCGCTGACGTTCGGCAGCTTGATGATGTTCGCCTCGGGCGTCTTGGCCAGCTCGCCGAGCTCAGCCAGCGCATCGGGCTGCTGGCCGACCGCCGCGAGGATGCGGCCCGCGAGCGAGATGTCGCGCAGCTCGATCTCGACGTCAGCGGCGGCAGCGAAGGACTCGACGATCGGCAGCAGCGACTGTGTCGCCAGCGCCGGGGCCTCGTCGGTGTGCGTGTAGATGATCTTCATGGGCGGGCCAGCACGCTACCGGCCCGCGCCCGGCCATCCCCTAGTCGCTGATCGAGCGCTGGTACGCGCGAATCGACAGCGGCACGAAGATCGCCACGATCGCGATCGCCCACAGCGCCGTGTACAGCACGGGGTGCTGCAGCGGGAACGAGCCGTCCTCGGGAATCGTGCCGCCCGGGTTGTCGAACAGATGACGCAGCGAGTCGGCCAGCGTCGACGTCGGGTTCCATTCCGAGAAGGTCTCGAGCACGCTCGGCAGCGTGCTCGTCGGCACGAAGCAGCTCGAGATGAACGTGAACGGGAAGAGCACCGTGAACGCAAAGCCCTGCACCGCTTCGGGCGAGCTCAGCGTCGAGCCCATCAGCACGCCGACCCAGATCATCGCGAACGAGAACATGATCATCAGCGCGAACGCCGCGATCGAATCGAGCAGCGACCCGTTCGGCGTCCAGCCGATCACGAGGCCGGCGAGCGCCATCAGCGTGATCGGCAGCAGCGTCTTGATGAGGTTTGCCAGCGAATGCCCGCCGAGCACCGCGCCCTTGGCGATCGGCAGCGAGCGGAAGCGATCGATCGCGCCGTTGTTGCGGTCCGCGGCGATGCCCATCGCCACGCCGAAGCAGGCGAAGACGAGCGTCTGGGCCATGATGCCGCCCATCAGGAACTCCTTGTAGTCCCCGTCGCCCGGGACCGAGATCGCGCCGCCGAAGACGTAGGCAAACAGCAGCACGAACATGATCGGCTGCACCGTCGCGTCGGTCAGCACTTCCGGCTGGCGCTTCATGTGCACCAGCCCGCGGCGGGCGATCACCCACAGGTCGCTGAAGAGCGTCGCGGTCATGCCACCACCTCCGCCTCGTCGTGCGCGGGGGCGGCGCCGGTGAGCGTGAGGAAGACGTCGTCCAGCGACGGCTGGTGCAGACCGATGTCCTCGACGGCGATCGCCGCCCCCGACAGCGCGGTCGCAAGCTCGGCGACGGCCTCGACGCCGGCCGACGCGCGCGCCGTCACGCGGCGGTCGTCGACCTGCGCCTCGTGACCGGTGACGCGCGCGAGGATCTCCGCGGCCTCGGCCACGTCCTCACGCGAGGCCACGACGACCTCGAGCTGATCGCCGCCGATCTGGCGCTTGAGCGAGCGCGCGTCGCCGCGCGCGATGACCTTGCCGTGGTCGATGACGACGATGTCGTCGGCCAGGCGCTCGGCCTCATCGAGGTACTGCGTCGTCAGCAGCACCGTCGAGCCGCCGGCGACGAGCCGGTCGAGGACTTCCCACAGGTCGTTGCGTGCGCGCGGGTCCAGACCCGTGGTCGGCTCGTCGAGGAAGAGGATCTCGGGTGCGGCGACGAGCGTCGCCGCGAGGTCGAGGCGACGGCGCATGCCGCCCGAGTACTCCTTGGCGAGGCGGTCGCCCGCGTCGGCCAGCGTGAACTCCTCGAGCAGCTCGGTCGCGCGGATCTTCGCGCCGTCGCGACCGAGGTGGTGCAGCTCGCCGATCATCACGAGGTTCTCGTAGCCCGTCAGCAGCCCGTCGACCGTCGCGTCCTGCGCGGCCAGGCCGATGCGGCGGCGGACCTGGGTCGGGTCCTTTGCGACGTCGTAGCCGGCGACGGTCGCGGTTCCGGCGGTCGCCGTCGCCAGCGTCGTCAGGATCCGCACCGCCGTTGTCTTGCCCGCACCGTTGGGGCCGAGCACGCCGCACACCGAGCCCTGCGGCACGTCGAGATCGACGCCCGCGAGCGCGACGGTGTCGCCGTAGTGCTTGACCAGTCCGTGAGCTTCGATCGCAGACATCGCCCCCGAGGAAAGCACAACGCGATGTCGCGACTGGTGCGGTTATCCCCCGGCCGCGGCCGGCAACGCGCCGACCTGGCGCATCAGGCCGGCGACGTCGACCAGCTCCCACTCCTCCTCGATGCGCCCGCCGCGGCAGCGGCTGATCGTGACGAAGTCGAACGACACGTCGTTGCCGGTTGGCGGCGCGCCCATCAGCTCGCCGTCGTGGCGACCGCTGATCGTCCCGCGCGTGGCGACGTAGTCGCCCGCGCCGAACTGGTGCTCGACGTTCACCGTCAGCCCCGACAGCGCCGCGTGATAGCCGGACACCATCTCGGCAAGGCCATCCGCGCCGCGCACGTCGCCGGGATGGCACACGTAATCGCGCGCGACGATCTCGCCGAGCGCGTCGTAGTTGCGGGCCGACGCCTGCGCGAAGCACTCGCGCACCGTGACCTCGTTCTGTTCGGTGATGCTCATGGCACGCACGATCGCGGCCGCCGGCGCCGCCAGCATCGGTAGGCCTACCTATTCGCGCACCAGTCCTTCGCGGACGGCGTAGGCCGCCACCTCGGCGCGGTTCTTCAGCCCGAGCTTGGACATGATGCTCGCGACGTGGTGCTCAGCCGTGCGGCGGCTGATCACCAGACGCTCGGCGATCGCGGCGTTGGCCAAGCCCTCAGCCAGCAACGGCAGGACCTCGGTCTCGCGCTTGGTGAGCTGCCCGTGTCCCTTCGGCCACGCCCGCCCCGCGGCGCCCAGATCACGAAGCAAGCCCCCCGCCGTGTCCGCGTCGCGCGCCGCGCCGAGGCGCTCGAACCCCGCGAGGGCGGCGCGTGCCTCAGCGATTGCGGCGGCGGGTGCCGACACTGCCAGCGCCCGCGCGTGGTCGAGCTGTGCGCGCGCCGTCTCCAGTGGCAGCGCCAGGCCGGCGAAGCGCTCGACCGCGTGTTGCAGCGCCGCGCCTGCCTGCGCGTCACCCTCGGCCACGCCGATCCGGCCGGCCGCGAGCGCCGCGAACGCCGGCATACGCGCGTCCTCGCCGGTCAGCTGCGCCAACCGCTGCGCGGAGTCCCGCGCAGCTGCGAGATCGCCGCGCGCGAGCGCGACCGCAACCAGCTGCAACAGCAGCGGCGCGCAGGCCGGATCGCGGGGGTCAACTCCCTCGAAGCAGACGCGCGCGAGATCCTCGGCGAGCGGGAGGTCGCCGCGAGCGAACGCGATCGTCGCGGCGGCACGCCGTGCCAGCGGGTGCCACTCGGCGCCGTCGAGCAGCCGCTCGGCCTCCTCGTAGCGGCCCTGGCGCACGCGCAGGTCGGCGAGGCGCAGAAGCGCGTAGACGCGGTCGCCCCGCCAGCCACGCTCGAACGCGCGGGCCGCGCCGAGCAGCTCACGCTCGGCGTCGGGCCAGCGCCCGAGCGCGACCAGGATGCCGCCGTAGTGCGTGCGGCACGTCGGGCGCACGAAGTCCGTCCACATCACGTGCGTCCCGATGTGCGCCATCCACTGCTCCGCGCGACGGACGTCGAGCGCGCGCTCGCAGGCGGCCAGCAGGCGGCAGCAGATCTCACCTGCAGCGCCATGGTCCTCGATCTCACCCGCCGTCACGGCGGTCATCGCCTGGTCGAGCAGCCGCATGCCCTCGGCGACGCGCCCGCTCGCGACGTGCGACTCGCCGAGCAGCGCCATCGCGTCGAACTCGAGGGCAGCGTCGCCGTGGCGCCGCGCGATCGCCAGCGCGGCTGCAGCGCAGCTCGCACGCTCGGACGTGTCGTGCGTGAACGGTGCCCGGTCGAGGATCAGCCAGCCGTGCGCCGCGCACTCGTCGAGGCCCTCCAGCACGCTCGCGGCGCGCTCCATCCACCCGCTCGCGACCGCGAAGTTGCCGTGGTACGTCGCGTGCATGAACCCGAGCCAGCGCGCGTTGCGCGCCGCCGCCACCGGGTCGCCCGCATCGCGCAGACCGGCGAATGCGCGCTCGCCGAACGCGATCGCGTCTTCGTAGTCGCCGGCCAGGCGCGCCGTCTCCGAGAGTCCGTCGAGCGCCGCCGGTGCCGGTGCCGCCGCCTCGAAGCAGGCGCGGGCGCGCGTCCATTCGGCGGCGGCCAGCGCCGCCCGTCCCTCCCGCAGGAGGTCCTCCGCGCCCATGCGCCGCATCATCGCTGCTGACGTCGGCTTGCTGCAAGCTCTGAATCGTGGTTCACTTCTTCGGGAATGGCGTATCGCGCCACCGAGCGGACCGAGGCCAAGCGCGAGGCGACCCGCGAGCGGATCGTCGCGGCCGCCCACGCCCTGATCGCCCGCGGTGGCTACCGCGAGGCAAGCGTCGCGGCCGTCGCGGCACGCGCGGGCGTGGCGACGGGCACCGTCTACCGCCACTTCCCCTCGAAGTCCGAGCTGTTCGCGGAGGTCTTCCGCCGTGCATCGCAGCGCGAGGTCGACGCCGTGGCAGAAGCAGCTGCGGGGGCAGCGTCGCGCGACGAGCAGATCGCCGCCGGCGTCGAGACCTTCGCGCGCCGCGCGCTGCGCGGCCGGCGCCTGGCTTGGGCGTTGCTCGCCGAGCCCGTCGACCCCGCCGTCGAGGCCGAGCGCCTCGTCTTCCGCCGCGCCTACGCCGACGTCTTCGCCCAGGCCACCGACCCGCTGACCGCCACGATGCTCGTCGGTGCGCTCGGCGAGGCGCTGGTCGGCCCACTGTCACCTGTCCACGGCGAGCTCGACGAGGACACCCTCGTCGCCGAGCTCGTCGCTTTCTGCATCCGAGGAGCAACCCATGCATGACGTGATCAACCAGGCCCCGCCACTGGTGCCGCTCAACCTGTTCACGAGCGACGTGCCGCTGCAGGAGGGCCTCGAACGCGAGGGCGCCGCCTGGGCCAAGGGCCAGCTCAGCGAGGGCGGCGCCGTGTGGGGCTCGGAGCAATCGTTGCGCTGGGCCACGCAGGCAAACGAGAACCCGCCGAAGCTGAAGGTCGTCGACCGCTACGGCCACCGCCTCGACGAGGTCGAGTTTCACCCCGCCTGGCACGAGCTGCTGCGCCAGGGCTCGGAGTCGGGTCTGAACACGCTGCCGTGGACGTCAGATCAGGACGGCCGCCACGTCGCCCGCGCGGCTGGCGGCATCATGGCCGGCCAGGTGGAGGCCGGCCACGGCTGCCCGATGACGATGACGTTCGCGGTCGTCCCCGCGCTGCGCGCCCAGCCCGAGATCGCGGCCGAGTGGGAGCCGCTGCTGACCGCCAACGGCTACGACCCCGAGCTCAAGCCGCGGGCCGAGAAGACGAGCGCCAAGGCGGGCATGGGCATGACCGAGAAGCAGGGCGGCTCCGATGTGCGCTCCAACACCACGCGCGCGACGCCGGTCAACGGCGGCGGCGCAGGCGCCGAGTACACGCTCACCGGCCACAAGTGGTTCTGCAGCGCGCCGATGTGCGACCTCTTCCTGATTCTCGCGCAGACCGACGAGGGCGTCTCCTGCTTCGAGGTCCCGCGCATCCTGCCCGACGGCACGCGCAACGTCTTTCGCATCCAGCGCCTGAAGGACAAGCTCGGCGACCGCTCCAACGCCAGCTCGGAGGTCGAGTTCGACGACACCTGGGGGCGTATGGTCGGCGAGCCCGGCCGCGGCGTGCCGACGATCATCGAGATGGTCGGCCACACGCGCCTGGACTGCGTGATCGGCAGCGCCGCCTCGATGCGCTGGGGCGTCGCCAACGCCAGCTGGCACGCCGCGCACCGCACCGCGTTCGGCAAGCGCTTGGCCGACCAGCCGCTGATGCAGAACGTGCTCGCCGACCTCGCGATCGAGTCCGAGGCCGCGACCGCGCTGGCGCTGCGCCTCGCGCGCGCCTACGACGAGGACGACGTCGCGATCCGCCGCCTCGGCACGGCCGTCGGCAAGTACTGGGTCTGCAAGCGCGCGGCCGGCCACGCGGCCGAGGCGATGGAGTGCCTCGGCGGCAACGGCTACGTCGAGGAGTCCGGGATGCCGCGCCTCTTCCGGCAGTCGCCGCTGAACTCGATCTGGGAGGGCTCGGGCAACGTCAACGCACTCGACGTGCTGCGCGCGCTGGCCAAGAGCCCCGAGCTGCTCGAGGCCTATTTCGCCGAGCTCGCCCTCGCCGAGGGCGCCGACCGGCGGCTCGACGACTTCGTCGCGGGCGTGCGCGACGAGTTCGCCGATCTCGAGGCGATCGAGCTGCGCGCGCGCCGGATCGTCGAGAAGCTCGCGCTCGCCTGGCAGGCGTCGCTGCTGCTGCGCAACTCCCCGGCCGCCGTGGCAGACGCCTTCTGCGCCTCGCGTCTGAGCGCCGGTGGCGGGCTTGCCTACGGCACGCTGCCGGCCGGGATCGACGTCGCATCGATTGTCCGTCGCGCGACCCCGGTTGGGGGCTAGCCCTCAAATTTCTTGATTTGCGGCGTATTGACGCCGTACGGTGTCTCGTCGCGCCCGTGGGGGGCGCACGGACCTGAGGAGGCCACCTTGAAACATCGCCATCTGGCGGCGACGGCTGGAGCCGTCGTCTGCTGCTTGACCGTGCCGACGATGGCAAGCGCCGCAACACGCGACGTCTACATGGGCACGCCGCCGAGCATCGGCAAGCAGCTCGAGAAGCTGTTCACGGACGTCAACGCCTACTTCCCGACCAACTCGAAGGTCCGCGTGGGCGACACCGTCCGCTTCATCCCGGTCGGGTTCCACAACGTCAATTTCCCGAAGAAGGGTGAGGCGCCGCACGGGCTGTTGACCCCCGCAGGCACCGTCGCCGGCGAGAAGGACGCCGCCGGCGCCGACTTCTGGTTCAACGGCCAGCCCGCACTCGGCTTCAACCCGGTGCTCGGCCCGCCCGGCCTCTACGGCAAGACCGCAACGTTCAACGGTACGAAGACGGTCGAGTCCGGTCTGCCGCTGGCCGACAAGCCCAAGCCCGTGAAGATCCGCTTCACGAAGACCGGCTCGTTCACGTACTACTGCTCGGTGCATCCGGGCATGAAGGGCAAGGTCTCGGTCGTCTCCAAGCGCTCGTCCGCGACCACGGCACGGGGCCACAAGGCCGCGGCCGACAAGCAGACCAAGAAGGCGCTGTCGACCGCGAAGGCCCTCGCCAAGGCGAAGGCGCCGTCCGCGGGCATCACCGTCGGCATCGCCGGCAGCGGTGGCGTCGAGCGGTTCGCGTTCAGCCCCGAGAAGCTGTCGGTGAAGGTCGGCGACACGGTCACGTTCACGATGGGCTCGAAGTCGCTGGACGTCCACTCCGCCACGACGGGCCCGGGCGACCCGGAGAAGAAGGACACCTACATCGGCAAGCTCGCGGCCGCCTTCGAGGGGACCGTGTTCCCCGGCACGGCGACCTATCCGAGCGACAACCCGGCACTGGGCAACGCGACGCTGACGCCGCAGCTGCACGGCAACGGGTTCTGGAACTCGGGCCTCATGGACACCTCTTCGCGCACGCCGCTGGCGAAGAGCAACTCGGTGAAGTTCGGGGCGGCAGGGACGTACACGTTCATCTGCCTGATCCACCCGTTCATGAAGTCGACGGTGACCGCCACCGCGTGACGCGGCGGCGCGGCACATATCTGATGTGCCTCATGGGGGCGCTGCTTTTGAGCAGCGCCCCCGCTGCGTCTGCCCGCACGCGCGACTTCTGGGTCGCGGCTGTCCCCGTCACCTGGAACGCCGTGCCCAACCAGCGCGACGCGATCACGAACACCAGCTACGACCCCGCCCAGACCGTGTTCCCGACCACCGTCTACCGCCGCTACACGCGCAACTGGGGCCACCCGCTGCGCAACACGCCCGACCAGGACCTGATCCCGGGCCCGCTGCTGCGTGCGCGCCGCGGCGACAAGCTGCGCGTCCACTTCAAGAACAAGGACACGCGCCGCTCGCACTCGATGCACTTCCACGGCGTCTCCTACAAGGCCAGCTCCGACGGCGCCTACGTCCCGGGCGTCTCCGGGCGCGACGGCGACGTGCGCCCCGGCCAGACCTGGACCTACCGGCTGACCGCGGGCCGCAACTCGGTCGGCGTCTGGCCCTACCACGACCACTCGCCGACGATGCACGAGTCGATCATGGGCGGGATGTACGGGATGCTCTCGATCGCGCGCGAGGGCGAGCCGCTACCCGACCGCGAGTTCGTCGTCGTGCTCGCGCCGATGGGCGAGTTCCAGACGATCGACGGCCGCGCGTTCGTCGGCAATGCCCCCGTCTTCCGCTCGAAGATCGGCGAGACCGTGCAGTGGGACGTGATGGTGATGGGCTCCGAGCACCACACCTTCCACGTCCACGGGCACCGCTGGCGCGACCCCGACGGCACGCCGCGCGACACGCAGACCATCGGCCCCGCGCAGTCGTTCAAGTTCCGCTGGCGCGAGAACGCGCCCGGCACGTGGCTTTACCACTGCCACGTCGAGGACCACATGGCCAAGGGCATGATCGGCACCTACCGGGTGACGCGATGAAGCGGCTGGCCCTGGTGCTCGGCGCGCTTGCGCTGATCGCTGCCGGTGGGCACGCCGAGCACGGCGCCACACCGGCGGCCAGCGTCGCGATCGGGTTCAGCACGTATACGCCCGCGCACGTCACCGTCGTCAGCGGCGAGCGCGTGCGCTTCAGCAACGACAGCGTCCGCGACCACACCGTCAGCGCCGACGACGACAGCTTCGACTCCGGGCGGCTGAGCGCCGGCGAGCACTACGACCTCGCGACGAAAACGCCGGGCAGCTTTCCCTACCACTGCAGCCTGCATCCCGGCATCACCGGCTCGGTGAACGTGCGCACACTGCTGCTGACACCGCCCGCGGGCGCCGCGAGTCCCGGCCGCGCGTTCCCGCTGCGCGGGCGCACGAGCCTGCCACCGCGCACCGAGCTGACGATCGAGGCCGACGGGCGGCCCACCGGGACGGCGACGGTCGCCGACGACGGCACGTTCACGGCGACGATCACGCCGTCGACGACGGCCAGCTACCGCGCGGTCGCGGGCGACGAGGCCAGCAACGCCGTCCAGCTCGTCGTGCAGGACCGCAAGGTCGTGCTGCAGCAGCGCGGCAAGACGCTGACGGCAACCGTCACGCCCGCCTCTCAGGGCGGGCATGTCGTGCTGCAGCTGTACCTCCCCCACCGCTTCGGCTGGTGGCCGGTGCAGCGCGCGCGGTTGGACAAGCACTCGCGCGCGCGCTTCGTGCTGCGCACGAAGCGGCGCTACTCGGCCCGTGTGAGGTTGACGCTGCCCGACGGCGCCACACCGCTTGCGCAGAGCAACACGCTGCGCGTCGGCGCTGCACACCGGCACTGATCCGGCTGCCACACTTGAATCGATGGCGCTCGGCCGCTCGATCCAGCTTGCCCGCATCTTCGGCATCCGCGTCGGCGCGACGCCGAGCTGGTTCATCGTCCTCTTCGTGATGATCATCTCGCTGAACGGCTACTTCAGCGACGTGCTCACAGGCTCGGACTCGCAATCCTTCTACGTCGCGGTCGCCGCCGCGCTGCTGTTCGGGGTTTCGATCGTGGTGCACGAGCTCGGGCACGCGCTGGCAGCGCGCCGCTACGGCATCGAGACCAGCGGCGTGGACCTGTGGTTCTTCGGCGGCCTCGCCAAGCTCGACCGTGAGCCCGACACGCCCGGGCGCGAGTTCGCGGTCGCGATCGCCGGACCACTGGTCACCGCGGCCTGCGCGGCGATCTGCGCCGTCGGCGCGATCGTCGCGTCGGACGGCGACTCGTTCGTCGACGCCGCGACGCTGCAGAACGTCTCGTCATCCTGGGAGGTCGCGCTGCTCGGCTGGCTGGCGACCGTGAACGTCGTCGTCTTCGCGTTCAACATGCTGCCCGCCTACCCGCTGGACGGCGGGCGCATCGCCAAGGCGATCGCCTGGAAGGTCACGGGCGACCGCAACCGCGGCCTGCGCGTCGCGGCGCGCATGGGGCAGTTCTTCGCCTACGCGCTGATCGCGTTCGGCGTCTACATCTTTGTCGCCGCGGGCTCGGTCGACGGCATCTGGTTCGCCGTCCTCGGCTGGCTGATGGCCCAGGCCGCACGCGGGGCGGTGATCTCTTCGGCGTTCCAGGAGCGCATCGACGGCGTCACCGTCGGCGACCTGATGGACACGCAGCCGGCCTGGCTGCCGGCGCAGACGACGGTGCTCGACGCGCACGACCAGTACTTCGTCCCGAACGGCTGGCCGTGGCTGGCCGTCGCCGAGGAGACCGGCGCCTACCGCGGCGTGCTGACCGCCGAGCGCGTCGAGGGCGCGCTTGCCGCGGGCCAGCCGGCGCTGACCGCGAACGAGTTGCTGGACGCCGGCGCCGCGCAGGAGTTCAGCGTCGACAGCGCCGAGCCGCTGACGTCGCTGCTGGGCTCCGAGCCGTTGCGTCAGCTCGGCGCGCTGATGGTCGTCGACCGCGACGGCAACCTCCGCGGCGTGGTGACGGTAGACCAGATCCGCCGCGCGCTCGCGGGCGCCGCAGGCGCCTGAAACCAACTCCCAAAGTCGGGATTCTGCCCCGACGAACCGCCATATAGGGTGGTGGCTGAACCATGCCCTCACACGACGTCCTCATCATCGGCGCGGGTCTCGCCGGTCAGCGTGCGGCGCTTGCGGCGGCAGACGCCGGCGTCACGGTCGCGCTGATGTCGAAGGTCCACCCCGTGCGCTCGCACTCGGTGGCCGCGGCGGGCGGCATCAACGCCGCGATCTCGCTCGACGACGACTGGCGCTCACACGCCTACGACACCGTCAAGGGCTCGGACTTCCTCGGCGACCAGGACGCGATCGAGATCATGTGCTCGGAGGCGCCCAAGGAGGTCATGCACCTCGAGCACATCGGCGTCACGTTCCACCGCAACGAGAAGGGCGAGCTCGATCTGCGCGCCTTCGGCGGCGCCTCGATGAAGCGCACCGCCTACGTCGCGGACATCACCGGCCAGGCGCTGCTGCACGTGCTCTACGAGCAGATCATGAAGTACTCCGATCGCGTCGACCGCTACGAGGAGTGGTTCACCACCTCGCTGATCCTCGACGACGACGGCACCTGCGTCGGCTGCGTCGCGCGCGACATCCGCAGCGGCCGGATGGAGACCTTCAGCGCCAAGAACGTGATCCTCGCGTCAGGTGGCGCCGGCCAGTGCTACCACCCGACCACCAACGCGCTGATCTGCACCGGCGACGGCCACGCGCAGGCCTACCGCGTCGGGGCACCGCTGATGGACATGGAGATGATCCAGTACCACCCGACCACGCTGGTGGAGAACGGGCTGCTGATCACCGAGGGCGCGCGCGGCGAGGGCGCGCACCTGCTCAACAAGGACGGCGAGCGCTTCATGGAGAAGTACGCGCCGAACAAGATGGAGCTCGCCTCGCGCGACGTCGTCTCGCGCGCCGAGCAGACCGAGATCAACGAGGGCCGCGGCGTCGGCCCCGACGGCTCGGGCATCTACCTCGACATCACGGTCGTGCCGAAGAAGCGCACGCTCGAGGCGCTGCGCGAGATCGTCAACATCGGCAAGGACTTCGCGGGCACGGACATCACCAAGGAGCCGATCCTGATCCGCCCGGGTCAGCACTACATCATGGGCGGCGTCAAGACCGACATCCACGGCGCGACGTCGATCCCCGGCCTCTACGCGGCCGGCGAGGTCGCCTGCGTCTCGGTGCACGGCGGCAACCGCCTCGGCGCCAACTCGCTGCTGGACACGCTGATCTTCGGCCGCCGCTCCGGCGAGCACGCCGCCGAGCGTGCGCAGGGCATGACGATGCCGACCGCCGCCGACGACAAGCGCCGCGAGGACGAGGCGATGATCAACGACATCGTCGGCCGCGACAAGAGCGGCAAGCGCGTCTCGGAGATCAAGCACGAGCTCGGCGCGATCATGAACGCCAAGGTCGCGGTGTTCCGCGACGAGGCCGGCCTGCAGGAGTCGCTCGAGGTCGTGCGCCGCCTCAAGGAGGAGGCGAAGACCGCGTACATCGACGACCGCGGCACCGTCTTCAACCAGGACGTGCTCGGCGCGATCGAGCTCGGCTACATGCTGGACGCCGCCGAGTGCACGGTGGTCGCGGCGATCGAGCGCAAGGAGTCGCGCGGCGCGCAGTTCCGCACCGACTACCCCGAGCGCAACGACGAGGACTTCCTCAAGCACATCACCACCTCGCTCAACGGCGGCGAGGAACCGAAGATCGACTACTCGCCGGTGACGTTCACCCAGTGGCAGCCCGAGGAGCGCAAGTACTGATGGATACCCGCAGGCCACCGCAGGAGTTCACGCTCCGCATCCGCCGCTACGACCCGGAGTCCGGCAACGCGCCGTACTGGGACGAGCACACGATCGAGCTCGAGCCGCACCGCTCCGTGCTCGCCGGTCTGCTGCAGGCCAAGGACAAGAACGACGGCTCGATCGGCGTGCGCTGCTCCTGCCAGCAGGCGATCTGCGGGTCCTGCGGCGTGCGCGTCAACGGCCAGCCCGGCCTTGCCTGCCACGTCCACCTCGACGAGGCGCTGCACACCGCCAAGGACGGCGTCATCGAGATCGAGCCGATGGGCAACATGCCCGTCATCAAGGACCTCATCGTCGACATGGACGCGGTCCACTGGAAGAAGATCCAGCGCGTCACGCCGTGGCTGCTGGCCGACGACGAGAACATGCCCGAGCGCGAGCACATCGTGCCGCGCGAGTCGATGGTCGACGTCACGCAGACGATGGCCTGCATCCAGTGCGGCGCCTGCGTGTCGGACTGCCTCTCGATGGAGGTCGACCCGCTCTTCATCGGCCCGGCCGCGCTGGCCAAGGCCTACCGCTTCGTCGGCGACCCGCGCGACGTCAAGCACCAGGAGCGCCTGCAGGACCTAGCCGCCGACCCGCACGGGATCTTCGACTGCACCCACTGCTTCAAGTGCATCGAGGCCTGCCCGAAGGGCGTCGCGCCGATGTCGCAGATCATGCGCCTGCGGCGCAAGGCGACGCAGGACCACCACATCGTCGACCCCAACAACGGCGAGCGTCACGAGGCCGCCTTCGTCGGGCTCGTGCACGACCACGGCTTGCTGTGGGAGGCCGAGCTGCTGCCGCGCTCCTACGGCGGCAACTCGTGGTTCGGCAAGTTCGCGCCGCCGGCCGGCAAGGAGCTGCTGCAGTCGCTGCCCGTCATCACGCGCGCGCTGCTGCGCCGCAAGGTCACACCGATGGGCGCGCTCAAGCCGCACAAGATCCCCAAGCCCGACCTCAAGGCCGTGCAGGCGATCTACGACAAGGTCGAGTCGCGCGACGAGCGCATCGAGCTGAACCTGTACGTCAGCGGCTACGACGAGGACGAGGCTCCGCCCGAGACCGAGACCGCTCCCAACCAGGAGGCTTCCGCCTGATGCGCGTCGCGTACTGGCCCGGCTGCGTCAGCCGCGGCTTCACCCCTGAGCTGCACGGATCGATGGACAAGATCGCGCCGCTGCTGGACATCCAGCTCGTGCAGCTGGACCGCGCCTGCTGCACCGGCGCCGGCGTCATCGCCGAGCACAGCCAGGAGCTCGCCGACACGCTCAATGCGCGCACGTTCGCGCTCGCCCAGCAGGAGATCGCACGTGGCGCGGACCTGATGATGAACATCTGCTCGACGTGCCAGGGCGCGCAGTCGGAGTGCCAGGAGCGCCTCGACGCCAACGCCGAGTACCGCGCGCACGTCAACGACACGCTCGCCAGCGAGGGACTCGTCTACGAGAAGGGCCTCTCGAACAAGAACTTCCTCTGGCTGCTCGTCGAGGAGATCGGCCTCGAGGCGCTGCGTGCAAAGGTCAAGCGCCCGCTGACCGACCTACGCGTCGGGCCGTTCTACGGCTGCTACATCGTGCGGCCGACCGACCGCCTGGGCATCGACAACGACACCCCGCGCGATCACTACCTCGAGCAGGTCATCGAGACGCTCGGCGGCACGGTCATCGACTACGCCGGCTCACACAAGTGCTGCGGCTTCCCGATCATCACGATGAACAAGGCGGCCTCGCTCAAGCAGGCCGGCCGCCACATCGGCGACGCGATCGACCAGGGCGCCGACTGCCTCGTCACGCCGTGCCCGCTGTGCCACCTCAACCTCGACCTGCAGCAGCCACTCGCTGCCGGTGCGGCGGGGCGTGAGCTCGGCCTGCCCGTGCTGCACCTGCCGCAACTCGTCGGCCTGGCCCTTGGCCTGACGCCGTCAGACCTCGGGATGGCCCGTCACGTCGTCAAGACCACAGCGGTCGACGACTGGTCGGCGTCGGTCGTGGCCGGCGTCGGCGCCGACGGCTGGTGAGCACGGTCGCCAACCCGTTCGACGCCGCACGCAACCGCCTGCGCGACGCGAAGCGCCGCAAGCGGGCGCGGCCAGATGCACCGCAGGCGATCGTCCCGGCTGAACCCGCCGCTCCCGAGGAGCGCCTGCAACCTTCCCGGCTGGAGGCCGCGCGCACGCGCTTGCGGCTGACGATCCCGCCGAAGACGGACGACTAGTGGCGCGGGCGACTAGCTGCAGCTCCTGCCCCCGCTTGAGCTGCAGCTAGACGTCCCGTGCCTCGATACAGAAAAGGGCCCGGAGGCCCTTTCCCGTCCTGAGTTGCGTACCCCATTTCCGCCCCAGGGAAGTCTTGCTTCGTGCCCCGCACCCCACACGGCACAGGACGCATAGTGGCGGACTTGCGTCGCGCTGTCGCCCCCCGGACCGGGTGATCTTCGGGTTAGGGAACGGGTGAGAAACGGGTGAGATCGATCTCACCCTTTCGCCGCAAGTGCCGATACAGTCCCAAGCGCTCCGCCCGCGCGCAAAGCACGCATGCAGCCGCGTTCCCCCATCACCGTCGCCGTCGCCCGCTTCGAAGACCTCGTGTCCCGCGGCTTGCGAGCGCTCATCGAAGACGACTCCACGCTCTCCGTGGTGGCGAGCGACATCGAGCTGTCGACGATGCCCAACGTCATCCGCGACCTCGAGCCGACCGTCGCGATCCTCAACTTCGGCTCGCTGCAAACGCCGGCCGAGGTGCACCGCCTGCACAGCGCGTTTCCCGAGACGCGCTTCCTTGTCCTCGCGAACCGCCCGACGCCGGCGGAGGCCAATCAGCTGCTGGCGTTCGGCGCGACCGCATGCCTCAGCAAGGACACGCAAGCGCGCGACGTGCTCAACGCGATCCACCTCGCCTCACGCGGGTTGCACGTGATGCCGCGCAAGTCCGAGACCACAGCGCCGGAGGTCGGCCCCGAGCTGCTGACGCCGCGTGAGGCCGACGTGCTCGAGCACCTGCAGCGCGGTCGCTCCAACGCCGAGATCGCCAACGCGCTCTGCGTCGGCATCGAGACGGTGCGCACGCACCGCCGCAACATCTACCGCAAGCTCGGCGTGCGCACGCGCCGCGAGCTGGCGGCGCTGCGGCCCTAGGCCCTGACGCCGATCAATCCCCGCTCGTGGAGCAGCTCGGCGATCTGGACCGTGTTCAGCGCCGCGCCCTTGAGCAGGTTGTCGCCGACCACGAAGAGGTTCAGCGAGTTCGGGTCGCCGAGGTCCTTGCGGATGCGCCCGACGCAGACCTCGTCGCGGCCCGCCCACTCAAGCGGCGTCGGCACCTCGTCGAGGGCGACGCCCGGCATCGCCTCGAGCGCGGCCCTCGTCTCAGCGATGTCGGGCTCGCGCGTGAACGTCGCGCGCAGCTCCACCGCGTGACCGACCATCACCGGCACGCGCACGCAGGTCGGCGACACCTTCAGGTCCGGGATCCCGAGGATCTTGCGGCTCTCGGTGACCATCTTCAGCTCTTCGTCGGTGTAGCCGTCCTCCTTCTCCGTGCCGAGCCACGGCACGACGTTGAAGGCGATCGGCTTGGCGTGCACGCTCGCGGTGACCGACGCGTAGGCGCTCGCGCCGTCGTCGATCAGCTTGTCGCGCTGCTCGAACAGGATCGGCACCTGCTCGACGAGCTCGTCGATGCCCTTCTGGCCGGCGCCGCCGACGGCCTGGAAGCTCGTCGCGACGATCGCCTCGAGCCCGAACGCGTCGTGCAGCGCCTTCATCGGCGGCATGAACGCCATCGTCGTGCAGTTGGGGTTGGCGATGATGCCCCGCGTCGCGTTGGCGACCTCGTCGGGGTTGACCTCGGAGACGACGAGCGGCACGTCGTCCTCGCCGCGGAAGGCGCTGGAGTTGTCGACGACGATCGCGCCCGCTGCGGCGAACTTCGGCGCCCACTCGCGGCTGATCGAGCCGCCCGCGCTGAAGATCGCGACGTCGAAGCCCTGGATCGTCTCGTCGGTGATCGGCTGGACGACGTGGCCGCCGATCTCCTTGCCCGCACTGCGCGCGGAGGCGAACGGGACGATCTCCGAGGCCGGGAAGCCGCGCTGCTCCAGCAGGCGCAGCATCGTGGTCCCGACTGCGCCGGTGGCGCCGACGACGGCAACGCGGGTCATGCGAACTCTCCAAACGGTTGCTCGGGACGGATCGTGTCCGGTCCGCTGAGGTCAAACGCGCTGTGCAGCGCGCGCACGGCGTCGGGGACCTTGTCGCTCGGCACGACGCACGAGATCCGGATCGCCGACGTCGAGATCATCTCGATGTTGATGTCGTTGTCGCCCAGCGTGGTGAAGACCTTGGCTGCGACGCCGGGATGGGACTTCATGCCGGCACCGACGACCGAGACCTTGCCCATCGCCTCGTCGGCGGCAAGCTCGATGCCCCACTCGCTCGCCAGCGGCGCGAGCGCGGCGCGTGCGCCCTCGAGGTCGTCGCGCGGGATCGTGAACGACATGTCCGCGCGCGACCCCTCGGTGACGGGCTCGTTCTGGATGATCATGTCGACGTTGACGTTGGCCTCGGCGAGCGCGGTGGTGACCTGGCCGGCAACGCCGGGCGTGTCCGGCACGCCGAGCAGCGTGATGCGGGCCTCGCCGGTTGAATGGGTCACCGCGGTGATCAGAGGGTTCTCCATGGTCTCCTCCTCAGAGACGATGACGGTGCCGGGGGCGTCGTCGAAGGACGAGCGGCAGTGGATGCGGACGCCGTGGTTGCGGGCGTACTCGACGCTGCGCAGCTGCAGCACGCCCGCGCCCGAGGCGGACATCTCGAGCATCTCGTCGAAGCTGAGGACGGGCAGCTTGCGCGCGTCCGGGACGATCCGCGGGTCGGCGCTGAAGACGCCGGCCACGTCGGTGTAGATCTCGCAGACGTCGGCATTCACGGCCGCGGCGAGGGCAACGGCGGTGGTATCTGAGCCGCCGCGGCCGAGCGTTGTGACGTCCTTTGCGGTGCTCACGCCCTGGAAGCCGGCGACGAGCACGATGTTGTCCTCGTCGAGCGCATCGCGGATGCGGTCCGCCCGAACGTCGAGGATGCGGGCCTTCGTGTGTGAAGTGTCTGTCACGATCCCGGCTTGGGAGCCGGTCAGGGAGATGGCGCGATGGCCGAGATCGTTGATGGCCATCGCGCACAGGGCACAGGAGACCCGCTCCCCAGTCGACAGCAGCATGTCCATCTCGCGGGGATCCGGATTGGGTGACACCTCGAACGCATCGGCAATCAGCCGGTCCGTTTCCTTGCCGCGCGCCGACAGCACCGCGACGACGCGGGTGCCGGACTCGCGCTTCTCGACGATCCGCGACGCGGCGCGCTTGAGGCGCTCAGCGTCGGCGACCGAGGTCCCGCCGAATTTCATGACGACCGTGCCTGGCATGCGGTCGGGCAAGGATACGAAGTGAGGGTCTCCCCCCGGCGGCTCGCAGGGGTTCTCGCGATCGTGGTCGTGGCGGCCGGCGCTGTGGTGGGCGCGTTCGTCCACGCAGGTTCGAGCCCGGACGGCGTCCTTCCGGGCGGCTCGGCGTTCGCGCAGCGCAAGGCGGTGCTCGGCGCCGTGAAGGCACCGTCGACGCGAGCCACGCTGCCACGGCCGGCGGTGTCGCTTGCCCGCGGAGCGGCGCAGCTGTTCGTCGTCGGCTTCCCCGGGAGCACGCCCGAGGCGCCGTTCTTCTCGCGCCTGCGCAAGCGCGACTGGGGCGGCGTGCTGTTGACGCGCGAGAACGGGACGGCGGTGATCCCGTCGATCTCCGACGTGGCCAACGACGCCGGTCGCGCGGCGCCGCTGGTGATCGCGGGCCCGGGGCTGGAGGGCATGCCCGAGCGTGGGCCGGCACAGCCGGCGACGGCACGCGCGCGCGCCCGCGACGCCGGCCGCACGCTGCGGCCGCTGGGCGTGTCCGTGGCGATGGCGCCATCGGCGGACATCGGCTACGGCGGCGGGCCGATCGCGGCCGGCGCGTTCTCCAGCGACCCGGCCGTGGTCGCGCGCTCGGCGCGGGCGGCCGTCGACGGCTGGCGTGCCTCCGGCATCGCGCCGGTCACGGGCTCCTACCCGGGGCTGGGCGCGGCGTCGGCAGATCCGTCGGAGTCGGTCGCGACGGTCGGCCTGAGCCTCGACGAGCTGCGCGCGCGCGACGCGCGCGTGTTCCACGGGCTGATCGGGCGCACGCCTGCGATCCGGATGAGCGCGGCGGTCTACGCCGGGTTCGACGGCGTGACGCCCGCGACGCTGCTGCCCGAGGCGATCACGATGCTGCGCCGGGCGGGCTTTCGCGGTGTGGTGATGAGCGCGTCGCTGCCGGCGACGACGATCACAACCGGCGGCACCGTCGCCGAGGCCGCCGTGGCGGCGCTGCAGGCCGGTTGCGACATGCTGCTGGTGCCCGGCAACGCGGCCGACCAGGAGGCCGCCTATCGCGCGGTGGTGCGCGCCGTGCGGACGGGGAAGGTCCCGACGGCGCGCTACCGTGAGGCGCTCGCGCGCGTGACGTCGCTGCGCGGCGCGTACCGGGTCGGCTAAACCGCGCGCCGGCCGGCCAGGGCCTTGCCCAGCGTGACCTCGTCGGCGTACTCGAGGTCGCTGCCGACCGGCAGGCCGGAGGCCAGCCGCGTGACGATGACCTCGGACGCGCGCTCGCGCAGCCCGGCGGCGATGTGCAGGGCGGTCGCCTCGCCGGTCGTCGTCGGGTTGGTCGCGAGCACGACCTCGCGCACGTCCGGCGTGATCCGCTCGTACAGCTCGGCGATCTTGAGGTCCTCGGGATCGACGCCGTCGATCGGGCTGAGCGCGCCGCCGAGCACGTGGTAGCGGCCGCGGTACTCGTGCGTGCGCTCGATCGGGACCACGTCGCCAGGCTCCTCGACCACGCAGATCACGGCGGTGTCGCGGCGCTCGTCCTGGCAGATGCGGCAGCGCGGCTCGTCGGCGAGGTTGAAGCAGACCTCGCAGAGGCCGATCTTCTCCTTCACCTCGCGGATCGCGTCGGCGAGCGCGTTGGCGTCCAGGGCGTCGGCGCGCAGGATGTGGAACGCAAGCCGCTGCGCGGTGCGCTGGCCGATGCCCGGCAGCTTGCCGAGCTCGGTGATCAGGCGCTGGACCGGAGGTGCGTACAAGGTGGACGCTGCGGCTCCGGCTAGAAGCCCGGCAGGCCGAGGCCGCCGAGGTCCATGCCACCGGTGAGGCCGCCCATCTTCTTCGCAGCGAGCTCCTGCGCCGAGCGCAGGCCCTCGTTGACCGCGGCGAGGACCATGTCGCTGAGCATCTCGGGGTCGTCGGGGTCGATCGCCTCGGGGTCGATCGTGATCGCCTTGACGACGAGGTCGCCCGTGACGGTGACCGTGACCATGCCGCCGCCCGCCGAGGCCTCGACGGTCTCGTTCTTGAGCTGCTCCTGCGCGGCCGCCATGTCCGCTTGCATCTTCTGGACCTGGCGCATCATCTGCTGCATGTTGGGCTGGGGCATCAGGCCTGGGACTCCTCGGTCTCGGGGACGATCTCCTCGGCGTCGAACTCCGCCTTGAAGCGGGCGAGCCACTCCTCCTCGGTGGGCGGCTGCGCCTCGACTGCATCTTCGTGGATCTCGCGCAGCTCGAAGCGCAGGCGCGGCTGTGCGCCGGCGAGCGCGCGGATCGACGCGCCGATCAGTTCGCGGTTGGCGGGTGCCTCGGCGCGCTTGCGGTGAAACGCCACCGCCGGCGGGAACGCGATCACGAGCTCGTTGTCCTCGAGTGCGACGGGCCGCGCGTCGGAGAGGCAGGCGCCGAGCAGCGTGTTCTCGGTAGCGACGGCGCCGAGGACGGCGGGCCAGAGCTCGGCCACCAACGTGAGATCCAGCGCGGTCGCCGGCTGCTCCATCGGGGCGGGCGCTACCGCGACCGCCGCAACTGCGCCGCCGCCGACGGCTGCCTGCGGTGCCGGCGGAGACGCTGCCGGCGGGGCCGTTGCGGCCGGCGCAGTAGCGGGAGCAGGTGGGCCTGCGGCTGCCAGGGCGCCGCCGCGCTCGAGGCGCTCGAGGCGGGCGACGAGCGCCTTCGTGCTGGGGTCGAGCTCCGGCGAGGCTGCCTTCACCAGCGCGAGCTCGAGATGCGTGCGGGCGTCGGCGCCGTCCTTGACCGCTCGCAGGCCCTCCGCGATGAGGTCGAGCAGGCGGACGATGTCGACGGGCGCGAGGCGCTGGGCCTGCTCGGCCAGGCGCGCGTCGCGGTCCGGGGTGACCGCGATCTCCGCGGGAACCTCGCCGAGCGTGCGGACGATGAGCAGCTCGCGCGCGTGCCCCTCGAGATCCTTCATGAACTGGACGACGTCGCGGCCTGTCGAGACCAGCCGCGCGGCTGCGAGCAGCGCGGCACGGGCGTCGTGCGTGCCGATCGCATCGAGCGAGCCGAACAGCAGCTCGGCGTCGGCAACGCCGAGCACCGCGAGCACGTCGTCGACGACGATCGTGTCGCCCGCGTACGTGACGAGCTGCTCGAGCGTGCCGAGCGCGTCGCGGAAGGACCCGGTGGCGTGGCGCGCGAGCAGCGCGACGGCGTCCGGGCCGATCTCGATGCTCTCCTGCTCTGCGACACGCCGCACGACGGCGGCGAGCTGCTCGATCGTCGGGCGCGCGAAGTCGAAGCGGTGCGTGCGGTCGACCACCGTCGGCAGCACCTTCTGCGCCTCGGTGGTCGCCATCACGAAGATCGTGTGCGGCGGCGGCTCCTCGAGCGTCTTGAGGAACGCGTTCCACGCCGCGGTGGACAGCATGTGCGCCTCGTCGAGGATGTAGACCTTCCAGCGGCCCGAGACCGGCGCGAAGTTGACGGACTCGCGCAGCTCTCGGATGTCGTCAACCGAGTTGTTGGACGCGGCGTCCATCTCGATCACGTCCATCGACGACGCGCTGGCGATCGCGGTGCACGACTCACACACGCCGCAAGGCTCGATCGTCGGCCCGTTCACGCAATTCAGGCAGGAGGCGAGGATCTTCGCCATCGACGTCTTCCCCGTGCCGCGGGAGCCGACGAAGAGGTAGGCATGGTGCAGCTTGCCCTGCTCGACGGCGTTGCGCAGGGTGCGGACGACGTGCTCCTGGCCGACGACGTCCGCGAACGTTCGCGGGCGGTGGCGGCGATACAACGATGGGGCGGCACTCACGAGGACGGCCAGTGTGGCACACGCGTCGGGTGCAACTTCCCGTCCCCCGATTGGTTGAGGCTTCACAGTGATGAAGCCAGCCGCAGCCGCCCTCGCCGCCATCCGTTCTGCTCGTACCAGCGGCCGACGCGCGGACCCCGAAGCCGACGCTCACGGCACTGCGCTGCGTGCCCGCGAGCAAGGCCGCGTGCGCCTCCGGGGCGACCGTGACGACCGGCCAGCTCGTGAACCTGCGCGGCCGCCGGCTGTATCGCAACATGCGCGTGAGCTTCCGCTGGAGCCGCGGCGCGATCGCCACGCGGCTGCGCCGCAGCAACGCCGGCTGGGTCGCGCGCGTGCCGGCCGGGGTCCCCAGCGGGACGATCAAGGTCAGCGTCCGCGACCGCGCCGGGCGGCGCTCGAACACGCTCAAGCTGAAGGTCGTGCGCTCGGCGGCCGCGCCGTTCGCCGCGACGCCGCTGGGAGCGCTCCCGAGCCAGTTCGCCGGCCATGGGATGTGGGTCTGGGAGCTGCCGAAGACCGAGGGCGGCGACCTCGACAAGATCATCGCGCGCGCGAAGGCGACCGGCGTGCAGACGCTCTACATCAAAGGCGCCGACGGCACGAACACCTGGGCGCAGTTCACGCCCGCGCTGATCGAGCGCCTGCACGCGGCGGGTCTACGCGCCTGCGCCTGGCAGTTCGTCTACGGCAACGAGCCGACGGGCGAGGCAAACGCGGCGATCGCCGCGATCCGCCGCGGCGCCGACTGCTTCGTGATCGACGCCGAGTCGCGCTACGAGGGCCGCTACTCGGCCGCCCAGCGCTACGTCACCGCGCTGCGCGCCGCGGTCGGACCTTCGTATCCGCTCGCGCTGACGTCGTTCCCGTACGTCGACTACCACCCGTGGCTGCCGTACTCGGTCTTCCTCAGCGCCGTGCAGGCCAACCTGCCGCAGGTCTACTGGAAGGACATCGGCACGACGGTCGACGCCGCCAGCGCCCACACGTTCGCCCACAACCGCGTCTACCAGCGCCCGATCGCGCCGATCGGCCAGACCTACCAGGCGCCCGCCGCGTCGCAGCTGCGCCGCTTCCGCGCGGTCTGGTCGGCGTACGGCTCCGGCGGCCTGTCGTGGTGGGTGTGGCAGCAGACGAGCGACAGCGCCTGGTCGGTCCTCGCCGAGGCCGCGCCCGCACCCGCCGTGCTCGACGACCCGGGCTGGCCGGCGCTTGCCCAGGGCGCACGCGGCGACCAGGTCATCTGGCTGCAGCAGCACCTGCAGGCGTTCAACCCCGCGATCGCCGTCGACGGTCGCCTGCACAGCAACGACGTCGCCGCGCTGCAGGCGTTCCAGACCTCGCGCGGCCTGCCGCCGACGGGCCAGACCGACGCGGCGACGTGGCAGGCGCTGCTGAAGCTCGCCCCGGTCGCCGTCGACTGGACCGCCCGTCCCGCGCCGAACGCCTCCAGCGCCCGCGCAGCGCGAGCGCCGGAGATCCCGAGCTTCGGCTAGGTCACGGTTTCGCAGTCAGGCGCGATCGTGTCGAGCGGGTCGGCCGTGCCGCCAACGACCTGGTCGTTGCCCGCGCCGCAGCTGACGGTGTCCGGCGCGCCGTCGGCGGTCAGGACGACGCGGTCGTTTCCGACGCCGCCAGAAACCGTGTCTGCGCCAGGCCCGGGCAACAGCGTCTCGTTGCCGGTGCCCCCGCCGATGGCGTCGTTGCCGACCCCGCCGTCGATCGTGCCGTAGGCGGGACCGTCGAGCCGGCCGCGGTCGTTGGCGTTGCCGAGGGTCGCGTTGATCTGGCTGTAGCCGGTGTTGTTGATGCACGTCACGAGCAGCAACCCGGGCACGCACACCCACGCCGGGGCGCCCAGGACGCCAACGATCGGCAAAGGCGTCAGACCGACCGGCGAGAGCGGCCCGAGAATCACCGGCGCGCCGAAGTCGGTGAACGTCTCACGCAACAGCGACCCAGGGGCATACGTGATGACGAGGTTGTTCGCCTCGCCGTTGGCCGCCGTGTACCTGTAGTCCACGAGGTAGTGCGGATTGAGGTGGCCCTCGTAGTCGAGCGTCGTCTCCAGCGTCGAGGCCTGCGCCGTCGACGCCATCAGCGCAATCGCGGCAACCGTCGCTCCAAGAACACGTATCACGTGACCACCTCACAGTCGGAACTGATGTTGTCGAACGCGTCGACGCCGCCCGTACGCGTCGCGACGTCGGCCATCGCAGGCAGCGCAAGACACGCCGCAACCACGAGACCCCCGACTCGATTCCCCCGCATGCGTCGCACCGTAACGCAGCAAACTGCGACCGTCAAACGCAGATTCACAACTCGGAACCAAATGGCACGCGAGCGGCGTATACGGGTCATGACTCGTCTCGTGCTGGCCCTCAGCCTCCTCATCCTGCTGCCCGCCACGGCGCACGCCGGCGGCTTCACCACGGTCGGCCTCGACCAGCCGCCCAGCGGCATCCAGGCCGGCGACAAGTGGGATGCCACGTTCACGATCCGTCAGCACGGCCGCACGCCGCTCAACGACGAGCGGGCCGTCTTGACGATCACGAACGGCCGCACCACGAAGCAGTTCAGCGCGACCCCGACGCGCAAGGACGGCGTCTACCGCGCCAACGTCGTCTTCCCCAGCGACGGCCGCTGGCAGGTCACGATCGACCACGGCTGGGGCGTCGTGCACCGCTTCGCCGCGATCGACGTCGGCGACGCCGCCACGGCCGCGACAGGCGGCGGCTCGAGCGATCCCGACTGGCTGCCCGCGATCGGCGCCGCCCTGCTCGCCGCGGCACTCGCCGTCAGCGCGTCGGCCGCACTCAGTCGGCGCCGCACGGCGTCGGCCCCGTGAGGACCGTCCTCACCGGCCTGCTGGCAGGCGCGACGGCGTTCGTCGCCGTCGCGTTGCTGACCGCTGACGACGACAGCCCCGCGCGCGCGGCGGACACCGAAGGCGGCGCTGCGGTCTTCGCCGAGATGGGGTGCGGCAGCTGCCACACGTTCGCTGGCGTGACCAGCGACGCCGGGATCGGGCCACCCCTCGACGAGGCCGTCCGCAACCACACGCGCGAGAGCCTGCGCCGCGCGATCGTCAGCCCGCCGGCCGGCGGGATGATGCCGACGGACTTCGGCACCCGCCTTGGTCCCGAGAAGCTCGACGCCTTGGTCGACTTCCTCCTTGCGGCCGCGCGCTAGGGCCCGACGAGCTCGCAGTCCGCGTCGACCGTGTCGAGCGGATCGACCGCGCCGCGCTGCACCGTGTCGGTGCCTGCACCACAGAAGACCTGATCAGCGACACCGTCGACGTTGAGCCGGACGAGGTCGTCGTCGTTTCCGGCGTTGACGTAATCGGGGCCGTTGCCGGGGTTGAGGACGTCCTTGCCGTCACCGCCGTACATCTCGTCGAATGCGACCGTGCCGGTGATGTTGTCCTCCCCGCCACCGCCATCCCAAACCGTGCGGAAGCACGGCACGGCGCCACAGTCCAGGTTCGGGACGTGAACGGGTGCCCCGGTCGCCCGGTCATGACCGTCGCCGAGCCTGACATCTGCCCTCACAACCGTCGCGTTCGTCAGGCACGTGACGTGCACGAGCAGCGGCACGCACGCGATGCCGATCCGCTCGAAGAGCGACTCGGTGTCAACTACAGGGAGAGGGAACCGTGTGATCAGCGCACCGAGATCGCCGAATCCGACGCTGTCGGGCAACACGAACTGGGGGCTGGGCGAATGGCTCAGCGTGAAGTCGTTGCGCTCGCCCGGCGCCGCCGTGTACGTGAAGATCGCTGTCGACTCGCAGCACGAGCCGTGGAACGGGATGTACGCCCCGTCCAAGGTCGATGCTCCTGCCGGCGCTGCGGCTGCCAGCATCCCGACCACGACCAGAGCCCTCACCGTTCCCCGCATGGGACGACTGTACGCCGGTCCGATACTGACAGTCAAGATTCTGGTTCATCGGCGGTGTCAGGTCACCTCCCCGCTCGCTGAACTACGCTGGCGCGCGCCGTGACCGCCGCGCGCGCCAAGCTCCTTGCCGGCCTCGCCGCGCTCACCGCAGCGCTGTGGCTGGTGGTCGGGCGCGCGCTCGTCAACTACGACACGCTCTACGCGCTCGTCTGGGGACGCGACGTCGGCCATGGCCAGCTGCCCGACTACGACGTCTTCCTCGCGCCGACGCCGCACCCGCTGCAGACGCTCGCGGCCGCCGTCCTGACGCCGCTGAGCTCGGCAGGCTCGCCGATCCACGGCGAGCCGGCCCTGACCGTCGTCGCGGTCGGCGCGTTCTTCGGCCTGGCGATGCTCGGCTGGCTCGTCTACCGGCTCGGGGCGGAGTGGTTCCATCCCGGCCGTCGGCGTGATTGCCGCGATCGTGATCCTCACGCGCCGCCCGGTGCTCGACTTCGGCGCGCGCGCGTACGTCGACATCCCGTATCTGTGCCTCGTCCTCGGCGCGCTGCTGGTGGAGACGCGACGCCCGAAAGCCGGCATGCCCGTTGTCATCCTGCTCGGCCTCGCCGGGCTGATCCGGCCCGAGGCCTGGCTGTTCAGCGCGGTCTACGTGCTCTGGCTACGCGACACGCGGCTGATGCTGCTGGCCGCGGTCGCGCCGCTGCTGTGGGCGCTGAGCGACCTCGTCGTCACCGGCGACCCGCTGCATTCGCTGACGGGCACGCGCGACAACGCCGACACGCTCGGGCGCGTGACGGGCCTCGACGACGTCCCGGTCACCGTCCCGCGCCGCCTCGGCGAGATCCTGCGCGAGCCGGTACTGCTCGGCGCCGCCGGCGGCGGCGTGCTTGCGCTGTGGCACCTGCGTGAGCGCACGCGCCTCGGCGCGTCCGTCGGCGTCCTCGCGCTTGCCGCGTTCTGCGTGCTCGCGACCGCGGGGCTGCCGATCATCGGCCGCTATCTGCTGCTGCCCGCCGCGATCCTCGCGATCTTCTGCGGCGCGGGCCTCGCGGGCTGGCTGCTGCTGGCGCGTGACCACCCGTGGCGCCGCCCCTGGCAGGCGTTCGCCGCCGCCACCACACTCGCATTCGCGGTGTTTGCCCCCGGCCAGGCGGACCGCATCAGCGGCCTGCGCGACGCGCTGCGGATCCAGGACACGATCCAGCAAGACCTCCAGGCCGCCGTCGAGGACGTGCCTCCGTGCGGCGGCATCAGCGTCCCCAACCACCGCCCCGTGCCGCTGCTGGCGCTGTGGCTCGACCGCGAGCCCGCGGACATCTCGAGCCCCGAGCACCCCCGGGCCGGGTTCGGCGTGCACCTCGCGCCCGCCACGCCGCAGGTGGCCAAGGACTACGTGCTCGACCCGCGCGACCCGGTTCAGCGCATCCCGCAGGTGCCGCCGGGCCTGGAGCGTGCGAACGCGAACCGCAGCTGGGTCGTGTGGCTTGACAAGCGGTGTGAGTGAGTGAATACTCACACCGTGGTCCGCACCCTTTCCACCGCCGAAGTCCGTCGCGAGGAGGTCCTCGCGGCCGCGACGTCGGTCTTCGCCGCGCGCGGCCTCTACGGCACGCCGACGATGGAGGTCGCAAAGGCCGCCGGCATCTCGCAGGCGTACCTGTTTCGCCTCTTCCCGACCAAGGACGACCTCGCGCTCGCGGTCCTCGAGCACGGCAACACGCGCATCTATGAGACGTTCGCCCGCGCCGCCGCCCAAGCGAAGGCCAGCGGCGAGGAGGTGCTTCCGGCGATGGGCTCAGCCTACGTCGAGCTGATCGCCGACCGCGACATGCTGCTGCTGCAGCTGCACGGCCACGCGGCCTCGGCGACCAAGCCGCAGGTGCGCGAGTCGATGCGCGGGTGCTTCGCGCGGCTGCATGAGCTGATCAAGACAGAGACCGGCGAGTCCGACGAGAAGGTCGGCGAGTTCCTGCGCTACGGGATGGCGCTGAACGTCCTCGGCGCGCTCGACGCCTTCGAGCTCGACGCGCCCTGGGCGTCGGCGATGCGCGGGGACGAGTGACCCACCCCCTTTTTTGACCACCGAGTGAGCAAGTAATCACACACTGGAGCAAGCTGATGTCTCGACCCAAATCCGGCTGGACCCTCGCGATCGTCTCGTTCGCGCTCTTCATGACGGCCCTCGACAACCTCGTCGTGGGTGTTGCGCTGCCGTCGATCCGCGCGGACTTCGGTGGCTCGCTGGAGTCGCTGGAGTGGACGGTCAACGCCTACACGCTGTCGTTCGCCGTGTTCCTGATCACCGGCGCTGCGCTCGGTGACCGCTTCGGGCGCAAGCGCCTCTTCGTGATCGGGCTCGCGCTGTTCACTGTCTCGAGCGCGCTTGCCGCGCTGGCGCCGTCGATCGACGCGCTGATCGCTGCGCGCGCGCTGCAGGGCCTCGGCGCGGCGATCGTGACGCCGCTGACGCTGACGTTGCTGGCGGAGGCCGTGTCGGTCGAGAAGCGCGGCATGGCGCTGGGCGTCTGGGGCGGCGTGTCGGGTCTCGGCGTCGCGCTCGGGCCGTTCGTCGGCGGCGCGGTCGTCGAGGGCGTCGCCTGGCAGTGGATCTTCTGGCTGAACATCCCGGTCGGGCTCGTGCTGCTGCCGCTGGCGATGCGTCACCTGACCGAGTCGCATGGTCCCGACAAGTCGCTTGACCTGCCGGGCCTGACGCTGGGCGGCGCCGGCCTGTTCGCGTTGACGTTCGGCGTCGTGCGCTCGGGCGCACTGGGTTGGACGAGCGCGACCGTCGTCGCCTCGATGGCGGTCGGCGTCGCGCTGCTCGCGGGGTTCCTCGTGTGGGAGCGGCGCGCCCCCGCGCCGATGCTGCCGCCGCGCTTCTTCAAGGCGCGCGCGTTCGCGGCGACAAACGCCGCCTCGTTCGCGATGTTCTTCGGCACGTTCGGCGCGATCTTCCTGCTGGCGCAGTTCTTCCAGACCGCCCAGGGCCTCGGGCCGTTCGAGGCCGGGCTGCGGACGCTGCCGTGGACCGGCATGCCGATGCTCGTCGCGCCGATCGCGGGGCTGCTGAGCGACCGCATCGGCCCGCGGCCGCTGCTGGTCGCCGGGCTGGCGCTGCAGGCGATCGGGATCGGCTGGATCGCAGCGATCTCCGAGCCGGCCGTCGCCTACTCCCAGCTGGTCGTCCCGTTCATCTTCGCCGGGACCGGCATGGCGCTGGTGTTCGCGCCGGCGGCGAACGCCGTCCTCGGCGCGGTGCGCCCGTCGGAGGCGGGCAAGGCCTCGGGTGCGACGAACGCGATCCGCGAGGTCGGCGGCGTGATGGGCGTGGCGGTGCTCGCGAGCATCTTCGCGTCCAACGGTGGCTACGAGAGCCCGCAGGCGTTCAACGACGGCGTCGTCGCGGCGCTGCCGCTGGCGGCTGGCGTGCTGGGCGCCGGTGCGCTGATCGCGCTGCTGGTGCCGGGACGGCGCGCCAGCGGCGCGACCGTCCCGGTCCCCGCGTCTCAGCGTGCGATGGCGGGCTCGGCCTGAGCGACCACCGCGCGGCGGCGGCTGAAGCGGCGCCGCTTGCGGTCGGGCAGGAGCATCCCGCCGTTGACGGCCTGCGCCACCTCGTACACGGCGTGGCGCAGGCTGCCGTGACAGACGTGCGTGTGGACCACGACGTCGTAGCGCTCGCTGACCATCTGCCGCGCCTCGTCGACCTCCAGGTACGCCTCGCCCCTCCCCGTCAGCGAGTGCGCGATGTCGCGCGGCGCGTCGACTCGCATCGTGCGGTGCTTGGAGTCGTCCGCGAGGACGTAGGACCCCACGACGTGCAGGTCGACGCCGTCGAGCTGCGCGAGCCCTGCGGCCTCTCGCAGGTTGGCGCGGGAGGCGGCGGTGCCGTCGGTTCCGACGACGATTGGCCGCCCCTTCTCAGCTGGCTTGCTCATGCCAACGAGGATGCGTGCTGCCCGCCGCCAGCGCGTCGGGGATCACCCCGACTGCGCTGTGCGACGAGTCACAGAAGAGAGTGGACCGTGCACCTGGCTTCGAGGCTTGGCGCGCCGAGGGCTTCACTTCTCGATGACTCCGGCTCGGGCGATCCCGCTGCGCCCGCCGAAAACCGCTTAAGGCTGCTTCCTTCCGGACCTGACCTGGTTCACGGGCCGACGTCGCGCGGGACCCGGGCCATCGACACCACCGAGCGGCGGGCCAACCCGACGACCGCACCCCTCGACCAGGGATTCGGCCTCGCTAGAGCGGATTGCGAGCGACAGGGCACCGCTACTTCCCCGCCTAGCACGGTCCGCTCGTGAGTCTAGCCCCTACGGGATGGGGACGGTGGACGTCGACGTCGGCGTCGTGGTGGGCGTCGTGGTTGGTGTTGTCGTCGGCGTCGTCGTCGGGATCGTGGTCGGCGTCGTCGGGACCGTCACCGGCGTCGTCACGGGCGCCGTCGTCACGGTCGGCGTCGTCGGGACCGTGACCGGCGACGTGGTGAGCGTCGGTGTCGTCGGGACGGTGATCGAGATCGACGGCGTCGTCGTCGTCGACACGGTCGACGGGTCGTCGTCGTCCTTGGTCAGCAGCAGCGCGAGCAGCACGCCGACGATGATCGCCAGCAGCCCCGCCACGATGACCGGCCCGGTCGGCCCACGCCCGCGTCGCAGCGCCGTGCCGCAGTACGGGCAGAACGGCGCGTCGAGCGCGACCTGGTTGCCACACACCGGACACGGCCGCGTCATCGGGCGGCCGAGCGGATCGGTGAACGGCTGCTGCGGCGGCGTCGCCATGCGACGAACCCTAATCGCGCCGGTCCATGCGGCGCGCAATGTCGCCCGCAGGCGACGCGGGCTACAATCGCTCGCTCACTGAGGGCGCGTAGCTCAGTGGGAGAGCGCTCGCTTCACACGCGAGAGGTCGCAGGTTCGAAACCCGCCGCGCCCATCGTCTGGAAGGTCCGCACTAGCGGGCCTTTCGTCGTTTTCGGGTGAGTCGGCGGACTCGTCTGCGCGGGGCCGTTTCGGGGGTTCCAGTGCCCATTGGTGCCCAATCAGCGCCGTTGACGAGCGCTTTGAGGCGCTCTCAGGTCGCCGTCGTCGCGGCGCATCGCGTGGGCGTAGACCTTCAGCGTGAAGGCCGCGTCGGTGTGGCCGAGCTGGCTCATCACGTAGGCCGGGTCCTTGCCGAGCGCGAAGAGGATCGACGTGAACGTGTGGCGCAGCTTGTGCGCGGTGAAGCCGGCGGGCAGCGGGTCCTCGCCGCGCTCGTCGAGCATCTCGTTGGCGCGAGCCGACGGCTGGATTGACGACGCGCGTGCGCGCGTTGTCCTTGTCGCGGCGGCGTGCCGGCTGCCGTCGGGAAGACGTAGTCGCCGCGACCGGTCCGCGTCGCGTTTGCGCGGTGCTCGGTCAGCTCGTCCTGCAGCGACGGGAACGATGTCGACGAGGCGGACGCCGGCGTCGGTCTTGGCGCGTCCGACGGCGAGCCGGCCGCGGGCGAGGTCGACGTCGCGCCAGCGTCAGGTCGGCGGCCTCGCTGCATGCGCAGGCCGGCGAAGGCGAGCGTGGCGATGAAGCGCGCGGCGCCCGGAGGTGCGCGCCTGCTTGCCGGCGTCGAGGTCGCTCGCGGCATCGAGCAGCGCGGCGATCTGCTCGGCGCGGTCGAGGAAGACCGGCCGCTTGCGCGGCGTCTTGAGCTTGCGGTTGCGGGTGTTGACGCGCACGGGGTTGCGCGTGATCAGGTCGCGCTCCTCGGCGACGGCGAGGATCTGCCCGAGCCGCGTGATCGTCTTGTTGATCGACTCGGCGCCGAGCACGTGCTCGCGGACCTTGTGCTCGCGGTAGCGGTCGACCTCGGCGACGGTGATCTGGCTGAGCTTGTGGCGATGGAAGAACGGCAGCAGGTGGTGGGTGAGCTGCCAGGTGTAGTCGGCGATCGTGTGCTCTCGCGCAGCTCCTCGGTGCGCGCGGCGAGCCATTCCGAGGCGAACTCGTGGAAGTCGGGATCGGTGCGCGCTGATGGCGCGGCGACCGGCGGCGTCCAGATGCCGCGCTCGACGTCGGCGAGGACGTGGCGCAGCTCGCGCTCGGCGCGCTGGCGCGTCCAGCCTTCCTCGGCGGTGCCGAGCGTGACGTAGTGGCGCTCGCCGTAGGCGCGGAAGCGCAGCGCGAACGTCACCCCCGTCGCGGTCCGGCGTTCGATGACCTGTCCGTCTGGCTTGCGTGGCATCGGTTCACTCCAAGGTACGCCGCCGACGCGCGAGGCGTGGGCGGCTTGATGGGCAGAAGCGCGACGCTCGCCTGCCGCCGCGGTGGTGCGCGTTCGCCGGGTGACCTGTGCGGCGGTCGCCGGTCAGTCGTTCGGCGACGGTGACGGGGTCGAAGCGCAGTCGTGCGCGGCGGGCCGTCGCCGAGGCGCAGGGCGCCGAGCTCGGCGGCGTGCTCGTAGACCCAGCCGCGCTCGACGCCGAGACGAGTCGCGAGCTGCGTGGCGCTGAGCAGCCGCGCGGGATCGTCGTCCTGGAGGAGCTCGGCGACGCGGTGTGCGGGGGCTGGCTCGGCGGTCATCGCCCCATGTCGAGGTCTGGCCCGCGGTCTCTGCCGCGAGCGCGGGGCCGCTCGTGGTGCTCGAGGCCGCGCTCGAGCGGCTGGTGGTCGTCGAGCGCTTCGAGTTGGCGGGCGGCTTTGATGTCGATGCGGTCGCGGTCGCGTAGCTCGTCGTGGACGGCGATGAAGCGGTTGGCTTCGGGCTTGTGGCGTGCGGCCCACTCTTGGTCGCGGGCGTTGTCGCGTTCGTAGGCCTCGCCGATCTCGCGGTGGTCCTTGACGAGGTGCTCGTAGCTGGCGTAGGCGTGATCGAGCATCGCGTCCAGCTCGCGACGCTCACCGCGCTTGAACAGGCCGAGCTCCTCGCGCTGCTTCACCAAGCGCTCGATCTGCGCGTCGCGCTCCTCCAGGCGCTTGACGACGTCGTCGCGCCTCCAGTCCTCCGTCCAGAGGTCGCGACGAAGAGGACGGTCTTCGTTGAACGCGCGGAACAGCTCGTCGTGCTCGCGTTCGAGTTCCTCGCGGGTCGTGTCCCGCAGCTGCGGCGTGGCGAGGTCCTGCGCGCGCGTGCGCTCCAGCAGGCGGGAGATGTCCTCGACGTCGGCGTCGTGGCGGTACGGCAGGTCGCGGTCGTTGCCCTGGCCGAGGTCGCGCCGCGAGACGTAGAAGCGCGCCTCCTCGCGATGGCGGGAGAGGGCCGTGTAGCCCCACTCGCGATACAGCTCCTCGGAGCCGAGGACGAACGTGCGGTCGACGGTCGCGCCTTGGGCGCGATGTGCGGTGATCGCGTAGGCGTGGTCGAGATGCTGCTCGCCGAGGTACGTGACGCCGAGCTGGACGCGCTTGCCGCCGTCGAGCTCGACGTGCAGTGTCGAGCGCTCGGTGTCGATTTCGCGGACGGTGCCGCGCTGGCCGTTGAGGATCCCGTGGCGCCGCGCGTTGCGTGTGCCGATCGACGCGGTCACCGACCGCGAACGGCCGGTCGGCGACGGTGAGCTCGTCGGGCCCGAGACGCCCGGTCTCCTGCAGCAGTTCCCGAGCCCGCTGGTTGAGGTCGCGGACGTCGTCGCGCCTGGCGGCGATCATCAGCGCATCGCCTTCGGCGCGCGACCAGTCGTTGACCAGCGCCGCGCGCGTCTTGGCGGCCGAGTCGCCGACCGTGATCTGGCCGTGGTCGCGGTACGCGCGTGCCCAGCGCTCGACCGAACCGTGGCGCAGCTCGAACAGCGCCTGCTGATCCCACGCTGAGTCTGGCGGCGCACCTCGCGCAGCTCGATCGCGTCGCTGCGATCGGCGAGCTCGCGGAACGCACCGCCGGCGTCGATCTCTGGGAGCTGGCGGTCGTCGCCGACGAGCACGAGCTTGCTCTGCGTCTCCTCGGCCGCTTTGGCAAGCGCGGCGAGGTCACGCGTGCCGACCATGCCGGCCTCGTCAACGACGAGGACCGACCTTCGCGGCAGCTGATGGCCGTGAGCGAGGTCGTCACGCAGCTTGCGCGACGGTCGTCGCGTCGATCGCGGCCTGGTCGGTCAGCTCGAGTGCCGCGCGCGCCGACAGCGCACAACCGACCACGGGCGTGCCATCGGCCTGCCACGCCTCGCGCGCGGCATCCAGCGCAAACGTCTTGCCGGCGCCCGCGGGAGCGCGCACGACCGCGACGCCGTCGCCGCGCCAGCACAGGTCGCGGACCATCGTCTCCTGATCGCGGCTGAGGCCGCGGCCTCTGATCGCGTGCTCGACCGACTGGTCGCGGGCGACCCCGACGTTGCTGCGCCTGCGCCACTCGACGGCGCTGAGGATCTCGCGCTCCGCTTGCAGCAGCTCGATGGTGCTGTAGCGGTGCCTCGACGATTCCCGCCTGCGCCTCGCCGGGCTCCAGCTCGACGACCTCGCGGCGATCCAGCAGCTCGCTCGCCAGACGCTGCAGCTCCCCGACGCGCGCGCCGTCCGGCTGCGCCTCGGCGAGCGCCTGCAAGACCTCCGGCGCGGCCGAAGCTGCTCGCGCGCTCGGTCAGCCCTCCGGCGTCGACGCCCGCCGTAGCTGCGATCTGGCCGCCAGTGCCCGAGCACGCGCTCGACAGCGTCCAGGTCAAGCCGTGCTCGACCGCTCGCGCGCGCCACATCTCACGCAGCCGATCGACCGGCGGCTCGCTCTTCGCGCGGCGCGTCTCAAGCGCGGCGATCTGCGCCGCCTTCGCTGAGTGCGCGCCGTGCTCGGCCATGTGCTCGAGGATCTCGCGCCGCGCGTGGAGAAGTGCTCGATCACCTCGCGCGGAACACCAGCGATGTCAGCGACACCGTTCTCCACCGGCAGCCACCGGACCCGAGGCGGTCAGTCAGCTCGGCCGCAGCACCGCTTGGTAGAGGTAGCCGGCGGTCTTGGCGTGGCGGTAGAGGTGGCGCGCGTCGAGCGCCGTCCAACGGCCGTCGGGACCCTGCGTGAGGTTGCCCGCGACGACGTGGGTGTGCAGCAGCGGATCGCCCGCGCGCGACGCGCGATGAAGAAACGCCGCCGCGGCGAACCCTCGGCCCTGACGGCGATGCAGCCGTCCTTGCCGCGCCGCGCGCGACACGCCTTGTGCTCCAGGTAGCCCAGCGCCTCGGCGACCGCCGCCTCGTGGCCGGCCTGCAGCTCGGCGACGACCTCTCGGCGATCCCGACGCCCCACAGGACGCTGACCGACTTCGGCGCGCGGAACGTCAGGTCAAAGCCAGCGATGGCATCCTTGCGCGGGGCGCGGCGAACACCGGCGCCGGCGAGCAGTTCGGCGAACTGATCGGCGTCGACCTCGCCGCCGCAGGCCGAGCGCCGCCGCGCCGCTGCCGGCCCACCGCCCGGGCTCTTCGCCCTCGCCGGTGTAGTAGTCGTCGCGACCGCGAGCGACCTGATCGGTGTAGTACCGCGCCGCCTGCGGGCCAGCCGAGATCTTGCCGATCGACAGCATCCGCGCCTACCGCGGACACCGGCTCAGAAATTGTCCTCATGCCCTACATGTCGCGCGAGAGGCCAATTACCCCCGGCAAAATTCCGGTGCGCTACAGGCATCAGCGCGATGCAAATCTGTGCTGCTGTTGGAGGGGCGACTGGACGGTCGGGCTGGAGCGGGATGAGTGAGGAGGGGACTGAGCGGAGAGATGGGTGATGGGAGCGGATGGAAGTGGAACTGGTGAGAGCGAGTGGATGAGCGGGAGAGAGGAGTTGGACTGGGGCTCGAGTGATCGGGGGGAACGAGCCGATGATCTCCAAAGTCCACCATCTGCACCATCTCTCCTATGGCGTTACTCTCCCCCTTGTCCACCACTCCGCCAGGCACCGACCGGAGGGTCGCCGTGTCGCAGTTCATGCAGGTCCGCGAGGTTGCCCGGATCCTCGGCGTGCACGAGAACACCGTCCGGCGCTGGGAGGAACGCGGCCTCTTGCGCGCCGTCCGCCTGCCCAGCGGCGTCCGCCGCTTTCGTCCTGAGGACGTCGAGGCCGTGCGCGCGGAGATGTTCAGTGGCTTCGCTCCCGTGCGCGAGGACGACGACGTCGTCCCGGTGACACGCGTGCGCCCGGATCGACTAGCACCGTCGGGCGACACACCTATGGTGCCGCCGGCTTCCGTCGTCGCCCTCGACACGCGAGAGGTCGCAGGTCCGAAACCCGCGGCGCCCATCGTCTGAAGGGTCCGCACTAGCGGACCTTTTGTCGTTTTCGGGGCCTTGGCCGAGTCGTCGTGCGGTAAATCGCGACTTGCCTAATCCACCTATCTGTCTATTATGCTCTCCATAGCAATACAGGCTCTGTGGTCGTGTTTCCACGGATCACGTCTATTCGTAGATCCCGAAGATCGGAGCGGTCGGATGTTGACGACGAGGGCCATGGCGGTGAGTTCGACGGACACGCAGGAGTTGGCTAGCCCGATTCGCGAGCAGATGGAGTGGTGGTACGCGAACATCCTGATCGACGCCCCCGGCACCCCGATCGACGGCTACCTGCTGCTCGGTGCGTTCATGCGCTTCGACGGCGTGACCGAGGAGGGTCGCTACTGGCTCGTGTCCCCCGAGACCGGGATGGTCGCGGACTTCGGGACGGGCCGTCAGGCGCCTGGGTCGGCGATGCGTGCCAGCGAGGAGAAGGTCGACGTCTCGAACGGCCCGAGCTACTTCCGCGGCGGCTACCCCAGCTACGAGCTGCACATCGAGGGCGAGGCGGACGGCACGCCTCACTCGGCGACGCTCACCTACGAAGCGGACGTGGCGCCGGAGCAGTCGAAGTACATCGACGGCCAGCTCAAGCACTTCGCCGTTTACCGGATGAAGGTCGCCGGTTCGATCTCGATCGGCGAGGACACCTACGAGGTGACCGGCCTCGGGTACTACGAGCACCTGTACGGCACGATGGCCTGGTTCCCCAGCGACGACGATACGGCGCGGCTGATCGAGGGCTGGAGCTGGTACTGGTCGCCCGACGCCGGCCCCGATGACGTGACGGTGGAGATCGGAGGGTTCATCGTCGAGGGCGAGCGCGAGCCGTTCCTCTCTCTGTGTGCCGACGGCCAGAACCCTGTGATGTTCGCCAGCGGAGACATGGAGACGCTGGAGGAGCGCGAGCACAGCGACGGCGTCGACTATCCCCACCAGCTGCGGTTCACCGACTCCAACGAGCGCGGCTCGGTCGACCTTGTCGTGACGCGTCGCGACGCGGCCTTCCGCGGTGACAACCGCTTCGGTGACCGCGCGCTGTTCTTCATGACCGGCTTCGCGACGTTCGAAGGAACCGCCACGCTCGATGGCGTCGAACACGACCTCACCGGACGCGCGTTCGGCAGCGTGTTCCGCGTCGTCGACGTGGCGGACTGAGGATGCAGACGTGACCGCCACGCGCGACGCCCCACCCGTAAGCGGCGTGATCGAGGTGCGCTGCCCGGCTGACGGCCGCGTCGTCGGGACGCGTGCCCGAGGTGAGCGCGGAGCAGGTGCGCGAGCGCGTCACGCGTCTGCGGACCGAGCAGCGTGCCTGGGAGGCGCTGGGGCCGGCCGGACGCAAGCCGTGGTTCGATCGATACGGCGCCTGGCTGCGGGAGCACGAGTCCGAGCTCGCGGACCTCATCCAGGCAGAGACCGGCAAGCCTCGGCAGGAAGCAATGTTCGAGCTGCCGGTCGCGCTGGACGTGCTGAGCTACTACTCGCGCAACGCCGAGCGGTTCCTGTCCGAGCGGCGCCTGCGGGCGCACGGCCTGCTGACCTCGACGAAGCGGCTCAGCGTCGCACTGCGGCCTCATCCCGTGGTGGGCGTGATCTGTCCCTGGAACTTCCCGCTGCTGAACCCGCTCGGCGACAGCCTCCCGGCGCTTGCAGCCGGCGCCGCGGTGATCATCAAGCCATCGGAGTTCACCCCGCTTGCGATCAGCCGCGCGATCGAGGGCTGGACGGAGATCGGCGCTCCCGCGGTCCTGGACTGCGTCACCGGCGCCGGGACGACCGGCGCCGCAGTCGTCGACGAGGTCGACTACGTCCAGTTCACCGGCTCGACCCGCACCGGTCGCACGATCGGCATGCGCGCAGCGGAGCGACTGATCGGATGCAGCCTGGAGCTGGGCGGCAAGGACGCCGCGATCGTGCTCGCCGACGCCGACCTCGAGCGCGCGGCCAACGGAATCGTCTGGGGCGCGATGTTCAACGCCGGGCAGGCGTGCACCTCGGTCGAGCGCGTCTACGTGGAGGCGCCCGTGTACGACGAGTTCGTCGCCCGCGTCGTCGACAAGGTCCGCGCGTTGCGCCAGGGCCACGACGGCCGCAGCTACGACTTCGACGTCGGCGCGCTCGGCAACGAAGCCCAGCTCGCGATCGTGGAGCGCCACGTCGATGCGGCGCTGGCCGGAGGTGCCCGCGCGCTGACGGGCGGACGTCGCAGCGCCCTCGGCGCCACGTTCTTCGAGCCCACCGTGCTGGTCGACGTCGACCACCGGATGGACGCAATCCGCGAGGAGACGTTCGGCCCGACGCTGCCGATCATCAAGGTCGCGGACGCCGACGAGGCGATCAGGCTCGCCAACGACTCGCCGTACGGACTCTCGGCGACCGTGTGGACGCGCGACCGCCGACGCGGACACGCGGTGGCGCGGTCGCTCGAGGCCGGCGCGGTCAACATCAACGACATGTACACGAACGTGATGGCGTTCGCGCTGCCGCAGGCCGGCTGGAAGCAGTCCGGGACCGGCGCGCGATTCGGCGGCGCGCACGGCATCCGCAAGTACTGCCGCGAGCAGGCGATCACCGAGCCGCGGATCGCGCCGTCGTCCGAGTTGCTCTGGTACCCCTACAGCGCGCGCAAGGCCCGCTTCGCGTCGTTGCTTCTGCGGGCGCTGCTCGCCCTGGACGGGCGCCCGCGCCTTACGCGGCTGATCCGGCCGCTGGGCGAAACCCGACTGAACCCGATGCCGCCGGCGTGCGGCGAGCCATCCTTCGCGGGCACCTGCGCCAGCGCCCGCTCGGCGAGCGCGGCGATCGTGAGACTCGGATTGACGCCGGGGTTGTATGGCATGGCGGCGCCGTCGGTGACGAGCAGATTCTCGTAGCCGTAGACGCGGTGGCCGGGGTCGATGACGCCGCCGTCGGGGGTCGCGCCGATGACGACGCCGCCGAGGATGTGCGCGGTGAACGGGATGTTCAGTGCGGCCTCGGTCAGCCAGCTCTGCGGGATCGCGTCGTGCTGCTCGGCGAGATGGCGGACGAACTCGTTGAGCTCGGGGACGAACGTCGGGTTGGGGTTGTCCGGGTCCTGGCGCGTTTGCAGGCGCACGCCTTTCCCGAGCCGCTTTCGACGCGGCTCGAACTGCATCGCGCCATCGTGCGTCTGCATTGCGCCGACCATCCATGAGCGTCGCGACCATCCCGACGGGTTGGCCGAGCGCGCGAAGTCGCGCGGCCGGCGCGCGACTGCGGCGGCGAGCTTCAGCGGACGCGTCAGACGCGTGCCGTCGCCGGTCAGCGGCACGAACCATGGCGCCATCGCGTCGGCGATCCCGCCGTACGTGAAGCCCTCGAGGTGGGTGTTGGGGTCCGTCCAGACGCTGCCCGACAGCGAAACGCCGTCGGTGAAGTCGGCGTCCTTGTCGCGATGCGTCAACGCGCAGACGGCCTCGGCGTTCGTGCGGACCCCGTGGCCGAGCCGATCGCTGATCGCCGGCAGCGAGCCGCGCTCGCGGCAGTTGGCGAGCAGCAGGTTGGTCCCGATCGCGCCGGCGGCGAAGACGACACCGCGTGCGCGCAGGGTGCGCCGGTCGTGACGCGCCCACGCACCGGGACGCTCGGACACGACGGCGTAGCCGTCGGATCCGTCGCGTGCGCCCAGCGGCTGCACATCGGTGACGTACCGCTCGGCCTCGACGCGCACGCCGCGATTCTCGGCGAGCCACAGGTAGTTCTTCGTCAGCGAGTTCTTGGCGTTGTGGCGGCAGGACACGATGCACTGACCGCAGTCGATGCAGCCGGCACGGTCGGGACCCTCGCCCCCGAAATACGGGTCGGGGACGGTCTTGCCGGGCTCGCCGCGGTACACGCCGACGCGCGTCGGGTGAAAGTCGTAGCCGAAGCGCTCGGCCGCCTGCTTGAGCATGTGGTCGCGGCTGGTCGTCAGCGGCTGCTCGACCACGCCGAGCATGCGCTCGGCGACGTCGTAGTACGCGATCCAGGTCGACCGGCTCCCCGACTGCCGCGTTGAGTTGCTCGCGGAAGCCGTCCGTTCCTCGGTACAGCGTCTGCGCGTACACGAGGCTGCCGCCGCCGACGCCCGCGCCGCTGATGATCGCCACGTCGCGGAAGAGCGTCATCCGCAGGATGCCCCGCATCCCCAGGCGCGGGGACCAGAAGTAGTCCTTCAGCTGCCACGCCGATTCGGGCAGCTCGTCGTCGGCGAAGCGCCGGCCGCACTCGAGCACGCACACGGAGTAGCCGCGCTCGACCAGGCGCAGCGCCGCGATGCTGCCACCGAAGCCCGAGCCGATGATGATCCAGTCGAAGTCGAGATCGTGGAGGCCGTCGGTGGCCATCTCGATATTATAGACGCTTCTGTCTATACCATCTACACCTGCTATGCGGCTGATCACCGGCGCCTATTCCACTGATACGTCTATGATTGAACGATGAGCGCTTCGCTGTCTCTGAGGGCTCGCTCCGCGGCCGCGTCGCTGACCGAGCGCGCTCCGTCGCCCCGCGCGCGACCGCTTGCTGATCCGCCTCCCGGCAGCGGCTTGAAGCCCGTGATGGGCGAGGCAGGGCTGCCGGTGGTCGGCCAGACGCTGCCGTTCATGCAGCACACCCTGCCGCTGGCGCGGCGCTTTCACGCGAAGTACGGCGAGGTGTTCTGGAGCAATGTCCTCGGCACGAAGCTCGTGCTCGTGCTCGGGCCCGACGGCCTCGAGACCGTTCTCACCAACCGCGATCGCGCGTTCGCCAACAAGGAGGGCTGGGAGCACTTCATCGGCCCGTTCTTTCACCGCGGCGTGATGCTCATGGACTTCGAAGAGCACCGCCACCACCGGCGCATCATGCAGCAGGCCTTCAAGCGTGACCGCCTCGTCGCCTACCTCGACAAGATGAACCCCGCCATCCAGCGCGGCATCGCGACGTGGCCCACCGGCCCCGGGTTCGAGCTCTACACCGCGACCAAGCAGCTGACGCTGAACGTCGCCACCGAGGTCTTCATGGGCGCCGAGCTCGGCGCGCAGGCCGACAGCCTCGACCACGCTTCGTCAACACCGTCGTCGGCGGCCAGGCGATCATCCGCGCCGACGTTCGCGGCGGCAAGTGGCACCGCGGTCTTGAGAGCCGCAAGCTACTGCAGCGCTGGTTCCGCGAGCAGATCCCCGCCAAGCGCGCCGGCGACGGCGACGACCTGTTCAGCGTCCTCTGCCACGCCGAGACCGAGACGGCGAGCGCTTCTCCGACGAGGACGTCGTCAACCACATGATCTTCACGATGATGGCCGCCCACGACACCAGCACGATCACGCTGGCGATGATGGGCTACTACCTCGCCCGCCACCCCAGTGGCAGTCCCAGTGCGCGACGAGTCGCGGGCACTCGGCCACCTCACTCACAACGCTCGGCCTCAACGCGCACGCCGCGACGCTCAGCCAGCCACAGTAATCTGTCAGCGAGTTCTGCGTACGCAGGACACGATGCACCGACCGCAGTCGATGCAGCCCGCACGGTCGGGGCCCTCGCCCCCGAAATAAGGATCTGGGACGGTCTTGCCGGGCTCGCCGCGGTACACGCCGACGCGCGTCGGGTGAAAGTCGTAGCCGATGCGCTCAGCCGCCTGCTTGAGCATGTGGTCGCGGCTGGTCGTCAGCGGCTGCTCGACCACGCCGAGCATGCGCTCGGCGACGTCGTAGTAGCGATCCAGGTCGACCGGCTCCCCGACTGCCGCGTCGAGGTGCTCGCGGAAGCCGTCCGTTCCCCGGTACAGCGTCTGCGCGTACACGAGGCTGCCGCCGCCGACGCCCGCGCCGCTGATGATCGCCACGTCGCGGAAGAGCGTCATCCGCAGGATGCCCCGCATTCCCAGGCGCGGGGACCAGAAGTAGTCCTTCAGCTGCCACGCCGATTCGGGTAGCTCGTCGTCGGCAAAGCGCCGGCCGCACTCGAGCACGCACACGGAGTAGCCGCGCTCGACCAGGCGCAGCGCCGCGATGCTGCCGCCGAAGCCCGAGCCGACGATGACCCAGTCGAAGTCGAGATCGTGGCGGCCGTCGGTGACCATTCCACAACTATAGACGCTTATGTCTATACAATCTATGCCTGTGGTTCGTCTTATAATGGAGGCTATTCAACCTATACGTCTATGATTGCAACGATGAGCGCTTCGCTGTCTCTGAGGGCTCGCTCTGCGGTCGCGTCGCTGACCGAGCGTGCTCCGTCGCCCCGCGCGCGGCCGCTTGCTGATCCGCCGCCCGGCAGCTGCTTGAAGCCCGTGATGGGCGAGGCAGGGCTGCCGGTGGTCGGCCAGACGCTGCCGTTCATGCAGCACACCCTGCCGCTGGCGCGGCGCTTCTACGCGAAGTATGGCGAGGTGTTCTGGAGCAATGTCCTCGGCACGAAGCTCGTGCTCGTGCTCGGGCCCGACGGCCTCGAGACCGTGCTTGCCAACCGCGATCGGGCGTTCGCCAACAAGGAGGGCTGGGAGCACTTCATCGGCCCGTTCTTCGACCGCGGCGTGATGCTCATGGACTTCGAAGAGCACCGCCACCACCGGCGCATCATGCAGCAGGCCTTCAAGCGTGAGCGCCTCGTCGCCTACCTCGACAAGATGAACCCGGCGATCGAGCGCGGCATCGCGAAGTGGCCCGCAGGCGCCGGGCTTCGAGCTCTACAGCGCGACGAAGCAGCTGACGCTGAACATCGCCACCGAGGTCTTCATGGGCGCGCCGCTCGGCGCCCGAGGCCGACAGCCTCGACCACGCGTTCGTCAACACCGTCGTCGGCGGCCAGGCGATCATCCGCGCCGACGTCCCGGGCGGCAAGTGGCACCGCGGCCTGGAGAGCCGCAAGCTCCTGCAGCGCTGGTTTCGCGAGCAGATCCCCGCGAAGCGCGCCGGCGACGGCGACGACCTCTTCAGCGTGCTCTGCCACGCCGAGACCGAGGACGGTGAGCGCTTCTCCGACGAGGACGTCGTCAACCACATGATCTTCACGATGATGGCCGCCCACGACACGAGCACGATCACGCTGGCGATGATGGGCTACTACCTCGCGCGCCATCCCGAGTGGCAGGACCGGGTTCGCGAGGAGTCGCGCGCCCTCGGCAAGCCGACGATCGGCTACGACGACCTCGACGCGCTGCCCGCGCTCGACCTCGTCTTCAAGGAGACGCTGCGGATGAACGCGCCGGTCGGCATGGTCGCGCGCGAGGCGCTGAAGGACACCGAGATCTGCGGGTACTTCATCCCGCGCGGCACGCGGATCATGCTCGGCATCTACCCCACCCAGCGCATGGAGCCGTGGTGGAACGATCCCGACACCTTCGATCCCGAGCGCTTCACCCCCGAGCGCGCCGAAGACCAGTCGCACAAGTACGCGTGGACGCCGTTCGGCGGCAACGTCCACAAGTGCATCGGCATGCACTTCGGCGGCATGGAGGTCAAGGCGATCATGCACCAGCTGCTGCTGCGCAACAGCCTGCACGTCGACCCCGGCTACGAGCCGCTCATCGACTACGGCACCGGCCCGTTCCCCGGCGACGGGCTGCCGATCGAGCTCCGAGCGATCTAGCGCGCCCGCTCGCGGCTTGCGGCGGTCGCTTCCTTGACGAAAGACCCGATCTCGCGAAGCGCCAAGCGTGCTTCTGGAAGCAGGCGGTCGAACAGCTGGAAGTCGTGGACCTGGCCTCGCCAGTGCTTGAGCGAGACGGTCACGCCCGCGGCCGCGAGCCGCGCGGCGAGTGCGATCGCGTCAGGCTCGAGGACCTCCGTGGTGCCGACATGTATCAGCACCGGAGGAAGCCCCGAAAGATCGAGGTTGAGTGGTGACAGCGCGCGGTCGAGCGGAAGGCCGTCGCTCGTCAGACGCGTCGTCACGAACTCGCCCACGCGGATCAGCGCGAAAGGGTCGCTCAGCGCATTTCGGTGCCCGCGCCTCGCCGAGACGTCGAAGTCCACCCACGGGCTGAGCGCAACGATCCCGGCCGGCCGCGGCAGTCCTCGATCGCGTGCGGCGACCGCGACCATGACCGCCAGTCCGCCACCCGCCGAGTCGCCCGCCAGCACGACATGCTCGGGCTCGGACGCCTTCGTCGAGGAGGTGTCGATAGGCACCGACGCCGTCAGCGACCGCGGCCTCCAGCGGCGAACGGGGAAGCGTGCGGTACGCGACGTTGAGGACGCTGGCGTCCGATGTCGCGGAGATCTGCGCGGCCAGCCGGCGATGACTCGCGAGCCCGCCCATCACGTACGCCCCTCCGTGGAAGTACAGGACGACGCGCCGTCGTGGCGAGACACCCGCGGCGTGCACCCACTCCGCTGAGCAGCCGTCGAGAGCAACGCGCTGCGTCGCGGTCCCCCTGGGTGGCGGGAGCAGCCGGCCGACGGCGGCGGTCATCGGGACGAGGTGTGGCCACGCCCCCCAGCGCTCGATCCCGCGCGGGCCGACGGCCATGAGCGCCTCACACCCACCGACGGTGAGATTGATGGTCGGCCTCAGCGTCGCTCGCAAGACAGCGAGCAGTCGCTGCGACGCCGCGCTCGGCTCGGCGCTCCAGCTGACATCGACGCGATCGGCATCCCCCGCCTCCCAAGCCACCGGCGGCGGGTCATGAAGGCGCATGGTTCGGTGAGCCATCGCTGCGTCAGCCGCGACTCTGGAGCGCCCGCGCCTCGCGGACGAGCTCTCGTGAGGAGCCGCCGGCAATGACGCTCGGCAGATCGCGAAGGACCGGCGTACGAGCAGCCGCCTGAAGAACGGGGCGGTACGCGGCGATCGTGGCCCGGCAGGCCCACGCCGGCCGCTGCTCCCCGATGATGCCCTGAACGTAGTCCGGCAGCAGTGCCGTCCCGGCTTCTGCCGCGACCCGGACCAGCGGCACGAGCGGCGCCGGAATGATGTCCGGCGTCCACGGCGTGGCGTAGACCGAGCCGATGATGTGGGCAGATTGCTCTGTCAGTGCGAGCGTCGGGCGCATCTTGGCGAAGTACTCGTCGGCCTCGGCCTGACTCCCGGGAAACATCTCCGGCGGTATCCGGTTCAGCTGCGCCGTGATGCGCTGCTCCTGCCACATCTGGTCGCGCTCCTCGGGGGTCAATCGCTCGACGCCATACGCCGCGTAGGCGTCGAGCAGCCCCTGGATGAACGGTGTGAGCAGCCACATCAGGTTGTCGGGATCGGACGCGCGGTACTCGCGACCGGTGACGGGCCAGTCGCCCACGATGCGGTCATGGACCGCGTTGACGACTTCTGCCGCGCGTCTCGCGGTAGCCGTGTCACCCAGCATCACCGCGTACGTCCACTCAGCGGTGCGCCGGACTCGACCCATCGGATCGGCCAGGATCGACGACGACGAGTTCCCGATCACGGCCAGCGGCGGATTGAGCTCGAACATGATGCCCGTGTAGATGAGGGCCGGGATGATCGTCGGGCCGAGGGTGACCTTCCACGTCACCGAGCCCGGCCCGAAGAAGCCCAGGTCGGCCCCCTCGGAATCGAGGTCCGCGCTCGAGGGCAGATCGACGACGGTGGGCATCAGCCGAGGTAGATCGTCTGCGGCTCGACGTAGTTGTCGAGTCCCTCGGTGGCGAGCTCGCGACCGAGTCCGCTGGCCTTGACGCCGCCGAACGGTCCGACGGGATCGGGCAGGTAGCCGTTGACCCCGATCGTGCCGGTGTGGACGCGACGGGCGACTGCGGCAGCGCGCTCGGGGTCGGCCGACCAGACGGTTCCGCCGAGGCCGTATGCCGAGTCGTTGGCGATCGCGATCGCGTCGCTCTCGCCGTCGTACGGGATCACGGCGAGCACAGGTCCGAAGATCTCCTCGCGCGCGATCCGCTGGTCGTTGGTGACGTCGGCGAACACCGTCGGCTCGACAAACCAGCCGGCGCGTTCCGGACGGGTGCCGCCGGCGACCAGGCGACCGCCGTCGTCACGTCCGGCTTGTACGTATCCCTCGACTCGGTCGCGCTGCCTGGCGCTGACGAGCGGACCGATCATCGTGGACTCGTCGAGCGGATCGCCGACGGTCGCGCCGCGCGCGAGCTGGCCGAGGAACTCGACGACCTCGTCGTAGCGCGAGCGCGGCGCGAGCACACGCGAGTTGACGAAGCAGGTCTGCCCGTTGTTGAGGAAGACGGCGCCGAACAGGTCCTCGAGCGACTCGGCGAGCTGTGCGTCGTCGAGGACGATCGCCGCGGACTTGCCGCCGAGCTCGAGCGTGACCGGACGCAGCAGCTCGCCGCATGTCGCCGCGATGCCGCGTCCGACAGCGGTCGAGCCGGTGAAGGAGACCTTGTCGACGTCCGGATGGCTGACGAGCTGCGCGCCGATGTCCGCGCCGCCGACGACGATGTTGATGACGCCGGCCGGAAGATCGGCCTCGAGGACGCACTCGGCAAGGATGGCCGAGTCCAGCGCCGTTTCCGGCGAGGGCTTCAACACGATGGTGCAGCCGGCAGCGAGCGCCGGGGCGTACTTCATCGCCGCGATCGTCTGCGGGTAGTTCCACGGCACGATCGCTGCCACGACGCCGTAGGGCATGCGCCGCACCTCGAGCGAGCCCCCGAGCAGTCCGGCACGGACCGACGAAGTTGGCGTCGTGCGCGCGAGCTCGGCGTAGTAGCGCAGCAGCGCCTTCGGGAACTCGGCCTCCAGCGCGCGGGACAGCGTGATCGGCATGCCGTTCTGTCGCGAGACCATCACCGCGGTGTCCTCGGCGCGGCGCTCGATCGCGTCGGCCAGGCGCTCGAGCGCGGCCGCGCGGTCCTCAGGTGACCACGACGACCACCCGCCCGGGTCGTCGAACGCGCGCCTGGCGGCAGCGACGGCCGCATCGGCGTCCGCCGGACCGGCGGACGCGTAGCACCCGATCTGCTCCTCGGAGGATGGATCGATGACATCGACGGGCTGCCCGTCGACGCTGGCGACCCATGCCCCGCCGATGAACAGCTTGTCGAGCTCCTGTGAAATCTGCGTGCTCATTTCATGATCTCCTGGTGTGATGGGTGGACTCGATGTCCTTCACGCTGCCGTGCCAACGCCAACCGAACCGGCCGACGTGGGTGATGCCGAGCTGCCGGCGCGACGTGCTGCGCGCGCTTCGCTCACGAGCGTCCGGGAGGGCTCTCCGCACGCATTCGCGATCGCGTCGCGAAGAACGGGCGTGCGGGCGATCGTCTGGTACACCGGCCGATAGGCGGCGATCGTGGCGCGCTTGACGATCGCCGGGCGCTCCTGCCTGATCAGCTTGAGCGCGTAGTCGGGCAGGAGCGCCGTGCCGGATTCGACGAACACGCGCGTCAGCGGCACGAGCGCCGGCGGGACGATCTCCGAGTTCCACGGCGTCGGGTAGTTGAAGGCGATCGCACGGCTGGCCTGTTCGTTGACGGCGAGCAGCGGGCGCATCTGGGCGAAGTAGTCGTCGGCGTCGGCCTGAGACTTGGGGAACATCTCCGCCGGAATCCGGTTGAGCTCGGCCATGACCATCTGCTCCCGCCACATCTGGTCGCGTTCCTCGGTCGTCAGCGGCTCCAGGCCGTAAGCGGCGTAGGCGTCGAGCATCCCCTGCACGAACGGCGCGAGGAACCAGAAGGCATGCGCCGACTCGGACGCGCAGTACTCGCGGTCGGTGACGGGCCAGTGCCCTCGAACCTGGTCGTGCAGGCGCGTTGAGCTGCGCCGCGGCCCGCCGCGCACTCTCCTCGTCCCCGAACGTCGTGACGTGGAAGTACTCAAAGCTCCGGCGCAGGCGGCCGACCGGGTCTGCGTACACATCGGTGGCCTGCTCGCCGATCACCGCCATCGGCTGGTGGAGCACGAACAACATGCCCGAGTAGATCAGCGCAGGGATGACCGTCGGGCCGAGCCACACCTTCCACGTCACGGACTCTGGGTCGAACAACCCGGGGTGAGTCATGTCCCTACTTTAGACAGATACGTCTATAAGAGTCAAGCCTTGGCCTATGCTAGAGGCGGCGCTAATCTACGTATATGTCGAATCGCCTAGACGCCCCCGGCTATCCGAGCACTGTTGGGCAGTTGCTCGAGCGCAGCGCGCGACGCTTCCCAGACCGGGCCGCACTGAGGTTCGCCGATCGCACGTGGAGCTACGCGGAGCTCGACACGGGCGTCGGCCGCGTCGCGGCGAGGCTGCTCGATCTCGGGCTCGTCCATGGCGACCGCGTCGCCGCGTTCGGCAAGAACTCCGATGCGTACCTGCTCCTCTACCTTGCTTGCGCGCGCGCCGGGTTGGTGCACGTCCCGGTGAACTTCAACAGCGTCGGCGACGAGCTCGCCTACCTGCTGACACAGTCCGAGCCGGCGGCGGTGTTCGTCGACGCGGCACTCGATTCGCAGGTGCGACCCCGACCTCGAGCGTCGCGCGATCGACGAGGTGTTGGCGTGGGCGACGGACGCGACCGGCCCCATCCACGAGGAGTCGGGCGTCGCCGACTCAGACCTCGTCCAGCTGCTCTACACCTCGGGCACGACGTCCCGGCCGAAGGGCGCGATGCTCACCCACCGGGCGCTCGTGCACGAGTACGTCTCCTGCATCGTCGCGCTCGACATCAAGCCCTCCGACGTGCCGCTGCACGCGCTGCCGCTCTACCACTCCGCCCAGATGCACGTGTTCCTGATGCCGGGGCTGGCGGTGGGTGCGACGAACCATCTCGTCGCGGCGCCCGACCTCGACGACGTCCTCGCCCGCGTGCCGCGCGACGGCATCACCTCGCTGTTCTTCCCGCCGACCGTCTGGGTGGGGCTTGCCAACCACCCTGGCCTGGCCGAGGCCGATCTCACGAGCCTCGACAAGGCGTATTACGGGGCGTCGATCATGCCGGTTCCCGTGCTGCAGAAGCTCCAAGCAGCGCCTCCCTGACGTGGGGTTCTACAACTGCTTCGGGCAGTCTGAGATCGGGCCGCTGGCGACCGTGCTGCGACCCGAGGAGCACGCCGCAAGGCCGGACTCGGTCGGGCGCTCGGTGCTGTTCGTCGAGACGCGCGTCGTCGACAGCGAGATGAGGGACGTCAAAGCGGGCGAGCTCGGCGAGGTGATCTACCGCTCACCGCAGTTGTGCTCCGGATACTGGGGCAAGCCCGAGGCGACAGCCGAGGCGTTCGCCGACGGGTGGTTTCGCTCCGGCGACCTCGTCCGTGTCGATGACGAGGGCTACATGTTCGTCGTCGATCGCATCAAGGACGTCGTCAACACCGGCGGCGTACTTGTCGCCTCTCGCGAGGTCGAGGATGCGCTCTACGGCCATCCCGCCGTCGCCGAGGTCGCGGTCATCGGCTTGCCGCACGAGCGCTGGATAGAGGCGCTCGCCGCCGTGGTCGTGCTGAAGACCGAGGTCGAGCCCGACGAGCTGATCGCCTACGCCAAGAGCGCGCTCGCCGCGCACAAGGTCCCGAAGTCGGTGCATGTCGTCGACGAGCTCCCGAAGAACCCGTCGGGCAAGGTCCTCAAGCGCGAACTACGGTTGCGCTTCGGTGGCAGCGAGTCCGCTGTGGGATCGAGCGCGGCCGGCGAGCCTTCATCGGTCCCGCGCTAGACGAGGAGGACCGCGGCGCGCTGCGCGCACGCACGTCCTTCTCGCTACTTGCACTCGTCTCGCGGCTTTGAGCGTGGCGGCGGGATGCACGGCACCAGCCGCGGGTAGGACCCCGTGAACGGCTGCGGGTTGGCCGCATCACCTGGTTTGGGATAGGCGTTGTTGCAGAAGCCCTGGTTGGGACGCTGACTCTGGGTCGCGGGGTCGCAGTTGGCTTTCGCCGGCATGTCGATGAGCTCCGCCGGGTCGATCCCGATCGCGACCACAGGGAGATTGCGACCGCGGCTGTCGGTGCGCGCGAGGACCGCCCCTAGCTGCGCGTAGAGGATGCCGATGTCGCGCGCGCGAACCGAGATGTACTCCAACGCCGGGACGAGGTTGCGCACTGCCGGGGTGGCGGCGCGCACGAGGTCGAGGAGCTTCGGGTTGAGCTTGGCGAGGCGCGCGAACATCGGCACGGCCACCCGGCGAAGCCGCGGCAGGCCCTTGATGGTCGCGATCAGGTCGGTGTTGATCTGACCGAGGGAGAAGGGCGCGCCGGCGGCGAACGCGCGGCGGACGTCGGGGCTGATCGCGCGCAGCTTTGCGATCACCGGCCGGGCCTCGGCGAGCAACGGGCGGGCGGTGGCGAGTGAGCTGTTGCCGATCCGCAGCAGCCGGGGTAGCTCGACGAGCGCCTGGTCGAGGCCTGCGGCTTCGGCGGCGAGAGCGTCCACGGTCGTGCGGCCGTCGGCGACGATCTCGCGAACGGCACGCTCGCGCCGGCCGGTCTCGCCGACCAGGGTGCTCGCGCTCGCGACCAGGCGCGCGATCGACTCCTCCTGGCCGTGCAGCGACCGCGTCAGCGTGTTGAGCTCGCGCACGGTCCGCGAGACGCCGTCGATCGTCCCGCTGATGCGGCGTTCACTGGCGTCGGCGGCGACGCCGTCGGCGATGGTGTTGACCAGCGCCTTCACACGCTGGCGGCCGTCGGCGTCGAGGAAGTCGAGTGCCTCGTCGAAGTTGACGCTCGGGCGTGTGCGCTTGATCTCGTCGCCGGCGTGCAGCAGCGGCCTGTGCTTGGATCCGAGGCTGACGAGATCGAGGAAGTGGTCGCCGAGCAGGCTGAGGTCGCCGATCCGCACGACGGCGTCGTCGTGGACCTGGACGTCCTTGTCGAGGGTGAAGCCGATCACGGCCTCTCGCGTGGCTGGATCCCAGTTGACCGCGTTCACACGACCCACGAAGAGGCCCTTGTGCAGCACCGGCTGCTTGGTGGGCAGGGCCCTGCTGTCCTTGAACCGCGCCGTGAGCTCGAAGGGGTTTCGAAGTCCCTTGGTGGGATCCGGTCCTTCGAATCGCGCGTTGAAGAACAGGAACGTGGCGAGGCCCGCGAGCGCCAGCAAGACGCTGATCGCGGCGCCGGCTCTGGAGATCCGATGGTCCATGTCAGCGTGCGCCTCTCGGGATGCGCGGTAGCAGCACCGGGATCGTCTTGAGGCCGGGGAGCGCGAATCGGAACCAGCACGCGACCGGGTTGCTCTCTTGACACGTTCCCTCGAGCGCCTTGGCCAGCATCGTCGCCAGCTGGGTGGTCCCATTGCGACGGACGCGAGCAGACCCGGGACCCAGCCCGAAGTCGGCGGGAGTGCCCAGCTCGAATCCGACGAATGAGCCGTTGGCCACCGGGCCGCCACTGTGGTTCGTCGAGAGCGGCGGCGCTGCCCAGGTTCGCGAGTTTCGCCAAGCCGTCGCGCGACTCGACGAGCGCTTCGCTGAGGGTCAGCAGCTCTCTGAGCGCGGGGAGGGAGTCGCGGCGCAGCCGGCCGTCGAGGCCCTTGAGCCCGCCCACCAACTGGTGAAGGGGGCGAGCGCCGCCCCGCACGAGCCCGTCGGTGCTCCTGATCAGCTGGTCGAACGGGGCGTTCACCTTGTCAAGCGCGATCGCCAACGGTTTGAGGTTGCGGCTGACGGGCAGCAGCTGATCGAGCGCGGGTGCAAGCGAGTTCCCCAGGCCCTTGGCCGCGACGAGCGCTCGTGTCGCCTCGTCGAGCGTCGGTGCCAGCTCGCGCGTGACCGCGCGGAGCTCCGGCTCGCGGGCCGCGCTGACACGCAAGGTGCGGCTGGTGAGCGAGAGCGCGTCGGCGAACTGCTCACCTCTGTCGCCGACCGTGCCCATGACCCGGTCGAGGTTCGCCATCAGCCTGGCCAGCAGCCGCCGCCGGTCGTCGAGGGCACGCGTGAGCGTGGCCGCACCGTCGGTGGTCCGTCCGAGCTCGGCAAGAATCTTGCGAAGCTGCGGCTCGCGGCCCCGCAGGCCGCGTGCGGCCTCGGAGACCAGCACCTGGACCTGCGCCTGCGTGTCGACGTCGAGCATGCTGGTCAACTTGTCGACATGCACGAACGTGCCTGTCCGCTCTGCTGGAATCACCGCGCCGCGCGCCAATGTCCCGGACCTCGGGGAGCCGGGCGTGACGTTCAGTATCAGTGTCTGCAGCACGGTCGAGGGGCGAAGGTACGCGGTCGCGTCGTTGAAGATCTTGCCCCGCATGTCTGCCGGAAGACGCAGGGTGACCCGGGCCTGGCCGTCCTCGACCCTGACGGCGGTGACCCTGCCGATGTTGATGCCGGCGACTCCGACGGCCGGCCCCTTTCCGGGATCCAGGCCGTTGGCGTCTGGAAGGATCACGTCGACCAGATACGGCTTGTCCGACAGCGGCAGCCGGCCACCCTTCTTGACCGCCGTGTAGCCGGCGAACGTCAGCGTGGCGATCGCCAGCATCACCACGACCGTGCGCGCGTACGGGACACGGCCGGCCTTGAGGCGCGGATCGACGAACTCACGAGCGAGGCGCAGCGCGCGAATGGGGACGGCCACGACGCGAGACGAGAACCGGGTCATCGGCACCCTCCGGCCTTTCGCAGCGTGCGCATGGCTCGTGCCGCGACCTGTTCGACGAGATCGCACGGGACGCGCCGCAAGAGCCGTTCGGGTTGCCCGTCGAGCGCGTCGCCAAGCGCTTCGAAACCCTGGAGGTCGAGGTTCGGAGCGAGCGTGCCGTTCCCGCGGGCGACGTGGCCCTGCCCGTCCGGGTTCTGGGCCAGCGTCTGGTACGAGCGGAACACGCCCGAGAACCCGGAGAACGTACCGCCGAGCTGCTCGTAGGTCGGCTCGCCGAACGGCCCCTCGCTCAAGCAGCTGCTTGAGCATCCCGTCGAGATCCCCCAGCGGCTTGGGGATCAGCCGGAGCATCTCGGTCAGCGCGTCGGCCTTGGCCAGTGCGGTCGCGAGCCGGTGGGCGTCCCGGACCACGGGGGTGCCTCGGCGCAGGACCGGGATCGCGCGCCCGAGCACGGGGCGCGTCCCGGCCAGTGCGCGCGCCAGCGCCGGCAGCGACGGTGCGGCGTGCGCGCTGAAGCTGTCGAGCCGATCGATCGTGTTGGTCAGCACCGGGGCGGCGTCGTCGAGCGCCCGCAGAGTCCCTGGAAGCCGTGCCAGGGCCGCATCCAGCGGGGCGCCGTTGTCGGTGGCGAGACCCGCGGTGGTGCGAGCCAGGCGGTCGAGCATCGGCGCGAGGTCGCGTTCTCTGGCGGCGAGGGCTTCAACCGTGCGGGCCGTGCCACGGATCGTGGAGGCGAGCTCGCGGCGCCGCGGTCCCTGCAACGCGCGCGCCGCGCCCGTGAGGCTGGCGGTCAGGGCGGGCGCGGCTCTCAACGTGCGCTGCAGACCTTCGATCGCCTCGCCGCGCAGCGTCGTGGCCGCCGCTTTGCTGAGCGCGGCGACGTCGCGTCGGATGCGCGGTCGCAAGACTCGCAGGGCCTCGTCGAGGGTGACGTAGTTGGAGGTCTGCGCCCGCGGGATGACGGCTCCCGGCGCGAGTGCGCGGGCGCTGGGGCTCCCGAGGTGCAGGTCGACGAAGCTCGAGCCTTCGAACAGCAGGTGCGGGCGCATCTCGACCCGGGCATCGCTGTGCACGGAGATGTCCTTCGGCAGGACAAGTTCGATCCGGGCGCCATCGCCGTCGCGCTCGACGCTTCCGATCTCACCGACGTTCACGCCCGCGACCCGGATGTCGCGGCCGGTCGTTGCGAGTCCCTGCGCCGAGTCCATCTCTGCCCAGTAGCTGCGCTCCGAGCCGAACGGGTTGGGCTGAAGCAGCAGGAGCAGCATCAGCGAGCAAGCCACCGAGGATCAATCCCAGGCCGCCGAGGCGCTTTGCGGGGCGGCTCATCGTGGGCACCGCTGCTTTGCCGCCTCGCCCGGCTCGGGCAGCGGGTCATAGCACCGGCGCGGGACGAGCGACACGGTCGCGCGAAGCGCGGGCTTGCCTGGGGCCAGGCCGCCTGCGGACGAGGTCAGCACATCCTTGGTGCGCGCGCCGACCGCGTGAAGCTCATCTGCGTACGGACCGATCGCGGCGTCGATCAGTCCCTGACCCCGCTCCAGCGGAACGAACGCGGTCACCATCGGGAAGAGGTCGTAGAGCACCGGCGCCGCGGTCCGCAGCACGGGATCGGCGGCGCCGGCGATGCGCCCGAACTCCGCGCGCAAGACGTCGCCGAGAGCGAAGAGCCGCTTGATGCCCGGGAGCTGATCGTTGAGCGACCGCACGGCGGGCACGAGGTCGTGTGCGCTCGCTGCGACGTCGTCGAGCAGCGGCACGGCAAGAGGCGCCGTCTTCGCGAGCTCGTCCTCGAAACGTGGCAGCAGCTGCAGCGCGGTGCCCAGCTCTTCATGTCGACCGGCAACTGTCGCGAGGACGGTGTCGGTCGAGCCGAGCAGGCCTGAGACATCGTCGGGCCGTCTCCCACGCAGGCCCTCGGCGGTGTTCGCCGCCCCGGCCACGATGCGCTCCAGCGCCCCGCGGTCGCGAGTGGCCGCGCGCAGCTGAGCCGCGGCGTTGCGCGAAAGGCTGGGCAGGGCCGCGAGCGCCTCGTTGAGCCCGCGACCGCGCCCGGCGGAGCCCACGCCCGATGTCTTCAGCGTCGTTTGCAGCGCCGCGCGCGTCGACGAGTCGAAGAGCCGAACGACCTCGAGCAGGTCGACTCCCGACGCCGCCGTCGCGGGCAGCTGGTCGCCGTCAGCGAGGTTGTCGTCTGCCCGTCCCGGCCGCAGCTCGATGTACGTGTTGAACAGGAGCGACGACACGCGGACGAACGCGGTCGAGTCCGTCGGCAGCGGCCGGAACCGCGCCTTTGTGATGGATGCGGTGATGGTGCGTCCGCCCGCTTGCGACGCGGGCTCGACCGCGGAGACCAGGCCCGCCAGCTTGCCCCCCACTCGCACCGCGAGGCCCTTGCGCACGATCGGCGCATCCTCGGGCAGTGCGATCTTGATCCGGTACGCGCTCTGGAACGGAGGCCCGGTCGTGGCCTTGAACGCGATGACAGCCGCGACGGCCGCGCAGGCGAAGACGAGCAGGCCGAGGGCCAGCCGGTGGTCATCGAGCCGCGAGATGAATCGCGTTGCGCGGCGGCGGACGGTCACGGGCCCAGGAGGTAGTCGAGGAGCGAGGTCGACGGTGCCCGGGCCGTTGCCGGCATCGGGCTTGCGCGTCTTGCCGAGGATGTCGTCGAGGGTCTTCTTGACGACGTCACCGAGACGCTGCGGCAGGTCGCGTACGGCAGCGTCGACCGGTGCGGGAACGTCGCTCTCTGACGCGGGTCCAGGCTTGGCGGCTGGCCTTGGGTTGGCGCCCTGCTGTCGGCCGGCTGCGCTGCGTGTCTCGGCGCGAGCGCTGGGCGCCGAGGGCTTCCTCCAGGCATCCCGGCCGGACCTCGACCCCGAACAGTTCGCAGGTGAGGATTCCGACGCCGCGGGCGAACTTGCGATCGGCGTAGGCGGCGGGGTACCCGGGCTGGGCGCCGGGCTCGCTCATCGCGAGCGAGATCTTCCCGAGCATGAAGCGGATCATGCGGTCGTCGCCGAACAGCGTGGTGAACAGCCGGGCGACGGACGGCGCGATGTCGAAGGCTCCGGTCACGAGCCGGTCGGGAGCGGCCTCGATCGCCGGCTTCGCGTTGCGCAGTGCTCTGGCAGTCAGGCCGACCGTCGGGCTCGCGCGGCGCAGGACCGCCGCAGCGTCACCGAGGAACGCCGGCGCGCTGCGGGTGACGGCGGCGAGCGCGGGCGCGCCCCGGGAGAGCTCGTCGGCGAGCGGCCGGCCCGCGTGTGCGGCGCGCGTCAACGACGCGAGGATCTGGCGCGTGCGCCGGACCGTGCCGGGCAGTCGCTGCAATCCGGCGTCCAGATGCTTGGTCTTCGATGCGGTTTCTCCCAGCGTCGTGTGCACCGAGGCGATGAGGCGCGCCAGCGCGCGGCTGCGCGACGCGGCCTGGCCCGTGACGTTCTCGGCGTCGACGATCAGGCTCTTGAGCGCGGAGCGTTGGCGGTTGACCTCGGTCAGGGCGCGATTGCCCGCCATCAGTGCTGGACGCAACTCGAGCGCCGCGGCGTTGATGTCGACGCCTCGTCGATCGAGCGCCTGTGACAGCTCGCTGAGCAGTAGCCTGAGCTCCGGCGCGCGTCGGCTCGTCGAACGTGTTGAGCAGGTCGTCGAGCCGAGGGGCCACGAGCGAGCGCTCGCAAGGCTCGTCCGGGCGCGTGGTGCCGCAGGCGATCGTCGGCGTACCGTTGCGCGTGGGGAGCGCGCGCGCCGACGTCCCGGGATCGAGGTCGAGATAACTCTCGGCGCCGGGGTCCTCCAGGCGGACGGCGGCGACGGCATCGGCGCGCGGCGCCTTGACGCCGGCATCGAGTGCGAGCTTCGCCTCGGCGAGTCCGTCGGCGTTGACGCGCAGCCGCGAGACCTCACCGACGCGGACCCCGTCGACCCGCACGTTCATCCCCTCGATCAGCGGGAAGGCGTCGCGGAACTCGACGACCAGCTGCTGTTCCCCGTCCGGATGGCGCGTCGTGACGCCGAGGACGACGAGGACCGTGACAAGGAGCACGCCCATGATCGCCGCCATGACCTTTGCGAGCGCGTCGGTCATGGAGCGCTCCCGGGGATCGTCAGGAAGCTCTGCTCGTAGTCGTTCCAGGGCCTGGCACTCCAACGTACCCGGCGCGCGCACGAACGGGCGCGCGAGCATCCCGGGCCCGCAGTCGTCGGGGCCGATCGTCTCTGCCGCGGGGCCGAGCGGCGGCCCGAAGGAGAAGGCGGCCTGGAGGACGTGGCCGGCCTTCGTGTATCCGCCGGTCGCCGAGTTGAAGTTCTGGAAGAGCCCGGACACCTCCGGGCCGTAGGCGCGCAACGCCTGCACCAGGGGAAGCGCGGATCTCGCGAGCGGACCGACCGTCTCCGCGACCGGGAACGCGGCGTCGATGGTCGGCTTCAGGCGGCGCAGGTTGGCGGGCGTTCCGCTCACCAGCCGCGTGGTCTCCCGCATGAACGGGCCTGCGGCGCGGCGCGCGCGCGGGACCAGTCGGGCGAGCGGGCCGAGCTCGTCCACAAGCGGATCCAGGCCCGCGATCAGGCGGCGAAGGTTTGGCGTGGCGCGCTGCAGCTCGGTCAACATCTCGCGCGCCCGGCCGAGCGAGGGACCGAGCAGCCGGGCGCTCTCGCCGAGCTCGGCATGCCGGCCGGCTGCGGCACGTAGCAGGGTCGCCGAACGATCGACCGCAGCACCGATCGCCTCAGGGTTCGCGACGAGCGCCGAGACCGCGCGCTCGCCCTGGTGGACCATCGTGCGCAGCGCGGAGCCGTCGCGATTGGCCTGAGCCAGCAGGTCCGCGGTCTCGTTCAGCGCATCGGGGCTGTGGCGCAGCGTGCGAGCGAGATCGCGGCCGCGTCCCCGCGTTCCCTCTTCCAGGCCGGCAAGGAAGCGGCGGATGTTCGCTGCGGGTGCGCGGGTTGAGCGTGTCCGCCGCCTCGTCGAAGTTGACGGGCTGATCCGTCCGGGCGCGCGTGAGCGTCGTCCCGTCGGGGAGGGTCGGTGCGGCGGGGTTGCCCTGCGTGAGCTCGATCACGCGGTTGACGACGCCGGCGTTCGAGCCGAGCATGAGGTTCGCCTTGGCGCCTTCGTGCAGGCGAAAGTCGTCGTCGATCTCGAGCACGGCTTCGGGATAGCCGTCTTCGTTCAGGAAGACCCGGCGTACCGAGCCGACCTTGATCGCCCCTGCCCGCACCTGACCGCCCTCGATCAACCCGCGGACGTCGTCGAACGTGGCCCGCAGTTGGTAGGTGCCGCTGCGGTCGGCGGTGAAGGTGACGAGGACGGCGAGGAAGCTGATTGCCAGGGCGCTGATGACGGCGACACGGGTCGCGTTCGGCGTGCGGCGAGAGCGGGCGGCGGCGCTCATGCGATCGGCAGCCTCGGATCGAAGCCCCAGAACAGGAACGTCATCGTCATGTTGAGCACGACGACGAGGATGAGGTTGACCGACATCGCACGTGCCGTCGCGAGGCCCACCTCGACAGGTCCTCCGCGGACGCGGTATCCGTGGTAGAGGGCGACGCCGATCACCGCGAGGGCGAGGACCAACCCCTTGAGCACCGAGAACACCAGGTCGGTGCTGCCGGTCACCGTGTAGAAGAGTTGCTCCCAGGTCCCCTGTGACAACGAGCCGCTACGCACGAAGGACGCGATCCAGGCGCCGCCCTGGGCCGCCGCGAGCGACACCGCGTAGCACAGCGGCATCACGATCGCCGCCGCGAGCATCCGGGTGGAGACGAGGAAGCTCATTGCGGAGATCCCGATCACCTCGAGCGCGTCGACCTCTTCGTTGACGCGCATCGCGCCGAGCTGGGCGACGATGCCGCCGCCCACCTTCGCCGCGACGATGAAGCCGAAGATGAACGGGACGATCTCGCGCGTGGTGCAGAACGAGGCTGAAGATCGGCCCGATGGCGCCCGTCCCGACCGCCTGGCCGATCGCCTCGCTCGCGACCCCGCACGAGGCACCCATGACGAACCCCATCGTCACGATCACCAGCGCGCTGCCCGACGCCATGATCCCGATCTGGCGCAGGACCTCGGCCGGAAACCGCGGCAGGTTGCGGAAGCCGCGCAGCCCCTCGTAGACGAACTCGACGACCTCACCGGCGGGATCGATGACCGGGATGCGCGCCGGTCTGTCGATTGCCTCCGTGAGGCGCTTACGCCGCGTGCCGCCGCCGTCGGGCGACCGGGGAGTCCTTGGCGCCGGCCCGCTCATCCTCCGAAGTTCACCTCCGGATAGAACGCTTGGAACAGCATCGTGTAGACGACCGAGACCATCGCCACCGCCAGCAGCGAGCTGACCACCGTTGCGTTGACCGCTCTGCCGACGCCGTCGGCACCACCACTGACGTTGAGTCCCCTGATACGACGCGATGATCGCGATGAGGAAGCCGAACAGCGTGAGCTGGACGACGCTCGCCCAGAGGTCGATGAAGTTCGTCAGGTTGAACAGCTGGCTGAAGAACGCCTGCGGCGTCGAGTCGTAGAGCAGGACGAGTGCGCAGAACGTTCCAGCGATGCCGGCCCAGACGGTCAGGAGACTGAGCACCGGCATCCACATCACGAGGCCGACGACGCGCGGCAGGACGAGGTTGCGAACCGGGTCTGATGCCCAGCACCTGCGAGCGCGTCGAGCTCCTCGCGGATCTTGCGCGCGCCGAGCTCGGCCGTGATCGTCGAGCCGATGGCGCCGGCCACCACCGCCGCGGTGAGGAGTGGGCCGAGCACTCGCAGGAACGCGACCGGCGCGGCCGCAGAGATGCGATCGACGGCGCCGAATGCCGAGGCCACCGAGCCTCCGAGGATCCCGATCGTCGAGAAGCCGACGACGAACGCGACGAGGGCCCCGGGCACCAGCGTGACGCGGCACGCGAAGACGAACTGGCGGGATGAACTCCCGCCGCCATGACAGGCCGGGGCTGAACAGTTGCGTGAGAACCTGGATTCCGAGCGCCGCGCAACCCCCGGCGTTCATCAGCCAAGAGCCCGGCGGGATGTCTTCGCGCGATAGGAACGCCTTGGCTCGCCCGAGCGGCGCTAGCCCCTCCCTCTCATCTGCGGCGCTCGCGCTCACCGTCCCGCTCTCCCTTGGTTGTACGGAACCTTGTCGGGTCGGTCGAGCCTATTCGACACTCGCGTGGACAGGCAACCGCGAACCCACTTGCGCACGCCATGCTCCGTATCGGGGTCTCGCGCGATGCTGATCGCTGGATCCTAGCGTGCTTCTAGACGTATACGTCAACTACTGATCGCAATTCCACCTTATTCAAGCATGAAATCGTCTAACGTATCTGTCTATTGCAGCCGATCGCTACTCGATTCTGCCCCGAGAGGACGTGGCCGACGAAGCTCGCCGCGTCGGGCATGAAGTCCCACTGTCCCGACGCCCGAATCGACTACGCTGGCACCGTGAGCGCCAACGATTCCGCCTACCGACGCACCCAAGCAGCGACGGCTTCGCGCGCCGGTTCGGCGAGAAGTCGTGCTCGATGCGGCGCTCGACGTGTTCTCCGACCGCGGCTATCGCGCGTCGATGGACGAGATCGCCAAGGCAAGTGGGGTGACCCGCACCGTCCTCTACTACTACTTCCCGACCAAGAAGGACCTGTTCCTCGCCGTCCTCGACGCACAGGTGACGGAGTTCCTCCGCCATGTCGCGCCGGCGGTTGGTGGGCCGGGCGCGATCGATCAGCGGTTCCGCGCGACGCTCGACGCGTTGCTCGGCTTCGCAGAGCGCGCGCCTCGCGTCGTGGGACGTCGTCTTTACGCGTCGCGACGAAGATGAAGACGACGTCGCCGAGGTCCGCGCTGTCACCCATCGGATGATCAAGGTGACCGCCGAGGCGCTCCTCTCTGTCCGCGGACATCACGAAGATGGGCATCGAGCCTCGAAGCACGCAGGCCGACCTCTTCTTCGACATGGGAATGGCAGCGATCGTCGAGGCGGTTGCGTGGTGGCGCCGCCATCCCTCCGTGGACCGAGAGACGATGCTCGATGCGATGGTCGACACCTTCGGTCGGGCGATCATCAACTTCGCCGACGCCGACGTGACGCCCGGCTGAGGTCCAGCCTTCAGACACCGATCGCCGCCGGACCGTCGGACGCGCCAATCTCGATGTTGCCGACCGAGCTCGGTGACGGGCTCCGCATCGCAGATCCACTCGCGCGCGACGCGGTGGAAGTTGAGCGTCGGGCGAAGCCGTCCGAGCGAGGCGACAAGCGCGAGGTCCGCACGCGCGATCCACGCGAAGTCCGGCGGAATCTCGTGATCCAGAGCAACGCGGCCGACGTCGTCCGGATGTCGAGGCCGCCGGCGACCATCTGGTCGATGAGCTCAGGGGTGACCTCGACGGCCTCGTCGACCGTGTACCAGCCGAACACGCCCGCGAACGCAGCGAGCAACTCGTCGACGGCGACCGTGTCCGGGGAAACCACGCCACGCGTCCGCAGGGCGCGTGCCAGCCGCACGCGGATCCTGATCGAAGAGGGCGCGCATCATCTCCAGGTTGCCGTCGACGTCGGCCTGGCTGGGCCGCTCGATGCTGCCGAAGTCCAGGAAGGCGACACCGCCGTCCTCGAGGACCAGCGCGTTCCCTGGATGCGGATCGAGACTGCAGATCCGGGCGTCGTAGGCGCCACCAACGTAGAAGCGGAAGAGGATCTCGGCGATGCGCGCGCGCTGCTCGGCCGGGGCCTCTGCGGCTAGGCGCAGAGGTTCGCCGTCGATCCAGTCCATGACGATCAACTTGCGCGTTCCGATCCCGTCGACGACGTCGGGGATGCGAATGAACGGGTGACCTTCGTACGCACGCGCGAGAGCCCGTGTGCTCTCGGCCTCACGCTCGTAGTCGAGCTCCTCCTCGATGCGCAGCTTCAGCTCGGCCGCCGTCGCCGACGCGTCGATCTCCGGGGTAGAGCTGGTGGACCAGCCGGAGCCCCAGCCCGAGGATCTGCAGGTCCGACCGGACGGTCGCTTCGATGCCGGGGTACTGGACCTTCACCGCCACGTCGCGGCCGTCGTGGGTTCGCGCGCGATACACCTGCCCGATCGATGCGGCGGCGACCGGGCGCTCGTCAAACTGCTCGAACGTCGCACCGAGTTTGCCGCCGAGCTCCCGCTCGATGTGGTCACGCATCCGCCCCCACGGCACCGGGGTCACCGCATCCTGGAGCTCCGCGAGGCGCTCGTGGAAATGCTGTCGGGACCCCGCCGGGATGATGCCGCCGTCAGCGAGCGACAGCATCTGGCCGAGCTTGACTGCGACGCCGCGCATCGAGCCGAGCAGGATGACGATGCGCTCGACGAACTCCGCTTGCCGGGCCTCGACAGCAGCCTGTGTCCTGCGCTCGGAGCGGGTCAGGTTGGCGGCGCGCAGCGCCGCGTACTTCGCTGACTCCGTGCCCGCGACCGCCGCGACCTGCGCGAGGCGACGTCCGCCGGACCGCGAGTCAGGCGTCATCGTGCTGCGGGCGTGCCCGCCTGGTGGCTGAGGAACGCGGCGTCCTGCCGGCCGCGCTCGGACACCGGCGGGTCGCCGTACACCGCCTCGCGGTAGATCCGATGCCAGTTCTGCTGGACATCGAGCTGTCCGATGATCCCGAGGACGAGCGAGAACGCGCGCACGGTCACAGTATGGCCGGGGATTGCCAGGCCGCCCGGCAGATCACCCTGCTTGCGTAGCTGCGCCGAGTTGTGCGGCCGTGTCAGCGGTGATGCCGGTGCCGACGTTCACCTCCCCGTCGTCCAAGAACCAAGCGCAGCTCGAGCGGACGAGCGCAAGGATCGGCTCGATCGACGCGACCTCGTCGGACACCATGCCGACCTGCGTGACGAGGCGACGCACGGCGTCGTGGTCATCCTCGGACATTGCGCGCAGAAGCGCCGCGACCTCGTCGCGTTCTGCGCGGCTGAGATGCTGAAAGAAGCCGAAGTCGAGGAACGCGACGCGGCCGTCGTCGAGGAGCAGCGCGTTGCCAGGATGGGGATCGCCGTTGAGCAGGCGCGTACGTAGCGGCGCGTTGACGTAGAAGCGAAACAGCACCTCCGCATAGTCGCGGCGCGTCGGCTCGTCGGCCTTGAGGACATCGGCGAACGCCCTGCCCTCGATGAACTCGGTGACCAGGACGCGGTCTCCGCAAAGTTCGGTGACGACATCCGGCACGACGAAGAACGGGTGACCGCGGAACGCCCTGGCCATCGCTTTCTGGTTCGCGGCTTCCAAGACGTAGTCGAGCTCCTCGGTGAACCGATCCTGGATCTCGCGCGCCATGCCGTCGACGTCGATTCCCCCCGCGGCCACGCGGGCGAGGACCTTGAGCATCACGTCGAGGTTCTTGAGGTCGGCGCGGATCGACTGCTCGATCCCGGGGTACTGCACCTTGACGGCCACAGCGCGACCGTCGACGAGGGTGGCGCGGTACACCTGGCCGATCGACGCCGCGGCGATCGGCGTCTCGTCGAAGCTCGAGAACGCCTCGTCGAGCGCCATGCCGAGATCGCGTTCGATGACCTTGCGCATGTCGCGAAACGCAACGGCCTTCGCCTGGTTCTGCAACACGGCGAGCTTCGCCTGGAACTCCTCGCGGAACTCCGGGTCGACGATGCCGATGTCGACGACCGAGAGGGTCTGCCCGAGCTTCATCGCGGCGCCCTTCATCGACCCGAGGACCTCGACCACGCGGTCGGCGGTGGCCAGCTGCTGGCGCCGCCGCGCCTCGCGCTTGGCGTCCTCCGACCGCCCGGTCGCCGCGACCTTCGTGCCGACCGAACGCGCGACGTGACCCGCGGCCAATCCGCTGAGTTTGCTGGCTCGCCCGACGCGGCCTCCGCCGAATCGGTTCGCGTCAGTCATGTCGGGCTCGTCTGCGTCAGCAGCGCCTCGATGCGGTCAAGTTGTGCGCTGATCTGACTCCGTTCAGAAGTGGCCGTGGCGACCCTTTCGTCGACGCGATCGACAGCGTCCTCGATCGCTTCCAGACGCTGGCCGAGGCTGCGCAGGCGACGAGCCAGCCGCTCGAGGTCGGCGGCCGAAGGCAGATTGGCCGCGGAGAGCGTCGCCTCTTGCAGCTGGGTCGCGCGCTCGCGGACTTCCATCGCCTGACGCAACGCGTCGGACATGAGGGTGCTCGAGCCCAGCCCACCGGCGAGCGAGCCCAGCACACTTCGGCCGATCGAACCTGCGTGACGACCGAGGTCGGTGAACAGTGGCTGCATCTCGCTTGCTCATGCGATCGCCGCGCGTCGGGCTGCGATTCCCGTGTCCGCGTCGCCATCGCACCCGTCGAACACGTAGTCCTCGAAGGGAAAGTTGCGCGCCGCGTGCCACGCTTGTCGCGACGTGGTGGGCCGCAGGAACGTGGTGTCGCCGTGGCGGTCGAAGTAGTAGCTGTTGGCCGTTTCGCAGTCGCCGCACTGCAGCAGCGAGCGGCTCATGCGGTCGCGCGCCATCTCCGTCCATTCCTCGGCCGCCTCCGGCCGCACCTCGACAGCCGTCGCGCCGCGGCGCTTCGCCTCCTGCAGGACGCGCACGATGTGCGTCGAGGCCGTCTCGACGAGGACGTGCCAGGTGCCGCCCGTCCATCCGTATGGACCGAAGATCATGAAGTGGTTCGGCAACCCGGGCATGCTCACGCCCTCATATGACCGGGCGCGCTGCTCGGCGTAGAACGTCGCGAGGTCAAACCCGTCGCGACCGCGCACAGGACGGGCGCGGAAGTTCTCCGGGTCATACGCCATCCGGAACCCGGTCGCCAGGATCAGCACGTCCGCCTCGCGGTGTGCCCCGTCGGCCGTCTGCACCCCGGTGGGCGTCACGCGCTCGATCGAATCGGTGACGAGCTCGACGTTCGGACGGTTGAACGTCTTCAGGTACTGGTTGGAGACCGCCGGCCGCTTGCACACCATCTCGTAGTCCGGCGTCAGGCGCCGGCGGACATCCGGATCTCTGACCTGCGAGCGGTACCAGACGTGGCGCCCGAACCAGCCGCTCGCGCGCGTGACGGCGCCGACCTGCTCGTAGTGGATCACGAGATTGACGAGCACGGCCTCGATCAGCCGCGACGAGGTCGCACGAGCGAGATTCTGCACCAGCGGCGTGCGTCGCAGCACAGCCTGAATCGGCCCCGGCACGGGCAGATCAGCCTTCGGGGCGACCCAGATCGGCGTCCGCTGGTAGACGTCGAGCTGGGCGACCTCGCCGACGATCTCGGGAATGATCTGGACGGCGCTGGCGCCGGTACCGACGATCGCGACCCGTTTGCCCGCGAGGTCGACCGAGTGGTCCCACGAGGCGGAGTGCAGGACGTCGCCGCTGAAGTCCTCGACGCCGTCGATCGTGACCGGGAGCGGATCGGCGAAGCACCCCAGCGCGCTGATCACGTAACGCGTGGTCAGCAACTCGCCTGCCACCTGCAGCCGCCAGAGCTGAGCGTCCTCGTCCCAGACCCGCTCGGTGACGTCGCTGTTGAGGCGAACGAAGCGGCGGACGTCGTAGCGGTCGGCGCACTGGTCGACGTAGGCCATGACCTCGTCGCCCTTGGCGAACGTCCGTGACCAGTCCGGCTTGAGCTCGTAGGAGAACTGGTAGGCCTGCGAAGGGACGTCGACCCCGACGCCCGGGTAGGTGTTGTCGCGCCACGTGCCGCCGATGCCCGAAGCGCGCTCGAGGATCACGAAGTCCTCGAATCCGGCACGGCGCAGGGCAATCGCGGCACCGATGCCGCTCAGCCCGGCGCCGATGATCACGATCTCGTGGTCAGGCTCTGTGGTGTTCAAGGTCTCCGACCTCCCATTGACGCAACGCGGCGGATGCCGGACCGCGCAGAACACGGCCGTCGAGCGCGAAACGCGCGCCATGCCGCGGGCACTCCCAGCACGCGGCCTCCGCATCGAAGGTCAACAGCTCGTCAGCGTGGGTGCAGTGGGCCGACACCGCGTGGAGGGCGCCGGCGGCGTCGCGGTGAATCGCGACCGCCTCGCCGTGGTACTCGACGACCGCCCACGCTCCTGGCTCGATATGCGGTGACGCGAGAACCGATTGGTCCCGCGACGCCAGCAAGGAGGCTGCGCGAAAGGCCTGGCGGCCGACGTCCTGCACGGCGCCCGCGGGACGCGCAAGCAGACCCCGCAAATGGTGGCCCGCCTCATCGGCCATTGAGGTACTCCGCCTCGCGCCGTCCGAGCTCAGTGACCGGTTCGTCGCCATAGACGATCTCGCGGAAGATGCGATGCCAGTTGTTCTCCGCTTCGAGCTGGCTGAGGATGCCGAAAACGAGGCCGAACGCGCGCATCGTCACTGCGTGGTGCGCGGGCACCGCGAGCCCGCCGTCGATGGCGCCGGTGCGTTGAGCCTCCGTGAGCGCACCAACCGCTTCTGCCGTCTGCCCTCGCCTCAGGGCGACCGTCCCGTCGTCGAGGAACCAGCTGCAAACGGACTGCAGCATCTCGCGGAACTTGGTGACCGAGCCGGCATCCTCGCCGATCATTCCCGCGTCGACCATGACGCGGCGCAGGGCCTCGTCGTCATCATCACCGGCGGCCCGCAGGATCGCATGCAGTTCGGCGAGCTCATCCGACGACAGCTGCTGGAAGAACCCGAAGTCCAGAAACGCGACCCGGCCATCGTCCAGGAACAGCGCGTTGCCCGGGTGCGGATCGCCGTTGAGCAGCCGATGTCGCAACGGGCCGTTGACGTAGAAGCGAAAGAGGATCTCGGCCTGGTCGTGGCGCATTGCCGCGTCTCCGTTGGCGACGATCGGACATCGGCCGCCCGTCGACCCACTCCGACACGATTACGCGGTGACCGCAGAGGTCCGTGATCGGTTCGGGAACGACGACGAAAGGATGCCCCCGATACGCGCGAGCCATCGCGCGCTGGTTCGAGGCTTCCAGCTCGTAGTCGAGCTCGGCGGTCAAGCGCTCCCCGATCTCTGCCGCGACGCCGCGCACGTCCATGCCGGCCGCCATGAAGCGCGAGAGCAGCTTGATGATCATGTCCAGGTTCTGCAGGTCGGCACGGATCGACTGCTCGATGCCGGGGTACTGCACCTTGACCGCGACGTCACGACCGTCCTTGGTCGTCGCGCGGTAGACCTGGCCGATCGATGCCGCCGCGATCGCGTCCTCGTTGAAATCGGCGAATGCGTCGGCCAGCGGCCGGCCCAGATCCTTCTCGATGACCTTGCGCATGTCCTTGAACGGGACCTGCTTGCCGGTGGACTGAAGGACCGACAGACGCTCCTCGAACTCCTCGCGAAACTCTGGGTCGACAAGCCCGATGTCGATGACCGAGAGCGTCTGACCGATCTTCATCGCCGCGCCCTTCATCGAGCCCAGAACCTCGACGATCTTGTCGGCGGTCGCCATCTGCTGGGCACGCCGGGCCTCGAGCTTGACCTCCTCGGAGCGGCCGAAGCCAGCCGCCTTCGCTCCGGCGACCCGCGCCGTGTGACCGGCCGCGAGGCCACCCAGCTGGCGCGCGCGAGCAACGCGCCCGTCGCCTCGTCGCTTCTCACTCATCCGTTCCCCTTCGATCGATGGCACGGCGCTGGCATTCGGCACATAATAGACATATCCGTCTACAAAATCCAGTGGTCGCTCATTGCTTCGGCCGCATGTCCGCGGCAAAGCCGTTTCAGCAGTTGACATCGACCGTCTATAGTTGGCAGCGATGAGTCTGCCTGACCCGTCATCGAACTCCTACGTCGCGGTCACCGGAGCCGCCTCTGGGATCGGCGCGGCTCTAGCGCACGAGCTCGCACGGCTCGGGCATGACGTCTTGGCGATCGACGTCGACGCGAACGGCTCGAAGCCGTCAGGTCCGAGATCGCTGACCGACATGGAACGAGGGTCGACACCCATGCATGTGACCTCACCGTCGCTCGGCAACGCCGCTCGCTGATCGGGCGGATCGCCGAGGACACCCGCGATCTCGCCGGCCTCTGCAACAACGCCGGGTTGTGGAGCGGCGGACCGTTCCATCAGCTGGCCTACGAACGCGAGGGGCGCATCGTCGCCGTCAACGTGGTCGCCGTGCACCACTTGACCGCCGCGATCCTCCCGGCGATGGTCGCACGTGGAACGGGCGCCATCCTCAACACCGCTTCGGTGGGCGCGAACGCACCAACCCCGATGTCGCTGACCTACGGCGCCACCAAGGCATTCGTCCACTCGTTCTCAGAGGGACTCCACGCCGAGCTCGCCGGCACCGGGGTCTCGTGCACATCGCTTCAGCCCGGCCTCACAGACACCCCGCTCGCGTCAGCAGCTCCGGGCGGCGAGCGCCTCGAGCAACAGCGCCAGCGCGGCGTGCGGTTCGCGCAAACGCCGGAGCAGGTCGCGAGGGCGGCAGTCTCCGGCATGCGCCGCGGCAGCCGCGTCGTCGTGCCGAGCTTCGGCTGGCGCTACGTCGCGGGCCCTCTGACGCGCCACGCGCCCCGCACGGTGCTGCTGCCAGCCGTGCGATTGGTCACCCGCCATGCGACGCGGAGGCCCGACGGCTAAGCCAACGCCACGAGCGGGCGCTCGTGCAGCCGTGACGAAATACCGGGAGATGCGGCTAAGTCGGCTTCTTCGGCGAGGCTCGGGACGCTCATTGGTGGTTCCAGGGCGGCGCCGACGTTCGCATTCATGGGCGCTCGGTGTCGTTGGCGTGGTTGCGACGTGCTCCTCAAGCGCCTCGAGACGCCGGCTGGTGCTGCGGATCCGGCGAGTCAGTCGGGCGACCTCCGCCGCAGTCGGGACGCCGAGGAGGGGAGGAGCCGAATCCTGACCTCGACGCGATGCCCTACGTCATGCCCTACACTGGGGCGATGCGCAAGACCAGCGTCTACCTCGATGACGCCCAGGCCGCGCGCCTGAGCCGACTCGCCAAGCAGGAGGGTCGCTCGCAGGCCGAGGTCCTGCGCGCCGCGGTGGACGCCTACCAACCGCAGAGCTCGCGCGATCGCAACTTCGCGCTGGCGGCCGGATTTGACCGCATCGATGCCGACCCGCGCCCCATCTCGCAGATCCCCGAAGACGACCTACTCGACGGCTTTGGCGCGTGACGCTGCTCATCGATGCCGCACCGCTCGTCGCACTCGGCGACCCCGCTGAGCCGCAGCGCGAGGCGATCCTCGACGCGCTAACCAGCGAGCGGGGTCCACTGGTCATCCCGGCACCGACGACTGCCGAGATCGACTACCTGCTCGGGCAGCGCTTCGGCCGATCAGCACGCCGCGCCTTCATCGCCGACCTCGCGGCCGGCCGCTTCGCCGTCGCACCGCTCGAGCAACCGGACTACGCGGCGATCACCGACCTGGACGCCCGCTACGCAGACCTCGATCTCGGACTTGCCGACTGCGCCCTGATCGTGCTCGCAGCGCGTCACCGCACCACGCGCATCCTCAGCTTCGACGAACGTCACTTCCGCGCGGTCACGCCGCTACGCGGCAAGGCCTTCACGCTGCTGCCCGCAGACGCCTGACGACCTCGCGCGCGCTCGTGCCGTCGCCTCGTTTGGGCACCAGTGCCCAAACGCCCGAGAAGCGTCCGCAAAATGCGGGCAAACCGCGCCGCTCACCCAGGGCCAAACCGGCGCTTGCCGCCCGTCACATCTCCCTGTAAATCAGAACAATCTGAGCTGCTCTCCGCCGTCCTCGTCGTCGTGCTTCACACGCGAGAGGTCGCAGGTTCGAAACCCGCCGCGCCCATTGGTTCTGAGGCCCGCTCCGGCGGGGCCCAGGCGCTCTGTACACGCGATCGGCCCGATTCCCAGCCCCTGACGCAAAGCCGCGCTCGGCGAGTCAGAAATTCAGGGTGCCTCCCCGATGCGACCGCGGGCACCCGGATCTACCGTCGTCGCATGTCTGATTCTGCGAAAACCCGCCGCATGAGCATGAGCGGCGCCCACAAGACGGTCGTCGCGGCGGCGGCCTGCCTGGCCATGGCCCCCGCCGCCGTCTATGCCGCCGAGGAGGTGGCGACGGTCATCTCCGATCCCCATGACCCTTCGGCCCGGGCACGCGTCACGCTCGACGGCCGGCTGGGCGTCCGCGGCGATGTGGGAACGCACCCCGTGATCCCGGTCCACACCTTCCGCAGCGGGTTCCACTCGTACGCGCGGACGACCGGGACCTACCCCAATCTCCAGGGGAATCAGGTGTGGTGCTGCACGCGCCCAGGCGCATCGCTGGCCCTCAGCCAGTGGAGCGCGACACACCAGGCGCCGACGCTCGGGCAGGTCGCCGTCCGCCTGCACGCCCGACCCGCGGTCGGCGGGACGTGCGACACCCGCCTCGACGCTTCGTTCTTCGACGTCGTCAGCGAGATGAGCGTCGAGGCCGGTGACTCGAGCCGGCAGATGACCTTCCCCGTACCTCTGACCGTCGATCCGCGCAACTCCGACCAAGGTGTGTGCCTGGTCGCCAGTCAGAGCGGCCAGCGCACGGTCAGCGTGGGCGTGAGCGGGCTCACCGGACCGCGCGCCACGGAGTTCGAGGCGCCGACCGGCAAGCTCGGCGGGTGACAGCGTTCACGCGGGCGCCGTCGGCTTGGACGGCGCCGACCGGTCGAACGAGCGTAAGAAGCACGCCGAGGATCGCCTCCTCGGCGAGACCCTGGAGATCCACGACGCGAACTTCGGCCGGGCGGACCCGCGAGCGAGCCCGCGTAGCGGGCAACATTGCCCGGTAGGAGCGGACTCAGGGGCACGGGAGCCGGAAGCGCGGCCGCGCCCGGCTCTCCGACGAGCCCTGACCACCGGGAAACCCCCCACCCCGCCGGGCATCGCCGCCCAGCGGAACGGAAGATTCACACGCGAGAGGTCGCAGGTTCGAAACCCGCCGCGCCCATCTAGGTTTCCGGTTCGCCCACTCCTCGCAGAGCGGGCAATCTTTCCGAAACGTTGCCCGCTTGGTGCCGCGCGGCGCTTACCCGAGGTCACGCAGCGCCCGCGCTACGTCGTCCTCCATCGTGGCGATGCCCGGCTCGATCGCAACGCCGACGCGGATCTCCTGCTCGACGTCGCGGGCAAAGTCCGGGACGGTCGCTTCCTCAAGCTGTATGAACCACGAGAGACGCGAACCCTCCTCTCGAACCAACTCCTCGTCCCACCTCATCGACTCGATAAACGCCCTCATGATCGCGTAACTGACAAGGCGCGCAGCGTTCGCGATCTGCTCGTTCTCGTTCTTCGCCTCCCGGACAACCCGTTCGAGCGCAGCGTCGTCGAGTGTGGGGCGGTGACGCCCGTTGAACTCCCGAAGCGATATCTCGCACGACGTAAGCGTCAGATCCTTCCCGAGCGCACCGCCCGTACATGCCGCCACTATGAGATACACGCGCTCCGGCTTAGGCGTCAAAGTCGGAAACAGGCGCTGCGTCGCCCTCGTCACTAGCCCGGCGCGGTCGGCGAGGGCCTCCGGGCTGACCTTGGGCGTCCATGGGAGCCGCACGCTCCGAGCCTACCGCGCGTCTCCGCGCACGCTTCCGCATGACCTCGCGGACTCGTCGGAACGCCTCATGTTCGGACCGACGCCGACGCTACCCTCGCGCCCGTCATGCCTCTCGCCCTACTCGGCATCGACATCAGTACGGCGGACGCGATCAACCTCTCGATCGCCGTCTTCACCGCGCTCGCCGCGCTGGGCGCGCTAGGGACGGTCCGGCACACCGCGAGGCTGTACCGACAGAGCATCGCGCCTGACCTGGAGTTGCAGCTCACCAGCGAGACGCGGAGCGGGAGGATGAGCGCGACGATTCTCAACGTGGGTGGAGGCACCGCTAAGCGGACTTGTGTTCTCGCCTGCATCGCGGGCAAGTACTCGCTGACGATCCTCGGTGACGGGTTCTTCGCTCCGGCCGACCGCGTCACGGTCACGTTCCCGGACACGGCGGGGCAGGACGATCGGTCGGAGCTACTGATCATCTATCGCGGGCTTGACGAGTCGGTGTTCGCCGTCGACCGAGACCTCCGCTGCAGGCGGATGCGCAAGGGCCGCGGGAAGCGCGGCGCGAAGTCACGTACGTACCCGTCGTACTGGGACGAGGTCTACCCCGAGCTTCCGTGGCCCGAAGGAGAGCTACGCGGCGGCACGCTCAAATGGAGCGAGCGCCGCGGCGTGCCTCTTCACGCCTGAGCGTGCGTCACGGTGCCTGCGTCCTCGGCGCTCCCCGCCTCCGCCTTCGGAAGGTCCGTCGAGCCGGTCGCGACGAACGCCCGCCAGCGGGCACGGACGTCCTCGTCCACGGTCTCCATCAAGGCGTAGACCGTCAGGCTCAGCGCCGCGTGCTTATGGCCCATCACGCGCTTCACGAAGCTCGGATCACGGCCCTCGATGTAGAGCAGCGACGCGTACGTACGCCCGAACGAATGCGGCGTAAAGCGCGCCCCCGTCGTCGCGCCCTCCGGCCGCGTCCGGATCGGTAGCCGCCCCTTCTCGGCCAGCCGCGAGTTCGCCTCCCAGACGTCCGGCGTCAGCATCCGGTTCCGGACGTTCGAGTCGTTCTCCTTCCCGCCCGTGGAGGTCCCGAAGACCAGGGCGTCACGGTCCGTCGGGAGGCGGAGCGCCTTCAGCATCTCGCTCCGAGATGATGGCGGTGGGCCTTTTAGGCCCTTTCAGACGGCGGCGTGCCTAAGTCCACGCCCGCAATCCGCCGGAGGCGGCAATCCGCCCGCTCCTCGAGCGGCTCGGGCGCGTGACGAGCTCCTGCGCAGATACCTGCACACATGACGGCGCTCCTGACGTACGCTCACGCGATCGTGGAGGGGTCGGTCATTCCGAGGGATCGTGCACTCGATGCGCTGGAGCAACTGGGAGCACTGCTTGGTTCGGAGGTGGCGAGCGCGGCGCGCGGCGACGTGGACAGCGGGACGATCGAGCAGCTCGTCGACGACGGTCTGGTGACGCTGCGGCGGATCGTGCCCGACTACAGCGGACCGGAGGCCGCGCGCGTCGCGGCGTTGGCGCTGGAGCTCGCCGACGTCCGGCTCGAGCTCGCCGGCGAGCGCGCGACGCGGCGCCTGGACGGGGTTCTGCAGGTGCAGCGGGCACTGGCGCGGCTACGGGCGATCGGGTCGACGGAGCAGATGCTGGTCAAGGCGCCCGAGGTGGTCTGCCAGTACTGCGGTTTTGAGATGGCAATCCTCTGGCGTGTCGAGGAGGGGGTCGTAACGCCGGCCTCGGCGTACGCAAAGGGCGACAAGCATTGGGGCGAGAAGGTTGTCGGACAAGCCGCCAAGCGTCCGCCGATCCAGCTCGAAGCGATGACGCTGGAGAACGAGATGCTGCGCCGCCGTAGCCCGGTGATTGTGCACGACGCCCTCAACGACCCGCGTGTGTTCACCGACCTCACGCATCTGTCGAACATCACGTCGTACGTGGCGGCGCCGGTGATGCCGGAGGGCCGCGTGATCGGGTTCCTGCATGCGACCACGATGCGCGGGGACGACATCCTCGATCGCGACGTGCTGTGGGCGTTTGCGGAGGGCTACGGCTACGCGCTGGAGCGCACGATCCTGCTGCAGCGCCTGCACGACCAGGGCGAGCGCATCCGCGAGCTTGTCGTCGCGACCGAGTCGGTGCTGACCGATATGCGCGAGGCGGGGCTGCAGATCACGACGGCGAGCGACGAGCTCAAGGCTTCTGAGGCCGAGCCGGCGGTGCGCTCGGCGATGCTTGCGGCGCCCGATTCGCGCATCCATCAGCTGCTCACTCGGCGTGAGCTCGAGATCATCGAGTTGCTGGCGCACGGTGAGACGAACAAGCAGATCGCCGAGCGCATCGTCGTGTCCGAGGGAACGGTCAAGTCGCACGTCAGCCAGATCCTGCGCAAGATGCACGCCGCCAATCGCGCCGAGGCGGTGTCGAAGTTCATGCGCCTGACCGGCCGCTGACCCGCGGCGCTTCCTAGCCGATGGGCAACGGGATGCCGGGGTTGGTGACGAACGAGGTGAAGCCACCGATCCCGCCGGTCCAGGCGTTTCCGGCGTCGTCGATGTTCACCGCCGAGTAGAACGGGCCCTGGGTGGGGAGAGGGCCGCTCGGGATCCACACCGTCGCGGCGCCGGTGCGGTTGTCCAGGCCTTCGAGGCCCCAGACGCCGTTGCGCTGACCGATGCCGTAAACCATGTCGCTGCCGCTGCTGACGTAGGGGACGCCGCTGGGCCACGATGCCTCCTTGTTGACCCATACGACCTCGCACGTGCGCGTCTTGGGGTTCCAGTCGACGCGCTCGAAGCCGTGCGGGGCGTTGGCGGGGCTCTGTCCGACGAGGCCGGCGACGACCACGCTCAGGGTCGGATCCGTCACCCCCTTGAACGCCTCCATGTTGCGCAGCTGGTTGTTCGGGATGTACATCGAGCGGCCGCGCACGACGACGGCGTTCTCCGACTGCGACGACGTCGCGTTCGGGTCGCCGAACGTGACCGGCAGCTCGCAGGCGATCCGGCGTGGGCGGCCCGGCAGCCCGCGCCAGTTCGCGGGGATCTTCCCGCGCCACATCAGGGTCAGGTGCATCAGCTCGCGCCCGTCGGTGATCACGACGAACTGGTTCTTGTCCTTCGCCGTCCCCATCAGCGAGGGCGTCGTGCCAGAGCCGCTGTCGAGGCGGACGCTGCCGCCGGTGCCGCCGGAGTTGCCCGTGCCGTAGGCGACGCGCCACGCGCGCTTGATCGTCGCGCCCTTGACGTTGAAGCGGTACTGCGCCTTGTTCGAGATGGGGTAGACGCCACCGCTCTCGTCGACCGAGACGGAGTTGGAGACCGTCTCGAGGGCGCTCGTCGGGACGCGGGCATCGCTGCAGCGATCGCCGTTGAGTGACGTGATGACGAGCTCGTCGTTGGTCATGCGCTTGGGTTCGCGTGGCACGATGCCGAGGATCCCCTGGGACGTCACGAACACGACGCGGCCGTCCCAGAGCATGTTCAGGCCGACGATGTAGTCACCGTGGCGGCATCTCGCGCGCGGGGCAGCGTGAAGCGACGCAGCAGCCGGATGCTCGACGTCGTGCTGCGCGGCCAGTCATCGCCGAGCACGTCCAGCGACGGGCCGTTGGCGTGGATGAAGCGGTTGTCGCGGTCGACGAGGCTGTAGACGCCGCCGACGGCGGTCGTGCGCTCGGGAACGATGCCCTCGCGCGTGATGCTGTCGTACTCGCCGATGATGTTGCCGCTGGACGTGTCGACCTTGAAGACGAGGCCGGCCGTCGTGGTGGTGATCGCGTGCATCCACGCCACGCGCCGGCCGTCGCGGTAGCTCGGCGAGAAGAACGCGGCGATCGCGATGCCGGGGATCGCGCGGTGGCGCACCTGAACCTTGTCGCCCGCCTTCGGCCCGGCGATCGACGTCGAGTGCTGCGAGTAGGGGTTCGTGTGGGCCATCGGATAGGCCGAGTCCGCGAGGTAGGGATTGCACGGGACGTTGGCGCGGTCGCTCGACGAGGCGGTCACGCACGGTGGTGCGGCGCCAGCCGGCCCGGCGAGTGCGACGGTCGCCAGCAAGGTGGTCAGCAGCACGAGCGGGCTGCGGCGGATCGGCTGGATCATCATGGGGCAAGCATCACGGCGCTCGAGCGCCGCCCCAAGTCGTCGATCAGCGGATATGCCTCTGCCGATCGACCACCGCGCCGAGCGCCGGATCGTCGGCGGCCGGGATCGCAGCCATCGCCCGCTCGGTCATCGCGGTGATCGTCAATGCCGGGTTGACGCCAGGGTTGGCGGGGATCGCGGCGCCGTCGCAGACCAGCAGGTTGCGGTAGCCGAACACGCGGTGGTCCATGTCGATCACGCCGCGGCCCGGGTCGACGGCGGTGACCGCGCCGCCCAGGATGTGGGCGGTCACGGGTGTGTTGAGCAGCGCCTCGGTGATCCAGCTCTGCGCGACGCCGCCGGTCTTGGTCGCCACCCGCTCGGCGATCTCGTTGGCCAGCGGCAGGAACGTCGGGTTGGGATGCTCGGGGTCCTGCTCGGTCTGCAGCCGCACGCCGCCGAACGGCCGCCGGCGTGCGACGAACCGCATCGAGTTGTCGAGCGTCTGCATGACGCCGGTGATGACCGTGCGCCGCGACCAGCCGCGCAGATTGCAGGAGCGGGCAAATCGGATCGGGTGACGCACGATCTGACCGAGCAGCTTCAGCGGGCGGGTGAGCCGTGTGCCATCGGGCGTCAGGAGGGTGAACAGGAGGCCGAAGAGGTCGGCGTTATTGCCGTACGTGACCGTCTCGGAGTGGCTGTCGACATCGGGGAAGATGCTGCCGGTGATCGTCACTGAGTTGCTCCAGCCGCGGTCGTCGGGAACGGTGACGGCGGTCAGCGACTCGCTGTTGGTGCGCACGAGGTGCCCGAGGCGGCCGGAGATCGCCGGCAGGGCGCCCGAATGCTTACAGCGCGCCAGCAGCAGGTTGGTGCCGAGCGCGCCGCCGGCGACGACGACACCGCGGGCGGTCAGCACCTGGCGGCCCTTGCGCAGCCACGCGCCGGTGCGCTCGCTGGTGATCGCGTAGCCGTCGGAGCCGTCGGGCGCGCCGAGCGGCCGGATCTCAGACCGTGCGCTCGGGCACGACCTCGACGCCGCGGCGCTCGGCGAGCCAGAGGTAGTTCTTGGGCAGCGTGTTCTTGGCCCCGACGCGACACCCCCAGCAGGCACTGACCGCACTCGATGCAGCCCGTCCGCTCCGGGCCCTCCCCGCCGAAGAACGGGTCGGGGACCGTGACGCCCGGCTCGCCGAAGTAGACGCCGACGCGCGTCGGTCCGCACGTCGGGCTTGCCCATGTCGGCGGCGACGCCGTCGAGGAGGTCATCGAGCGGCGTGCGGTGCGGGTGGGTGACGACTCCGAGCATGCGCTCGGCCTCGTCGTAGTGGGGCCCGAGGTCGCCGGCCGCACCGGCGACCTTGCGCCATTCCTCGAAGAAGCGCGGCGCTGCGCGGTACAGCGTCTGCGCGTAGACGAGGCTGCCGCCGCCGACGCCGCTGCCGGACAGGATCACGACGTCCTTGAAGCGCGTCAGCCGCAGCGTGCCCTTCAGCCCGAGTCGTGGCATCCAGACCGAGCGGCGCAGCTGGCTCATCCGTTCGGCGAACTGGTCGTCGGCGAAGCGCCGTCCGCACTCCAGCACTGCGACCGAGTAGCCCTTCTCGGCGAGGCGCAGCGCCGAGACGCTGCCGCCGAAGCCGGAGCCGATGACGATCCAGTCGTAGTCGGGC
>CAVSFU010000010.1:0-41833 GCA_963727365.1 Paraconexibacteraceae bacterium | reverse complement strand
CTCGGCGCCATCGGCCTCGTGAGCATCTACCTGCGCCAGGGCAGCGACGACTTCGCCGTCCTCACGAGCCCGCCCTTCATCCTCTACGCGTTCATCCCCGGCATCATGCTCGCCGCCGCCGAGCCGCTGGCAGCGCCCCGCCTGCGCGCGAACCCGCGCCAGGCCAAGCGGCTCGCCTACGCGCTCGGCGCGATCACCGTCCTCGCCTGGGCGCTGTACGCCAACTGGGACTACGCCGTGCAGACGACCGCCCTGCACCACGCGCTCGGCCGCCGCGCGCTGATGGCCGCCGTGTGCGCGGGCGCGGCGCTCGCGGCGGTGATCGTCTGGCAGCTCGGCACCGAGCGCGCCCCGCGCTGGCTGGACAACCGGCCCATCAAGTACCTCGGTGCACGCTCCTACGCGACTACCTCATCCACGTCTGGGTCCTCTTCGAGGTCATCGACATCGTCGGCGCCGACGCCGGCACCACCACCCTCGTCATCGCGATGATCGCGATCGGCCTGCCGGTCACGGTCGCGCTGTCGGCGCTGTCGTGGCGCTTCGTCGAGCAGCCGTGCCTGCAGCGCCGCGTGCGCTGGGCCTTCGGCGAGCGAAAGCCGGGCCCGGGCGCACCCGCCCGGCGATCGCCGGCCCCGCCGCGCCGGGCGCCGACGCCACCGCCGACGCCAGCGAGATCGTCAACCACGCGCCGCCCGAGCGCGCGTTGCCATGATGCGCGCGCCCATGACCCCCCTCACCTCCCCCCTGCGAGCCGCCGCCCGCGCCGCCCGCCTGAAGGCCGAGCGCGCCCGCTTCGCGCTGTGGGCGCGGCGCCTGGACGCCCGGCTGCGCCGCGCCGGGGGCCGGCTCGTCCTCGTAGCCCCCCACGGCGCCCACTTCTACGAGCTGCCCGACGTCGAGATCCACCCCTACGGCGGCAAGGCCGGGACGCTGACGATCCGCCTCGGCGAGCACGTCCAGCTCGGCCGCCGCCAGATCCTCGACGTCTGGGCGGCCGCCGACAACACGCTCGACCTCGGCGACGGGGCGTCAGTTTCGCGCCGGCACGCGCATCCACTGCGTGGTGGCACGGTGCGGATCGGGACCCAGCGCGATCCGCGACTACTGCTACTCGATGCGATCGACGGCGGCGAGATCGTCCTCGGCGACCGCGTCCAGTTGGGCCCAGGTGGCACTGCACGCCCTCGAGCTCGTGCAGCTCGGTGACAACTCGCCGCGGGCGAACGCGTCAGCATCCTCGACTCCGACCACCGCCACGATGGCAGCCCGTCACGAACTACGACCAGCCGCTCGCGATCTCACCGGTGACCATCGGGAGAACACGTTCCTCGGCGCGAACGCCTTCCTGCGCGGGCGTGCGCATGGGCCCAACGGATGCTCGCCGCCGGCGCTCATGCGCCCGGGGAGTATCCCGGCGGCTTTCTGTATGCCGGCTCGCCGCGCGCGAGATCCGCCCGCTGGCGGCGGACCTCGGCGCCCGGCCGGCGCAGCGTCGCTGACGCAGGTTGGCGGATTTCCCCCATTGACGCGGGGTCTCGGACCTGGGCAACATCGCCAGCCACGACACACAAGCGTCACAGGGGAATCTCATGGGCACATCTGGCCGTCGATCGCCCGGCAACACCGGTCGTGCGCTGGTGCGCGCACTGCTCGTGCTGTGCGCCACCATGGCGTTCGCGCCGCCAGCCGGCGCCCAGGCCGCATCGGGCTACCAATCCGTCAGCGCCGGCGGGTGGCACACGTGCGCCCTCAAGGCCGACGACAGCATCGCCTGCTGGGGCCGAACCACTTAGGTGGGACCAATGCCCCGGCCGGAACGTTCAAGTCCGTCGGCGCAGGCGGCGCGAACGCGTGCGCGATCAGGCCCGACGACGGCGTCCTGCTGGGGGCTCAACGGCGACGGGCAATCCAACGCGCCCGCCGGAGCGTTCAGGTCCGTTGATCCGGGCGATATTCACACCTGCGCGATGAAGACCGACGACCGCATTGCCTGCTGGGGCCACAACGCCCATGGGCAGAGCATCGCGCCTTCCGGAACGTTTCAGTCCGTCACTGTCGGCCTCGTTCACACGTGCGTGCTCATCACGAGAGCATCGCCTGCTGGGGCTCGAACGGCGAAGGGCAGACCAACGCGCCTTCCGGAGCGTTCAAGTCCATCAGCGGCGGTGATTTTCACAACTGCGCGCTCAGAACCGACGACACCATCGCCTGCTGGGGTTCGAACGGCTACGGGCAGACCAATGCACCTTCCGGAGCGTTCAAGTCCGTCAGCGACCCGGTGTCGGTCGCGGTGCATGCGATCGAGACGTTCGCGCCATGCCACTGCCCGTCCGCCGGGTCGCACGTGACGCCGGGCTGCTTGCGATCGACCTTGTTGCCGGTCACGGGTCCCGCGGTAGCGCAGTTGGCGACCGCGTCGCAGACCTCGCGGCTGTCGGTGCTCGCGTTGGCGTCCTCGGAGTCCGCGGCGACGTTGGTCTGCAGCGCGAACGATGCCGGCGACCCGTTCGCGAGCCCCGATCCGGTGTCGGTCGCGGTGCATGTGATCGAGACGTTCGCGCCATGCCACTGCCCGTCCGCCGGAGCGCACGACACCCGCGGCGGGTCGGCATCGCTCGCAAACACAGACGCCGACCCCTGATTGATGTTCCCTGCGACGTCGTCGCTGGGTGCGCCGGCGACGATCGTGTCGCCCGACACCGCCACCGAGTAGCCCAGCTGGTCGTCCGCGGCGCCGTCGTCGGCGGTCAGCTTGGTCTGCGTCGCGGTCGCCCAGGTGCCGCCCGTCGGGCGCACGAACAGATACGCCGACCCCTGATCGTTGTTCGTTGCGACGTTGTCGAAGGGTGCGCCGGCGACGATCGTGTCGCCCGACACCGCCACCGAGTAGCCCAGCTGGTCGCTCGTGGCGCCGTCGTCGGCGGTCAGCTTGGTCTGCGTCGCGGTCGCCCAGGTGCCGCCCGTCGGGCGCACGAACACATACGCCGACCCCTGATCGTTGTTCGTTGCGACGTTGTCGAAGGGTGCGCCGGCGACGATCGTGTCGCCCGACACCGCCACCGAGAAGCCCAGCTGGTCGAACTGGGCGCCGTCGCTGGCGGTCAGCTTGGCTTGGGTCGCGTTCGCCCAGGTGCCGCCCGTCGGGAGCACGAACACATACGCCGACCCCCGGGCGGTCTTCCCTGCGACGCCCTCGAAGGGTGCGCCGGCGACGATCGTGTCGCCCGACACCGCCACCGCGCTGCCCAGCTCGTCGCCGTCGCTGGCGGTCAGCTTGGTCTGCGTCGCGGTCGCCCAGGTGCCGCCCGTCGGGCGCACGAACACATACGCCGACCCCTGAGCGTTGTTCGTCGACTGTCGAAGCGTGCGCCGGCGACGATCGTGTCGCCCGACACCGCCACCGAGTAGCCCAGCTGGTCGCTCGCGGCGCCGTCGCCGGCGGTCAGCTTGGTCTGCGTCGCGGTCGCCCAGGTGCCGCCCGTCGGGCGCACGAACACATACGCCGACCCCTGACTGCCTCTCCCTGCGATGTCGTCGAAGGGTGCGCCGGCGACGATCGTGTCGCCCGACACCGCCACCGACTAGCCCAGCTCGTCGCCCGCGGCGCCGTCGCCGGCGGTCAGCTTGGTCTGCGTCGCGGTCGCCCAGGTGCCGCCCGTCGGGCGCACGAACACATACGCCGACCCCCGATCGTTGTTCGTTGCGATGTCGTCGAAGGGTGCGCCGGCGACGATCGTGTCGCCCGACACCGCCACCGACCAGCCCAGCCCATCGCCCCTGGCGCCGTCGCCGGCGGTCAGCTTGGCCGCCTCGAAGAACGGGTCGATCGTCAGCGGATAGCGCGCCCGGCGGTCATCGACCGACACCAGCAGCCGCGCGCCCGCGACACGCAACCGCGCCGGCAGCATCCGCCCGCGCGCGTCGCTGGCCCACAATCCCGCATACCGCAACGACCCCTCGCCATGCACCGCGCGCAGCGTCACGCCACGGCGATCGCGATCCACACGCGCCCCCGACACGCCCGTCAACGCCAAGCTCAACGTCAACGCCCCCCGCCGCGCACCGCCCGGCCGGCCGGCCAGCGTGAACCCATGCTCAAGGCCCGCCGGCCCGTTGACAAACCACTCCGACACCCCGCCACGGCGATACACCACACGGTTCGCACGCGCCCGCGGCACGACCCCGGCGACGGTGCGCAGCGCCGTGCCGTAGCCGACCGCACGCAACGCCAACCCCGCACGGGCGCGACCCGCGACGACGCGCGCACCGCGACGATCAAACCGCGCGACCAGTCCGCCGCGCCGATTGACCAGCCGAAACCCGCCCGCCGTCGCCACAGCCCGATACGCGGCCTGATCGCGGCCCAGCGTCCGCGAGACCGCCGCCCGCGCCGGTGCCGGCAACGCCCGCCACGCCCGCAACGACGCCGCCGCGGCCGCACGCTCACCGACCGGCGCCCCAAGCGTCCCACCACCGCTACCCAACGCCGGATACCCCGGCACCAAGCCAGCCGCAAATGGGCCCCCACGAGGCGCCACCGCGCCCGCCGCGGCCGGACATGCCAACGCGGCCACGCCAACGACCACCACCAGCCACGAGCCGACCCGCGAGAACACCCTGCCCAGCCGCATATCACGACACATCGCCATCAAGCCGACCCCTCGGTCTGGATGGTGCGCGCACACTCGCGCACGCCAACGATCTCCGATCGACACTTAGCCGTCAACCCCGCGCCCCGACCACGACGCAGCCGCACACCACACACCCGGTCAAGCCCTGACCCCCACCGCGTTGGCGTTCAGCGCTCCGGTGCAGCGTCGCGACCGGAACCGCCAGACGGTCGTCAACCGGACAACGACGTTCCAGGTGCCACGACCGGCGCTCGCTGGCCCGCCTATGTCCCGATAGACCCGTCCGAATTGAAATCCCGCTCAGGGACGTCATACGGCACACTGGCCACGTGACCGCACTGAAGATCGGCTACGCCCGCGTCTCCACCCAGGGCCAAGACCTCACTGCTCAGCGAAACGCCCTCGCCGCGCTCGGCGTCGCTCCCGAGCGCATCTACGTCGACCACGGCCTGACCGGTACCAACCGTGCACGGCCGGGACTCCGCGAAGCGCTCGCCGCATGCCGCTCGGGCGACACGCTCGTCGTCACCAAACTCGACCGCCTCGCACGCTCGCTTCCCGACGCCCGCGACATCGTCGAGGAACTCACGACCCGTCAGGTCAAACTGAACCTCGGCGGCTCCGTCCACGACCCCGAGGATCCGGTCGGCCGCCTGCTCTTCAACGTCCTGGCCATGGTCGCCGAGTTCGAGTCCGACCTCATCAGGATGAGAACTCGCGAAGGTCTCGCCGTTGCACGAGCAGCCGGCAAACTCCGAGGCCGCAAACCAAAGCTGACACCCCGCCAAGAAGCGCACCTCGTTGGCCTTTACCGCGCCGGCGACAAGAACCCCGCGGAACTCGCAGAGCTGTTCAACATCGGCCGCTCCACGGTCTACCGAGCGATCGAACGAGCCGGCGGGCGCGCAGCCCCTGAATCAGGCGTCGACGTTGCCGGTCAGACGTAGTTTTCCCCTGGTGACACCGACCCGAGCACCGGGCCTACTTGTCACCTGGTGCCACGTTCCTTAACGGTACCCCGACTCGCGAAGCGCCAGGAGGCCTGCAGCGGGACGGGCCGCAGCAGTCCGTCGCTGTTGGCCAGCTCGCGCAGCCGCGGGTCGGCGAGTCGGCGAGCACACGCTGCACCTCAGTAAGCGGGTCGCGGAGCATCTCGCCGGCGTCGCGTCGATCTCCGGTGATCGCCCGCAGTTCAAGTCCGACGTGGGTCGCGACGATGTGGACATCGACGAGCCTGTCGAGCAGCTGTCGTGCTTCGCCGTCGGTCAGCTCTGCATCGAGGATGCGGCCGAGGTCTGATTGCAGGTCGATCAGCTCACGGGGCGCCGGCTCGGCGCAGACGTCACTGGTCAGGTCATGGCGACAGCGACCGTCGCTGCGACCGGACGGCTCGCCAGATGGGTGTCCGCACCTTGTCAGCAGCTCATCGACATGGTCGCTGCGTGGTGCCGCGGTCGCGTTGCGGCGCCGCGCAGTGTGGGCAGCGGGTGGCGAGCATCGTGTGGTGTACGGGGCACGCGAGGTACCACGGCAGGCGCCATGCGGCCAGCCATCGACCGCCGCCCTCGCGTAGACAGCTCGGGCAGAAGCGGCTCCAGCGCAGCGTCCGCGCCCGCGCGCAGCGAGGATGCTCGTTCCCAGCCGCTGGCCGATCAGGCGGTCGTAGCGGCGAGCCCGATCCACAGCGCCTCGATCTCGCGCGGGGTCGATCCCGCCGGCCCGCGCCGCGATCCGCTCCGGATCGGGGGCGTGCTGGGCAAGCGCGAGCTTCGGCCCGCGCGAGCCGGCGAAAGCGCCGGTCGGAATCTCCAGCGCCTTGGCGAGGTCCACGGTCGAGACGCGCAGGCGCTGCGCGTATGCGTCTAGCCACCCGTCCAATGATTCGCCGCGCGACGGGCTCAAGTCGGATCGGGATCCGGCCGCTGACCGTGCGCGCGGTCACGCGGCTTTCCGCCGGCTTGCCGCGTCCGATTGGACGCGGGTCGTGAGCACCCGCGGTCGATGGCGGCCTGAGCTCTTGCGCGCCGCCTCGGCGGCGACGTCGTTGCGGACGCCGTCCAGCAGTTCGGGTGTCAGGCGCTCGGCTGCCGGTCTTGATCGCGCGTCGGCAGCCGCGCGCGATCAGCGTCATCAGCGACGCGAAGTGCCCCGTCGAGCGCGCGAACAGGTAGTCCGCGAGGTCGTCGGCGAGCATCCCGCGATGCGCGTCGCCGAGCACGAGGTCACGTTCGATCGCCAGCAGCAGCCGCCGCCATGTCCGTCGCCCGTCATCGGTCGAATCTCAAACGGGTCCAGCGACAGCGTCGTCCATCGCCGTGCGGTCTGCGCGAACGCTGCTTCGGCGGGATGTCGGCCCTCGGTCGGAAGCTGACGCTCGAGCACGCCGACGCCGACGAACAAAAACGTGACCGGGAACTGCGCGGCGAGCCACTTGAAGTGGTTGGCGACCTCGCGCCCGTCGCGGCGGTTCATGTCGAGGAAGTGGACGTCATCGATGATGATCAACCTCGTGCCGCACGACAGCACGCAGTCCGTCGCACGATCGGCGAGCTGCGCAGCGGTCCCGCGCTGCCAGCCGGGATGATCGAAGAACCGGCACAGCGCCGAGTTGAGGCTGCGCATCGTCGTGCTCGACGTCAGCCCGATGTAGGCGACCGGGATGCGGTCATGCCCGCCGCTCGTCGACGGCCATGCATCTCGATCTGGTCGCGGTGGTAGCGCACACCGAACGAGACCGCGACCGTGGTCTTGCCAAGCCCCGGGTACGCCGACAGGACAGCGGAGCTGCGAACGCGGTCGCCGTCCTGGCGGTTTGATTCGACGATCTCCTCGAGGTCGTCGAACACCGCCTGCATCTGCGCGGTCACGATCGGCCCGAGGTTCGCGTGCCACACCGCGCGCGCGCCGTCGTACTCGCGGCGCTCCCGGACGCTCAGCGCCGCGAGCTCCGCGCGGGTGCAGCGTGTCGGGCTTCGGGCGGGCCGGGCAGTCGGCACGGGCAAACCAGCCCGCCTTGCGCGACAGCGCGTAGTCGCGTTCGTGTCTCGGCGGCGCTCACGAGAACGTCCCGAACGCGTCGTCGTAGTAGCCGTCGAGCTCGTCGGCCGCCAGCGCTTCGAGCTCGGCGGGGTCGTCGTCGTCGCCGCCGAGCTCGTCCTGTCCTCGAACGGCTCGCCGCCGACGTCGGTCGGCGGGCTGGTTCGCTCGGTGACCGCGCGAACGCTCGCCAGATCGGTCACGCTGTCGGCCGCTTCCTCGGCGGCCATCAGGCGGTCGTTGCGCTGCTGCGACAAGCGCAGCGCGATCCGCCGCTCGGTCGGGTTGCGCGTCAGCCCCGCGTCCCAGCGCTCCAACAGCTCGGCGAGCGCGCGGCGATCGTCGGGGAACCTGTGCGTCTGGATGGCGAGGCGACGGGCGTACGCGAGCGCGTCGGCGCTGAACGGCACGTCGATCTCTCGGTGATGCGCCCACAGGAGCGTGTGCCACTCGTTCGTCGCGGGATCCTGGAAGTAGACGCGGCTGACGTCGTCGGGGTCGTGACGAAGCGGCCACTTCCCCGCGTTGACGCCGGTGACCGGGCTGCGGCGGTTGCGGTACGCGTTCAGTGCCGGTCCGTCGTAGCGCAGCCCGTGAAGCTCGACGCCGTAGTGCTGGATCGTGCGCCACGCGACCGGCAGGAAGTCGTACGCCAGATCCGCGCGCGCCGGGACCCGCAGCCTCCCCGCGCGCGCGACGCCCAGCTCAAACGCGTCGTTCGGACACAGCTCGAGGCCGGGAACGTCGGGATGCACGAGACCCTGGTGCGGGCGGCGGTGATAGCGCTCGGCGACCCATTCGCGGATGATCTGCTCGAGCTCGTCGACGAAGTAGTACGCCTCGTCCTCGGGTCGCGCGCCGCGGCTGTAGACGTCCGGCCCCTTGTAGCCGGGAAGCGCCGCCAGCAGATCCTCACGGATTGTTCTGAAGATCCGCTCGACGGGGGCCTTGTCGGTCGGCGTGCCCGGCCGCGCGGGCTGGATGCTGATCCCCAGCCGCTGGCACACCGACCGCAGATGCGCCGACACGTAGATCTTGCCGTGATCGATCACCAGCGTCTCCGGCGCCACCCCCGGAAGACCAGCACCGTTGTCGCGGTCGGACGCGATGAAGACCCGGCTCGGAATTCCGGCGCTCCTGCTGTTCCCGTGGGTCGGTGAGAGGGCGGTAGAAGGGCGCACGCCGCTTGCTGCCTAGGGTTCCGGCTTCTTCAGGCTCGAATAGGGGAGCTGAAACGGCGTGCGCGGGATCAGGGTATGGGCGCGGCTGCTGGGCATCCAGCGCGCGGTGGTGGAGGACGTGCAGGTTGGCGATGAGGGAGAGATCATCGTTGCGGTCAGGCCTGTCTGGCGCGAGCGCGAGCGCTGCGGTGTGTGCCGGCGACGCAGCCCCGGCTATGACCTCGGTGACGGGCGCCGGCGGTGGCGTGCGCTGGATCTCGGGACGACGCTGGCGTTCGTCGAGGCCGACGCGCCCAGGGTCCGCTGCCGCCGTCACGGCGTGGTGGTGTGCGCGGTGCCGTGGGCCAGGCACGGCGCGCGGTTCACGCGGGCGTTCGAGGACCAGGCCGCGTGGCTGGCGGTCAACACGAGCAAGTCCGCGGTCGCCGAGCTGATGCGTGTCGCGTGGCGGACAGTCGGCGGCATCTGCGAACGCGTCTGTGAGGAGGCGACCGGCGAAGTCGATCTGCTCGACGGGCTCAGGCGGATCGGCATCGACGAGATATCGCATCGCAAGGGCGCGCGCTACTTGACCGTCGTCGTCGATCACGACAGCGGCCGACTGGTCTGGGCCGCGGCCGGTCGTGACCGCAAGACCGTCGAGCGGTTCCTCGACGAGCTCGGCAAAGAACGCTGCAAACAGATCGAGTTGGTGTCCTGCGACATGGCGTCGTGGATCGCCGGACCGGTCGCCGACCACCTCCCCGATGCGGTGCGCTGCGTCGACCCGTTTCACGTGATCGCGCTCGCGACCGACGCGCTGGACGAGGTCCGTCGCGAGGTCTGGAACGATGCCCGCAGATCAGGTGAGGTCGCGGCCGCGAAGGATCTGAAGGGCGCGCGCTACGCGTTGTGGAAGAACCCCGAGAACCTCACCGATCGCCAGCAAGCGAAGCTCTCGAGCATCCAGAAGACCAACGCGCGGCTGTACCGCGCGTACCTGCTCAAGGAGCAACTCAGGCAGATCTATCGGCTGCCCGCCGCAGAGGCGATCAAGCTGCTCGACGAGTGGATCGCATGGGCCAGACGGTGTCGCCTGCCGTCGTTCGCGAAGCTCGCCAAGACGATCACCACGCAGCGCGCCGGGATCGCCGCGGCAATCGAGCACGGCCTGTCCAACGCCCGTGTCGAAGCGATCAACACCCAGATCCGGATGATCACCCGCCGCGCCTACGGCTTTCACAGCGCGGGCGCGCTGATCGCTCTCGCGATGCTCTCGCTCACCGGGCTCCGCCCGCCGCTGCCGCGGTGAATCGGGCGTTCACCGACCCACGGGAACGTCAGGAGACCCGGAATTCCGGGTACGGCAGAATCCCGCCGCTCGTCCGTGCCGTCGAGCCCGGGCAGATCGCCTCGTAGAGCACCAGCGACGCATCGACGGACTTCGTTGACACCGGCGACAGCCGCAACGCGACGATGCACCGGCTGCACAAGTCCAGGGCGACGGTGAGTTCCAGACCGATCCACCGCAGCGTCACGGGATCCATCGCGAAGACATCCAGTGACGTCGTGTCCAACAGCAGATACTCGCCGGGTCGCGTCGCAGTCAGCGTGCCGTATGGCGCCGCCGGCCGGTTGGCGATGCTGCGCTTGCCCTTCGTGCTGCCCGCAAACGCGTTCGTGCCCCGCGAGATCTCCGTCACCGCACGCTTGGCCTTCCAGCGCTTGGGCACCGCCTCCTTCCCGTGCAGCTCCGTCACACGCGCGTCGACACGGTCAAGCAGCAACTCCTTCGTCGGGCGGCTCGCACCAGCGTGCTCGTCCAGCACGCGAGCGAGCTCATCCAGCCAGCGCGGATCGATCCCACGCAGCGGCTCGCTTGCGCGGTGATGGCGTGCATCGACCAACCCCGCCTCGCCATCGCGCTCGTAAGCGGCGACCCAGCGCCGAATGGTTGCGAGTCCGACGTCGAGCTCATCGGCCTTGGCGCGGTAGCGCTCCATCTTCGCGATACCGGGGCCGTACTCGGCGCGCGGCTCACCCGGCAGGCGGCCCTCTGCGTTCCCGAAGCGATAGCCCGTCAGCAGCTCCCTGATGTGAGCGGCACGCTCGCAAACATCGCGCAGCTCGGATGTGTCCAGGTTCGCCAGCAGCGGCGCGATCGCGAGCGCAGGCGGAGCTTGAGCGACCCCTCTCTGCCAAGCTCGTGTGAGACGGTCTGCAGGACGTTTCTACTGTGTTTGAGGGCGAGAACTGGAGTCTGGTCGGATGCCGGAGAACACGAAGGACGGGACCGAGATCGGTTCCCTGGAGCGAGCCGTAGGCGAGCGCAAGGGAATCGATCTCGCGCAAGACGTTCAGGCGACCCCACCCGATCCCGAGCTCGTCGAGCGGGCTCGTCGACGCCGGTTCAGCGCGGAGTACAAACTGCGGATCCTGCGGCAAGCCGACGCGTGCTCAAAGCCCGGTGAGATTGGTGCGCTGTTGCGTCGCGAGGGCTTGTACTCGTCGCTTCTGACGGAGTGGCGCCGCCAGCGCGAGCGCGGGTCGCTCGCCGCGCTCGATCGTCCCCGTGGCCGGCCGAAGGCCGATCCGCGCGAGGCGCAGATCGCCGGGCTGCAGCGCCGTTTGGAGCGCGCCGAACGCGAGCTTGAGAAGGCGCATCGGGTGATCGAGGTGCAGGGAAACGTCTCGGCGCTGCTGGGCGACTTGCTCGAGCCCAGGGGCGCGCAGGGGAGCACCGAACGATGATCGAGCAGACCGTCGAAGACCTCACCACGATCATCGGAACCCGGCCGGCCTGTCGCGCGTTGGGCGCGGCGCGGGCGACGATCTACCGCCGTCGGCGTCCGCCCGCACCGCGGCCGCCCCGCCCGCGAGCGCCGTCGCCGCGGGCGCTGTCCGGACCCGAGCGCGAGGCGATCCTGGACGAACTGCACAGCGAGCGGTTCGTCGACTGCGCCCCGGCGGCGGTGTGGGCGACGCTGCTTGATGAGGGCCGCTATCTGGCGTCGGAGCGCACGATGTACCGGCTGCTCGCCGGCGAGCACGGCGAGGTGCGTGAGCGCCGCGCGCAGCTGCGCCATCCGGCCTACGCGGCCCCGGAGCTGCTCGCCGAGCAGCCCAACGAGGTGCACTCCTGGGACATCACCAAGCTCAAGGGCCCGGCGACGTGGACGTACTTCTATCTGTACGTGATCCTCGACGTCTTCAGCCGCTACGCCGTCGGCTGGACCGTCCAGCACCGCGAGGACTCCCTGATCGCCAAGGACCTCATCGCCCAGGTCTGCGAGCAACAGCACATCACGCCCGGCCAGCTGACGGTACATGCCGATCGCGGCAGCTCGATGACCAGCAAGCCCGTCGCGTTTCTCCTGGCCGACCTCGGCGTGCTCAAGACCCACAACCGGCCGTACACCTCGACCGACAACCCCTACAGCGAAGCGCACTTCAAGACGCTGAAGTACCGGCCGGGCTTCCCCGCGCGCTTCGACTCGATCGAGCACGCCAGAGCCTTCTGCCGCCAGTTTTTCTCCTGGTACAACCAACATCACCGCCACTCCGGCATCGGCCTGATGACCCCCGACACCGTCCATCACGGACGCGCCGAACAGGTCCACGCCGACCGCGCCCGCGTTCTCGCGGCCGCCTACGCCGCGACGCCCGAACGCTTCGTCAGACACCCGCCAAGGCCGCCCGCGCTCCCGACCGCCGCCTGGATCAACAAGCCCGACGACGAACGAGCTGCTGCACACTAATTCCCCGACGACACCGTCTCATCCGGCTTGACAGGCTCCGGAATCCAGTAGGCGACTCCCCGGCGCCGTGAGGAGATGAGTGATCGCAACGGACCGGGTCGCTGCGGTGCCTTGCTCGGTAAGCGTCGCGCGCTCGCCGGCCAGCGCGACGACCGTCCACACGGCGCCGTCGTGCGCGACTCTCGATCCGACGGCGAGACTCGCGACCTTCATGAGACAACCTCCAGTTCGGTATTGACGCTCAGGGGACGGCCTAGATCCGCGCGCAGATCCCCCAGCCACAGCAGATGGAGGACGGCCGTCCGCGGCTCCGACAGGCCGGCGCGAGCGAGCGCGGCCTCGGCGGTTGCGACCGTGAGGTGCTGCGCGTCCTTCAACTGGGCGGTCGCTATGTCACCGGGCGGCTGGATGAGTGAGGCGCGCTTGTATCCCGCGAGAAATCGCACGTTCGCGAGCAACTGAGGATCCGCGCCACTCCAGACTTCGTGCTCCCAGCCTCGAGAGGCGAACACGCGGCTGACCCACGTGAGCACACCCGCCACGCGCGTCGTGTGTACTCGGTCCGCCGGCTTCACGTTGACGACGAGCACAGACCCGTCCGCACGGCAAAGAAGGAAATCGGGGATGTGCCGACGACCGTCCTCGCGCACGAGGAACGGCTGAGCGGCGATCCCGACGACCTCGCGATCGATGTCAGCCAGGAGCAGGCGCGCGAGCTGTAACCGACTCTCGTAGACGACGTGCGCGCCGACCGTCGATGACCAGTACAGGCCCGGAAGGTGCGGCTGGCCGGGGTGTGAGCGAGGGACGCGCCACGGAATCGCCGAGAGCACCAGCCGCGACGTCAGGTCTACCAGCGGCATGTCGCGGGTGCGCCGATCGGCCGAGCGCAACGACACAGTCACCTCGCCAGGCATGGCCCACAGTGACTGGAGACGAACATACGTTCGACGGTAGCTGCGGCTTCGGACGGCACGCCCGTCGCGTGCTCATCTACAGCGCCACGGTGATCATTTGGTGCTCATTCATGGTGCCCGATGCTCATTTCAACCCGATCCCTACAGCGCCCATGTAGGGATCGAACGAAGATGGCCACTGGCCCCGGGGTATATGGGCAATCTGGGTTCCTCGACGCGTCGCTTTGGTCGGGGATAGATGGACAATCCCTCAGCCGACTCGGCTCGTCCCGTGTGCGAGGCGGCGAGTCGCCCCGGCCGACCGCGACGCAGTCCTCGCGACGGCACCCCAGGTGACGGGGTGCCGTTAAGGAACGCGGCACCAACCGACAAGTAGCGGCCTCCGAGATGCGCGTGCCTCCGTCACGCGCTCTCGAGATCGAGCTCTGTCGTGTCGCCCCCGCTGAGGGCCAGGCGTTTGGTCATGTTGAGCGTGATCTCGCCGTAGGGTCGGACGTGCGCCCAGAACAGCGCGGTGAGGCCGCGTTGGTCTTCGGCGGTGAGCACGCCCTGCCATTCGGGCTCGGCGAGGATGTCCTGGAGCATCAGGGTGTTCACGTAGACGAGCGCGGCTTGGAGGATGTGCAGGGCGAGCATCCCGAGTTGCTGCTGGTCGCGGCGGTTGGTCGCGAACTCGCCGCTCTTGCCGAAGAAGATGACGCCGTTGACGCGGTTCCACGACTCGATGACGTTCAGGCCCTCCTCGATCTCGCGCTGCAGGTCACGGTCGCGCAGGTAGCGCGCGATGAAGATCGTCTTCTGCGCGCGGCCAAGCTCGAGCATCGCCTGGTAGACGGGGTGTGAGGCGTTGCGGGTGAAGCGCCGCAGGATCGCTTCGGTCGACGCGGTCCCGACGCGGATCGCGGTCGCGTACTTGACCAGCTGGTCGTAGTTCTGCTCGATCAGATCCCAGCGGATCGGGCGGGTCATCGCCGCCTTCAGGCCCGGGTAGGCGTCGGGCTGGCCGCGATCGGGCCCGTACAGCTTGGCCTTGTTGATCTGCTTCATCCGCGGCAGCAGGTCGAAGTCCAGCAGCCGCGTGATCGCGAACCCGATCTCCGATTGGCCGTGCGAGTCGACGTAGTTGCCTTCCAGCGCCATCGAGGTGCCGTGGCGCATGGCGCCCTCGACCATCGCGGCGACCTCGCTGGCGGCGCAGCTGATCAGCTGGGAGTGCACGACCATCGATTTCTTCTCGACGTGCCAGTAGATCAGCACCCCGCGCCCGCCGTAGCGGGAGTGCCATTCGGTGAACAGGTTCTGGTCGTAGGCGCGGAAGTGGGTGGAGTCCGACGCGACGGTCGTGGTGCTCTGCCCCCAGATCACGGGGTCGCGGGCCGCGAAGGTCGCGTCGGCGAGCTGGATGGCGGCCAGGCGGGCGCCGTCGATCGTGAAGTAGCGACGGGCGGTGTAGCGCAGGTCGGCTTCTGTGTGGCCGTGGTTGCCGGCGGCGACGGCGCTGATGCCGGTGTTCGTGCCGTAGGCGTAGGCAACGAGCAGCAGGCGCTCCCACAGCACGGAGCGTTGCAGCGCTTCGCGTGAGCCGACGGCGGTCAGCTCGCCGAGCATCCCTGTCCGCAGCGCGGCTTCGGTGACCATGTCGATCAGCGGCACCTGCCCCCAGCGGTCCCGCACAGCCTTCTTCAGGCGCCGTAGGTTGCGCGGTTCGGGCTGGGCTTCGAGGGCGGTGAGCTGGATCGCGCCGCTCTTGCGGTTGGTGATCCGCAGCCACGGCAGGTCCGGTAGCGCGTCGTTGAGCGCGGCGAGCTCGGTGCGCATCTCCTCGCGCAGCCCGGCGGTGAACACGGCGGGGTCCAGGGGCTTTCGCAGCTTGTCGTAGTGCTCGGCGCGGTGGACCTCGAAGTCGGTCGGGAGGTCTTCGTCGGGGTTTCGCCATTCGTGCGCGCCGACGACCCAGATCTCCTTGCAGCGCAGCCGCTCGCGCAGCGCTTGAAAGACGCACGCCTCGTAGACGCCGCGCACGACGCGGCCGCGCCCGCGCGAGTCGGTCTTGGTCAGCAGCTCGGTCCAGTCGGCGTTGACGGCGCCCTCGAGGACGACGTGCTCGCCGAGCGGGTAGTACGTGCCGCCGTGGTGGGCGTAGCGGACGATCAGCGCCAGGGCGTCGATGACGGGCTGATGCGCGGTGTTGTTGGATTTGAACTCGAGCACGCCGAGCAGGCGGATCAGACCGCGCCGGTAGTGGTTGGTGTAGGACGCCTTGAAGACCTTGCGCTTCTGACGCTGGTACTCCGAGCCGGTCGCGCGGTACTCGTTGACCAAGTCGGTCAGCGTCGCTTCGCCGCCGACGACGGGATAGATCACCTCACGAACGCTGTCGTCCGGGGTCTTGAGGGAGGCTTCGGCGATCTTGCGCAGCATCGTGTCCTTGCCGCGGACGCGGCGGAAGTCCTTGACGAACTCCTCGACGACCTTCTGCTCGGCGTGCGCGTTGATGCGGTGGATCGTGGAGATCAGCAGCTGCGCGAGCGTGTCGGTGACCTCCCGCTCACGCAGGACGAGCAGCGCGCACAGCAGCGCGAGCTTCGTCGGCTGCGGATGCTCACGCAGATGACTGGGCGACTCGACCATCGCGCGGGCGCGCCAGCCCGCAACGACCGTCGGGGCGACGTCGGCGAACAGGTCGGACGGCAGCCCGATCGCGCGGATCGCCTCGAGCTTTGAGATCTCGACGAGCATCGTGTCCAGGCTCACGTTGCCCGGCGCCGCCTTGATCAAGGCCAGCACGTCCTCACCGTCGTCGTCGATCGTCGCTGACGGCGATCAGCGCCTCGAGACGCTCGACCGTCGCCGCGTCGACGCGTGCCGCGATCAGCCCAAGCAGCGTCTGCTCGGCGCGATGCAGCGCCGACCGCGTGATCTCGCTCACGCGATCCGGGGTCGGCGGCTCGATCAGCTGCGCGCGGCAGCGGGCCAGCAGCTCCTCGCGGACGCGAGGCTCGCGACGCTCGATCGACGCGACGTGCTCCGCCAGCCACGCCGTCAACGCGTCGGCGTCGAGGACGCTGCATTCCCTGAAGCCCGTGTAGGCGCGGATCTCGGTGCGATGGCGCTGCGCCGTGCGGCTCGCGAAGTCATAGGACGCAAGCTCGCCGGCAGGGACGCGGACCTGGCGAGCGAGGTGCGCGACGGCGTCACCGGGTAGCTCGTGTGCCCCGGGCGGAAACCGCCCGCGCCACAGCACGTACTTCAGCAGCGCCGCGAATCCCAGGCGCGTCGCACCGGACTTGTTGCGCAGCAGCTCCAGCTCGTCGCCGATCAGCGTGAAGTGATCGACGACCTCGTCGAGACCCAGGTTGCGCGCCACGTCAGAGGTCGTTCGGGTCGATCGGCATTGTCGCGATCATGTCCATCATCTCCAGCGCGTTGCGGTGCAGGCGGTACGTCCCTCGGCGGCCTCGATCAGCCCGTCGAGCTCCACGCCCAAGCGCTTGGCCACAGCCGCGTCGTCATGCAGCTCGCCGACGAGCTCGCGCAGCTCGCGATCGGCGCGGGCCAGGATCATCGCCGCAAGTCAACCAGCGCACGATCCGCCGCAGAAGCGCAGGGCAGGCGCACGGCGCGACGGACCCGCAAAGTCCGAGGGAATCCCTTCGGCGGAGCCGGTCCAGCCCGACGCTCCAGGAGCGGTGCCGGGGGCTGGCGTTCCGATGTGACAGGGAATACGGTATTCCCTGTCACATCACCAGATCCCTCGCGGACGTTGCGTCCGGTGGACGTTGCATGCGAGCGCTTGATGCATCGAACGCCCCGTCCGTCGAGGAGGACACATTCCCTGTCACGTCATCCTGGAGGACCGATGACCGGCCACCTCATAGCGCTGCATGACGGCAAGACGATTGCCGAGGCGGGCGACGCGTTCCTGGCCGCGACATGGCCGGGACAACGCGACGCTCCTACATGCAGACGATGGACCGACTCACCGCCGAGCACGGCGCGTTGCCGGTCGGCGCGTTGGATGGCGCGACCCTCGACTCGTTCACCGCGACCGCGTGGGGCCACTGCGGACCGGCGACCTGGAACCGCCACGTCGCGACCCTGCGGTCGTTCGCGGCGTTCGCCCGAGGGCACGGCTGGCTGGCAGCGGATCCCGCAGCGGCGCTCGAGCGCCGCACCGAACCCGCCGACCGCACAAAGGCAATCGCGCGCTCCTCGCTGGAGCGGCTGTTTCGCCGAGACGATGTCGCGATCCGCGAGAAGTGCCTGTGGCGGCTGCTGTACGAGACGGCCGCCCGCGCGCACGAGGTGCTCGGCGGCGACATCGCGGACCTCGACCTGGACAACAAGCGCCTGCGCGTACGGCGCAAGGGCGGCGACAGCGACTGGCTGCACTTCCAATCCGGTTCAGCACGGCTGCTGCCCAGGCTGATTGGTGGCCGTGACGCCGGGCCGATCTTCGTCGCCGACCGCCGCCCAAGCCCGGCCCGCGCACCCGCCGCGCTGGACCTGTGCCCTGTCACCGGCCGCGGCCGCCTGTCCTACGAACGATCTGCATACCTGTTCAAGCAGCAATCGCTGAACGTCAGCAACGCGCCATGGACCCTGCACCAGCTGCGGCACTCCGCGCTGACGCATCTCGCCGAGGACGGCGTCAACCTGCCTTTGCTGATGGCCAAGAGCGGACACGCGAACCTCCGATCGCTGCAGAAGTACGCCCGCCCGGGCGCCGAGGCCGTCGCCGCCATGACTGCTGCCCATGACCCAGCGCGTCGCCGGCGGTAAGGCCCTCGAGAGGCCGCGACGACGGCCAAGCCGAGGCAACAATCGGGCGTCAGGCGGAGCGGTCAACCGCTTCCGGGTCGTCTGCGTGGGGCGGGCGCCGTCGGACGCTGTTAGGTTCTCCCGCGTGGCCACCCAGATTCGATCGCGGGTATGGCCGACTTCACACACCGCGACGCGACGAATCGCTCCCAGGCGTCGCCGACACGCACAAACGCGCGGCTCCACCCGCGATCATCGGGCCAGCCGACGTACGGGTGTTAACGCAGATTGCTCGCCGGTAGCTTGAGCCGTCCATCCGCAAACGGCGTGTGTCTGCGGTTGCTCGCGATTGTGCTCGCGGTTGGTGCGGCCGCGGTCCCGGGCGCGGCGGCTCGGGACGGCGGTGACCCAGTTCCTGGCGGTCAAGCTCGTGCCGCGGCGGTGTCGGCAGGGTCGGACCTGGTCGTGAGTTCGGGCAGCGTGCGCCGGTCCTCGGGCCGTTTGCGCGGCGCCGTCACCGTTCGCAACAAGGGCAATCGGCGCGCACGCGCGACCAAAGGGTCGGTGGCGATCCGCTTTCGAGAACTCCGCGCAGAAGCGGGAGGCAGGACGCTTCAAGGTCACCACGCTCAGTGCGCGCGCCTCCGACGAGGTGCAGGTCTCGATGAAGACGCCTTCCGGGTTGCCGGCAGGCAAGCACCGTCTGGTTGCGTGCGCAGACGCCCGTAACCAGGTCAACGAGCGCTCAGAGACCAACAACTGTCGCACGGTCGGCACGCTCACCATCGCGGGCCCGGTCACGCCGCCACCACCTCCGCCTCCTCCACCACCGCCGCCGGTTCCACCGCCACCGCCACCCCCGCCGCCAGTTGATGTGGAGGCGCCGGACACGTCGATTACGGGCGGGCCGCAAGGCCTGACGTCCTCGACGTCGGCGTCCTTCGCGTTCACGTCGACCGAGGCCGGATCGACGTTCGAGTGCCGCCTGGACACAGCACCATTCGCGGCCTGCACGTCACCGGCCGGCTATTCGAGCCTGGCGCAGGGCGCGCACAGCCTCGACGTCCGCGCAGTCGACGCCGCAAACAACACCGACCAGACGCCAGCGCACCGCGAATGGACCGTCGACACCGTGTCACCGGACACCTCCATCACGGGTGGACCGCAGGGCCTGACGTCCTCGACCTCGGCGTCCTTCGCGTTCACGTCGACCGAGGCCGGATCGACGTTCGAGTGCCGCCTGGACTCAGCGCCCTTTGCGAGCTGCACCCCACCCGCGGCCCACTCCAACCTCGCGCAGGGCCCGCACACCTACGACGTCCGCGCGATCGACGCCGCGAGCAACACCGACCAGACCCCCGCGCGCCGCGAATGGACCGTCGACACGGCACCACCCGAGACGACGATCGTCGCGGGTCCCAGCGGCGACACTCCCGCCGGCCCAGTCGACATCACGTTCACCTCCAGCGAGCCGGACAGCACGTTCGCGTGCAAGATCGACACCGAACCGTTTGAGATATGCAGCTCGCCGCTCGCGATCCCCGCCCCGAACACCGGCGCTCACACCGTCCAGGTCCGCGCGAGCGACCCGGCCGCCAACACCGACCAGACACCCGCCGTTCGCGAATGGACGACGCTGCCTCCCGACACGAGCGCACCGGAGACGACGATCCTCTCAGCGCCGACCGGCCGGATCGCACCCGGCCCGGTCGACATCACCTTTGAGAGCAGCGAAGGCTTCAGCACCTTCCAATGCAAAATCGACACCGCCGCCTACGCGCCCTGCATGTCCCCGCTGCACATCGAAGGACCCACACTCGGCGAACACACCGTCCAGGTCCGCGCGATCGACGCCGGCGGCAACCCCGACCCGACACCCGCCACCGCGACCTGGAAGACGGTCGCGCCCCGCCTCGACCTCTGCGGTCAGATCACGACCGACCGCACGATCGGCCCCGACGAAGCAGCGGTCTACGTCATCACCTGCAACCTCGTTGTGGCACCAGACACGACTCTCACCGCCGCCCCCGGCACCATCGCTAAAGCAGTCCCTGGGACCAGTCTCGACGTTCGCGGGTCGCTCGTGGCGAACGGGACGGCGGCCGACCCGGTGGTGTTCACGTCGTGGCGTGACGACAGCGTGGGCGGCGACACCAACGCAGACGGCAACGCGACCAGTCCCGCGCCCGGCAACTGGGTCGGCATCCAGGTCAGCTCCGGTGGCGGCGTGGACCTCAAGCACACCGTGTTGCGGTGGGCGCAGACAGCGGTTGATGGCCGGTCGGACGTCGCGAAGTTCTCGATGACGGACTCGACGGTGTCGGGCTCCAACAGCACGGGCGTCGCGTTGTCGGGGTCGACGATCGCGCCGGTGCTGACCGGCAACACCGTCAACGGCTCGGGTGGCCCAGCGATGCAGATCAGATCTGAGCACCTCGACGCGTCCAAGCTCAGCGGCAACGCCGGGGCCGGCAACCAGGGCGGGATGCAGCTCGCCGGCACGTTCGACGCCAGCGGCACGCTCGACGACGCCGGTCTTGTGCCTCAGCCCGGCACCGACACTGGCTACGGGCTGGTCATCGCCGCCGGCACGACCGTCACGCTGCCGGCCGGATCGATCTGGAAGGGCAACTTCTACACCCGCACGTTCGACGTTCGCGGGTCGCTCGTGGCGAACGGGACGGCGGCCGACCCGGTGGTGTTCACGTCGTGGCGTGACGACAGCGTGGGCGGCGACACCAACGCAGACGGCAACGCGACCAGTCCCGCGCCCGGCAACTGGGTCGGCATCCAGGTCAGCTCCGGTGGCGGCGTGGACCTCAAGCACACCGTGTTGCGGTGGGCGCAGACAGCGGTTGATGGCCGGTCGGACGTCGCGAAGTTCTCGATGACGGACTCGACGGTGTCGGGCTCCAACAGCACGGGCGTCGCGTTGTCGGGGTCGACGATCGCGCCGGTGCTGACCGGCAACACCGTCAACGGCTCGGGTGGCCCAGCGATGCAGATCAGATCTGAGCACCTCGACGCGTCCAAGCTCAGCGGCAACGCCGGGGCCGGCAACCAGGGCGGGATGCAGCTCGCCGGCACGTTCGACGCCAGCGGCACGCTCGACGACGCCGGTCTTGTGCCTCAGCCCGGCACCGACACTGGCTACGGGCTGGTCATCGCCGCCGGCACGACCGTCACGCTGCCGGCCGGATCGATCTGGAAGGGCAACTTCTACACCCGCACGTTCGACGTTCGCGGGTCGCTCGTGGCGAACGGGACGGCGGCCGACCCGGTGGTGTTCACGTCGTGGCGTGACGACAGCGTGGGCGGCGACACCAACGCAGACGGCAACGCGACCAGTCCCGCGCCCGGCAACTGGGTCGGCATCCAGGTCAGCTCCGGTGGCGGCGTGGACCTCAAGCACACCGTGTTGCGGTGGGCGCAGACAGCGGTTGATGGCCGGTCGGACGTCGCGAAGTTCTCGATGACGGACTCGACGGTGTCGGGCTCCAACAGCACGGGCGTCGCGTTGTCGGGGTCGACGATCGCGCCGGTGCTGACCGGCAACACCGTCAACGGCTCGGGTGGCCCAGCGATGCAGATCAGATCTGAGCACCTCGACGCGTCCAAGCTCAGCGGCAACGCCGGGGCCGGCAACCAGGGCGGGATGCAGCTCGCCGGCACGTTCGACGCCAGCGGCACGCTCGACGACGCCGGTCTTGTGCCTCAGCCCGGCACCGACACTGGCTACGGGCTGGTCATCGCCGCCGGCACGACCGTCACGCTGCCGGCCGGATCGATCTGGAAGGGCAACTTCTACACCCGCACGTTCGACGTTCGCGGGTCGCTCGTGGCGAACGGGACGGCGGCCGACCCGGTGGTGTTCACGTCGTGGCGTGACGACAGCGTGGGCGGCGACACCAACGCAGACGGCAACGCGACCAGTCCCGCGCCCGGCAACTGGGTCGGCATCCAGGTCAGCTCCGGTGGCGGCGTGGACCTCAAGCACACCGTGTTGCGGTGGGCGCAGACAGCGGTTGATGGCCGGTCGGACGTCGCGAAGTTCTCGATGACGGACTCGACGGTGTCGGGCTCCAACAGCACGGGCGTCGCGTTGTCGGGGTCGACGATCGCGCCGGTGCTGACCGGCAACACCGTCAACGGCTCGGGTGGCCCAGCGATGCAGATCAGATCTGAGCACCTCGACGCGTCCAAGCTCAGCGGCAACGCCGGGGCCGGCAACCAGGGCGGGATGCAGCTCGCCGGCACGTTCGACGCCAGCGGCACGCTCGACGACGCCGGTCTTGTGCCTCAGCCCGGCACCGACACTGGCTACGGGCTGGTCATCGCCGCCGGCACGACCGTCACGCTGCCGGCCGGATCGATCTGGAAGGGCAACTTCTACACCCGCACGTTCGACGTTCGCGGGTCGCTCGTGGCGAACGGGACGGCGGCCGACCCGGTGGTGTTCACGTCGTGGCGTGACGACAGCGTGGGCGGCGACACCAACGCAGACGGCAACGCGACCAGTCCCGCGCCCGGCAACTGGGTCGGCATCCAGGTCAGCTCCGGTGGCGGCGTGGACCTCAAGCACACCGTGTTGCGGTGGGCGCAGACAGCGGTTGATGGCCGGTCGGACGTCGCGAAGTTCTCGATGACGGACTCGACGGTGTCGGGCTCCAACAGCACGGGCGTCGCGTTGTCGGGGTCGACGATCGCGCCGGTGCTGACCGGCAACACCGTCAACGGCTCGGGTGGCCCAGCGATGCAGATCAGATCTGAGCACCTCGACGCGTCCAAGCTCAGCGGCAACGCCGGGGCCGGCAACCAGGGCGGGATGCAGCTCGCCGGCACGTTCGACGCCAGCGGCACGCTCGACGACGCCGGTCTTGTGCCTCAGCCCGGCACCGACACTGGCTACGGGCTGGTCATCGCCGCCGGCACGACCGTCACGCTGCCGGCCGGATCGATCTGGAAGGGCAACTTCTACACCCGCACGTTCGACGTTCGCGGGTCGCTCGTGGCGAACGGGACGGCGGCCGACCCGGTGGTGTTCACGTCGTGGCGTGACGACAGCGTGGGCGGCGACACCAACGCAGACGGCAACGCGACCAGTCCCGCGCCCGGCAACTGGGTGGGCATCGACGTCGGCGCGGGCGGCGAGCTCGACATTGAGCAAAGTGAGATCCGGTACGCGGGCACCGCGATCACCCAGTCGGGCGGCGTCGTCACTAGCATTGATTCGAGCTTAGGGACGCCGGAGGCGCACGTAGGAACGGCACTTCGGCAAACTCGTGGCGACGCGGCTGTGCGCGGATCGATTGCAGTCGATGACTTCGGCATCTCTTCCTGTGCCTGGGAAACGCCCGATTGTGGGGTCGACGCTGTGCGTGTCGACTGGAACTCCGCCAATGGCCCCGTTGGGCTGGTCTGTGGCCAGGTGTACGCGAGTCCGTACCTTCATTCCGGCGAAGAGCGCCAGGCGGCTTGGATCGATGCCTGTGGCCAGTCGAACACGCCGCCGGCTCGAGTTGCTCAGAGTCGCGACGCATTTTACGAGGGACTCTCGGCGCTACAGCAGCTGTGCGCTGATGCTCAGGACCAATCGGCGTGCGACGCTGCCGATAGTGCGATCGCATGCCTTAGCGGCGCTGCACTAGCCGCCGGATCGGAGTCTCCGTTCCCCTACCCATCGCCAGACGAGCAACCAGATGTTGGCGGTGCGTTTGCCGACCAGGTGATATCTGCGGCCGAGAGCTTCCTGAGTCAGGCGCGTGACGCCACCGCGCGAATCGCTGGTCGCCTCATCTCCGTCGTCGGGCTTGCTAACACCGCAATCACCCTCGGAAAGCTCGCCATCGCCTACGAGATGTGCGCACCGTAAGAACCTACCTGCCGCTTCGTGGCTGGGATCGAGGCTCTGCTCACTACTTGTCGGTCGGTGCCGCGTTCCTTAACGGCACCCCGTGACGCGCGACCTCGAGGCCGACGGGCCCGCGAGCGTCCGCGCGTTGCTTTGAGCCGTCCCCTTCGTCGCCCATGGGCCGTTCGTCCTACCCGGCGGTGAGGCGCTGCCGGTGACTGGGGGTGCCTCGGCCTCGGGCCGGTATCGCGTACTCGTGGATGAGCCGCGCGATCGTGGCCGGCGACGCGCCGGTCTCAGCGGCGATGTCGGGCATCGTGCGCTGCTTGTCGATGTACTGCTCGCGCAGCCAGTCTGCGCTGATGCGGTGCCGGGGGCGGTGGTTCTCCGGGATCGGGATGCCGTGCGAGACGAGCTCGGTACGCATGGTGTCGCGCCTGACCTTGTAGCGGGCCGCGAGCGCGGTCAGCGTGATGCCGTCATCGACGAGTTCGCGCAGCTCGCCAGGTGTGACGCGGCCGGCGAGTCGCGCCCGCGGCGGCGCGCCCGACGCCAGCGCAGTGACGTCGGTGTGTGCGTGGGCGCGGACGAGGTAGCGCAGGTGCTCCAGCGTGATCCCGAGTTCGGCACCAGCCTCGCCGGGAGCGATGCGTTTGGCGAGCACCGCGCGGACGTGATCGCGGTCGACGGCGTGTGGATCGGGGCCGGGCAAGGTCTCGACGGCGATGTCGTCGCCGCGTGGCGACCATGTCAGTGGCTCGTCGGTGCACTCGTGCGCGTTCAGCAGGCCGCGGGCGTGGTCGGCGAGGCGCCGGGTGGTCTGGGCCGGTAGCTGGAGGGCGAAGCGTTGGTAGCGGGCGAGCTCGGCGTTGGATGTCGGGCGCAGTTGCGCGGACGCTTGCTCGGCCACGCCGCCGGTCAGCAGCTCCCAGAGCCATAGCCGCGCGGCGCGCAGCTTGAAGGCACCACCGGTGGGTGTGCCGCCGGCGCGGCACATGTGCGCCCACGCGTCGGGGCTGAGCAGCGTGATCTCGCTGGCGAGTCTGCGCCGGCGGTCGTAGTCGATCGGGGCGCTGCCGCGGTCAAGCTCGTCGGCCAGCATGCACAGCGCGCGCAGGATGTGCGTGCCCTGCGGGTCGCGGGTGACGATCACGCCTAGCGCTGACGAGGCCGAGGCCGATGTTCGTCGGCGGCCATTGGTCGGTGATCTCGGGCAGCGTCGCGGTGCTGCCGGGCAGGCAAAGTGCTGCGGCAGCGGCGATGCGGAAGTTCTTGGCGTCCATGGTCGCCGGTCGCAGGCGAATCGCCCAATCGGGCCACAGCGCGAGCGGCATCGCGTGCAAGCGCCCTGAGGGTTCGACGGTGTCGGGGCGCCGAGCGTGGACGGTCATGCTGCGATAGCGCAGACGGTCAGTTGGTCCCAGCCGCTCGTCGCGATGCTGGAGCAACGCTGCCGTGAGCGCAGGGCTCGCGTAGCGCCAGGAGGCCGGCAGCGGGACGGGCCGCAGCAGTCCGTCGCTGTTGGCCAGCTCGCGCAGCCGCGGGCCGCGCGGGTCGGCGAGCACACGCTGCGCCTCGGTGAGCGGGCCGCCGAGCAGCTCGCCGGCGTCGCGTCGATCTCCGGTGATCGCGCGCAGTTCAAGTCCGACGTGGGTCGCGACGACGTGGACATCGACGAGCCTGTCGAGCAGCTGTCGTGCTTCGCTGTCGGTCAGCTCTGCATCGAGGATGCGGCCGAGGTCTGATTGCAGGTCGATCAGCTCACGGGGCGCCGGCTCGGCGCAGACGTCACTGGTCAGGTCGTGGCGACAGCGACCGTCGCTGCGACCGGACGGCTCGCCAGATGGGTGTCCGCACCGTGTCAGCAGCTCATCGACGTGGTCGCTGCGTGGGCCGCGGTCGCGTTGAGGCGCTGCGCAGTGCGGGCAGCGGGTCGCGAGCATCGTGTGGTGTTTCGGGCACGCGAGGTACCACGGCAGCCGCCACGCGGCCAGCCAGCGACCGCCGCTCTGTCCAAGACACGCCGGGCAGAAGCGGCTCCAGCGCAGCGGCCGCAGGACCTGGGCCAGCGGGGAGACACCGAGGCGCTGGCTGATGAGGCGGTCATACCGGGCGAGGCCGAGCCACAACGCCTCGACGTCGGCCGGGTCAATCCCGCACGCGCGCGCCGCTACCCGGGCCGGGTCGGGCGCGTCGTGGGCGAGCGCGAACCTCACGCCGCTGCGCGCCCGCAACAGCGCCGTCGGGATCTCGAGCGCCTCGCCGAGCGCGACGGTCGAGATCCGCAGGCGCTGCGCGTATGCGTCAAGCCAGCCGTCCAGTGATTCGCCGGCGACGGGATCAAGTCGGATCGGGATCCGGCCGCCGGCTGCTGGGGCGCTCACGCCGCCCGCGCCGGCTTGGCGCCAACGCGGGTCGTGAGCAGCCCGCGGTCAAACGCGGCCTGCAGCTCTTGCGGGCCGCCTCGGCTGCGACGTCGTTGCGCACGCCGTCCAGCAGGTCGCGCGTCAGGCGCTCGCTGCCGGTCTTGATCGCGCGTCGGCAGCCGCGCGCGATCAGCGTCATCAGCGACGCGAAGTGGCCCGTCGAGCGCGCGAACAGGTAGTCCGCGAGGTCGTCGGCGAGCATCCCGCGATGCGCGTCGCTGAGTACGAGGTCACGCTCGATCGCCAGCAGCAGTCGCCGCCATGTCCGTCGCCCGTCATCGGTCGAGATCTCAAACGGGTCCAGTGACAGCGTCGTCCATCGCCGTGCGGTCTGCGCGAACGCTGCGTCGGCGGGATGTCGGCCCTCGGTCGGAAGCTGGCGCTCGAGCACGCCGACGCCGACGAACAAAAACGTGACCGGGAACTGCGCGGCGAGCCACTTGAAGTGGTTGGCGACCTCGCGCCCGTCGCGGCGGTTCATGTCGAGGAAGTGGACGTCATCGATGACGATCAATCGTGTGCCGCACGACAGCACGCAGTCCGTCGCACGGTCGGCGAGCTGTGCCGCGGTCCCGCGCTGCCAGCCGGGATGATCAAAGAACCGGCACAGCGCCGAGTTGAGGCTGCGCATCGTCGTGCTCGACGTCAACCCGATGTAGGCGACCGGGATGCGGTCATGCCCGCCGCTCGTCGACGGCCCATGCAGCTCGATCTGATCGCGGTGGTAGCGCACACCGAACGAGACCGCGACCGTCGTCTTGCCAAGCCCCGGGTACGCCGACAGGACAGCGGAGCTGCGAACGCGGTCGCCGTCCTGGCGGTTTGACTCGACGATCTCCTCCAGGTCCTCGAACACCGCCTGCATCTGCGCGGTCACGATCGGCCCGAGGTTCGCGTGCCACACCGCGCGCCGGCCGTCATACTCGCGGCGCTCCCGGACGCTCAGCGCCGCGAGCTCCGCACAAGTGAGCGTGTCGGGCTTCGGGCGCGTCGGGCGAGTCAGCACGGGCGAACCAGCCCGCCTTGCGCGACAACGCGTAGTCGCGCTCGTGCTCGGCGGTGCTCACGAGAACGTCCCGAACGCGTCGTCGTAGTAGCCGTCGAGCTCGTCGGCCGCCAGCGCGTCCAGCTCGGCGGGGTCGTCGTCGTCCCCGCCAAGCTCGTCCTGTCCCTCGAGTGGCTCGTCGCCGACATCGGTCGGCGGACTGGTTCGCCTGGTGACCGCGCGGACGCTCGCCAGATCGGTCACGCGGTCGGCCGCGTCCTCGGCGGCCATCAGGCGGTCGTTGCGCTGCTGTGACAAGCGCAGCGCGATCCGCCGCTCGGTCGGGTTGCGCGTCAGCCCCGCGTCCCAGCGCTCCAACAGCTCGGCGAGCGCGCGGCGATCGTCGGGGAACCTGTGCGTCTGGATGGCGAGCCGACGGGCGTAGGCGAGCGCGTCGGCGCTGAACGGCACGTCGATCTCGCTGTGATGCGCCCACAGGAGCGTGTGCCACTCGTTCGTCGCGGGATCCTGGAAGTAGACGCGGCTGACGTCGTCGGGGTCGTGACGAAGCGGCCACTTCCCCGCGTTGACGCCGGTGACCGGGCTGCGGCGGTTGCGGTACGCGTTCAGTGCCGGTCCGTCGTAGCGCAGCCCGTGAAGCTCGACGCCGTAGTGCTGGATCGTGCGCCACGCGACCGGCAGGAAGTCGTACGCCAGATCCGCGCGCGCCGGGACCCGCAGCCGCCCCGCGCGCGCGACGCCCAGCTCAAACGCGTCGTTCGGACACAGCTCGAGGCCGGGGACGTCGGGATGCACGAGACCCTGGTGCGGGCGGCGGTGATAGCGCTCGGCGACCCATTCGCGGATGATCTGCTCGAGCTCGTCGACGAAGTAGTACGCCTCGTCCTCGGGTCGCGCGCCGCGGCTGTAGACGTCCGGCCCCTTGTAGCCGGGAAGCGCCGCCAGCAGATCCTCACGGATTGTTCTGAAGATCCGCTCGACGGGGGCCTTGTCGGTCGGCGTGCCCGGCCGCGCGGGCTGGATGCTGATCCCCAGCCGCTGGCACACCGACCGCAGATGCGCCGACACGTAGATCTTGCCGTGATCGATCACCAGCGTCTCCGGCGCCACCCCCGGAAGACCAGCACCGTTGTCGCGGTCGGACGCGATGAAGACCCGGCTCGGAATTCCCGGGTACGGCAGAATCCCGCCGCTCGTCCGTGCCGTCGAGCCCGGGCAGATCGCCTCGTAGAGCACCAGCGACGCATCGACGGACTTCGTTGACACCGGCGACAGCCGCAACGCGACGATGCAGCGGCTGCACAAGTCCAGGGCGACGGTGAGTTCCAGACCGATCCACCGCAGCGTCACCGGATCCATCGCGAAGACATCCAGTGATGTCGTGTCCAACAGCAGATACTCGCCGGGTCGCGTCGCAGTCAGCGTGCCGTATGGCGCCGCCGGCCGGTTGGCGATGCTGCGCTTGCCCTTCGTGCTGCCCGCAAACGCGTTCGTGCCCCGCGAGACCTCCGTCACCGCACGCTTGGCCTTCCAGCGCTTGGGCACCGCCTCCTCCCCGTGCAGCTCCGTGACACGCGCGTCGACGCGGTCAAGCAGCAACTCCTTCGTCGGGCGGCTGGCACCGGCGTGCTCGTCGAGCACGCGAGCGAGCTCATCCAGCCAGCGCGGATCGATCCCACGCAATGGCTCGCTTGCGCGGTGATGGCGTGCATCGACCAACCCCGCCTCGCCGTCGCGCTCGTAAGCGGCCGACCCAGCGTCGCAGGTTGCGGGCAGGGACACCGAGCTCCGCTGCCTTGGCCCGGTAGCGATCCATTCTCGCGACGCCTGGGCTGTACGCGGCGCGCGGCTCACCCGTGCAGTGCGCCCGCTGCGGTCGCCGGAGCGGTAGCCGGTCGTGAGTTCGCGGATATGTGCGGCTCGATCGCTGACGGTCGGCAGCTGTACGTCGTCGAGGTTCGCCAGCAGCGGTCCGATAGCCGGCATGCGCCGCTAGGTCCGAGATCGATCAGGCGGCTTCCCGGCGCGGTGAGCAGATAAGTGATCGCGACAGAGCGTGTGCGGCGGGTGACGCGGTCTTCGATCGTTACTCGGTCGCCCGCCAGCGCGACGACGGTCCACACGGCGCCGTCGTGGGCGAGCTTCGAACCGACGGTGAGACACGCAACGTTCATAACTACGCTCCAGCTTGGTGTTGCTGCTCAGCGGACGACTCATAGATCCACGCGCAGCGCTCCCGACCACACGAGATGCAGCACCACCGCGCCGCGGTTCGGCTATGCCGGCGGCCTGCAAGCGCCGCCTCGGCCTCCGCGATCGTCCGTGCCCGCCAGATCCAACGATGCGGCGGCTGCGGGGATATCGGGCCCGAAGATGCGCCGACCGCCTGTAACCAGCGAGGAACCTCACGTTTGAGAGCACATGCGGATCCGCCCCGCTCCAGATCTCGTGCTCCCAGCCGCGGGCCAGAAATGCTCGCCTCACCCATGCCAAGACAGCCGCCGTCGCGCGGGTCAGTCGAGACGGTGCGCCGGCTTGACGTTAACGACGGTGACGGAGCCGTCAACGCGGGCAAGAAGGAAATCGGGCACGTGACGACGCTTGCCGTCACGCACCAGAAACGGCTGCGCCGCGATCCCGACGACGTGCGATCCGCGTCGGCGAGCATCAGGCGCGCGAGTTCAAGGCGGCTCTCGTAGACGACATGCGCGCCGGTCGTCGATGACCAGTACAGCCCGGGCAAGTGACGCTGGCCCCGATACGAGCGCACGGCCCTCCAGGGCACGCCAGCCAACACGAGCGCGGGCGCCAACGTGGAGAGTGGAATGTCCCGCGTCGAGCCGTCTCCCCTTCGTAGCGACACTATTGGATTCAAGCCAGGCCACCTCCGGGCATCGAACAGGCGTTCGTACGCTAGCCGGTGGTCCGGACGAACCTCCTTGAATGCCCGGCGGCCCGTCCAGCGTTGCTGCTCGGTTGCTCAGAAAGCCTGGAAGGGGACCGCTGGTCCACCGTTCTCGCGGCGTTCGAGAGCGACCTCCATGTCGGCCTCATTCGGCTCCAGCCGGCTGGCGAGGCGCACATTTCGTTGGCCACTTATCCCGTGCTCGGGCCATCGCGTGGCCAACTACCTCCGTCTTTGGCCAACTAAAACCGATCCCTACACGCCCACGCTACGTCTTCGCCAGCGGTAGCACGCGCATGCGCTGCGGCTGCCAGCCGAACGCGAGCTCGTCCAGGCGTCCGTGGCGGTTCTTGCGCACGAGGATGTCGATCTCCCCCGCACGCGGCGACTCGTCGTCGTAGTAGTCGTCGCGGTAGAGCATGAGCACGATGTCGGCGTCGCCTTCGATGCTGCCCGATTCGCGCAGGTCTGCGAGCAGCGGGCGTTTGTCGACGCGCTGCTCGACGGCGCGCGAGAGCTGCGCCAGCGCGATGACCGGGCACGCGAGCTCCATCGCCAGCAGCTTCAGCGCCCGCGACAGCGACGAGACGTCCTCGGTGCGGTTGCCCGACGGCGCGTCGGGACGCATGAGCTGCAGGTAGTCGACGACGACGAGATCCAAGCCGCCTTCGCGCACGCTGATCGCACGCGCTTGCGCGCGCAGCTGCGACGGGGTCGCCGACGGGTCGTCGAGCAGTCGCAGGCGCGCGCCGTCGGCGCGTACGCCGGCCTGCACGAGCTTGGGCCAGTCGCGCTCGCCGACGCGCCCGCGACGCAGCACGTCGGTGGGGATGTTCGTCTCCGTCGACAAGTAGCGCTGGACGGTCTCCGACGTGCTCATCTCCAACGAGCAGAACAGCACCGCGGCGCCCTCCGCAAACGCGGCGTGCGTCGCGAAGTTCAGCGCGACGCTGCTCTTCCCCATGCCCGGGCGTGCGGCGAGCACGACGAGGTTGCCGGGCTGCCAGCCGCCGGTGACCGCATCCAGGTCGCGTAGCCCGCTCGTCAGGCCGAGGAACTCGCGGTCGCTGCGGGCGGCCTGCTCGATGCGCACGAGCTCCTCCGACACGGCGTCGGTGAGCGTGACGTCGCGTCCGGCGCGTTCGCGTTGGCGCAGGTTGAAGATCTGCTGCTCGGCGAGGTCGACGAGCTCGGCGGGCGGCGCGGCGTGGTTGAGCACCGAGGCCTGGATCTCGTAGGTCGCGTGCAGCAGCCGGCGCATGAGCGCGTGCTCGCGCACGATCTGCGCGTAGCGCCGGATGCCGCCGAGGCCGGGCACGCCGCCGGTCAGCTCGTCGATCGACGCCCTGCCGCCGGCGTCGTCGAGCTTGCCGGTCGCGCGCAGCTGTTCGGAGACGGTGAGCACGTCGACCGGCTCGCCGTCGTGAAAGAGCGCGAGCATCGCCTCGTAGATCGACCCGGTGACGGTCGCGGTAGAAGTCGTCGGGCTTCAGGCCCTCCTCGATGACGAGCCCGTACATCGCGCGGTCCGACAGCAGGATGCCGCCGAGCACCGACTGCTCGGCCTCGATCGAGTGCGGCGGCGCGACGCCGGTCGCGATCGCTGTCGGGGCGTGTCCGTTGGTGTTCATGCGGCGCTCTCCTGGTCGTCGGCGGGGCGGTACTGCAGGTAGGCGAACTTCACATCGTTCATCGCGGCGTCCGAGCGTGAGAGCGTGCGCCAGCCGACGTCGCGCACGAACGCGGCGAGCCGCGGGTCCTGCGCCTGCAGGTGCGCGAGCGCGCGCTGCTCACCGGCGCCGCCGAACGCGCCGACGGCTTGGCGCAGCATGTCGTGCGCGGCCGCCCACGACATCCGCCCGGCGGCGCTGTCCGGTGAAGCGCTCGGGGCGTTGTCGCGGTGCAGCGCGAGCCTGCGGTCGGCGGCGGCGCGGGCGATAGCGCGCTCGGCGATCTGCTCGAACGCCGGAAGCGTCGTCGCCTTGTCGGCGAGTAGCGCGTCGCGGCCGAGGCGCTCGACTCCCGCGAGGATCCGCTCGAGCTCGTAGTGCTCGAGCAGGCGCCGCGCAGACGCCTGCCAGCCGGCCGCGTCGAACAGCATTCCCGCACGTCGGTCGCCGAGTGCGTCACGAACCCAGACGAGAAACGCTTGGACTAGCACCTCGACCTCGTCAACCTCTCCCCCCTTCCCGGCACTCACTCGAGCGTCCGGGATCTGGGAGATCTGCTCATCTGCTGTTGTCTGCTGATCGTTCACGTGCGCGCGAGACGGCCCGTCGGCCTGTCCGTCGGTTCGCCTCCGGGCTGTCGATGAGTTCGCCCTGCGGACCGTCGTCGGTGCTCCCGTGGTCCGTCCACGGTTCGGCTCGGCCCGTCCATCGGTTTCGTCATGGCCCGACCACGGTTCCGTCGGGGACTGACCACGGTTCGGCTGTGGCCCGTCCGCGGCGTCAGCGAGTTCGGCTGTGGCCTGTCCGCCGTCGCGGGCCTCGGCCGCGACCGGGCCGTGCGCGGCGACGAGCATCGGTGCCGGCGTCGCGTCGCGTCGGGGCCGCCGTCCATGCCCTTCACCGGATCCGGCGCCCGCACCCGTGTGCTCGCCGGGGTCGACGAGCCGGTAGACGGCCTTGGTCTTCAGCGCATGGTCGGGCTGCGGGCGCTCGAGCACGAGCTCGGCGCGCTTGAGCTGCGCGAGTGCGCGTTTGACGGAGGTCACCGACAGGCCACTGAGCTTCGCCAGCTCGGGCTGGGAGGCGCGCGCGATCCGCCGGTTGCCGTCCGGGAAGCTGTCGCGCTGCTCGCCGCCGAGCGCGACGAGCGTGACGTACAGCGCGAGCGGCCCGAGCGGCGGGCGCCCGTTCTCGGCGGTCGCGACGAGCGCGCGAAACGCGGGCCCGGAGACGTAGGCGAACGAGACGGCGAGGTCGACGAACGTCAGCCGCGTCGGCAGCCGCCGGACGCCGTCGACGCGGTCGGCCTCCTTGACGAGCACGCCGGCGTCGACGAGGTTCTCCGTGATCCGCAACGCCCGGGCGCGCGAGACGCCGAGCACCCGTCGAGACAGCGCGTCGAGCGTCGCCTCGAGCACCTGGGCCTCCTCGCGCGACGCGCCGCTCTGCGCGAAGGACTCGCGTGCCAGGCACGCAAGGCCGGCGAGCGCCTCGGCGAGATGCGCGCCGCTGAGCCGGGCGCGGGCCTTGGCGATCGCCGCCGTCGGGACCATGTAGAAGCCCGCGCGGTCGTCGAGGATCGTGATGTCGTCGACGCTCATCGCGCGCTCGGACAGCTCGCGGTACGTGGCAGTGACGCGGATCTGCTCGCCGACGTCGCGCTGCTTGTTGGTCATCTGGCACAGCAGCGTGTACAGGCCCAACGCGCGTGCGCGCTTCGGGCCGCTGATGTGCTGGCGGATCTCCTGCAGCGCCCGCAGGCGCACCATGAAGAACGGCAGGGTGCGACGGTCGCGGACGACGACCGCGGAGCTCATCGGCTTCGGCGCCCTGTAGATGCAACAGCCGCCGCGTGGATCATCGCGCGCATGCCGTCCGGGCCGCCGGTAAGATGGGAAGGGAGTAGAAGCATCGTTGTCGGTTGTGCGTGCGCCTCCCCTGGCCGGGAGGCGTTCGTCGTTTCAAGGCGGGCTTGCGCGCGCCCCGGCGCGCTCGTGCAGCGCCCTCGACGCGCCGGCGAGGTTGCTCATCAGACCCTCCCCCGCGCGCGGTCACGAAGCCGCTTCTGCTTGAGCGCGCCCGTGTAGCGGATCGCGAGCAACTGGTTGAGCCGTCTACGGGTGGCGTGCGGGCGGATCTCCAGCGTGTCGTAGGACGCGTCGACTTCCAAGATGCGGTGCAGCGCACGGTCCAAGACGCGTCGGCATTCGCCGATCACCTCGTAGCGCAAGCCCAAGCTCTCGTAGACCAGGACAGTGAGGTCGACGACAGCGGTTTCGCGTTCGCAGCCCTCGTCGGCGACCCACGGCAAGCCCTCCAGCGCGAGCGCGACGTTGCGGTGGTTCCTTCGCAGCGCACGGTGAGTTTCGGCGTCGAGCACGAGCCCGCCGAACTGTCGGATTCGGTCGCCCATCCACTGCGGCAAGATGGCGATCATCGTCTCCTCGCCGCGCATCGAACCGCTGAGCTGTCGCGCGCGTCGGCGTTGACGTTCGGCTTCGTCGCCGTCGTGGCGCAGTTCGGCGCTGTCGGCGAGCCGCACGACCGTCTCGTACTCCTCCCACAGGCTCTGCATCACCACACCCGCGAGCAGCGTGCCGCGAAACTCGATCGAGCCCTCGATGCGCTGCGTCGTCGGGTTGAAGCCCGGGATGCGCACGAGGGTGGTCATGAGCGTGTCCAGAGCATCCCGCAGGATCTTGCGCTGCGTGCCGCTCTTGTGGCCGGTGATCGCGCGTGACAGCGCCCCGAGGTTGAACGGGACGGCGTTGTCGTGCGGGCAGCCGCGGCGCTGAAACTCCTGGCAGATGCGCCCCAGCGCGCTGAACTCCGGGGTGCCCAGGACGCCGTCGGCGCGCGCGTAGCGTCCGTCGAAGACGGCGTCCGGACCGAGCTCGATCGACAGCTGCAGCGGAGGCACCTCGATCTCGCGCGACGGCGATTTGACGCCGAACTGCCACAGGGCTGCGCCTTGCGGGATCGCCCAGTCATGCAGTTCGCGGTTCTCGGCGAGCGGCATGTCGTCGGGTACGGCAACCGTTGAGGATGGAGTCGTCACAGCTCAGGACCCTGATCGGCGGATCGGACGGCAACACATCCGCAGGCGGGCGCAATGGCATGAGCACCCCCGTCGATGGCATGAGCACCCCCATGAATTACCCGGCGTCGGTCCGAAGGGGCATGAGCACCCCCCTGGATGTCACGAGCACCCCCGTCGATGTCACGAGGACCCCCGTTTGCCCGCCGTTTACGTCCGCGCGGGCCTGACGCCTCTCGAAACGGGGGCGTACTTGTGCGCGTAGGCGCGTCGAGCGGGCTGCTCAAGCCCGGGGTTGCCGTCGCAGGGGGGTAGCCCGTGACATCGGGCGAAGCGTCGACGTCGACTGCGCAGCTCGACGTTGTGCCGACTCCAGAGCGCGAACTCCGCCGGGAGCACCACGGCGTCGGACGGCTTTGCTCGTCGAACATCCGCTGGCGGGCGCCTGCAGGTGGGTGCGACGGCTCCCGCGCCGCCGCTGCCCCCGGTCCGCCGGTCGCGCGCACACATACGCGCAAGCCACGCGTCCTGTGGCTGCTCGGCATCCGTGCATCTTCAGACCACGGTCGGACGCGTCGCGATCCTCTCCTCGTCTCCTGCTGGCTCCGTCGTGCGCCGCCGCTAGCGTCCACGCATGCTGTACGCGATCCAGGTCGGCGAGGACGGGCCGGTGAAGCTCGGGTTGACCACCCGCGATCCCGTCGCTCGGCTGAAGGACCTGCAGACCTCGCACCACGAGCAGCTTCATCTTCGTGCGGCATGGGACGGCGACGCCGTGGACGAACGTCGACTGCACCGGCGCTTCGCCGGCGCCCGTCTGAAGGGCGAGTGGTTCACCTTCACGGCGCAGTTGCAGGCGTTCGTCGAGGCCTGCACGTCGGGCTTCGCGCCGGCGCTCGCCGAGGTCGCTGCGATCACCGCCCGTCGCGATCCTCCGCTGTCGCTTGCGGGCTCACTCGCACCGGGTCTCGATGCGAACGTCCCGCGTCGCTCGCTTGACCGGCCGGTCCGCGGGCCTGAAGAGTGCGTCGCCGCGTTGTGCGAGCTCGTCCCGCGGTTGACGGCGCCGCAGCTGCTCGCCTGGCTGACGCTCGTCGAGCATGCCGGGCCGGGTTGTGAGGCTTGCGTCGAGCTCGCGACGATCGCCGACCGTGCGCTCGGTCGGCGGGATCTCCGCGCCGCAGCACTGCTCCTGCGCGCGCTCTACGAGCTTGACCTGTCCGATCCGCTGGATCACGTGCCTCGGCGCCCGGTGAGCCGGCTCGTCTGCGGGATCATGGCGGAGATCCCGCCGTACCTTCGCGGACGACCGACGACGACGGTGTGCCGGTCACCCGCGAGCCGAGACGGATCTACACGCTGCTCGACGGCATGCTGGCCAACGGGCGGGCGTATGTGGAGTTGGCCTCCCTGCACGTCGCCGCGTTCGGTCCCGCCGGTGTGCCCGAGAGCTTCGCTGCGCTGACGAGCTTCGCCGAGCGTCATGCTTGGGCCACCCAACAGCTTGTGGCGGCCGCGCAGCGCGTCGACGCGCAACGTCCGAGCGCCGACGCGGCGTAGCTCCAACCGATCTGACGACGTTCGAGCGCGGGGCGGTCGCGACCGGACGGCGCGGCATCCAATGCTCTACGCCATCCAGGTCGGCGACCACGGCCCGGTGAAGGCTCGGCCCGCCGCCGACCCGGTACGCGCGCCTGCGCGCGCTGCAGACCGCGCACCACACGCGTCTGCATCCGTGCGCTGAGTGGCCGGTCGCGCCCGAGACGAGCGCCAACAGGGCAGATCCATCGCCGACTCCGGCGGGAGCGCGGCCCGGTTCGCGAAGCATCCTCCGCACCACCGACGCGATGCTCCGGGGGCGCTGGCTTCGGCGTCGTCGCCGCCAGCATGACACCAGACAGTCAGTAGGTGACACCACACGCTCGTTGCAGCCCCTCGGCCGGTGCGGTCAGCGCAGCCGACCGGCTGCGTCGGTGCACCAAGGTGCAGTAGGCTGACACACACACACACATCTGGCACTCTGTGTGGACACCTATGTCCTCGCGCCTGAATCCTCCGTGCAACAGTCAGCGTGTGCGTCGCGGCCGTCGCCCCCGCCGGTTCTCGCAGACAGCGCGTACACGCACCGACCGCTGCGACTGGCCTGGGGTGTCCCGCGTGGCGGCCCGCCGGCGGATCTGTGACTGGGGGCGCGTCCGGTGACCGCCGACGGTCGCGCGACGCCGCGGGGTGAGCGAGAGAACCCCCGCGGCACGCCGCCCCCGCGCAACCGGCGTCGGGCCATCGTCGGCGTCTGCGTCTTGGTCGGCGTGGTGCTGGTCCTCGCGATCGCGCTCGGCGGTGGCGACAAGCCACCGCCGCAGTCCACCGCGACTCAGCCGACACAGACGGTCGCGCCGGCCGCCGCGGTCCCATTGCCGCGAGATCTCCCGCAGGGCCCGCCGGCGCTGTCAGCACAAGATCGCGATGCCGCTCGGCGAGCGGCCCGTGCTTTCGCCCGCGACTTCCTGGCGTTCCAACGCGGCGAGCGCCCGCCCGCCGAGATCCGCTTCGCGTCCGCGCAGGTGCGAGAGCTCATCGCCGCGCTGCCTCGAGGCCGCGGGACCCCCGCCGTCCGGCAGCATCCCGCGCGGCTGGCCGACATCTGCTGCGCGCGGGCGATCGAGCCGACACGATCGTCGCGACAGCGACGATCACGCGTCTCGGGGCGCGCTTTCCGTTTCGCTTCACGCTGCGCAAGGACCACGAGCAGTGGCGCGTGGTCGCCGCGCAGCTCGGCTAGCCGCATGGGCGTCTGCGCAGCGAGCGCGGCAACGCGACCGTCGCCGTCATCGGCGGCGTCGCGTTCGCCGGCCTGGTCGCGGCGTTCGTCGTCGTTCTCGCTGTCATCAGCGTGCTTGTCAGCGCCGGCACGTGCTCCACCGAGCTCGGGCCCGTCGACGTCGGGCCTGTCACGGCCGAAGGCGAAGGAGGACATCCCGACGAAGAAGACGACCCCGACGACGGTGACGCTGAACACGCTCGTCAGCCTGTCCAACAAGCTCGACATCGACTGGCATTTCGTCGCGAGCATCGCCGCGCAGGAATGCGACTTCGGCCGTTGCGCCGGTGTCAGCGAGGTCAACGGCTCGGGCTGCATCGGGCCGATGCAGCTCGGCGTGGGCGGCGCTTGCGGCGACTTCTTCGGCAGCTACAAGCTCGACGGTGACGGCGACGGCGAGATCAGCCCGACCGACCCGGAGGACGCGGTGGCGACCGCGATCAACGGCCTGAAGAAGGGCAAGGGCGCCCCCGGCCGCGGCGGGAGCTATGCCGCGTACCGCGCCGCGGCGTGCGGGTACTACGGGGCGTGCGCGGACGCGCTCGTCGACTACGCCAACGAGGTCATGAGCCGCGCGGTCGCCTACGGGTTCCGCGGGCCCGGCACACCGAACGTCGACAGCTCCGACCAGCAGGCCGCCGCGGACGCCGCACCGGCCGACAGCGCTCCGGAGCGCACGCTGCTGAACCTCGGCGACTCCCTCGGCGAAGGCATCCAGGCGCCGCTGACGAGCGCGCTGTCGGCGCTGTGGAAGCTCGACAGCGACACGCGCTGCTGCACCCGCAAGACCGCCGAGGGCCTCGCGCGCCTCGAAGCTCGCAGCGACGCGGACATCCCGTCGGTGCTCGTGGTGTCGCTGGGCACCAACGACGACCCGCGCTCGACGCGCCGCTTCCGCCGGCAGGTCAAGCGCGTGCTCGAGATCGCCGGGCCGAACCGCTGCGTGATCTGGATGTCGATCCGGCGCCCACCCGTCGATGGCGTCAGCTACCAGGCGTTCAACGACATCCTCGACGCCGAGCGCGAAGCATCCCCGAACCTCACGGTCCTCGACACCAGCCGCGACCCCGGTGTCGGCGACGACGGCGTGCACTACACGGCCGCGGGCTACAAGGCCCGCGCCATCAGGATCGCCGCGGCTGCCGAAGCGTGCTTCACGGCGCTGTCACCCGGCTCGGTGCCCGGCGCGACGTCGGAGGACTGCGGCGACGCCGGCGGCGCGATCAGCGCGTCCGGCGCCGCCGAGCTCAAGGAATCGGTGCGGCTCACGTCACCGCGGCGATTCAAGACGCTCCCCGCCGACGTCATCGCTGCCGGCTACGGCAGCCAGCAGGTCGACGAGCGCATCTGGCCGGACGCCGTGTACGTGTTGCGCACCTACCACCTGCGAGTCACCGCCGGCCGCGAGGCCGGCCACAAGACGCACGGTGACGGCACTGCGATGGACATGGTGCCGGCGCTCGGCAACAGCCAGCCGGTGTGGGATGACAGCGCCGGCAAGCTCGCGGCCGATCTCGGCTGGACGCCCGGGGCTTGCGGACGTAACGGCCGAAAACCGGTCTGCAAGTTCGTCCCCGCGATCATCGGCATCTTCTATGACGGCTACCACGGTCACGGCAGCCCACGGACCTGCCAGGGCCAATGCCCCGCTCACATCCACGTGTCCTGGGAGTCCGACACGTTCGGCGCGTACCCGCGGGTGCTCGGCCCGCCGCCGAACTGGGTTGAGGTATTTCCCGTTCCCGGGCAACTTCCTCCGATGAACGAGCTCGGCCTCGGCGGGGTCTCCACGAAACCGAAGGGACACTCCAAGTGAGACGTCGCCTCATGATCCTCGCGGTCCTGGCCGTCGGCGTCGTGCTGTTGATCTCGCGCGGCCCGCAGGACCTCAGGCAGCCGTCCTCCCGCACGACGACCACGACGACGTCGACGCCGCCGACGGACCCCAACGCGATCGCCGACGCGATCGGCAACCCCGTCTCCACCGGCGTGCCGCCCGCGCTCGAGCGAGCCGCGCGAGCGTTCTTCGTCTCCTACGTGCGGCTGCTGTACGGGCACGGCGGGCAGATCCGCAGTGCGACGCCGGAGGTCGCCCGCCAGCTTCGGCGGGCTGGCGCGAACCCCGCGCTGCGCGGTGACACCGCGACGGTCGGCAAGATCCGCGGCACCAAGACCCGTGAGGGCTACAGCGTCGTCGCGCAGATCACCGACACGACCCAGCCCACGCCGTACCCGCTCGAGGCGGCCTTCGTGCGGGCCCGCGGAGGCGTCTGGCTGGCCGACGAGTTCACCGTCGGTGAGTAGCCGCCGACGACCGCGATCGCCCCGGCCTGCTGTCGGCCGGCGAACGAGCTGGTCGACGAGTTCGACGGGCGTGCTGCGCGACACCGCACGCGACGATTGGCACCGACGTGCCCCCGCTGCGCTCGCGGGCGCAGCGTGTGTGCGCGTCACGGTTCGGCAGCACACGCACACCACCAGCAACGTCCGTCGAAGCGGCAAACCTTGTGACTGTTCGCCCCGAGTCATGGCAGGTCACTCTCCCCCACTCCGGTCTCCTCACGCGCTGTGCTCGAGCGTCGCTGCGGGCGACTTCGGCACGGCCTGGCGCGCGACGTTGCGCACGCGCGAGGTCGCGCTGCTTGAGCGTGCGGCCGGGGTGCCCGCGCGGGCTGTCAGCCCCGGTGTCCTCGCGTTCCTGACCGACCGGCTGCGCGGTGACGCCGAGCTCTGCAGGTCTCGGCGCGGCGGGTGTGCAGGTCCCGACGGCCCCGCAGACGATCGCGCGGGAGACGGCTGTGCGCAGCTTGTCGTGCACCGCGGCGCGTTCGTGCTGTCGTTCACCTACGACGCCGTGCTCAGCAGCGCGCTTCGAGGCTGGCCCGAGCGCCACTACGACCAACATCGCCGCGCATGGCTGCTGCCTGCCAGCCGCGACGTCGCACACCGGCTCCGCGCGCTCCTCAAGGGACGAGGCTTCCACGTGACGCCCGACGCGGCGAAGCTCGGCGCGCGACTGCTGCGCGGCGGCGCCCATGCGCCGTGGCCGCGCCTGGAGGTCCTCGACGCCGACGACGAGCGGCTGGCGCTCTGGGTCGCGCCGCTGCTGCGGCCGGCGGACTGGCCGCTCGTCGCCGAGCAGCTCACGGCGGTCGGTGCGCGCTATGACGCGCGCGCGCCGCGGCCCGGGACGTGGATCGTCGAGCGCGGCGCCGCCGAGGGCGATACGCCGGCTGCGCGCGCTGCTCGAGGCCGAAGGGGTCCACGACACGGTCGCGGCGCCGCAGGGTGCGCTGGAGGTGCCCGATACGGGCGAGATCCGCGTGCTCGAGCACGGAGAGCGGTTGGGCGCGTGGTGTCTGGATCTCAAACGCACGCGTTTTGATCTAGGACGAGATGCCGCGCGACCCGCACGCCGGCGACACGGTCCGCGGGTTCGGAGCATCGTGGAAGAGCGCATCGAAAACGTGGGCGGTCCCGGCGCACCCGGAGAAGGCGCTCGGTCTGCACGCGTTTCTCGTCGAGCATGACGTGCCGGTGACGCCGCGCGCGCTCGCGCGGCTGCAGTCGCTGCTCGTCGAGGGCACGCAGCTCGCGCAGCTGCGCGTCGACGCGCAACGGCTCGGCGAGCGCCAGGCCGCCGCAGCTCGACACGACGTCGCTGGACCTCATGCCCTTTCAGTGGGACGCGGTCCGTCAGATGCTGCGCTGGCGCCGCGCGCTGCTCGCCGACGAGCAGGGCCTCGGCAAGACCGTCGAACTGCTCGCGACGCTCGAGGCCGCCGACGCGTATCCCGCGGTCGTGCTGTGCCCGGCGAGCCTGAAGGCGAACTGGCTGAACAAGATCGCAA